>NZ_JAYMEW010000009.1:0-142850 GCF_037029655.1 Marinobacter sp. CH_CUG1437-1 | reverse complement strand
TTAAAGAGCGTTTGAGCTGTTGCTCAATCAAGGCCGCGTATTCTACATCGTTCCGCCACCTTGTCAACCGTTTATTTTTCGATGTTTTCCGTCCCCGGAAAGCGCCGAAAAATCACCCGGCTTACTGCTTATTTCGAGGCGCGCATTCTACAGTGAATTGCTTGCCTGTCAACTGCTTTCTGAAGAATTTTAAAACTCAATTTCTTCAACACTTTCAAGCAGTTGCCCTTCGAATTTGGAGCCGCTTAAGCGGCTTGCCCCTCGAAGGAGATGCGCATTCTACAGACCTGCCCGGGGGTGTCAACGGCGATTCTGAAAAAAACTCAAAATCGCCCAAAATCGGTCACGCAGTAATCAGAACACGGGCGATCTTCTTCTTACCCGCCTGGATTACACAATCATCACCCTCTACAAACATCCGATCGCCTTCGAATTGCTGACCGTCGACAAATACCGCTCCGCGCCCCAGGACATCCCTGGCCGCCGCCCCGTTCTTTACCAAACCGGCGAGGCGAAGCACTGCCGCCATCGGAATCTCGGCCTGCCCCTCCAATGACACCTCAACAGTCGGCACATTATCAGGGATCTCGCCGAGCGCCACCCGGTTACCGGCGGACTTGTGAGCAGTTCGGGCTGCCTCCTCATCGTGAAAGCGGGTAATGATCTCTTCCGCGAGCAGCTTTTTATAGTCCTGGGGATTCGCTCCGCCAGCAACAGCCTCACGAAAGCCTTCCACTTCGGCAAGCGGCCGGAAACTCAAAAGTTCAAAGTAGCGCCACAGGAGATCATCCGGCATGGAGAGCAGCTTGGTATACATTTCGCCAGGCGAGTCGTTGACGCCCACATAGTTCCCCAGAGACTTGGACATCTTCTGAACACCATCAAGCCCTTCCAGAATTGGCATGGTAAGGATCACTTGAGGCGACTGCCCATAGTGCTTCTGCAGGATACGACCCATAAGGAGGTTGAACTTCTGATCGGTACCCCCCAATTCAACATCAGCTTCCATGGCAACTGAGTCGTAACCCTGCACCAAAGGGTAGAGGAACTCGTGAATTGCGATCGCCTGCTCAGCCCGGTAGCGCTTGGTGAAATCATCCCGCTCAAGCATGCGGGCGACGGTATACTGGCCCGCCAGCTTAATCATATCTGCAGCGCTCATCTTGCTCATCCAATCGGAATTGAACATGACGCGCGTTTTTTCAGGATCCAGGATTTTGAACACCTGCTCTTTATAGCTAACCGCGTTCTCGGCGACCTGCTGCTCTGTTAAAGGAGGACGCGTTGCACTCTTGCCGGTCGGATCACCGATCATCCCGGTGAAATCACCGATCAGAAACATCACTTCGTGCCCCAGATCCTGGAACTGACGAAGCTTGTTAATGAGAACGGTGTGACCAAGATGAAGGTCAGGCGCAGTGGGATCGAAACCGGCCTTGATCCGGAGCGGACGACCTTCTTTCAATTTCTCGATAAGCTCATCTTCCGGAATGAGCTCGTCTACGCCTCGCTTGATTATCGCCAACGCTTCATCAATGGATGCCATGAACAACACGTCCCCGCTTTGATCCTGAAAAAAATTCTGCCAGTTACAGAGTTCAACAAAAGAAATCTGTGAGTTACCTGTTCCCCTGTTAAAGTTAGCTGACCAGCAATTGACCAACACCGAGTTTACAGGGCGGCGTATTATAACAACGCTGTCGAAAGAAATCCGGAGGATGGAACAGTAACCGTAATGTTCCACGCTGTCCCGCATGCATTTTATACGGTAATCTGTTGGACTATACTTGAACAACAGCTTTAATTAGGTAGTACAAGCTGCCGTAATGCCGATTAAAACGGGTGCGATACGTGCTAAAAATGTTTCCCAAAACTCACATTACCATTGCTGCTGCGGCCACGGTTGTTGTTACCGCTGCCATTCTTATGAGCCCCAGCAGCAACGTTGAAGCAAAGCGGATGTCCTACTCCCTGGATCTGGAGCAGGGCACTGTTTCCGAAACCGGCGCAGCAACTGTGGAAGCAACACCGCCAGCCGGTGCAGCCAAAGAAACCCAGCCGGAAGCATCCGCGCCAGAAATGGCTGTAGAAGCCAGCAAACAGGTAAGCGTTGCAGAGCCGGAACAGACTGCCGCTCCGAAGCAGCCCGAATTCGACTGGCAAACCTTCGCGATCAAGTCCGGCGACACCCTTTCTTCCCTGTTCAAGAAGGCGGGCTTCAATGACGGCATCATGCTTTCTGTTATTCACGGTGATGGCGAGGCAGACAAGCTGCAGCGCCTCTACGCGGGCGAGACTATTCGCTTTGCAACAACCGATGACGGCTCACTTGCAGCGATTGATCTGCAAAGAAATCGCCTGGAAACCCTGAAGATTAAAAAGAACGGTGAGAGCTTTACCGGCGAGACCGAAATTCGCAAACCGGAGGCACGACCGGCTTTCGCATCAGGCACCATTGACGGCTCTCTTTATCTGGCTGCACGGGAAGCCGGTCTGAATGACCGTTTGACCATGGAGCTGGCCGGTATCTTCGGCTGGGATATCGACTTCGTCTACGATGTCCGCAAGGGCGACCAGTTCGAAGTGGTTTACGAAGAACTCTACCTGGACGGCGAGAAATTCGATACCGGTCGAATCCTGTCTGCCCGATTTGTTAACCGTGGCGAAGAAAACCTCGCCCTGCTCTACACCGACAGCAATGGCGATGCCGATTACTACGCGCCGGACGGCAAAAGCATGCGCAAAGCCTTCCTGCGGACCCCGATTAATGCCCGGGTTTCCTCTCCCTTTAATCTGCAGCGCCGACATCCAGTGCTGGACGTTGTCCGCCCGCACGAAGGTACCGACTACGCGGCGCCTCCCGGAACGCCCATCAAGGCTGCAGGTTCAGGGCGGGTTAAATTTGCCGGCTGGAAAGGTGGCTACGGGCGAACCGTTATCCTCCAGCATGGTGACAACATCACCACCCTGTATGCCCACATGAGCCGCCTGGGCAAAGGTATCAAGAACGGTACACGGGTCAAGCAGGGCCAGACTATCGGCCACGTCGGCTCCTCCGGCATGGTCACTGGTCCGCACCTGCACTACGAGTTCAGGCTGAACGGGTCGCCGCGCAACTCGCGCACCGTCAAGCTGCCGGATGCCAAACCCATTCCGTCCTCCGAAATGGCCCGATTCAAGCAGTTCACAGAACAACGAATCGCCCAGTTCGACGTTTTCCGCGAGAGCTATCAGCAACTCGCACTGGCATCAGACGACTGAACCAGGAATGGAAGCCTGGATAGGGTTGATGTCGGGCACCAGCATGGATGGCATTGATGCCGTGCTGGTGTCTTTCCAGAACAACACCGTAACGATTCACGCCTCGCATACCACTCCCTACCCCGACCAGATTCGCCATCGCCTGCTTGCTGCCAGCCAGAATCAGGCTGCACCGGACGAGGTCGGTGAGCTGGACACCCTCGTCGGGACGCTGTTTTCCGAGGCCGCGAACGAAGTCATCCAAAAGTCCGGTTTTGACCCAACCGCGATTCGCGCCATTGGCAGCCATGGACAAACCATACGGCACCAACCCTCCGGCACGGCTCCTTTTTCAATCCAGATTGGCAATCCCTCCGTGGTTGCCGAAACTACGAACGTCACGACGGTCGCCGACTTCCGGCGGAGGGATATGGCTGCGAAAGGCCAGGGGGCACCCTTGGTTCCTGCCTTCCACAAGGCGTTTTTCAGCTCGAATACGGAAAACCGCTGCATTCTGAATCTCGGTGGCATCGCCAACATCACTTGGCTCCCCGCCAGTGAAAACACGCCGGCCACCGGCTTCGACACCGGCCCGGCCAATGCACTGATGGACGCATGGTGCCTGGACCAGACAGGACTTCCTTTTGACAGCGATGGCCATTGGGCCCTCGAGGGCTCGGTCAACCAGGAACTTCTCGAAGACATGCTCTCTGATGCCTACTTTTCGAAGACGCCCCCGAAGAGCACCGGGAAAGAAAGGTTCAATCTTGATTGGGTCAGAACACTGGTAGGTCGCCATCCGGAGATTCCAGCGGAAGATATTCAAAGGACATTGCTGCAACTGACCGTTACGAGCGTCGTCGACCAACTGCCTGAGACCAGGGGCCTTCGAGTTTACGTTTGCGGAGGCGGGGCGCGAAATCCGCTTTTGATGGAAGAGCTGGGTAAGGCACTGCCCGAGGCCCAACTTTCACTGACCTCGGAACTGGGGCTAGACCCGCAGATGGTAGAGCCTGTGGCATTTGCATGGCTGGCAAAACAGGCGCTGGAAGGAAAACCCGGGAATCTCCCGGAAGTCACCGGAGCAGCCGGGCCACGCATTCTGGGCGCCATCTACCCAGCCTGACGTTTTCCGGATCAAATGGAGAAGGAACTGCCACAGCCGCAAGTGGAGCTGGCATTAGGGTTCTGGACCACGAACTGTGACCCTTGCAGGCCTTCCTGATAATCAATCGTGGCGCCCACCAGATACTGGTAACTCATCGGATCAACCAGCAGGAACACGCCATCACGCTCGATCACGGTGTCTTCTTCATCCTGGTTTTCATCAAACGAGAAGCCGTACTGAAATCCGGAGCAGCCACCACCTGTGACAAAGACGCGAAGTTTCAGTTCGGGGTTTTCCTCTTCCTCGATCAACTCACGTACTTTGGCAACGGCATTGTCACTGAAGAACAGCGGTGTCGCCATTTGTTGCTGAACTGCGCTCAAGTTCGCCTCCGGATAATCGTGAACAACTCTCGCGATTATGGTATTCCCGACTAAAACAATCAACTATTCGGACTTTCCACCATCGCCCGATTCCTCGGGCTCCGCTGTTTGATCACCAGCAGGAGCCTGTTTAGGGCCGGCACCGGCAGATTTGGCACCCTGGGAGAGCAGCCCGACTGGCTCCCGCTGATGAACCAGGTTGCCGTTCACCGAGGCGCCCATCGCCATCTCGATCAGGTTGTAGTAGACGCTGCCATTGATGGCCGCTTTTTCCGCCAGTTCAAGATGTGCCGATGCGTAGACATCACCATTTACCGTACCGTTGATGATGACGTGAGGCGCGTTGATGTCGCCCGTCACTTCGCCCACCTCCGAGACCCTCAGTACTGCATCTGTGCCCTCATCGGCAACCACCTTCCCGCGAATTCGGCCATCCACATGAAGCCCACCGCTGAAATGCACATCGCCTTCCACAGTCGTTCGTGAGGAAATAAGTGTGTCAAAGTGGCCAGTGGGCCGGCGCGGCTTCTGCTTTTTCTTGCCAAGCATGTCAGTTCTCCGTTAAATCGTCCCAGTTAAAGGTGCGCTCGGCTTGCGAGGATTTTCTTCCTTCCGCCTGGGCTACCACCTGGATTTCCAGCGGCTCAAATTCTTCCGGCAGTTTCAGGGAACCTTCGACGTCCTGAAAATACCGGAAACGGAATTTCACGCCGAGATCGGCTATGTCCTCCGAAAGGTCGCGCAGAGCGATGACCTCTTTCTCTTCATCACGCAAACCGATGACATTGACCGCTACGACACCTGAAATGTAGCTCTTGTTGTTGCCGACCTGAGTCAGCACCAACTTGAAGTCGTAGCTATCCTGATTACGGGTCGGAACCAGCGTGAAACTGTCAACCTGGAGGCCTTTGCTGGTCTCCGATGGCGCCATGATATTTTTATAAAATGTCAGGTCCGATTGCAGTGACACAATCCGGGTTTCCAGCTCGACAATGGTTTTGCGAGCCTGATTCAGGGCCTGCTCATCTATGACCCGTCCTCGCTCCAGGTTGATCAGCTGTTGCCGGGCCTTGCGATAATCCTCTCGCAGGGCCTCGACTTCATCCTCCAACACCTGGTTTGACTCCTCAGCGCTGGAAAACCGGAAACCACCCTGAGCCAGGCCGGTTGCATATCCGGCGATTGCCGCAACAACGGTAAAAATCAGCAGGATGGCCGTTCTGCGCAGGCGATACCCGGGACGATGGCGAATAACGACATACTCTTCAGCCGGCTTTCGCTGTTCGCTCACGATCTTTCCCTGGGCATCAAGGCAGCAGCGCCGGGGCTTCAAGCCCCATGGTTTCTTTAAGGCCGAACATGATGTTCATATTCTGAACCGCCTGCCCTGCTGCGCCTTTCACCAGATTATCGATGACAGAAGAGACAATCACGATGTTGCTATGCTCCTGTCTGTGCAGCGCCATACGACACTGGTTTGCCCCGCGCACACTTCGGGTCTCCGGATGGCTACCAAACGGCATGACATCGACAAACGGCTCGTCCGCAAAGCGCTCCTCGAACAACGTCTGCAGCCGATCAAAATCGGCCGGGTTCTTCAGCTCCGCGTACAGCGTCGCCTCAATACCGCGGATCATTGGAATCAGATGGGGAACGAAGGTCACGCCCACATCACTTCCGGCCGCCCCGGACAGACCCTGGCGAATCTCTGGCAGATGGCGATGCCCTGAGGCGCCATAGGCCTTGAAGCTTTCACCAATCTCACCATGCAGCATACCAATCTTGCCCTGCCGGCCTGCGCCGCTGGCGCCGGATTTGGCGTCCGCGATCAGCCGGGCAGGATCCACCAGCCCCTGCTCCAGCAATGGGAGGAAGCCCAGCTGAACCGCTGTAGGATAACAACCGGGGTTGGCAACCAGCTGGGCTGTCCGGATTTCATCTCGCACCACCTCCGGCAAACCATAAACCGCCTTTTCAGCCCATTCCGGACTTTCATGAGCCATCCCATACCAGTTGGCCCAAACATCAAGATCCTTAAGCCGGAAATCAGCAGAAAGATCCACCACACGCACGCCGGCCGACATCAGTTCCGGAACCATTCGCATGGCCACACCATGAGGCGTGGCGAAGAAAACCAGGTCGCAGCCTCCAAGCACGGCTACATCCGGCTCGGAAAACGCCAGGTCATAGTGGCCACGCAAATTCGGGTACATGTCCGCTACCGGCATGCCCGCCTCAGACCGGGAGGTAATACAGCTGACCGAAACTTCAGGGTGAACCGCGAGGATTCTCAGCAGTTCCACACCGGTGTAACCGGTGCCACCAACGATGCCTACTTTAATCACCATCTTCTCCAGCGACGTCGTATCAGAATTAATAGCTTTGACGCCGTAGTCTACCATGATAAACCAATGACTTATTGCAGCCCTCAAGGCGACCGTTACAATGTTGTCAGAATCTTTCTGACCGTCCACCTGAATCCACCGGAACTCTGGCCTCATGCAGAAAATCTGGCACCAGATTACCGAGCATCTGATTCCCGTTTTCCGGCGCCGATTGTCCGGTGTTGACGCATTACCGCAACTGGCCGTGCTCGGCCTGCTCTCCGGGCTGTTTACCGGAGGCGTCATACTCGTATTCCGCCTGGCCATCGAGTGGCCGCTCGAACATTTCCTGCCGGGAGAGGGTTCCGAATCCTTCGAGGAACTGGACCTGCTGACCCGGGGGCTTCTCCCCCTGGCCGGCGCCCTGGGGCTGGGATTGCTGATGCATCGGCTGGCTACCCACGACCGCAAGGTCGGGATCGTTCACGTTATGGAGCGTTTGAACTACCACCAGGGCTACATTTCCATGCGTAGCGCCCTGGTGCAGTTTATCTCGGGGGTGGCCACGGTGGTCAGCGGCCAATCGGCGGGGCGCGAGGGGCCGGCAGTGCACCTGGGTGCCGCCTTCTCGAGCCTGATGGGACAATGGATGCGCCTGCCGAACAACAGCATCCGGACGCTCGTGGCCTGCGGCTGTGCGGCGGCCATTTCAGCGTCGTTCAACACGCCGATCTCCGGGGTTATTTTCGCCATGGAAGTGGTGATGATGGAATACACCATTGCGGGTTTCACGCCAATCATTCTGGCGGCCGTGAGCGCAGCGATTGTGACTCAGGCAGTGTATGGCGCGGAACCGGCCTTCAGCGTGCCGGCGCTGACCATGAACTCGCTGATGGAGATCCCCTGGATACTGGCCATTGCCGTCATTATCGGCATCGCCGCCGCGCTGTTTATCCAGTTGGTGGACACCATGGGCAAGCACCACCACCGTCCGGTTTTGTTGCGCATTACCATTGCGGGCCTTCTGATGGTGCCCTTCGCCATTTTCATTCCGGAAACCATGGGTATCGGGTACGACACCGTCAACGAAACCATTAACGGTGAGCTGGCGTTCTGGCTATTGCTGGGTGCTGGCGCCGCCAAGCTGGTCATTACCTCGCTTTCCATCGGCCTGGGCATGCCAAGCGGCGTGATTGGCCCGACGCTGTTCATGGGGGCAACCCTGGGCGGCGCCATGGGCCTGATCGGCGCACAGATTTTGCCGGAACACGCCTCGTCGGTTGGCTTTTACGCGATGCTCGGAATGGGTGCCATGATGGGGGCCGTGCTCCAGGCACCACTCGCCGCCCTGATGGCACTCATGGAACTCACGCGGAACCCCAACATCATCCTTCCGGGCATGCTGATTATTACCACGTCGAGCCTGGTGACCAGCGAGGCCTTCGGCAAGAAATCGCTGTTCCTCACCATTCTCAAGAACCAGGGGCTGAGCTACCAGAATTCTCCCGTGATCCAGGCCCTGCGCCGGGTGTCGGTCGGCGCCATCATGGATCGCAGCATCCTGCGTACTGAACGACACTTGACGGTGGAAGAGGCGCGTAAGGTCCTGAAATCGGAACCAAAGTGGCTGGTGGTTGAGGGCAGCAGCGGACCCACGGCACTGTTACCGGCTGTCGACCTGGCGAGATATCTGGAAGACACGGAAAAACTGGTGGCCGACGAGGAAATCGAACCACCGGAGTCCATTGACCTGATGGACATTCCCGCCAATCGTCGTGACGTTGCCCCGGTGCAGTACCAGGCCACTCTGGAAGAGGCCCTGGACCAGTTCGATGCAACCAATGCCGAGGCCCTTTACGTACAACGTCACGTGGCGCCAATGATCCAACGCGTTTATGGCGTGGTTCTGAAAGCCGATATCGAGAGTTATTACCAATACCGACGGAGCTGACGAATGCTGTGGGTGAAAGCCTTCCATATTATTTCTCTGGTGTGCTGGTTCGCCGGCATCTTCTATCTGCCCAGACTGTTCGTCTACCATGCGGCTTGCGAGGACGAGCCCGGCCGTGAGCGTTTCAAGATCATGGAGCGGAAGCTGTACCGGGGCATTACCACACCTTCGATGATCGCAACCGTCGTCTTCGGTGTCTGGCTGATCAGTTACAATGTAACCGGCTATTTCAGCCAGGGCTGGATGCATGCGAAGCTGTTTCTGGTGGCCATTCTGATCATTTACCATTTTTACTGCGGGCACCTTGTAAAGGTCTTCCGGGACGACCAGAACACCAGAAGCCATGTGTTTTACCGCTGGTTCAATGAATTGCCGGTCCTGATCCTTCTGGCCGTCGTCATCCTGGCTGTTGTCAAACCGTTTTGAGGAGCTGAGTCATTAAACGCTATACCCGACCCCAGGTTCTGATTCTTTCCGGCCTCGACCCCTCCGGCGGCGCCGGCATCCAGGCCGACATTCAGGCAGTCACCTCGTTGGGCTGCCACCCCTTGCCCGTTCTGTCCTGCCTCACGGTTCAGGATACGCGCAACGTTTATGGCGCCGAGCCGGTCTCCGCCGAGCTGATTCGCCAGCAGCTCCGGTGCCTTGCTGACGACACCCCCATTCACGCCATCAAAACCGGCGCCCTGGGCAATGCGGCAGTGGTGGATGTGCTGGTGGATTTCATCCGTGAACACCCAGGCGTACCCGTGATTACCGATCCGGTGATCAAAGCTGCGGGTGGCGGCGACCTGGCCGATGACGAGCTGGTTAGCGCCATGAAAGAGAAGCTGTTTCCCCTGGCAGAAATGATTACGCCAAACGGTATTGAACTGGCGATGCTCGGGGGCAGCGATAACCCGGACCAGGCTGCCAACAACCTGTTGGAAAGCGGGTGCGAATCGGTATTGGCCACCGGCGGGCACGGCACCGGTGTTCACATTATCAACACCCTCTACAATCACGCACCTGACCCCATGCGATGGGAGGTCGAACGTATCGGCGGCGAGTACCATGGCACAGGCTGCACGCTGGCCGCGGCCATTGCGGCCGGAAGAGCCTCGGGCCTGTCTCCACGCGCGGCCATCTCGCAGGCCCAGAACTACGTCCATCGCGCCATACTCCACGCGTTGGACGTTGGCAAAGGCCAACCGGTACCGGATCGAGGGATTCTGTGGGAACGATGAGCAAGGGGCTTCGTCCGGGCCTCTACGCAATCACCGACAGCGTGCTCACGCCACCCGAAACACTGATCGAATCGGTCGAGGCAGCGCTTCGCGGTGGTGCCGTCATGGTACAATATCGCGAGAAACATGCGCCCATAGCGGTACGACTTGCCCAGGCAAATGACCTGCAAGCTGTTTGCCGGAATGCCGGTGTGCCGTTGCTGATCAACGACGACCCGGATCTGGCAAAACGTGTGGGCGCTGCCGGCGTCCATATGGGGCAAACCGACGGCTCACTGGCAGCTGCCCGCGCGCTTCTCGGCGAGGAGGCGATTATCGGCATAACGTGCCACGCCGATCTGGCTTTGGCGCGCGCCGGGCTGAAAGCAGGCGCCGACTACCTGGCCTTCGGGCGCTTTTATACGTCTTCGACCAAACCCGGAGCACCGGCTGCAGCCCCAAGCGTGTTAACCGAAGCCAAGAGTTTCGGGCGCCCACTGACGGCCATTGGCGGCGTCACCGCAGAAAACGCAGAACCACTGATCCGCGCCGGGGCCGATATGCTTGCCGTGGTTGGTGGCCTGTTTGGCGGTACTGCCGACGAGATTGAGCTGCGAGCCAAAGCCTTTGAGCGCTTGTTCGCAAGCCATCACCCACTTTTTTCAATTCCCGAATAACAGGAGCCCAGATCCATGACGCACTCCGAAACCCTGTTCGAACAGGCCCAGAAATACATCCCCGGTGGCGTGAATTCTCCGGTCCGGGCGTTTCGCGGTGTCGGTGGTACGCCCATTTTCTTCAAGCACGCCCAAGGCGCCTACCTGTACGACGAAGACGACCAGCGATACATCGATTACATCGGCTCCTGGGGCCCCATGATTCTTGGCCACGGCGACCAGCGCATCAAGGATGCCCTGCACGCCCAAGTGGATCTGGGCGTTGGCTATGGCGCACCCACAGCCCTCGAAACCGAAATGGCCAAGAAGGTTTGCGAACTGGTGCCCTCCATCGAACTGGTCCGCATGGTGAATTCAGGCACCGAGGCCACCATGAGCACCGTTCGACTCGCCCGGGGCTACACCGGTCGTGACAAGATCGTGAAGTTCGAGGGCTGCTACCATGGCCATGTGGATTCACTGCTTGTCAAAGCAGGCTCCGGCGCCCTTACCCTGGGCGTACCTAACTCCCCGGGCATCCCCGCCAGCCTGGCTGAGCACACCATCACGCTGACCTACAACGACATGGACAGCGTTCGGGAATGCTTCCGGGAGATGGGCGACCAGATCGCCGCGATTATCGTTGAGCCAGTGGCAGGTAACATGAACTGCATCCCGCCGGTTCCCGGCTTCCTTGAGGGGTTGCGGGAAGTGTGCGACGAGCACGGCACCGTGCTGATCTTCGACGAAGTAATGACCGGGTTCCGAGTTTCCCTAGGCGGCGCCCAGGGGCTGTATGGCGTAACCCCGGACCTCACCGCACTGGGCAAGGTAATTGGTGGCGGGCTTCCGGTCGGCGCCTTTGGCGGCAAACGGGAAATCATGGAACACATCTCACCACTGGGACCGGTTTACCAGGCAGGCACCCTGAGCGGCAACCCCCTGGCCATGTGCGCCGGCCTGACAACACTGAATGCAATCTCCGAGCCCGGTTTCCACGACCGGCTGACCGAGAAAACCAATGCTGTTCGCGACGGCCTGAAAGAAGCCGCTGATGCCACCGGCATCCCGTTGACGGTGCAGAGTGCTGGCGCGATGTTCGGATTTTTCTTTACCGAGGAAAGCTCTGTCACCCGGTTTGACCAGGTGATGGCCTGCGATGTCGAGCGCTTCAAGAAGTTTTTCCAGGGCATGCTCAAGGAAGGCGTTTACCTGGCACCGTCGGCCTTTGAAGCCGGCTTTACAACAGCGGCGCTGTCCGAACAGGACATTGCCGATACCATAGCGGCTGCAAGAAAGGTCATGGCCACGCTCTGATACTCCCGCTCATATCGCCGCCCCGCAGGTCGCAACATGTCCTGCGGGGCCATTCATGTGACAAGCATCACATTTCCGCAGCGAACCCACCCACCTGGCCTCTCGCACCGTTGACTTAGACGCCCGACTGATCAAATGTTGATCGGGTCTCTACCGAGATGCTCTGACGGCACCAATCTAACAAAGACAAGAATCAAGTCAGCGCACGGAAGCACTTGGTCTGCCATCAAGCAGATGCAGTACGAGCAGGAAGTCTCTGGAGCAGCCTGTTAGGTTGAGCCGCAGTTTGAATAACAAACACAACATCAAACTGTAGGAACGACAATGAAACTCTGGATGCAAGCAATGGCCCTGGCCCTGACAGTGGCCTGGTCTGCCCCCTCCGCCGCCTGGTGGTGGGACTCTACCCCTTCAAACTATACGGATACCCGCTACCCGGTTGTGCTGGTGCATGGCATGTTCGGCTTTGATTCGATTGCCGGCGTGGACTACTGGTACGGCGTTGCCGAGGATCTCCGCAAATACGGCGCTGATGTTTACACCACTCAGGTGCCCGCCCTGGACAGCACCATTGCTCGCGGTGAAGCGCTTCTGCCGCAGGTACAGGCGATCGCCGCGGTGCACGGCAAGGTCAATCTGATTGGCCACAGCCACGGGGGCCCCACGGCCCGTTACATCGCCAGGGTGCGGCCGGATCTGGTCGCCTCAGTGACGTCGGTCGGCTCGCCCCATAAAGGCTCGCCGGTCGCCGACCTTATCTACGGCTCCCCTGCCGAAAGCCTGGCGGCCAGTCTGGGAAATGCATTGGGTGGGCTTATCGATCTGCTGTCCGGTGGCGGTTATAACCAGGACCTGCGGTCAAGCCTGGAATCCCTCACCACCCAGGGCAGCGCCGAATTCAACAGCTTTGCCCCTGCCGGGGTTCCAACCACCTCTTGCGGTGAAGGCGCCTACTCGGCAAATGGTGTCCGCTTCTATTCCTGGGGTGGCACCGGTGTTCTGACCAACGTACTGGATCCGTCCGACGCGTTGTTAGGCACCACCAGCCTCGCCTTCGGCTTCAGCCAGAACGACGGTCTGGTAGGCCGCTGCAGCAGCCGGTTTGGCAAGGTTATCCGGGATAATTACTTCATGAACCATCTGGATGAAGTGAATCAGGCGTTGGGCCTGCATAGCCTCTTCGAAACTGATCCAAAAGCGGTTTTCAAGCAACACGCTAACCGCCTGAGAAACGCAGGACTGTAACGGGTAGCCGGTCTTCTGGCTTTGCCTTGCAGAGCTAGAAGGCCCCTTCCAGGGTAAACATCAGCGTCTGGCGCTGATAGTCATATTGCGAAAGACTGCTTCTGTTATCCCGAACCAACCACTCCCCCCTGACAAGCCAAAGGCTGTCCAGAGACTTCTCCGCCAGCAATCCGATCTCCAGACGGTTATCTGTTCTGCGCCCGCTCTCGCCTTCCCCGGACACCAACTGATGGGCGTCCCGGTATCGACTGTGGCGAACAGAGCCTGTTGCTCCGAATACGATATCTGGCCGCCACTGGTAGCGACCGGCAAACTCCAGTGTGTGGTGGGTAGGTGAGACACTGATAAACTCATTGGTTGTTTGCAGATCCCGCCGGTCATTGATTTCCAGTGAGTATTCGCCGTCCAATCGCCAGGGTCCGAGGTACTTCCGCGCATGAACGCGTGCTCGATACCACTCTCCGTCATAGGCCTCGAAGCCTGAACCACCATTCACGGCAGCCGCCGCCAGAGCGATTCCACACTGATCCGGGGCTACGGGTAGCGAACACTCACGCCAACGATAAAACCCCTCGATGCCGTATCGGGTTTCAAGGGATTCGCTGCCAAACCAGGACTTCACCAACGACACCAGAGCGCCGCGCTCACCTGCAGTGAGGGTCTCAGACCAGGCCAATCGTCCCTGCAATACCTGAGCGTCATACTCGTCATCGGAAGGATGTTCCCGGGAATAGGCGGCAGCATCGAGGGAAAGCCGAGAGCGGGTGCCGACTGGCCGTTCGTAGGTTCCGGCAGCCAGCGCTTCGAGGAACAGCCCACCTTCACTCGACGCCGTGTCCTCGGGCAGGCCGGCAATATTGGAATCGTAACCGCCTGAGATTCCCAGATAGCCGCGAATGGAGGGCTGGCGGGCCAACCGAGGCGATCCACCATCCAGTTTATTCAGTTGCGCCCGGGCCAGTGCCCGGATTTTATCCGGAGCGCTCTCTGCCGAGGCCTGCTCGAACCAATGACGGGCTTCGGCAGACTCCTCCGTAGCAAGCGCGACCAGACCGAGGTTATAACGCGCCAGGGCGCCATTGGAGCCATTGAGCAATGAACGGAAGGCAGATTCAGCGGCGCCATAATCGCCCAGCTGGTAGCAGACAACACCGAGGTTATAGAAAAGCGAGGGAGATCTCAGGCCATCATCAACGGCCCTCTGGAAGCGCTGTTTCGCGGCGTTCAGGTCTCCTGCTTCAAAGGCTTCAACGCCAGCACGGAAATCCTCCATGCCGGCTTCCGTTTCAGCCGCCTGAAGAGCAACCGTGGGCATTAACAACAGGATCAGGAACAGGGCGCGCCAAAATACCAGCAAACGGGTCTCTCCGGGTTAATCCTCGCAGGGGATGCCCGGTTACGTACCCGGCTTCAGCGATCCAGTCCTGGTGCATCCGGCAGTTCTGGGCGCTCTGGGCGCTCGGGCTTACCCTTGATCAGTTCTCGGGATTGCCTGGCCTTTTCGGACATGGACTCACCGAACTCGCGCCCCCTTTCTCGGGCCTCACTCGCCGCATCCAGACCCCGGGAGCCAGCATTGCCTGGATTTTCGGGGCTTTCGATAGCGCGGGGCAACTCGATTTCCCGCACCACTGAATCGGTGAGCTCTGCGTCGTCAGTTACCATACGCATGGTAACATCCAGATCCTCGTTGGCCAGCGCTGTTACCGGTATTAATAATCCGACCATCAGAAATCCGACCAGCTTGACGCTCAATGCAAGTCTCTCTCTGATCATGATTCTGGATCCTCGGCGGTCTGCTGTGGGTAGTCTGGAATCGGGGCTCGGAAGGTTTTCTGGCGATCTCCGGTCTCCAGTCGAGCCACCAGCTCGCCAGAACCCGGGAAAAGCAATTTCAACGGCAACGACAGAACGTTCTCGCCCGCATCGAGGCTTACCTGCCAGCTAAGCTGGTGCTGCCCCGGCCAGGAGGCCACCTCGACATTGGGCGGCAGTTCCAGAGTCAGCGTTACATTCTCCAGGGCTTCGCCGGAATGGAAGGCCAGACGCACGGTTTTCTCAACCGGCTCGGCAATCCCTGTTGCGGACTCATCCGCGTCGCTTTGCGACAACGCGACGACAGGAGCATCTTCGTCAATAACGCTGCCCGGATTCAAAAAGATACCAAGGCCGATGCCCAGCGCCAGTGCCGCCGCGATGGCACCACCCAACGCCCTGTGACTCCATCCAGAACCAGAACTGACGGTTCCTCGGGCAGAGCTCAAAACACGGCTGTGAAAGTCCGGGGAAGGCAAAGGAACGCTGAATTGCTCCTGCAACTCCCGTTTCAGGGTACGCTCTGAGACAAGCCTCTTACTGCACGCCGGGCAGGCAGCAACATGCTTCTGCACCCGCTCACTGGCAGCGGCGGTAAGCTCATCATTAATGTAGGCGGGCAGGTTCACCCGGATTTCGTTGCAGGACATTGTCTTCACCTCACTCTCCCACACGTCCGGCCGGCTCGGTTGGTTCCAGCTCACGCTGCAATTTCTTTCGCAGCGCGGCCCGACAGCGATGCAACCGGGATTTTACGGTCCCCAGCGGTATATCGAGCACCTCCGCGATGTCCTCCTGGCGCCAACCATCCGCGTCATGCAGCAACAGAAGGGTTCGCTGATCAGGAGTCAGGGTCATCATCACCCGTTCCAACGCTGGCCCCAGGCGAGATTGCTCCAGCTGCAGATCCGGGCCAACGCTGTCCGATTCCAGACTGTCCAGCCAGTCAGCCTGGCCTTCAGAGCCGATCAGCTCCGTCAACGGGCGATCACCCTGACGGTTCTTGCGCCGAACCTGGTCAATAAACTGTCTGTATACCACCCGGTTCAGCCAGGGCCGCAGCTGATCAACGCTTTCCAGCTCATCAAGCTTTGGGAATAGCTTGACCACAACATCCTGAACCAGATCCTCAGCGTCCTGTTGTTGGCCGGCCAACCGATAAGCAAACCGGTACATGGCGTCCAGATGAGGCTGCACCAAGGCGTCAAACCGCCGGGACTTGGAGGGCTTGAAAGGAAAGATTGCCAAAGCCGTTGTTTACCTGCGTGGGTTCATGCCAGCGGCGCAGTCTATATCAAGTTGCCGGGCCGATGCATTTGTCCGTTTCTCAAAGTGCTTCGCCAGTTCGATCTGCGTCATTAAGACACGTTAACAAAAAGCCTGGAACGATGCCGCTTGCCTGCTCGTGATAGGAGTGTTGGGTAGCGTTTCAAGCCGCTACGAAAATACAAATAAGCCTTGGAGGTTTATATGAAACGTTCGATCCGTCTTTTCACCGTGTCCGCTCTGGCTGCCGGTATTGCCGCGTGTGGCGGGGGTAGTGACGGCACTGGTACCGCCGACTCTACAGGTACAGTTAACGTAGGCTTAACCGATGCGCCGGTCGATAGCGCACAAGAGGTGAACATAGAGGTCGATGCATTGGTGCTGCAACACTCCAATGGTGAACGAAGCCGGTTCGAGTTCGACATGGCAGAGCCTGTGAACTTGTTGACCCTCACCGGTGGAACAGTAATGTCCCTGCTGGCCGATGAAGAGGTCGCTGCGGGCGATTATTCCTGGATGCGCGTGGAGCTCGGTGATGGAAATACCATTGTGATTGACGGTGGCGTATATGACCTGACAACCCCCTCAGCACGAGGCGTCCAAACGAGTGGCTTCATTGTGCCTGCAGGCGGCGAGATCAATCTCACCATCGACTTCGACGTCAGGAAATCGATAGTGAATCCCCAGAACAATCCTGACGTTTACAGACTCAAACCTGTAATTCGTCTGGTGGACAACTCCGAGGTAGGCACCATTGCCGGCACGGTTGCTGGAGAAGTTATCACCAACCAGTGCAGCGAAGAAAACGCGGGGTCAACCGACACCTTCAATGGCAGCGTGTATATCCACGAGGGCTTCGATGTTGAGCCTGATGACATTGGCAGCGACCAGGAACCGCTGGTTGCCGTACCGGTGAACTACGAGAACGACCAATTTGTTTACACTGCTGCGTTTATACCGGAAGGTGAATATACAGTCTCGTACACCTGTGGAGACGATCAGATTGAAACCGCAGAGGGCGAACCTTCCGATGACGACCTCAACTTCATCATTGGTGACAGTCAGGCGACCGTAGAGAGCGGCGAGACCTATACAGTCAATTTCGAAGCCTCAACTCCCTAATGACCAGACAAAAAAGAGGGGCATCAGCCCCTCTTTTTTCATCACCGCATTTATAACGCCGCAGCCCTCGCCTCCGCCTGATCCGCACCCGCTACATTCCCGCGAGCCCGGCGGATATCCGCCAACAGCAACCATCCCGCTCGCTGCAGCCGAATATCACTGCCCGCCAGCGACAGCCCTTTCAGCGTGAATTGTTCGGCAGAGCCCAGCTGATTGCCAGCAACATAGGCTTCCGACAGCTTGAAATACACCTCGGCCGATCGGGGCGCAATCCGTTGTGCACGCTCAAGACGGGCGATGGCGCCGGATACGTTACCCTGGGCCAGCACCTGCTCGGCTTCACGCACCAGGCTCAGCGCAGCCGGCGAGAGGCCATCACCGGTTTCACGATAGCTTGGGGAACTGGAGCGGGAAGGCTCACCGGGTTCCTGCGCCGCCTCGGGCTGTTCACTCTTGCGCCAGACTGGGGCTTCGCTCTCCTCCGTGTCTGTGCTGGTTCTCGGTGGCTCGGGCGCCTTGGCGGGCTCACCACCAACGGGCACATAGATTCCACCGCCCGGCCCGGAGGCACAGCCGGCCAGTGACAGCAGTGCGGCCAACAGGGCGGCCCTGAATGAAAGTCGGTCAATCATTGAAACAGTCCTTCAAACCAGCCCCGGATCCGACGTTCCAGATTTCCGGAGCAGGAAATTGTTTGCGTGGGTTCACTGCCGGCAATGTAAGGCAACAGTCGTGCATTGTCACAGTATTCGTCCGTCAGTGCCTGCCGCTCTGAATTCACCCAGTGATAGTTGACACCGTCTGGCACCACGGGAGAAAAGCCATGCTGGGGAACCTGAGCCATAAACCTCGACCACACCGGCAGGGCGCCACTGGCCCCGGTCAGCGATGTGGGGCCATTATCATCGCGCCCAACCCAGGCGACCGCAAGCAGATCGCCACTGAAACCGGCAAACCAGGAATCCCGGCCATCGTCAGTGGTTCCTGTTTTGCCGGCGAGGGTGAGTTCCTGGGGAACGGTGTAGTAAGCCGAGCGTCCCGTCCCCTCCTGCATGGTTTCCTGCATGGCGTATTGCACCAGGTGCACGGCGGCAGGGTCGGCCACCTGTTCAACCTCAAGACTGTAGCGGGACAAGGCCTCACCGCCGGCATCCGTTACTTCCCGTATCGTGCGCAGCGGGGTATTGAAGCCCGAGGTCGCCAGTCCCTGGTATATCTGGGCGACCGTCACAGGGCTCATGGACACCGACCCCAGGAGCATGGATGGGTAACGGGAAATGGGTGTATCCACGCCAAAGGCAGTCAGTGTCTCCCGCACTACGTCCACGCCGATATCCAGCCCCACGCGAACGGCCGGCAGGTTGTAAGAACGAGACAGAGCCTTATGCAAAGGCACTTCACCCCGCTCCTCGCCATCGTAGTTCTTGGGTTGCCAACGTTTACCGTCGTCGAACTCCAGAGTGAAGCTCTTGTCCAGCACCGGTGTACTCAGGGTGTATCTTTCCGGTTCCTGCAAGGCAGACAGATAGATAAACGGCTTGATCAGAGATCCGATGGGGCGATTGGCATCCAGCGCCCGGTTGAATCCGGCGAATTGCGGATCCCTCCCACCGACAAGGGCCAGCACCTCACCGGAATCCTTCGCGGTGACCACAAGTGTCGCCTCCAGGGCTTCCGAACTCTGGCCGCCGGCCAGTCTCGGGAGGGTCTCAGTTACCGCGTACTCTGCCGCGTACTGGATAGCGGGGTTCAGAGTGGTGAAGATTCGCAGTCCTTCACTGCGCAGATCCTCTTCCTTGTAGTCACGGGCCAGGTGCCGCCGGACCAGGTCAATGTAAGCGGGGTAGCGGTTTTCTGAGTAGGATGGGCGCTCACTGACCCCAAGGGGCAGGCCGCGGGCCCTCGCCGCTCGGCCCGGTTCAATCAGGCCCGCCTCTTCCATTTCGGAAATAACCAGATTCCGTCGCTCGGTTGCACGCTCGGGATGGCGGCGCGGATTGTAATAACTGGGGCCTTTGACCATGCCCACCAGCAACGCGATCTGGTGCACATCCAGATCTTTCAGGGATTCGCCAAAATAGAACTGGCTGGCCAGGCCGAAACCATGAATGCTGCGAGTGCCGGCCTGCCCGAGGTAAACCTCGTTCAGATAGGTTTCCAGGATGTCGTCTTTTTCATAGTGCAACTCCAGCAATACCGACATCAGGGCTTCATTGGCCTTTCTCACCAGTGTCTGCTCGCGAGTCAGGAAGAAGTTCTTCACCAGCTGCTGGGTCAAGGTGCTGCCACCCTGGACGATGCGCCCGGCCTGGATGTTGGCCAGCATGGCCCGGCCGATGGAGAGAGGCGCGATACCGAAATGGTCGTAGAAATTGCGATCTTCCACCGCCATCAGTGTGGTGGGGAGCAACGCCGGCACCTCGTCCAGCTGAACCAGCACCCGATCTTCCTTATGGGCTGGATAAATACCACCAATCTGCGCTGGCTCCAGCCGGACGATCGGGGCGCTTTCACCCTGAATGACCGAAAAACCCTGAACACGATCGCCCGAAACCGACAAAGAGATGCGGCGCCGGGGCTCATCACCGTCCGGGAACGAGAAGCCCCGGGTACTGATGACGAAGCGATTACCACTGCGCTGGTAACTGCCCGCTTTCTCGCCGCCCCCTTTCCGGAAACCAGAGAGGCTCAGTTCTCGCTCGAGCGCGCTGGCACTGACACTGGCCCCATCGAAAAGCTCAAGCGGGCGGGCATAGACGCGGGAAGGTACTTCAAAGCGCCGACCCTCAAAACGGGACGTTACAACGGCATCCAGATACACCATCCAGCCGGCCAGTAAAACGAGACCAATGGCACATAACCGGAACATGAAACGCCAGAACCACGGCCGACGGCCATTGTTCGAAGAGCGCCTGGAGGGCTTTCGCTTGGGGCTGGAAGATGCTTTGGATTTTTTCATGGCGCGATTATAACGAAGGGAGCGGTGAGGAAGGCAGGCCATCCATGTGTTATTTCTGTAATCTGCCCGTTATGATAGGGCAAGAAAAATCAATGGGTTCAGGGAACGCGAGGAGAACACGGTGAGTGAGACATCCCCAGGCAATCTGATTCTGTCGATGCAGAATCCGGACCTGTACGACCATCCGGTGGATGGCTTTCAGGTTATCGAAACTCACATCTCACAGGTGATCCTGACCGGTGATTACGCCTACAAAATCAAGAAGCCCATGGATTTCGGCTTCCTCAACTTCTCTACCCTCGATCGCCGGAAGCATTTCTGCGAAGAGGAGCTGAGACTCAACCGACGGCTGGCAGAAAAGCTGTATCTGGAAGTGGTACCCATTACCGGAACACCGGATGCCCCGATCCTCGGCGGCGAGGGCGAGGCTTTTGAATACGCCATCAAGATGCGCCAGTTTGGCCAGGACCAGCTTTTCGATCGCCTGCAGGAGCAGGGTAAACTGCCCTCGGACTTGTTGACCGACCTTGCCGGCCAGGTCGCCGGCTTCCACGATCAGTTGCCGCCCGTGCCGGATGACAAGCCGTTAGGAACACCAGAGGCTGTGTTTGCAGCTATGCAAGAGAATTTTGACCAGATCCGTCCGCTGATTGACGATCCGGATCTGCTCATGCAGCTGGACAACCTTCAGGCCTGGACCGAATCCACCTTCGAGCGGCATCGGGAGCTGATTGCCCACCGCCGTGCCAGTGGTATGGTCCGGGAATGCCACGGCGATCTCCATCTGGCAAATATCACCCGCTTCGACGGCGAGGTCACCGTATTCGACTGCATCGAATTCAACGAGCCGTTTCGCTGGATTGATGTTATCAACGACCTCGCTTTCCTATTGATGGATCTGGAGTCTCGCGGGGAGAGCGCTCTTGCCAATCAGGTGCTCAATACTTATCTGGAATATCGGGACGACTTCGAAGCGCTGCCATTGCTGCCACTCTACAAGGCCTATCGCGCCATGGTCCGCGCCAAGATTGCGCTATTCACCATGGGCAATCCCGGCATCACGGACACCGAAAAAGCCGACCTTATGCAGCGCTATCGCGGCTATGCACAACTGGCCGAGGATTACGGCTCCATTCCTAACCACTACTTGCTGGCTACCACTGGCCTTTCTGCCAGCGGCAAGACGTGCGTCAGCGCCGCCATGGCCAACGAGCTGGGGCTGATACGCCTGCGGTCCGATGTCGAGCGCAAGCGACTGCATGGACTGGCTCCGCTGGAGAGCTCACGTTCACCGACCGGTGGCAACCTGTACACCGAGGAAGCGACCGAGAAAACCTATCAGCGACTGGCCGAGCTGGCCGGTCAGGTTCTGGCGGCCGGGTTCCCGGTGATCGTGGACGCCGCCAGCCTGAAAGAAAAGGAGCGGTCCCTGCTGGCATCCGTCGCCGAAGCCCAGGGCGTGCCCTTTGCCCTGATCCATTGCGAGGCGCCCGAAGATCTGCGCCGGGAATGGATTCGCAATCGCAAGGGCGATGCCTCCGAGGCCACTGAGGAGCTTCTGGACGCCCAGCAAACCTGGTTTGAACCGTTAACGACCGAAGAGAAGACCCACACCATTCACCTGCACACCGATCAGGAGCATGTGGCCGAAGCCGTGGCCGACCGTATCCGTCAACACCTGGGTATCCCCGGCGGCAAGGCCGGGTAAGAACAACATCTGGCTCCCACTGGCGAGCGCGAGGTTAGATATGGACGATAAAAGCGAACACGAAGTACATCAGATCAGCCACCCGCTCTACGATATTCTTCGGAGCGAGGATATGCAGGCGTTCAATGCCGAGAAGGCAAAGCTCACAGAGTTCCCTAGTTTCGCCCATGGCGATTTCCGGGGCCTGGATCTGAGAGGGATGGACGCCAAGGGGCTGGATTTCCGCCATGCCTACTTCCGCGGTGCCGACCTGAGAGGCGTGGACTTTTCGAAGTCCAGAATGGAAGGCTCAAGCATCGCCAGCGCGAAGATTTCAGGCTGCTACTTCCCACACCGCCTGCACGCCGATGAGATCGTCATGTCCCTGAACCACGGGACCCGCATGCGCTACGCCATATTGCCGAAATGAGCAACAACCCGCATTCCTGGCAGCCCGTGTGTCCCGCGTCCCAGCTGACACCGGGCCAATTCGTCGAGTTTCGGCTCCGGGGGAAGGCCCGGGAGCCTGCAGGCATGCCGCTTACCGGCTTCCTGTTCCTCGACGGCACAACGCCCCGCGCCTACCTGAATATCTGCCCGCATCTCGGTGTTGAGCTGAACTGGATGCCGGGCCGGTTTATGGATACCGACAATCTGTTCATCCAGTGCTCCACCCACGGCGCCCTGTTCAAGCCTGGCGACGGCGAATGCATTGTCGGTCCCTGCCAGGGCGATGCGCTTACCCAGCTGGATCTGAGAGAGCACGACGGCCAGATCGAGATCAGACTTCCAGAATAACCGGCACCGATTCGGTCAGCGTCAGAACGCCCGTCGGGGTGCCATCACTCTCACTCAGGTCGGCCCGGTAGGCGACCACTTCCACACCCGCATCACAGGCTTCGCGCAGTAACTCCCCGTATTTGCGGTCGATGTGGTCCGCCGGGCGAACGGTCTGAATGCCGGTGTGATTGACCACGAAAAACAGCACCGCCCGATCACCCTGCTGGACCTGGGCCATCAGCTCACGAAGGTGTTTCTGGCCACGCTCGGTTACCGCATCCGGGAAAAAGCCCTGGCCATCCTCGGCCAGGGTAACGTTCTTGACCTCCACCCAGGCATCGGCCGCGGATTCGTGACCAGACAGCAACAGATCGATCCGGCTTTTCTCCACACCGTATTTCACCTCGGCGCGGCACTCGCGATAACCGGCCAACTCCACCACGGTGCCGGCCTGAACCGCTTCCCTGGCCTGGCTGTTCGGCCGGGCCGTGTTCACGCATGCCAGCTGTCCCGGCGAGGTTTCCACCAGCTCCCAGGTGTATTGGAGTTTGCGCTTGGGATTATCGCTGCGGCTGAGCCAAACCCGGGCATTCTCTGGCTGACAGCCCAGCATGGAGCCGGTGTTCGGGCAGTGGGCGGTTACCTCCGAGCCATCCGGCAGCCGCACGTCTGCCAGGAAGCGTTTGTAGCGGCGGATAAGCCGGCCTTCAACCAAAGGTTCTGGAAACTTCATGTGATCTCCGTACAAAAGTCGATGTCACAAGGCTGGCACCCCCGTGACTAATCTGCTATTTTCCGCAAATTCCCGTTTCAGGACGAATGCTTCATCCAGGGTATAACCGCACAGCCACGGGGGCTCACGCGGAGGGAAGCAACCGTTCTTGTGAAGTACAAACAAGAGGCCGGGTTCAATGGCAACGACTGCAGAACAACCACGCGAACGCTTTACCAACTTCACCCCCTATGAAATGAAGAAGGGTGAAGAGTATATGAGTGCGGAAATGCTTCAGCACTTCAAGGATCTGCTGCTGCAATGGAAGCAGGAGCTGATGGAAGAAGTCGACCGCACCATGCACCACATGCAGGAAGACGCCGCAAATTACGCGGATCCCAGCGATCGCGCAACCCAGGAAGAAGAATTCAGCCTGGAACTGCGCACCCGCGACCGGGAGCGGAAACTGATCAAGAAAATTGACCAGACCATCGACCGCATCGACAAGGACGACTACGGCTTCTGCGATCAGTGCGGCGTGGAAATCGGCATCCGCCGTCTCGAAGCGCGCCCGACTGCGACCCTGTGCATCGACTGCAAGACTCTGGCCGAGATTCGCGAACGCCAGACCGGCATCTGAGCCGAACCTTCAACAGCTGCCGGCCGCGGGTTATTCCTGCCCCGCCGGCTGACTGACGATCATGAACAACTCTTCCTATCGGGGCCGCTTTGCGCCCTCTCCGACCGGCCCGCTGCATTTTGGCTCACTGGTTACTGCGCTTGCCAGCTTTCTGGAAGCCCGCAGCCAGGGCGGCCAATGGTTTATTCGCCTGGAAGATCTCGATCCGCTGAGAGAGCCGCCGGAAGCGACCGGCCAGATTCTAGCCAGCCTGGACGCCCATGGCCTGTTCCCCGACGAACCGGTACGGTTTCAATCCAGACGTCACGACGCCTATCAGGCCGCCATCGATCAATTACTCGAAAGCGGCTACGCCTATCGCTGCCAATGCTCACGGAAAGAGCTGCAAGCCCATGGGGGCCGACACCCCCACCAATGCCGCAGCCGCAAAGCCATAGACGGTGACCGCCCATACGCCATCCGCTTTGCCCTGGAAGATGAGGACTGCCACTGGCGGGATCAACTCCTGGGCCCACAGCATCAAACCGTGCGCGCTGAGCTTGATGATCCCGTGATCCTCCGTAAAGAGGGGTTCTACGCCTATCAACTGGCGGTGGTTGTTGATGACATTGATCAGGGCATCACGGACGTGGTGCGCGGGTCGGATCTGCTGGACATGACAGCGCAACAGCAGCAGATCTACCGGGCTCTGGGCGCCCACCCTCCCCGTTGGCTACACATTCCGGTCATACTGAACGAACACGGCCAGAAACTCAGCAAGCAGACCCACGCCCCGGCGCTCAACGATGAAAGGCCTGTCGACAACCTGTTCGAGGCCCTCGTTGCCCTTGGTCAGAATCCGCCTTCGGAACTGGCAACCGGTTCGCTGGAATCCTTGCTGGAATGGGGCCGGGAGAACTGGCACCGGGGCGCCATCCACCTGACATCCCGGTGAGGGACATGGTATAAAGCCCTTCTCACACCTCAGCGCGGATAGCATGCCTGATGTATATCTACCGTCTGGTCTTCCTGTTGGTACTGGCCATCTATATCTTTTCGCCCAACATCCTTGACTGGTGGACTTCGCCGGGAAACGTCTGGTACAGCCCCTACATTATCTGGGCCGGGCTGATTGCCATCGGTTTCTGGCTGGAATGGCGGCGGGACCCCAATGAGTTTTAGTGCCTCCGGTCTGCTGCTCGCCAGCCTGCTGTACCTGATTCTGCTGTTCGGCATTGCCTGGTTTACCGAGCGGGGCATGGTGCCGAGGCGCTGGGTTCGCCACCCGCTGGTTTACGTGCTCAGCCTGGGGGTATACGCGGGCATCTGGGCGGTCTACGGCGCCGTTGGCATGGCCGCCGAATCCGGCTACGGCTTCCTCGCCTACTACCTGGGCATCAGTGGCGCCTTTTTGCTGGCGCCGGTACTTCTGAACCCGGTCATGAGGATTGGCCGCGCCTATCAGTTAACCTCCCTGGCCGACCTGTTCGCCTACCGCTACCGGAGCCAGTGGGCAGGAACCCTGGTCACCCTGTGTTCCGGCGGGGCCATACTGGCGCTGCTGAGCATGCAGATCCAGGCCGTCGCCACCTCCGCCAGTATCCTGGCGCCGGACACCTCTCCCAAGCTGATCAGTGTGATGTTCAGTATGATCGTGGTGTTGTTTGCCATGCTGTTCGGAGCACGCCGTAACCAGAATTCCGATAACCACCAGGGCCTGGTACTGGCCATTGCCTTTGATTCTCTGGTCAAACTGGCGGCGCTGCTGGTGCTCGGGGGCGTGATCCTGTTCGGGGTCTTCGATGGCATGAACGGTCTGGAGCGTTGGCTGGACAACCGAACCTCGCCAGCCACCACCATGACTCTGAGCATTGACGACGGCAGCTGGCGGGCATTGATGCTGATGTCCTTTGCCGCCGCACTGGTGCTGCCGCACATGTATCACATGACTTTCAGCGAGAACCCTTCCCCAAAGGCACTGGCCAAGGCCAGCTGGGGCCTGCCACTGTACCTGTTACTGCTGGGCCTGCCGGTACCCCTGATTCTGTGGGGCGGGCAGGAGCTGGCCGTCACCACCGGCCCCGGGTTCTTCGCTATCGGCGCGGCCCAAGCGCTGGAGAGCCCTGTACTGACGCTGTTCATGTACATTGCCGGCCTGTCCGCAGCCAGCGGCCTGATGATCGTCAGCACGCTGGCACTGGCGGGCATGGCCCTGAACCACGTGGTCCTGCCGCTGAAAACCCCGAAAGACCAGGGCGACATCTATCGCTGGCTGCAGTGGATCAAACGTCTGCTCATCGCCGTGATCATTTTCCTGGCATTGCTGTTTCACGAGGCCGTTGGCAAGAACCTTGACCTTTCCATTCTCGGCGCCATTTCCCTGTCAGGCACATTGCAGCTTCTCCCGGGCGCCCTGGGCGTGATTTACTGGCCGGAGGGCAACCGCCGCGGCCTGATTGCCGGCCTGATTGTCGGTTTGACCATCTGGGTGGTTACCCTGGTACTACCCTTCTCCCATACGGCCAATCTGCTGGCCTGGATAGACGCGCCGCTGATACCGGATTACACCAACTGGCATATATTCACGTTCGTCAGCCTGACCGCCAACATTACTGTGTTCGCGCTGATTTCCATCCTCAGCACCAGTACCAGTGAAGAGAACAGTGCAGCCCAGGCCTGCTCGCTGGGTGCGCTGTCCCGCCCTCAACGCCGTGAACTGCTGGCGACATCCTCCAGTGATTTTGTGCGGCAACTGGCGGAGCCTTTGGGCTATGGCGTCGCACGGCGGGAAGTGGAGCGTGCACTGAGCCAGTTGAAGCTACCCAACGTGGAATACAGGCCTTACCAGCTCAGACGACTGCGGGATCAGGTGGAGATCAATCTGTCGGGTCTGCTCGGACCCTCTGTCGCCCGGGACATGGTCAAACGCCATCTCGGCTTCAAGCCTATGGCCCAGGGTGGCACCGCCCAGGACATTCGCTATGTCGAGCGGGCCCTCGGCGACTACCAGAACCGCCTTACCGGCCTGGCCGGAGAGCTGGACAACCTGCGACGACATTACCGCCAGACACTGCAAAACCTGCCGATTCCCGCCTGCTCCGTGGGCGAGGACGGTGAAATCCTGATGTGGAACCACGCCATGGAGGCGCTCACCGGCATTACCGCCGATGATGTGGTCGGCGCCAGGCTGATGGCACTGCCGGAGCACTGGCATCTGCTGCTCGAGGATTTCAACCGCGGGCCCGACCTGCATCGCTACAAACACCGGCTGGATCTGCGTGGCAAGCCCCATTGGCTGAACCTTCACAAAGCCGCCCTGAGCGGGCCGGACCACACCGAAGGCGGCAGCATCATCCTGGTGGAAGACCAGACCGAAACCCGACTGCTAGAAGATGAGCTGATGCACAGCGAGCGGTTGGCGTCGGTGGGTAGACTGGCGGCCGGCGTCGCCCACGAGATCGGGAACCCGGTAACCGGCATCTCATCGCTGGCCCAGAACCTGAAACTGGAAACCGATAACCCCGATATTCTCGATACGGCAGACCAGATCCAGCAACAGACGCGGCGCATCTCCACCATACTGCAGTCGCTGATGAACTTTGCCCGCACCGGCAACCACGCCCAGGCCAACCGGTACGAACCGGTGACGATACATCGTTGCGTGGAAGAGTCTATCAACCTGCTCTCCCTGAGCGACAAGGGCCTGGGCATTCACTACATCAACGACTGCCCGCCCTCCTTGCAGGTGCTGGGCGATGAACAGCGCCTGGTGCAGGTGTTTGTTAACCTTCTTGCCAACGCCCGGGATGCCTCGCCCGAAGGAGGCACCATCCGGGTCAGTGGAAAGGGCGATGGCTACTCCGCTATCATCGAAGTCGTTGATGAGGGCTCCGGAATCCCCGGGGATCAGCTCGATCATATCTTCGAGCCGTTTTACACCACCAAGGCCCCCAACCAGGGAACCGGTCTTGGCCTGTCGCTGGTGTACAGCATTATTGAAGAGCACTATGGCAACGTTCAGGTAGACAGCCCGGCGGACGCCGACACTGGCCGGGGAACCTGTGTGAGGCTGAGATTGCCAGCCTACGAACCGGAAACCGGCAACATTGCCATCAGCCAGAACCAAAGGTCTTGAGACTCCTATGCCTCGCATTCTGATCGTGGAAGACGAAGACATTATTCGCTCGGCAGTTCGCAAGCTGCTGCTGCATGCCGGCTATGAAGTCGCCGATGCGGCTTCCGTGGAGGAAGCCGAACAGCACCACGAGCCGGATCAGTTTGACCTGATCATATCGGATCTGCGCTTGCCAGGAGCAGCAGGCACGGAACTGATCAACCGCGCACCCAATACACCGGTGCTGATCATGACCAGCTATGCCAGCCTCCGGTCAGCCGTGGATTCCATGAAAATGGGGGCCGTTGAGTACATCGCAAAACCGTTCGACCATGATGAAATGCTTGCTGCGGTGGAGAATATCCTGGCCCGCCAGCCCTCTGCCCGCAATGCGGGTGATGACTCGGCGGCACCCTCGGAAACGCCCGAGAGTAGCGACCCGGCCAATATCATGTTCGGCCAGTGCGAGCCTATGCAGAGGGTATTTACCCTGATCCGGAAGGTGGCTCCGACAGAAACCACCGTACTGATCCAGGGCGAATCCGGTACCGGCAAAGAGTTGGCCGCGCGCGCCCTGCACCTGCTGAGCCCCCGCGCCGCGAAACCGCTGATTTCGGTAAACTGCGCGGCCATCCCGGAAAGCCTGATTGAATCGGAACTGTTCGGCCATGAGAAAGGCGCCTTCACCGGTGCGGTTTCGGCAAGAACGGGTCTGATTGAGGCGGCTGATGGCGGTAGCCTGTTTCTGGACGAGATCGGCGAACTGCCGGCTGAAGCCCAGGCCCGCCTGCTTCGCGTGCTGCAGGAGAGCGAGATCCGGAAAGTGGGTTCAACCCAGAGCCGCACCGTAAATGTGCGAATGATTGCGGCCACCCATCGCAACCTGAAGGCCATGACCCGAACCGGGGAATTCCGGGAAGACCTGTATTACCGTTTGAATGTTATGCAGATCCGGATACCGCCTTTACGCGAGCGCCAGAGCGATATTCTGGGACTGGCTCGCCGCTTCCTCAAACGCCAGGGGGAGAGAATGGGCAAACCCGATCTCAACCTCAGCCCCGAGGCCATGCGCGCCCTGGAACGCCATCGCTGGCCGGGTAACGTACGGGAGCTGGAAAACGCCATTGAGCGCGCCACCATCCTCTGCGACGGGGATGTGATTACGCCGTCATTGCTGGACCTTGATAGCGAAGGCAACGACGAATACATCCCTGAGACCCTCGTGGAAGGCAACAACGAGCAGACTCACACCCGCGAGGTGGATTCCTCCAACGATCTCTCTTTGGAAGACTACTTCCAGCATTTTGTCCTGGAGAACCAGGATCGCATGAGCGAGACAGAGCTGGCTCAAAAATTGGGCATCAGCCGAAAATCCCTCTGGGAACGTCGGCAGCGGCTCGGCATCCCCCGGAAAAAATCCTCGGGCAACTGAGCTCGCCAAAGTGTGAATCGGCACTCAGTTGTTACCCCATGTTCCTGTCGGTAACACTCCCCACTAAAGTAACGTGATCTGGGTAACACTTAGGTTGAATACGGGGTAACACTTATGGCCTACAAAATCGTAAGGTACTGTTAATAAAGAACATTCAAAAACTGGCACACGGACTGCAATCTATTTGGCGCACAACAACAAAAACAAGAGTGACAAAGCAGCGCCAACAACAAGAACAAAAAGCTGCGGGAAACGTTCGGTAACAAAAACAACAACAGAACGTGAGCGAACTGAGTGTTTTGGGTACTTTGCTTTTTAGTGGTCCCACGGCACGTGCGAGTTGTAGATGTAGAGAAGAATCGCCTTTGAGGTGACGCTGCAGCTACCCCAGACCCGCCCGATGTCTCTGACCGCTCTGTGTATTCAAAGCTTTCCGTTTGCGCTGCTGAGATGCCCCTCAACGGGGATATGCAGTGGGGTACAAAAACCAAGAAAAATCCCGGCAAAAACAAAAACAATGCAGATCGTCAACGCTTTGAGGGCGGATTCGTGAAAACGGATCCGCCTTTTGATTTTCTGGGCCCCGGAACGGTAATCCACGGCAAACGTGTGCAAATCCTGCTCAAACCGTTAAACTCTCGGTTTTTGCTCATCGCAACCACGGATTTCAATGCCTAAATCAATTTTTACTCTTGTCGAGCAATCGGTCGAGAAACTCCGTTCCATAATGCCCGGCAACGGAAAGAAGAAAGCCCGCACCTACCAGCGACGGGAAATTCCCCGGGACCAACACAATGTCTCACGCTCGGTGATCAGCGAGCCTGCAAAGAAAGTCCTGCATCGTCTGAACAAATCGGGCTATGAAGCCTACCTTGTAGGCGGCGGCGTCAGGGATATCCTGCTGGGTGGAAAGCCCAAGGATTTCGACATTGCCACCAATGCCACGCCGGAGGAAGTTCACGACCTGTTCCGCAATTCCCGGCTGATCGGACGCCGGTTCCGGATTGTCCACGTGGTGTTTGGCCGCGAGGTGATTGAGGTAACGACCTTCCGGGGCAACGCCACGGAAGCGGATACCGACACCGATGATGACGATCGCAGGACCAATGAACACGGTCTGCTGCTGCGCGACAATGTCTACGGCAACCAGGAAGAGGATGCCCTGCGGCGCGACTTTACCGTCAATGCCCTGTACTACTGCATCCGCGACTTTACCGTTATCGACTTTGCCAACGGCATCGAAGATCTGCGCAACCGGCAACTGCGCCTGATTGGCGACCCGGAAACCCGCTACCGGGAGGACCCGGTGCGTATGCTTCGTGCTATTCGCTTTGCCGCCAAACTGGGCTTCGATATTGAACCGGAAACCGAAGCGCCAATCGGTGAGTTAGCCCCTCTTTTAACTCATATCCCGCCCGCGCGCCTGTTTGATGAAGTACTCAAACTGTTCTCCGCAGGCCATGGTGAAGCCACTTACGATCTACTGACCCGTTACAACCTGCTGGAGCCCCTGTTTCCGGAGACGGTCAGAGCCATTCAGGCCGGAGAGCCGGATGAGCTTATTCGCCAAGCCCTGAGAAACACCGATGCCCGGATTGCCCAGGGCAAGTCGGTCACACCCTACTTCCTGTTTGCCGCCATGCTCTGGCCGGCGCTGCAAGCAGAATGGCACCGCAGGCAGGATAACGGTGACCCGGTCCAGCCCGCCCTGCACGGTGCCATTGGCAAGGTGATTGGCCGCCAGGTGCAGGCAACGTCGATTCCCAAGCGCTTCTCCGGCCCCATGAAGGAAATCTGGGAACTCCAGATGCGCCTGCCCCGGCGCCAGGGCAAGCGGGCTTTTGCCACCATGAGCCACCCGCGGTTTCGCGCGGCTTACGATTTCCTGCTGGTTCGAGAGGCGTCGGGCGAGATTGAACCGGGACTGGGCCAATGGTGGACCGAGTTCCAGCAAGAAGACGAACGTGGCCAGGAACGGATGCTGTCACAATTAAGCAGCGATGCGCCCAGAAAGCGTCGGCGTCGCCGCAAACCGGTCAAACGCCCCGCCCAGTAATGATGACAGACGTCTTTATCGGTCTTGGCAGCAATCTGAAAGACCCTGCAGCCCAGCTGGCCCGGGCAGTCTCTGCCCTGGCTAACCTTCCAGAGACGGTTCTGGTGGCCCAATCGCCCTTTTATGCCAGCCGCCCGGTGGGGCCCCAGGACCAGCCCGACTTTGTTAATGGGGCGGTTTGGTTGAGGACATCCCTGGCGCCACACCAGTTGCTTGACGAGCTGCAAAACGTCGAACAACAGCACGGCCGGGAGCGGCTCCGGCACTGGGGGCCCCGCACGCTCGATCTGGACATACTGGTGTTCGGCAACCAGGTACTCGACGATGATCGCCTCACCATCCCTCATCGGGAGCTACGGAACCGTGACTTTGCGCTCCAACCCCTAATGGACCTGAAGGCCGACCTCGCTCTGCCGGATGGCACCGCCATTTCCAAGCTGCGCAGCCAATGCCCCGACAACGGCTTGCGCAAGCTTCCGCCGGCGGATTACCCTTAACACTTCAACGCCGATACCCCGGCACGCCCAGGCCCATCCACCCAAAAGGCAAGGATTCTATGGCTGTTACCATCAATACCCTGCGTGAGTTCAAGCAGAAGGGCGAAGCCTTCGCTGCCCTTACCTCCTACGACGCCACCTTTTCTCAGGTGGTCAGCGAAGCGGGCGTTCACGTCATCCTGATTGGCGATTCCCTGGGTATGGTACTCCAGGGACACGACAGCACTCTGCCAGTCACCATGGATCAAATGGTGTATCACGTCAGCTGCGTGGCCAAAGGCAACCGCGGATCCCTGATCATGGCAGACATGCCCTTTATGAGTTACGGCACCGTTGAATCTGCCCTGGAAAATGCCGCCGAACTGATGCGGGCAGGCGCCCACATGGTAAAACTTGAGGGCACGGACTGGATGAAAGAGACCATTACCGCCCTGACCGAACGGGCCGTGCCCGTGTGCGCGCATCTTGGCCTGACGCCGCAGTTCGTCAATAAATTTGGCGGCTACAAGGTGCAGGGCCGCGATGAAAAGGCCGCCGAAATGATGATCGAGCATGCCTGCGAACTGGAGGCCGCCGGCGCCGATGTCATCCTTCTGGAGTGCGTCCCCGCGCCTTTGGCGGCGCGAATTTCCCAGGCCGTGAAAGCACCGGTCATTGGCATAGGCGCAGGTCCGGACACTGACGGCCAGATTCTTGTCCTGCATGACATGCTTGGCATTACAACCGGGCGTAAGCCGCGGTTCGTGAAGAACTTCCTGGCAGAGACAGATTCAATACAAGAAGCCCTGCAGACCTACGTGAAAGCCGTGGGCGAGCGCACATTCCCCGCTGAGGAGCATACGTTCAAGGCATGAGAACCGTACATTCCCTGAAAGAACTGAGAACCATCCTCCGCGGCTATCGCCAGCAGGGAAAAACCATCGGCCTGGTTCCCACCATGGGCAACCTGCACGAAGGTCATATTTCACTGGTTCGCAAGGCGGCTGAAATGGCGGATGTGGTGGTAACCAGCATCTTCGTGAATCCGATGCAGTTCGGAGCCGGCGAAGACCTGGATACCTACCCGAGAACGCTAGCCGAAGACCAGGAAAAGCTCGCTTCCGCCGGAAACACCCTGGTATTCGCGCCCGCCGCCGAAGAAATCTACCCGGAAGGCCTGGCGAAGCAGACCCAGGTTATTGTGCCTGATGTCAGCGATGGCCACTGCGGTGCCAGCCGGCCAGGTCACTTTGAGGGCGTAGCCACGGTGGTTACCATGTTGTTTAACATGGTTCAGCCAGACTTTGCCGTATTTGGCGAGAAGGATTTCCAGCAACTCGCCGTGATCCGGAAAATGGTCAGGGACCTGATGATTCCGGTGGACGTGGTGGGCGCCCCCACGGTGAGAGAGGACGATGGGCTGGCGAAAAGCTCACGTAATGGTTACCTGACACCTCAGGAGCGGCAGATTGCGCCGGCGGTCCACCTGGCCCTGCAGGCCACAGCGACCAAGATCAACGATGGTCGTACAGATTTCCAGGCACTGGAAAGCGAAGCTGAGCAGAGTCTCGGGGATGCTGGTCTCAGGCCGGACTACTTCAACATCGTCAACAGCCAGACCCTCAAGCCGGCCACACCGGAGGACAGGGAGATTACTATTCTGGCAGCAGCCTTCCTGGGCAAAACCCGCTTGATCGACAACCTGTCCCTTACCCGATAAGCCAACAGAAAAGGAACCTCTGATGCCCGCACATCCTGCAGTACTGACCTCGAAACCCGAATGGCAGACACTGAAGGAGCACATGGAACGCCTGGAAGGCGTTTTGATGAAGGATCTGTTCGATAAAGATCCGGGGCGGGCAAAGCGCTATTTTATCGAGGGAGCAGGTCTGTCACTGGATTTTTCCAAGAACCGGCTTACGGATGAGGTGCTGGAGGCACTGTTGGCTCTGGCCAGCAGCTGCGACCTGGAAGCCAGGCGGGAGGCCCTGTTGCAGGGGGAGCGGGTCAACATTACCGAAGATCGCCCTGCCCTGCATACCGCCCTGCGCCATCCCGGCAACGAGGCCATCATGATAGACGGCGAGGACGTGGTCGCCGTGGTACAGAGCACTCTCGATCGCATGGAAACACTGGTAAACGACGTTCTGCACCAACGTCGTACCGGATACACCGGCAAGCCTTTCACCGATGTAGTGAGCATCGGTATCGGCGGCTCCTATCTGGGCCCAAAGCTGGTCAGCGAAGCCCTTCAGCCCTACGCCCAGTCTGGTATCCGCTGCCATTACGTGGCCAACATCGACGGCACAGAGATTTGTGAGACGCTTCGCCAGGTAAACCCGGAAACCACCCTTTTCCTGATCCAGTCGAAGTCCTTCCGTACGCAGGAAACGCTGGAGAACAGCAAGGTGGCGCGACAGTGGTTTCTGGACCGCTGCGGTGATGAACAGGCTGTCTCGCGGCATTTCATGGCAGTGACCGCCAACGTACCCGCGGCACAGGACTTCGGCGTTGATTCGGACAACGTTTTCCCGATGTGGGATTGGGTAGGCGGACGTTACTCGCTCTGGTCTGCCATCGGACTTCCCATTGCCTTCCGTGTTGGCATGGCCAACTTCCGGGCTCTGCTGGCCGGCGCCCATGCCATGGATCAGCACTTTCGTGAAGCGCCACTGGCGGAAAATCTGCCTGTCGTCATGGCCATGCTTGGCGTCTGGTACAACAACTTCTGGGGTGCCGAGACCCACGCAATCCTGCCCTACGATCACTACCTTCGCAGCCTGCCGGACCACCTCCAGCAGCTGGACATGGAAAGCAATGGCAAGAGCGTGACCCAGGCCGGCGATACCCTGGGCTGGCAATCCGGACCGGTCATCTGGGGTGGGGTCGGCGCCAATGGCCAGCACGCCTATCACCAATTGATCCACCAGGGCACCCGACTGATTCCGGCGGATTTCATCATCCCCCTGAAATCCCACAATCCGGTGGCTACCCATCACGCAGACCTGTTTGCCAACTGCCTGAGCCAGTCCCGGGCCATGATGGCCGGCAAATCACTGGAAGAAGCCAGGTCTGAGCTGAAAGCAGAAGGGCGGGACGAAAGCGAGATTGAGCAGCTTGCGCCCCACAAGGTCATCCCCGGCAATAAGCCGAGCAATACCCTGACCATGGAAAAGGTTACCCCGGAGACCGTGGGAGCCCTGATCGCGCTCTACGAACACCGCACCTTTGTTCAGGGGGTAATCTGGGATGTAGATTCATTCGACCAGTGGGGCGTGGAACTAGGCAAACAACTGGGCAAGGGTATTTTGCCGCGACTGCTTGGGGATGAAGGAGGCAACCAGGCCAGCGACAGCTCGACCGATCACCTTATTGAGCGGTTCCGCTCAGCCGGCAGCGCTTGAGATCTGCCGCCCTTGCCAGTTGAAATCCACCGGCCAGAGCCGCTGGCCGGTGCTGTATTCCCGCCACAACTGGCCGTAGGATTTACCGCACACCGGATGCACCTCCTCCGGCGCGATGTCGGCGAGCGGCCGCAGCACGAAAGCGTTTTTCAGGATTTCCCCTCTGGGCAGCTCGACGCCGTCTATCCGACCGACCGCGTTACCATAGGTGAGAATATCCAGATCAAGGGTCCGCGCGCTGAATTTCGGGACATCCCGACGCCGGCCGTTGTCGGCTTCCAACTGTTTGAAACGCTGTGACAGCTCGGCAACCGACAAGGACGTATCTACACCCACCACAAGGTTCAAGAACGGTGACCCGTCAAATCCGACAGCCTCGCTGTCATAGACCGGGGAGATAATCAGCTTGCCAAACCACCCAGAAAGGGCATCAAGTGCCGCAGTGACGTAGCGCTCCCTGTCCACATTGCTGCCAATGCTGATGTATACCCGGGCGGCCGCTGCCATTAACGTGCTCCTGTCTCAGTTTTCTCTCCCCGTTCGATCCGCACGCCCACCGCCTTTGCTGCGGGAACGGCGCCAGGCTTGCGAATAGCCAGTCGCAGCCAGCTTATTCCGAATTCATCCTGAAGGGTTTTGGCCAGAACTTCCGCCCCATATTCAAGCAGTTTCGGCCTGAGCGCCTGCAGGCAGGACTCGACCCGGGTACTCACAGCCGCGTAATCCAGGGCGTCAGCAACATCGTCGGTCTTGCCCGGTACCCGGTTATCCCAGGCCATTTCCAGATCAATCACCAGGCTCTGGGTGACTTCCCGCTCCCAGTCGTAAACTCCGACCACAGTCTCCACAACCAGGCCTTCGATCAATACGGTGTCTGCCAAGGGTGCTCCCGGGTTCTTCCACTCTTTGGTGATTGAATAACGCACAGCCAGGGGATACTGTGATCAAGCCCACCTGCGTTTTCAGGGCGGGCATTTTCGCACATATTGGCCATAGTCGTCTTTGCTTCCGAGCCCACAGCATGCTTCTCAGTGACCCGGTGTTAACGGTTTTACTCTGCGCCGCCGCGTATGTGGCAGGCTCGGTGCTGTTTGCGCTGCCGGTATGCCAACTCTGGAAACTGCCAGACCCGCGGGCCCAGGGCTCCGGCAACCCCGGTGCCACCAACGTCTACCGCACGGGCGGTTGGGCGCCAGCACTGCTGACTCTGGCGCTGGATGCGGCCAAGGGCTGGCTACCTGTATGGCTGGCTCATGCCGCCGGGCTTTCGGTAATGGTTCAGGCCGTCGTTGCCCTTTGCGCCGTCACCGGCCACATGATCCCGGTTTTCTATCGATTCAAGGGTGGAAAAGGGGTTGCAACCGCACTCGGGGCCGGCCTTGCCCTGGCTCCGGTTACAACGTTGATGATGGCCGCTATCTGGATGCTGGTGATCTGGCGCTGGCGCATCTCAGCTCTCGCCTCCCTGGTGGCGATTATCAGTGGCCCGTTGATCAGCGCCTTCCTTGAACCGGAAACCTTGCCCCTGTTCGGTCTGCTCGCCCTGCTGATTGTGGTTCGCCATCGGAACAATCTGATCCGGCTGGCCCAGGGACGCGAAGCCGGGCTGTAGCGATCAGTCCACCAGACCGGTGGATCGCGGTTCGTTGATCGGTGGCAGCGTATTCATTGGCCATCGGGGCACCGCCACAATCCGCTCACCATCCTGCTGGCCAGCCCTCATGCGCTGGGCGCCAGCGTAGGCGATCATTGCACCGTTATCCGTGCAGAATTCCGGCCGGGCATAGAACACGTGGGCCTTTAGCTTGGCGGTCATTTTCTCCAGGCCCGCCCGAAGGCGTTTGTTGGCACTGACACCCCCGGCAATGACCAGACGCTTGCAACCTGTCTGCTCCAGGGCCCGACGGCACTTAATAGTCAGTGTATCAACCACAGCAGCTTCAAACGCCAGGGCGATATCCGCCCGGGTCTGCTCATCCAGCCCGCCTGCCCCCCGTGCAGCATTGACGGTGTTGAGGGTGAAGGTTTTCAGCCCGCTGAAGCTGAAATCCAACCCGGGCCGGTCGGTCATTGGCCTGGGGAACCGGAAACGGCCTTCGGTTCCCTTTACCGCGAGCGCCGCCACCCGGGGACCACCCGGATAATCCAGGCCAAGCATCTTGGCGGTCTTGTCAAAGGCTTCACCGGCAGCATCGTCCACCGATTCGCCCAGCATCTCGTACTCACCAATGCCATCAACCCTGACCAGTTGGGTGTGACCACCCGAGACCAGCAATGCGACGAACGGAAATCCGGGCGGGTTGTCTTCCAACATGGGCGCCAGCAGGTGCCCTTCCATGTGGTGCACGCCCAGAACAGGAACACCCAGGGCAAAACCCAGGGCATGGGCCACCGAGCCGCCCACCATCAGGGCGCCCACCAATCCAGGACCCGCAGTATAGGCAATACCCTCAATATCTGACCGACGTTTGCCCGCATCTGAAAGTACCTGGTCGCACAGGGGCAGCAGCTTTCGAACGTGATCCCGGGACGCCAGCTCAGGCACGACCCCCCCGTAATCGGCGTGCATGTCGATCTGACTGAACAGAGCATGTCCCAGCAATCCCGCTTCGGTGTCATACAGCGCCACGCCGGTCTCATCACAGGACGTCTCGATACCTAGAATCAGCATAATGTCGGGCCATATTGGTTGGCAGAAATGAAAACGACGCGCATTTTAGCAGAAACCCGAAACCCACTGGCAGATTCATCGAACAAACATTGACCTTGCTATAACGCAGGCGCTATCATTGCCGCCCTAAAATATGCACTGGTCGAGTTTTAGCCAATCTGACCAGGGATCGAGAACCGATCTGGCCATGCCAGACGGACAAAATTGAAACCGAATCTATCAGGTAGGTGATTTCCGAATGCCAGCTGTTAAAGTGAAAGAGAATGAACCGTTTGACGTAGCACTGCGTCGCTTCAAGCGTTCCTGCGAAAAAGCGGGTGTACTTTCTGAAGTACGTCGTCGCGAGCATTACGAGAAGCCGACCGCTGTTCGTAAGCGCAAAGCAGCCGCTGCCGTTAAGCGTCATCTCAAGAAGCTTCAGCGGGAACAGCGCAAGTTCGAGCGTCTGTACTGAGTTTTACCTGACGCCGCTTGACTGCAAAGCACTGATTGCCTGTCCAGCCGCAGGCTGCACAGAGCGACTCAAAAATGCCGCCGAGGCCTGGCTTCGGCGGCATTTTTGGCTATTGGCCAACTCCGATGACGGCCTGATGTGGAGCCCCCATGAGCGGACTGATCCCTCAACAGTTTGTTGAAAACCTGCTGGATCGTATCGATCTGGCGGAGCTGATCGGTTCCCGCATTACGCTCAAGAAAGCCGGGGCCAACTACAAGGCCTGCTGCCCGTTCCACGACGAGAAAACGCCCTCGTTCAACGTCCGGCCAGACAAAGGCTTTTACCATTGTTTCGGATGCGGCGTCCACGGCGATGCCATCAGCTTCGTCAGGGAGTTTGAAGGACTGGGATTTACCGAAGCGGTTGAGGAGCTGGCCAAACGTGTGGGGCTTGAAGTCCCCTATGACCGGGCGGCAAAGCAGGAAATGCAGCAGGCGCGGACTTTAACCGACGCGCTGGACTTTGCCACCCGTTTCTATCAATCGGCACTCAAGGGTCAGCAAGGCGCCTACGCCCGGGACTATCTGAAACAACGGGGACTGGATAACGCCATCATTGAGCAGTATCAGGTGGGATATGCCCCCTCAACCGGTACCGCCCTGTTTGATGCCGCCAGCAAGGACCTGCAAGGCCCGCTGATTGAAACAGGGACGGTGTCTGACAAATACGGCAGGCCAAGGGATCTGTTCCGCAACCGGGTCATGTTCCCGATCCGTAACACCCGCGGCAGAACCGTTGCCTTTGGTGGGCGCACGCTTGGTGACGACAAGGCGAAATACATCAACTCTCCGGAGTCAGATGTATTCCACAAGAGTCGCGAGATTTACGGGCTTTTCGAAGCCAAGCAGGCCATCCGGCAGTTAGACAAGCTGCTGGTGGTTGAGGGTTACATGGACGTGATAGCCCTCGCCCAACACGGCATTCACTATGCAGTTGCGACACTGGGCACCGCGACGAATCAGGACAGCCTGCAGGCACTGTTAAAGCAGGTCAGGCACATAGTGTTCTGCTTCGACGGCGACCAGGCCGGCTTCCGGGCCGCCGACAAGGCCATGGAAAACGCACTGGAACTGATGGCCGACGGCCTGCACCTGCAGTTTCTGATGCTGCCTCAGGGAGAGGATCCGGACACCCTGGTGCGCAAGGAGGGAACGCAGGCCTTCCAGAAGCGTATTGAAGGTGCAACACCTCTGTCCCGGTACCTGTTTGACCGGCAGAGCGAAGGGCTGGACCTGCAGTTGCCGGAGCACCGGGGCGAACTGCGAGCCAGGGTTGAACCCCTGCTGAACAAAATGCCCAGAAGCACCCTCCGGGATGCCATGTGGCACGAAATGCTGCGCCTTTGCGGTGGCCGGAACCAGTGGCAGAACCGCCAGCAGGGACAGAAAGTCCGGTGGAACGGCGAGCGACGGGACCGGGTTTCCGAAGATCGGATTGATGTAAAGCTCAGCAAGGACAGCATTCTGTGCCTTGCCCTGCTGGAAGCACCGGACCTGGCCACCGAGGTGACCGAACTGGCCCGCAGTTCCCGGCAATTCAATCAGGCCCGGAATTTTGCCGAGTGGATTCTGGCAAGCGACATTCGGGACCGGAAAACGCTGGTGCGCGGGATGGCGCTGGATTCAGCCGCTCGCGAGCGGTTTTACCACCTGTTTGACGGGATCGAGCACATACCGGCAAGGGAAAGCACCTTGGCAGCCGCCCGAGAGCTGCTGAGCCCGAATGAAGAGGCTGCCCGCCAGCAAAGGCTTGCCGCACTATTGAGAAACCTGTCCAACCTCACGAGCGAGGAACGACAGGAGCTGAGAGCCCTGAGTGGTGGCACCGGGGACTAGCAGCACTTGAAACTTGACGCACTGATCACCATCTAACCATTCGGTGGCAGAGCGACCGAGCGACAGCTATAATGGCTGTTTAACTTTTTTTCCGTCTAAAAGCGAGTTCACAGGGTGTCTATGTCAGGCAATTCGCAAAAATCACGTTTGAAAGACCTCATTGCACGAGGCAAGGAACAAGGTTACCTGACTTACGCCGAGGTAAACGACCACCTCCCGGAAGACATCGCCGACCCGGATCAGGTCGAAGACATTATCCGCATGATCAATGACATGGGTATCCAGGTGTGCGAAGAAACACCCGACGCCGATACCCTGCTCATGACCGAGGGTGATTCCACCGCTGACGAAGCCGCCGCCGCTGAAGCCGCCGCCGCTCTGGCCGCTGTTGAAACCGATGCCGGCCGCACTACGGATCCAGTTCGCATGTACATGCGCGAAATGGGCACCGTCGAGCTGCTTACTCGCGAGGGCGAAATCGTCATTGCCAAGCGCATCGAGGAAGGCATTCGCGATGTGATGGCCGCCGTTGCCCACTTCCCAGGCACCGCTGGCACCGTTATCCAGGCCTACGACCGCATTCTTGAAAACGAAGGCCGTATCAGCGACATCGTAACCGGCTTCCTGGATCCGGACGATGCCGAGCCGTTCATGGGTGAGGACACCACCCCCGAAAGCTCTGATGATTCCGACTCTGATTCAGACGATGACGACGACTCCTCGGAAGAAGAAACCGATAACGGCCCGGATCCGGAAGAGACCCGGCTTCGTTTCGAACTGCTCAACGAAAAGCTGGATGCAGCCAACAAGGCTTTGGCCAAGCACGGTCGTTCCGACAAAAAAACCCAGGAAGCCCTGAACGAGCTGGGCCAGGTATTCGCTCCGTTCAAGCTCGCCAACAAGGCATTTGACGAACTGGTCAACGTGGTTCGTTCCACCAATGATCTGGTTCGCGAGAACGAGCGCGCGATCATGCAGATCTGTGTTCGCGAGTGCAAAATGCCCCGCAAGGACTTCATCAAGTCATTCCCGGGCAATGAAACCAACCTGGATTGGGCCGACAAGATCGCCAAGAGCAAGAAGCCTTACGCAGCGCCGATGGCCGAGCGTATTGACGAGATTGTTCGCCTGCAGAAGCGCATCCAGAACGTGCAGACTGAAGTGGATCTGGACGTTGCCGATATCAAGGAAATCAACCGTCGCGTCTCCATCGGTGAAGCCAAGGCTCGCCGTGCCAAGAAAGAAATGGTTGAAGCCAACCTGCGTCTGGTTATTTCTATCGCCAAGAAGTACACCAACCGTGGCCTGCAGTTCCTGGATCTGATCCAGGAGGGCAACATCGGCCTGATGAAGGCTGTCGACAAGTTCGAGTACCGTCGGGGTTACAAGTTCTCGACCTACGCGACCTGGTGGATCCGTCAGGCTATCACCCGCTCCATCGCGGACCAGGCCCGCACCATCCGTATTCCGGTGCACATGATCGAGACCATCAACAAGCTCAACCGCATCTCCCGACAGATGCTGCAGGAGATGGGCCGCGAGCCCACGCCGGAAGAGCTGGGCGAGCGCATGGAAATGCCCGAGGACAAGATCCGCAAGGTACTGAAGATTGCCAAAGAGCCGATCTCCATGGAAACCCCGATCGGCGACGACGAAGACAGCCATCTGGGCGACTTCATCGAAGATATCCAGGCCCTCTCCCCGGTGGATTCTGCTACCGCCGAAGGCCTGCGCGAAGCCACCCGCTCGGTGCTGGCCGGCCTTACCGCCCGCGAGTCCAAGGTACTGCGGATGCGTTTTGGTATCGAGATGAACACCGACCACACCCTGGAAGAAGTCGGCAAACAGTTCGACGTAACCCGGGAGCGGATCCGCCAGATCGAAGCCAAGGCTCTGCGCAAACTGCGTCACCCGTCACGCTCCGACCACCTGCGCGGCTTTATCGACGACCAAGGCAACGGATAAGCATCACAACAGTAGCGGGCGCCACACCTCACCGGTATAATGGCGCCCGCTTTGTTTCCCCCAGGAAACACCTTTCAAAACAGCATTCGCTGAACGGGCCTATAGCTCAGTTGGTTAGAGCAGGGGACTCATAATCCCTTGGTCGCTGGTTCGAGTCCAGCTGGGCCCACCATTATCTGTGGATTATAGAAAAACAACCACTGAGCAGCTAAAGCAAGCCGTTCTGAACCGTCAAATTAATTTACACATCCCACCCAAGCATCCCACTCCGATAATCCAACCAACTGAATATACGGAGATTGCCTATCTTGGCCTAGAACCTGCTTTATCTGAAAAGCATAACGCACGGAAGGCATCGGGAGTATGAAGTTATGAGGTTCAACACATCGAAAATTGCAGCGGGAAGCATATTAGCTGGCCTGATGTTAAGCGCCAGTGCACATGGCGCCATGATTTCCTGCAACAACGACCCTACGATCAATTACATGCAGATATCCGATCAACAAGTATCGGCATGCCTTGCGTCAGGGGTAGGCAATATCAACGGCAATCCCAACAATCTCAATAACAGTCTTTTTATTTCTGGCGTTGGAAGCGATTATGAGCTTGCAAGCAAGTCCGACGGTAATAACCCTTACAATATAAGTTCCACTAGCGATCCTAACACTTGGAGTTTCGATTCCAGCTTCTGGAACGATTACTCGGAAGGAGCACTCGGCTTTAAGTTTGGAACAGGCAACCAGCGAGACGAATGGTTTGTATTCTCTCTCCAATCTCTCGTTAGCTCTGGAGAGTGGGCCTTTATCGTGGGATCTGATGTGAGGCCTACGGGTGGCGGCTTGTCGCACGTTAACCTCTACGGAAAAAAAGGCGACATCACCGTGCCCGAACCGGGCACAGTTGCATTGTTCGGTCTTGGCCTCGTTGGCCTGACGATAGCACGCCGAAGGAGCAAAACCTCCTAAAGGCTTGTCAAGTTTTTTTACGGGTTACGCTGGGCTCCTCTATGAGGAGCCTTTCTTAAGTATCCACCAAACAGCAGTTTCAGAAACATCACCATTTCTACCCAGCAATCAAATTTTAAGTTCACGCGACCGATCGCTCTAGCACGCATGGTTTTGCAGACATCGAATTCTGTCAAAAAAGCCAACGTCCCCAAAAGACAAGCCGAATACACTACCTCCTGAACAAAAATACCAGCCGTGCAAGGACACCTCACGGCACGAGTATAAAAACAACGAAGTAATGGAGTGTATCAATGGCTTTTTCCTTCCGTTCCCGGTCAAGGGCACTTTCCCTTGCGATCGCCACCGCCTCTGTCGGTTTCTCTTTTTCCGTTCAAGCCAGCATGGGCAACCTGGGCACCACCTATGGTGTCATGCCGGTTGATGTTGCAACGGCTCAGTCCCTGTCGATGTTTAACGATCAGGTATCCGCCACCTATTACAACCCCGCTTACTTGACCAAGGATGAGCGTGGTGAGCTGACAGCCGGCATTCTGCACGCTGAGCAGGAACTTCGTTCTGCCAACCCGAATGCAAATGGGGATATTCTGGCCAACTCGCCAAGCCAGCACGTGCTTATTGGTATGAAAACCAACCTGGGTTCTCTGACTCGCTTCAAGCATCCAATCTATCTGGGCTTTATTGCCGGCGTCGAGAAATACGGCAAGGAAATGCTGGCGTTCGATTCGCAAACCACGGAGAACGGCCAGTTCCTGCAGTATGGTAAAGAGCCCCTGTTCCTGAATTTCGGGGGCGCTACGCCGATCTGGCGTGGCATCTCCGCCGGTGCCTCGGTGCGCGTTACCCTGGATGCCCAGGCAAACCTTGACGCGGTCTCGACCCTCGGTGGCGAAACCAGCCGCGAGCGACTGGCAGTCAACGCTGAACCCTCACTGAAAACGATCCTGGGCACCAACATCGACCTGGGAAGCACGTTTTGCCCAGACAGCGACTGTTTCCTGGACGGCTGGGAAACCGCATTCACCTATCGCACCAAGTCAGCTGCTTCTACATCGGTGGACTCCAACATTATTGTTACCCAGACCATACCGGATCCGGGCCTGAGTCTGGCGGTCTCTACCATTGACTCCTTCCAACCGGAAACCTTTGGTGTTGGTGCCCAGTACAGGGGCGAAAACTGGCGGATCGGGGGCAGCGTGGAGCAGCAAAACTGGTCAGAGCTGGAGAACGAGTTTTCTTCCGACACAATCAAGGATCAGCAGTCGGTGCCAGCGGGTAGCCGGATTCAGTTCGACGACGTGCTGATTCCCCGAATCGGCGCCGAGTACGCGCTCAACAAGAACTTCTCCGTACGTGGCGGCGTGGCCTACGAGGAATCCCCCCTCAAGTCCACTCGCAATCCGGAGATCAATTATCTCGATACCGACAAGATCGTCGTCGGCCTGGGCCTGAGCGCCACGTACGACCGCACCCGTCTGCTGGCCTACCCCGTCCGCCTGGACATTGGTTATCAGTACCAGCAGCTTCAGGAACGGGATTTCACGCTGGTGGATTTTGACGGCAACGAAACACCGGTTACGGCAGACGGCGACGTTCACGTTGTCAGCGGCTCCATTACCCTGAAGTTTTAAGGAGGGCACGCCATGAAGTACAACAAGACACTGGCACTGGCTCCCGCCCTGTTGCTAGCCGCCTGTGGCGGCGACGAACAGACCATGAACGAGACAGTCTCTCCCGGCTCTGTGATCTATTCCTATCCGACCGACGGGCAGGCGGGGGTCAGCCCGAAGGCAGACATCGTTCTTCGCTTCAGCCATGCGCTGACCGACGAGGATGCGGGCCTAGAAGAAAAGATCCTGGTGGAATCCCAGGGCCAATCCGTGCCCTTCTCGATCAGCCGGGTGGACGGGGGTAAGAGCCTGAAGCTGTCCCCTAACTCAGAGCTCGAGCAGCTCGGCGCGTACACGGTGACCTTTAGCGAGCCCCTGATGGCCGAAGGTGGTCGACAGATCGTCACGCCCAACGCGGTGGGTGACGCCGGCATTCAGTTCGAGACCCGGGGCGGCTTTTCCGGGCCGGCGAGCACAACCAACTCAGCCGAGGATTTTGGTATTGCCTGGCAGGTGCCGGCAAATGATGGTCCGTTCAAGGCCATGAACTTCTCTACCTTCCGGTTGGCCATGACCCATCCCGTCCACCCAGAGTGGGAGGCCCTGGGCGGGTCGATCCAGCTTCGCGATGGCAACGGCGATGAAATCCCGGCGATGGTTCGGGTAAAAGGCAACCGGATAACCGTGGATCCCTGCGTGGTCGAGGATCCCAGGGAATGTGGCAGCAAGGACGATGTTCTGGATACCAGCCAGACCTACACGCTGCAACTCGAAAACCTGGCCAGCCTCAACTCCCCGCAGACCGATCGGTTCAGTCACGAGTTTACATTCACGCCCAGAGAAACCGGACCCACCGTGGTGCTGCAGCAATCCGCTGTTGACTCCGGCCTGGCGTCAGGCGCAGCGGAAGAGGACGCAACCCGGTCAGTTCTGAACGGACAGGTCATCAACGGCGTAACTCTCAATTCCGTACTGCAGGGTGAAGCCGGCCCGTCCCAACAGACCGGCGACCTGTTTGCGGAGCTGGCCTTTGCACCAGCGTTCGAAGCCGATGAAGCACTGCCGTTGCGCATTGCCCGCGGCAGCGTGCTGAACAGCACCAGTCTTGATGTTCTCGTGGGTGGGGAAGTGCCGGTTCTGGATGCCGCCACCGGCCAACTCCAGACGACCGGCAACATCAAGGTCACCATGCTCTCAGATGCCTCGGGCTATCTGAGCCCCAACCCCTATACCGACGACATCAACGCACCAAGGCACATTACCTTGTTTATGGATGTCTCCATGAACACCGAAAACGCACAACCCAATGCGGCGCTGTCTCAGGATTTGATGGGTGTGGAGCTGCGCGGCATTGCCCTGGTGCAGGATGGTGTACTGACCATCGACGCCATCGGCATGGTGGAGCCCAATCTTCTGGGGCAGGAGTACACTGACTCGACCATCGCGTTCCACCTGCAGGCCGCGACCGATGCCGACTCGGTACTTGATGCCGAAATGCTCCGTGAATTGGACAGCACGCCACCGAGCCTGGTCAGTTGGATGCCCGGCCCCGACAATGCCATTCCAGACACGCGCCAGTCCATGCAGCGGCCCGGGGATCCAGTCATTCTCTTCTTTGACGAGCCCCTGTCCAAGGACTCCATTGATTCCGGCATCTCGCTTTTCGCTGATGGTGTTCCCGTCGAGGCACTTGAGACCAAGCTGGACGGAACGGCGATCATCCTCAATCCCGACGGTGGCCTTCGCCATGGAGTCGACTATGAAGTCGTTGTTGATGGTTTGACCGATCTCGCCGGCAACCCGGCCACCACCGCTCCCTTGCAGTTTTCACTGGATGACATCGGGGACTCCTCCGTAACCAGACGCCCTGCCCTGGCCCTGACCACCTATCCGGGCTATCCATGCGAAACCGACCACAGCCTGCTGGACCTCTCCGCTGGCGTACTTGGGCAGTGCTATTCGGATGGCGGTGTCGGAGACATTCTACCAGTCAGTACCATGCCGTCAGATCGCCCCATCACCGTGGTCTTCTCAAAGTCCATGGATCTGGATTCGATTGTTCCCGGCGACACGTTTATGGTTGAAAAAGTGAGTCAGGAACCGAATGGCTCGGTGACAGTCCTGGAAAGCGATGTGCCTGGTCGGCTTGAGAAAAACCTTCAGCGGATCCGCTTCTACCCGGACCAGCCCTGGGAGCCTGGCGCACATTATCGCTACACCCTGAAATCATCCGAAGACGCCGGTACCTGTACAGCCGGAAACTACGGTTCGATTTGCGACACCGATGGATTAGCCCTGAAAACCGACCTGCTTGAAGGGCTGGATGACGGCGGCAGCAACAACGGTCCCGATGACATGGTGATCTATTTCACTGGAACAGAGCCGCTGGACAGCGTGTTCACGCCGCTTCGGAACCTGCCAGTCCGCGATACCAACGCCAATTTCCTTGTGGATTGCAACTCCAATACCAACCCGGACTGTCTCGAACCTTTCGAGCACGAAGGCAGCGACGCTGACGGTTGGGCCGCTTCAGCCAATTCAACCAAACTGAGGGTGCGCAATAACGAGGCCTCCGCTTCTCCGCCTGTTATTGTCGCCAGTACTGCCGATGCCCGGGTCGGCTGCGAAACCGGCGAGCGTTGCCCGAAAGACAAGTTCATCTATCAGACCTATGCCCTGAACACGGAGGTGGTTGGCCCTGGCGTGTATGAACCAACCGGCGATGAAGGGATTCTGGTGAACCTGTATCCCACGCAATTGGCGACCACTTCGATCAGCGTGTTCACAGAACTCAGGGTTTTTGGATTTATCCCACTTCAGGAGGAATCCATTACCAATACCCAGGTTCTCCGCATGCGCTACGCCAAGGACGATCCGGCGTGTTCGGGCCCGGCCTGCAGCCGTTCCAGCCTGATACCCGGGGTGATCACCGAAGGCGACAATGGCCAACCGGTATTCAAGACCCGGGCGGAACTTATGCTGGATGCACCGGACATGGAAATTCCTCTCGGGGGCCGTCACGATCTTTATGGCAGGGAATTTGTGCTTGAACTCGAAGGCAATATCACCTTTTTCGATGACGGCCGGATGCAGATTGAGCAACGCAACTCCAATCTGGTGGACATCAACGTTCGGGCGCGAGCCCTGGGCGTTCCCGGCGGTGAAATTGTGACGATTGATCTGCCTCTTCAGATTCCCGAACAGGGCGTCTACCTCAACTTCATCTCCAACCCGGTCAAAGAGATACCGGTGGACCACTAAAGAGCTCTGGAGTCCGCACAAAGGGTCAGCCTTCGGGTTGGCCCTTTTTGCAAAGGAGGATACCCCATGGCCATTCCCCCTCTCAGTCATTTGCTGCTAATCTGGTTGCACATTGAAACCGCGATAACACAATAACAACCCGCCAGGAGCACCTCCTCATGGAAAACGGCACCCACTATCGTACCTGTCACCTTTGCGAGGCCATGTGCGGTGTCGCAATCGAACTGAAGGACGGTCGGATCGCATCCATCAAGGGTGATGAAAATGATCCACTGAGCCGGGGACATATCTGCCCGAAGGCGGTTGCGTTGCAAGACCTGCACGAGGATCCCGACCGCTTGAAAAAGCCGGTCCGGAAGACCCAGAGCGGCTGGCAGGAAATGGAATGGGCCGAGGCCTTTGATCTGGTTGCCGAAAAACTCCACCAGACCCGTCAGGACCACGGTCGCAACAGCATCGGCGTCTATCTGGGCAACCCGAACGTCCACAACCACGGCTCTCTGGTTGCCACCATGCCGTTGCTGCGGGCAATCGGAACCCAGAACCGGTTCTCGGCAACCTCGAACGATCAACTACCTCACATGCTGGCCAGCCTGGAGATGTTCGGGCATCAGGTTCTGTTCCCCATTCCCGATATCGATCACACGGATCTGTTTATCTGCATTGGCGCCAATCCCATGGCATCCAATGGTAGCCTGATGACCGTTCCGGACTTTCGAGGACGGCTCAAGGCCCTGAAACAGCGCGGTGGCAGGATGATCGTGGTTGACCCGCGCCGCACCGAGACCGCGAAACTGGCAGACGAGTTCCATTTCATCCGGCCCGGAAGCGATGCCCTGATGCTGATGGCTATGGTGCACACATTGTTTGAAGAAGGGTTGGTGGATCCTGGACCGGCCGAGCGCTTGGTGAAGGACGTAGACCTTCTGCGCCTGGCCGCCCTCAGCTTCACCCCCGAGGCCGTCAGCGAGCCCACCGGCATCTCCGCAGAGGACATCCGGGCGCTGGCCAGGCAACTGGCCAATACCCGGAAGGCGGCCCTGTATACCCGGATGGGCACCAGCACCCAGACGTTTGGCGGTGTGGCTACCTGGCTGGCCTACTGCCTTAATATCCTGACCGGAAAACTGGATCTGCCGGGCGGAGTTCTGTTTTCGCAACCGGCGATCGATCTTGTGGAACTCGGCGCCATGGCCGGTCAAAAAGGCCACTTCGGCAAACGCCACAGCCGCGTCAAGGGGTTGCCTGAGTTTGCCGGCGAGTACCCGGCCAGCACCATGGCCGATGAGATGCTGACACCTGGTGAAGGGCAGATCCGGGCCTTTGTCACCGTTGCCGGCAACCCGGTGCTCTCCAGCCCTAACGGGCGACGCCTGGAAGAGGCTCTTGCCGGCCTCGACTTCATGGTCTCGGTGGACTATTACCTGAACGAAACTACCCGTCATGCCGATATCATTCTGCCGCCAACAGCGGCATTGGAACGCAGCCACTACGACCTGATTTTCAGCATGTTTGCGGTGCGCAATTTCGCCAAATACAGCGAAGCACTGTTCGATGCCGGCCCGGACACCCGCCATGACTGGCAGATCTTGCTGGAACTGGCCCATCGGCTGGAAAAGCTCCAGAAGGGCGGGAAGCTCCCCATGCGCACGGAGCTGGGCTGGCGCGCTTTCAAACAGATTGGCCCCGATCCCATTCTTGATCTGCTGTTGCGCTCAGGTCCCTATGGCGCTGATGCCGGACGCGCCCGGGGCTTTGTGCAGCCCGCAGTTGATCTCGCCATTGACATCCTGCCGAAGCGAAACCCGCTTCGTGGCCTGGCCAAACTCAGCCCCCTGAACCGCCACTGGGACGAACTACCCAAGGGGCTGTCCTTGAGCGCCCTGAAGGATAACCCGAATGGGGTCGATCTCGGGCCGCTGCGACCATCCCTGCCAGAGCGGCTGTTTACACGCGACGGCAAGATCAACCTTGCACCCAGGCGCTACCTTGACGATCTAGGGAGGCTGCGCGATACCCTGGCAGCTCCCGGAGGAGATTCCCTACAACTGATCGGCCGGCGCCATGTCCGAAGCAACAACTCGTGGATGCACAACAGTCAGCGGTTGGTAAAAGGCAAGGACCGTTGCACTTTGATGATCCACCCCAGGGATGCCAGTCGCCTGGGTTTGCAGGCGGCTGACTCCGCCGAGATTGCATCCGAATCCGGGCAGATTGTTTTACCGGTCGAGATTACCGAGGATCTCATGCCGGGCGTGGTGTCCATTCCCCATGGCTGGGGCCATGACCGGGACGGCACCGGCCAGTCGGTGGCTACAGCCCACGCTGGCGCCAGCATCAACGACGTGCTCAGCGACGGCGATATTGATCCGCTCTCCGGTACTTCCGTATTGAATGGGCAACCCGTCAGTGTCAAAGTCTGGCGCCCGGAGCGCCAACGCAAACGGGCTTGATTCAAAAAAGGAGTCGATAATGCCCCAGTGGCTGCAATGGAGTCTGATCATCGCTGGCCTGGTCGCCATCATCCTTTTGCTGGTGTTTATCCGCCGTCAAATAGGATTGCTCTCGGAAAATCGCAAGCGGCAGGCCAAGGCCGAGGAGTTCCAGACCAACCGCAGAAAAGACATGATCCGCAGTATCCGGGTCATAGCTATGGCCGTTGAAGAGGACCAGATCGAATACTCGGAAGCCTGCCTCAGGCTAAAGGGCCTCCTCGACCACATTGCCCCGGAGTTGTTGGATCAGGCGCCTTTCAGGATTTTTCAGGAAGTACACGACCAACTGCAGCACATGCCCACCCATCGGGCCCGTCAGGCAACGGAAACGAAGTTCGTGGATAAAATGGACAAGGAACGATTCGAGGTTGAGCAGAAACACGCCGACGAGATTCGCAGAGCGGCAACGGCTGTCCGACACCATTCTTTTTGACCGCAGTTACGCGCTCGCAGCAACTGGTCAGACCTCATTTTTGTAACATTTTGTAACTCGAATAGTGGTAAAACAGATATTTTAGTTCAGCAAATCAAAAGGTTCTGTAGATTCGAAAAACTGACACCCTGCTCATTCCTTCACAGTTACAACTGTTGACTTTTCTTTTTTCTATCAGGGTCTAAATTGAAATCAGGGACGCACCTATCATCTGCGGAAGGTGCCACCTAACGTTGTTTTCTCCTGATAAGTTTGGACGACACTGCAATAAAGCGGGTGAGCTTGCCGGCCTTGGGGCCGGCTTTTTTTGGCATGAATCTGGAAGAGATCGCTTATTACTGGCTCATCATGCCGGCCATGGCCATCACACTGTCCTTGCTGTTAACCAGTTCATCAAACTGTTCTTCAACCTGCGCCAGATCGAGCCCGAGCCCATCATAAAACCCCTGACTGACTTCCTCTCCCGCGCCCAGAGCCACGCCCCTGGCCGTTAGCAACTGACGGCCCAACCACAGCAACCTGGCATAGACGCTGTGAGTGCCATCGTAGGAGGGGTTCTTCTGGTAGCGGATCGCCAGGGTGACCTCATCCGGCATGCCCCAGTTCTCCATCAACTGGGCGGCGATCTGTTCCCGGGTAATGCCAAGCAGATAGTGCTCGATAACCGAAGAATCAATATCGGGATTTACTTCCAGTGACCGGCACACCAGCTTGAAATGGGGTGGGAACACCTGTGCAAGAACCAGATGACCGAAGTTATGGAGCAGTCCGCCGAGGTAGGCAAGGCCGAACACTGGTCGCTCACCACGAGGCATCATGCTGGCCAGGATGCCCGCTGACTGAGCCTGCCAGATTGCCTGCTGCCAGTAATCAACGTAGCCCTCCGGGTGATCCTGGGGCTGTTTTAGTGCCCGCCCGAGTGAAAGGCCCATCGCCAGGTTCATGACCAGATCGAAACCGAGTACCCGGGAAACGGCGTCGTGCACTGACTTTACCTGGCCTGCCGCCGCATAGAAGGAAGAGGATGCCCAGCTGACCACCTGTGCCGCGAGGCTCGGGTCACTCTCGACAATATCAACGAGGTCACCCATGACGGCGTTGGGATTGACCCTGAGATGGATAATCCGCTGGGCCGTTTCCGGCAGAGGCGGCAGCTCCAGAGTGTCTTCCAGTCGCTGCTGTATTCTCAGGCCGGTGAATTTCTTGATGGCGGAATGAAACTGGTCCCGATCCCTGCCGTGGTCATCAAGATTCACGTTGATGGATTCCGGAGCAACGGCGAAGGAACGCCGATCCGCCTTGGCGGTCAGGGCCCGGAAATCCTCTGCTGGCATGACCATCGCCAGATTCTGCTCGCCCAGTTCCAGGGCAACCGCCGGCAGGTCATCCACGCGTTCATCGACCACGGTTGGCCAGCCTGTCAGTGACGGCAGAGCCGGAAGCGCCTTGAGACCGGCCCTTTCCCGAACCCGCAACTGTTCACGCCGCTTCATCAGGCGCAGGTCGCGGCCAAGCTGCTTGTTCAGCTGTTCCAGATCAATCAGATCGTCGCGCCGGCAGATTACCTGCAGATTCCCTTGCTCATCACTGAGCAGAACCATTCGCAACAGTTCTTTCTGGCTCGCCTGGCCTGCATCCCTCAGGGATACACCAGCTGCTGTCTCCCCCAGAGCCTGCTGAACTGCGACAGGTAATTCCATAAATCTCTCCCGAATATTCCTGTTTTCCGTCGTATACGCCGAGCCTGAAATTCACACTAAACTCAGTATAGGGCAAAGAAATTACCCTGACGTTGACCGAACTCTATTTCCAGACCGCTTTCATACGCACTCAGCGACCGAATGGACGTTCTATACATCACCGTAACGGGTTCTTTCACCAAGCCAACGTCGAACCAGAGCGCGGACAATCTCCGGGTGAGCCATCAGGCCTGGCGCCATTTCCCGAACCGGCTCGATCCAGCCCTTGTCCCGTTCAAAGTCCGCCAGCCGAAACTGCATCATACCGGTTTGCCGGGTCCCCAACACTTCTCCCGGCCCCCTGATTTCCAGGTCTTTCTCGGCGATGAAGAAGCCATCCTGACTGTCCCTCAGGGCCTGTAGCCGTGCCTTGCCATTCACAGACAACGGCGGGTGATACATCAGCACACAGAAACTGGCCTGCTCGCCCCTGCCAACACGACCGCGAAGCTGATGCAGCTGTGCCAGCCCAAGCCGTTCAGGGTTTTCAATGATAATCAGCGAGGCGTTCGGTACGTCCACGCCCACCTCAATAACCGTGGTTGCAACCAGCAGATCCAATTCGCCTACCTTGAACTGCTCCATCACCGCCGCCTTTTCCTGAGCCTTTAGCCGCCCGTGTACCAGCCCCACCTTCAGATCCGGCAATCGCTCGGCCAACTCCTGAGCGGTGACCTCCGCCGCCTGACACTGAAGGGCTTCGGATTCTTCGATGAGAGTGCAAACCCAGTAGGCCTGTCGCCCTTCACGGCAAGCGCTGCGAACCCGTTCAATCACATCTTCCCTGCGGCTGTCGGGAATCACGATGGTTTCTATCGGCTTTCTGCACGGCGGAAGTTCGTCAATAACTGAGGTATCCAGGTCTGCGTAGGCGCTCATGGCCAGCGTTCGGGGAATCGGCGTTGCCGTCATGATCAGCTGGTGGGGTGCCAGCGACCCACCCACGCCCTTTTCCCGCAAGGCCAGCCTCTGGTGTACGCCGAAACGATGCTGTTCGTCCACGATCACCAGGGCAAGGCGGTGAAACTCAACGTCTTCCTGGAACAAGGCATGGGTGCCTATCACCACGGTGGCATTGCCGGATTGGACCGCGTCCAGTGTTTCAGCCCGGGCCTTACCCTTGACCTTCCCGGATAGCCAGGCGAGGCGAATACCGAGTGGCTCCAGCCAGGCCCGGAAATTCTGGAAATGCTGTTCAGCGAGGATTTCGGTGGGCGCCATCAATGCCACCTGGGCACCGGCGCCAATGGCCTGCAAGGCGGCTAGCGCCGCCACCACGGTCTTGCCGGAGCCAACATCCCCCTGGACAAGCCGGAGCATTGGCAGCGGCTGACTCAGGTCCTGACGGATGTCGGCCAGCACATGACGCTGGGCACCGGTGAGCGCGAAAGGCAGGGAATCCAGGAAACGGTCGGGCAGATCCCCCGTGGGCAAAAGTGGCAGCGCCTCCCTGGCCTGGATTTGTTCGCGTACCTGAAGCAAGCTAAGTTGGTGCGCCAGCAACTCCTCCATTACCAGGCGCTGCTGAGCCGGGTGACGCCCCTCCATCAGGAGATTTACCGGTGCGCTCGCAGGAGGGGAATGCACAAGCTGCACGGCGTCGGTGATTCCGGGCAACTGGTACTCGGCCAGCAGATTCTCCGGCAGCCAGTCGCGAATCGGGAACCGCTGGAGATAGCCCAGGGCCTGCTGGCACAGCGAGCGCACCCGGGGCTGCTGAATCCCCTCGGTCAGTGGGTAAACCGGCGTCAGGGTAGCCTCACCTTCAGCTGGCATAGGCGGTGGATTAACCTGGTATTCCGGGTGGTAAAACTCATAACCTGCACGGCCCGGACGAACCTCGCCAAAGCAGCGAACCCTGGCGCCCTCGCTCAGCTGGTTCTTCTGGGCGGCGTTGAAATGAAAAAAACGCATCACCAGGAAGCCGCTGTTATCCCGCAGAGTCACCTGCAGGCTGCGCCTGCGCCCCATCACGAGATCGGCTTTCATCACCTCCCCTTCAACCACCGCCACATCGCCAATGCGAAGGCTTCCCATGGGTACGATACGGGTGCGGTCTTCGTACCGATGGGGCAAATGGAACAACAGATCCTGCAGGGAGGTGATACCCAGCTTGGCGAGTTTCTCCGCCAGGGCGTTCCCTACGCCCTTGAGCTGGGTGACCGGTATGTCATCCAGTGACGTCATAGTCAGGCTCAGGCGCTTTCGGCCACAGCCGGCGTATCCGTTTTCGCCTTTTCAATGACCCGGCACTGACTGGCAGCCAGGGACAGCACATCAATAGCCTTGGGCCGGGGGAAGGTAACCCGCCAGGCCAGAGCCACCGTGCGGAACGGCACCGGCGGCGCGAACGGCCGAACGGCCAGAATGTCCTCATGGTACTGCATGGCCGTGGCGGCCGAGAGTGGCAGTACCGTGATGCCCAGACCGGAGGCGACCATATGGCGAATGGTTTCCAGGGAACTGCCTTCGGTGACCAGAGCCGGTGAGCCGTTGTTGGCCCGATGCGTTACCGCCTCCACCAGGGGTGGACAGGACTCCAGCACCTGATCCCGGAAACAGTGGCCTGGCCCCAGCAATAGCAATTGCTCTTTAGCCAGTTCATCGGCCGTCAACTGCTCCTTGCTTGCCAGCGGGTGTCCGGCAGGCAGCAGGACAACAAACGGCTCGTCGTACAGCGGCAGGGTAACCACTTCCGGCTCTTCAAACGGCAGGGCAATAATAATGGCGTCCAGCTCGGACTGCCGGAGTTTCTGCCTCAGGTTGGCAGTGTAATTCTCTTCAATGTAAAGCGGCATTTCCGGAGCAGCACGCCGCAGTTCCGGCAGCAGGTGCGGGAACAGATAGGGACCAATGGTATAGATGGCACCCACTTTCAAAGGTGAGTTGAGCTGGTTCTTGCCATCCTGTGCCATGTCCTTGATCAGGCCTACCTGATCAAGGACACGCTGGGCCTGCTCGATAATGCGTAGCCCGGTTTCGGTGACACGAATGCTGCTTTTGCTTCGCTCGAACAGCGGGATTCCGAGCTCATCCTCCAACTTTTTAACGGCAACACTGAGCGTTGGCTGACTGACATGGCAACGCTCTGCGGCCCGGCCAAAATGCCTTTCGCGGGCCAGCGTAACGACGTATCGTAACTCGGTGAGAGTCATGGTGAGCTCCGGTCATAAAGATGCGGGTCGAAGTTTCACGAATTTATGAGGTCAAGCATAAGGATTGAAATTGTCTATGGCAATCACCGAAGGTAGTAAGGCGCCCCGAATTCTGGTGGCCGGTTGCGGCAAACTCGGGGGTGCCATTGCCAGCCGACTGGAAACCTCGGCCACCGTGTACGGCCTGCGCCGAAACCCCGACCGGGTTCCCGAGGGCATTCAAGGTATCGGCGCCGACCTGACCCAACCGGAAACCCTCAGCGGTAAACTGCCGGAAGGGCTCGACATCGTTCTCTATTGCCTGACGCCCTCCAGCTACGATGAGCAGGGTTATCGGGACGCCTACGTGACCGGCCTGGCAAACTTGTTGGAAGCCCTGGGCGGTCAATCGCTGAAGCACCTGTTCTTTGTCAGTAGCAGCAGTGTCTATTCACAGGATGACGATAGCTGGGTGGATGAATCCAGCCCTACCAAACCGGTCCGGTTCAGCGGCGAGCAGGTTCTGGCCGGTGAGCAGACCGCGCTGGAAAGCGGCCATCCGGCAACGATCATCCGGTACAGCGGGATTTATGGGCCCTCCCGGCGGCGTTTTCTTGAGGAGGTTCAGGCGGGACGGATGAATCCGACCAAGCCAGCACCGTTCAGCAACCGGATTCATGAAGACGATGCCGCAGACGCGGCGGCCCATCTGGTGAATCTGGCACTTTCGGGAGCGGCTCTTCAAACCTGCTACCTTGCCAGCGACTGCGAGCCGGTGCGGCTTGATGAGGTGGTGGACTGGGTCCGGCAGCAAACACCCTGTGCCGAGCCAAAGCCCAATGCCCGAAAAGGCGGGCGGGCCGGCAGTAAACGCTGCTGCAACAAAAGACTGCTGAGCACCGGCTTTCAGTTCCGCTATCCGGATTTCCGGGCCGGCTACCGTGCCATGATCGACCAGGGCTGAGCTGAGCCCTCAGCATTTAAATAAAAAAGGCGGCCCGAGGCCGCCTTTTCTGAATTCTGCTGTCATCAGGTCTCAGCTGAGCACCATCACCGCTTCCATTTCAATGGGCACACCCTTGGGCAGCGCCGCGACACCCACCGCCGCACGGGCCGGATAGGGTTCCTGGAAATAGGTGGCCATGATCTCGTTGACCGTGGCGAAATTCGCCAGATCAGTCATGTAGATATTCAGCTTCACGATGTCCTTCAGCTCGCCACCGGCGGCCTCGCAGACAGCCTTGAGGTTATCAAACACCTGCCGGGTCTTGGCAGAAAAATCGCCGGCGACCACTTCCATGGTTTCCGGTACCAGCGGAATCTGGCCAGACAGGTACACGGTGTCCCCTGCCTTGACCGCCTGGGAGTATGTACCGATCGCCTGGGGCGCATTCTCGGTCTGAATTACAGATTTGTTGGTCATGACCCTTGGTTTCCTCTCATCCAAAACGCCAATCGTCGCCCTTGCGGCGCGCGCCTGTCAACCGGGCTTTGGTCGGGTTCAGTGCCGCACGCGGCTGATGTGGGTAATTGCACGAATGTTGCGGATTCGACGCATTACCCGAGCCAGGTGCCGCCGACCATTGACGTGCACCACCAGGCTGACAACGCCAAACCGGGCATTCTGCTCTTCCACATTAATGCGCTCGATGTTTCCGTCAGCCATGGCTACCGCGTTGGCCATCTCGGCAATCACACCACGCTGGCGCTCCAGCTCTACCCGCAGTTCAACGGAAAACTCATCGGTAATGTCCTTGGCCCACTTCAGGTGGGTCAGGCGGGCCCGGCCCTCGTCATCCTCCGGCAAGCGGGAGCAGGTATCAGAGTGAATCACCATGCCTTTGCCGGAATCCATCACCCCAACCACCGGGTCTCCCGGAATCGGCTTACAACAGCTGGCGAACCGGACCAGCAAACCTTCGGTGCCACGGATGGTCACGGGGCTGTGATTGCCACCCTCAATATCGCGAGGCCCCTCAGCTGCCTCAGTTTCTTCGGAGCCGCTGACTAGCTGACGGGCAACCAGGTAGGCCATACGATTACCCAGGCCGATGTCACTGATCAGATCATCAAAACTGTTCACCTGATTATGATTCACGACCGCCTGCTTCTGGCCGTCGCTTATCTCTGACAGTTTCGCGCCGAAGCCTTTGAGGGACTTCTTGAGCAATGTGCGGCCCAGCTCCAGCGATTCCGCCCGCTTCTGGCTCTTGAGCACATGACGGATACTGCTGCGCGCCTTGCCGGTCACCACAAAACTCAGCCACGCCGGATTAGGCCGGGCCCCGGGTGCGGTAATGATCTCGACGGTCTGGCCACTCTGCAGAGGCTGACTCAATGAACCCAGGTTGCGGTTTATTCGGCAGGCGACGGTAGCGTTACCAATATCGGTATGGATGGCGTAGGCGAAGTCCACCGGCGTTGCCCCGCTGGGCAACTCCATGATGCGGCCTTTGGGCGTGAACACGTAGATTTCATCCGGGAACAGATCCACTTTCACGTGTTCGATGAACTCCATGGAGTCATCGGCCCGCTCCCGCATTTCCATCAACCCCTTCACCCAGCGGTCCACCCGCGCCTGATTCACGCTGGTCACGCTGCTGGGCTCGTTCTTGTACATCCAGTGAGCCGCGATACCATTGTTAGCGATGTGCTCCATCTCCTCCGTGCGGATCTGGATCTCGATGTTCACATGCATACCGAACAGAGTGGTATGGAGCGACTGGTAGCCATTGGCCTTGGGCATGGCAATGTAGTCCTTGAACCGGCCAGGCAGCGGCTTGTACAGGCTGTGAACGGCGCCAAGGATGCGGTAGCAGTCATCTTCGGTGTCGGTGATGATCCGGAAGGCATACACATCCATGATTTCATGGAAGGACTTCTGCTTGAACTTCATCTTGTTATAGATGCTGTTCAGGTGTTTTTCCCGGCCCAGAATCCGGCCCGGCAGGCCTCGCTCCTCCAGCTTTTCCTGCAGCTTCCCGCGGATATCCTCGATAATTTCCCGATGACTGCCCCGGAGTTTGTCCACGGCCTTGGAAATGTACTTGGAGCGCATGGGGTACAGGGAGGTAAAGCCCAGGTCCTCAAGCTCGGTGCAGATGGAGTGCATGCCCAGGCGGTTCGCGATGGGGGCATAGATGTCGAGTGTTTCGGTGGCGATGCGTTGGCGCTTTTCGTAAGGCATCGGGCCGAGCGTGCGCATGTTGTGCAACCGGTCCGCCAGCTTCACCAGAATGACCCGGATGTCCCGCGCCATGGCCAGGGTCATTTTCTGGAAGTTTTCGGCCTGGGCTTCCGCCCTGGAGCGGAACTCGATCTGGGTCAGTTTGCTGACACCATCCACCAGTTCCGCAACGTCCTCGCCAAACTGTTCCGCCAGAGCGTCCTTGGGAATACCGGTGTCTTCAATCACATCATGGAGCATGGCCGCCATCAGACTCTGATGATCCAGCCGCAGGTCGGCGAGAATATGGGCAACAGCCAGGGGATGGGTAATGTAGCGGTCGCCGCTCTTGCGCATCTGGCCCTCATGGGCCTGCTCGGCGTAATAGTAGGCCCGTCGCACCTGGTTGATGCGATTGGTATCAAGATAGGAGCTCAGCTCTCGAGCCAGTCCTTCAACCGTAGCCTCTGCCGACACCGCGCCTCCACAATTCCATGAAATTCAGGGACAAAAAAACCCGAATGCACGCATCCGGGTCCTTCCATAGTCCTTCCAGCAACGTTCTATAGTTACACTATAAAACCGCGGGGACAGATTTCAATGCTTCTCACTTGCGGACAGATACTTATATACCTGGCCGCAGGTGCCTTACTCGTCGTCGTCTTCCTTGAGCAGATCACGAGTAACCTTGCCTTCGGCAATTTCGCGCAGGGCGATAACCGTGGGCTTATCATTTTCTTCAGCCACCATCGGCTCGGCACCCTTGGTAGCGAGCTGACGGGCACGCTTGGTTGCCAGCATTACCAGCTGGAAGCGGTTATCTACGTTTTCCAGACAATCTTCAACGGTAACTCGTGCCATAACTTCCCCGACTCATAAAATGACTGTTTTCAGCAGACCGCACAGTTTACTGTGACCGGTTCAATTTGTATACAGGAAAACCCCGTATCAGCGCGGGCCCGACAACCCCGCCAGGAGCGCCCGGTGCCTGGGCTGCTGAACCTCCATGCGCAGGCGCTGGGCGCGAACAATGGCCAGCAGATCAGCGAGCGCAGCGGCGAAGTCATCGTTGACCACCAGGTAATCGAACTCCACCGCGTGACGGCACTCCTCCTCAGCCTCTGCCAAACGACGCTCCACCACTTCCGGCGCATCGGTGCCACGGCCGACCAGTCGCTGGCGCAACACTTCAGGCGAAGGAGGAACGATGAAAATGCTGACACACTCGGGAATCAGTCGGCGCACCTGGGCGGCGCCCTGCCAGTCAATCTCCAGGATCACATCCTGGCCCTTTGACAGGGTTTCCCGAACCCAGACCTGAGAGGTACCGTAGTAGTTACCAAAGACGTCGGCGTGCTCAAGAAAATCGCCCCGGGCGATCATCGCCTCAAACTCGACCCTGCCCACGAAATGATAATTCACCCCGTCCTGCTCACCTTCTCGCATAGTGCGCGTGGTATGGGAAACGGACACGCCGAGTTTCTCGTCATTGCGGAGCATTTCCGCCACAAGGCTGGTCTTGCCGGCACCGGATGGCGCGGAGATAACGTACAGAGTACCCTGCTCAACTGCCTGACTCATAACCCGAGAACTCCAAACCTGAACGCGACGGCCGCCTGTTTCGACCGGTAAGGCCGGGAATTATACGGACTTTGCCAAAACACCGCACCCCAGAGGCGAGCCAGCTGATACCATTTGCCTATCCATCCGCTCAATGACTGCAAAATCCCATGCGAACCACCATCGATATCACCCTGAAACAAACCAGCAAAGCCATAGACGCCCTGAGTGAGGCGGCGCCGGGGCTCTCCCGACAGAAAATCAAGGATGCCATGGCGAAGGGTGCTTGCTGGTGGACGCACAAGGGCAAACGCCTTCGACTGCGCCGCGCCACCAAGGAACTCAAGCCGGGCATCCGGCTGCAGCTTTACTACGATGAAAAGGTGTTGGCGAGAAAACCGGAGGGTCCGGTTCTACTGGAGGATCTGGAGCGCTACACAGTGTGGTTCAAGCCTCACGGCCTGCTGGCCCAGGGCTCACAGTGGGGTGACCATTGCAGCCTGCTTCGCCTGGCGGAACTTCAGCTCCAGCGCCCCTGCCACCTGATCCACCGACTTGATGCCGATGCCGCCGGGCTGATGCTGATTGCCCATGACCCGAAAGCCGCAGGCGCCCTTTCCCAGCGCTTTTCAGGCAGAACCATGACCAAGCGTTACAAAGCGCGAGTGTGTGGCGTGATGGAGACGCAAGACCAGGTGGTTGATGCGCCCGTTGAGGGAAAACCGGCGGTCAGTCATGTTTCGACACTGGCGACCAATGAGGCTGAGCAGACTTCCCTACTCCAGATCAGTATCGAGACCGGTCGGAAGCACCAGATCCGCCGTCATCTGGCTGGCCTCGGGCACCCGATACTCGGTGATCGCCTGTATGGTCGGCCCGCAGGCGTTCCCTTGCAGCTCCTGGCCCTCTATCTCGAATTCGACTGCCCCCTCAACAAACGCAAGATGGTGTTCGAACTGCCCGCAGAGCTGGACACCCTGGGACAGAACCAGAGCTGACCACTAAAACAGAAGCCCGGGCTATTCCAGGTTCTGCACCTGCTCCCTCATCTGCTCGATGAGCACCTTGAGATCCACCGCAATGCGTGTGACGCCGGCATCGATGCTCTTGCTGCTCAGGGTATTGGCCTCCCGGTTCAGCTCCTGCATCAGGAAGTCGAGCCGCCGGCCTATAGCGTCGTCGCTTTTGAGGGTATCCGTCACCTCGCCAATATGCGCGTCTAACCGATCCAATTCTTCGGCAACATCGCTCTTCTGGGCCAGCATGACCATCTCCTGGGCCACCCGCTCGGCATCCAGCTCCACTTTGGCTTTTTCAAATCGCTCCCGAAGCGTTTTTTCCTGGGCATCCAGCAATTCCGGCATGCGTTTACGCACATCGGCGACAAGACTGCCCATGGTATTGAGGCGATCCTCGAACAGAGGCCGCAGGCGCTCCCCCTCACGCTCGCGTACCGAGGCCAGGTCGGACACGGTCTGTTCGAACAGTTCTACGGCAGCCCCTTTTGCAGGGCTGTAATCCTGCTCCGGCACGGATAGCACCCCCGGCCATCTGAGGATATCCAGGGCATTGATGTGGGCCGGATTATCCAGCATCCGGTTGATGTGGTTGGCCGCCTCATTCACCGCCTGGGCCATGTCTTCGCTGATCTCGAAGCTCTGGGACGCCTTCTCTGCAGACTGCAGGCGCATGGACACATCCACCTTGCCCCGTTTCAGCTGCTTTCTCAGCTCTTCCCGAAACCGGTTTTCCAGTTCCCTGAAAGCCTCCGGCAACCGGAATGAGGGCTCCAGATATCGATGGTTGACGGTCCGGATTTCACAGGTCAGCGTACCCCAGTCTCCCTGGACATCCTTGCGGGCAAATGCGGTCATACTTCGGATCATGTTGGCTCCGCTTCGATAGATAATGATAAACCCAGTCTAACAGGCTCTTAACAGCGTCGGCGAACCGGACAAAAGCCCAACACCAACGTGTTATACTGACCGGCCTTTTCGACAAACGTTCGACCGGGACACGCGCCCGGACATTCAATAATGATTTCAGGAAATACTATGCGTCCAAGCGGCAGAACGCCCGAGCAACCCAGAGATGTTCGAATCACCCGCAACTACACCCGTCATGCCGAAGGCTCGGTGCTGGTGGAATTCGGGGATACCAAAGTCATCTGCACCGCCTCCGTCGAAAACAAGGTTCCCCCATTTCTCAGGGGCGAAGGCAAGGGCTGGATCACCGCCGAATACGGCATGCTGCCCCGCTCCACGGGCAGCCGAATGGGTCGGGAGGCTGCCCGCGGCAAACAGGGTGGTCGCACCGTCGAAATCCAGCGCCTGATTGGTCGCTCCCTGCGTGCTGCGGTGGATCTGACCGCTCTCGGTGAACACTCCATCACCATTGACTGCGACGTCATCCAGGCCGATGGCGGCACCCGCACCGCGGCGATCACCGGCGGCTGCGTGGCCCTGGTCGATGCCCTGAATCACCTGGTCGCCGAGAAGCGCCTTAAGAAATCGCCCCTCAAGCAGATGGTCGCTGCACTCTCAGTCGGTGTTTACAAAGGCACCCCAGTGGTGGATCTGGACTACCCGGAAGATTCCGAAGCCGAGACTGATATGAATGTGATCATGACTGACCAGGGCGGCTTCATTGAAATCCAGGGAACAGCGGAAGGAGCTCCGTTCGACCAGTCAGAGCTGGACAGCATGCTGACTCTGGCCAAACAGGGTATTGAGCAGTTGTTTGAGATCCAAAAGGCTGCTCTGGAGGCCTGACGACTGCTAATTAAGGCGCCCGCGTGTCCGGAGGGGGAAACCTTTCCGGGACACGCTACTGTTCGAAAAACCTCACAAGCATGGGGCGCCTGCGTGGTGACGCTTTCCCAGACTGTTGAGGGCCATGGATGGCCCGATTCAAGCGCACAGGGAAGTGCTTGTAGCGTGTCTGGGAAAGCGTTGCCGCGCAGGCGCCTTCCCCCAGACTTAGAAGCCGATTTCGATGTCGTAATCCATGATCACTGGGGCGTGATCGGAAAAGCGGGTCGAGTCGTCAATCCAGCCATCTTCGATGGTCTTGCGGATGCCAGGTGTCAGTAGCTGGTAATCCACACGGATGCCGGCATTCTTGCGGGAACCCTCGGCCTGCTCGGGCCACCAGGTGAACTGGTTGCTCTGCTTGTTGATCTCACGGAAACCGTCAACGCAGCCCATTTCATCGAACAGGCGATCCAGCCATGCACGCTCGTGGGGCAGAAAGCCAGAGAAATCCAGTTTGTGGTAAAGCGGGCTGGCATCGGTTACGTGATGGGCGGTCTGAAGGTTGGCGCAGAAGATGAACTGCCGACGCTTGCGCAGTGTTTTCTGCATGTGCAGGCCGAAGGACTCCATGAACTCGTCTTTGTGATCCAACACCGTGAGGTCGTCCTCGCCGATCAGCTCTTCTTCGCGGCCAAGGGCGCAGGGCGCCAGTACGCAGGCGACGGACACCTTGTCAAAATCGGCCTGAATGAACCGGCCTTCGCGATCTGCCTGTTCATTGGCGAACCCGTACATGATGGCTTTCGGAAAATGGCGAGTGTAGATACCGACACCACCATCCTCGTTCTTTTCGCCATCAATGAAATAGGCTTCATACCCTTCCGGAATCAGGTTGTAGTCTTCAATCTCGTAGGCCCGCATGCGGTGATCCTGGACACAGACCACGTCAGCGTCCTGCTCTGCCAGCCAGTCGAAAAAGCCTTTTTCAACAGCCTGGGCGAGGCCATTGACGCTGATTGATACTACCCGCATACGTGTTCCCTGATTCGGTTTGTGTGTATGATACCGTTTTTACGAGCTAATTAAAGATCAACACCCGCCAGAAGCCTTGTCATGCACGACTATCAGCAAACATTTATCGAATTTGCCATCCGCCGGAATGTACTACGCTTTGGTGAGTTCACGCTCAAGTCGGGCCGAACCAGCCCCTACTTCTTTAACGCCGGTCTGTTCAATACCGGGGACGACCTGCTTCAGTTAAGCAAGGCTTATGCCGCCGCGATAGCACGCAGCGGGCTGGATTATGACATTATTTTCGGCCCTGCCTATAAGGGCATTCCGTTGGCCACCGTTACCGCCATGGCCTTGGCTACAGACGGTAACAGCAAACCCTTTGCGTTTAACCGCAAGGAAAAGAAAGATCATGGAGAGGGCGGCAACATTGTTGGCGCACCGTTACAGGGCAAGGTACTGATTGTTGATGATGTAATCACTGCCGGAACAGCGATCCGGGAATCCATCGACATCATCCGGGCTGCCGGGGCCGAACCGGCAGGCGTGCTTATTGCCCTCGATCGTCAGGAAAAAGGTAATGGCGAACTGTCCGCCATCCAGGAAGTGGAAAAGGAATTCGGCATCCCGGTGGTGAGCATCATTCGTCTTGAGCAAGTGCTGGACTACCTCAAAGCCAACGCGGAGTTCGCCGGGCATGCCGAAAAGGTGGCCAGTTATCGGGATCGTTACGGAGTCTGATTGATGGCCAATCGTCTGACCGCAATATCTGTCAAAGCTACAGCATTGGCGCTTGCCCTGGGTTTCTCTACCCAGGTCGCGGCCAATATGTACCGTTACACAGATGAAAACGGCCAGATCGTCATCAGCAGCACCATCCCCCAGGAAGCCACCAAACGTGGCTATGACATTTTGAGCAACAATGGCCGCGTCATTGAGACCATTCCGCCGGCGCCAACCGAGGAAGAGATTGCCGCCCGGGAAGCGGAAAAGCAGCGCCAGAAGGAACTCGCGGAGCAACGCGAGAAGGACCGCGCGCTACTGAAGCGCTTCAGCCATCCGGATCAGGCGGTAAAAGCCATGCATCGGAAAATCCGGGAGCTTGAGGGCTTGATACAACTCAAGCGAGGCAACATCTCGGTGATATCCAGCCAGCTGGATAGCGAACAAAGCCGCGCCGCCAACATGGAGCGGGCCGGTCGCGAGATTCCAGAGGCCACGCTGGAAAAAATCCGGCGCCTGGAATCCCAGATACGGGATATTGAGCGGGAAATCACCTCACAAACCCAGGAAATCGAAGAGCTGCGCAAGGCCTTCGAGGCCGACATAGAGCGCCTGGAAGAGGTCACTGGCGAGGCGCGGACCGTACCACTTGATCACAACGAAACCGAAGACTGATTTTTCACAGGAACGCCCCTGCAAAACAAAAAGGCCGCCGGTTTTACCCGGCGGCCTTTTTCATTTCACTCACCTGTCGGTGAGACGCTATCCGCAGCTCAGGCGGAAGCGGTGCTCTTCTTGGCAGTAGAAGTGGTCTTGCGCGCAGTGGTCTTGCGGGCAGCCGGCTTCTTCGGCTCAACTGATTTCTTGGCATCCTTGGCAGCGTCAGATACGTCTTCAGCGGCTTCTGCCACGGCATCCGCGCCTTCTGCGGCTTCTTTCTCCAGCTTGGCGACCAGGTCACCAGCGAAGCTGCCGAAACGACTGTTCAGGTTGCGAAGTTGCTCGAACAGGCTATCGCTGTAGCCGTTGTAGCGCTTGCGCAGGGTCTTCACGCTGTATTCACGCGCTTCGGACTCCAGCTTTTCTGCGTAGTCGAACGGCTTGGCAGCCAGTTTTTTCTGCTGCTCTTCAGCGGCATTGATGCCTTTGTCGACGATTTCCTGAAGCTGTTCCTGATAGGACTTGAGTTTACCCATGATGAATCTCCTTGGTTTCCTGAAGGTTTCAAGACCCTGTCGAAACCAGTGCAACGAGGGCCTTTCTTTAATCTCACAATCAAAGTTACGCCCTAAAATTAGAATGTTCATACTAAAAGCAGGAGGTGCACGGATAAGGGGTTTTACGGATTATTCACTTGATCCTGAAAACCGGACTGGCATAATGCCGGGCTGTTAAAGAAGCCCGTCTCCCCGTTTTATTCTGGCTCCATACGCTTTTCCCAAAATCAGGCCGATTTCCGGCACGTATGTGAGTAACGATGATCACCTGTAGACCAAGACATCTGCCATTGGCCCGAATTCTTCTGCCCTTGTTGGCCACGCTTTTCCTTCTTGCTGGCTGCAGAGGAGATTCCCAAGGATCCGGATACTCGGCGACCGAGGGGAGAGAGCTAAGGTGGACGGCTCCGCTGACGCGCGAAGATGGCTCCTCATTGAAACCCGGAGAAATCGCCGAATTCAGAATTTACTACCGCCTGAGGCATCAGGAAAACTTCAAGGTAATCCGCATCGAAAGCCCCGCTACAACGAGCCTCTCTCTGGCGCAGATGGCTCCGGGCGCTTACGAGTTTGCAATTACCACCGTAGATATCGAGGGACTGGAGAGCCGACGTTCATCGCCGGTTACCATCGACCTGATCTGATTGCGGTTTACCAGCGGAAAATCACCCAGCTGGGCACCAGCATGTCGGACTCGGTTTCCCGGATCCAGCCGCCACCGTCTGCCGGCACCAGGTAATACTCCGGGCCGGCCTCCGGCACGACCTTGATTTCCATGAGTTGGCCATTAACCCGGTATTCGTAGAACACTTCCTTTTCACCCGGCCGGATAACAATCTCCGGGCCCTCGCTCGCCGGCTGGTAATCCGAGATCACCACCGGCTCCTCGGGGGTTGCCACCGGTGTCTCATCCAGGGCGCCTTGCTCCTGCGCCAGGGCAGCCAGAGGCAGGCAGGCGAGCAACAAAGCCGGGCAGGCGATTCGTTTCATTTTCGTGATACCCTTTCGTCCATCGATTTCAGTACAGAGTTGCACAAGCCAACCCACGCTTCAATCAGATTCCGGACCTGTTTTGACATGACCAGCAAAAACACCCCACCCGTGGTTCTTGTGGACGGATCGTCCTATCTTTTTCGCGCTTATCATGCACTTCCGCCACTGACCACAAGCAAGAACCATCCGACCGGTGCCATCAAGGGCGTTATCAGCATGATCCGACGCCTGGAGCAGGATTTCCCCGGCTCAAAAATGGTGGTGGTCTTCGACGCCAAGGGCAAGACCTTTCGGCATGACCTGTATGAAGAGTACAAAGCTAACCGGCCGCCCATGCCTGAGGATCTCGCCTGCCAGATCGAGCCCATTCACGAGATCGTCAAGGCCATGGGACTGCCGCTGCTGACAGTGACGGGCGTTGAGGCCGACGATGTGATCGGCACCCTTGCCAACGAAGCGACCAGCAAGGGCATTGATGTGGTGGTGTCTACCGGCGACAAGGATATGGCGCAACTGGTCAGCGATCACGTCACCCTGATCAATACCATGACCGAGACGCGGATGGATCGGGACGGCGTGGTGGAAAAATTCGGCGTGACCCCGGAGCAGATCGTCGATTACCTCGCCCTGGTCGGAGACAAGGTCGACAACATCCCCGGAGTAAACAAGTGTGGCCCGAAAACCGCGGTAAAATGGCTGCAAAGCTACGAAAACCTGGACAACGTTATTGAGCACGCTGACGAGATCAAGGGCAAGATCGGCGAATACCTGCGCGAGGCCACGGAAACACTGCCCCTGAGTCGCGAACTGGCCACCATCCGCACGGACGTGGAACTTGATTTTGGCCTGGAAGACCTGAAGCTTCGGGAGCAGGATGACGAGCAGCTGCTCGAACTGTTCAAGGAATATGAGTTCCGCACCTGGATTGCCGAACTGGAGCAGGGAGAGACTTCCTCCTCCAGCAACACCCAATCCAAAGAAGACAAACCCGAGAAAGAGACCAGTAAAAAAGACTACAGCGTCATCACCGACCAGCAAGAGCTGGATCAATGGCTGGAGCGCCTGAAATCGGCCGATCTGTTTGCCTTCGACACGGAAACCACCAGTCTTCGCTATATCGACGCTGAAATAGTGGGTGTCTCCTTCGCGATCAACCCGGGCGAAGCCGCCTACGTCCCCCTGGGCCACGACTACATGGGTGCCCCCGAACAGCTGGATCGTGACCAGGTTCTCGAGCAGCTCAAGCCGTTGCTGGAGGATCCCCAACTGGCCAAGGTCGGGCAGAACCTGAAATACGATAAGAACGTACTGGCTAACCACGGCATCACCCTGGAGGGCATTGCCGAGGACACTATGCTGGAATCCTACGTTCTGAACTCTGTCGCTACCCGCCACGACATGGACAGCCTCGCCATGCACTACCTCGGCGAGAAGACCATCAGCTTCGAATCCATCGCCGGCAAAGGCGCCAAACAGCTCACCTTCAACCAGATCGAACTGGAAAAGGCTGCTCCCTACGCCGCCGAGGACGCAGACATAACCTTGCGCCTGCATCAGACCCTGAGGCCACAGCTGAAAGCAACCGGGAAACTGGCTTCGGTGTATGAAGAAATCGATCTGCCACTGGTGCCGGTGCTCTCACGCATGGAGCAGAGAGGCACCCTGATCAGCGCCAGTACGCTTCGCCAGCACAGCCAGGAACTGGCCGAGCGCATGGCGGAACTGGAAAAAGAGGCTCACGATGTTGCCGGTGAAACCTTTAACCTGGGTTCTACCAAACAGTTGCAGGCAATCTTCTACGACAAGATGGGGCTCCCGGTCATCAAGAAAACCCCCAAGGGCGCACCATCAACGGCGGAACCGGTGCTGCAGGAACTGGCCCACGAGCATGAGTTGCCGCGCCTGATTCTTGAGCACCGCAGCCTGAGCAAGCTGAAGTCCACTTACACCGACACCCTGCCGGAGTTGATTCACCACCGCACCGGCCGTGTTCATACCTCCTACCATCAGGCTGTCACCGCCACCGGCCGATTGTCGTCTTCCGAGCCAAACCTGCAGAACATACCCATTCGCAGCGAGCAGGGACGCCGTATACGGCAGGCCTTTATCGCGCCTGAGGGTTACAAACTGGTGGCGGCCGATTATTCCCAGATCGAGCTGCGGATCATGGCCCACCTCTCCGGCGACAAGGGGCTGCTGAAGGCCTTTGAAAAAGGGGAAGACATCCACAAGGCGACAGCCTCGGAAGTCTTCGGCGTCAGCCTGGAGGAAGTATCCTCAGACCAGCGGCGCAGCGCGAAGGCCATCAACTTCGGCCTGATCTATGGCATGTCTGCCTTTGGGCTGTCGCGGCAACTGGACGTTGAACGCAAGGTCGCCCAGCAGTACATCGACCGCTATTTCGAGCGCTACCCCGGCGTCCTGAAATACATGGACAACATCCGCAAGCAGGCTCATGACGACGGTTTCGTCGAGACGCTCTTTGGCCGGCGCCTGTACCTGCCTGAAATCAACGCCCGCAACAAACAGCTACAGCAGGCAGCCGAGCGAACGGCGATCAACGCGCCAATGCAGGGCACAGCCGCGGACATCATCAAACGGGCCATGGTGGATGTGGAGAACTGGCTACTCAAGGATCACGCGGATGAGGCCCGCATGACCATGCAGGTTCACGATGAATTGATTCTGGAAGTGAAGGAGTCAGCCCTCGACAAAATCCGTTCGGGACTCGAGAAGCGCATGTCGGCAGCAGCCGAACTGGACGTTCCCCTGCTGGTAGAAGCCGGCGCCGGTGACAACTGGGACGAAGCACACTGATTCGCCCCAGAACAGGGCATGGAAGCCAAAAACGCACCGAAATCAACCGCAGTACCACCCCCCGAACCTGCCTGTGAGTCTCCGGACTCCACGGCAGGCCGTAAACACGCCTTCTCTTCGGAATCGACACCGTCACGGCACGAAATTCGCTACTTGAGTAGAGTCGGCGCCCTGCCCTGCCACATTATCCGGGCAGCGCCATGTTGTGACATCCATCTCCGAGGCTCAAACCATGACTTCTCTGGCATCTGAACGTAGCTGGCTGCTGGACCCCAGCGTGCTGAAACTGGTTCACCAGTGCCGCCGCCTGATTCACACGGAATTCGGCGTGAAACTGCACCTCACGGAAGAGCACCTGGAACAACAACTGGCCGATTACGCGCGAAAAACCCGCTCAAGCCAGTTGACCCGTACCTGGGAAACTCTCAAGGAACAGGTTCCACAGCTGAACATCGAACCCGAGGAGGAAGATGACGGCTTCAAGCGTAACTATCGGGGTCAGGTGATAGCGGATGCCCCATCGGCATCGGCGGACGACCAGGAAGAAGGGAAGCTGGACCCGCCACGGAAGAAGAAGGTGATTTACCGAGGACAGGTTATTGGCTGACCAGCCCTTGGGCTGGCCAACCAGATTCACGAGAGATCAGAAGGACTTGCTTACCTCAATGGACGCACTCCAGGCACTGAGCTCATATTTACCTTTAAAATAGCTCGGGTCTTCGACACCCGGCGCCAGATCGGCTACTTCATCCGGATTACTGTGCTGGTAGTTGCGTTCTGTAAAAGCTGGATCATCCGTAAAAAGCAGTGTTCCTACTGCCGCGTCAAGCGTCCAGCCACTCTGGGCATCCTTCCACTGAGCACCTAATGTCAGCCAATGCCGATCGCTGGACGGGATACGTGCGGTAAGATACTCATCGACAGGCGACTCGTCCCACGCATAGCCTGCTTTTAGAGCCCATTCCGGCGTTGCCTGCCAAATCCCACCTAGATTGAATTGCCAGGTATTTTGCCACTTTTCAGTCACATGACTGAGAATGGCGCCCTCCTGTGGTGCCGCTGTAATCTGACCATTCGCTTCTCTACTGACAATGTCCAATTCCTCAAAACGACTCCATTTAGCGTAAGTCGCACCTGCGAGAAGCGTCACTTGATTGGAAAGATTATGCCGAATGCCAAAGGTTGCACTCTCTGGGATAGATAGCGGCACTCTGACTTTTTCCGACAGAGTAGTGGTCTGACCGGGCACTCCGGGAACCGGGAAGTCGGAAATCGTCGCATTGCCTTTCAAATCAAGTTCGGTTCCAGTCTGGGCACTCAACCCAATTTGGGTCTTATCCGAGAGCTCATACAGGAAACCAACTCTGAACGTCGCCCCGATATCATCACCCTCAATGTCAGCGTAAGGATCCTGATATCCACTCACTGCTTGTCGTGCTGCCTGATCAGCCTGTGCGGGACTTGCGCCTTGGCCAATGGCTGCAGCAAAAGCATTTGGGTAGACCTGGGCTGCCAAGTCCTGATAACGGGTCAGGCGCCCCTCTGCATAAATAAGGTTGATGCCCGCCCCCATTGAAAGGCCATTCCCATTATTTACTGAGATTGACGGAGTGAAGGCAATGGCTGTCAATTCGGTTTCGTCAGCAAAAAAACGCCCGACAAAGTCATCGTTGTAGTCCGCAGCCAGGCCATACGGCGCATGGATTCCAAACCCCACGTCTATGGATTCATTGACTTCGTGAGTCATGTAAAAATTCGGCAAAACGGCTGGACCAGCAATATCACCGCCCAGCGAGCCATCGGCCATAATCGGACTCTGACCCGGCAGATTGCGGCGCGCTTCAGCTTCCTTGGCCTCGGCATCAATATCCAGAACCGCCGCACCAAAAGAAATATTGGTGCCGGACAGTTGGCTCATCCCGGCGGGATTGAACAAAACCGTGGTCGCGTTCTCGGGATTGGCAGCGGCACCTGCATTGGCGGTACCCATCGCGCTGGCGCTCTGTTCATTGAGGGAAAAACCGCCTGCGAGAGTGCTGGCAGGTGCGGCGAGCGCCGCAAGGGTGGCAAAACGTACGGCTCGTGCAAGCATTGAAGATCGGTGGTGCATGGTATCTCCTTATTGAATCGCGCCGAGTATACGCACCACCCCTTACTGGCCTCAAATGCCATCCCTAACGGTTCAGGAGCCTACCTTTCTACAACTAAAGTCTAAAAAACCTGATCGTATCAGTCGTCCTGTATTGAGAGCTTGTCCACAGAGGAAGACAGCTTGTCCGCCCCCTGAGCGTCGGCACCCAGCTTGATCATCAGGCGCAGGTCGTTGGCAGAGTCCGCATGGGCCAGGGCATCTTCATAGGTAATGGAGCCCTCTGCGTACAACTGATACAGGGCCTGGTCAAAGGTCTGCATACCAGACTCGTTGGATTTCGACATCAGCTCCTTCAGACGATGCACCTCGCCCTTGCGGATCAGATCCGCCACCAGCGGGGTATTGATCAGCACTTCGATTACCGCTTTGCGTCCCTTGCCATCCGGCGTTGGCACCAGTTGCTGGGCCACAATGGCCTTGAGGTTCAGGGACAGGTCCATCCAGATCTGGTTGTGCTGTTCCGGAGGGAAGAACTGGATAATCCGGTCCAGCGCCTGGTTGGCGTTGTTGGCGTGCAGGGTGGCCAGACACAGGTGACCGGTCTCGGCGAACTGCACGGAATACTCCATGGTCTGCCGGGTCCGCACCTCGCCGATCAGGATAACGTCGGGCGCCTGACGCAGCGTGTTCTTCAGGGCCACCTCGAAGCTCTCGGTATCGATACCCACCTCACGCTGGGTGACGATACAGCCCTGGTGCTGGTGCACGAATTCGATCGGGTCTTCGATGGAAATGATGTGGCCCCGGCTGTTGCGATTCCGGTGCCCCAGCATGGCCGCCAGGGACGTGGACTTACCGGTACCGGTGGCGCCCACGAACATGATCAGGCCACGCTTGGTCATGGCGAGTTCCTTGATAACCTCCGGCAGCGACAGGTCGTCAATCTGCGGAATCTTCACCTCGATCCGACGCAGCACCATGCCACAGAGGTTCCGCTGGAAGAACGCAGACACCCGGAACCGGCCAATGCCCCGGGCACTGATGGCAAAGTTGCACTCGTGGGTTTCCTCAAACTCGGCGCGCTGCTTGTCGTTCATGGCGCCGTAGACAAACTCCCTCGTCTGCTCCGGCGTCAGCGCGTTCTTGGTGACCGGGAGCACTTTCCCGTTCACCTTCATGCTTGGGGGAACGCCCGCCGTAATAAACAGGTCCGAGCCGCCCTTTTCCACCATCAGCCGTAACAGTTTTTCGAATTCCATTTTTTGTACCCAATCTTCATCGTTTGGTGCTTGGGTGGGGCGGGTTCCGCTTCCCGGGACACGCTGTGAATACGTCCATGTACGCTTGACTGCAGCATCCATGCTGCAGACAGTCCCGGGAAGCGGAACCCGCCCCACCCGTCAAACTGTATTCGGGGAGTCTTATGAATTCCCCGTCTGCTCCTGGCACCAACGACACGGCCGGGAGCAATCCAATTAAAAGTTATCAGGCATCTTGGCCTTGGCCCGCGCTGCTTCACGGGAAATAAGGCCCTTCTGCAGCAGCCGCTCCAGGCACTGGTCGAGGGTCTGCATACCCAGAGAACCGCCGGTCTGGATCGACGAATACATCTGGGCGATCTTGTCTTCCCGGATCAGGTTCCGGATCGCCGAGGTGCCAATCATGATCTCGTGAGCCGCAATCCGACCGCCGCCCATTTTCTTCATCAGGGTCTGGGAGATAACCGCCTGCAGGGATTCGGACAGCATCGACCGAACCATGGACTTTTCCTCCGCCGGGAACACGTCGACCACACGGTCGATGGTCTTGGCAGCGGAGGTGGTGTGCAGGGTGCCGAATACCAGGTGGCCGGTTTCCGCGGCCGTCAGTGCCAGGCGGATGGTTTCCAGATCCCGAAGCTCACCAACCAGGATGATGTCGGGGTCTTCCCGCAGGGCTGAACGCAGTGCTTCGTTGAAGCCGAGGGTATCCCTGTGAACTTCCCGCTGGTTGACCAGGCACTTCTTGGAGTCGTGCACGAATTCGATGGGGTCCTCGATGGTGAGGATGTGCTCGTACCGGGTGTCGTTGATGTAGTCCATCATCGCCGCAAGGGTGGTGGACTTACCGGAACCCGTAGGGCCGGTTACCAGCACCAGGCCGCGAGGCACCGACGAAATATCCTTGAACACCTGCCCCATACCCAGGTCTTCCATGGTCAACACCTTGGAAGGGATGGTCCGGAACACGGCACCGGCGCCACGGTTCTGGTTAAAGGCGTTAACACGGAAACGGGCAACACCGGGCACTTCGAAGGAAAAGTCGGTTTCCAGGAATTCCTCGTAGTCCTTGCGCTGCTTGTCGTTCATGATGTCGTAGATCAGCCCGTGGACCTCTTTGTGCTCCATGGGCGGCAGATTGATGCGACGCACATCACCATCAACACGAATCATAGGGGGGAGGCCGGCAGAGAGGTGCAAGTCAGACGCGCCCTGTTTCGCCGAAAAGGCAAGCAGTTCAGTAATATCCATAGGAATCCTCGGAAGGCTTTTTCTTTTATCCTGGTAGCTTCCGCCCGGCGGGGCCCCGGCGCGGTTCACTTGGCATTTCAGTGACCTGCGGGTAACGTGTCACCGTACAAGTGACAGACCGAGCGTGGCAATCTCACACTATGAGCAGCATAGCAGACAACATCGGGAGCGTAACCCGACGCATACAAAAAGCAACATTGCAGGCTGGGCGCGAGCCGGGGGCTGTGCATTTGCTCGCCGTGAGTAAAACCCGACCGCCGGAAGATCTGCGGGAAGCCTTCGCGGCCGGTCAGCATGCCTTTGGGGAGAACTACCTGCAGGAAGCCCTGGAAAAGATCGAGGCGCTGTCTGACCTTAATGGCCTCGAGTGGCATTTCATCGGCCCGATCCAGTCCAACAAAACCCGGCAGATGGCTTCTGCCTTCAGTTGGGTGCACAGCGTCGACCGCCTCAAGATTGCCCGTCGCCTCAGCGAACAGCGTGACCCTGCACTGCCACCATTGAATATCTGCCTTCAGGTCAATATTAATGAAGAGGACAGCAAATCCGGGTGCACGCTTGGGGAGTTGCCGGACCTGGTGGCTGAGATCGGCGAACTGCCAAACCTTACATTGAGAGGGTTGATGGCCATTCCGGATCCGGATCAGCCCGAATCCGGGTTGAGAGCCAGCTTCCGGAAGCTGGCCAATACCCTGAAGCAACTGAGGGCAGATCATCCCGACGCCGGGCCGCTTGACACGCTGTCCATGGGAATGTCCGGCGACCTGGAAGTTGCTATTGCGGAGGGCGCCACCTGGGTACGGGTCGGCACTGCACTTTTCGGCCAACGCCCAGTAAAGCGCTGAATCTGCCGGTTCCTGCTATGATCAGGGCCGGACGTTAAAACGATCAACCGGGGAGTTAACCTTGAGCACATCACCAACCATTTCTTTTATTGGTGCCGGCAACATGGCCAGCGCCATCATTGGCGGTATGCTGGATAACGGCTATCAGGCCGGCAATATCTGGGTGAGCGCGCCGGATGACGCGCACCTTCAAACAATCCGCAAGCGCTTCGGCGTGAGCGTAACGACAGACAACCGCTACTGCGCCCAGCAGGCCGACATGGTAGTCCTGGCGGTGAAACCACAGGTAATGGCAGATGTCTGTCGAGACATCGCGCCGGTGGTTCAGAATACCCGCCCTCTCATGGTCTCCATTGCGGCCGGTCTGACAGCCGACACTTTGGATGGCTGGCTCGGAGGCGGCTTACCCATGGTTCGGGTGATGCCCAACACACCATCCCTCGTCGGCAAGGGGGCCGCGGGCCTGTTCGCCAACAAGGAGGTGAAAGACAAGCAGAAGAAGATGGTGGAATCGGTATTTGAAAGCATCGGCTCGGCCCTCTGGGTTGAGGACGAAAACCTGCTACATGCCGTTACCGCCCTCTCCGGCAGCGGCCCGGCCTATTTTTTCCTGATGCTCGAGGCGCTTGAAGAGACTGCCACCGAAGCAGGCATTGCTGCCGGAACCGCGCGAGAACTGGCCATCCAGACCATGGCAGGAGCCGCCGAAATGGCCGCGAGAAGCGAGCACGACCCGGGCCAGCTCAAGCGCAACGTGATGTCTCCTGGCGGAACGACCGAGCAGGCCATCAATACCTTTGAGGAAGGTGGGATGCGCGAGCTGGTATCCAAAGCCTACAAAGCGGCGTTCAAACGCTCGGAAGAAATGGCCAAAGAACTGGCAGGCAAACAGTAACCGATAACGGAGACACGGCTTCATGCTGGCAGACATTCTGATTACCATCCTGCTGATCGCATCCACCTTCTACATGACCATTGTGCTGCTCCGGTTCCTGCTGCAACTGGCCCGGGCAGACTTCTATAACCCGATCTCACAATTCGTGGTCAAGGCCACCAATCCGCCGCTGCGTCCGCTGCGCCGCTTCATTCCCGGCTGGGGCGGTGTGGATGGCGCTTCGCTAGTGCTTGCGGTCATCATCCAGGGCATCACTTTCTTCCTGATACTGGTTGCCCTGAATGGCGGCATCCCCGCCGTGAATCCGATCACTCTGCTCGTATGGGCCGTGCTGAACGTTCTTGACCTGATCGTAAAGATCTACTTCTGGTCAGTGATTGCGGTGGTGGTCGTCAGCTGGATAGCTCCCGGCAGCGGCCACCCGGCGATTCAGCTGGTCGCCCAGATCACGGAACCGGTGATGCGCCCAGTGCGCAATATCATGCCCTCCATGGGCGGTCTGGACCTGTCACCCATTATTGTGTTCCTGATTCTGAACGTAATTTCGGTGGTGATTGAGCATATGAAAATGGCCGCAGGCCTTGGCTCTATCGGGCTGGGTATGTAAACCCCGTCTCAAATATACACTTTGTAACACTTAGCCACGAAATCCATAATCTCCGGACTGCAACGTCAAGCCATTGATTTTGCAGTCCTTTATCTCAAAACCCTCCAACTGCCTCCAATCCTCTCCGTGCCGCTCTGCCGCAAACATAGATAGAACAGGATAGTATTAACGGTAATTAATCCGTCACCCGTGAGCACCCCGTTTGAACCGGGATACCCGGAAGTCGCGCAGAAGGAAAATCCGATGAACCAACAGGGAACTCTGTCGCAGCAGGTAGAGGCTTATCACAACTGGAAAAAAGAGCTGATCCGACAGATCGGCCGATACCGGTTGTGGCTGCAGGATAACAATCTGTTTTCCGACGATGTCAGCACCCGCATCCGCCATGGACTGGAACTGCTGATTGAGGATGAGCTTACCATTGCCTTTGTCGGCGAGTACTCCCGCGGGAAAACCGAGCTGATCAACGCCCTGTTCTTCTCGGAATATGGCCAGCGCATGCTGCCTTCGCAGGCAGGGCGTACGACCATGTGCCCCACCGAGCTGTTTTTTGATCGCAGCGCCAACGAGAACTACCTGCTCCTGCTGCCCATTGAAACCCGAAACGGAGACCTGTCCCTGCAGCAACTGCGCAAACAGCCGGAACGGTGGGTAAAGCATGAGCTTGATGAGCGCGACCCGGAAATCATGCGGGAAGTGCTGGCCGAAGTTGCCCGGGTGAAAAGCGTATCACCGGATGAAGCCCGGAAACTGGGCTTCGACGAGGATATGCTGGAGCACGACCGCAACAACCCCGGCAACGTCCTCGTGCCGGCCTGGCGTAATGCCCAGATCAGTATCCGTCACCCTCTGTTCGAACGCGGTTTGCGCATCCTCGACACTCCGGGCCTGAATGCCCTGGGTTCAGAGCCGGAACTGACCATCAGCATGCTGCCCCGGGCCCATGCCGTCATCTTTGTGCTCAGCGCCGACACCGGTGTGACCGCCAGCGATATGACCATCTGGAAGGAGCATATCGACACTCAACACGCCGATCACCGCGCCGGTCGTTTTGCCGTCCTGAACAAGATCGATGTGCTCTGGGACGACCTGCAGGGTGAACGCCACACCAACGAGGCAATCGAGCGGGTGCGTGGCTACACCGCCGATCACCTCGGCATGCGGCAGCATGATGTTATCCCCGTTTCCGCCAAACAGGGTCTGGTGGCCAGGGTCAGGAAAGACAGCGACCTGTTTGACCGATCCAATATCGGCCAGCTTGAGCAACTGATTATCCAGCGCATCCTGATGCACAAGGAACAGTTGATCACCCAGAGCCTGATCAACGACCTCCTGGGCATGCTCCAGAACAGCCAGGCAGCGATGCAGTACCGGCTGGAATCCCTGGAGGAAGAACTCCAGGCGTGCGCAGGCGTTACCATGGACAAGGCAGCGCTGGGCCGGCTGGCAGAGCGCGCCCAGAAAGACTACGACTTTTATTACAAGAAGCTGATTACACTGCGCTCCAGCCGGCGCCTGATGGACTCCCAGGGTGACTTGCTGAAGAAACTGGTCAGCGAAGACCGTTTCGAAGAACATGCTGAACGTGTCCGCACCAGTATGTCGAAAAGCTGGACCACCGCCGGCATGAACCGCGCCATGGACCAGTTCTTCGAATTGCTTGAAAGCGACCTGACAAACCTGTTGAGCGAAGGGCACCTGGCCGAGAAGATGGTTGGCGCCATTTACCGTCGCTACAACGAGGACAACCGGGCCCGTCATCTCGAGCCCATCCCGCTCCGCGCAGGGCGCCACGTCATCGCCATTCGTGAATTGCGCAAGAAGGCCCGACGCTTCCGTATCAGCCCGAAGAACCTTCTGACCGAACAGTCGGTTCTGGTTCGCCGTTTCTTCAACGTCATGGTGGGGGAAGCCCGCACCCTGCACGCTCGCGTTCGCCACGACGTTGAACGCTGGCCGTCAGAGGCACTCTTGCCGATCATGCAGTACTCCATGGAGCAGAAACAGCTGCTGGAGCACCAGATCCGGCGCCTTCGCGACATGGTGCGCAATGACCGGGACAGCCGAACCGAGCGCCAGCGCCTCACCAACACCATTGCTGATCTGCGCAAACAGCTGGAACTGGCCGATGCCATGCAGCGCCAGATTCGCAAACCGGCCCCTACCCTGATCCAGCAAAAAGTGGTGAATATCTCCGGGGCCGTCTGAGCCCCGCGATAGCAACTATTCAGGCGGTTGCAGCCATCACGCCCCGGCTTTAAACTGCTGGGCTGGCGATGGCTTTGCCATTGCGTTTCCAGACACTTACGGATCGAACCAGGAACCAATCGCGCCGATGCCTGATACCCTGCCTGCGGATTCTGTCGGGATTGTCACCCCGCAGACCTATCATTTCGACGCTCCCATCGATCTGGCCTGTGGTCAGACCCTGGAAAACTACGACCTGGTCGTGGAAACCTACGGCACCCTGAATGCCGATGCCAGCAACGCCGTTCTTATCTGCCATGCCTTGAGTGGCCACCATCATGCCGCCGGCTATCATTCCGCTGACGACCGGAAACCGGGCTGGTGGGACAGTTGCATTGGCCCAGGCAAACCGATCGATACCGACCGTTTTTTTGTTGTCAGCCTGAACAACCTGGGCGGCTGTCACGGCAGCACAGGGCCAAACAGTATCAACCCGGAAACCGGAAAACCTTTCGGCCCGGAGTTTCCGGTCATCACCGTGGGCGACTGGGTCAAGAGCCAGGCATTGCTGGCCGACCGGCTTGGCATTCAATGCTGGGCGGCGGTTGTTGGCGGCTCCCTCGGAGGCATGCAGGCCCTGCAGTGGAGCCTGGATTATCCCGACCGGCTGAGGCACGCCGTGGTGATTGCCTCCACGCCCAGACTCACGGCGCAGAATATTGCGTTCAATGAGGTGGCTCGCCAGGCCATCACCACCGACCGGGAGTTTCACGACGGTCGCTACTACGACTTTGAAACTGTTCCAAGGCGTGGCCTGATGCTGGCCCGGATGGTGGGGCACATCACCTACCTGTCAGATGCCTCCATGGGCGAAAAATTTGGCCGCGAGCTACGTGACCAGGCCTACAAGTTTGGTTACGACGCGGAATTTCAGGTGGAAAGCTACCTTCGTTACCAGGGCGAGCGGTTTTCAGAGTCTTTCGACGCCAATACCTATCTGCTGATGACCCGGGCGCTGGATTATTTTGACCCGGCCTACGAGTTTGGCGGTGATCTTTCGAAAGCACTGTCGGCAGCCAGTTGTGAATACCTGGTGTTGTCTTTCAGCACCGACTGGCGTTTCACACCCGCCCGCTCCGAGGAAATGGTCAACGCCATGATAGCCGCCCGCCGGAAGGTCAGCTACGCCGAGGTGGATGCTCCCTGGGGCCATGACGCGTTCCTGATTCCGACCCCGAGGTACACTGACATATTCAACGCCTACATGGACCGGGTTGCACGGGAGGTCGGCGCATGAGACCGGATCTCGAAATCATCCAGCAATGGGTTCAGCCGGGTCATCACGTCCTGGACCTGGGCTGCGGCGACGGCACCCTGCTCGACTTCCTCCAGAGGGAGCGCGGGGCCAGTGGCTTCGGCCTGGAAATCAACCCGGACCACATCACCACCTGTATGGGCCGGGGAGTGGCGGTCATCGAACAGAATCTGGACACTCAGGGGCTGGGCAACTTTGATGATGGCAGTTTCGATGTTGTTCTGATGACCCAGGCGCTCCAGGCGGTGCGGCGCCCCGACAAGGTGCTGGATGAGATGCTCCGGGTTGGCAAAGAAGGCATCGTTACCTTCCCGAACTTTGCCCACTGGCGGCTGCGTTGGGGACTGACTTTGAGCGGACGTATGCCCGAATCCGAAGCACTGCCGTATAAATGGTACAACACGCCCAACATAAGGCTGTGCACTTTCAAGGATTTTGAGGCCCTGTGCCGGCAGAAAGGCATCAGAATCAAAAGCCGGAGGGTGGTCGACGGCCAGCACCAAAACAGCTGGCTGGCGCGGCTGTGGCCGAATTTGTTGGGTGAAATCGCCATTTACCGAATCACACGGGAGACATAGCGATGATTGCGAAAACCTTCTCCACATTCCGTAAACTTCTGGGAATTGCTCTGATTGGCCTGTTCAGCCTGCAGGCACAGGCTGGCTCGAAAGATTTCGGGGAGTACACGGTGCTCTGGAGTGTCCTGCCCAGCACGTTCCTCGCCCCTGAAGTTGCCAAGGCGAACAATCTCCAACGCAGCAAGGGCATCGGCATCGTCAATATTTCCATCATGGAGGAAAACGAGGACGGATCCATGTCCCCGGTCAGTGGCCAGGTGGAAGGCAAGGTCACCAATGATGTCCAGCAGGTTCGTTTCTTGGCGTTCCGCCGCATCCAGGAAGGCGACTCTGTGTACTTTATCGCCGAGTACCAGTACTCCTCCGGTGAGCTGATGACCTTCAATGTCACGGCCCGTCCGACTGGACACCAGCAGGACCTGGCGGTGCGGTTTGCTCACACACTGTTCAGCGATTAATGCTATATGACCAACAGACTTGTCATCGCCAGCAACAACAAAGGGAAAATCGCCGAATTGACGGAGCTGCTGTCGCCTCTGGGCATGACGCCGGTTGCCCAGGGCGACCTGGGTGTCGACGAAACCGAGGAGCCGGCGGTTACCTTTGTTGAAAACGCCATCCTCAAGGCCCGCCACGCCGCTCGGGAAACCGGCCTTCCGGCCCTGGCAGACGACAGCGGCCTGGCTGTGGATGCCCTGGGAGGCCGTCCCGGGGTGCGTTCCGCCCGCTTTGCCGGCGCGGATGCGACCGATCAGGACAACGTAAACGCCCTGCTGGACGCCATGGCCGACGTGCCAGACGACCAGAGGAACGCCCAGTTTCATTGCGTACTGGTATACCTGCGTCACGCCGATGACCCCACGCCCATCATCTGCCATGGCCGCTGGCCGGGCTCGATCCTCAGATCACCCCGAGGCAGCGGCGGCTTTGGTTATGACCCGGTGTTCCTCGCACCGGAGCATGGCTGCAGTGCAGCCGAACTGTCCCGATCCGAGAAAAGCAGCATCAGCCACCGCGGACGAGCCCTGACGATTCTGCTGGATCAGCTCAAGGCCGAGGCCTGAGACAGTTGAGCAATACCAACCCCGGGGAAGATCAGCAGCCAACTGCGGTCAGGCCGCCCCTGAGCCTTTATATCCACGTGCCGTGGTGCATGCGAAAGTGCCCATACTGCGATTTCAATTCCCATGCCTTTACCGGGACCATACCCGAGTCTGCCTATCTGGAGGCCCTGCTCGAAGATCTCGACCAGGATCTGGCTTTTGCCGCCGAGCGACCGATAGAAACCGTGTTCATTGGCGGTGGCACCCCGTCCCTGATGAGCGGCGAATTCTACGACCGCCTGTTCCGGGAACTACGGGCAAGACTTGCCTTCAAGGCGGATGCCGAAATCACCCTGGAAGCCAACCCGGGCACTCTTGAAGCCGGCCGCTTCGAAGCGTTTCGAGAAGCGGGCATAAACCGTCTCTCCATCGGAGTCCAGAGCTTCAACCCCGACCATCTCAGAAACCTCGGGCGCATTCACGACACCGATGCCGCCCATCGGGCGATAGACGCGGCACGGCGGGCCGGCTTCGACAATTTCAACATCGACCTGATGCATGGTTTGCCGGGACAGACCCCGGAGCAGGCCCTGGACGATATCCTAACTGCTTTGCAGTATGAGCCACCCCACCTGTCCTGGTACCAGTTGACCCTGGAACCCAACACCGAGTTCTACAGCCGGCCTCCGGACCTGCCCGACGACGACCACCTGTGGGACATCTATCGCCAGGGGGCTGAGCTGCTGCACAAACGGGGATACCAGGATTACGAAGTCTCGGCCTGGAGCCTTCGCGGAAAAGCCTCTCGCCATAACCTAAACTACTGGACCTTCGGGGACTATCTGGCCCTGGGGGCCGGCGCCCATGGCAAGATAAGCCTCGCCGACGGCAGTATCCGGCGATACTGGAAGACACGCCAGCCGGACGCCTATCTGAACCGGATCGGCAGCCGCACTGCCGGCACCGATCTCATCGCCAGGGAAGATCTGCCTCTGGAATTCATGATGAATGCCCTGAGGCTGAAAGAAGGAGTGGATGAAAGCCTTTTTTCCGGGCGAACGGGTTTACCGCTGAGCATAGTTGGGGTAAAACTTGACCAACTGCGAAATGAAAAGCTGCTGGTAAGCGATCGGCTGCAGGCAACGGACCTGGGCCAGCGATACCTGAACAGCCTGCTGGAGCGTTTTCTGTAATGGACCCTGCACACGGAGTGGCAGCCTTTCCGAAAAGCCTGAAAGCCAGCCTGTTGGTGGCTGCCGTGCTGCTGTTCGCCCTGCTGATAGTCAACCAGCCATTGCAGACCGCATCAGCACCCCAGGGCATCGTGAGCTACCAATTGGCCGGCACCGCAGATCAGGCCCACGCCATTTTTCGCAGCTGGGGCAGTGAGGGCGTTGCCTGGGCTAAGGTTTCATTGTGGCTGGACTTCCTCTTCATCCCCGCCTATATGCTCGCTCTGATCCATCTCACCCGACACTTTACCCGCGATCGCCCCGGCATTCGCGAACGCGTGGGAGCCCGCTGGGTAAGGGCCCTGTTTGCAACCGCCGGGCTGAGCGATGGCGCGGAAAACATCCTGTTGCTGAACAATTTCAACCCACCCACCGATGAGGTGAGCCTGTCTGCGACGCTGTGTGCGCTGATCAAGTTCACGGCGCTGACTCTTGGCATTGCAGGCCTGGTGATTATCCGGGCATCCCGGCGCCATCCGCTGGCGCACCACTGAAGCCCCGTTTACCGGACATCAGTTGGTCCGGTAGAACAACAGATCCCAGACTCCGTGACCCAGGGTTTCGCCACGCTTTTCAAACTTGGTAATAGGGCGGTCCTCAGGGCGCGGTGAATAACCACCGGACTCCTGGGTGTTGGCAAAGCCTTCGGACTCGTTCATTACCTCAAGCATGTGCTCCGCGTAGTTCTCCCAATCGGTCGCCAGGTGCAGGATGCCACCGACCCTTAGCTTGTGACGGACCCGCTGGACAAACTCGTGCTGGATCAGGCGGCGTTTGTGATGCTTTTTCTTGTGCCAGGGGTCCGGGAAGAACACCATCACGCGATCAAGACAGGCGTCCGGCAGGCAAAGATCAATGACATCGTTGGCATCGATACTGTATATCCGGACATTCTCAAGGCCCCGATCCTCGATCTCTTTGAGCAGCGCGCCGACACCGGGCTGATGAACTTCAACCCCGATAAAATCCTGCTCGGGAGCCGCTTCGGCCATCTCTGCCAGGGACCGTCCCATGCCAAAACCGATTTCCAGGTTAAGCATGTTGTCTCGGCCAAAAACCTCACGAGGGTCGATCATTCCGTTCTCGCGGGTCAGGCCGTACTTCGGCCAACTCCGTTCAAACGCCTTTTTCTGGCCTTCCGTCATGCGGCCCTGGCGCAAAACGAAGCTACGCACACCGCGACGGGTCGTGACCGGGGAATCGGCGGAATCTTTGGGATCTTGCGGTTCTTTCTGGTCTGTCATCTGCAATCCTTAACCGCAGGCAGCGGGTCTGTTTAACGGTATTTGCCAACAGTTTACCAGAGTGTCGTCGCTCAGGCGGATACCACCGAGTTGCGGCCCTGTTGTCGGTCCAGTTGCCGGTAACCCAGCGCTTCAACCAGATGGCTCTGGCCTAGCTCTTCACAGCCCTCCAGATCCGCAAGCGTTCTGGCAACCCGCAATATGCGGTGCAACGCCCGGGCAGAGAGGCCCAGCTTTTCCATCGCACCGGTGAGCAGTCGTTCACCGGTGCCATCGAGTCGGCATGCGGACTGCAGATCACGCCCGGACAGTGCGGCATTCAGGCAACCCCGCTCTGCTTGCCGGGCCCTCGCAGCCAGTACACGCTCCCGGACGGTGGCACTGGTTTCGCCGTCGCCGCCCTGCCGCATCAGTACGTCCCCACCCTGCACAGGCACTTCAACGTGGAGATCGAACCTGTCCAGAAGCGGCCCGGAGATTTTCGACCGGTACCGCGCGACCTGTTGTGGCGTACACTGACACTCAATGGTGGGATGACCGCTATAACCACAGGGACAAGGATTCATTGCACCCACCACCTGAAATCGGGCCGGAAAATTCACCTGCCGCGCCGCGCGACTGATCGAAATCTCGCCGGTTTCCATCGGTTCCCGCAACACCTCGAGCACTCGACGCTCGAATTCTGGCAACTCGTCGAGAAACAGTACGCCCCGATGCGCGAGGGAGATTTCACCGGGCCTCGGGCTGCTTCCACCGCCCACCAGAGCGACGGCCGATGCGGTGTGGTGAGGCGATCGGAACGGCGGCTCCCGCCAGCCCCCGGAGCGAATCGGAAGCCCGGCCACCGAATGGACGCTGGCCACTTCCATGGCCGCTGCATCCTCCAGCCCCGGAAGAATGCCGGGCAACCGACTGGCGAGCATACTCTTGCCGGTTCCCGGTGGACCGAAGAACAGAAGATTGTGGTTGCCAGCCGCAGCGACCTCCAGAGCCCTTCGGGGTACCCGCTGGCCACGCACATCCGACAGATCCGGCACCTCACCCTGAGTGGCCGGCGCCTGTTCCAGCGAGGATCGCGGCACTGGCACCAGGCGGGCGCGGCCACCCAAATGCTCGCACACCGCCAGCAGGTGGCCGGCCGCCAGAACGTCACCCTGGCTGGCCAGGGCCGCCTCCTCGGCATTGCCATGCGGAACCAGCAAACTCCGCTGATCTTGCCGGGCCGCCAGCACAGCCGGCAATACACCCTTGAGCGGCCTCAATGCACCATCAAGGGACAATTCGCCCAGAAATTCGCAATCGGAAAGACTCTCCACCGGGATCTGTCCCGAGGCTGCCAGAATGCCCAGAGCGATGGGCAAATCGAACCGACCTCCCTCCTTGGGAAGATCGGCAGGCGCAAGATTAATGGTTTTCAAGACTCCAAACAAAATCTGTCAGTAAAAACCAATCACTGTCATGCCCTGGTTTGACAAAGGGAGACCAAAACATAAATTAATCTCTAGCGTTAACTCACATATGGAGATTAATAAACTGGGTAACCCTGAAGGAAGAGTATCGTTGCTGCCACCATCATCAGTACCTCACACTTTTCACACCTGTATATAAAGTGGTGCTCCTAGAGGATACGCCCTAGGGCCTATGTTGACGATTGAGTCTGACCCCATATCAGGTACACCCAGAGTCGGAAAAATCCAGCTCCAACAGCAGGAGATTGAAGATGGGGTCACCAGAAGATTACATCACTTATTTACAAGATAAGTTCAGTTTACTCCTCACTCAATTCGCCAGCTCGATGCAAATGGCTCTTGCAGAAGCAGGCCGAGAGTAACGTGAAACGAAGATTCTAGTTGGAGACGCGGATAGCGAAAATCCTCACAGAGCTTGAGGCAGCCTCTTGTTCGTGGTGGCCAGTGGATAGTGCCGTCAAAGCCCTAGGTACTCTCAACTAAACCCTGCAACCTTAGGAACCTCCCATCACCAGCCAACTCCGAACTAGCCTCCTCGATTAAATCAAGTATTTGTGCGAGCTCATAAGGAGCGCGTCTCGTGTGTCGAGAGAAAAGCAATGCGAGCAGCTCTAATACCCCCTCCGGGTATTTCATAGTCAATGGTGCTCCTCGCGCAGCGCGGCTAAACGAATATAGCCAATGGCTTTCCCGCTCGACAGGGACGAGAAACTTTCGCAAAGTCCTAAGGGTAAGTAAGAAGCTGTCTCCTGTGCGCTCAAGAAGAGAAACCCAAGCCATCGTTAGGGTGGCTGTTTTTAAACGAACATCCCTGGGCCAAACATTTTCGATAAACGGGATGACACTTGTAGACCAAGCACCCTCAGACTCCACACCTACCCGGCGCAAGTGTTCAACAGCATCTTTTCGATTCTGATTTGTCATATTGCGTATGCAATGACGCGCCTCTTTTGGTTGCAAAAGAGCCTCTCCGCCGCTCCTCTTAATAGCCAAAGCTACCACCATCTGAGAGGCAATCCTGGTGGCACCATCTTCCCAATGCCAGGCGTAAATTCTGGGAAATAGATCTTGAAAGGTAGGCTTTAGCCGCATCATTAAATCACTATTAGGAATGTGAGCTGAGCTAAGAAAACCATGCCAACTAGCTGAGGAATGTGGATGCTCGAACTTCATGCGGGGCATAAGATGCTGAAAAACCCAAGCTGGCGAAAGAAGATAGAGTTGAGAAATACTATGAGCTAAAACCGCAGCTGCACTCTCACCACTTTTCGCTGGCGCATCAAGCAGCAATTCAAGGCGCTCACTAAACTCCTCGTGTATTCCCCCTTTCTCGAGCCGTTCTCTTGATGAAACAAAGCGGACAAGTGTTTGAGCGAGAATCCCAACAGGATGATTAGTCGCGTGAGAATGGGGGCTTTTGATTCTGTCGGTGTTATGACCAACACCCGGATCGTCTTGATTCTGAGCAGCTTCAAGAATCCCGTGCATTAAGTGGTCGAAAACCCTCAACATGCGATCTTCGCTGCTTCGAAATCCAAAACCAAACCATTTTTCCAACCATCGCGCAAATGGATCCTTAATTTCTACCACAAAATTTTCGGGCAGCCTTGCTAAACGTTCCGCTAGAACACCAGTCAGACGAAGAGACGCTGCCTCCGGCCAGTGCCTTAACAACGCAGCCCAAAGTAGTTTGGGGTAATTTCCGTTTTTAGACGCATGCGATAACGCAGCCAACGCTTTTCGAGGGTTTTCTTTTACCAGCCCATCAAATGGCCGTGGATCCAAACCTGAGAAATAGTCAGCGCGCTGCATCGATATAGCTCGGTCGGTGATAGCATTAATTGGCAGATCGCTGAGACTCTCGGTGCTTTCATCAGCCTCAACATTGATAGCAAGGAGCCCGTCGTAATTCGTCAGATTTTCCGCGAACGTTTCATCCCAATCAGGTATCTCAGCAATCTTTCGCCTAAAAGACTTCAGTATTATCTTTGGCAGAGCTTTTCCTTGAAGGAGTAACCACTGCAGATAGAGCAGGCCTCGATCCTTTTCCAGCCGCGAAGCATATCGATTTTCGTCGCCTCTAACCTCGTCTGGCCCTTGCAAAAGTAGTTGAGCAACCTCAGTACGCTGCTCTGAAGTAAAATCGTCCCAACGATCACCCAAATAAAAGAGCACTTCTCTACAGATGTCGTGCTCCCAGAAAATTCCGGAGGAAACGAATGCTGGCAATACTTCATATGACTCAGGAGCTGAAAACAAAGCGGGCTGATTGAGCGAGTAGGCTTTTAGTCGTCTGAAATAGTATGAGTATTCCGTGGGCCAGAGGAGCGACCTTGCTATCGCATTTCCAGGGAAAAGGGCGACCAACCTATCGAATAACTCAAGAAACCAGTAAAACGTTCCATGATCTTCGCGGAGCTCCCCTTCTACCTCCCTATTCGGGTAACACGTCGGATTCGAAAAAAAGATCTGCTTAGTCTCCTCCAACAAATTTTCTGCCATTCGCAAACTACCCTCGAGAATCTCAATGGTACTTATCAGTGACTCGTCTGGGATCGTTAGCTTTTCCCCATGCCATTCGGGGAATTTCACTTCCCACCTCGCTATGTCCGAGGGAGAGGTTTCATCCCAGGTCTGGAGTGGAGGAAGGTCATTTGGCAATGGTTTCTCACAGATAAGAATCGGTGCGACCACTTCCTGTAACAGCCTCAGTGAACTCAAAGACCAACCATCTCTTCGAATCTTGTCTTTGAGATCAAAACATCCTCTTCGCGTGCTCCAAGCCGCCCCCCTATCATCTGAAGCGCTTAGGAAAAACAGCTCCCAAAGCCTTCTTGCTTCACTATTGAGATCGTCATCTCTGGAGACCTTTTGCTTCAAAATCTCCATGAGTCTTGGGTTTACGTTATTCTGTCGAACCATCCACCAAAGGCAAACCGGGCTATTTGCTTGTTCGGCTATCCATCTCGCGAGGTTGAAGAGCCTAGGAGGCAACTCAGTCCATTGTTCAGGCCACGGTCTGGCTAAGTCGTAAGTACTGTGAGACGCAAAATCTCCACGACACCACTCAAGAACCCCACCATCGCCTGAACCTTCTTCTGTGTTCTCGTTGACAACGGTTTCATCGTCATCAAGGCCATAGTGCTCAGATGCCGTTACAGTGTTTCCTGATTTACTTACCCTGTACCGGCTGTCAAAGACACATAGCCACTCCGCTGGAGGCCCAGGGTCAGCTTTAGCAAAGGTTCGGGCTCCCGCCGCAGTGCGAACAAGATGAACTACCTGGCCTCGCTCGTAATCAGCCAACTCACGCGGGCCTCGCAATGCCATATCAACAACTCGAGACCGCCATAACTTGGGGTCATCCGCTCGCTCAGCCCAGGCTTCTAGCGATTGCCATAGGTCCGGGAAGTCGTTAAACGCGATGCCAGTCACTCCACGATCAAACCACTTATCGCAAACATCTTCCTGTGATCCTCGATCGAACGCATAAAGTCGTGAGCGATCAAATGAACCATCATGATTAAGCCCTTGTAAAAGATACTTAATCGGCGGATCTTCAGCTTGATACCCGACAAGGACGACGGTGTATTGATCTAACAGCGAACGCATAAATCTGGTAGCCCACGCCTCGGACAAGTACGCCCTCCCAAAATCGGAACTACTCAGTACATAGTCGTGCGTTCCTTCGCTCTCCCGCTGAAGACGGCCATGGAGGTAAGTTATCCCAGATACTGGAACCCCAACATTAATATCTGGAAAAGCGGGTGGCGTGTGAAACTCCAAAGGCTTGCCAACGGGGATCTGCTCGAAAAGTCGATCAAAATTAGTGGTTACGATTTGTGGATTGCGCTCTTGATCAGCAGACAGTCGAGAAATAATTTGGTGCTCTTCACTCACTTCACTGGGGGTACGATCAAGGAGCCGTGCAACAATGCTTCGAACTTCGTCTCGACCAAACTCCTGGTAGAGTAGTTGGAATATTTGATCGAGAGGAGCACTCTCTTTAAACGTACCGTCATTGCCCCACGTGTACTTTTCAGTCAGGGGACTGGTTTGAGCCGGATCAAAAAACTCAATTACTTGGCCAGTCAATTCGGAAAAGTTGGGCAGTCCCGCTCCCACGGATACGCCTGCACCGCAAAGGAAAACGACCCTGCCTTTATCTCTTTGCTCAAGTAACAGATCTGGAATGTTCGGACCATTTGGAAAAAAGCGCACACATCCTCCCTGAAGTCGTTTTGATCCACCCTAAAAACGAGAAGAACGCTCATGCTAGTGTTGGACTGGAGCCTACTCCAAACCCAAGGTCTCCAACGAAGGAGACTAGCACTAATTGAAACTCAGGCCTCTATGGAGCACCATTCATTTTTTGGGGCCCGGCGATTTCGCTGCATGAACTTACATCTATGATACAAGCTTGGTGTCTTTGATTTCCTTGGCAAACTTTGGGCGCGAGGGCTTGCCAAAAAGAAAAATCATTTCCTTGCTCCGCGCTCCCAAGCCCAAGCCAACGGACCCACATGTTTTGTTCCCCAAAAAGTGCGACCATTCGGTAAATTGCCCTTGGGAGATATCGGAACGAGCTATTTTCTGGTCGGTAAGGTCGCAAAGCGGATATTCAGACAGATAGACCAAGACTCTCCCTAGAAGAAATTCGGACTCTTTTTAGAAAGGTGCGCAGTAACGGGGTAGAACCCCTTTGTAGTGGTCAACTAATCCCGGACAGTATTTTAAGGTTTTCCTCTGCTGCAACGGGAGAAATGCCGCCGTTGAACGTATGAGGTCTTTGCTGGTTGTAGTAGTCCATCAGATAGCCACCAACATCTTTTTTGGCCTCAGGCAGATTTCGATATCCCAGGGCCGGTATCCATTCAGATTTCAGACTCCGGAACAGCCTCTCCATCGGTGCGTTGTCCCAGCAGTTGCCACGTCGGCTCATGCTTTGTGTCATTCGATAGCGCCAGAGCCGCTGACGGAACTTTCGACTGGCATACTGGCTTCCCTGGACGCCCTTCTAAGAGTCAAGCAGCAATTCTCGACTGGCCAATCTCACGTTGCCGGTGGCGTAAAAGATAGAACAGCTCTCGCGCTATGTAACGTTTTAGACAACGGATAGCTTCCAACTTTGAATGCCCTTCTGTTAGTCGTCTTGCAACGTACTCCTGGGTTTTAACATCAAGCCGAAGCCTGCCGATCGCAATTATGTGCAGTGCACTGTTGGCTGCGCGATCGCCTCCTCGGTTAAGCCTGTGGCGCTGCGTCTTTCCGGAAGATGCCGGTATGGGATTGACCCCGCAAAGCGCAGCAAAACTGGCTTCGGAGCCAAGTCGATCAGGGTTGTCACCTGCGGTAATCAACAGCTGCGCCGCCGACTCATAACCGACAGCTGTTCTTGCAACCAAGTCGGGCGCAAGTTCGTCCACGATGGCCTTGATCATGGTATCCAAGTCCGCGATCTCGTCATGTAGCTCTACATATCGGCGAGCGAGGGACTTCAGGGCTATCCGATAGGCCGTCATGACGTCTCGGTATCCGCCTAGATCGGGACGCGATGATGCCAACGTCCGGATAAGTTGCATGCGCGTCATGCTCCTGAGCTGGTCCCGTAACTCCTCCGGTGCGGAGACAATCTGGGTTTGAATCATCTGAAGCGCTACCCTGCGGGCTGCGATCGCTGTCTTTCGACAGACTTTCAGAACACGCAAGGATTCAACCATGCCGTCACGTGTCTTCGGTGTTACCGTACGAATGCCCGCAAAGGCCGCGTGCGCAGCATTCTCAGCATCAATGCTGTCGTCTTTGCCCCGCTTGCGGCGGACGGATTTATCGGGACTTGTAACCTCCAGAGTCGTGATGCTGGCCTGCTGTAAATAGCGCAACAGACCCGCGCCATAGGTTCCTGAGCATTCAATCCCTATTCTGGTGACGTCGCCAAAGCTGCGCATCCACGCCAACATGGTTTTATAACCATGGCGCGTCGCTGGAAAGGTGTTTGTTCCGAGAACCTGGTCATGACCATCAACCGCGGCAGCAACATGCAGATCTTTATGGGTATCAACACCACCGACAATCACCGGGCGAACATCCTGCTGTAAAGACATGACGAAGCTCCTGGCTATCTATTTGAAGATGGCTTCACCATGCACGATAGCCTGGACACGACAGTAACGAGACAGGCTGTCAGGCCCTTCTTGAGTCACATGCATCGGCGGGGTGAAACCCCTGCCGCTAGGTGTTCTCGGAATTCCGACAGGTCCAGGGAAAGACACATATCTGGGTCGATCGGAGTGCGGGTCAGGAAACCCGAGAACACTTGCGACACCCAGTATTTCAAGTTGAGCCAAAATCAGAAATACCCGGCACTGACAGTATTACTATCCGAGTGGAACATGACTTTTTCTGGTTGACCACGCTGTTCCCAGGAGTGGTCTAGAGCTTTGACCACCAAATCGGCATCGGGGCTGGATGACATCGCCCAACCAACGACGCGTCGGGCATATAAATCCAGAACGACAGCCAGATAACTCCACCGCTGGCCGCTCCATACGTGGGTGATGTCACCACACCACGCCTGATTCGGCCGGTCTACCGTAAACTCACGAGCCAGATGGTTCGGGATATCCGGTCGCTCAACGGTCGCCTGCTTGTAGGCGTGAGGACCCGGCTGCTTACAGATCAGCCCCAGCTCACTCATCAATCGTCGAACCTTGAAGCGCCCGATGACAACGCCGTCGTCATTGAGCATGCCCTTGATCGTTCTACTGCCGGCAGAGCTGCGGCTCTTGGTAAATAGGCGGTTTACCTGAGCCTTTAGGGCCAGACGCTCAACATCCACGTGCTTCCGCCGTTGGCGGTACTCGTAATAGCTGGAACGGCTTATATCAAACGCATTGCAGACCATTTCAACAGGCATTTGCTCACTCAACTGGTCTATCAGCGCGTACGATTCATGTCGTCCGACATCAAGAGAGCGGTGGTAGATTCAACCGGTCAGTGCAACATAATGCACACTGGTAACTATCGGGGCTTTCAGAATGTCGCAGCAAGTATTAAAGACCAGAGGGCTGACCTACCAGCAGAAGCAGGAGCTATGGGCTCGATGGAAGAAAGGACAGTCGCTTAGCGAGATTGGCAGAGCCCTTGGGAAGCATGCTGGATCGATTACTGGAATGCTCGCCATACATGGCGGCATTGCCCCTCTGAGACGTTCCAGGTCGGCGAGGGTGCTTAGTAGCTCTGAGCGCGAAGAGATTTCAAGAGGCATCTCAGCGGGACTGACATTGACTCAGATTGCCGACTCGATGGGACGGTCTGCCTCAACCATCAGTCGAGAGGTCAGTCGTAACGGAGGAAGAAGTCGGTACAGGGCGAACGTGGCAGATCGGCGTGCCTGGACCCAATCAAGACGTCCGAAAAAATGCCTTCTCGCATTGAATGAGCCCCTCCGTGCAGCCGTTGCCGAAAAGCTGAGCCTTGACTGGTCTCCAGAGCAAGTAGCAGGCTGGCTAAAACGCCAGTTCCCGGACGACAAGTCGATGCATGTGTCCCATGAAACGATTTACCGAAGTCTCTTTATTCAAGCCCGAGGTGTTCTGAAGAAGGAACTTATCAAACACCTCCGATCAAGACGCGGTATGCGTCGATCACGGCACAGAAGCTCTGAAGAGGCAGAATCCCGCACCAGCATCACAGATTTAGTTTCTATCCGTGCTCGGCCAAAAGAGGTTGAAGGCAGGGCTGTTCCTGGCCATTGGGAGGGAGACCTGATATCCGGATCCAAGAACTCACATATTGCGACGCTAGTAGAGCGGCAGTCCAGATTTACGATGCTCGTTCATGTCGGCGGAAAAGATACGGAAAGCGTTGTTTCGGCGCTTTGTCGGGAAGTCGGCCAACTCCCCGAGGAGTTGAAGAGAACCCTGACCTGGGATCGAGGAGGTGAGCTGGGTAACCACAGGAAATTTACGCTTGCGACCGACATGCAGGTTTATTTCTGTGACCCGCAGAGCCCCTGGCAAAGAGGCAGCAACGAGAACACCAATCGTCTGTTGCGCCAGTACTTCCCGAAGAAGACCGATTTATCGGGCTATTCCCAGAAGCAGTTAAATGAATTTGCAAGGAAGCTGAATGAACGACCGAGGAAAACACTCGACTACCTAACACCTGTGGAGAAGCTACAAAGTATATTTGCGTTGACCGGTTGAACTCATAGTAGCCTTTTTTAGTATGTCTTTCTCCTGCTCAAGGCGCTTGCAGCGGGCTTCCAGCTCCTGAATACGGCGCTGCTCCGGGGTTAACGCCTTGCCCTTCGGGGTGACACCGTCACGCTCCTCGGTCAGTTGGTTAACCCAGCGCCGGATAGCGCTTTCACCAATTCCCAGGGACACGCTCGTCTGGGGAATCGTGTAACCTTGATCCAGCACCAGGCTGGCTGCTTCCTGTTTGAACTCCGGAGAAAAAGAACGTCGCTTTCTGGTCATCAGACACCTCGTTTATGGTGGCGATATTACCACCTACGTTGGTGTCCGGAATCATTGAACCACTACACTTGGTGCATCTGTCACGATAAACGGTGGAAGACCAACTTGCCTCAGCCCATGCTTTGTGGATTGCCAACCTGTCCGAAAGGTAATGTGCTTTTCAAGCTGAATTCAGGTTCGTCTGTTGAAATGCCGCGTCGCTTGAAATCCATTTTTGAGCTATTTTGATTTGCGCACGAGATAGGTGGCGACCAAAATCATCCAACATCCAGAAACGGCGTTCATAGATGAAAGTTCTAATTGTCGAGGATAACGCGATACTCGCAGAAAAAATTTCTGGTTGGCTTGCGAAGGAACACTTTACTGTTGATGTAGCCAAAAACGGCGCAGAGGCCAATTCTTTCGTAGAAACATGCAGTTATCAGGCGATTATACTCGATATCGGACTGCCCGACCAGAACGGACTTTCCTTGATGCAGAAGTGGAGAAGCGGTGGCAAAGATGAGGCTATTCTTATTTTAACTGCTCGCTCCAACTGGACAGAGAGAGTTGAGGGCTTGAATGCCGGCGCAGACGATTATCTTCCAAAACCCTTCGAATTCGATGAACTAAAAGCTCGACTTAGCGCCATAATACGAAGAAAAGACGGGCGAGCAACTGATAAGATTATCGTGGATGGCTTTCAACTTAATGCAACCTATAGAACCCTAACAACTCCCGATCATAAAGAGTTCAGACTAACCGCAACGGAGTACCGCCTTTTACAATGCCTTCTTCGCTCTCCTGACAGAGTCTTCTCGCAGGACGAACTTGTTGAAGCACTCTATAATATCGAAAGGTGCCCAACCAGAAATGTCGTTCAAGTCTACATAGCTAGGCTCAGAAAGATACTCGGTAAAAAACGAATAAAAACATTGAGAGGACAAGGATATTTCTTTGCAAGAGATCCTCTTCAAAAAGGGGTTGAAGGTTAAATTATTTTACTGTGATTTAACCATTTTTCCTCAAGGGCCAAGGCTCGCCAGATAAATGCGCTGGCCCAAAGACCGGGCCAGCTTTCTCAATGTTTAACCGTTTCGGTGAAAAATACCAAATAGATTAAAAGGACTTAGTCCAGCCCAGCCAAAACTTCGGGTCGTCCGAATTGACCGAACCAAGTGCGTTACTTGAATCGATATCAGCGTACTCCAGATTAACACTAAAAGCTCCAAAGCTCTCCGCATCTTTGGTGATGTTGACAGCTGCATGTCCGTAGCTCGCCTCGCCAATAGACGCCTTGCTATCATCAGTGAAATCATAATAGCCAATCAAAACACCTGTGCTGAAATCGTCTTCCAGCGGCACATCAACAGATGCGTAATAATAGATATCGCCTTGAACGAACAGCCCATCGCCGCTTACGTCGCTGTTTGCTGTGTAAGCAACACCTATAGATGCAATGCTGTAATTCAACTCTCCGTATATTTCGCCAAAATCAATAGATTCAGGAGCATCAGGGTAAGAGTAATAAATGTACCCAACATCGTAACCAATATCCTCGATTGCACCGGAGAAGCCAGCATAAAGATCAAGCTCATAGCTCGTCCCATCGCCGAAATCCACATTGGAGCCCCAGCCGCCAAAATAAAGCCCCGACGCATGTTCGTAGTCAAGCCCGCCTTGCGTCGCCGTTGAGCCATCTGTTTGTGTCACACCACGAAATAAGTAGTTGCTTGTTACACCTAAATTTGCACTTACATTAGCGTTGGCAATTAACGGGACCGCTTGGAGGGTTACGAGCAAACCAACACTTAGCAAACAATCCTTAGTCGAGATACGTCTTTTCATCGTTTTCACCTTAAATTTTGACAGCTTAGTTATTCGCGCATCGAATAACGCATCTACAATGACTGCATATTTTGCGCCAACTTTTAGAGACTTAGTTTATGAGCAATTATTGTCAAATCAGGTCCATAGTTAATAAAATCCGTTGAATATTTAATCATTCAATGCAATGAACATTTTGCTTCATAGTTTCGCATTGCTCGACGATAGTGCACTCATTAATAATGCGCACCAAATAGGAACAAAAACTGAAATAAAAATATCACTAAAGTAGAATATTTTTAACGCAAAAATTCGAGATAAGATATGGTTCTATTAGGAAAATAGAGGTAGGTCTTAATTGGTCATGAATACTACTAAAAAAACTCTGAGTAAAGAATGCAAATTTCCAACTTTTTGCACTCTGTCTTTTTTTCGAAATTGATCAGCCTTAAAGCGCGACTTTCGCCGTTTTTGGAAAAATTAACAAAATCTATCATCAAACTAATCTTGGAGCCACGCAATTGCGCGCCTGGCTCCAAATAAACAACGATAAATGTTATTGCTTTGCCAAAAGATCCCCAATCAACTCTTTAATCAATCTATGTTCTTCCTTCAGTTTTTTGATGGTCTCGATCTCTTCCACACGATACTGGGAGGAACGTTCATCTATGCTCTTATTAGGATAGGTTCTTGCCTCGTTGTATCTGTCCGCTTGCCCTCCTGCGAGGGCTATTGAAGCACCACTTGCCAGGAAAGAAGCTACTAGAATCATGGATACTTTCTTCATAAAACGGCTCCGATATTTATTCCAATTAGACCGACAAAATTCAATGGCCTCGGATGATCAGTAGAACATCGAAACTTTAAACACACTTGAAAATCTATGGTGATGAAACGTTTTTTTAGCGTTTACCCCTAGCTCAAAAGCCATTCAGGTCGGCTTTGATGACACTAAACCTAATTTTTCAATGCCTGAGAAAATAAGACTAGGCCAGACCTATCTGAAGGCCAGAGCCGCCCTCCCTCAGGTTCGCACCCGTTGCGGCACGCTTCGATTCCAACTATGCTTTCGGACCGGAACACCTCTGTTTGCTTTCAACTGAACCCTTCCGCTCAATCGACAAAAGCACCCTCATGACAGCGCAGAAAAGCATCCGAAAAACTGCACTCCAATATGGCATGGTTTTTAGCATCCTGTATTTTCTGCTTATTTTTTTCTCACACACCTATGTGATAGAGGAGCTTTCGAACGAGTCCAGAAAACATCGTCTTGACAAAGAGGTGGAGAGTTTTCAAACCATCATTGCAAACGAAATGCCGACGGCCGACGAGATCGGAAGCATGATCGATCAATTCCAATTGCTACTGGAACACGCCCTCATTGTTGAAATGAAAGATGGAAGCGTCATTGCCAGTAACAACGTAAATCAAACGAAGTTGCGTATGATCTCAGAAAAGCCGGCGGGCTTTGTCGAAATATCCCACGGTGCGGATCGCCTTCTCGGATTAAAACGTGGTGTCGGAATTGATAGTTCGCTTTCGTCAATCACCATCTTGGAAATGGAAAGCGGACTAGCTGAGCGATCCAGTGGGGCTCACCTGACCTTGCTGGCTGCCTCCGCAATATTACTTGTTGTTCTCTTGGCTCTGGTAGGCACCACTACTTACCTGGCTTTGAAACCGATCGAACACATCAAGGAAGACATGAGGAGACTGCAATCTGGCAAACAACCTCGTTTGAATCCTGACGCACCAGAGGAGTTCAGTCCGCTGATCAAACAGTTCAATAACCTACTTGAACTAGCAAGTCGTCGCCTTGACCGCCATCGCCGCCTCAATTCCGATCTTTCTCACATGGTCAAGACCTCGATCTCTGCCAATCTCGCAATCTTGTCAGACACTGGTTCATTACCTCCGTCCCGCGACGACATAGAGTTCATGACCTCCAACCTAAAGGATCTAAGCCGGTCCTTGAACTACCGCATGAGCAAGGCAGATATCTCCGGCAGGCAGATGGGGCAAACATGTTTGCCGATTGAAATAGCGAACAACGTCATTTCTGTCATGGAAAAAATCTTTCCCGATAAGAGTTTCCGTATTAATACATCCTTGCCGAATAACTTCAGTTGGCCCATGGAGCGTCAGGACCTATCAGAGTTATTCGGTAACCTGCTCGAAAACGGCGGGAAGTGGAGTCAGGCTGAGATTGACGTTTCAATAAGCCAGACCGATTCCGGGCTAACGATAGAAGTTGCAGACGACGGCCCTGGGATTACTCCAGAAGCGGCCTCAAAAGTGATGGATAGAGGTTCCCGGCTTGACGAAACCGTTTCTGGATTTGGATTGGGACTGTCCATCGTGTCCGAAATACTAGAAGACAATTTCGGACGGATGAACATTGGCCCCTCAGAAACGGGGGGCGCCAGAATTACAGTTGTGCTTCCTTTCCCAGAGTAGAGCACAACCATAATTCCTCCGCCCCGCTATGACGGAGGGACTACCCTCCCCTGCTCGCGATCAAAACTGTGTATTTCCACCTCTTTTCTACCGTTGCATATCATCGAGTTTAGCCCTTGAGAAGCGCGTGAATAGAGCCGGCAAAACAAAAAGCGTTAGGAAAGTCGCAGTCACGAGACCACCTACAATCACGCTGGCCAATGGCTTCTGGATTTCCGCACCCACGCCCGTCGACAATAGCATCGGTATCAAACCGAGTGCCGAGGTTATTGCTGTCATCAAGACAGGACGCAAACGGGAGACGGCACCTTCAAACACCGCGGCATCCACGCTTAACCCATCCTGTATTCGCTGATTGATGCTTTCGACCATAACGACTCCGTTAAGCACCGCCACACCAAACAGTGTGATAAATCCAACGGAACTGGGCACGGAAAGGTACTGGCCGGAGATCCAGAGTGAAAAGACGCCACCAATGACAGCAAGCGGTACGTTGACAAGAATCAGCAGCGCCTGACCAACCGAACTGAAAGCAAAGTACAACAACAACGCAATCAGACCCAAGGATACAGGAACCACAATGGCCAATCGCTTCTGAGCTCGCTGCTGGTTTTCAAATTGACCACCAATATCCACCGAATAGCCGGGGGGAAGGTTCACTTCTGACGCGATGGTATCTTGAATATCGGCAACCACACTGCCCATGTCACGACCCTGCACATTGGACTGAATGACCACACGGCGCTGCACGTCATCGCGGCGCACCTGAGGCGGGCCGGACTCAATAGACACATCGGCCACATCACCGAGTCTCACCCAGGCCCCGGACGGCGCTTGTAACCTGAGATCGGCAATGGCATCCCGGTCCTCCCGGAAACGTTTGGCCAGACGCACATAGATATCGTACCGCTCATTTCCGTTGATGATCTGGCCTGCGGCGGCACCACCCAGTCCATCCCGGACGACACTCATCACATCAGACACGGCGAGTCCGTACCGGGAGAGTGCCTGACGGTCAGGCTGAACCACCAACTGCGCTTCACCAGCAATCTGCTCCATGGCGACGTCTCGTGTTCCCTGAACTGTTCGGACCGCCGCTTCAATCTGCTGGCCTTTCTCCGCCAGTACGTCGAGATCCGGGCCAAAGAGTTTGATGGCCAACTGCGCACGAACACCTGACAACAATTCATCAACCCGAGTCGCGATAGGCTGAGAAAAGTTAAACAGTAGCCCCGGGTGCTGTTCGAGCTTCTCCTCAAACAGGGCCTGCAATTCGTAGCGATTACTGGCGCTGGTCCACTCCGAAGTTGGCTTTAAGCCAATATAGATCTCTATGTTGTTGACGGGCTCCGGGTCGCCCCCTATTTCTGCTCGACCAGCCCGGGACAGAGCGTAAGTCACTTCTGGAAATTCCATCAACATGGCTTCCAGTTTTGGCGCAACTTCAATCGCCGTATCAAGGCTTGATGAAGGGGCCAGCGTCACCCGGAGGTTGATCGTCCCTTCTTCCAGTTCAGGGACAAACTCAGTGCCGAGTCGCGGCACGACCAGGGCCGCCAGCACCACAAGAACAGCGGCAGCACCGACAACAGATCGGGTGTGTTTCAGCGACCAGTCAAGGCCCTGGCGATAAAGCTTCTCAAGAGGTTTTAAAACGAAGCTTTCCCGTTCCCGGATACCCTTGCGAAACACAAACGAAGCCAACGCAGGCACGACGATCAGAGCAACGATCACAGCGGACACAATGGCCAGCATGATGCTGATCGCCATTGGCTGGAACAGCTTGGCTTCCACACCTTCAAAGCTGAACAGAGGCATGAAAACGACCAAGATAATCGCCGTGGCGAAAAAGATGGGGCGCGCCACTTCCCGGCCGGCTTCCTGGAGTCTGAGCGCAATGCCATGATCATCGTGTGACGCGTCCAACGGATCGGGGTCGTTTTCAATCAATTCATCTCGATGGGCGTCATGCTCAGCATCGGGATGCGTCAGATGTTTGAACATGTTCTCGACCATAACAACAGAGCCGTCCACCAGCATGCCAATTGCCACAGCAATGCCGCCCAGAGACATCAAGTTGGCCGAGAGACCGAACCAGGCCATGATCATCAGGGCAATACCGATGGAAATCGGTATTGAAAGCAGCACGAGCGTTGTTGCTCGCAGATTCATCAGGAAGAGAGCAAGCACAATCGCAATAAACACAAAAGCCAACAAAAGCGCATTCGTCACCGTCTCTACTGCCTTGGTCACCAGATCCGCCTGGTTGTAATAGGGCTCAAAACGAACCCCACTCGGAAGCGCCTGATTTATGCGCTCAATGCGAGCCTCGATGCCGTCGATGGTGGCTTTTGTGTTGGCCCCCATTCGTTTGAGTACAATGCCAGAAACCACTTCACCCAGTTGTTCAACTTGACCGTCTTCGTCCTTCCGGGTCATGGTCACCGCACCCTGGCGAATTTCAGTGCCAAGTCCCACCTGAGCGACATCGTCCACGGTTACTGTGATGCCGTCACTGGTTTTAACGGGTACCTGACGGATCTGCTCCAGCCCCTGCTCGCCATTGCCCAGCCATCCCATACCGCGAATAACCAACTGCTCCTGTCCGCGGCCCATATACCAGCCCCCAACATTGGAGTTGTTGTTTTCCAGGGCATGCATGACGTCATTCTGTGATAAGTCATAGGACAACATTCGAGCCGGATTCAGGTTCACCTGGTACTGGCGAACTTCTCCGCCAAACGACAGGATTTCTGTAACCCCTTCGGCCGGTATCAGCAACAGTTTGACCAGCCAGTCGTGCAAGCTGCGCAATTCCATTGCGTCGTACCCCGAATTCGGGTCCGCTATCAACAAGTACTGGTAGACTTGGCCGAGACCGGACGTATTCGGGCCCATTTCAGGCACCCCGACCCCGTCCGGAATCAGCTCCCGCGCGGCCTGCAACCGCTCGAACACCAGTTGACGCGCGAAATAGATATCCGTGCCCTCTTTAAAGACCACGGTGACACCGGACAACCCGGTTTTGGAAATGGATCGAACCTCCTCAACATCCGGCAACGCATACATCACCGCTTCAATGGGATAGGTGATCAGCTGCTCGACCTCCTCAGCCGCAAGTCCGGGCGCCTCTGTGTTAACAGCGACCTGGACGTTTGTAACGTCAGGGAAGGCATCAAGATTCAGTTTTGGGATCTGAAACGCGGCCGTGGCGATAAGCACTGCTAGCGCAATAAGAACCAACAGGCGGTTCTGAACCGCCCAGTCGACAACTCGGTTGAACATAATGGCTCCCGGAATCAGTGGTTGTGTGGGTCAAAGCCGCCTTTGGCAATTTCAGAGGCCACAAAAAATGCGCCCCGCGAAACAATCCGCTGGCCTGCAGTCAGGCCGGAAATTTCACGGAGTCCGCCAATTGAGCGGCCCAGTTCCACTTCCACAGGCTCATACTCCCCTTCAGCCTCTTCCACATAGACCGTCCAGTCGCCATCGGCCCTTCGCATCAAGGCGCTCTCCGGCACCGCAAGTACCGGCTCCTTGGTTTTAAAAAGGAAATACACATCTGCAAACATTCCGGGATGAAAACGATCTTCAGGATTGTCCAGCTCCAACCGAACAATCCGCGTGCGGGTCACAGCGTCAATGGTATGAGCTTCTTGGGATACCGTTGCCACAGCTACACGACCTGCAACTCTTACTTCCGCTTCTGCTCCTTGCTTAAGGACAATGTCGGAGTTTGCTGGCAGGTGAGCCTCTACCCAAAGTTCGCTTTCATTAGCCAGAGTCACCAGCGGTTGGCCTGCCTCAACTCTTTGTCCTTGCTCAAACTCATCGGTCAGCACTGCGCCGTCCACGCGAGCCCTGAGCGTGTATTCACCGAGACTACCTACGCCGCTGGCCTTCAACGCACCAATGTCATCATCGTTTAGCCCATAAGCAAGCAGAGTCGCCCTCGCCGCTTCAATATTGGCTTTCGCGGTATTGAACCGTTGATCACCCACCACGGAACGACCCAGCCCGCTGATTCGCTCCCATTCAGGAAAAGCCTTCCTGTAATCAGCCTGCGCCTGTGCCACCGTCTCACTGAACAGGGTTACCAGCGGCTGACCTTTGGTTACGTGCTCACCCAATTCCACGTGACGTCTCAACACCACCGAGGCAACTCGGGGGGACACGTGATAGCTGGTATAGCCGTTGGTCAGCAGCTCACCGGGAGCGTAAATTTCATAGTCAACGCGCTTGCTCTCGAGGGTTGCTACTTCAATGCCGGCAAGCTCTTTTTGTTTGGCATTGATGCTTGCGGAGGTTGCTTCTTCATGACCACCATCGCTCTCCTCTTCGTGGCCATGACCTTCTTCTTCATGCTCACGTTCTTCAGCATGTCCGCCCTCATGCTCATCCTCTTCACCGGTGCCTTCTCGATGATCGTCGCCACCGGCGGCATGATCGTGGCCCGCCTCGTTATGAGCATCTTCCTCGGCCTGCACCAGTGAAGGGGGAGCTATAAACAGCGTCAAAACAAATACTGAAATCAGAGTTTTTTTCATGATGAATATCCAGTTTCCAGAATATTATTGGAAGGGGGTGATCAGTTCGCCAGACTGGCTCAAGAGCTCAATCAGGCCCAGCTGCGCCAGCTTTTCCAGTTCAATACCGGTTTTCAGACTCTCCGCGCGCTGGCCCAGCGCCTGGAGATACTCAGAGGTGGAGAGGTCGCCGACCTGCCACTGCTTCTCAAGCAAATCGGCACTTCGCTGTACACGCCCCTGGGATAGTTCTTTCCATCGACGGAGTTGCTTGTCGTATCGCTTCCAGGAAGCGCGAGCGCCTGCCAGGTCATATTGTCGTTTCCGGTAGAGCGCCTGAAACCGCGCTTCCGCCTCCAGAGCCCGTCGATTCGCAGCCCGGGTTTCAGCGCTGTAGTTATTACGGACGTTCAGAGGGATCGAGAATGTCAGGCCAACCACGTTCTCGCCGCCGTCACGCCCTCCGCTCAGCCCTACTGTCGGCGATGCTGTGGCTTTGCGTCTGGCAACCTCTGCCTCACTTTTCAGCACCTGCCACTCGGCTCGAGCGGCAGCAATTGACGGGTGTGCCAGCAGATCAGCATCACCAATCTCGGACTCCAGCGCTGACCATATATACTCGGGGATTCCCCCATCCTGAGGCCTCCAGTCCGGCAGACGTTCTCTAACTTGAGTTTCTGCTCGATCAACTGCGGCCTTTGCCTGGGCGACTTCGCTCAACTGACGGGATAGATTTAAAAACAGAAGCTCTGCGTCGGCACGCCCCAGATCACCTGCCTGCTGGCGCTGTTCAACCTGGTCCAGCAAGGCATCCAGGCGCTGCTGTTGGGATTCAGCAATTTCCTCTAACAGCGTAGTGGTGCGCCACTCGACAAGCGCAAACAATGATTCAGACGTTTGTGTCAGGACTGCTTCGCTCAAGCCAGCTTGCGCAGAAAGCCTGATCAGCTTTGCCTTCTCCTTTAATGCGCCCTGTTGATCAGACCAATCGATCGTTTGTGACAGCCCTGCCTCAAAGTTATTCTCACTGCCCGTTCTGTCTGCTCCCACGGATAACTCCGGGTTATACAGCGGTTGTTCGCTTGCCTGAGCGTCCTCTTTCCGCGCTGCCGCCTGCTCTGTCGCTGCCAGTACCTCCGGGTGCTTACTTATCTGGCCTGTGAGCCAATTCGCCCAATTGACAGTCTCCGCTTGACCTAACAGAGGAATGGACAATAGTACTGAACACAGCAACGCCCGAGGCGAGTGCTTGCTTGCCTTCATCATCGTTCTCCCGAAGCAATTAGTAGCCAAAAATTATGGGCGGTAAGAAGCCCGTGACGAGGTAGGAAGTGATCGGAATCTTAAGTGTGAACTTTGAAATGAGTTTGAATTTGCAGCCTATTTTAGAAAAATCGCCTAGGGCCTGCGCGACATAAGCTTTTGACCTGCCATGTTTTGAACCGGTTCATCGCCCGACTGGCCAGCAGGTCAACCGGGGCGCCAGGATGGCTCACGGCATAACCCTCAGACCGAGTAATCAGGGAAAGGCTGTTAACCGTTTTCAGCCTGGTGACACCTTCCCGCACCATGAGCATTGACTATTGACTCGATAGTTACAGAGCCGTAAAGTTTATAGACAGAAATGCGAATTGTTTGCACCTGCATTACCACCAGCAAATGATAACGGAGAATAACCACATGTTTAAACCTTGCCGACTATCACTGGCCGTGGCAATCAGCCTTGCCCCGGGTCTGAACTGGGCCGCCGGAGATAACCAGCCCCAGATGCTTGAACCCATGGAAATCATTGGCGATGCTTCTGCCGTCCAGACCTTGCCAGGGTCAGGCTACGTTGTTGGTGAGCAGCAGATGAAAACCGAAGTTGAGACCGACATCAACCAGGTACTGAAAACCGTTCCGGGTGTCTATGTGCGGGAAGAGGAAGGCCTGGGTCTGCGACCTAACATCGGCATCCGCGGCGCCACGGCCGAGCGCAGCAGCAATGTCACCCTGATGGAAGATGGCATTCTTATCGCACCGGCGCCCTACTCCAATCCGGCCGCCTATTATTTCCCGACGCTGAAGCGGATGTCCTCGCTGGAAGTGCTCAAGGGTGCCCCGCTGCTGCGCTATGGCCCGCAAACCACCGGTGGTGTCGTCAACCTGATTTCCACACCCATTCCCGATCAGCGGCAGGGCTATATTGAGTCCGTCACCAACGACCGCGGCTCCACCGACGTTCATGTAACCTACGGTGACACGGCCGGCGACTGGGGCTACCTGCTTGAGACCGTCCAGCGCTCCGCGAAAGGCTTCAAGGAAATTGACCGCAGCAACCGCGATACCGGCTTTGATATCGAAGACTATGTCGGCAAACTACGCTGGCAGGGAGAGCGCCAGAGCGTGACCGCCAAGCTGCAATACTCCGAGGAAACCTCCAACTCCAGTTACCTCGGCCTGACCGATGCGGACTTCAGCCAGGATCCGAACCGGCGTTACGGGTTGTCCAGCATCGACCAGATGAACAATACCCACTCCGGTATCAGCCTGACCCATCAGTTCGATTGGAGTAACACCGTAAGCAGCACGGCCACCCTCTATCGCAACGACTTCAAGCGGAACTGGTTCAAGCTCAGCGGCGGCGGAAGCATCATCGACTCGGCAAACGGCGGCGACGCCAATGCCCAGGGTATTCTGGACGGCACAGTTGATGCCAGCGGTCTGGATTACAAAAACAACGCCAGGGACTACCTGTCCGAGGGCGTGCAGGTAAACTTTGATGTCGACATGGGCAGCCACCAGTTTGATTTCGGCGCCCGCTACCACGAAGATGAAATGGATCGTTTCCAGCCAGTCGATGTTTATGACCAGGTCAACGGCTCTCTGGTGTTCCAGAACACTGTCGCCCCCACGGGCAGCAATAATCGCTTTGAGACCGGCGAGGCCCTGAGCTTCTGGGCGCTCGACACCTGGCAGGCGACGGACAAGCTCAGCGTTAACCTCGCCCTGCGCTACGAGGATGTGAAAACCGGTCGCACCCAATACGCGGATCCCGGCCGCACAACCATCGACAGCACCCGCGCCAATGAGAGTGCTGAACTCCTGCCCGGCACTTCCTTTACCTATGACCTATCCCAAAGCTGGCAGGTTCTGGGTGGCGTACACCGGGGTTTCTCACCTCTCGGGGGTGGTGCCAAGGCAAACGAAGAGCCGGAAACCAGCAAGAACTGGGAGGCCGGCCTCCGGTACTTTGGCAATGCGTTCTTCGCGGAAATGATCGGCTTCTACAGCGACTTCTCCAACAAGGCCGAAAACTGTTCCGTGGGATCGCCGTGCAGCAATGGCGCCACCTCTGGCAGTTTTGTAACCGGCGAGGCTGAAATTTCCGGTGTTGAGTTCCAGCTCCAGACCGGCACGCGGGCGGGCGAGTTCTACCTTCCGGTTAGCCTTACCTACACCTTTACCCAAGCGGAAATCAGCAAGGACAATGCTGCCTCGGGCCTGACAAAAGGTGAGCAGCTCAAAGACGTACCTGAAAACCAGATGAGCTTCCGGACAGGCATGGAACACCCAAGTGGCTGGGACAACTACCTTGTGGCCACCTACGTCGATGAAATGTGCGTCAGCGCAGGTTGCAACAACACCGCCACGAAACTGGACGAGACCGAGTCCCTGTTCCTGGTTGATTTCATCAGCCGCTACGCACTGACCGCCAGTGCGGATGTCTTCCTGAAAGTGGACAATGTGTTCGATGAGCAGCAAATTGTCTCACGTTTGCCCGATGGCGCCATGGCAAACCTACCACGCACCGCTTCATTGGGGATAAGCGTCAACTTCTGACGAACAACCGGATGGCGCCTGATTTCCGGGTGGCTTCGCGTTTACGTCACGACAGCAAAGAGCCCGAGGCTGGGGCTCAGATTGCTGATAAACCCTCGTCATTACGGCGGGGGTTTGTTGTAGTTGGAGCCTCGACTTTTTAGAGACTGACCCATTCTCAAAGCGCCGCTTCCGCCGCAACACGAACATGAAGTGGTCGGCCGGCGCAACTCGCCGCTCAATCCACGGACGATGCTAAAGTTACTGATTTATGCCTACGCCACCATTGTCTTCTCTTCGCGCAAGATCAAACAAGCAATTTGAGCTTTTCGACTCGTTGCGGGCGGCCTAGGCGAGGTCTGAAATCTTTCAGCCGGGAATGGAGCTGTGATGGCGGCTCGCGCGACCAGCACAGCCGCGATGCCACCATCCAGCTTAAATAGAACTAGCTTGAAGTGGGTTGAAGTGCGCTTTCGTTGGCCGCACCATCCTCGATGCGAACAGCCCGAACCAGGCGGGATACCAGTACCTTGCCGTCCCCCGGGTGTCCATCCCGGGTCCTGCTCGTTCGCACAATGATGTCCACAACTTCATCGGCAACAGTTTCGGTCGCTACATCTACTTCCAGCTTGACCATCTTCACTTTCTCCAGAGGCGACTCATCACCGACCAGATGGCCAAATTCGTTGAGAGACACGACGGCAATGCTTGCCACTCCTTGGACTTTTGCTAGAGCATCAACCACATGCTCCGCCATCACCTCTCTGACATAAGCCTTTATTTCGTACATAAACCTTCTCCTGCCTATCAGACTTCAACGTCACGACGTTCGGATGCAAACCACTGGTACACACTGGGCAACACCACCAGCGTCAGCAGCGTTGAGGTGATCAGACCGCCAACCACAACCGTCGCCAGCGGCCGTTGGACATTGGAACCAATACCGTCGGCCAGCAACAAGGGAATCAGCCCCAGAATAGCCACCGAGGCTGTCATCAGAACCGGCCGCAAACGGCGTTGAGCACCCAGCTTGACTGCTTCAATGACTTCGTAGCCTTCGTCCCGCAACTGATTGATGTAGCTCACCATCACCACACCGTTCAGTACGGCTACGCCAAACACAGCGATGAACCCCACCGCTGCAGGCACGGAGAGGTAAAGCCCCGTCACAAAAAGCGCGACAATGCCACCAGTAACCGCAAAGGGCACATTCATGAAGATCAGCGCCGCATAGCGCAGACTGCTGAATGCGGAGAAAAGAAGCAGGAAAATAAGCGCCAGGGTAATCGGCACAACAATCGCCAGCCGCGCCATGGCCCTTTCCTGGTTCTCAAACTGACCACCGAACTCCACGAAATACCCCGGCGGCATGTCCACTTGCTTTTCAATCCGATTGCGCAAATCCTGAACAACACTGCCCATATCGCGACCACGTACGTTCATCTGCACGTACTGTCGCCGACTGGCATTGGAGCGTGAAATTTTCTTGGGTCCCGCGTACATCTCAACATCTGCCACCCGTGAAAGCGGTATCAGCTCGCCGCTGTTGCCCCTAAGGGGAAGCTTCCTGATTTCATCGATGGACCCGCGATAGGACTCTTGCAGCCGGGCGAAAATCTCAAATCGCCGGACACCGTCGAAAACCAGCCCGGCGCTTTTACCGCCAATACCGGTTTCAACCGTACTCATCAGGTTATCGATGCTGATGCCGAACTGCGCCAGCACTTCACGGTCGGGGCGAATAACGATCTGTTTTTTACCCGCACTCTGCTGCGCGCGCACATCCGTTGCACCCGGCACATCATTCGCCAGGGCCGCTACCTCCCTGCCGATCCGGCCCAACTCGTCTAGGTCATCGCCGAAAATGCTGGCAACCAGTTGCGCCTGAACGCCTGACAGGAGTTCGTCGGTTCTGAGCTGAATCGGTTGGGACAGATTGTTGGCAAGCCCCGGGACCCGTTCATCCAAAGCCTCTGCAATCCTGCTTTGGAGATCCTCATAGCTCACGTCCTCTCGCCACTGATCCAGGGGCTTCAGATTGACAAGCGTCGCGACAACGTTCACAGGTTCAGGATCACCACCCACTTCGGCACGACCGATCCTGGCATAGGTGCCGGTGACCTCTGGAAATTCATCTACAACGGACTGAATCCGTTTGCCATATTTGATGGCGGATTCAAGACTGGCTCCAGGTGGCAGTGTCGAGCGAATCTGGAACGTGCCTTCCCTGAGCGTGGGAACGAATTCGCTTCCGAGATAGGGAAAGAGCAGAAGACTGCCTGCAAAAGCAACGACGGCCACGCCCATCACAATCTTAGGGACTTTGACGACAGTATTCACCACCGGCTTGTATAACCGGTTCAGGAACAGAACCAGCTTCGGCTCCTTATGTTGCCCACCCATTTTGAATGAGAGCGAGGCCAGAACCGGCACCAATGTCAACGCGAGTAGCAGCGCACCAATCAACGCGAAGCTGATGGTGTAGGCCATGGGCGAAAACAGCTTGCCCTCAACGCCCTGCAGGGTAAACAGCGGCAAAAAAACAATGATAATGATGCCAATCGCAAACACGATCGGACGAGCCACTTCCCGAGCGGACTCACCTACAAGCCTCAAAACGCTGACCTTTTCATCGGATCGCTCCTCAAGGTGTCGGAAGATGTTCTCTATCATCACGACAGCGCCGTCCACCATCATGCCGATGCCGATAGCCAGCCCCCCCAGACTCATCAGGTTGGCCGACAGGCCCGACATGCGCATGGCAATGAACGCAAAGAGTACAGACAACGGCAATGTCGCCACCACGATCAGTGTGGAACGAACATTTCCGAGGAACAGATAGAGAAAAACCAGTACCAGAACCGAACCTTCAAGCAGTGCTTTCTCGACAGTGCCTATAGCCTTGCCCACCAAGTCTGCCTGAGAGTAATACGCTTCAATCTTCAACCCCTCTGGGAGGGACTTGTTCAGATCGTCGATTTTCGCATTGACGTCCTCAAGCACCTGACTGGTGTTGGTGCCAATCAATTTCATCACGTAACCGCCCACGGATTCCTCACCCGAGGACACCTCTGCCCCACGGCGAATCGCTGGCCCAAGCCCAACCTCCGCCACATCCTTGACGTAAATAGGGGACTCACCCTCACTCTTGGACACAATGATGTTCTGGATGTCTTCGATGCCTTCGTAACCTGAGTCGACCCAACCGTAACCGCGAACAATGTACTCTTCACCGCCTCGCGTAATGAAAGAGGCGCCGACGTTACGATTATTCTGGGTGAGAGCGCCGCGAATATCAGACACCGTCAAGTTCCTTGCCTGAAGCTCCTGCGCATCGATATTGACCTGGTATTGTTTTACCTCGCCGCCGATGGACAGGACACCGGTTACACCCGGCACGGTTCTGAGCTGTGGCTTGACAATCCAGTCTTGGATCGTGCGGATTTCCTGCAGGCTGTACTGCTCTTTATCCTCAGTTTCCAAGGAATACATCAGGATGCGCCCAAGACCGCTTGCGATGGGCCCGAGTTCGGGTTCCCCCATCCCTTCGGGAATCTGGCGCTTGGCCTCGGATAGCCGTTCGTTAACTAGCCGCCTGGCGAAGTAGATATCGGTGCCATCTTCGAAATAGATGGTCACCCGCGAAAGTCCGAAAATCGACGTGCTCTGCACTTTTTCTAACTTGGGAATTCCATACATGCTGATCTCAACGGGATAGGAAATCAGCGTTTCGATATCAACTGGCGACAAACCAGGACTGGTAGTGAACACCTGAACCATGGTCGGTGTCGCGTCCGGAAACGCATCCACCGGCAGTTTTTGAAATGAAAATATGCCGGCAACGATCACGGCGATAGCAAAAACAAGCGTCATCAAACGATTGTTCAGCGCATAATTCACAATTGCGTTGATCATGCTCCCCCCGAGTATTAGTGTCCGTGAGCGGCGCTGCGGCCACTGGCGGTAATGGCCGACATCAGATCAAAAGCGCCCACTGAAACCACTTCCGTGTTTGCGCTGATGCCGGACTTAATCTCTATCCAGTCGTTAGCCTCCTTGCCAAGAGTGACTGGAACCGCCTTGTAGGCTCCCCTTTCATTACCCGGAACAAATACAACGGACTCGTCATCGATGGTTTGCACGGCATCGTGTGGAACCAGGGGCAGTGATGCCGCCGATTCAGTCATGATTCTGGCCGTGGCGTAGGTATTTGGACGAAGGTCGCCGTTGGGGGATTCGAGTACAACGCGAACCGGAATGGTGCGGGTTTCCTCATCAAGCTCATTTGAGATCCAAGACACTTCTCCGGTGTGAAAGCGGTCTTCAACCGACTTTGAGAAGACCTGAACTTCATCTCCGACGGATACCCTGCCAATGTCAGTTTCGGCAACTTGCAACATCACCCACACCACAGAGGTATCAGCCACGGTAAAGGGCGTATCTGAAGAGCTTAAGGTTTGGCCCAACCTGGCATCCATGCGCTCAATACGCCCCTGAATAGGAGAACGGAGCGCGTACTGTGCGAGACTGCTATCAGCGCCTGACGAATCACTGCCAAAAACCGCCAGTTGCTCACGAATTGAATCGTACTCCGCTGTAATTTCAAGATAAGCAGCCTTGGCGTCCAGGAACTCTTCTTCGCTGGTGAAGCTTTCACTCCGCAATTGCTTTTCTCGCTGATACTCCGCAGTCGCGGCTTCTTTCCGAGCTTTCAACGAGTTTAGGCGAGAACGAATGCGAGCCAACTCAACGCTGTTCAGCGCGGCCAACAACTGGCCTTTTTCAACCTGGTCCCCAAGATCAACAGCCAGTCTCGTAAGCTTTCCCTGCAGGAGCGGCCCTACCTCAGCGACGCGATCCGGAACGTAATGAACTTCAGCTGGCGCAGTCACGATATTGTCAGCTCGGCCTCGGGGCACCGTTACAGTCTGCACGGAAAGCAACTCCCTCTGCTCTGGGGTGAGATGAACTTCGCGGGCCTCACTGCCTTCAGCCGAGTGCCCAGCCTCACCCTTTTGGTGCTGCCCTCCTTCGGCTTCCTCGGCGCCGTGCGCCAGTGGCTGATAGACCAGAAAACTGATCGCGACAAACATTATCTGCATATTTCGAATCATCTAAACACCTTCGATATAAGAGAACGTTCAACCATTAATTTTCTTGCCATCAGGAACCGGATGACATTGAAAGGGCACCACCGGTGCTCACTTCCAACGCCCGGACGGCATCGATATAGTCGTGTTGCACTTGGACATATTCCTTCCTCACCGACAAAAGATTGTCCTGGGCAGCTAGGACATCGGAGGCATCGACTTTTCCCGCTTGAAGAGCTTTCTGCATCAGTTGCAGCGTTTCCTCCGAACGTTCGAGAATCGACTCGTTCATCTGGCGCAGTCTGCGTACGGCGGATTCGTACTGAGCTACAGCAGACACGACCTGGCGTTCAGTCGCCAAACGCAGCGCTTCGGCCTCAAGCTCGGAGATTTTCAACTGAGCCGAGGCCTTCCTTTTTTCACCGGAATAGTCATGAAACACGGTCAGAGGCATCGACACACCCGCACCAAAAAGGTTGGATCTTTCCTCCCGCTCGTAGAACCCGAACACTTTCAGGTTCGGAATCGTTAGACTCTTGGCCAGTTTCAGGCCGGACTCATTCGCAGCAATTCTGGCTGCTGCCGCCTTCAGATCCCCTCTCTGGCGCTGAGCCATCGCGACCAGGCGATTAGTTGGTGGCAAGTTGGCACGAGCTACATTGAGCTCTCCCAAGACCTCTACCGCATCAGAGGGGGACACCCCAAGAACTTCCGTCAGGTCAATTTTTGATTGCCTAAGCTTTTGCTCCGCTTCGGCCTTCTGGTTCTTAGCTCTTGCCAAGCCAATGACAGCGGTATTGAGGTCAATTCGGGTCTGTTTGCCCCGCTCAACGGACACCTCAACCAGCTCTTTGGTTCGCCGCATTAGCTCAACGGTGCGGCTTGCCGTTTCCAGCTCTTTCTGTGCAAGCAGAATCTTGAAGTAGGCCGACCGCACTCGGGCCTTGGTCGCCACCTTCAGGTATTCAAGTTCCTGCTGTTGAGAAGTGAGAGTGCTCTGAGCACGCGACTGACCGAGATCGCCCCGATTGCCCATCCAGACTTCCTGAGTGACCCGAACCTCGTAATTCAGTGCCTGATCCGCCTGATCTGGATTGTCACGGCCACTCAGCTCAAGCTCAGGGTTGCTGGGCGCCCAGCGGCTGGCATGATCGAGGTCAGCTTCCTGCATGGACACCGCAGCCCGCCTCAAAGCCAACACCGGGCTATTCTCAAATGCCATTACCATTGCCTCATTCAAGGAGACAGCCTGGCTGGCCTTGGCTTGCTGGTACTCCTTGAGTGAAACGCTCTCCCCGGTGGTGGCTGCCGCCGAAGGCATGACGTTCAAGACTCCGGGTACTATCAGCACCCACAACAACAGTCGTTTGTTCATTCAATATCATCCTGGCTATTTGACTGAGATACATGAATCAGCGTTTTCGCCGTAAATTCCAAGACGACCTTACAGACAAACCTTTAAATCAGTCTGAATGCCGCTCCATAAGAGCTACATTGCGACTGAACGGACATTACTAGCGAACTTTTGGATTAAATGCCGAGGGCAGGTCGAATCGACGAGACAATGGCAGGGATAACGTCGTAAAAGGAGGAGAGGTGAAAGAGCCCCTGACGGCATCGCGTGTAAGTGAACAATAACGTACGACGGGCCTACTGAGGCCCGTCGTGGGGTCCAACTATGTGAAGCAATGTAATAATGAATTAAAAGCTAAACTGCGCAGCCAACTGAAGACGGGTGTTGTCAGCTGACTCACCGTTTGCAAGTTCTTTGTTGGCGTACGACAGCTCAACCCCTACAGTCACCGGATCAGCTACTTGGTAGAAGTTGCTGAAGTAAGCGCTCTCTAGGGTTTGGAAAGAGTTTGGAAAGAGAGTCTCGTCCTGATCACCCTCTAAAAACCCATAGGCCACACTCGTGGTGAATTTTGGCGTCCACTTATGGCTCGCCGCCACGTTGAAGCCGTAAGCCTCGATAGTTTCGAGATCACCATCGGAAGTTATATATGCCTCACCGATGCCAGTCCGACTCGCAGTGCTGTCGTTGTTACTGTACGAGCTGTAAAGATAACGACCTACACCATCACCCAAAACAACTCCGGCCATGAGCGAGGTTTCTGAAGTGACGTTGAGTCGACCAGCCGCCATGACGCCATATCCAAACGCAGCGTCGTCACCTGTAGCACTGACGTCGTCGGTCTTGAGAGAACGGGCCAGGCCAGCAACCTCAAATCCACCACCAGACCCTGCCCACTTGTAACGGGCGGTAAGGTCAGGAACGGTATCACGTGAACCTTCAAACCCACTGGTTTCAGGGTTTTCAGCTGACACCGAGAACTGTCCGTCACCTATTCCCATCGTGTAACGAATCTGTGCCTGACGAATAAAGCTCACACCTACCGGCCCATTAAAGTCCAGTGTGGTCGGGTAAGCCGTAAAGTGCATAAAGTTACTCCACGTCTGACCCGCAAGCCAGCCGTTGAGCTCGCCATAGGCGTGACGAATACGAAGCCCCCGTGAATTGGAGAACAGTTCGTTGCCACCACCGCCGTAGAAGTCTGCCTCAACAACCGTCTTGGCTTCTCCAATATCGGTCGGGGTACTGGTTCCGAGACGCACTCGTGATTGACGGGCATGCGCTCTCAAAGAGCTATCACCATCCTCTACGGATGTATCGAGAACACTCGGGTCGTGCAAGTCACCGATATCCTGGTCTGTGTCGTAAATCATATCCAATTTTACGTAACCACCAATCGTAACCGAAGTGTTAGTGCCGGGCAGCAACCACCCCTTGGAATCATTGGTCCCCGCCATCTGATCCACCTGACTGCGCAAGTCATTGATCTGCTTTTGAAGTTCCGCAGTTGATTGCGCCAAAGCAGATGGGACCACCAGGCCCATGGTTGATATCGCAAGTGTTGCTCTTATCGCTAACCTGAGTTTTTTAGTTTGCATTATAAATCAGTCTCCGTGAGCTTTCGTTATAAGATCCCCTACCGGCGATCGACACCTCATAAACCAAACGCGAAGGCGCTTCGGTTACAGACCACCACCGGTAAGTTGCTGGTTATGCCGGCACTTTCGGCCAGAACAACGCATCGCCATTGATAGCAGATGAACTTGAAACGAAATTGAAAAAAATACCCCCTTAATACCTTTGTATTAACGACCCCATCGCAACCGTTCTTACACCCGTGTCCTCTTTTCATGATTTAATTTTATTTTTTCAAGCTGAGTTAAAGTTCATCTGGTTCCATCAGGGTGCACATCATTCAACTTAAAGGTGACTCTATGAGGAACTATCTCTGGCTCACATCGTTAGCATTAGCCTTGGCGGCAGGAAACCTCCATGCCACTGAGGCCAAGGACGATAAGTTAGCACAAGGCATGCTCTCCAAAAGCAGCATTCAGGATATGAAGAGACAACATAAGGTAATGACACAGGCGGCGTTATCTGAAGTGGGCATGGAGGCACGCCGAAAATTGATGTTATCGACTAAGGACGATATCTATCACGAGATGATCAAATCGGGAGATATCAATCTATCTCAATTGGACCAATTTTCAAAAGATCAGTTTATTCATTAGAAATAATGTCGCATTAATAGAATTTTTGATTGAACAATAGAAACTTGTCGACAAAGATCGTTTTAAAACCAGTTGCATCGTGAATGGTCTCCACCATTCCGTCTTGCCGCACTACTTTTGTAGTGCGGCTTTTTTAGGCCTAGATTTAGTCGATAGCAACTTCCAATTACCTGCTTGGCAGACCACATGCCCAGAAAAAAACAACGCCCTTCAATAAAACGGAAACTGCTTACTTTCCTGACACTAACGGGTTTCGCGTGTACCGGGGTAATATTCTTCTCACACACCCTTTTAATCGACTATATCCATGACGAGCTTCACAGGCAGCAGCTAGAGGCTGCAGCTAACCGGCTCTCAAAGACACTAACAAATGATAAAGAAGAAATTACAAAATCTTCTCTCAGAGATTTTTCATTGTCCCAATATTCTGTTCACATCGAAGACAGTCAAGGTCGGAGTTTTACAAGCGAGAACATTGAACCGAAATTACAGGTGGTAGAATCGTTCAGAAATCCTGGAATTTTTCACATATCGTATAATGATCGATCAATCCTTGGATACTACAAAATATTTAATAACAGACAAGATAAGCTAAGCGTTACTATAATTGAAAAAAGCTCCTACTCCCCAAACACTCTTGACAAAATCCACGGTCTTATATGGATCATATCATTTACAATTCTCGTTACGATATCAATGATCATATTTATTGGGGTAACTATCGCACTAAAACCTTTAAAAATGATGAGCTCCCAATTAACGTCGCTTAAAAATGGTGAGCGTAATAGACTGGATGAGAACGTACCTGAAGAATTCACTGAACTTGTCAAACATCTTAATCGTCTATTAGAGTCGTACGACAAAAAACTTTCCCGTTCACGCCACCTAGCCGCAGATATTTCTCATAGCTTAAAAACCCCCCTTGCCGTCATAAACTCCATGATCAATGACGAAGCCATTCCCACCACAATCGCGAGTCAAATTAAGTCTCAACTGTCTGAAATGCACGAGCTGATCGACACTCAAATGAGAAAAACCGAAATGTCCGGTCAGTACATTGGAAAGGCGACACCGATCATTGAGAGAACTCTGGCACTGGTGGACGTAGTCAGTCGAATCTATCCTTACAAACAGATCCATCTTCAAGAAACATTACCCAGAGAGCTTGTCTGGCCAATTGATGAGCGTGATTTTAATGAGATCTTGGGTAATGTCCTTGATAACGCAAGCAAATGGTGCTCTCAGGAAGTTCATCTACACTTGAAACTTCACGATGACACTTTGACCATTCTTGTTGAAGATGACGGCCCCGGAGTAGCGTCACACCAGCTTGCCGATCTTACCAGGCGCCAGAAAAGACTGGACGAAAAAACTCCTGGCTATGGCCTTGGCCTATCAATCGTTGAGGAAATCACCAATGACTACGGTGGCGCCATGCATTTTTCTATATCACCCAAAGGTGGTCTGCGGGTTCTAATCGAGCTTCCCAGAAGCATTTGACGACTACAAGGGCAACTTATCCAGCTTTAGTCAGCGACCAGCAGGCATAGCAGCCCGATACACCAACGTCTCAACATCAAAACTGTTGCTTTGAACTGAGTTCTCATCAGGCGACATAAAGAACAACCCTGTATTACCTGATACGGGCGACACCGGAGCCGACGTTAGAAGACTTGTTGACTGCGTTTGGGGAGATTTCCCGGATCTCAGCGTCAACCAATCAACTCGCGTATCATAAACACCTATCATATCTTCGGCTGCACTGGATTTCTGTGGAATCCCGATATTAACTGGGTCCTCACCGGAGCGTACGAGCAGGTTCGGCAAAAATAGTGTTTGCCTCGGACTAAACACCAGCTCAGGCGACACGTCGTAAGTCATACTCGTGCCTGCCACCCGGTTTCCAATTTCATAGTCCAGCTGTGGGCCCTCAGTGCCAGCAGGGAAAAATGAAACCTTCCCTTGGGAGACGGTCACCATATTCAAAGGTCCCGGTTTGCTCTGAACAACAGCACCGATTACCCGAAACACTGACGTGTATCGACTTAACTTTTCATGATCGGCCTTATAGAGGTCAGGCCCGTTCGGTGAGATTAATATCTCATAAATCTCTGAACCAAACCCCTGCTCTGAGTAGAAAGACTGCCCGAGAATAGTTTCCCGGCGTCCGTCAGCATCCAAATCCTGCAACCCCAAAATTAAGGGAATGAAACCGATGGCTTCGGCCTCCCCCTCGGCCAACTGGATCAAAGAACTTGAAACGCGACGGCCATTCCACTGATTTAAAATGAGGTAGTATGAGTTCTCTGAAACGTACCAGTCCATTCGGATGACTTTCTCCCGACGGGGCACCTCAATGGACGCCAGGCTCTGAACAGCCCCACTGGAATTAACATGGAAAAAGCTGAGTTTGTTTCCATGCTCCGCCGCAAAATAGTAATCGCTGCCAGAACGAAACGCGGACAACGACTTTGCGTTGATGGGCAGTCTGGCAAATGGAGACGCTAAAGCCTCCTCCTCAACCGGACCTACCCGACCTTCTTCAGCATTGGTCTGTACGATGCCGACCAACCAGGTGTTATTGTAAGTCGCAACGGCTTGACCTCTCCCGGTAACCTGAAAACGCACCAATGGCACATCGTTTGACGCCTCTGGCTCGTCCCGCCACAAAAGATCAGGAAATCGGGCTTTCAACGCCGGCGTTACCGCCCTGGGGTCGCCGGCTCTATCAGTAAACACCGCCGGGATACCGTAAAAGCGTTTCGATACAGCGCCAACGGAGGGCATCGTTCCAAACAGCAATTTCCCTACCGCCTGATCCTTTCCGATACTCTCGATACCGATGACTGCAAGGTTTTGCTCCAGGATGCCTGCATGATCAGGCTCCCACAACACAACAAATAAATCACCTACCTCAACAGTGGCATCGTCGACTGTGAGGGAAAGCACTTTTTGATCACGATCTACCTGAGTGACCTTTGCCTTTGCTGGATGCTCACGCTCAACCGCCTGTACCGCACCAGCTAGTAGTAGCATCAGGAACACAAATACTGCAGAACGAGTCATCATAGGAAAAAGTCACTTAATGCGGATTCATTTTGTATAACAAAAGCGGGGTGGCGCTCCCACCACCCCGTTCTTGTTAGAACTTGTACCTTACCCGACCGGCAACATGAACAATGTCCTGATCGCTTTTGCCGTCCTGCAAGGCAGTTTCTTCCAGCGCATCCATAGCATCGCCTGATGCCAGGTATGCAGCTTCTGCCGACAGCTCAAGCGAAGGGTATGGGAAGTACGAGACCTTGGAGCCAAATTCCAGTCCGAGATCTTTTGAGGACGATCCATCGGCAAGTGCAATGTCCTCAGCCAAGCGGTTGTAGACAATCATTCCGCTGACCGTAATATTGGCCGCTACTTTATGATCGAGCTGTAGCTTGTTCATGAAATACCCTTTGTCGAGGATATAGGGTGTTTCGGCGAAGTAGTCATCGCTCGTCATGTTTTCCTGAAAAATCATACTGTCGCTGAAGTCGACATCCGTGGCGATGAAGGCGTCGAAGTCCCCGTCTTGCTCATTGCCATCGCCCGATGCGTAGAGCACGGTGTACGTCAGTTGGTTTGGTCCAAATTGCAGCCCGAGCTCGCCGCGTCCCAGAAAGGTCGAAAGGTCATAGTTCGTATTGGGATTCGTAGCACCATTCAATGGGACGAAATTTACACCTTCTATTGTTCCGCTTTGGCCAATCACCGTACCCTTCACGAACATGCGGCCTAGCGACGTCTCTTGACCGTAATCCATCTCCACCCCAAAGCTGGAAACGGAATATTTGGAGTTATCAGCGATACTCTTCAGTTCATACTCCCTGCTATTTACCGTACCTATTCCCTCAGCAATTTGATCATTCATCTGATAGAGATAGAAGAGGCCCGCGCTCAGGTTCGGTGAGTAACGCTTGTTCAGGTTGATCGCAAAGTTGTCCGCGCCATCCCAGCCTTCGTCCTGTTCTGAGTCGACGCCGCTCTCATTGGAAGAGTCACCTCGCCCCCATAACAACTGATAGTCAAATCCAGAGCCCAGTGAGCCTTTCCAAACAGCGGCTGTGGCGGTTTCAGTCCAGACATGTCGGTTCACTGACACCGGCTGCAAGCCCAGCGATACGCGCTGGTCTAGCGTGTTGGGCACCAAAAAATCCACATAAGCCCACCGTGTTTCGATGTTCACACCATCACCGGAATAGTCGCCACCCGAACCCTCACCGTAGCGGATGCCTCCAATCTCCGTCGCGAATACACCGGTAACGTTTTTGTCGTCGGAAGTTGCCTTCGCCCAGAAGCGATATTTGACCTCGCCGAAGCTCTCGGTCGGCTCGTCATCTTTCAGCGTACCGCCACCTGAGTTACCACCAGAAAACCAGTCTCTTTGATTGGTGTAAGCCTGAAAGCGGTTATCCATATCACCGTGGAATTCAATCTCCGCTGCCGTCGCGGCCCAACTTCCCGACAGTGTTGTCATCCCCGCAATCGCAGTGGCCAGAATGTTGCGTTTCAACGTAGTCTCCTCCAGTTTCTTTCTTGATTGTTTGTGATGTTCGATTCGTACGGATAGTGGCGTAAATCTTAAAACCAGCTAGAACACCGGACGAAAGACCAAAAAAAAGGCGGGAATGAAGCATTCCCGCCATTAAATAACCTTAGTTAACTCGCAAGTAGGCTCTCACACGAACCTTAAATGAACTTGAAATCCGGAAAATATTTTAGATACGTCGGTCTCGCCATATTCAGCGATCACGCTCGACCCTACATGGAAAACTTATGCTCGAAGCCCACACCAAATGTGGAGTCCTCAGAGTCAGCCAGGTCCGCCTCCACCTGAGACACGTAAGCATAAACCTTACTCTTGCTTGCCAGTTTATAATCGAACCCCAAGGCCAACAGGGTTAGCTCCTCGTTTGTTGTCTCGGCTTCTGTCAGTCCGTACTGAGCCTTGATCTTCCAACGCTCAAGGTTAACGGCACCGCCAACCAGATAAGACGTATCTTCTCCAGGGCCATCGCTTTCTTCTGCCAACTGGTAAACTGCGCCGATCTCGAAGTTGCTTAATCGGACCTTCCCTACGGTTCGCAGGATATTGAGACGACTATCGCCACTTGAATCGGCTTCCAGTGAATCGTCGATATCAGAATCGTAGGCAATACTTCCGTAGAAACGATCATTCTCAAACGTAAAAGAGCTGGAAACTGCATCCGCAGGTCCGTCGTTCTCTGCACCAGCTGACTGCTCTTCACCCGGGATGACGGCAACACTGACGCCCACAGCATCGAACAGACGTGGGGAACTGTATTGAACAATGTTGCTGGTCCGATTTTCACCAGCCATGATATTTTTTATATCCGCCTGTAGGTCGTTGAACTGGTCAACCTTGCCCTGCGCTGACTTTAAAGGTGTGTCAAATTTTCCCGCAATCAGTGCACCGAGGTTCGCCTGTTTGAAGCCGCCGTATATATTACGCTGCGAGAAGGTTTGGCCATCTTTATCTCCATCATCAATCGATATTTCAAATTCCGCCTTGTATATCGCCTCCAGGCCTGCGAGGTCGGTATCGAACGCCCCTTTTACACCAAGACGGGAAGCATTGCTCTGAAGCTTCCAAGTATCGCTATTACCGTCGTCCTGGTTTTCATACGAAACATTGGCTTTGCCGTACAGGATAGGACCGTCCGCCGCGAGTGCATTTATTGAAGTAACGACAAATCCACCAAACACGAACATCGATAGACACTTTTTCATGGACACCTCTTCAGATTAGATAGATTCAAAATGACACTTGAAGTCTTTCAAATGCTGAGAAGATGGTGCTTTGTATCTGTTGCAAAATTATTACATTGAAATATTTTTTCTTTTATTTTCAAAAATATAAAATTAAAACCTTCTATTATATCCTTTGACACTGAATTGAACTTGAATATAAGCAGCCGTTTTCGTACATCGCGTTGTGAGCATGAAAGCGATTCCCATCTGACCCCAGATTCATCCCCGGAACCTTCCAAAAGCGACTCACAATGAATCGCGGCAGGGATTGCGGTTGCGCGATAAAGATCATGATGGCCAATTGATACTCGGCGCGATGCGCGGTCACCTCGGCTCTCGGCAGTCAATTCAAGGCCGAATGGCTTGTTAGTGAAGCGTTTAAGAGCTGAATAAAATGCGCGCTGGCGTGACTTGAAGGAAAAGCAGCCAAGCATTCCCGTTCTCTCAAATGTCATCAGCACATCGGTAACCGGGTTGAGACCGGCGTGATAGAAGCTGAAGCATTCCAGTGATAGCTCCTGCGGTAAGCCATGAAGTTCATCCAGAAAAACCGGAACACAGATGCTGCTTCCCAACCCGCCTTCGAACCTTCTATAACGGACGTCCCAAAAACGGGACTGTGTCCATCCGCCATTATACTTCCACCCCTGGCGATCAGCGGCACTCAGGATGTCGGCAACACCGCCCCAGCCTATGTCGGTGGATCGATAACGCCCATACATCTGAATATCCTTCACTGTCCCCGGAGAGGCCTGACAAAGCCATCGAGCCAGCCACCCGGGCAGCCCCGGATCAGCACCTGCATCCAGTACAAATCGGCTGTCGCTGGTCTCGATGAGTGTCCGCATGCCTTGGAATACCTCAAGCTTGCGCGGATTTGGAGTGATATCGATGTAGTCGGCTCGATTCGCGATACAACCGTGAACCAGATTCTCAAGAGCAGACACGGAAAGGTCACATGCCACAATAACGACATCTTGCTCATGCGAGCATTGCCTGGCCTGTGCAGCGTCAGCCACATCAATTGATCTGGCGTTGAAACGACCTGTGACACCGGCTTCGCGATCTAACTGTTCCGCTCGTTTACGCCCTTTTTCCAGTGAACGCCCTGCCAAGACAATATTGCCGTCGATCCGTTGCCCCAAGAAAGTCGCAGTAGCGGTCCCGGCAGCTCCGTAGCCACCAAGGACAAGTACGCTCTTGTCGCCCTGTCTCATCGTTTCTCAAGCTCCCTTTTGACGTACTCCAACTCAACCCGGGTGTGTTGCGCAGCGTCTGACTCGATGCCCATAAAGGCTGACATGAACCAACTCAAGGCTCTGCCTTTAAAGGAATCGGGGAAGACACCGTATACCCGGTGAGAGAGACGCCATCCTTTCTCAGAGTTGGTCTTTTCAATTCGTAAATCTCCCCCCTCGAACACGTCAACGATATCGATCCCCAAAAGGCTGTAGGTAGTTTCGGCTGACCATCTGTAGCGTGTTGGCGGAAAGACGTCGTACACACGCCCGTCCAGAACCCCTTTTATTCCACCAACCGTTTCAACCTGGAGAAATCTAAGCCCGTCAACAAATCCCGTACCGGGTCGGCTCGTTATCTCAGTCAAAATATGAGCGTCATTTGCTCGGTGAAAGATGCCTTCGAAATCCGTCACTGCCCCCCAAATCTCCGTGCGGGGCGCATCAACAACAACGCTCTCGGTAACATCCACTTTCCGAAGATCAAAGCCTGCAAAGATCAAGAGTCCGACGAGCATAAAAGTTGCGCAAGCCATTATCATGCGGTTCATACCAAGCCCTCTTTTTCTTCAGATCAGACATCCCTAAACCCTTTAGCAACTACAGGGTCAAATAGAGATCTAACGCAGAAAGTTCGATCAAGAGCTTAGATTGTTCGGAGCGATTGAACGCGTTCGCCATAGCTGATGAAGAGCATTCTGTGCTGAATGGGCGAGAGCGCACTTTAAATAATTGGACGCTTTGCCTGACCGGGGATAAAGAATCTAGCAACTGATGCAAGGTTCGAAACAGTAATTCATATAGAGATGTTCAGTCCCCCAATTCAGCCACACGCTTGGTGGTCGAGTTGGGGGCGAGTGCCACGTCAAATCACTGCACGTTCAAATTTTTCTGGTGTTGCAACATCTGCTCCATCATCAGCTGCATTTGATCCATGCGCTCTTGCATCATCTGAATTTGTTGCTCGTTAGACAGACTACCACCATTTTTTGATTTACCGCCGCCGTTCATCAGGTGCTGACCTCCCATCATGTCGTTTTGTCCACGCATCATGCCAGGTCCCATCATGCCGCGATGCATATAATCCATTTGTTCTTGCATCGCCTCCCTGTGTTCTCGCATCAATCGTTGCCGCTCTTGCGGTGATGCTTCATCAGGTATGCGTTGCATCAGCTGGTTCATGTGAGACCAGTTCTGGTGCATCTGCTGCATTTGCTCCTGATCCATCATCATGCCGGGACCATGCCCTTGCCAGGGGCCTTGGTCACCATGCGCTATTACCAATGCTGGAAAAACCAATAGCGCAGCGGTTGCAGCAAGCCCTTTAGATGAAATCATAAAGTTATCCCCCAAAAATGAGATGCCCACTCCATTTCACTTATCATTGTAGATCTTTATCCAGATAAACGCCGATCTTAACGACTAGAGTAAATTAGTCATTGACCCTGTAGTAACTACAGGGTTTTAAATTGCATCATTTGTACGAGAACCGGAGCCGAGAAAATGAGCAACACCTGTGACGGACAGTGTGGCAGTGAGGAAGCTGGCACAGATAATTACACTCGGAACCCCGTTATCACCACACATGGAGCCCAGATCAGCACCTACAAAGTGCCAAAAATGGACTGTCCTTCGGAAGAGCGAATGATTCGAATGGCGCTCAATGGCTTTGACAACATTCGGTCACTCTCATTCGACCTATCGAATCGAAATCTGGAAATTATTCATCAAGGCGAAGCCGGACCTATTACGAGCAAGCTGGAAACCCTGGGGCTGGGCGCTTCCTTGCAGAAGTCAGAAGAGGCCAGCGCTGAATCCGTCAGATCGGCTGAGTCGTCTAATGCCAACGAAACCGAGGAATCCGGCACTTTATGGATACTGCTGGCAATCAACGGTCTGATGTTTCTGGTCGAAATGACGATGGGCCTGATCGCCCAGTCCGCTGGCCTGATTGCTGACTCGCTAGACATGCTTGCCGACGCTGCCGTCTACGGTCTTGCGCTTTACGCCGTCGGGCATGGCATCAAAATGCAGGTCAGAGCGGCCCATGTTGCTGGCATTCTCCAGCTCATCCTTGCCGTCGGTGTACTAGTTGAGGTTGGCAGGCGTTTTCTGTTCGGCAGTGATCCGCAGTCGCTGATGATGATGGCCGTCGCATCTGTGGCCCTTATTGCCAACGTCAGTTGCCTGCTCCTGATCGCCAAACACCGTGAAGGCGGTGCTCACATGAAAGCCAGCTGGATATTTTCGGCCAACGACGTGGTCATCAATCTAGGGGTTATCCTCGCAGGGCTTCTTGTCGCCTGGACCGGCTCCAACTACCCGGATCTGGTTATTGGCGGCATTGTGGGAGGCATTGTACTCATCGGTGCCAAGCGCATACTTGCACTAAAAGGATAATTCGATGTCTGGAGACCGTTCTCGCTTTTTTACGCTGAACTTTCTCGGCTTTTCCACGCTGATAGCGTTGGCTGACCAGGCCATTAAATGGCTGGTCCAGCAATCCATGGCTTACGGGCAATCGGTTGAGATCACTTCTTTCTTTAATTGGGTGCACGTATGGAATAAAGGCGCTGCCTTTAGTCTCTTCGCCGATGGCGGGGGCTGGCAGCGATACTTTTTTATCGCAATAGCCGTTGTCGTCTCAGCTGTTCTGGTCAAATTGATTCGGGACAGCCATCAACGAACAGAAGCCCTAGCTTACGCCATGGTTCTTGGAGGCGCACTGGGAAATGTCATCGACCGAGTTTTTCGAGGCCACGTTGTCGATTACCTGGATTTCCATTGGCAATCCTGGCATTGGCCGGCGTTCAACCTTGCCGACGTGTTCATCGTCCTGGGCGTGATCATGATTTTGGTCACGGGCTTCACAGCCGAGAAAGGTGTTGGGAACAACACGAAAAATCGCCAGAATGACTAGTTTTCGCGCGGTCGCATCACTCGCTAAGCCCTCTGAGTCCGGCTTAGCGAGTGTTGCGACTACGTTTAATTGAACAGCAACGACCAAGGAGAAAACAATGGGCCACGAGCATGTTCACATGTCACCGGATACTAAGGATAAGAGAGTTGCAGTAGCTATCTGGGCGAACGGTATCCTAACCTTGGCTCAGATCGCTGGAGGGATCTTCGCTGGCAGCTTGGCGCTGATAGCCGACGCTATACACAACTTTTCGGATATGGCGTCACTATTTATTGCATTTGCGGCGCGGAAGATTGCACGCCGCCCGGCCGACTCGAAGATGACCTTTGGCTACGGGAGAATTGAGATTGTTGCGGCACTTATAAATTACACCACTTTGATTATGATCGGGGCATATTTAATCTACGAAGGTGGCATGCGATTCCTAGATCCCCCGGAAATCAAGGGCTGGTGGGTAGTTTGGCTTGGCATTATCGCATTGGTAGTGGATGGTTTGACCGCGTTGCTCACTTACTCCATGCAAAAGGACAGCGTCAACATCCGTGCGCTGTTTCTACACAACTTGTCTGATGCGTTTGCGTCAATTGCAGTCGTTGTAGGCGGCGCCCTGATTCTCCTGTACGACATGCGTTGGGTTGATCCCGCGATCACAATTGGTATCGCAAGCTATATTCTCTACCTGGGCTTAACGGAAATCGGCGGAACCATCCGGACACTCATGCTGGGTAGCCCAGTGGATATCGACACAGATTCTGTCATCGAGGCTTTATCAAACGTAGAAGGCGTTTTAGACCTTCACCACGTACATTTCTGGCAGATGGGTGAGCATGATGCCTCCCTCGACGCCCATGTGGTGGTCGAAATAAGTGCATGGAATGAACTTGAAAAAGTCAAGGGCCGGATAAAACGAACTTTGGATAACGAGTTCAGCATCACTCATTCAACATTGGAGTTTGAACACCCTGATCACAGTCACAAAGATGCCCATACTTATGGCCATGGCTAACAGGGCTGCTGAAATGGGTGCCGTGTGGCAGATCGACTGCGAATGGCCGACATGCCACACGGTTAAGAACACCTTATGCGAGACGTAATTGAACGCCATCAGGTCTGGGCCTACCTCATCGCTGTTTTTTCCGGCCTCATTGCCGGATGGACCTCTTCCCTCGGCGACAGGGTGCAGGAGTGCCAGAGCACCCGAGCCATTGCGGCAACGCCGGTTCTGTTGATTGCTCAACTGGCTCTTCTTGCACTTTACCTCTGGCTTTTCCTGGGCAATCAGTTCGACGTAAATCTTGAGCTTGGGCGACACCTCCTGCCGGCCTTTGTCGGGCTGCTTGTTGTCCCCCTTATCCTGGCATTTCTGACTGAAAAATGGGCGGAAAAGTCCGAAAAAGCCACCGGGTTGATTCGCTTCATGGGTCTGATGCCGGTCCCTCTGCTGACAGTCGTACTTTTCATCATCTCAATGACACAAGTCAGCCAGATCGACAGTACCGGCCCACTTATCTGGCCCTTGATGATTCTGTTTCCGGCCTATTTGCTAGCTGAGGCTCCGGTTGGAAAGACTCTGCGCCGGGTCTTTCGATTACCGGTAGCAACCGGTCGCACCGTCATTTTCAGCCTTGGCACCCGCAACTCCTTCGTGGTTTAACCTCTGGCATTGTCGCTACCAGAGGCCTGGGCCGCGGCTGTCGTGGTGATTGTCGTGCAGTCCCTGGTGGAACTTATTGATATGATGTTTTATCTGAGGTGGCTTCCCAATCGGCTGCTACCGAATACCGGAAAATCTGACACTCGTTAAACTTATCTAAAATAGGAAGATCTTACGTGCGTACCCGAACCCTGGTCACAAGCCTCGTTCTTTTTTGTCTGGTTGTCTTCGCGGCCGCTTTCGTTTATTACGATCGTTCTCAAGGCATTGATGAACCCGCCGTTGTTGAAAAAACGCCGCTGGTGAGAGATTACTCTCCCGTTATCGGCCCTGAGGACGCGCCGGTAACCATTGTCGAATTCTTCGACCCATCCTGCGAAGGCTGTCGCGCCATGCATCCCTATGTGAAACAGATTCAGGCTGCATACCCGGACAACGTGCGTCTGGTCCTGCGCTACGTATTGTTTCACAAAGGCTCGGAAGAGGCCGTCAGAATTCTGGAAACCGCCCGCGAACAGGGGATCTACGAGCCGGTGCTTGACGCTGTCATGGAAGCCCAACCCCAGTGGCATGACGATCCAAAGGTCGCCGCAGCATGGGATGCGGCGGAGTCAGCCGGGCTTGATTTAGAAGCCGCCCGGGCCGGTATGAACTCGCAGGAGATTGACCGCATTATTCAACAGGATGCGGCTGACGTGAAAGCGGTTGGAATTTCTGGAACCCCAACCTTTTACGTCAACGGGGACACCTTAAGTCGGCTGGGACCCCAAGAACTGTACGACCTTGTCACCTCCAAGGTAGAGTCGCCTCAATAACAACTTCAGAACCGGCAACGCTATGTCACTGCTTGACTACTTATTACCTTACGATTTCTCGCCGCTGACCATACTGAGCTACATGCTCGTGATGGGGTTCTATGGCGTTGGGCTATTTCGGATGCCGGAACAGGACCGGCCAGGCGCACTGCGGATCTTTGCGTTCACCCTGGGGGTGATGATCTGTTATGCGGTGATGCAGACCCGCTTCGATTACTACGCGCAATACATGTTCTTCGTCCATCGGGGCCAGCATCTGATCCTTCATCATATTGGGCCTATCCTGATCGCGCTTTCCAATCCCTTGCCGGTCATGCGGTTCTGGTTTGAAAAAATCAGCCCAGGCTGGAGGCGCACGCTCCGGCCTCTGGGTTGGTTTTATCAGGTCCTGCAACAACCCTTCATCGCCCTATTCCTGTTTGTCGGGCTCATTTATTTCTGGCTGTGGCCATCAATCCATTTCGACGCCATGCTCAGCCGGGATCTGTACTGGGTCATGAACTGGAGCATGTTACTGGATGGCCTGCTGTTCTGGTGGTTGATCTTCGACCCGCGACCGCCTGCGATCACCTCATCGCTGGGGTATGGCAGACGCATGTTGGTTCTGGCTGCCGCAGGTGTGCTTCAGATGTTTCTTGGGGCGTGGATCGTGTTCTCACGTGACATGGTCTACGACGTTTACGAAGTCTGTGGCAGGGCCTGGCCGCTGGACCCGGAAGTCGACCAGCTCCTGGGCGGCATGCTGACCTATATCCCTCCCGCTATGATGAGCATCCTTGGCATTCTTCTGATGCTTCGGCGAGCCATGCATCAGGACGGAAAATATGCCAATCAATCCAAACCACTTGAGGAAACAGCGTCATGAGAACTCGCTTCTGGCGACAGCGCACCAACATCATATCGGCGACCTTAACGCTGATTGCATCCCTATTGCTGACTGGTTGCTTTGCCAATGACGAGGAAGACTGGAACGGTAAAAACATCAGTGGCTTGATGCCTGAGCTGGAATTCGACCTGATCAATAGCCAGGGCGAGTCGGTATCTGGCGAGGATTACAGTGGACGGGTGAGAATGCTGTTTTTCGGGTTCACCTCGTGCCCCGATGTTTGCCCAACCGCCCTGCAAAAGCTCAATCAGGCAACCAGTGGCCTGGCCCCGACGCTTCAGGATGAAGTACTCACTTTGTTCGTGAGTGTCGATCCGAAACGTGACACGCCTGAGCGCCTCGCAAAATACGTGGATTTTTTCGGTGACAATATTGTAGGACTCACTGGAAATGAACCCCAGCTTCGTGAACTCGCAAAACGATATAGAACCACCTTCGGTTATGACGAACCTGACCCCGATGGAAATTATGCGGTGTCACACAGCAGCGCGATTTATGTATTTGATCGCGAGGGTAACCCCCGCCTTTTAATTCGGCCCGATTTGAGCGGGGAAGAAATTCGGCATGATCTCGTTGCTCTTATTCAGGAGGATTCCTGACTGAATAGACTGTCCCAACTCGAATTGGGACAGTCCTGATTGGCGGGCAGATACAAATTGGTTAAGCAGAGCCGGAGAGTGTCTCAATAATTCGGCAATCCATAATAACCCCGCCTTCACAACACGCACTCAGTCTTTCCAACTCGTGTTCCATCGCACGCAAATCTTTCAGTCGAGAGCGCACCTGTTCCAACTGTTGTTCAACTTTGGCGTCTACTCCAGCGCAGGACTCCTGATGTCGATCTGCTAGCGACAGCAGCTCTCGAATATCGTCAAGGCTGAAACCGAGCCCCCGGCTTCGTCGGATAAACAGCAGCCGCGAATAATCCGCTTTGGCGTACAGTCGATATCCGGAGTCCGAGCGGATCGCTTTCGGTAACAGTCCAATTCTTTCGTAGTAGCGGATGGTTACGGGCTTGATGCCCGTATCATCAGCCAACCGACCGACCGTGTAGGTTTTTTCGCTCATCATCATTGACCTTATAGTTACTATAACCCCTATTGTATCGTTGTATTGCAAATACTAGGAGGGTTCGTCGTGGATAGCTGCTGTGAAAACAAGGCCGGTGAACTGGCACAATTGCGAGCGAGCCAAAGCCGGGTGCTTTACATTGCGCTTGCCATAAACGCAGTGATGTTTGTGGTGGAATTCAGCGCCGGCTGGATTGCAAGCTCTACCGCGTTGCTGGGCGATTCGCTGGATATGTTCGGCGACGCGTCTGTCTATGCACTGACACTGTTCGTGCTGGACCGAAGCCGTCGCGCGCGTGCCGGAGCGGCTTTGTTCAAAGGCGGCTTTATGCTGTTGTTCGGGCTTGTTGTTGTCGCCGATGCCATCCGCAAGCTGGTGATACAGGAAGTGCCGGCCGCCGAGTGGATGGGCGCTGTCGGCGCTCTTGCTCTTTTTGCAAACGGCGTTTGTTTTGTGTTGCTCTACCGTCATCGTGCGGACGACCTCAACATGCGTTCCACCTGGATGTGTTCCAGGAACGATCTGTTCGCCAACAGCAGTGTCATCATTGCGGCTGGATTGGTCGCCCTCACCAATACCCTCTGGCCGGACATCATTGTGGGCCTCGCCATTGCTGCGCTTTTCCTGCATTCCGCCTGGCAAGTCATCAGTGAAGGTATGGGGGAATGGCGTGCCGGTGGCGCAGAATCCGCCAACCAATCGGACGAAGGTGAGGTCGCCACTACCGGAGACAACTGCTGTTCTTCATCGCAAAGCACGTGTGGCAGTGCATCGGAAGAGCCATCCCGGTGACCAACAATAACCAGGTGATTCCATGGGGGCTGCTGCTGTCGGCCTGGCTACTGGCGTTGGTGTCCTCGCTTTCAGCCATCTACATCGGGGAAGTTCTCGGGCAGGCTCCGTGCGTTCTGTGCTGGTTTCAGCGCGCCTTCATGTTTCCGTTGGCGGTGATTCTCGCAGTCGCCTGCTACTACTCGGATTTCAACGTTTGGCGCTACGCTATGCCGCTGGCTGTTATTGGCTCCCTGTTCGCTCTGGCCCACTCACTGCTTTATGTGGGGATAATTCCACAACCCATTCAGCCCTGCACGGCCACTGGCCCGTCCTGCTCGGGTGACGGAATGACGATATTTGGTGGGCTGCCGCTTCCGTTTCTATCGCTGGCCATTTTCGTTGCCATCATAATTCTGCTCTTGCTTGTCCGTCGGAGAATTCATTCATGAATCGTCGTGCCATCGTTGTTGTCGTGTGTCTCGTGCTGATCGCAGCCTTTTCGGCCGCTGTCTTGTTCAAGCCACAGCCCCAGCAGCCTCAAAAAACGGCCACCACCGGTGAAAAGTCTGTTGTCGCTTCCGAACCGATCGCGAACCAACAAGCATTGGTACGCTTCCATTCGCCCACATTCGGGCCTGCCGACGCACCGGTGACCATCGTTGAGTTTTTCGACCCCTCCTGCGAAGCCTGCCGGGCGTTCTACCCCATCGTGAAACAGATTCTTGCTGAGTATCCAGGTCAGGTGCGCCTTGTTTTGCGTTACACACTGTTCCATCAGGGTTCCGAGGAAGTCTCCAGAATTCTGGAAGCAGCTCGCCTGCAAGATGTCTATGAACCGGTGCTGGAAGCTGTGTTGGAGGTGCAGCCTGCCTGGCACGACGACCCGAAGGTTGCCAAGGCATGGGGAGCGGCCGAGGCAGCCGGTCTGGACCTGTCCCAAGCCCGTGAGGATATGCAATCCGAACGGATAAGCGCCATCCTTGATCAAGACATGCAGGACGTCAAAACCATCGGCGTTCGGGGCACCCCGACTTTTTTCGTGAATGGCCGCCAACTCACGGAGTTTGGTCCCAAACCGCTACTTCGCCTTGTTCAGGAGTCGCTCCCAGACGCACAGCAATAGCGACCGGTGTCGATTAAAACACGGATGGGCTTGATGCCCTCCACCGTCAACTGAACTCAGAAAGTTGAGGACTCACGGAAATGCCAGATCTTGCGACATGGGGAATGCTGGCTGCTTTTTTTGGCGGCCTGGTGTCTTTTTTCTCACCCTGCACTCTGCCGCTGGTTCCGGGGTATCTCTCGGTCGTTACGGGCGGCACCGTCACAGACCGTTCGAGTCGACTGCAATCTCTGTGGCTCAGTATCTGTTTTGTCCTTGGATTCAGTGTGGTGTTCATCGCTTTTGGTGCCAGCGCTAGTCTGCTCGGTCAGTGGCTGATGGCCTACCGGCAGGAAGCCAATCTGGTGGCGGGCATTCTGATCGTGCTGATGGGGCTATTTATGCTGGGCTGGTGGAGCATGCCCGCGCTACAGCGCGACTGGCGCTTTGGGCAAACCCTTGAGGGTGGACGGCCCACGGCAGCGTTTCTTCTCGGTTTGGCCTTTGCCGTCGGATGGACACCGTGTATTGGCCCGATATTGGGCGCTATCCTGGCTCTCAGTTCCACCCATGCGAATGCTGAAACCGGCATGCTGTACCTGGCCGTTTATTCGCTGGGGTTGGCAATTCCATTTTTGGCAACGGCTCTATTTATTGAGCACTTTCGGGCGCGAGTGCGCTGGATGAGCCGCTGGAGTCAGTCACTGAGAATTCTGGCAGGGCTGGTTCTGGTTGTTATGGGGGTAATGGTGCTGACGGGACAGATGACCCGGTTTGCATCATGGATGTTATCCGCATTTCCGGTACTCGGAAGACTCGGTTGATCCCGGGCAAATCTTTGCCCACCACTCAGCTGGCCGATAAGGCAGGAGAACCGAGCAGTGAACAGTGAACTCAAGGCGTTCTATCTGACAGAACTGGCAGCAGCCGCTGATGCAGACAATCAGGGCGATGTCGATACAGCGTTCAGACATCTTGAACGGGCTCATATTCTGAGCCAGAAGTTCGCGTTAGCGCACACGACAACACATTTGCGCATGCTACGGCTCGGCTGGCACACGCGCGATGCTCGCGAGGTTCTCGGTCAGCTGGCTCGGGCCTTCGCTGCGTTGCTGGTTTCACGAATCTGGGTTCCTGTCGGCAATACGGGACGTGCCAACGTCAGCGCATTTGAACCGATGGCGGTGCCGGAAGACTTGGCGATTGTTCTGGGACACCAGAAGCCTTCCAACACGTAACTGAAGGACACCACTTTATGATCACACCCTGCTTCCAACACCACACAAAGCGCTTTGCATCCATTGCATTAATGATGCTGGCAATCCTCCTTGTTGGCTGCATGGGCGATGATGCGCCGGATTGGCACGGAACAGACATCAGCGGCGTGATGCCCAAGCTTGAATTCGATTTGATCGACAGTCAGGGAGCACCGGTTTCAGGCGATGATTACAGTGGTCAGGTACGAATGCTGTTTTTCGGATTTACCTCTTGCCCTGATGTTTGCCCCACTGCTCTGCAAAAACTCAGTCAGGCCGTTAGCGGCCTGAGCCCGGAAAACCAGGAGGAGGTACTTACGCTGTTCGTCAGCGTTGACCCTCAGCGCGATACGCCCGAGCGCCTGGCAGAGTATGTCAATTTTTTTGGTGAAAGGATCGTCGGGCTGACCGGCAAAACCTCTGACCTACGCACACTTACCCAGCGATACCGGACCACGTTCGGGCATGAAGAACCGGACGCAGAAGGTGATTACGCCGTCACTCACAGCGGCGCAGTTTATGTGTTTGATCGTGAGGGTAATCCACGCCTGCTTATCCGACCGGAAGATTTAAGCGCTCAAGCCATTCGGCAGGACCTTGTTGCCCTTCTTGAAGAAAGTTCCTGAATGACTGAAGGATTCGATAGTGTTCTTTGCAAGGGCGTTTGTAAAGGCCCTGTTCGACAATCCTCAAGTCCGATAGTCTCCACGCATTCCTGTTCGCATGAGGCACAATAATCGCTGGCGCATTTTCCTTCCATCTCTGCCGTGCAATGATTTAGCGTTTCCAACTTGTTCCGGCAATGATACCGGATGAAATGGATGCGATTTGCCTGGAGGCACTGGAGGAAGCCCTGACTCGAATGTTCGCTTTTGTTTAGGTTCGGACAATTTATGGTTACAAAGCGCGGCCACTTTATGGTTTTACTACCAACGTTTTCCACAGGTACTTTAGCGAACTGAGTGGGCTACTTGAACTGCGCCTGATCTGAGGCTTTGTCGAAAGGAATTGAAGACAGAAATTGATACCAGTCCTCTCCCCGGCGAGTCACACCACTTGGCAGGTGTCGCGTTTGCCAGGCATCCTTGCCGGCGTTGAGTCTTGATCGTCCTGATCAAACGACTCGACGGCATTGTCTGGTTTTCAGCTGGCTGGCAAAAGCAGACAAATCTGTAAGGCGGGTGGGATTTATCCTACAGGGGATTGTATTGAACACCGGCTATGACATGACGTAATGGCCTGGGCATTTGAGATATAGGGGAAGTCAGTGAAGTATTTCCAGCATGCTCTGTTGGTTGTGGTGGTGTTCATCGTGCCCGGAGTTGCCAACGCTGAGATGGTCAAGAAGACGTCTTCTGGCATATGTCACCCTCCCGCAAGCTCCTACTACGACAGAACCAACAATTTCAGACCGTTTGATTCTGTTGAGGAGTGTTTAGCCAGTGGTGGCCGGTTACCCAATGGGCTGGCTCAAAAACACTCCATGCTGTCGTTGAAAGACAGCTCGAACTCCTACGACAGATCAACTTTTGGACATGGCTGGGATGACGCCGATGGTGACTGCCAGAACAGCCGCGCCGAGGCGTTGATCGCAACATCGAGCACAACCGTGCGTTTCGCGACTGACAGAAAATGTCGGGTTATTACTGGCCGCTGGATAAGCCGCTTCACCGGTAATGTCATTCAGAACAGTAGCGAGATCGATATTGATCACGTAGTTCCCCTGAAGTGGGCCTGGAATCACGGAGCAAAGGGTTGGTCGCAAGTGAAGAGAGAAAGGTTTGCGAACGATATGGTCAATCTCTGGCCGGTAGAACTGAGCCTCAACAGAAGCAAAGGAGCCCGCGGACCGGATGAGTGGTTGCCACCTTTAGGGCAGTGCGGATACGTGGCGAGGTTTCGGCGAATCGTGAAGCAGTATGACCTTCAACCTTCGTCATCTGAAACAGTATGGATAACGTATTTTCTGGATAAGTGTCGCGGCTGACGACTCGCTAAACTGAGTAGTATGAAACGGCTGCCACCCAAGCGAGGCTTTGTGAATAAGAAAGCGTTGACTGAGCGGGAGCTCTTGGAAGGCCTTGATGCTTAGTCAGCGCACGCTGACGAATTAGCCACACTGCTTCCTCAAGAACTTTCGCCACTGGAACGGCTGAGAGGTTCTGTTTTGAGCTATGAGCGGCCGACGGACCCAGTTTGGGAGGAGTATCCCGATTCAGACGAAGGTCTTGTGGACGATTTCATGAAATACAGGGAAGAGCCGCTCCGAAAGAGTTGAAAAGTGGGTACCAGTACAGGACCTAGCCGTGTTCATAATACTTTGCCTGGCTAGGACGGCGAGAAAACACAGAGCAAACTATCGACCTGTTTCCATATTAAACGCTCCTTCTTTCACAGCTCGTCTCCACCATAGGATTTTCAGTCAATGGCCGACTTGGAGGAGTATTCTGATGCTCTTGGTGAACAGAACGGAAGATAGATTATGGGTTTTCTCAGCTGATAAACCCGCATTAGATTACTAGGCATCTATTGGAGTGAGAGGACTCATTGGTTGGCTCGAGCATCGCATTCATTATTTAACTCGCAGCTGTCAGTCACGCCGAAACCTTTTTAGATTCAAAATACCGTCTTGTCTGCTTCAGATGCTGAATTGATCCGCTAGTCATGAATTCAATAGCCGATAACCCGGAAAATGGAGGCTCGCTAGTGGACAAACGCATTCTGCGACTCGCTCGTTCGTCATTTGGGTACATCGCTCGTAGTGATTTGTATATTCCCAGGATATAACTGATGCGTTCGAGCATCTCTGGAGAAAGCATCAGGTGAGGTAGTTTCAGATAGTCGTCGAGAGTTCTCTTTGAAACTCCACCCAACAATAATCTAATTTCCTCTTCCGAGCAGTCCCACTCACTGCAAATGCCAAAAAAACCTTTTAGCGCAATGTGGCCCTGAATCGCGCCTGGATCTGAATGCTCGGGTTTCTCATTGCTCATATCAAACATATTTGTTGCCTATTGAACTTATACAGACAGACAAAAGGATACCTGGACTAAACCGGTAGAATCGTTTCCGCTCCGGCCAAATCTCGACCATTATTTATCAATAAAGTGAACTCGTCAGCCGGATGGATCCTTTGCTCGAATGCTTGAACTCTACGTAACCAACCCTCGCTGACGAGACCGCTAAAATAGGCCGTTAGTTGCCCAACCTGCTCAAATGACTCAAGTTGAAGAGGAAGACTTAAACTAAGAGCAGGCTTACAACTCTGCACATAACCCGGGTCGTACTGAAACCAGATGGATACCCCATCTCTCTCAAGGTGGCCCGCCAGGTCTCCATGGAAAAAACTCGTGCGCGCGTCGACATTTCGTTTTCCCCGAAACTAATTGATCTTTTGGCTGATAGGAACTTAGTCGATACCTGCAAGCGCTTGTGCAGTCGAATCACGTCAAAAGGTCAGAATAATCCTTTAAACTCCTGGACATCACTTGATGTCCGGATAGGCTAAGTGCCAGTGGCAAAAAGAGAAAGAACCTCATCCCAGTATTGGCTGCTAACACGGAGATCGATTTTTTCTTCCTTTGAAAACCTATTATCATTATCAACGCTTTCAGCCAAAACTTGCTCGTCCAGAGCCCAACTGAACGGCAAATTCTCCTCTTGATCGAACTTCATTGCTTTCGATCGTTGAGTACCTCGAGACTCTGAATCCGGGAAGAATGAAACAACGTTTTCCCCTGGTAGATCCTCTCCGATCCGATGGGCAAATTCCGCCAAATTTGGTTCGGCCAACACATAGAGCCAAGCACTTGTATTCGCCGGATCCGTTTGCTGGCGCCTAAGAATCCGACCGAGCACCTGCCGGAAATGCAGTTCGGTTCGGACTCGACTGAGGTGACAGCAAACCTGAAGTCTCGGAATGTCGGTGCCTTCACTGATCATTCCAACCGAAATAATCCAACGGTTGGACGACGTCTTGAAATTGGAGATAATGCGCTGCGCTTCAAGGGTTTGGTAGGTGACTATAATTGGATGTTGCTCAATCATCGAAAGGCGCTTTGCTATTTGTTCAGCGTGTGCCACAGATGCTGCTACAACCAGCCCTCCCGCCCAAGGCGTATGTTCGCGTATGCTTGTTAATCTTGCTGATGCTTCCGAGAGAATCTGGTCAATGACTTCGTCTCTGAACAGGAAGTCCGGGTAGGTAATGTGCTCATTTTGAAGAGATTCGCTGATACTGGCGAAGGTTTTACACCCGGATTCCCCCGATCTAATGCTGATCTCGCGATTGTCTGTAAGAACGATCTTCGGTGCCCGGCATACGCCGTCCGAAACAGCTTGTCGCAGGCCGTACTCGTAATCACAGGATATCTGACCATTACATGTTGTGTAATGAGAAAGAACGATTGGACTGTCGTCAGTGCGCCAAGGAGTGCCAGAGAGCGCCATGGTGTAACGTGCCTTTCCCTGAATCTTATCCAGAATGGTTCGTCCCCAGCTATTGCCAATCAGGGAATTCTCCCAAACGACTCCTGAGCAATGATGAATTTCGTCGAGAACCACAAGGACGCGATGTTCGCGCAATACCTGCCATAACTCTTCGGGCAGGGTGTCCATGGATTGGTAAGTATAAGATCCCCCAGCTGCCCCGATCTGACCATTGAAACTCTTTCCAAGAATTTGACTGAACGTTAAAGCCACACCATGGGCTACGGCACGAGATGGCGAGAAGCACACGACAAAATCGATTTTGTCCTGCTGGAAGAGGGCCTTGGCAACAGATGCCACCATCACTGTTTTACCAGCGCCTGGTGTTGCGTGACAGAGGAAGTGAGACTGGTTATCAAAAACCGAAAGAGCTTTCTCTTTGCATTCAACCTGCCATCTGCGGAGTTGGGTCATGCATCCCATCCGATATCCGCAAGTACAGTTTCGACGGCACGTAGCTGGCCCAGCAATTTCGTACTTCGGTCGCGGGACTCAAGATATTGAGTTCTGACCGTTTGCTGAAGCGCGGGGAATTTGTTGTAAAGGCGTTGATACTCTTCTGCCTCGCCAATGCTAGCCACGAGTTCAACCTTTCGTTTCGAAAGCTCTTCTTTCAATCTTTTCAGTGTTGCGGGATCAATAGAGGACTCGTTTTTCTGCTCTGGTTGCGCAAAAGGGGAGCGTTTGTTTTCCAAAGAAATCGCGGAAGGCACGCCTCGGAAGATGAATTTGCAGCCTCTGCCTGTTTCACCATCGTGCCTTTCTATAACGCTCGCAGACTCTAGACGGAGTAATTCCTTGTAGATGTGTTTCCGAATCAAATTGCGATCAGGGTTCGTTGGGTGTGATATCTGAGCCAGGTAAAGATCGCGAATCGAAGTCGTTGAAAAGGGACTATTCGTCTGTTGCTTCATGAGCGAAAGCAAAATGTGATCGACGCGAATTTTTTTCATTTCGTTCATGAGAGAGTCCTAATTTGGTCTGATGGTCGATCGGCGCTATTTAATAAAATGGGTAGTATATGCCGTGGCTCCTGATGCCTCAAGAAAGCATAGTCTTGTCTTTTATGGGGACAAGAAATGCGATCGCTGGTTTGTAAGGCGTTTGGACAAAACCTTCGCTCAGTTCGCCAATTAAAAGGACTCTCTCAAGAGGGTCTGGCGCGTCTAGCCGAGATAGATAGAAGTTACTTAGGAAAAGTCGAAAGGGGAGAGGTCAATATAACCATTGAAAAAATTTACTTACTTGCAGAATGCCTACAGTGCTCACCAAAGACTTTGGTACTCGATGTTGATCAGTTGGGAGGATAACTCTAACTCCGATCATCGCTGAGTCTCATTGTATTGCCTTCAACGCACGCCGGGCCCCAACACCGCATCCCCGCAATGATTAGAGGGTGTCCTGCTCAGGTTCTCGGGTATTCAAGTAGATCCAGGCATTCCCTCCGAAGAACCAAAATTATGAAATCTCGACGCTCTACTTCCTGTATTTACCGTATGTCGAAAGCCCTCTCCATAGAGGCAATTGGGTACTACCCATTCTTCCCACTAAACTAGACAGAAGATTAAAAGTCACTCGTGGTCCGTGACCCTACCCCAATCACATCTGGGGCATGGATTTTGCCTCAGACGCACTGTTTGATGGTCGGCGACTGCGCCTGCTGACGATCATCGACCTATTCACCCGAGCGTGCCTTGGCATTGTGATTGGACAGAGCCTGAAGGACCGCGATGTTCAAGAAGCCCTGACGGCGATTGCGCGCTTCCGGGGCAACCCGGACGTGCTTAAGACCGACAACGGTTCGGAGTTCGCCGGCAAGGTCATGGATCGCTGGGCCTATGAGCGGAACATCGAAATCGACTTCTCACGGCCCGGAAAGCCTACCGACAACGCAACGGTAGAATCGTTCAATGGACGACTCCGGCAGGAGTGTCTGAATGAAAATTGGTTCTTGTCACTGGCCGACGCCAGGGAGAAAATCGAAGCGTGGAGGACGTTCTATAACCAAGTCAGACCCCATTCCGCATTGGAGTGGTGCACGCCCTCTGACTACGCCAGAAAACATGCGGTTTCACGAAGAAAGCAGAAGCAATTGGAGCCGGGTTTTTCCAACTCTAGGTGGACCCAATACGGGGTCAGGGTCATCAGTCTCGCGCGAAACCTGATAAGTAGTGTGACGCGCTAGAGAGGAGCGTGGCCGTGAATGCTTTATGGGGAGAGGGATAAACGCCTGACTGATTCGTACTCGCCTCCCAGGCGATCTTCCGCGGCTTTTCGAATTGATTCCAGTTCTGCCAAAACATAATAAATGACTTCACCGGCACCTTCGGATGAAGCGCTACTGTAAACGTTACTAGACAAAACTCTGAGTTTATCCATAGCTCTTTCAATTGAGGTTGTGAGCTCACGTGCAGAGCTTACATAGTCGAACACCTCGAGCTCCTCCCATGCCCAATCAATGTAGTGGAATAGACTATCTTCAGATCCATGCCCGGTGAAGGTCGCCACACGACGTAATATTGTTCGGTAGTCACCTTCACTGATTAACGCCCTGGTGGCTCCGGGGTGACTCTGGGAAAAGGCGATTAAATGCAGCTTTACCATATTGGTTACGAATCTGTGCCGAAACATGCTAAGGCACGCTCTCTCATCAATGCCTGAAGCTGCCGCAACCCGCTGGAATTCTTTAATCAATGATGAGCCAGTAATCGGCGCACCTGTTCGGCACCCCAAAAAAACTTTATCTTGCGGACGAACCTCAACCTTTTGACCTCTCAAACGTTGAAGCAACTCTCTTCTGTGCTTGTGTATGAAAACTTCAAGCTTAATCGCAGTTTCTTTATCTAGAGGTATACACCTTTTAGGATCAATGCCTTTTCTTCTTTTCATCGTAACAAGCGTTATCTTACCCTTTGAAACGCAGTTTTCATTGTCTGATGCGCTCAGCATCGCTGCCTCGCCCGGCCGACATCCTGTCGCCTCAAATAAAAGAAGCAATAGCTCGCGACGAGCTCGTAGATAGTTCCTTTGATCAACATCAAGATTCTTTTGAGCCTTGTAACAAAGGGTCTTCACCCCATCCCAAAGAAGATTTCTTAAGTGGCTTGTAAGGGGCTTTTTTGGATCAGCAGCATCCGGTGTAGGAGTAAATGGATATTTTAGGCTGAGAGAATGTTCACCTCTTCGGTTACTAAGTTTTTTTTCCAGAAGCGATATTTGTGGAGCAATTCGCCTTGGCCCCACGATGTTCCTGTCATGTACGACATGGGTTTGTAGCCAAATTAAAAACTCAATCGCGGTGTCAATGACACGAGCAACAGTATTGTCATTTCGTCGCTTTACAGCTGATCCGACACACTTCTTTTCTGCACGCAAAGATTGAACAAACTGGTAGAAGTTGTCGTCGTGCAAATCCCAAAATTCGATACCAACTTCCCAACAAAACCTCACGAGATGGGATAAGTCAGAAGCGACAACTTTTAGCGAGCCTCCGTCATTCGATCGCAGCTTTAACCGGCGTCCCTTCTCCAATAGAAACATCTCGGCGTAGACGCAAGGCCGCCCGTCGGGCCAATACATAGCGAAAACCGCATCAACTACTTCTGTGACTCCGTGAAAGCTTTTTCCCAAAGGGTCGAAATGGGCATGAGATGGTAAGACAGCTTTTCGGCAAAGGCAGAAAAGCTGCTTACTCGCCATCTTTGACACCACTTAACACCCGAAGCCCCAGAGCTTCTCCAAAAGTGGCGGTGTGTCGTTCTAGCTGTGCAGCCAACGATACATCTCGTGTTACTGAAGCCTGCAGAAGCGTCAAAGCGTCGAAATAGGCACGATTCAAAGTTACGCGAATCCTAACGGACTCGTCCAATTGATTTCTCAGCCTCTTGATCTCCGCAGCTTGCCGATCAACTCTGGATATCGAACTTTTTCTTTGAATTTTAGATACCTTGCGCCGAATACCGTCTAAGCCAGCCCATCCGCCATCTTCGATCTCACGATCTGCTGCTGCTTTCAATGTATTCAGGCTCACGGGAAAAATCCTGCGCTCTGGCAAGCTCCAAGCAGCCAGTCGAGACTGACTTCTACATATTTTGATGATGTCAACAGGAATCGTTTTACGTTCCGCTATGGTGCATAAGAAGCGGTAACGTTCTAGCGCAGCTTTCGAATTCGGAGTGCTCGGATTACAAGGAATACCTTCACGATCCATCTTCAACGACCTCGTTCACTCGAAAAGCAATTACAGTTTTGACCAGGTTATCTCTCGAGTGCATTTCATATTGTTAGTGGCCAATTAAAGTGACCCACTACTGGCCATTAATTTTGACCCACCTCCGAGTGGCCGTCAGGCCACAGAA
>NZ_JAYMEW010000008.1:0-144411 GCF_037029655.1 Marinobacter sp. CH_CUG1437-1 | reverse complement strand
TTCTGTGGCCTGACGGCCACTCGGAGGTGGGTCAAAATTAATGGCCAGTAGTGGGTCACTTTAATTGGCCACTAACATCGAATCCATTCTGGCGGAGAGCCTCTGCGGCGGTCAGGCTGGCTATTCCAGCGCCAATGATAACTATTTTTTGCATATTCGCTCGATTCCTCTTTTGTTTTTGTAGCACTATAAAAGTCCGCGCAGTCGAGCTTCAGTGACTGCCTGAACCCGGTTGGTTACTTTAAGTTCGCTGAAAATCTTCTTCATATGCCATTTGACGGTATCCTCCGTCACGAGAAGCCGTTCAGCGATCTCTCTGTTGGTCATTCCGTTGCTTACGCATTTCAACAGAGAAATCTGCTTTATCGTGATAGTTGAGTGGGCATTGCCGGGCACAGGTGGCACGCTGGAGTCTTCTATTCTGACATCGGGATCCTTCGTAGCTTTAGCTTCAGAGTCGTCTGGCAGATCGTTAAAAAGATCCTGAGCAAGGGGGCTAAGAGAAAGTAGCGCTTCTTTGATCCAGAGCCGTGTGAAGTGACAGTTCAAATGTTCCGAAAGTAGGTTTGCATCAAGAATCATGCGCTTCGCCGATTTTGATGAGCCGAGGGCAAACGCTGCCAGGGCCTGACAATAGTGGGCGGCGATCCTGGTTCTAGCGTCTGAAATTGCGCTGGCGCTTTGTAGTGCTTGTTTGGCATATTTTTCGGCGACACCAAACTGTTTCCCAAGCCGTAGTCTATACATTGAGGTTACCAGGGCCATACGTGCTTGAATGGCCTGGTTTTGATTTGGCAGGAACGTCAGCTCACATTCATCGGGGAGTATGGGTGGACCCAATTCCTCGTTGTTCAGGAGAGTAAACTCAGCTAACTGAACTTTAGTCAGGATATTTAGACGAGAGAGCTCTCGCTCGCAGGAGGCTAAGCGGGATTGTTCCAACAAGGCCATGGCTCTATCTCGGAACCCTTGGTGGTACAGAAAACGGCTGTAGGCCTGTGTACACCCCCACAGAATATCTGTAACGCCATAGTTCAAAGCGAAATCGAACGAAGCCTGTGCAGATTCCTGGGTAACCAGGTGATGGTTCTGTTCGTGCAGGATTTGTAACTCAAGGGTGCCAAACATTTTATTTAAAAAAGTTTTTGGCACCTGAATCTTTTCTGCTGTTTTATTCGCCTGGATCAACACACTCATTGCTCGGGCGATGTCACCCTTGAACAGTTCAGCCTGAATTTCTGCAGTTTTAAGCCAGATAAAAGCGTAATGTTGATTGGATGACTGGATGGCCACAGCCGCTCGATGGGACAATCGCTCCAACTCTTCAAAATGGCGTCCACTGGAGGCAATGAATGCCTGGCAAGTAAGTGCTGCGCCTTTGCCAACCATGTTACGGTCGCCAAAGGAGTCTATCCATTTTTGACAGAGAACCTGACTCTCCAGTAATTCATCCTGTGTAGCTTTGCCTATCGCATTAACCAATTCCCGCCATCCTTCCTCATCAAGATTGCCCACCCCCCTGGAGCTCGGATGAAGCGAACTAACCAGTATTTCCTCTGCTTGACGAGCTTGTTGGCTGAAATACAAAATCCACGCGTAACCTATGCTCAAGGCAGCGATTTTTTTTATCGTACGAGCCGGTACTTTTCCAAACCAGGTGCGAAGTACTTCGATTTCACCCTGCCTCAGAGCCACGTCCAGAATAATGCTGTCACTTACGACGCGAGCCCAACGATGGTCACTGGCTTCCAGAGCTGCATTGATTGAATGGAGGTACTCTCCCCTACGCCAATGCCAGAACGCGACCCGTTTCAGTACATACGAGCGACGTTCTCGTTGGGTGGTGTTAAATAAACTACGCAAATACTCTCGCAGCACAGGGTGCATATCCATACGATCACCAGAAGTTCCGGTGGGAGCTAAAAGAGCATAATGTTCGTTAAGAAACGTAATTTCCCGGTCGGCCTCTTCTGTCTTATAGACATAGCCATAGCATTCAGCGCTGATTACTTCGAGCATCGCTGCATTGCAAAGAAAGGTCCTCGTACTATCGGGTAATGCAGTTAAGAGGTTGTCCCTGAAATACGAGCGAGTTTCCGGCCAAGTCGCTGCGGGGAGATTTGGGTTTGGGGTTTGGCACATAAGCCTGACAAGTGCTGGCCATCCACCGGTGGCTTTTATGATGTTGCTGGCTTCGGGGCCACCCATACCCGATAATTCACTAACCTCCTCTTCTGTAAATACAAGTTCATCAGCACCATACGTTACAACACCCGTCATCATAGACAAACGCGCCAACGCCCCGACGCGACTCGGTGCAATGAAAAATTTCACATTGCTCGGTGTTTCACAGATTAAATCCTCAATCAAATCCGCGGTATGTTTAGCCTCGCCAATCCCATCAAGGCAAATTCTTATCGTCTTTTTTGCATTACACAGTGCGTTTCGAAGAGCTTCGATGGTGTCGATGTCACTTTTTATCGTGCGCCAAGATTCAACTCCTTCGATTTGATATAAAACTAACGCTGCAAACAAACTGTCATTAACGCCATATGAGTCAGGGAAAGATCGGGTATTGATGTAAACGACGCTCTCAAGTTCCAGTTCGCGAGTGTTTGCTGCAAAGGCCACTTGTACAGATTTTCCATAGCCTGGCGGGGCCCGATACAGAACTACCTTTGATTCAGGCGTAGCAGAAGCGCTCAGGCAATAGCGGTCTAAACACCCTTGAGTAATGAAACACTGACGAGCCCACATCCTTTCAGACATCCTCCGACACCAGTCTTCCAAGCTATGGCGGGTCATGACAATCCGATCTCCTGCTTCGTCTCCCCGAAACGCGAGGGCGCTATGGGGTGAAAGCATATTGATAGATGTCTAGTGCGAAAACTACCCCTTAGGGTAGTTGTTTGATATCCGGTTCTGGCCAAACCTGTTCATGCCTACAACTTGTCAGTTCACCTGAGGGACTCGGTGTTCGCACAATGTAGAAAAATGATCAAGCTGAAAAACAATAAGGTGATCCTAATGTCAATGTCAGAAAATGTCTTAACAACAGAGTCTCTTCAGAGAGACCCTGATGCCGAAGGTTATGTCGACAGAAAACGCCACCTCTGGGTCCTTTCTGTGCTGTGGCCAGCGACGCCTCTTATTGGCCTTTATTTGGTATCCCAGACTGGATGGAGCATTTGGTACGGATTGGTGTTGATCCTTTGGTATGGCGCAGTTCCCTTGATTGATGCCATGTTTGGAGAGGATTTTTCAAACCCCCCCGAGTCGGCTGTGCCTCGGCTTGAACAGGATCGTTACTATCGGGTACTGACCTACTTGACGGTTCCTATTCACTATGCCGCCTTGATTGTCAGTGCCTGGTGGGTATCCACGCAACCAATGAGTGTTTTCGAGTTTCTGGCATTGGCCCTTTCCCTGGGAATCGTGAATGGCCTGGCTCTGAACACAGGCCACGAACTTGGCCATAAAAAAGAAACGTTTGACCGTTGGATGGCGAAGCTTGTCCTCGCCGTGGTCGGATATGGTCATTTCTTCATTGAGCACAATAAGGGGCATCACCGTGATGTGGCTACGCCGATGGACCCGGCGACATCCCGCATGGGTGAGTCCATTTACTCATTCTCACTGCGTGAAATTCCCGGTGCTTTCAAGCGGGCATGGGATTTAGAGGAACAGCGCCTCAGTCGTTGTGGAAAAAGTGTCTGGAGCCTGGAGAACGAAGTTCTTCAGCCTATGATTTTGACCGCTGTGCTTTATGCGGGATTGCTGGCGTTTTTTGGTCCCTTAATGCTGATCTTTTTGCCCATTCAAATGGCCTTTGGCTGGTGGCAGCTGACCAGCGCCAACTACATTGAGCATTACGGATTGCTGCGCGAGAAGATGTCGGATGGACGTTATGAGCGTCAACAACCGCACCACTCATGGAACTCAAACCATATTATGTCGAACCTGATTCTGTTTCATTTGCAACGACATTCCGACCATCACGCCCATCCTACAAGGTCCTATCAATCGCTTCGCGATTTCAAAGACCTGCCTTCCTTACCTTCGGGATATCCCGGAATGTTCCTGGCCGCAATGTTTCCCTCATGGTTTCGTTCGATAATGGACCACCGGGTGCTGGATTGGGCTAAAGGAGATCTCGACAAGATTCAGATTCAACCCGGCAAGCGTGAATTCTATGAGCGTAAATTTGGTGGGACTGATTCTGAATCAGTCGATACCGCCGCGGCTAAATGATCGGCTAATCGGAACTTATATACCTCGTTTACTTTATTTACGTTGCAGAAAAAGAGCCTCTGACGTGCACCTGAAAGAGGGTGCGCGTCGGGCGCTACCAAAACAAAGACAATAATATCGTTTGAAAGGTGCTCTAAATGGCTAAATATCAATGCCCTGATTGTGGTTATGTATACGACGAAGTGGTTGGTGATCCGCACGAAGGCTTTCCTGCAGGAACGACATGGGAAAAAATTCCTGAAGACTGGTCCTGTCCAGACTGTGCCGTCAGGGATAAGGTTGACTTCGTTGCGCTTCAAGAAGCGAACCCGGAACTTTCGGTGTCCGCAACCAATACAGCGGTCCGCCCTGCCAGCCAAGCTAAGACCGAGGGAGCATCGCAGAAAGCAACGGACGCATCTACTCCTTCAGCTAAAAATAAAACAAAGCCCAAAGCGAAACCGAAGCCCACCTCTTCAAAATCGCCCAAAGACTCGACTCAAAAAGATACCTATCGGAAGTGGGTCTGCATCACTTGCGGCCATATCTACGATGAAGCTCTCGGAGATGAAGCCGAAGGCTTCCCTGCGGGCACTCGTTTTGAAGATATTCCAGACGATTGGTGCTGTCCGGACTGTGGTGCCACAAAAGAGGACTATGTCCTCTATGAAGACTAGTAATCCGATTGAAAATAACAACAGTCTCGTTCAGCAAGAGGTGATTTTATAATGCAGATTGCTAGTCTGGCGGAGGTTGGGGTGACCAATGTGTCAACCAGCGATACGATTGATTCAACGTTCGCGGCCCTACAGCGGGCACAACTTGCGCGTCGCGGAAGCTTTACCTTGGAGGCTCGAATAGCGCAGCTCGACCAGCTGCGGGATTCAATTAAACGCCACGAATCAAACATCATTGCGGCGTGCGCGGCGGACTTTCGAAAACCCGCTCCAGAAGTCAAATTAACTGAACTCCTGCCGGTGCTTCAGGAAATTCGACACACTAAAAAACACTTGCGTAAATGGATGCGTCCGAAGCGAGTGGCTGCATCCGTTGGTGTTCTGGGCACGAAATCTTATGTTCGGCCAGAACCAAAGGGAGTGTGCCTGATTATTGCACCGTGGAATTATCCGCTCAATCTTGCGCTCGGACCTCTCGTCTCAGCGTTAGCTGCAGGGAACGGAGCCATCATTAAACCCTCGGAAATGACACCCCATACCTCAAAGGTGATTGCCAACATTGTCGCCGAAACCTTCCCTCCCGATCTGGTTTCCGTGATTGAGGGTGATGCCGCGGTAGCGCAGAAACTGTTGGCCTTGCCCTTCGACCATATATTCTTCACGGGCAGTCCTGCGGTCGGCAAGCTGGTCATGGAGGCTGCCGCCAAGAATCTTTCCTCAGTGACACTGGAATTGGGGGGTAAGTCCCCGACCATTGTCGGTCCAGATGCCAACATAAAGAGGGCTGCAAGAAACATTGTCTGGGGTAAGTTTGCCAATAATGGACAGACCTGTATCGCCCCAGATCATGTTTTTGTGCACGTTAATATCGCAGATCAATTCAATGAAGCACTTAAAACGGAAATTGGGCGAGTCTATGGAAAAACACCAGAAGCCCAGAAATCGACCGCCGACTATTGCCGGATTGTAAATCGACGTCATTTCCAGCGAGTTTCAAACCTGATAGATGATGCCAAAAGCAAAGGTGCAAGAGTCTTTGAAGGCGGTGTTACAGATGCTGAAGAGAATTTTATTGCTCCGACGTTAATTTCAAATGTATCCAGTGACATGGATATTTCACGTGAGGAGTTATTCGGCCCGATCTTACCCGTTATTGAATTCGACGATATTGATCTGGTTATCAAGAAAATCAACGATAACCCTAAACCGCTTGCGCTTTACATATTCGACAAAAAAGAGTCTTTTGCCACGGATATTATCGAGCGAACGAGCTCCGGCGCTGTAGGAGTCAACCTTACAGTTGTGCATTTTCTACATCCGGGTCTGCCGTTTGGTGGAGTTAATAATTCCGGGATAGGGGCGGCACACGGTGAATACGGCTTCCGCGCTTTTTCGCATGAAAAGGCGTTGATGGAGGATAAACATTCTCTTATGCATCTTCTTTTCCCACCCTATACAGCCTGGGTCCGGCGTCTTATAGAGGCAGCTGTTCGAATTCTGGGCTGAGCATAATCAAATAATAAGAGAGTTATTATGTACGATTACATTATTGTCGGTGCGGGATCGGCGGGCTGTGTATTGGCCAATCGGCTTACGGCGGACTCTTCAAAGCGAGTAGTGTTGCTAGAAGCGGGCCCAAAGGATAAAAATCCACTCATACATATGCCTATAGGTATAGCACTCCTTTCCAATAGTAAAAAGCTGAATTGGGCTCTTGAAACCGAACCTCAAGAACATCTGAAGGAGCGCCGCCTGTTTTGGCCTCGTGGTAAAACGCTTGGCGGGTCCTCTTCTATCAACGCCATGGTCTATATCAGAGGTCACAAAGCCGATTATGACCACTGGGGTCAAGTTGCCGGGACCGACCTCTGGGGATGGGATCGCGCTTTAAAATTGTTTCGTCGACTGGAAGATAATAAACGTTTTGGCGCAGATTCTTACCATGGGGAGGGCGGTGAGCTCACCGTAAGTGAACTCAAATCAGTCAATCCGTTGAGTCGAGATTTTGTTCGAGCGGCACCTCATGTAGAGCTCCCGGTAAACACGGACTTTAATGGAGAGACGCAAGAGGGATTGGGACTCTACCAGGTGACACAAAAAAATGGTCGGCGTTGGAGTTCAGCGCAGGCATTTCTGCGTGTCGCGGAGAACCGGCCTAATCTTGATGTGCTAACGGACGCGCGGGTAACCCGGGTGGTAATGGACGGTAAGCGGGCAGTCGGTGTGACACTGAACCAGGGGGGCGAATATCGCCAGCTTAGACTCAATAACGGCGGTGAAATCATATTGTCTGGTGGTGCGGTTCATTCACCACAACTGCTGATGCTTTCGGGAATCGGTGATAGCCAAGAGCTTGGAAAACACGGGATCCCCCTTGTGCATCATCTTCCTGAGGTCGGCCAGAATCTGGTTGATCATTTGGATATTACGATCATGCACGCGGCGAACTCACGTTTGCCCATTGGCGTTGCTCCCAGTTTCCTGTTTCGGGGCGTGAGCGCATTATTCTCATATATCTTTGCGCGACGTGGATTTCTTACCAGTAATGTTGCCGAGTCCGGAGGCTTTGTTAAATCCGAGCGCTCGTGCGAACGGCCAAATGTGCAATTCCACTTTTTGCCAACTTACCTGAAGGATCATGGACGAAAAGTGATGGCCGGGTATGGGTACACCTTGCATATTTGCGATCTAATGCCCAGAAGCCGCGGTTTTATTGGCCTCAAAAGCCCTGACCCATTGGCCGACCCGTTGATTCAACCCAATTATCTCAGTAACCCCGAAGACATCAAAACAATGATCTCGGCCGTTAAATTTGGACGACGGATACTCGGGGCACCAACAATGGCTTTACATAGTGAACGAGAAATTAAGCCCGGAAACTTGGTGTCTTCGGACGGTCAGATTGCGGACTTTATCCGGGAAAATGCAGAGACTATTTACCACCCCGTTGGCACTTGTCGTATGGGCGCGGATCCGGATTCAGTCGTTGATCCGGAATTGAAAGTCAGAGGGATTGAAGGGCTAAGAGTTGTCGATGCCTCGATAATGCCCAGTTTGGTTGCCGGTAACACCAACGCACCCACCATGATGATTGCCGAAAATGCAGCCGACATCCTCTTGGGAAATGTTTAGGTTCAAACCCGGATTATGCCTTCTACATTGGACCTTAATGACGCCAGATACTCGCGTCAACCAACTACAAAAACGACAGGAGATAAACGTGCTTGGCCAAATGATGAACATGGAGCTCACCGTGAATTCCTTGATCGACCATGCTGCTCGCTACCATGGAGACGCTGAGATTGTGTCGATAGGAACGGATGGAAATCCCAGTCGATCTGACTGGGCAACTGTTTCGGAGCGGTCGCGACAACTTGCGTCAGCGCTTCGAACGGCAGGCTATGTCCAGGGGGATCGGTGCGCGACCATTTGTTGGAATAACGTGGGGCACCTGGAATGTTATCTTGGCATCTCTGGTGGCGGGATGGTGTGTCACACTATTAACCCGCGACTGTTTCCAGAACAACTCGTTTACGTTATCAACAATGCTCAAGACAAAGTCATATTCTTTGACAAAACGTTCCTTCCCATTGTTTCAAATATCCGAGACCGACTGGAGACGGTTGAGGAATTTGTATTGATGTCCGAACCGGACGAAGAAATTGCAGCGCAATTTCCAGGATTGTTGTTTTATGAAGAGTTTCTCCAGCGAGGAACGCCTAACGCGAATTGGCCTGAAATCGCCGAAAACCAGGCTTCAAGCCTCTGCTATACATCGGGCACCACTGGAAATCCCAAAGGGGTGCTCTATTCACACCGCTCCACCGTTCTGCACGCGCTGGTAGCTGCTCAACCCGACGCACTGAATTTATCGGCACGGGATGTGGTGATGCCGGTTGTTCCTATGTTTCACGTAAATGCGTGGGGGGTACCCTACATTACGGCGATGGTTGGAGCCAAACTGGTGTTGCCTGGTCCTGGCCTGGATGGGCAAAGTTTGGTCAAGCTGATCGATTCAGAAAGCGTAACGATTGCGCTGGGTGTGCCTACGATTTGGCAGGGACTTCTCTCGGCTTTGGACGAGCTTGGCTCCTCGGCACAGTCGCTTAAACGGACGGTGATAGGGGGTAGCGCTTGTCCGCCCTCAATGATGTCGGAGTTTCGTGGTAAGTATGGCGTAGAAGTTGTCCATGCATGGGGAATGACAGAAACATCACCGATCGGAACCGTCAATGCACTGCTGTCGAAACACAATACTCTTTCGGAGGAAGGAAGAAACAAAATCCGTGAAAGCCAGGGACGGCCTCCCTACGGGGTGCAGCTCAAAATTGTGGGTGAAGACGGCCATCAACTGCCCGAAGATGGCATTGCTCAGGGAAATCTCCGCATCCGTGGTCATTGGGTGGTAGCCGATTACTTCGGTGTTGAACCAAATCAGACTCTTGAGGAAGACGGTTGGTTCGAGACAGGTGATGTTGCTTCGATCAATGATGATGGATTTATGACAATACGTGACCGCTCAAAAGATATTATTAAATCTGGTGGTGAATGGATATCTACAGTCGAATTGGAGGGAATCGCAATGGGCCATTCTGCCATCAATGAAGCTGCCGTAGTGGCGGCCTCCCATGATAAATGGGACGAACGACCGATCCTGTTGGCAGTAAAAATACCCGACGCAAATATTACTGAGGAGGAACTTCTTGCTCATTATCAAGGGAAAGTCGCCAAGTGGCAGATCCCGGATCGCGCGATCTTTGTGGAAGGATTGCCACGCAATGCCACTGGGAAAGTATTAAAAAACAAGCTGCGTTCTGAGTATGGGGAAGTATTAGTCAATAAACCGGCAAGCTAGCTTCAATGAGTGGCATTTGTGTTACGAAAAATTGCAGTTTTACCTAAAGCCAATTTGTTTTAATACCAAAAAGGATAATAAAAAATGAAACCTAAAATAATTAGTAAAGTCTCGTTAGTGGCGTTCCTTTTACTTTCACTTGCTGCGAGCCTGGCCAACGCTCAATCTGAGCCGGTTTACAGTAGAGGCGACTGGGTGGTTGGGCTGAATGCCACTAGAGTTCTAACCGATGAAGATTTGCGATCAGCCTCTGCGGGGAGTGCCCCCGTTCCAAATTCCAACCTGTCTATTAACAACGATACGACCGTATCATTCGACGTGTCGTATTTTCTGAGTAATCAGCTGGCATTTAACATTTTTGGCGGCATTCCCGCTAGTGCGGACCTCCAGGGCGAAGAGTCTCTCTCCGGTCTTTTTCTTGGTCAAACAGATTATGGTCCGGTAATTCTTTCGCTTCAGTATCATGTTTTGACGGGTAGCAACTTCTCTCCGTACTTTGGAGCGGGTGTAGGACGGATTCTCTTTTTAGATGAGAAGGATCGCGCACTAACCGACTTCGACGTCGAAGATACATGGGCCCCTGCGGTTCAGGCTGGTTTTCGCTGGAGGATACACAATAACTGGTCGGCAAATTTTGACGTTAGATATGCACCCTTCGAGGCGGATATCACCGGTAACCTGGGCCCGGCCCCTGTTCAGGCAAAAGTGGAAGTGGACCCCACTATCGTGAGCATCGGTGTTGCATATCGCTTTTAAATGCCAAGTATACCAACCGTCTGCATTTGCTGGTCGCTTTCAGCAACCTGCTGATTGATAAAAACCTGCAGCGTAAGACCAATGCGCCCCTTTTCCGCCAAGATTGCGGAAAAGGGGCAAAAACCAGCGGTTATTCAGATCTTCCTTAGGTATATAGCCCCAGCCTTATGCATCATTTAAAGGTCTCGTATCGTTTAGTCGAGTAGTATATAGCCATCAGGACCGGCACGTCCTTACTATAGAAAACCTTTTCAGTAGTCCCGCAAGTTTCATTTAATCGAGCAAGTGTCTTAACATTAATACCGCTCGTAACTATCGGTTCTTGATGTCCACCATCAATAAGCCGGAATCTTACTGTGTTTGATTTACACACCGCTTGAAGCTTGCAGTCTGAAAAGCCCTGTCTTGGCTGCCACCACCCATCCGCATGAAAAAGCATATGCTCAGATGAACCAAAACAAGAGGTCGACACCGAATGGGCGATGTTGCTTATGAAGGATTGAGTGATCGGAACCTCTACCCATAATGGCCGATAGAGACTTCGCTTTTTCTTTGTGGGTAAAATCAAGTTCATATTTTCGTCGGTAATTGCAAGGTGAGGTTATTAGTGGGACATATAGAGAATTATTTCACCTACATGGACTCCCCCTGCGGTCAAGCAACGCCATTTGAATCCGAAGCGGTTTGAGACTGCGGCTCTACATTCGGCCTCTTTGTGGGCGTTTTTGCCCGGGCCAGGATGATGATGCGTGTGAGCGGGGACCTTATTCGTTAGTCGGCTTCGCTGAGCCGCAGAAATAAACAGGTTCTCCCACTCTCGGTCTGACCGTTCCGTCATCGCTTGCCGTTGCAAGACTCTTCTGGCAGGCTTGTTCTGCCTGTCGTTGGTGCTCGGTTTTAGCCCTCCACAGGCTGTGTCTTAAACTCGGTTTGATTCATGAGTAGTGCCCATATAATCCGGGCGTTCTTGGCCGCCATCGCAACGGCGGCCCGCTTGTATCCACGTCGTTCCACCAGGTCTTTGGCCCAGTCACTGAGTCGATCATTCTTATCCGGTAATTTTGCAATCACTGCCCGGGTGCCATGGATCAGCAGCGTTCGCAGGTATTTGTCCCCGCGCTTGGTGATTCGGCCAAGTCGCACCTTGCCACCGGTCGAGTATTGTCGGGGCACCAGACCCAACCATGCGGCAAAGTGTCGCCCACTTTTGAACTGTCTGGGGTCAGGCGCACTGGCCAGCAGGGCTGTTGCGGTCTGTGGTCCGATACCCGGTATGGCCATAAGGCGCTTGGCCTGCTCATCGCTCCGGGCCATCGCTTCGACCTCCCGATCGTAAGCCAGGATTTCTTCATCGAGCTGTCGAATGCGTTGGTTGATGTTGTTGATTAAGCGGCGAGCGAGCATGGGTAAGTCGTTTTCGGCATCCTCCAGGATTTCGGGAACCCGGCGCCGTGCGGCGTAACGGCCCTGGGGAATGATCAGTCCGAACTCGGCCAGCAGCCCACGAATCTGATTGATCTGCGCGGTGCGTTCTTTGGTCAGTCCACGGCGAATACGATGCAGGCACAGTACGGCTTGCTGGTCTTCGGTCTTGATTGGAACAAACCGCATATTCGGCCGACCTACTGCCTCACAGATGGCCTCGGCATCGTTGTCGTCGTTCTTGCTGCTCTTGCGATAGGGCGCGACAAACCGGGGTGCAATGATTCGGACATCGTGGCCGAGTTTGGTCATTTCCCGAGCCCAATGGTGGGCACCCGAGCAGGCTTCCATGCCAATCAGGCAGGGTGGGAGCTGAGCGATATAAGGCAACAGCTTGGGCCGGTTCAGTCGTTTGCGAACCACGACCTTGCCGTGTTGATCGGTGCCATGAATACTGAACACAGTTTTCGCCAGATCGATGCCAATGGTTGTAACATTCATGATGACTCCTCCTGCTTTTGATTGAAGATGTCAGACACCTTCAATGTGGCACATCGATGCCGTGGGAGCAGGGGGAGTCCATATCATTCGCTATGGTGCTCTCGGTTTACCAGAGCAACAGTAATGTGTCTGGCTACGGGAAATTCCGCCGGTTGTGGCTCACGCATCCTTTGCGCTCACTGAAAGCTGTCGGTCGTAGGATATGATATCCATAGGCCGTATGAGTTGTGCATTGCTTTCGCAATTTTGGGCAAACTAAGGGCACAGCTCTACTCGGTCGTCAATTTCAATTTATGGACTGACCGCTCACCAAGGACTTCAGTTCAATATCCGGATCCTTCAACATTTCAGGATTGACCTGCCTGCGTTGTTGAACGAGGGTCTTGCCGACCATAAAAGCGATGGGCAGGTTGACCGCATCAACAGCAATGACACAGCCATCGCGGAGATAGAACACCGCAAATCCCTTGTCTTCCGGGCTTCCGCGCAGCACACGCTGATCATGATATTGCGACAACCCCACCATCTGCAGACGCACGTCATACTGGTTCGACCAGAACCATGGAGCGCTATTATAGGGTTTCTTCTCGCCCATCAGGGTTGCCGCCACTGTCCGGGCCTGATCAACCGCGTTGGCGACAGATTCAAGGCGCTGCATCTTCTCGAAGAAAAGATTCCGGTGGCGGGTACAGTCGCCGATCGCCAGGATGGCTGGATCTTCTGTGCGGGTAAACTCGTCAACAATAATGCCGTCATCACAGGGCAGGCCGGCGGCCTCAGCCAGCGCGGTTTCCGGCACAACACCCACTGAAACGAGCACGATGTCGGCCGGTACAGTGCCGCCGCTCGCCAATGTCACGCCAGCCACATGCCCCTGATCGCTAGCTTCGAAACCGGTTACCGCCGTGTTCAGGCGTAGATCCACGCCAGCGTTACTGTGTTTGGTGTAAAAAAACTCCGACATTTCCGGGCCTGTTACACGCTGCATAAGACGCTCGGCCGCTTCCAGTACCGTGACATCAACGCTTTTTTTGGTAGCGCTGGCTGCCACTTCAAGGCCAATGTAACCACCACCCACGATGACCAAGCGTTTCCCCGGAACCAGTTGTTCACGCAGGGCATCCGAGTCAGCTATGTCATGTAGGTAATGAATGCCCTTCAAGTCAGCCCCGGGTGCGTTCAGGCGTCGAACGTGTGACCCCGTGGCCAGGACCAGTCGATCGTATTTCAATGTGCTCTGGTCCGACAAACTGATGGTCTTGTTGTCCCGATCAATTTGTTCGGCACGTACACCGAGCCGCAACTGATGGCCGGCGTTCTCGTACACCGAGCGCGGCTTGAGGTACAGCGACTCCTGATCCACCTCGCCTGCCAGGTAGTTCTTGGACAGGGGCGGCCGCTGATAGGGTGGATGTGGCTCTTCGCCCACCAGGACCACCTCATGTTGATATTTCTTTTGCAGCAAGGTTGTCAGGAGCGCACCTGCTGCGTGCCCGCCGCCAACGATGACTGTCGTCTCTTTCTGTTGGTTTGCCATAGCCTGTCTCTTTCTACTGTTCTTTGGAATCAGATTGATCAGAAGTCCAGATGCCAACTGAGCCCTGTGACGCCCGCGCGCGCGGAGCTCAGCCGACCATCTCCCCGGCATCCTCAAGTATCATCGCGGCACCTTTCTCGCCGATCATGGTTGCCGGCTGATTGGTGTTTCCGCCGACCAGCGTCGGCATGATGGAGGCATCGACCACCCGCAGGCATTGCAGGCCATGCACGCGCAGGCGCGGATCGACCACCGCCATCGGATCAACACCCATCTTGCAGGTGCCAACCGGGTGGTACGCTGATTCACCGCTGCGCCGTACCCATGCGGCGAGATCGTCGTCATTCTGCAGCGCCGGCCCGGGCAAGACCTCAACCTCGTGGTGCGGGGCAAACGCCGCCTGCGCCAGGATCTTGCGCACCAGGTGGACACCGCGCACCAGTCGCTCGACATCGGCGGACTCGGCCATGTAGTTGGGGTCGATCAGCGGCGCGGCAAACGGGTCGGCACTGTGCAGACCGACGCGCCCGCGCGACGACGGCCTAAGCCCGTAGATCATCACCGCGTAGCCATAACCGCTCATCGCGGTCTTCAGGTCTCGCCCGTGATCGTCGTACAGCATTGGCGCGAAGTGCAGCTGCAGGTCGGGTACCGGCTCCTCGGGCCGGGAGCGGATGAACCCGCCGGCCTCGGCGCCGTTGCTCGACAGCACGCCCCGCCGACCGCTCAGATACGTCAAAGCGCCCCACAGCCCCTTGAGCCAGTAGCTCGGATGCATCGAGATGCTTTGGCGGCTGCGGGCGCTGACGCGCACGAACACGTCGATATGATCCTGGAGATTCTGCCCGACGCCCTCCAACGCATGGCGCAGTTCTATGCCATGCCGGGACAGCTCCTCCCGCGGACCGATCCCGGACAGCATCAGCAGTTGCGGCGAGTTGAACGCGCCGCCGCAGAGCACAACTTCGCGCCCGGCACGAACCTGCGTCAGCCCCTTTGTATCGCGGTATTCGACACCGGTGGCGCGGGTGTCTTCGAGTAGCACCCGGGTGACATACGCGCCGCTGCAAACCGTCAGGTTGGAACGCGCCGTGGCGGGTTCGAGATAGGCCCGCGCGTTGCTACAGCGTGTGCCGTCTTTCTGGTAGGCGTAGTAGAAGCCCACGCCCTCCTGCTCACTGCCGTTGAAATCTGTATTGAGCCGGTACTTTGCCTGGGTCGCCGCCTCGACAAACGCCGTGCTCAGCGGATTGGTATAGCGGCGCTCGGCAACTTTCAGCGGACCACCCTGACCATGAAATTCTGCCTCATTCGGCGTAAGTTTGGGCTCGAAATGTTCCGATCGGCGGAAGTAGGGCAACACCTCGGCGTATGACCACCCTTTGCACCCCAGCCGTGCCCACTCGTCGTAGTCCCGGGCATGCCCGCGAATATAGACCTGCGCGTTCATGCCGCTGGAACCGCCAAGCATCTTGCCCCGCGGCTGAAAAAGCGCCCGGTCGTGCATGTGACGCTGCGGTTCGGTATTGAACTGCCAGTTGTAGCGGCGGCTGAACATTAGCTGCAGGAAACCCAGCGGCATGTTCACGAAAGGGTTGCGGCGGCTCTCCGGACCGGCTTCAAGCAGCAGCACAGAATGGCGACCGCTCTCCGACAGGCGGCTGGCGACAGCACATCCGGCCGAGCCCGCGCCAACCACGACATAGTCAAATTGTTCGGTCGTCATCCTGGTTAGCCTGTTCATTAACTTTTTGGTGTCAGCTGGACCATCAGCTCCGAATAGCCCCGCACGAAGTTGGACTGCACGCGCTCCGGCTCGCCGACGACTTCGATCTTGTCAAAGCGTTTGAGAATCTCTTCCCATAGGATACGCAGTTGCAATTCGGCCAGGCGGTTGCCCATGCAACGGTGAACACCGTAGCCAAATGACATATGGTTTCGTGCGTCCTTGCGATCGATAATGAAGTGATCGGGGTCTTCGAACTTGCGCTCGTCACGGTTGCCCGAGGCGTACCACATCACAACGCGATCGCCCTTTTTGATGGTCTGGCCGCCCAGCTCAACATCTTGCTTGGCGACTCGGCGCATATAGGCCAGCGGCGTTTGCCAGCGGATGATTTCCGACACCATGTTCGGAATCAGTTCCGGTTTTGCCTTCAGTTTTTCGAGCTCCTTTGGGAATTCGTTCATGGCCACCAGGCCACCACTCATTGAGTTGCGAGTGGTATCATTGCCGCCAACGATAAGCAGCGTCAGATTGCCGATAAACTCCATCGGGCGATTGATCAGATCTTTGGTGTCGTCGTTGCTCTGTAGCAGGCTGATCAAATCGAAACCGGGCTCTTCGCCCGCCGCGCGGCGCGCTTCCTTATCCCTCCAGAGCCTGGAGAAGGACCAGGCCATGTCAGCCGCGTCGTCAAACATGATCTCTTCATCGGCATACTCGCCGCCGGTTGCCGATGCTGCCCCGGCCATCCGATCCGACCACTCAACCAGCTTGTGACGTTCCTCGTAAGGAAAATCCAGAAGGGTTGCGAGCATGCGACCGGTGAGTTCCTTCGATACAGTGGGCACCCAGTTGAAGGGCTGGCCCAGAGGCAGGCTGTCAAGCACATCGCCGGTACGCGATCGGATCAGCTCCTCCATTTCCTTCAGGTTCTTTGGTGCCACCACGCCTTGAACCGAGCTGCGCTGCACATCGTGTTTTGGCGGATCCATGGCTATGAACATTTCCACCGACAGCCCCTCTGGAGGGTCACCCAGAATGATTTGCGGCTCGGCGGAAAACAGGTCGTGACTCTTATCCACGAACATGATGTCTTCAAAGCGAGTCACCGACCAGAAGGGGCCGAAGGGGCTGTTCTTCTGGTAATGGACCGGAGCCTCATCACGCAACCGTTTGAAATAGGCGCGCCACTGATCCTGCCGATATAAAAACGGATTGCTGACATCGATGTCCTCAAGGGCCAGCGTGTTAACGTCCGGGATGGCTGATTCAACAAATTCGGGCACGGGCCGGCGTGGGCCGAAGGCCTTCTTCTTGGCGCCCATTAACAGTTTCAGCCCCTGGATCTGCCTGTGCATCGGCACCACCCTGGAGGTAGCATTAATCACTCGGGACTGAATGTCGTCAAATGTTTTGGACAGTGTTGGCATGCGTCCTCCTATGTTCACATCTGGAACTCGGGTAAATGCACGGTCATGCCGTCCATTTCATCAGTAATGACCACCTGGCAGCCCAGGCGCGAAGTGCTTGCCCGCTCCGGGGTCATTGACAGCATTTGCTCTTCCTCACCACCAGGCGTACCTGTCTTTCTGAACCAATCGTCCGAGACGATCACGTGGCAGGTACCACAGGCACACTCTCCCCCACAATCCCCGTCAATACCGGGAATCAGATTGTCAACGGCGATTTGCATTACCGAGGAACCAGCTTTGAATTCAGCAACATGTTCAGTTTGATCATGTTCTATAAAAGTAATCTTGCCCATTATTGTTCTCCTGCCAGTAGTGTTCAGTAATAGATATTGTCTGTCTGACGACACTCCTGTCAGGTCATTTCTTGACAAGCTGAGGTCATTTAAAGACAAAATGACGATCATTTAGGACGGGGAAGATCGATGATGACGACGCAGAAGACGGGTGATTTGCAAAAATCCGGTCCCGGTATTCCATCGAATTACTCACGGCTCATTGCACGTGAGCTCGATTTAACAGCCAAACAACTGCCACGTCTGCTGCTCGGCACCGGGCTTGGTGTGACGCAATTCCTGAGCGAGGAAAGCCTGCTTACCGCAGCGCAGCAGGTGCGGATTCTGCGCAACGCACTGGATTTGTCCGGCCAGCCGGAATTAGGGTTATGGCTAGGCAAGCGACTGACCCCGGCAACCCATGGTGCGATGGGATTCGTGGCCTACAGCAGCCCCGACTTTCTCACTGCGCTGCAAGCGATTCATACTTTTCTGCCCACGCGCGCGAGCTTCATCCAACTGCATTTGCGGCAAGTCAACGAGCGCCTGGAATGTATTCTGGACTACCAGGAGTCGCTGGACGATGACATACAGCGGTGCCTGTCGGATGCGATGGTTAAGGCCCTTTTTGAATTTGGCGAGTTTATAATTGGTCGCCCTTTGCATGAGGCTGAAATATGCTTCGCTCATCCTGAACCCCCGTATCAGGCAATGTATGCCGATTTTTTGCCCGGGCAGATTCGCTTTGATTGCGACCAGTTAAAACTTACGTTGCCGATGTCGTTGTGTCAGGAACCGAATGCCTCCGCCAATCACGAAAACTATCGTCTGGCCTTGCAACAGTGTGAATCGATGCTTGCGCAACTTCAGTCGGATAAACCGAGCTATCAGACCCAGCTGAAGATGATGATGTTGTCCCGACCGCCCGGAACGCTCAGTGAAGACGAAGCAGCAGCCTCGTTGTTCATGAGCAAACGCACCCTGGCACGCAAACTCAAACAGGAACGCAGCGGTTTTCGGAAAGTTCGCGACGAGATTCTGTCCCAGCAGACAGCGACCTACTTGCGTGACAGCCAGCTGTCAATCGAGGCCATTGCCGCGTTGATGAACTATCACGACAGTGCCAATTTCAGACGCGCCTTCAAGCGCTGGTTTGACCAGTCGCCTGAGCAGTTCAGGCAAAATGTCAGATCACAAACCGTGCATCCGCATGATTAGCGATCATAAACAGAGGCTACTTGCTTGCGTTTGTGAAGCCAGAACCTATGCCTGCCCCCCTTTATTGATCACACCGTCCATAGCGATCTGCCAGATCAAGTCGCCAATGGTGTCGAGTGAATGAGCCCCGTTCGGGTCGAACCAGGTTGCAACCCAGTTGAGCGCCCCAAGGCCGATCAGGCGAAGCAGGCGGCCATCAATATTCTTGCGGACCACGCCCTGCGCAATCATTGTTTCGAGGATACCGGCCCACAGGGACTCGTACTGGTCACGCAGTTCGATGATTTCCTCGCGAGCCTCCGGGCCCAGCGCCCGCCATTCAAACAGCAGCACGTAAACCGCGTCCGAATCGACCAACAGGGCTCGCAGATGCGCGTTGATACAAAGACGTAAACGCTCAACCGGGTCATCCGAACTGGCGTAAGCCGACTCGACCTCTGCGGTAACCAGGTCCACCCCCCGGCGCATCAGCTCGACAAGCAGCGCTTCCTTGCTGTTGTAACGATAATACAGACTTCCGGGCAGCATATTGCAGGCCTCGGCAATCTCCTTGAGCGACGTCCTTTCAAAGCCTTTCTCACGAAAAAGCCTGGCTGCGTTAGACAAAACGTCGCCCTGGTCGCCCAGTTTGCTTGGAGGAGCCATCTGTCTGTTAACCATCGCTTAAGTATCTCCTCAGCAAGCCAGTTCGTTATTCATCAGAGCGGCCACCACCTGACTTGTTACACTGATCGTACGCCATTGCACGGGTGGCGTGCCATTTGCCTCAACAGATTCTTGACTTTTGGTTGGTTAACCAACCAAAATCCAGCAACAATGTTATTCGGAAGAAACTGACATGGCAATGACATATGACAATCAGCTGTTTCCCGCCACTTCCGCCCCTGTGCGAAATGCAAACCGGGGTGGGCAGATCTGATGACGGAGTCGAACAGAGCTCAGCACAGTGACGCTGTGACGACGGCGTGGCAGTTCACCGAACAGGTTCCCCACGGCAGGGATCTGGGTATGCAGGTTGTCTCTGTGAACGGAAACCAGGTCTGCATGCGCCTGACCCCACAGCCGTGGATGTTCGCCGAAGAGGATACAAAAGAAATCTGCACCAGCGTGCTCTACTCGCTGGCCGACTCCGCCGGAGGCTTGGCGGTATTCGCGGGGGCCCTGGAGTTGATGCCCATTGCCACGCTGGATCTGCGCATGGATTATCTGCGGCCCGCCATCGGCGACCGTGCCCTCTTGGCGGTGGCCACCTGTCGTCATTTAACGGACGAGGTCGCGTTCATCCATTGCGACATCCTCAGCGAGAGCGATAGTGCACTGTTAGCGACGGCAAACGCCACCTTCATGCGCAACACCCAGGGCCAGCGATTCCAGGCCGGTGGACGAAAAAAGGAGGGCGCATGAGCACGACTGGCGATTCGGCACAACCCATCTCAGGCCCTACCGAAAGCGGGAAAGAATGTTCCGACTGGCAGGCTCTGCTGGAGCGCATTCCCTACGCACGGCACCTTGGGCTTGAGGTTCAACGCGACGATGTAGGTCTAGTGGTTCATATGCCGTGTCGTGAAGCGCTCATTGGCAACTTTATGCTACCCGCCCTCCATGGCGGCGTGCTTGGCGCCCTGATCGAACTCACCGCGCGGGTCGCTGCGCAAAGCCAGGATACCGACAAACGTTGCCCACGCATTCTCGACAGCCACATTAACTACCTCCGTTCCGCGCAGGCCCGATCGACGTTCGCCAGCGCCGAAATTGTTCGACAAGGCAGGCGGAGCAGCCTGGTCCGGGTGACCTGCTGGCAGGGCGATAAGCGCAAACCGATCGCCAGCGGTCAGGTTCAGTTGTTGCTCCCGACAGTGGCGGCCAAAGAAGCAGATCTTCATGAACAATAAGCACAACAACCCTGAACGCGACCAATTCCAGGCGCCGGATGGCGCGGAGATCGCACTGTGGCGCTGGCCGCAATCCAAAGCGCGCCCCACGGTGCACTGGGCGCATGCAACGGGTTTCCATGGCCGCCTGTACCGCCCCCTCCTTGATGGGCTTGCCACGGACGTCAATGTCCTGGCCTGGGACATGCGGGGGCACGGGGCCAGCGCCGGTGCGGCGAACTTTTCGACATTCCGGGGCTGGGAAACCTACTATCGCGACATGACCGCTCTGCTGGGTAGCCTGGACGAGCCGGTCTGGCTCGCCGGCCATTCTATCGGTGCCACCACCAGCATCATGGCCGCTGCCCGACGGCCAGACAAAGTGCTGGGCCTGATTCTGGCGGAACCGGTGATCATGGATCCGGGGCAGGGCCTGAAGTTGTGGCTGGCCAAGCTGCTACGCCAGTCACATCGGTTGTCACTGGCCGCCGGAGCCGCCCGTCGGCGCCGGGTATTCGACTCGCACGCTGCTGCGCTGGACAACTATCGGGGCCGCGGTGGCTTCAAGACCTGGCCCGATGCATGGCTGGAGGCCTACATCCAACACGCTTTTCTGCCGCAGGACGATCAAGTTCGCCTGGCGTGTGCGCCGGAGTGGGAGAGCACCACCTTTGCCCATACCGAACACAACCCCTGGCCCGGTATTCGTCAGTTGCGGTGCCCGGTTATCGCGCTGGCGGCGGAACGCGGGTCAACCTTCTCGCCGGCGGCGCAAAAACGTCTGCAGACCTTGTTGCCCTCGGCTGACGTGAGGGTTCTTGAGGGTACGACTCATTTTCTGCCCATGGAACAGAAGGAAGCCGTTCGCGATGCCATCCTGCAACTTGCTTTGTCCAGACACCGCGAGAACTGATACCCACACCTTGATTTTGCCAATCGGGACACCTGCCATGCGCTGTATGCTGACACTGTTTATCTCGCTGCTCATTCTGTCTGGTTGTCAGCAGTCTTCGGAACCGCCCCCAGAGGCCCGCGCCCCTATCCCCTGGGTAAAAACAGTTGAACTAAAGGACGCCGGCCCAACAGCGCACAGATTTTCAGGAACCCTGCGAGGCCGCCACGAAGTTCCTCAGGCCTTTCAGATCGCCGGTCGGATTCAACATCGTTACATTGATGCCGGTCAACGCGTGGAAAAAGGCGACTTACTGTTCAAACTCGATACACGAGACCTTGTAGCAACGGCGGAGGGAGCCGCCGCGGATCTGAAGCGTGCAGAAGCGGCCCTGGCAATTACCACCAATGAGCTCCAGCGCCAACAGCAACTTGTGGGGCGTCAGTTTGTCAGCGAACAAACCCTGCAACGCCTTGAATTGGCAGAGCGTGAGGCGCGCAGCCAGGTGCAAACGGCTTCTGCACGCAATCAGCAGGCTCAGAATGCCCTGGGGTATGCGGAACTGAAAGCCGCCCATGCAGGCGTGGTCACTGAGGTCAACGTTGAACCCGGTCAGGTTGTGGGTGTCGGACAAACCCTTGCCGTTCTGGCCGAAGATCAATCGCTGGAAGTGGAAGTTTTTTTACCAGAGGGCAGTAACCCGGCCAGGCGTGGTTATGTTCCTTTGCCCAATGGCGAACAGCTAGCTGTAAGCCTGAGAGAAATTGCCGGGGCTGCCGACCGCGCAAGCCGGAGCTGGCGTGCCCGATACAGCCTGGAGGGGCCCTACCCCTCGTCTTTAACCCTGGGGTCGGTGGTGAGTGTGCGGTTAGCGCAGAAGCAAACCGCCCCCAGCCATCGCGTACCGCTGGGTGCCCTGGATGAGAGAGGGCAAACGCCGCAGATCTGGTTGGTTTCCGACGGCACGGTAACGCCCCTGGCGGTCGATGTTATCGATCTGGGTGAGGAGTATGCGAAGATCAAGGTCGACATCAAGGCGGGAACGCCCATCGTCGCGCTGGGGACACACCTACTCACGCCTGGCATGGCGGTGCGGGAGCTGGCTCAATGAGCTTACCGAATCTTTCCGCGCTGGCAGTGCGCGAGCGTTCGGTCACCCTCTTTTTTCTTTTGCTGTCCGTTGTTACCGGTTTCTACGCGTTCTCGTCCCTGGGTCGGGCGGAAGACCCTGCGTTCACCGTCCGGGCGATGGTGGTCTCGGTAGCCTGGCCAGGAGCAACCCCCGAGGTGCTGCAGAATCAGGTCGTGGATCGTCTGGAAAAGCAAATTCAGGAGGTGGCGTATACCGATACCATTGAAACAACCATTCGGCCCGGGCAGGCCGCCATGCTTATCCGATTCCAGGATTCGACGCCCAGCGAAAAAGTGCCGGACCTCTTTTATCAAGTCCGCAAACGCATGCTCGATGAGAAGCCCAATCTGCCCCGGGGTGTGATCGGCCCCATCGTCAACGATGATTTCGCGGATGTGTATTTCTCCCTGCTGGCGCTGACGGCACCCGGGATGCCAATGCGTGAACTGACCCGAGAGGCAGAATCGATACGGGATCGCTTGCAACGGCTGCCCGGCTTGCAAAAAGCACAGCTCCTGGCGGAGCGTCCTGAGCGGGTGTATCTCGAATTTGATCAGGACCGGCTCAACAACCTCGGTTTGTCGGCAGAAGAGGTGTTGCAGGCGATAGAGGCCAACAACCGTCTTCAGCCTCTTGGCTTTGTTGATCTTGCCGGCCCGCGGGTTTATGTCCGCAGCAACATCGACCTGTCTGACCTTGAGCGCCTCACCTCAGTACCTCTGCGTATCGGAGACCAGCTTATCACCGTGTCTGATCTGGCCGAGGTGCGTTTAGGTTATGAAGATCCTTTGAGCTACATCGTCCGCTCCAACGGTGAGGATGCGATCCTGTTAGGTGTCGTCATGCGCGCGGGTGAAAATGGCCTGGAGTTTGGTGAGCGGCTGCGCGAGTTTGTCAGTGCCGAACAGGGCAGGCTGCCGCTGGGAATGTCAATACAGACCCTGACCGATCAGGCGGAAGCCATCACTCAGGCGGTTGATCTTTTTCAGGTCAAGTTTCTGGTTGCGTTGGTCGTGGTGATGGGGGTCAGCATACTGGCGATCGGTCTGCGCGCGGGTTTGGTGGTGGGTATTGCGATTCCCGTGACTCTCGGCCTGACTTTCTTATTGATGAAAATGGCAGGCATTAACCTTGATCGCATCACCCTGGGTGCGTTGATTATCGCACTAGGCCTGTTAGTGGACGATGCGATCATCGCCATTGAAATGATGATTGTGAAGATGGAGAGCGGCTGGGACCGGGTACGGGCAGCCAGTCATGCCTGGAGCGTAACCGCCGCGCCCATGCTGTTTGGAACGCTGGTGACGGTGGCCGGATTTGTTCCCATCGGATTTGCCCAGTCCGGGGTGGGAGAATACACCGGCAACATCTTCTGGGTGCTGGCTTTTTCGTTGTTGATTTCCTGGGTGGTGGCGGTAACCTTTACGCCTTATCTGGGCGTCAAGCTCTTGCCCGATTACACCGGGCATACGGGCCAGGACCTATACCAAAGCGCGTTTTATCAGCGGTTGCGCGGGGTGATCACAGCGTGTGTACAGTACCGGAAAACCGTTGTTTTGATAACAGTGGGTTTGCTGGCGATCAGTGCTTTCGGTATGGCAACCCAGGTGCAGAAGCAATTTTTTCCCAGTTCTGATCGCCCCGAAGTTCTGATCAGTGTCTATGCTCCGCAGGGGAGCGCTATTGCCACCACGGATCAAAGTGTCAGACGCCTGGAAGCGATTCTGATGGACATGCCGGAGGTGAAAAGCCTTTCTGCTTACATCGGTGCCGGTGCGCCCCGATTCTTCGTATCGGCCAACCCCGAGCAGCCGGACCCGGCATTTGCCAAGTTGATTGCCATTGGGCAGGACGTTGAAGGGCGCGATCGCATCATCTCGGCGCTGGAAACCAGAATCGCGGCGGGTGAATTTCCGGAGGCACGAGTGCGGGTGACGCGTTTGCTGTACGGTCCCCCGGTGGTCTGGCCGGTCAGTTTTCGTGTGCTGGGTCCGGAATCCGATCAACTCAGAGAGATCGCGCACCAGATCCGCACTCTCATGACCGGGCATCCGAATATCGTCATGCCGCATCTCGAATGGGATGAGCGCGTGCCCACTCTCTATCTTGATATGGACCCGCAAAACCTGGGTTGGATGGGCCTGACCCCGGCGGAAGTTGCCCGGCAACTGCAGTTCCAACTCCGCGGAGTGGCCGTCACCGAACTACGTCAGGGCATAAGGAGTGTTCAACTGGTGGCGCGTAATGCCCGTGGCGAAGTGATCATGCCGGAAGATCTTGAAATCAAAACCCGCGACGACCGCAAACTTTCCGTACAGCAACTGGGCAAGTGGCAGGTTCGTTACGAGGACCCCGTCATAAAGCGTTACAACCGTGACCCCTTCCTGGCCGTTCAGGCCGATGTAGAAGGTGCCCAGCCACCGGATGTTACCAAGGAGATATGGAGTGCGATGACGGGCCTGCGCGAACAGTTGACGGAGGGTTACCGTATTGAAATCGGCGGTACGGTGGAACAATCAGCCAAAGCCAATGCTTCAATCCAGACATTACAACCGGTGATGTTGGCGTTGATGCTGATCTTTATCATGCTTCAGATGCGTTCCTTTATCGGCACATTGACTGTTCTTGCCACCGCGCCACTGGGGCTGATTGGGGCTGTGCTGGCTCTGCTGCTGTTTAATCAACCCTTTGGCTTTACCGCGCTGCTGGGGCTGATTGGCCTGGGCGGCATCCTGATGCGAAACACCATGATTCTGACGCAGCAGGTGCAGGACAACTTCAAAGCGGGGATGGCTGCGAGAGAAGCCGTTGTCGAGGCGGCAGTGCAACGTTCCCGCCCCGTGGTGCTCACCGCTCTGGCGGCCGTTCTGGCGTTTGTTCCTCTGACCTTTGACCTGTTCTGGGGGCCGCTGGCTTATGTGCTTATAGGTGGCGTAGCAGTGGGCACTCTGATCACGCTATTGTTTGTCCCGGCGCTTTATGCCCTTTGGTTTCGCTTACAGATAAAAGATTGAGGTAGGTTTGAATGAGCGCCAATTTTGTTAGCAATTACAACTCACTTAAGTCTTCCAGGAAGGTGATTGAGTTCTGAAATAACCCTTACACACGACCTGTTTTGCCGACAACACCAGAACCGGTAAAGTCAGGTGTTGAAGCAGCCAGGAGAGTCGTCGAAGTGGCCAGTAGGCACGGACGTCTACGTTTTGACAGCATTAACGGTTTTTCCAGCATAGCGGCTGCGCCGTCGGGGCGCAGCACGATGTGAAGGTTGGGTTGGGTTGGGTCGGTTTTGGAATCAGGACTCGGTAGAGTTTCGGTACCCGGCCATCATTGCCATCATCCAGCCCGGGTACTCCTCGGGCAGGCGGCTGACTTCATCCAGGGCTACCAGTTCATCGTCGGACAAGCGGATTTGGGCCGCGCGGATATTGTCCCTGAGCTGCTCGGGCCGCTTGGCGCCAACGATGATGCTGGTCACAGGCTTCTGGTGTAGCAGCCATGACAGGGCAATCTGTGCCACATTGACCGGTTCGCCGTCGATCTGTTTGCCATCGGCAATCTCCCGCATAACCTTGATGACTTCGCTGCCCCGCTCGCGGTTGACGGGTGGAAAGTCAAACTTGGCGCGCCGGTTTTCTTCGGAAACGTCCGGCCCCTCGTATTTACCGGACAGGTAACCCCCGGCCAGTGGGCTCCACACCATCAGACCAACGTTCTCAGATTTCAGCATCGGAATAATATCCCGCTCCAGATCGCGACCTACGAGGGTGTAGTAGGCTTGCATGGATATGATCGGGCACAGGTTGCGGGCCCGGGTGATGCCGATGGCTTTCATCACTTGCCAGGCGGCCCAGTTGGACAGGCCCACGTAACGCACATGGCCTTGCTGCACCAGGGTGTTCAGTGCCTCCAGAGTTTCCTCGATCGGCGTGGCCGGGTCAAAACCGTGGATCTGGTACAGGTCAATATAATCCGTTTGCAGGCGCGCCAGGCTCGCCTTGCATTCGCTCATTATATGGCCGCGGGAAGCACCACGGGCATTGGGGCTTGCGCCCATGGGGCCGAGCACCTTGGTCGCCAGCACCACATCTTCGCGGCGAACGCCGAGATTCTTCAGGGACTGGCCGACGATGCGCTCACTGGCGCCGAAACCATAGATGTTGGCGGTATCGATAAAGTTGACCCCCGCCTCCAGGGCGATCTTCACGAGTTCGTCGGCCTGTTCCTGCTGCAACTGGCCGATCAGGCCCCAGATGTCCTCATCGCCGCCGAAGGTCATGGTGCCCAGGCACAGTTCGGATACGAACAGCCCCGAGTTGCCCAGCGACTTGTAGCCTGGACGATTGTCTCCATCGAACAGTGGTAAACTCTCAGTTGCCATGTTGCACCTCATCATGCTTTTCGGTTGGTGTTCCAGAATTCACTGTAAATACTGCCGGTTTCGGTTTGTTTGCACTCGCTTGTGTTACTGGGTGAAGATGGCCTTGTAGAAACGCATGGTGCCATCCCAGGAACGGCTGGCAGCCTCTTCATCATAACCAACCGGCATGCCGAACTCCTCGGCGATCTTGTCGGCGCCTGGGTTGGTGAATGAGTGCAGTACTCCGGGAAAGCTCACCAGTGTCAGGTCGACTTCGGCATCCTGCATCTCCTTGACCAGGCCCGCGACCTGATCCGAGGGGACCAGCTTGTCGGCACCGCCGGTGTACACCTGGATCCTGGCTTTCACGGACTCGGGTTCAGCCGTGAGGGGGCTGCCGAGCGCGCCGTGGAAGCTGACAACGCCGTCCAGATCGACGCCCATGCGCGCCATGTTGAGAACCACGGCGCCGCCAAAACAATAACCCTGTGCCGCAATTCGGGACGCATCAACACTTTCGTGGTTCTTCAGGATGTCCATCGCCTTCATGAAGCGCGCCTTGACCTGACTCATGTCCCGAGTGGCTTCCTGCATGAACTTCTGGGCGGTATCGGGATGGTCGGCTTGTTTGCCAGAGCCATACATATCCAGCGCAAACGCCGTATAGCCGGCCGAGGCAAGTCGTTCTGCCTGATTCCGGGCAAATTCATTGTGCCCCCACCATTCATGGACCACCAGAACCCCCGGACGCTTTTGCCCGAATTCATCATCCCAGGCCATGTAGCCGGTGAAGGTCTCGTCGCCGACTTGATACTCGATGGTTCTGGTTTGCGTTTCTGCCAGTACCTGCGTACTTGCAACAGTGAGTGACAGCGTGGCTGCTGCCAGTGCTGTTTTCAGGGTGCTCATCATCTGTTTGCTCCTTTTCGCTCGTTATGAGTCAATTTGCGTAGCGATTCTGTACATCAAAGCGCGATTCCTGTCCCGTCGTTACTGGCAGCGGGCGCGCAGCAGTCGCGTTGCGGCATCAAACACGGCGAGGTCTTCTTCGGTGCGCGCGGCAAGGTGGGCCCCTTCCAGCATCGCCAGGGTCGCCTGCGCTTCATCGGCGGCACCCAGGATGGCCGAGACGGATCCATCCCTTTGTCCCAGTTCAAACGTTGCCGTAATCCACTGCAGAACCATTGCGCGAACGGCGCCGACTCTGGCAATAACGGTGTCGGACAGGCTTTCGCGGCAGGTCGAAAAGGCAACGCACAGACACACGGTCTGGCCATCATGCAACGCCCCGCGGTACAGGGCAATGAGTGCCTTGAGGCGCGCGCCAGCGCTGGCATGGGCTGCGTCTATCTCGGTCAGACCCTGCTGCAGACTGGTCTGATAGCGCTCGATCAAGGCTTCGGAGAGCTTCGCCTTGGTGGGGAAATGATAATGGATCGAGGCCTTTCGAATGCCGATGGCCTCGGCCAGATCCGCGTAGCTGAACCCGTCAAAGCCCCGTGACCGGACGGTGTGCTCGGCAAGATCCATCAGGGCTGTTCTGGTATCACGGTTCATGGTTGTTCACCTGTCTGCCTTTTCAATCCCGCTATTGCCGGGCTTATACCCTCGGTGCCCCGGCAAATCGCAGGTGCCCCGTTTTCATCCAGATCTTGGCGCCGTCGTCCCCGGCCGTCACGGACAACCTGTGTCCTTCAGGGAGGCGCAGCCAGTCATGCCTGGCCAGCACCTCGCCATCCCTGATAGCCGAACCTTCGACCACCAGCAGTTCGATTCCGCCGGGCGCCTCAGAGGTCAGTGTCGCCCCCGCATCGAGCTGGCTGTAGGTCACGATCTCACGATCGTCCTCATGCAGCTTTGCGGTGGCAACGCCGCCCACTGGGGCGCCCAGCTCGGCCTCCATATTCTTGCTGAACTGGGTGCGGTCGGCCAGGTCGAACTGCCACAGTTTCACAAATATCGTACAGCCCGTTTCAGAGCCCGGAATATGTGACGTGGTTGGGGGGTTGCGCACGTAGGTGCCAGCAGGGAAGTCACCGTGCTCGTCCTGGAACACGCCATCGAGTACGATGAATTCTTCTCCACCGGTATGGGTATGCGCCGAGAAATGACTGCCCGGCGCATAACGCACGATGGTCGTGGCGCGGGCAACTTCGTCCCCGATCCGGTCCAGCATGCGCCGCTCCACCCCTTTCATGGGCGAGGGCTGCCATTCAATCTGGTCGGAATGCATAACCACCGGTTTGGAGAAATCTGCATTAATCTCCATGATATTCCTCCCTTTTGTGCCCTTCATGTTTTCAGCGCTTGCATTAAATCCGAAGGTTTCGGATTACCCGGCAATTGAAGGACGGGCTGCGACTTTTGCGCGCCAGGCCTGGAGATTGGTCAGAGACTCGGGAATGTCAACCTTCGCGAAATCCGCAAACCCCAGGCCGGCAAAGGCGGTGATGTCTGCGACCGAGAAGCTGTCGCCTGCGAGAAACTCGTTGTCCGCCAGAACGCTGTCAAGGTAGGCCATGGTTGCGCTGGCAATTTCTTTCTGTTTATTACCCCACTCAGCGCATTGCCAGGTTTCCAGATCCGGACCAAGCCCCGGGGTCGCGTGGTGGAAATAGGCACCCACGGCGTTCATCAGACCGTTTTCTGCCCGCAGATTCATCATTGCGATACGGGCACGCTCCGCTGGGGTTGTACCCATAAGGGACGGACCATCAAAGACGCCGTCGATATATTCGGTGATGGCATTGCACTGGGCGATGCAGGTGCCGTCGTCAAGTTCCAGCATGGGCACGGTGGCATCCGGGTTTTTCGTCTTGAACGCCTCGGAACGGTGCTCGCCGCCCATGACATCGACCGGGACGAATTCCACCTGGTTTGTTGCGCCTTTTTCTGCCAGAGCGATGCGAACGCGGAGCGGGTTCGGGAAGCCTTCGATATCGTAGATTTTCATTGATTGCCTCTGTTGGTCATTAAACATGCGCCAATTAATCTACCTATTAGTAGGTAGATGTGCAAGAGGCAATTTGATTGTTCTGCTTTTCTTTGCGCTGTTGACAAGACATTCCAAACGCCAAGAACAGCCCGGACCTTCTTGCAGTACATAGCCAAACCAAAAAGCCAGCTTCTCAGTTAGACGATTTGATAAATATCGAAGTGTTTTTGTTGAAAGAAGCGTGTGCGAAAGAGCAGCCGTGAATGTTCGCTTATGTTTAGGTACGGACTGAAGCCGTCTGAGCGGGAATCACAGTGGCTCAGCACCTTTGTGAGTAGTTGCCGCTCGTAACTAGCGGCCAAGCGCGATGATGAGCCCCCATAAAAATGCCGAGACTCAAGGTGAGCTTGGCTTGTATCTCAGCCCGCGCTTTATAACGCAATACACTTCCCGACCCGATAAGTGCCCGAGGCAGAACTATCCGCATAACCCCAGGTAGTGCTGACAACGGAATGAGTCATCGAGGTAACGCACTGAGTTGGCATTGTATTATTAATTGCACCTTTGAAATCGACTGGAACCTGGCCTCAGGGGACAGAGGAAAGCGGCTTTTAACCCAACCACTGTTTCGCTCTCTCCGCTCAGGACACGCACCTTTCCGATCGATGGTGTTCTTCCCGTCGTTTCTGTGGCAACGTAACACCACAGAAACGAATGGCTTTTTGAGGAGCCTACCCAGTCAGTGATGAGTCCTACATCCGAACAAAAAACACTCCAACAACGTCAGGCGGGCCTGAAGGCGGCGTATCGGATCATGAAGGGCTGGGGGGTCGAAGACTCAGATCAAAACCGCATCCTCGACGTTGACCAAAACACTTTTGACTCAACTGAGGAACTCAAGGCGTTGACAGAACGCCAGTTGGTGACGATTTCTTATCTTCTGAATATTCACGCGTCTCTCAGAGAGGTCTTTCAGAACCCGGAGAATCACCTCGGCTTTATGACCGCGGCTAACCAGAATTCCCCGTATTTTGGTCGGCGGCCTCTCGATTTCGTTTTGACCGGTGAGATTGATTCCCTAAAAAAAGTCTATGAGAGCCTGGAGCAATTGAAAAATGGACTCTGGTAAAGACCTAAGCATCCAGGATATAGCCGAGCAGCTAGGTGTCTGCAGAGAGGAGCTGCCGGAAAATGCCCTTCTAGCGAACTTTCCGCGGGAGGACGTTTGCATATTGTTTAAAGCGCTCTACCATCGCATGCACGCCGTCATCGGGAACGATCGAGACAACCTGGCTCACTGGTTGAGAACGCCCAATGAAGCATTCAAATGCAGACCGATTGATCGCTTGAGTTCGATTGAGGGCTTTCGGGAGGTTCTACGCTACCTCGAGTTCTTTTCTCAATAACCAAAGGGAAGGGATTGATTGAATTTCGTAGCCTTCAGCGGCCTGGACGATGGCATCCTGCACTTTTTGCTGCGGCACAGGAGCAACAGCATCGTGACGAGCCTTACGACCGCCTTCAGGCGCCTAATCATAGGGGCAGTCTGGGCTCCCCCATTCCAGACCAACTGGCCCACCTACAGCGCCTTGGAGCTTTCGGTACTTTATCCATTTGATCGCGATTTCATCCAGCGCTTCGGATGGGATCTCCACAGTTAGGCGTTCGATGATTTGTTCCTTGAACGTCTCCTTTGAAACCTCATAAGAGGCAGGCTTCTCGAGCGCCAGGAACACTGAACGAGGTACCGCCGACAGAAGCTCTTCGTTGTAAAGATGAAAATTATCGCCTGAAGCGATCGACGCCTTGGTACTCATTTGCCCTCTCCCAGTGTCGACTTATTGATTGTCGGTTTGAACACTCCCAAAACATCGAGTAGATTCCAGCTGTCGTTTAGCACCTACTCGGCATTCACCCGATCGCTCCTCAGGAAAGGCGTCGAATAATAGCCTCGGGATTGGCACGCCAAATCAGAACACCTGTCGCGCTCAATGTTCGACGTTTTTTCTGCCGGCTGAAGCCGAGTTCAATCAGGTCTGGGTGATCTACTTCCCCATTCCAAATAGCATCTGGATCGTCGCAGGCCAAGAATCTTAACCCGCTTTCAAACGCCATCCTGGCCAAGAAAATGAAGACACCAGTAAGCCGCCCTTGCTGTGCAACCATCCGACCGATTACCAAAGAATCTTCCAACCAGGAACAGTCGCCTCTGCTTGCCTTCTCTTCGCGAAGTTCAAGATGTGATAGAAATCCCTCCCCCGTGTATTTCAGGAGGTTCTCCCAGACGGCAATTTCGCCCGCGCAGCCCAAATTTTCCAAAAAGAATTTTAGTCGTTCAGCCGTTCGTTGGATTGAGGTTTCTCGTAGGTCGATAGCCTCGCAGATCGATATTGAAATAATTGCCTCCAATCCACACTGTGGCGCTGAACTGGCTGAAACAGGCTCAGTGTTCGTTATGAACCACTTTAATTTAGAGGATTATATCTGTCGAGCAATCTAAGCATGGTCTACTTCGTCAATTCTGATAAATGATATTTGAAGAGCTTGACCTCGACTTAAATATATTATCTTTCAACCAAAGACCACTTTTAAAATTTTAATCGTTTAAATTACCGAAGCAGGTTAAAATACGTTAAAGATCTCCGACCACATAACTTGAGGAATGAAATGAATTACATAAATGAGACAATCATGGAGTGTTACAGAGATAGGTTTCCTGAAAGCTCAACGTACCTGCAGGAGAAGAGAGAAAAGCTGTCGCAAGCGAAATCGATCTGGGACAGCATCGGCCATCTTGAGAGCCTTGATGCCAGTAGCCGACGACACTTCAGCCACCTGACAGATATCCGACTCGAAGACATTGAGGCGTTAATCAGAGTTTACCAAACGCTCTACCTTAAAGTTTGAAAGCTCTACTGATCTTATTTGGGAGCATCGGAAATTACACTATGAAACCCGATGACTTGGAGGACATTAAAAGAACATACTTCGAGAACGATGACTCGATTTTTGAGGAGTGGTTAGACCGCCCAGTGAAAGCCCTGGAACATAAAACGCCAAGAGAACTCCTTGCTACGGTTGACGGATGCAAGAAAGTTAAATTATATCTTTCGCAAGTCAAGTACGGTGACTATTCTTAACGAGCAAATTTGTTTTTCGTTAGATTTCGAAGCATCTTCCCCGTTGTTCAAACCCGCTGGCGCAAGATTGACCTGGAATTTTTGGGTAGTTCCGACATCGTTTCCGGATGGGTCCTTTAACTCCCCACTCGCTATCCCTCAGCAACGACCCATTCCAAAGTCTTGAGGTCTCGGTTTTTGGTCCAAAAACAGTAAGCCGAGAGCGTGCGGCTTGAATCACGGCCCTTGGTAATTTGAGGCTCCACCATTAAGCACCACTGACGTTCTTATAGAGATGTGGTGATTTTCTATGTCTATATATGAGCAGATCAAAAAAAATCAAATTGTTCAAGCAGTTAGTGAGTTTTCGAGACTATTTATGAGCTAAGCAGGGTGGCTTTTTGAGATACATGGTGAAAAGCTAAGTCTATATGTGAGCAGATGTAACTTAGCTCCCCGACCGGATAAAGGGTGGAAACCAGGTCGTGAATTTTTGCGTCTGTATATGAGCAGGTTAAAAACTTTATTTTACAGTCGCTTACAAAACCTCACTATGGATTTTGCTTGCTGCTGCGCCCTAAAAATGCACGAGTTGGTTACCAGGAAGGAAGTGTGCTCATCCTTCTGCTTACACCACAGAACCCCCTGAAAACAGAGGCTTCTGGGATATGTTGGCGGGTAAATCGGTCTGCTTACACCATTCTGAGCAGGGCTCGACGATGCTTGCACCACGCTCAGGTAGGTAATCTACGCTGATTACTCTGTGAATGCTTTGGTCGTCTCGGAGCTGTAAGCGCCAAATGCAAGCCATTGAGCTATCGTGATCAGCTTACAAGTCGTTAATTTGATTGCCTTCCGAAGGTCAAGGTGGTCAAACAGGACAAGAGACCGCTTACGTCATTTCCGAGCTAATTTTCTGCAGCTATTGGTGACCAATACTGGCCATTTAACGCAACCACTACTCGTGTCGACCTCCACGCAGAAGGAGTCCAGTATGTGCTCGATCAAATGTCAATTACCTTAACGCATTCGGGCGCAAGAACTGAATGCGAACGACAACATGCGTAAAGTAAAGTCACTGTACGAACGATTGAATTCATTTGCGGGTGTCGCATGCGATTGACTGGCATTGATCCAACACCGTTCCACTCCCTTCCTTACTGGACAAGTGCCCCCAGCAGAATGCCATGTAAGAGAGAGCTGCCATTTTTCCATGCCAAAGCTGAATGGCTTCCAAACGACATTGGATGTTTGGTTTTGATGTCGGACCTTCAGGGCCGGGAATATCTATCCGATCGGTTAGAAGGCAACGAAAGGCTGCTCGGCGAAGCAGTTGCGGAAGAGCTTTCTCTGCTCGTGGGCCTCGGCGAAATCCCACCAATCAGTACGGTAATGATATGCGGAGATCTATACGAATATCCTGACTGCCGAAAACCCGGGGGTACAGGCCCAGTTGAAGCGGTATTTCTATCGCTCTCGCGGGTCTCTGAAGAAGTCATTGCCGTTCTTGGAAATCACGACTCTTTGGCTTCCACAACTAAACTCCCCGTGAAAATCGTAGTTTTGAACGGAAACGTGGTCAAAACTAACTTTGGACTCCGGGTCGGGGGGCTCGGTGGAATCATTGGTGATCCGAAACGCCACAACCGTTGGGACGAGGATGCATTTGTCCGCCACATGGAGCTGTGTATCCAAAAGCACCCCCATACTCTTATGCTACATGAGGGTCCCGAAGACACAGACGGAAGCCGGGAGGGCAATCCTGTTATTACCCAATCTCTGGAAAAGGGATTTTCAGGCCTCACATTATTCGGTCACAAGCACTGGCCTGACTCTCCATTGATCGATATCGGGAATGGCCAAGCACTTAATCTCGACGCTAGAGTGGTGGTCGTTGCTCCAAACGTTGATGCAAACAGTGCGACCATCAAATGTCCGCTATAAGAACCGAGCGGCCACTTTATGCTTTCAACACCAACAAATTTTTCATCAGATCCCTGTCGTTGGTGAGTGACTTTCATCGCCTGTCACTGATGGGCATTCTAGTGTCGGTTGCAGATCCAAAAAAGCGTTGTTGATTGGTGGGAATTCCCAAACAGAATCCCTAAGAAAATTGTTGCAGAAAAAATGTTTCCCACTGAGATTTCTAAACTTCTGTTTCTCATGTGCTGCTTCCTCATTTAGCAACGTAAATCGCATATTTCTTATTGGTATAAACCGGCTACGCCACCATGGAGCAATACCCGCTTAGCTGGATTTTCTACCTCACCTTCATTTTCCTCACAGCGTTTGTGTTCCTGAACATGATGATCGGGGCGATCCTGGAAGTTATGGGCGAGGAGCAGAACGCCAAGCAGGCCCAGAAGGCTCACGATGAGCGGGACGAGATTGCCCGCCAGCTCCAGGCAGTGCAGGTTCAGCTGGCGGAACTGACAAAGCAGGTCAGCGAAAAACGCTGACTCAGAATGGCTTGGTCATCGCCAGATGCAGAATGGCGCTCACCTGTCCCAGGGCAAGTACGGCGGCTGAAATTCGAACGGGCTTGCCTAGGGTGGTCTTCAGAGCGAATACGCCGGCAATGATGTAGCCGAACAGCAACACGATCTTGGCAATCAGCCACCCGGGCATGGCCGAGGCGTAGCCGGCGACAAAAACCAGGGAAATGGCCGCCACCAACAGAATCGTGTCGTTGATGTGGGGAATAAACCGCAGCGGGGTCTGGCGCCAGCCAGGCCGACCGACCGCGTCCAGCAGCAGCCGCAGGGCAAACAGCGTGATAGTCAGGTACGCAGTGGTCATGTGCAGGTGCTTCAGGATCATGTACGACGTCATGGAAGTTCCCTTGTAATTGAATGGGTTGCGCCTATTGTACGCAATCTACCTCCAAGCAGGTATGGTTAACAAAGTCGGCAGGGTTTAACATATACACAAAATACATGTATATGGGAGACATCTATGCGGGCCATTCCGACTTCCCCTGATCGGGCGTCTGCCAGCGTCGGTCAGTTATTTTCCTATCCATTCCGGATCTTCTTTCTGTCCATGACCGTTCTGGCTCTCGCCGCCATCCCCCTCTGGGTAATGCAGGTAAACGGAGTTATCAGCCTGCCTCTGGCGATGCCAGGATTATTTTGGCACCAACACGAAATGCTGTTCGGGTTCCTCTCGGCAGCTATCGCGGGGTTCCTGCTGACCGCCGTCTGCGTGTGGACCCAGACCGAGCGTACCCACGGATTCAGACTGGTGCTGCTCTGGGGCGTCTGGCTCGCCGGCCGCCTGTTGTTGGCAACCGGAGCAGACCTTCCATACTGGCTGGTACAGGGCGTGAACCTCGCTTTCCTGCCTCTGGTAATGGTGGATGCCGGCTGGCGAATCTGGCATGCCCGGCAAAAAAGACAATTGATGATCATGGTAGTGCTGGGCCTGCTCTGGCTGATGCAGATCGGGTTCGTTACACGTCTGGACATGACCTTCAGTTACGGCGCCCTGATCATGGCCATGGCACTGATCAGCATCATCGGAGGGCGCATCACGCCGGCATTTTCCAGCGGTTGGTTGCGCCAGCGCGGCTTCGACGGCAACGTGGTGAAAACAATTCCCGCCCTCGATATGGCAACGATTTTCAGCCTGATTCTGCTGATGGCTTCCCTTGTCACCGGCTGGGAGACCGTTACCGGTGCTCTGGCCCTGCTGTCCGGTACGCTGATGCTGGTGCGGCTGGCTGGCTGGAAAGGCTGGCTTGTGCGTCGGGAACCCCTGCTCTGGATTCTGCACCTGTCCATATTGTGGGTGCCGGTCGCCCTGTTTCTGCTGGCAGGCACATTGTTCGCCGGCTGGCCGTCCAACGCGTGGAGTCACGCTGCCGGAACCGGGGCGGTCGCATGCCTGATTCTGGGGGTTATTGCACGGGTGGCACTCGGCCACAGCGGCAGACCGCTGGTGTTACCAAGGGGGATGGTGCTTGCGTTCGTCGCGATTCATCTGGCCGCGCTGGTACGGGTGCTCACGGCCTTCGAAATTATCCCATGGCACCCCGGCATTGGCAGCAGCACCCTGCTCTGGCTGTTTGCTTTCGGTATGTTCCTTTACCGCTACACCGGCATCCTGGCCAGCCCCAGACCGGATGGCCGCGAAGGCTGAAACCGCTGGCTGGTCAGGCGGCTAACTCCTGCCTGACCAGCAACTCGAACCTTGCCCTCGCCTGGCGAAACCGGCTCGCCGGGAAGTGAATACTTATTCCTTCCAGGGCCGCCAATAGCATTTCAAGGTGCGCATCCCAGCCCGCGCACGCAATGGGCACCAGTTCATCATCGGGCAGCAGCAATATCAGTGACAGACGGGTTCCCTCGTCGATGGGCTCAAGCTCCCATACCAACGGCCGCTCGGCGGAATCGCCGGAACTCCAGGAATAGGCCAGGCGACGATTGGGCTGGCAATCCGTCACGCGGCAATCGATCGGCATACCGCTGTTACCGAAATCAAGCTGAACCCGACCGCCCGGCCGGGCGTCGAGTGTGCCCGGAGCCAACCACTCTGCCAGACACACCGAGTCGGTGAGCATTTCCCAGACGCGTTCCGGCAAATGCCCGGTCTCTCTTTCCAGACATACCATGACCCGGTCACCCTTGCGCCAGATCTTGCCTTCGATGGTTTCCTCATACCCGGACATACGATGTCCTCCTTGCCGGTTTCGACTCTCCGGATTTCGCAAAACGGACTCTGGATGATTGTATTCGCGGGCACGTGCATCCACCTTGATGACCATCAAACGGGTGGGAACAGAAGGAAGGCGGGAACTTCAAACGGGCAATCATCCACTAAAGGTCAATAGCTCCTCGTGAAATTCGAGCTAAAGTATGAGGAAATCATTTTGTAACAGAGACACTGGCACTATGAACCCGGATCATTTTGATAAAGAAGACCTGATCAAATGCGGCCATGGCGAGCTCTTCCCTGGCTCCATGCGTCTGCCCATCAACGAGATGCTGATGTTCGACCGCGTCACGCATATCGCAGACGACGACGGCCTCTACGGCAAAGGCAGCCTGGTAGCGGAGCTCGACATCAATCCGGACCTGTGGTTTTTCAAGGTACACTTCGTTGATGATCCTGTGATGCCCGGTTGTCTTGGCCTGGATGCCATGTGGCAGCTGGTTGGCTTCTTCCTGGCCTGGGGTGGCGGTGAAGGCAAGGGTCGCGCACTGGGCGCCGGCGAAGTGAAGTTTACCGGCCAGGTGCTGCCCACAGCCAAGAAGGTCACTTACCACCTGGATCTGAAGCGTGTGATCAGGCGCAAGCTGACCATGGCAATCGCTGACGGCCGGATGGAAGTAGACGGCCGGGAAATCTACACAGCCAAAGACCTGCGGGTTGGCATGTTCACTTCGACCGATGATTTTTAGGAGTTAACAGGATGCGTCGTGTTGTAATCACCGGTATGGGCATCGTTTCCAGCCTTGGTACCAACCAGAAGGAAGTCGCCCAGTCCCTCAAGGAATCCCGTTCCGGCATAGGCTTCAGCGAAGAAGCCCGGGATAACGGTCTGCGCAGCCACATCTGCGGCCAGATCAACCTGAACCTACCGGAATTGATTGACCGTAAACTGTGGCGCTTCATGTGCCCGGCTTCCGGCTATACCTACCTGGCCATGCGCGAGGCTATCGAACAGGCCGGGCTGACCGACGAACACATCAAGGCCGATACCACCGGCATTATCTTCGGTCAGGGTGGCGCGTCGACGGTTGAGTTGCTGGATTCCATAGACACACATCGCGACCGCGGCATCCGCCGTGTTGGCCCTTATCGCGTGCCGCGCACCATGGGCAGCGCGATCAACGCGTCACTGGCAACCGGGTTTGGTATTCGCGGCATTAACTACGGCATTACCTCCGCCTGCGCCACCAGCGCGCATTCCATCGGCCATGCCGCCGACCTGATTGCGCTCGGGCGCCAGGATGTGATGTTTGCCGGCGGCGGTGAAGATATCCATTGGACCCTGAGCCTGCTTTTCGATGCCATGGGTGCCCTGTCGACGAAATACAACGACACGCCGGAACTGGCTTCACGCACCTATGACGCAAACCGGGATGGCTTTGTCATCTCTGGAGGCGGCGGCGTGCTGGCACTTGAGGCCCTGGAACACGCCGAGGCCCGTGGCGCAAATATCCTGGCGGAACTGGTTGGCTTTGGCGCCACCTCAGACGGCGCGGATATGGTCGCCCCGAGTGGCGAAGGCGCAGTGCGGTGCATGAAGCAGGCCATGAAAAACCTGGATGGCGAGATCAGCTACATCAATACCCACGGCACCAGCACACCGGCCGGTGATGTAACCGAGCTGAAAGCGCTGAAGGAGACATTTGGCGACAAGATTCCGCCGCTGAGCTCCACCAAGCCCCTGTGTGGTCACGCCCTGGGTGCCGCCGGCGTGCACGAAGCCATTTACAGCCTGATCATGCAACGTGAAGGTTTCATTGCGCCGTCTGCCAACATCGAGACACTCGACGAAGGCGCAGAAGGTTATCCGATTGTCCGTGAGCGCATGGACAACCAGAACCTCGACCTGGTGATGAGCAACAGCTTCGGCTTTGGCGGTACCAACGCCACGCTGGTGTTCAAGAAAGTCTGAGCCTGATCAGGAAAGCCTGACAGAGCGGTATTCAGCCGGGGATGTCCCCATCCAGCGCTTGAAAGCCCGGCTGAATGCGCTCAACTCCGAAAACCCGAGCTGCTCGGCAATTTCCACCAGCGGCTTGGTCCTATCCTGCATATAAGTCAGCGCCTGCCGACGCCGAACATCTTCAAGCAGACGGGCGAATGTCAGCCCTTCACGCTTCAGTTTCTTGTGCAGCGTGTAACGGCTCATATGCAGCTGCGACGCCACGACTTCCACACCAACCTTGCCACGGGCAAGCTGAACACTGATCAGGGAACTGACCCTGACACTCAGCGAAGCCCGCGCCACCTCTGGCGTCAGAGGCTTTGATGCCATCTGGAACTCCTCCTTTGCAACGCATCGGCTCGAAATACCGGAACCGTGAGCGTACACATGTTAGCCGAAAACAATCAATACGACCTTTGAGCAGGATCAAGGGAACATCCGCCCGCATACGGCAAAATGCCCCGCTTTCAGAATCCCCCGGAGCCACTATGAACACCCCGGAACTGCTCGCCCCCGCTGGGACCCCCGAACACCTGGAAACGGCCTTTGCCTACGGCGCCGACGCTGTCTACGCCGGCCAGCCCCGCTACTCGCTGAGAGTAAGAAACAACAGTTTCAAAGACGTTGCAGCCCTCGGCGCCGGCATTGAACGGGCCCACCAGCTGGGCAAACAGTTCTACCTTGTTTCCAACATAGCACCTCACAACGACAAGGTACGCTCCTACCTCAGGGATCTGGAACCGGTACTGGAGCAAAAACCCGATGCCCTGATCATGTCGGATCCCGGCCTGATCATGCTGGTGCGGGCAAAATGGCCAGACCAGCCTATCCATCTCTCGGTACAGGCCAACGCGGTGAACTGGGCTACCGTAGAATTCTGGCGCCGACAGGGCATCAGCCGGGTCATCCTCTCCCGGGAACTGGCACTGAATGAGATTCGCGAGATCCGGGACCGGGTGCCGGACATGGAGCTGGAAGTCTTCGTACACGGCGCCCTGTGTATGGCCTACTCCGGTCGCTGCCTGCTCTCGGGCTACATGAACCACCGGGATGCCAACCAGGGCGCCTGCACCAACGCCTGCCGCTGGAACTACAAGCAGGTCCAGCACGGCCACGACCAGACCGGCGACCTGATCGCCACCTGCGGCGGCAGCGACGTACAGGAAATGACACCAAAAGAAATCCTGCTGGAAGAACCCAACCGGCCGGGCGGCTACATACCCGCCTACGAGGACGAGCACGGCACCTACATCATGAACTCAAAGGATTTGAGAGCCGTTCAGCACGTCGCCGAACTGGCAAAGATGGGCGTCCACTCCCTGAAAATCGAGGGCCGTACAAAAAGCACCTACTACGTGGCCCGCACCACCCAGGTCTACCGCCGCGCCATCGACGAGGCGATGCAGGACAAGCCCTTCGACATGAACCTGATGGACGAACTGGAAGCCCTCTCCAACCGCGGCTACACCGAAGGCTTCCTCCGCCGCCACATGCCCCGCGAGTACCAGACCTACGAACAGGGCTCCTCATTCCTCGGCACCCAGCAGGTGGTCGGAACCATCACCGATACCGACGACCAATGGCTGACCATCGATGTGAAAAACAAATTCGCCCCCGGCGACCAACTGGAACTGATCAGCCCGGCCGGCAACATTCGCTTCTCCGCCAGCACCATGGAAAACCGAAACGGCCAGTCCATGGACTATGCGCCAGGCAGCGGGCATATCGTTCGCATTCCGAAACCGGCTGATCTTCCAAAGACTCTGGAGCACAGCTACCTCACCAGAATCCTGGCTACCGGCGACTAGCAATTAGTCTGAGGCGGGGTGAGTGGGAAGCCTCCCCAGACTGTGTGTTGCCAGGGATGGCAACACCAAGCCCCCATGGATGGGTTCACGGCGTGTCTGGGGAGGCTTCCCGCTCACCCCGCCCTGCACTCACCTCAAAAACTTCAGTCCTACAAGAACCAGGCTATCAGCCTCATTACCACCCCCTTAGTGCCCCAAAGGCCGATTAAGGTATAATCACCCCACGCACAAATTAATACCTGACTATTTTACTCTGGTATTGTATAATCGCTCGCCAGAAGCGATGGATCCAGGCTGCTTTTTTTGCTCAGTTACCAGTGACAGCCTGGGCAATCCGTCATCCAAAAAGCGATTGCAGGGCGTACTCACAGGACGAGCGACCACTGCAACACACAAACTGATGATATCCGATCGGCAACCCATCCTTGAGGCTGCCGGCGACACCAAGGGCGAAAGCCCGCGATGAGAGAATACGGAGCGACGATCATGGCGACCACCGACCAAGAGGTGAACGAGCTGATCAAACGGGAATACGAGCACGGATTCGTAACAGACATCGAATCCGACACGTTCGAGCCCGGCCTGAATGAAGACGTTATCGCCCGCCTGTCCGGCATCAAGAAAGAGCCGGAGTGGATGCTGGAGTGGCGTCTGAAAGCCTACCGTCGCTGGCTCGAGATGGAAGAGCCGGACTGGGCCCACGTGGGCTACCCGAAAATCGACTACAACTCGATTTCCTACTATTCCGCGCCCAAGCGCAAGGAAGACATGCCCCAGAGTCTGGATGAAGTGGATCCGGAACTGCTGAAAACCTACGAGAAGCTGGGCATTCCCCTGCACGAGCGCGAAAAGCTCGCGGGCGTGGCGGTAGACGCGGTGTTCGATTCCGTCTCCGTGGCAACCACCTTCAAGGAACCGCTGGCCAAGGCCGGTGTGATTTTCTGCTCCATTTCCGAGGCGATTCGTGATTACCCGGAACTGGTGCAGAAATACCTCGGTTCGGTTGTCCCCCATGGCGACAACTTCTTCGCCGGGCTCAACTCAGCGGTCTTCTCTGACGGCACCTTCGTTTACGTGCCCAAAGGCGTTCGCTGCCCTATGGAACTGTCCACCTACTTCCGCATCAACGCGGCCAACACCGGTCAGTTCGAGCGCACCCTGATCATCGCCGACGAAGGCAGCTACGTCAGCTATCTTGAAGGCTGCACCGCGCCCATGCGGGATGAAAACCAGCTGCACGCAGCAGTTGTCGAGCTGGTGGCCCTGGACGACGCCCAGATCAAGTACTCAACCGTACAGAACTGGTACCCGGGCGACGAAGAAGGCAAAGGCGGCATCTTCAACTTCGTTACCAAGCGCGGCGCTGCCATCGGCAAGAATTCCAAGATTTCCTGGACTCAGGTCGAAACTGGCTCAGCGGTTACCTGGAAGTACCCCAGCTGCGTCCTGCGTGGCGAGAACAGTGTTGGCGAGTTCTACTCCGTGGCCCTGACCAACAACTTCCAGCAGGCCGACACCGGCACCAAGATGATTCACCTGGGCAAGAACACCTCCAGCACGATCATCTCCAAGGGGATTTCCGCCGGGAAGAGCTCCAACGCCTACCGTGGCCTGGTTAAATTCGGTCCCGGCGCGGAAGGCGCGCGTAACTTCACCCAGTGCGATTCGCTGCTGATCGGCGACCGCTGCGGCGCGCACACCTTCCCGTACATCGAGAGCAAGAACAAGTCGGCCATCGTCGAGCACGAGGCGACCACTTCGAAGGTGAGCGACGAGCAGATGTTCCTTTGCCGCCAGCGCGGCATCGACCCGGAGCAGGCGGTGTCCATGATCGTGAACGGCTTCTGCAAAGAAGTCTTCAAGGAGCTGCCCATGGAGTTCGCGGTCGAAGCCGGCAAGCTGCTTGAGGTCAGCCTCGAAGGGTCCGTCGGTTAAGGGCTCCGCTGGTTAACAGGACGGCAAACGCAAAAGCATAGCGGAAGCCGTCGGGCAGGCCCTTCCGGGATCGTCGAAATCAGGGATGATTTCAACGAGCGTACAGGGACGTATTTACAGCGTATCCCGGAAGGGCCTGCCCGATGGCTGACTCACCCGATTCAGCGGTCAGCAAGACCAGGGTGAACATCAGAATTCAACGGTTAAACGAGAGAGAAGCCACAAATGCTGAGCATCAAGAACCTGCACGCATCCGTTGAGGGCAAAGAAATCCTCAAGGGCATCAACCTGGAAATCAAGGCCGGGGAAGTTCACGCCATCATGGGCCCGAACGGTTCTGGCAAGAGTACCCTGTCGCAGGTGCTTGCAGGCAACGAGGCATTTGAAGTCACCGAGGGTGAGATCAGCCTGAACGGTGAAAACCTGCTTGAACTTGAAACCGAAGAGCGCGCCCGTGAAGGCATCTTTCTGGCATTCCAGTACCCGGTGGAAATCCCCGGGGTAAGCAACCTGCAGTTCCTGCGTACCGCCGTGAACGCCATGCGTCAGCACAAGGGCCAGGACGAGATGAACGCGGCCGAGTTCATGAAGCTCGCCAAAGAGATTTCCAAACAGGTGGATCTGGATCCCTCATTCCTCAAGCGGGGTGTCAACGAAGGCTTCTCTGGTGGCGAGAAGAAGCGTAACGAGATCCTTCAGGCTCTGCTGCTGCAGCCGAAGCTGGCAATTCTCGACGAGACCGATTCTGGCCTTGATATCGACGCCCTGAAGGTTGTTTCTGACGGCGTAAACGCTCTGCGCGCTGAAGACCGCGCCATCCTGATGGTGACCCACTACCAGCGTCTGCTGAACCACATCGTGCCGGATTACGTGCACGTGCTGGCCGGCGGCAAGATCATCAAATCCGGTGGCCGCGAGCTGGCCCTGGAGCTGGAAGAACGCGGCTACGGCTGGCTGGGCATCAAGGATGAAGAAACTGCCGACAGTTCAGCCAATTAAGGAGGTCGCGGAATGAAACCAGCACCCACGCTTTCCACCGCGTTCCTGCATCCGGCCGGTCAGTCACTGCCGGAGCCGCTGCTCGCCCTGCGCAAGCAACGGGGTACCGCGTTGGTCGACATGCCGTTGCCAACCCGGAAAACCGAAAACTGGAAGTACTCCAGCAAGTACCTGAAGCTGACCGACGAGATGGCTATTTCGCTGCCGGCGGAAGGCAAGACCGGCAGCAGTCTGGCAGTGCCCGGTTACAAGGTCGCGTTTCTCAATGGCGTGATGATGCCTGAGGCCTGTGAATACCCGGACTTGGACGGCATCAGCATCCAGAGTTTCGGTGATCTGAGCGACGAGGAGGCCAGTGATCTGGCGGACCGTCTGGACAGCACCCTGGACAACAAAGCCGTCCAGATGGCGCGGCTGAACTCCGCCCGTTTTGAAGACGGTCTGCTGATTCGCCTGAAGCCGGACGCTGTGCTCGACCAGCCGCTGTTCATCGTTCACGAAGTCACAGCTGAGGCCAGCGGTTCGGCCTTCCCGCGTATTTTCGTAGACGCCGGCCGTCACAGCCAGATTACGCTCGTAGAGGAATATATCTCCAGCGGCTCGGCCCCGGTCATGGTTAACACCGTTACCGAGTTCAACGTCGCAGAGGGCGCCAACATCACCAGCATTCGCCTCAACATGGAAGGCGAGAATGTCCAGCACATTGGCTCTACCGGTGTCCTGCAGCAACGCAGCTCCCGGTTCGAAAGCCACACTGTCGGGTTTGGCGGCCCGCTCCGCCGGCACGATCTGCAGGTTCGGCTGGAAGGCGAAGGCGCCGAGTGCAAGCTTAACGGCGTGGTTGTTACCCAGGGAAAACAGCATTACGACAACCACACCACCATTGAGCACGTGGCTGCCCACTGCAACAGCGAGGAAACCTATCGCAATATTGCAGCAGATCAGTCCCATGCCGTGTTCAATGGCCGGATTCATATCCATCAGGACGCCCAGAAGTCCAATGCGGATATGAACAACAAGAACCTGCTGCTGTCCAACGGGGCAGAAATCGATACCAAGCCGGAACTCGAAATCTACGCCGACGACGTAAAGTGTGCCCATGGCGCAACCATCGGCCAGCTGGATGAGACCTCTCTGTTCTACCTGGTTTCACGAGGCATCGGACGGCGTGAGGCGAACGTTCTGCTCACCATGGCCTTTATCAACGAGCTGGTGGAACAGATTCCGGTTGAAGCAGTGCGGGAAACGGTCCAGGGCCGGCTGAACCACTTCTTCGAACAGACATTCCAGGAGGCGTAAGCGGTTATGACCGATCTGTCCGTGGCAAGCACAGCCAAGCGCACCACCTTTGATGTGGACGCCGTTCGCCGGGATTTCCCGATCCTGTCTCAGCAGGTGAACGGCAAGCCCCTGGTGTATCTGGATAATGGTGCCTCGGCCCAGAAGCCTGAGGCCGTGCTGAACGCCATGGATCGGTATTACCGTGAGATGCACTCCAACGTCCATCGTGGCGCCCACACGCTCGGAGACCGGGCGACCGCTGCGTTCGAAGGGGCCCGTGAGACTGTCCGAAACTTCCTGAATGCGGAAAGTACCCGGGAGATCATCTGGACCCGTGGTACTACCGAGGCCATCAACCTCGTTGCCAACGGCCTGGCTCCTCGCCTGAAGGCCGGAGACGAGATTCTGGTGAGCCACATGGAGCACCACGCCAACATTGTGCCCTGGCAGATGATTGCCGAGCGCACGGGTGCAAAAGTGGTTCCTGTTCAGGTAACCCCGGACGGCGAGCTGGATCTCGAATTCTTCACCAGCCTGCTCAATGAAAAAACCCGGGTACTGGCAATCACCCATGTTTCCAACGTGCTTGGCACCGTAAACCCCGTGGCAGCCCTGATTGAACAGGCAAAGGCGCACTGCATCATTACCCTGGTGGACGGCGCCCAGGCAGTACCCCATTACCAGCCGGATGTGCAGGCACTGGGCTGCGACTTTTACGTGTTCTCATCGCACAAGCTGTTTGGCCCCACCGGTATTGGCGTGCTTTACGGCAAGGCCCAGTTGCTGGAGGAAATACCTCCCTACCAGGGCGGCGGCGAGATGATCGAGCGGGTGTCCTTCGAGCGGACCACCTGGAACACCCTGCCCTACAAATTCGAGGCCGGCACGCCGGCCATTGCCGAGGCGGTGGGCTTGGGCGCAGCCATCGACTACCTGAACGGTCTGGACCGTGCTGGCATGGAAGCGGCCGAGGCCTCCCTCCTTGAGCGGGCCAACCAGCTGGTGGAAACCGTACCCGGCATGGAGATCATCGGCACCGCCAAACAAAAAGTGCCGGTCATGTCCTTTAAAATTGCCGGTTTGCACCCCAGTGATATAGGCACGCTGCTGGATCAGCAGGGCATTGCGATCCGCACCGGCCACCATTGCGCCATGCCGCTGATGGATTTCTATGGAGTTCCCGGTACAGCCCGGGCCTCATTCGCGTTCTACAATACACTGGACGAGGTGGATACATTGTTTACCGCCCTGCAGAAAGTCCAGCGTCTGTTTGCCTGATGGAGGTGGAATCATGACAGCCGAAGTCTTCACCCCGACCGTTGCCGTCACCATGACGCCCAGTGCGGTCAAGCACGTGCGCAAGCAGCTGGAGAAGAAGCCGGAGGCCAAAGGCATCCGGCTGGCCATCAAAAAGAGTGGCTGCTCCGGCTTCAAATACGAAACCCAATGGGTGGATGACGCCGCCGCCGACGACAAGGTGTTTCACATTGATGGCGTTGATGTTTTCGTGAAAGAAGAACATCTGCCACTGGTGAACGGCATCGAGATCGATTTCGTGACGGAAGGCGTGAACTCCATGTTTCAGTTCCGCAATCCGAACGCCACCGCAGAGTGCGGTTGCGGCGAGAGCTTTACCGTCGCGTAATACGACACCCAAGATTGAATCAAGCGAGGCCAGAACAGGCATGCAAGAAAGGGAAGTGGTCCTGACCAAACGCGAGGTGGAAGCCCGCCTTGTTCCTTCCGGAACCGAAATCATGATTCCGTCGGACACCTTTGTGACCATCACACAGTCACTGGGCGGTACCTTTACCGTTGCCGTGAATGGCAATCTCGCCCGCATTGAAGGCCACAATGCCGATGCCCTCGGCAAAAAGCCCCTGGAAAGCAGCTTCGAAACTCCCGAAGACGGCACCGTCAACGAAAACCAGGTCTGGGAAGCCATGCGAAACTGCTACGATCCGGAAATTCCGGTAAACGTGGTGGATCTTGGCTTGATTTACGAGTGCAAGATTGAAAATGGCACCGAAGACGGCAACCACGTCTACGTCCTGATGACTCTGACGGCCGCCGGTTGCGGCATGGGCCCGGTGATTACCGAGGATGTGAAAACCAAGCTCGAGCACGTGCCCAACGTGGACAAAGTCACCGTTGAGCTGACTTTCGATCCGCCCTGGAGCAACGACATGCTCACCGACGAAGCCAAACTCGAACTGGGAATGCTGTAAATGACTGCCAGTGAACAGGACTTTCTGAACAACCCCCTTGGCAAAGACACCACCCTGGAAGACGTTCTGGATGGCTTCGAGCTGCTGGACGACTGGGAAGAGCGCTACGCTTTCATCATCGATCTGGGCAAACAGCTTCCTGCCTTCCCGGAGGAATCCCGGGTTGAGGAAAACTATGTTCACGGCTGCCAGAGCCAGGTCTGGCTGATCCACCACTTCGACGAAGACAGCGGCCGGCTTTACCTCTTGATTGATTCAGACGCCATGATTGTACGCGGGCTGGCCGCCATCATTCTGGTTGCCCTGAACGGCAAAACCCCGAGGGACCTGCTGGCAACCGACATCGATGAGTTGTTCGAGCAACTGGACCTGTTCCGCCATATTTCGCCGACCCGGGGCAACGGCCTTCGGGCCATGGTCGGGAAAATCCGGGATATTGCGGCTGCAGAGGCGGCCGGCGCCAGCAACTGATACCTACCCGCCTTACCAGATAATCGCGATATCATCTCTCTGGATGTTCAAGATGCCGCCGAGCTGCGGCATCGTGCCCCGACTGAAATGGGGCTGAACGCTATCAAGAGTGACGGTGACCTCGGTGTCATGTAGCTCCGGAGAATCTTCAGGAGCATCCAGATAGCGCTTGCTCCGGTAAAGCTTCAACTCGTCGCCCGGCCTGAGCCCGGCGGTAGCCCCCGATTCCAGCGTCACCCCGTGGCCGTCCACCCGCGCAATCCGGGTAATAAAGGGCTGACACGCCAACGCCTCGGTCACGGCGGCCGCCATTTCCCCGATTAAACCGTTCACTGCCTGTCCATAGGCGGTCTTCTGGAAGCCCGCTGAACCAAATCCGGCAGAACTTCCCGGACCAGCATCCCACTGGGCTGCTGTCGCAAACCTCTGCCGGTAGACAGGCGCACCGCTGAATCCGTCAAATATAATCAGATCAGCCGCGAACCGACGGCGTTGATCCACCATGCCAATGCCCCGTTGCATCCTGTCAAGCACAGAAGTACCCCAGGCCGACGGGTCTGCCACACCCAGATCCCGAATAACCCCGGTCACCACGAACTGCACACCCATTTCACGGGCCAGCTCGAGTACGTTGCTTAATCGATTGTCGTTCTGCTGAACCGTCGGTGCGTTCAGCAGGTCGGTAAACATTCTTGAAGTGGTCGCGCCGAAAACCTGCAGACCGCCCTGGGCCACCAAACGCTGTTGCAGCTGTTGCGGCAAGATCTCGCCGGCATCGTCAATTCGCCCTACCCTGGCCTGGTCCGGATACAGCATCGGGAAGCCGGTCACCGCGACCCGCTTTTTCAGCCGGCCGGCATCGCCCGCGCCGCACTGGCTGCGACTCTCGCTGATATCTCCACGAACAATTACCCGTAACAGGTTACCACTCTGGTACTCATCAATTATCCGCACGTTCCGGGCTCTGGCGCTTGAGGCCAGATCCATACGGGATTCGGTGATAACGCCGTTTTTCATGGTGTCGTGCGTGCTTACCCTGGCCTCGTACTGGAGCGAGAGGTCCCGGATCGCCGCCTTGCGGGCTTCGGCCCGGGCGGCTTCCAGATTTCCGTTGTGGATATTGGCGTGGCCAACACCTTCAAGGACAACAGCCTGGGCACCCGAAACCTGAACAAGGGCGAGCATCCCGAATGCAGCCAGTAACAGCAAGCGTTTCATAGCTTTCAGTACTCTCGATCAATCAAGGTAATACAGGGAATCCACGCCCTTGCTCTGCACATCGCCCACGCTGTCATTCTCCTGAGGCATGGGGATCGGGCAGAGATCCTGCACCTGATCATCAGCCACCTCGGCGACACAGGCCCGGAAACGGGGCTCAAGTTTCAGTTCCATCACGGTCTCGAACACGCCGTCGCTGTGCTCGTTCACGGCGACCAGCTTCGCGCCCCGTATGTAACTGTCGACGTAGGTTCTGAACATATCATTGCGCAAGACAAAATCGTTCACGGTGGAACTGCCGTATACGACGGTACCGTATACGCGTTCCACGAGATTGCGGTAAGCATCCAGCTGGGACGCTCGCCGGGCCATCAGACGTTTGCGGGTATCCGAACGGTCGGCCGCAACATCCTCATAGGTCCCCAGACCGCTCACCCGCACCGTTATCGGCTCAAGCATCGTATCCTGGCGGGGCTGGCTGCCGTTATCCCCCTGGTGGCTGCCAATCGGCGCACAGGCTGCAACCGTTGTCGCCAACAGAAGCATGAGTATCCAGCGAAGATTCATTGCGTGTCTCCAGAAAACATCATTTCCGCTTGCCCATGAAAAAATTACGCCAGTTTTTCTAAACCACTGATATTTCGATTAACAACGTCCATTCCTCTCATTCTGCAATCCCCAAGCGGCAAAAAACTGCCTCCGTTTACACATCAAAAACAAACCGTTACCCCATGCGTCATGCGCTGGAAAACGTTCTGCATTAACCTTTCTAGTACGTCATATCTATTTTGCTTTTTTACACTACAGGATTCTTCATGACCGGACATCGTCTGACCAAACTCTCTGTGGCCATCGGCCTATCCATTGCCACCTCATCAACACTGGCCAGCCCCCAGTCTTTTATGTCTGCACGCTCATTCGCCATGGGCGGCACAGGGGTGGCGGTTGCAACACCTTCTACAGCGCCCTCGGACAACCCGGCAATGATGGCTGCGGATCACCATAGCTGGCACGATGATTTCGGGCTGATGCTGCCCTCGGTGAACGCCCGGGCAGCCGATGAAGAAGAAACAGTTGATCAGGTAGACGATATTCAGGATGTAATCACGGATCTGGAATCGCTCGTTTCCGGCTTTGATCCGAATACAGACGACGAACAGGTAATTAAGGATGGTGCGGCAGATCTGAGCAATCGCCTGACCGAATTCGACAGGGACACCATGAGAGTGAACGCAGGTCTTGGATTGGCTCTGGCTGTGCCCGGACAATCCCTTTCTGTTGGCATATTCACCAATGGTAATCTGACGGCGACGGTTCGTGGTGATGTCTCTGACCAGGATATTAGCGCCCTCGACAACATTGCCAATGCCGCATCGGCCCAGGACGTGCAAATTGCCGTCGACCAGATCAGCACGAATGGCAACCTGGATCTGACATCGCAGGGACAGATACTTGCATCCGCCGTCGGGGAAGTGGGCATCAGCTTTGCCCGCTCCTTTGAGCTGCAGAATGGCAACAGCTTCCAGCTGGGCCTTTCACCGAAATACGTTGAACTGCGCACGTTCCAGTACACCGAGTCGGTTTCCGGTTTCGAAGATGACGAATTCGATGACGACCAGTATCAGACCGAAAAGAGTGGGTTCAACGTGGACGTTGGTGCAGCCTACAGCTTCGGTGACTCCAATCAGTGGAACACAGGTATTGTTGTTAAAAACCTGATCCCCATGGAACTGGACTCCGCCGCCAGCCGGCCGCTGCTGGGAGAGGAAGTTCGTACACTGAAGCTCGACCCGATGGTTACAGCTGGCATTGCTCACAAGAGCGAATACCATGTAGTTACTGCAGAAATTGACCTGACCAAGAAGGAAGCCTTTGGCTTCGAGGACGACACCCAGTGGGCAGCCCTCGGCGCCGAATTCGATGCCTTCCGTTACGCGCAGCTTCGGTTTGGCGTTCGCCACAACATGGCCAGCAACGATGACAACGACGGCATTGAAGAGAAAACCCAGTTCACCGCCGGTCTTGGCCTGAACATTGTTGGCGTCCGCCTTGATCTCGGCGCCCTCTACAGCGATGCGGATGTGGGCGCAGCCCTGGAGCTTGGCACCGCGTTCTGATCAAAAACTGAAAGAGGAAGCAGATGAAGGTTTGATCTGCCTCCAACTTCCGATTAAAGCCCGCCCATGGCTATCACGGGCGGGCTTTTTTATGGCCTGTCGTGTTACAGGTTTGCCTGCCCTGCCCTGGAACCGGATAATCCACCGACACACTCCCCCGAAAGGAATCAGACATTCCATGCAGGCCTATCTGGTTGGCGGTGCCGTTCGTGACGAATTACTCGGCCTTGAGGTCAAGGACCGGGACTGGGTGGTGGTCGGCGCGACACCAAAGGAAATGCTTGCCAAGGGGTTCAAACAGGTGGGCGCGGACTTTCCGGTCTTTCTGCACCCCCGCACCCGGGAAGAATATGCCCTGGCTCGCACCGAGCGCAAAGAGGGGCGCGGCTACCACGGTTTTACTGTTTATAGCGCACCGGATGTCACCCTCGAGCAGGACTTGCGGCGACGGGATCTGACCATCAATGCGATAGCCAAAACCGAAGACGGCGCCTTGGTGGACCCCTTCAAGGGCCGAAGCGATATAAAAGATCGCAAGCTCCGCCATGTCTCGGAAGCCTTCGCCGAAGACCCCCTGAGAATTCTTCGCACCGCCCGGTTCGCAGCCCGCTTTCAGCCACTTGGATTCAGCGTGTGCGATCAGACCATGGGCCTGATGAAGCAAATGGTGGCTAGCGGAGAAGTGGATCACCTGGTTCCGGAACGGGTCTGGCAGGAATTTCAGCGGGCACTGCATGAAAAGGCGCCCCGGGCCTTTTTCGACGTTCTCCGGGACTGCGGGGCCCTGGAGGTACTCATTCCGGAACTGGCACCCGAAAAGGTGTTTCAACTTGCGATCGCGGCGCTTGGCTGTGTCCAGAACCAATCTGACGCCCAGACGGAAGAACGCTTTGCCGCCCTGCTTTCCCCCCTGGATGACTCTGCAGCCGTGGCACGAGCCAAGGCACTGAAAGCCCCCAATGATTGCCAGAACCTGGCGCGACTGGTTACAGCCTTCAAGCCACAAATCAGGAACATCGATGCTCAGCACCCTGAAGCCGAAGCCTTGCTGGACCTGCTGGACCAGGCGGACTTCTGGCGCCGCCCGGAACGTTTTTCGCAACTGATGAACGTGCTCGAATGCGCTCTTTCCGACAGGCCGGGCCCACTGAACCTGCTTCGAACCGCCTCTGGGGCCGCTACCGGTGTTGACCCAAAAACTCTCCTCGCCCGGGGCTACAAAGGCAAGGAGCTGGGCAGCGCAATCCGGACTGAGCGCCTGAAACGTATCGGCGATGCCATCGCCCCGACCAACCACTGAGGAGTCACCATGCCGTCCACAACACCCGTTGCCCTGGTCACCGGCGCAGCCCACCGTCTTGGCGCACAGACGGCCCGGACACTTCACGAAAGAGGCTGGAACCTGGTGATTCACTATCGGAGCCGTGAAGAGCAGGCGAACTCACTGATTGCGCAGATGAACCGCCAGAGGCCAGACTCCGCCTGTGCTCTTCAGGCGGATCTGAGCCAGACAGCCGAGATAGCCCGGTTGGCCCGTGATGCCGTCGAACACTGGGGCCGACTGGACGCGTTGGTGAACAATGCATCGGTGTTCTACCCCACCCCGACCGGGGACGCCACCGAAGACGACTGGGACACCATCCTGAATACCAATCTCAGAGCCCCTTTCTTTCTGGTGCAGGCGTGTCTTGCTGAACTGCGTCAAAATCGAGGCTGTGTGGTGAACATGATCGATATCTACAGCGAAAGACCTATCGACGACCACCCGTTGTACTGCGCCAGCAAAGCCGGCCTAGCCGCCCTGACACGTTCCTGGGCAAAGGACCTTGCACCCGATGTGCGCGTCAACGGGGTTTCCCCCGGGGCAATCCTCTGGCCCGAGGGCGAGGCCGAAATGGACGAGACCGCGCAGCAGGCGATTCTCGAGAAGACCCCACTGGCCCGCACCGGGAATCCTGATGATATTGCCCATACCATCGCATTCCTGGTCTGCGATGCGCCTTTCATCACCGGTCAGGTGATCGCCGTGGATGGTGGCCGAAGCCTGAACATGTAATCCAGACAGTGGCCTCCAAGGCTGCCTACTTTGGCCGGGCGCCGCTTTCCGGATACAATGCCGTCAATTTTCAATCCTGCACGCGCCGGGCCTGCTTCCCCGCGTGCCTCTGATCCGGAGAATTCCCATGCGTGATGTCGTAATCGTTGCCGCCCGCCGAACTGCTATCGGAACCTTTGGCGGAGGTCTCTCCAGCCTGAGCGCAGACCAGCTGGGAACCGCTGTGATCAAGGCAATCCTTGAAGAAACCGGCGTCGCCGGCGACCAGATCAACGAAGTGGTGCTCGGCCAGGTGCTTACCGCCGGTTGCGGCCAGAACCCGGCTCGCCAGTCTGCCATCAACGCGGGCATTCCTGCCTCTGTACCCGCAATGACCATCAACAAGGTCTGCGGTTCCGGCCTGAAGGCCGTGCACATGGCTGTACAGGCGATTCGTTGCGGCGACGCCGAACTGATGATTGCCGGCGGCCAGGAAAGCATGAGCCAGGCGCCGCATGTACTACCCAACAGCCGCAACGGTCAGCGCATGGGCAACTGGTCCATGGTGGATACCATGATCAAGGACGGCCTTTGGGATGCCTTCAACGATTACCACATGGGCATTACCGCCGAGAACATCGTCGAGAAATACGGTATCAGCCGTGACGAACAGGACGAGTTTGCTGCGGCGTCCCAGCAGAAAGCCGCCGCCGCCCGCAGTGCCGGCTACTTCGATGGCCAGATTGTTCCGGTCTCCATCCCCCAGCGCAAAGGTGACCCGATCGTGGTAGACCGCGATGAAGGGCCGCGCGATGGCGTGACCGCCGAGAGCCTGGGTAACCTGCGTGCAGCGTTCAAGAAGGACGGCACCGTGACCGCCGGCAACGCCTCCTCCCTGAACGATGGCGCCGCCGCCGTGATGGTCTGCAGTGCCGAGAAGGCAAAAGAGCTGGGACTGACTCCGATTGCCACCATCAAGGCCCATGCCAACGCCGGCGTGGACCCGACCATCATGGGCACCGGCCCGATTCCCGCCAGCCAGCGCTGCCTGAAACTCGCAGGCTGGAGCGTGGATGACCTGGACCTGGTGGAAGCCAACGAAGCCTTTGCCGCCCAGGCCATTTCCGTCAATCGCGACATGGGCTGGGACACCAGCAAGGTAAACGTGAACGGCGGTGCCATTGCCCTGGGCCATCCCATCGGCGCCTCCGGCTGTCGTATCCTGGTCTCCCTGCTGCATGAAATGGTTCGCCGCGACGCTCACAAAGGTCTGGCCACACTGTGCATCGGTGGCGGCATGGGCGTTGCCCTGGCTGTCGAGCGCTAAGCTTCATGCTCCACGTGGTGCTGTACGAGCCGGAGATACCGCCGAATACCGGCAATATTATCCGGCTGTGCGCCAACACCGGTTGTCAGCTGCATCTGATTGAACCGCTGGGTTTTAACCTGGAAGACAAGCAGATGCGGCGGGCCGGGCTGGATTACAGCGAGTACGCGTCGGTCAGGATTCACCGGAATTACCGGGACTTTCTCGCCAGCGAGCAACCGCAACGCCTGTTCGGCCTGACCACCAAAGGCAGCACTCACTACCATCAGGTGCAGTATCAGGATGGCGACTACCTGATGTTCGGCCCGGAGACCCGTGGCCTCCCTGCGGAAGTTCGCGAAGGCCTGCAGCCCGAGCATCGCCTGCGGGTTCCCATGCAGCCGGAGAGCCGCAGCCTGAACCTTTCCAACACCGCGGCCCTGGTGGTTTACGAGGCCTGGCGGCAACTGGGATTCCAGGGCGCGGTGTAGGTGCCCGAGAGCCCGCTGCGCCGTGGCACCACCATCGGGTAGCCCTCCTCAAGCTCCACAACCCGTGCGGCAAAGCCGTAAACCGTTTCAAGCAGGTCAGGCGTGAGCACTTCCCGCGCAGCCCCTTCCTGAACAAGATGGCCCGCCTTCATCAACAAAAGGCGATCTGCAAACTGGGCCGCCAGATTCAGATCGTGGACAACCGCCAGAACCGCCACACCCTCTTCTTTGGCCAGACGTCGGACCAGATCCAGCACCAATTGCTGATGGGCCGGGTCCAGGGCGGAGGTGCATTCGTCCAGCAACAACAACCGGTCGCCCGGGCTGTCGATGATCTGGGCCAGCACCCGTGCCAGCTGCAACCGCTGCTGCTCACCTCCGGACAGGCCCGGGACGAGCCGATGCTTCAGGTGAGCAATATCCAGTTCGTTCAGCAACCTCTCCACCGCCGGATCACTGCCACGCCGGGCCGCTCCGGGGCGACCCAGATGCACCACCTCCTCGACCGTTAGCGGGAAATTCACCTCCACCCGCTGGGGCATGACGGCGCGTTGACGGGCCAACCGCTCCGGGCGCCAATACCCGAGTTCCCGCCCGGAAAGCATCACGTTGCCGATGTAGGGCAGATCGCCGCTGATGGCCTTGAGCAAGGTCGACTTGCCGGCGCCGTTCGGGCCCAGGAGCATCAACAGCTCCCCTGCAGCCAACTGGCAATCCATGCCGTGGACAATCCTTGATCGCTCAACGGATATTTGGACATTGTTTACGCAGAGAACCATCAGATAACCTTTGTCCTCAACAGAAGCGCCAGGAAGAAGGGGCCGCCGATCAGCGCCATCATCAGGCCAATGGGAAGTTCCGCCGGCGCTACAACCACCCTTGCCAGGGAATCCGCCGCCACCAGAAGTGTGCCGCCCACAAGGGCACTGAGGGGTAACACCACCCGATGACTGGCACCAAGTAACTGGCGAACCAGGTGGGGCACCACCAGCCCGACAAACCCGATAAGCCCACTGAACGCAACGGCCGCTCCAACACCCAGACCGACCACCAGAATGGCGACTTTCTTGACGGTATCGGTGCGATAGCCCAGGTGCCCGACCACTGATTCGCCAAGCAAAAACGCATCCAATGGACGGGCCAGCAACGGAGCAGCCAATAACGCCAACAGCATGAACGGAGCCCCAACCAGCAAGTCATCCCAGCCGGCATGGCCGAGACTGCCCATGGTCCAGAACGTCAGCGAACGCAGCTCCTCGTCATTGGCATAGAAAGTCAGCAATCCGGTGGCGGCGCCCGCTACGGCGTTGATTGCAATCCCCGCCAGCAGCAGAGTTGCCACGGCGGTCTGGCCCGAGCGGTTGGCAATGCGCCAGGCCAGCAACACCGTACCGCTGCCCCCAAGAAACGCGGCGATGGGTAAGGCCCATTCACCGGTCATGGCCAGCCAACCGCCAAGCCAGGTATTACCCAGCACGATCACCGCAATGGCCGCCAGGGAGGCGCCGGCGGAGACCCCGATCAGACCCGGGTCGGCCAGAGGGTTGCGAAACAGTCCCTGCAGCAGGGCGCCAGAGACTGCCAGCACCGCTCCAACCAGAAAGCCGAGCAGGAATCTCGGCATCCGTACTTCCAGCAGCACCATCGAAGCCACCGGATCGCTCGCTTCCCGACCGGTGATCACACTCAGGATATCGGTGAATGCCAGCGGATAGGCGCCACTGGTAACGGACACCAGGGCAACGAGCACGGCGGCCAGTAACCCGACCACCAGTGACGGCGTAAAACCGAACCGGCCCGCGGCGTCACGAATCATTGGCTGACACGTTCGAGGATGCCGGCAATACTTCGTTTACCGCAGCCATGGCATCGGGCAGCCTCGGGCCAAACCCCAGCAACAGCATCCCGTCTGCTACCAGCCGGTGCCCGCTCTGCCAGGCGTCGAGACGCTCTACCTCCGGCCAGGAACCGATGGCAAACTGGCCGGGCGTAGACTCGGCAATCACGATGGCATCCGGTTGGGAAGCCAGGATGGCCTCCCTATTGACCGGCTTGTAGCCCTTCAGGCCGGACACCGCATTGTCCGCGCCAACGGTATTCAGCAGTGCTGAAGCAGCGGTTTCTTCGCCCGCCAGCATCACCGAGTGATTGCCAGCTGCAAGAATGAACAGCACCTTCGGCCGGCTTCCCCGGGATTGCGATGCCTGCTGGATACGGTTGATCTGCAACCGGAGCTCGGAGGCCAGGGTCTGTGCCCGCTCCTGTTGGCCCAGCAATTCACCCACGGTAACAATGCGCTCCAACGCAGCATCCGGTGTTCTTGCCGACGACAGTTTCTCGACCTGAACACCCGCCCTGGCCAGTCGCTCCAGGTTTTCTTCCGGAGCGGCCTGCTCGGAGGTAATCAGCAGATCGGGCTTGAGTGCGAGCACCCCTTCAAAAGGTAACGCCCGCAGGTAGCCAATTTTGGGCAGCGAGTCGGTCTGTTCCGGATAACCGCTGGTGGTGTCCACGCCTACCAGCAATGACTCCAGGCCCAGTCGGTACACAATCTCGGTAATTGCTCCGTCAGCCGTCACAACCCGCGGCGAATCCCCCGCCTGGGCGGAAGACGCGATTGCAGTAGCCAATAGGAGCCACCCAAGAACCCTCGATATCATGACAAAGCCTCCAGGGTCGCCGCCTGCTCCCGCCAGAGCTCGGATTCCGGAATGCCGGGTTTGCGCTCACCAAACACGGTCAACACCAGCTCACCGTCGGCGTTAAAGGCCTCTACTGAGGTGATAATCCCGTCTGCAGAGGGGCGGCGGACCAGCCACCAGCGCCGGATTGCTTCGGTGTTGGCATGGAGGTTGAAGCCGCTGTCCAGAACGTTCATCCAGGGCCCAGTACGGCGCAGATTGGCCACCTTGCCCGTGAATATCTGCACGATGCCGGGATTGCCGACGAAGAACATCGCCGAGCACTGATTATCCCGAAGCAGCTCCAGTAGCCGGTCCAGCACGTCGCCATCGGTACGCTCAAGCTCGGTCGCCCATTCGCCTCTCAGGAGTTCCAGCGCCGTCAAACGATCGGTACCCGCCCGTTTCAAAAGCGCACCAAAATGATGGACATCCTTGAGTTCCCGCCAGCCCTCTCGGAGAACCTCTGTGTTGACGGCTTCTGGTGCTACCCGTTGAGGAACCGGGCGCGTGCCCCGAGACTTGAACGGCCTCAGCTCTTGATCGGCGAAAGAATGGACCAGACGCTCCCATGCCTCGCCATCCGTATCGGCAACCCGGTAGATCTTGTGGACCGCAGCGCCGTAATGATCAAAGAACTGCAGACTCTCCCTTGACCCGGAACGAACCTGTTCCTGCACCTGGTAGCCATAGGCCCAGTGTTTAAAAAAGACCCGGATATCGATCTCGCCGACGGCCAGCCCCATGGCCCCGGACCTGCCACTGGTGAAATCCTTGAAGGTGCCGGTAACCTCATGAACCACCTCGTTGTTACGGCTCAGAATCATGACCGGCCCGACGCTCTCAAGGGCCTTTAGAAGTTCCCCGAAGTTGTCCTTGAGAGGAATCAGTGCATCGCCGCCACGCAGCCGAACCAGCTCCATCTCGCTGACGCCCAGCTTGTCCGCCATCTGGCGGATCCTCATGTTTGGCTCTGCTTCTTGCAGTGTCCGCCAGCGCGCTGCGAGCGACCCGGTTGCCGTGCCTGTTGCCATCGCTGTCTGTTGCATGGGGTTACTCCTGCGCCTGCTGAAGTTCAACCGGCAGCCAGCGCACGGTCGGCTGGCCGCTGGTTCCGTTCTGGTCGTAGTAACCGACAATCTGCAGCGCCCAGACCATGGACTCCGAATCATCGATATCCGCCTTGATCAGGAAGGTCCGGAAGTTTGGCCAGATCTTGTGCTGATCGGTCAGGTTGTAGGCGTACCAGGTGTTATCAGCGAATACCCCGCCGGTTGAGTCCGTGTTGTAAAGCTGGGGAACCCCTGGATCGCTGTCATTGGCTGCAAGCTCGGTCCAGGTCATCGGATCAGAGGCGCCGCCACTGCCGTTGCCGGACACGCCGCTGTTGGATTTCAGGTACCAGTCGCGTCCGGAGAAACCGATCTGGACATCCCAGAGGTCGCTGGTCGCGCAATCAACAACAGTTGCCGAATCAAAATCGAAGCACGCATCGCCGCCGTCGTAGCCTGTGGGCGGCGTGAATGTGACAGGTGTGGCACTGAATTGCGACGCGCCGGAGGCCTGCACATCAAACTCCAATGTGAAATCCTCAATGCCCTGCCCCTCGCGGGTCGGGAAGTTGAAGTCGACAACCCGCATCCGGGCGAAGCTGTCGCCCTCGGCGGATCGCACCAGATAGCCAACGTCCGACTGTTCGGAGATGACCCCGGTGGCGAAATCGTACTGGGACCAGGCGTCGGACGCCCCGAACGCGCTGGCGAAGGCATCCTGTTGCCAGTTTGCCGGTTCCTCGAGAATGCCCAGCAAATGCTCCTGCTCGGAGTTGGCGGTGGCGTTGGTAAATACGTTCGCGTCGGGATCCCCGTTACCGTCGTAGAAATCGTCCTGGGCGATGGCCAGGGCACCACCAACACGGCCGGTTCCCGACGCACCGCTGTTTACTTTGAAGCTCAACCGGCTGGCAGCGATGTGCCAGTTATCGCCTTCTTCCACCATCGCTCCGGTTTCCAGATTCAGATAGACCGTCTCCGTAGCTGCGGGCATCAACTGCTCGGAAAAACTGCTGACATCATCCGCGTCGTCCTGTGCAATGGAGTTGTCACTGCCTCCGCCACAGGCCGTCAAAGCCAGGGCGGCCAGCACAATGGCCGGGGGTCTGGTATCGAAAAGATCCATGGATATCTCCTTCCTATCGTTTTTTGGTGGTCAGGCATTATTCGCCAAAGGAAACCGTCAGCCCGGCGTAGAGGAACCGCCCGGCAACCGGTCTGAAATCTTCACTGGCATTGGAAAAGTCGCGCTGCTCGTCGGTGATGTTGTCGGCACCGGCAAACAGCCGAAACTGGTTGGAAATCTGGTAATTCAGTTTCAGGTCGGCTGTGGTATAGCCCGGGGATTCGGTTCCCGCAGCAGCATCCACAAACTCCTCGCTCTGGTACTTAAGCCGCGCACTCCAGGACAGGCCGGTTACCCCGAGCGGACCATCCAGTCCGAGACGCGCCTGATGCCTTGGCCGGCGATTAAGCTCATTGCCTGTCGCCAAATCCTCGGTTCGGGTCAGGGTGTAGCCAGCGGTGAGCCGCCAGTGCTCGGAAGGCTCCCAGCCGGCAGTGGTCTCGAACCCCCAGGTCCTTGCCTCGGCAAGGTTTTCATAGGAGAAAACCTGAACGCCGTCGTTCCGCGCCTGGGTGGCCTCAGTATCCGGTGAGGTCTGGATCAGTTGCTCGATGTCGTTCAAGAAGGCGTTCGCTTCCAGCCATGCAGACCGGTTCCAGGACAGCCCTCCCCCAAACTGATAGCTGATGGATTCCTCCGGTTGCAGCCCTGGAGTCCCCTGCACGACGTAGCCAAGCTGGCTGTGATCAAAGGTGAAGTACCTTTCCTTCAGATTCGGCACACGGTATCCGGCGCCAACACCACCACGCAGGAAGCCCGTCAGTGAATCGGTTCGGACCAAGTCGTAGCGTGCATTAATCTTGGGTGCTGTGTGAGTTCCGAAGTCGGAGTCATTCTGGAACCGGACGCCAGGCACTAGCTCAAGATGTTCATTGGGCATCCAGGTGTCCTGCACCCAGGCTTCCTGGCTTTCACGCTGTCGGCGAGGTTCTGCACCGAGCTCGGAAGCACCGTCCTTGGTCTGATCGAGCGTTTCACGGTTGAAATCGACGCCACCCTGCAGGTGATGACTGAGCCCCACTGGCTTGCCCAGATGGGCCGAAAAACGGGATAACGTAGATTCGGCACGACGGTCATCAAAGACTCCGCTGCCGGTGTACTTCAAGGTATCGTCGTTGAGGATCTCCTGGACGGCGGACCAGCCCGCTCTCAGATCAGAGTTGCGGCCATGATCTCCGGAGAGGGTATAGCGCGTACGGGTAACCGTTTCATCCTTACCCTGATTGATAACAAAAGGCGGGTTCTGTTCGGTGAAACGGGATCCGGACTCCTCCTCGAATCGTGCCACTGCGGCGCTGAGGCGATGATCTTCGTTCGGAGACCAGTCGGTGCGGAAACTGAGATCGGTACGATCGTATTCATCGCCGGGCCTTGCCCAGGTATCCGGCTCCGGGTCGATGCCATCGGAATGTTGGTGTGACGCGGACAACCGCAGGGCGAATTCTTCGCTCCCCCCCTGGACCGTGGCTCGGGCCGAATATCGGGCGGGGTCGGCTTCATCGCCCGAGGGATTCTGGTCACCATAGGTGCCTGCATCGGTGGTGAACTGACCGGAGAGCCCCGGCGCTGGCGGCCGAGTGATAACATTCACCACGCCACCGATACCAGAACTGCCATACTGGGCAGAGACGGCGCCCTTGACCACTTCCACCCGCTCGATATCGAGCACGGACAACTGGCTGACATCGACAGTCGACCCGGTTGTGGCCGTCATCGGCAAACCGTCAATCAGAACCAGCACCCGATCGGATTCAACGCCCTGGAGCCAGACCTCATAACCGGGCTTGCCGTGGATTTCCCGAAGCTGCAAACCCGGAACGTTCTCCAGAGCCTCTTTCAGATTGCGAGCGTGGGTTTTCTCAATCTCTTCTGCAGTAACCACCTCGGTTCGAACCGGAGTATCCAGCAACTGACGCTCCGTGCGGGTTCCGGTAACAACAAGCTCATTCAGGTAACCGGCCGACCGGTTGTCGGCAAGCGTTGCCGTAGAGACCATGGCAACCAGGGAAAGGCAGGACAGAGAGAGATATGATTTTCGAAAATGCATAGATCAACCAAACGACTCACAATTTAATGCGAACGATTATCGTTTGATTTTAGATTTATATCAATGCCTGGGCTGGAATTTTTGTATGGGCACAAAAAAACCGGCCGGAGCCGGTTTTTCTATTTCTGCTTCATCTGCCGCAGATCAGTGAGTCTGCTGCTCTTCGTTTGCCTCGCCCGCAGCTTCTTCCTGCTTGCGCTTGAGCGCCTGGGCATAGATGGCATCGAAATTCACCGGCGCCAACATCAGGGCCGGGAAGCTGCCCTTGTTCACAATGCCGTCGATCGCTTCGCGAGCGTAGGGGAACAGGATAGTCGGGCAGTAGGCGCCCAGCATCTGGCCCAGCTGCTGGCCTTCGATGCCCTGAACCAGGAACACACCGCCCTGCTGGATCTCGACGATGTAAGCCACCTTCTCACCCACTTTCGCGGTAACGGTCAGGGAAAGCACAACCTCGTACTGGTTGTCGCTGACTTTGTTGTGGGAGGTATTCAGATCCAGGTTAACCTGCGGCTTCCACTGCTCCTGAAACACAGTTGGAGAGTTGGGCGACTCAAAAGACAGGTCCTTCACATAGATGCGCTGAAGGGCAAACTGGGGTTGGTTCTGGTTGTCACTGCCTGCTGCGGCTTGCTGATTCTCAGCCATTTTCAGTCCTTTCGTTCTCAATCGTGGGCTCGGGGCCCGTTGTTATGGGATGCTCTAGGGCTTGCTGCCGGGACATTTTACGTTCCGGCCGGGCCGGCTAATGTGAAACAGTGCGGCAGAATGATCTTCAGATCAAGGGCCAACCTATTTCTTCACGAGCGGAAGGTTGCTTGCCTTCCAGTCCGCCACACCACCATTCAGGCGGACCACATTGCTGAAGCCTTCCGCGTTCAGCTGCTTGACCGCCATGGCGGAATGCTGGCCCATCTTGTCAGCAACGATAATTTGCTTGTCCTTGAACTTGCTCAGCTCGCCAACGCGACTCTTGAGACTGTTCAGGGGAATGTTGATCGAGCCGGTAATACGCCCCTCACCAAACTCCTTGCGGTCCCGGATGTCCACTACAACGGCTTCATCCTTGTTGATCAGATTGACCGCGCCCTGGGCCGAGATCTTGGCACCGCCACGACGGGACTCCAGAATAAGAATGGCGACCAGAAATGCCACGAACAGCGACACAAGAATGTAGTGGTTAACGACAAATTCAAACAACCGGTCCATGAATTTACCCTGATGATGAGTTTGGCGCGATTATACACAGCCTGCTCCCCGGACAGAAGGTGACGAAACTGGCCAGTAAATGCGAAAATAGATAGACTCGATTTTCGTTTTAGTAAATTTACTAACATTTCACTTCCGGACTGAATGATGACTGCAATGCGCAAGCCGACTGCACTGATTATCCTGGACGGCTGGGGCCACCGTGACCCGGCTGAAGACAATGCCATCAGCAACGCCAGCACCCCGTTCTGGGATCAACTCTGGCAGAGCCAGCCCAAAACCCTCATCAACACGTCAGGGATGTTTGTCGGGCTGCCGCAGGGGCAAATGGGTAACTCGGAAGTTGGCCATATGAACCTGGGCGCAGGGCGCGTGGTCTATCAAAGCCTGACTCGTATCGACAAGGACCTGGAGGAAGGCACTTTCCAGAAGAATGAGGTTCTCTGCTCCGCCATCGACAAGGCCGTTCAGAGCGGCCGCGCCGTCCATCTCATGGGGCTGATGTCTCCCGGTGGTGTGCACAGCCACGAGGACCACATTATTGCGGCCGCGGAGCTGGCTGCTGCACGCGGCGCGAAGGAAGTCTACATCCATGCCTTCCTCGATGGCCGCGATATGCCACCTCGCAGCGCCAAACCGTCACTGGAGAAAGCGGCCGCGAAACTCAAGAGCCTGGGTGTTGGCCGGGTTGCGTCGATTGTCGGTCGTTACTATGCCATGGACCGCGATAACCGCTGGGACCGGGTGGAAGCCGCCTATAACCTGATGACCCAGGGCACTGCAGAGTTCATCGCAGCCGATCCGGTTTCCGGGCTGGAACAGGCCTACGAGCGCGGGGAGAACGACGAGTTCGTGGCACCCACGCGCATCCACGCCGCGGGCGAGCCGGAAGGCACCATCAACGATGGCGACACGGTACTGTTCATGAACTTCCGCGCCGACCGCGCCCGGGAGATGACGCGCACCTTCGTGGAAAAGGACTTTGACGGTTTCGAACGCAAGAAGCACCCGGAACTGGCCGATTTTGTCATGTTGACCGAGTACGCGGCCGACATCAAAACGTCCTGCGCCTACCCGCCGGAGCAGCTTACCAATGGCCTTGGCGAGTATATGGCGAAGCAGGGAAAGACCCAGCTGCGAATTGCCGAAACCGAAAAATACGCCCACGTAACCTTCTTCTTCAATGGTGGCCTGGAAACGCCGTTCGAAGGTGAGGACCGGATCCTGGTGCCGTCCCCCAAAGTAGCCACCTACGACCTGCAGCCGGAAATGAGCGCGCCGGAAGTTACGGACAAGCTGGTAGAGGCCATCAAAAGCGGCAAATACGATCTGGTGGTCTGCAACTACGCCAATGGCGACATGGTTGGCCACACCGGCAAGCTGGATGCGGCGATCAAGGCAGCCGAATGCCTGGACGAGTGCGTGAAGCGTGTTGTCGAAGCTCTGGATGAAGTTGGCGGCGAAGCACTGATTACCGCCGACCACGGCAACTGCGAGCAGATGACCGACCCCAACTCCGGTCAGGTCCACACCGCCCATACAATCGGGCCAGTGCCACTGGTATACACCGGCCATCGCAAGGTTGAGCTGAAGAACGACGGAAGCCTGAGCGATGTGGCACCTTCGCTGCTCACCCTGATGGGGCTGGAGCAACCAGAGGAGATGACCGGGCACAGCCTGGTTGAGATCGGCTGATCCAGGAACGGAACCAACCTTTGCGACTGACCGCAACTCTGGCGCTCACCCTTTTTCTGGGTGCAGCGCCGGCACTCGCCCAACAGGATGTTACCCCGGCCCAGATCGAGGAACTCAAGGAACGCATTGAGGACATCGACGATTGGCTGGAGGACGCCGAAGAAGACCGCTCCTCCCTGGAGCGGCAGCTTGCCGCGACCGAAAAGAACATCAGCCGCCTGACCCGCGAGCGGCGATCCCTGCGCCAGCAGGCAGATCAGCAGCAGCAAAGACTCAGGGAACTGGAGAATGAGGCGCAGGAGCTCACACAAACCCTCGACCGCCAGCGGGAGAGCCTCAAGAAGCAGATCCGCGCAGCCTGGATGGAAGGGGACGCGCCAGCGGTAAAAGTCCTGCTCAATGAGATAGATCCGGACAAGATCGCCCGGACCATGACCTATTACGAATACCTCAGCAAGGACACCGTCAACCGCCTGGAAGCGTTCAGGCAAAGCCTGCAAGAACTCAGAAACACTCAGGCTGCCGTGCAATCGACACGGGTCGAACTGGCCAGAACCGAGGAAAACGTCGCCAAACGCCAGCAGGAACTGACCGAATCCAGACAGAAACGCCAGCAGACCCTGGCAGCACTCAAAGCCGACATCCAGAACCGCCTGAGCGAACGGGAAGAGCTGGAATCAGATCGCAAACGGCTGGAAAACCTGCTTGAAGAAGTCCAGCAGGCAATCAACAACATCCCCTCACCCAATGAATCCCAGCCCTTCGCTTCACTGCGCAACAAGCTGCCATGGCCAGTAGAGGGTAAGGTATTGAGCCGCTACGGTGAACGCTATGCCGATGGCAAACTCCGACGCAACGGCCTGCTTATCGGCACCGGGGATGAAGCGGAAATTCGTGCAATACACTACGGTCGGGTGGTGTTCGCCAACTGGCTTCGGGGTTTTGGCCTGATTACCATCATTGATCACGGCGACGGCTACATGACACTGTACGGCCACAGCAGTAGCCTGTTCACCAGTCCCGGGGACTGGGTGGTTGCAGGTGAGCCGATCGCCCAGGCAGGCCGTACCGGTGGCACCGATTCCCCGGCCCTGTATTTTGAGGTTCGCCACAATGGCAAACCCGACAATCCGGGCCGGTGGCTGGCGAACTGAGGCACTCGTCGAGGGCTGACAAACGCCGCGGGTAACGCCATACTGTCCGGAGTCAGGGAATCCAGTCCAACTATCGGAATAAAAACAGGATATGTGAATGAAACGGGTCAGAAGTACACTTAACGCCTTTCCATTACGCAGCATTGCGCTCGCTACCTGTTTCGCAACCGCCTCCGGACTGGTCTGGGCCCAGGATGAAGACACCACCACCGAACAGCTTCTCGAAGGCATCCAGAATGGCGAACGGGTGGAAATCAGCCTGCCGGATCCCGAGAAACAGCTGCCGTTGGAAGATCTTCGGAAGTTCACCGAGGTATTCAGCCGCATCAAAGACGCCTATGTCGAGGAAGTAAGCGATCGCAAACTCCTCGAAAGCGCCATCAAAGGCATGCTGTCGGACCTTGACCCACACTCCACCTACCTGGCACCGAAGGACTACGAGGAACTGGAAGAAAGCACCTCCGGCGAATTCGGCGGGCTGGGCATTGAAGTGGGCATGGAGAACGGCTTCGTAAAAGTGATTGCGCCCATCGACGACACGCCGGCCCAGAAAGCGGGCGTCCAGGCCGGGGACCTGATCATCAAGCTTGATGAAAAGCCGGTCAAAGGCATGAGCCTGGAAGAAGCCGTCAAACTGATGAGGGGCAAACCCGGCTCTGTGCTGACACTGACGATCATGAGGGAAGGCGAGACAGGCCCCATTGAAATCGAAGTGGAGCGCGACATCATCAAGGTCACCAGCGTGAAATCCCGCATGCTGGAGAATGGCTATGGCTATGTTCGCATTACCCAGTTCCAGGCGGATACCGGTTCACAGTTCAGGGATGCCCTCAACGGCCTTGAAGACGAGCTGGGCCGTGATCTTGACGGGCTTATCATAGACTTGCGCAACAATCCGGGTGGCGTGTTGCAGGCGGCTGTAGAGTCTGCGGATGCCTTGCTCGATGAAGGGCTTATCGTCTACACCGAAGGCCGTATCCAGAGCTCGCGCCTGCGTTTCAGCGCAAGGGCAGGCGACATCATGGCAGGCACGCCCATTGTGGTGCTGATCAACGGTGGCTCTGCCTCGGCATCGGAAATCCTGGCCGGTGCACTCCAGGACCATGAACGGGCCGTGGTGATGGGCACCCAATCCTTCGGCAAAGGCAGTGTCCAGACGGTGATTCCACTGGATGAGACCCATGCCATCAAGATGACCACCGCCCGCTATTACACGCCCGATGGCCGTTCCATCCAGGCGACGGGAATCAAGCCGGACATCGTAGTACGCCCGGCGGAGCTGAAGGAACTCGACAGCAAACCCTTCTTTACCGAAGCAGACCTGAGCGGTCACCTTGAAGGCCAGAACGAAGGCCAGGAGAAGGACGGCGAAAGCGAAGCAAACGCCGATTCAGGCTCCCTCGCAGACCGGGATTACCAGCTGCGTTCGGCACTGAACCTTCTTAAAGGCATCCGGATTCTGAACCCTAACAAGAAGGACAAGGCAGAAGGAAGCGATCAGTGACAGTAGCGCGTACCCTGCTGGCATTGGCATTCTGCATTACGGCCGGCGCGGTGTCGGCAGAGCCGACACGAACGGCCCTACCCCCGACCATTGCCATCATCATCGATGACATGGGCCACAGCCTTGCTGAAGGTAAGCGACTGGCAAACCTGGATCAGCCGCTTACGCTGGCCTTCCTGCCCTACCGGCGCCACACCGACAGCCTTGCCCGGCTCGCCCACAAGCAGCACAAGGAAATCATGCTGCACGCGCCCATGGCCAACACCCGCAATTACGGCCTCGGCCCGGGCGGCCTGACCCCGGATATGGATGAACAAAGCATGGTAACCACGCTTCGCCGTGCGTTGCAGTCGATTCCCCATGTGCAGGGTGTCAACAACCACATGGGCAGCCTGCTGACCCAGCAGCTGCAGCCCATGGACTGGGTGATGAAGGAGTTGTTCCGCTACCCGGTGTACTTTATCGATAGCCGCACCATCGCCTCATCTGTAGCCGGCGATGTCGCCGCCGCCTACCGGATTCCAACCATGACCCGGGACGTGTTTCTCGACCATGAGCAAACAGAAGAGTTTGTAGACCGCCAGTTCAAACTGCTGATCAAGCGCGCCCGGGAAAACGGCAGTGCCATCGGCATTGGCCATCCTCACAAGGTCACTGTGGATTATCTGGAGAAGCACCTGCCAAAACTGGATGAGCAGGGTATCGCCATAGCCACAGTCAGCGGACTTTGGGCCATGCGCAACGGTAATCGTGAGATGTTTGCGGAGGGAGAAAAGCAGGCCATTCGACCTGCTTTCGCAAAGAAGGATTAATCGCGGACTTCTATACCCTGGGCCTTCATAAAGGCCTTTGCTTCCGGAATGGTGTGCTGCCCAAAGTGGAAGATAGATGCCGCCAGTACCGCATCGGCCCCACCCTGGGTAACGCCATCAGCAAGGTGCTGGAGCTCTCCGACACCGCCTGAGGCAATCACCGGCACAATTACCGCATCGCTGATGGCCTTGGTCAGGCCCAGATCAAAGCCGATCTTGGTGCCGTCCCGGTCCATGCTGGTAAGCAGTAACTCACCAGCGCCCATATCTACCATCTTGCGCGCCCATTCAACGGCATCCAGCCCCGTGGGCTTGCGACCACCGTGGGTAAAGATCTCCCAGCGGGGTTCCTCACCCTCCTCACTGACGCGCTTGGCATCAATGGCCACCACAATGCACTGGCTACCAAAGCGCTCGGCCGCTTCCCGCACAAACTCGGGGTTGAACACAGCGGCAGTGTTGATCGACACCTTGTCTGCACCGGCATTCAGCAGCTTACGGATGTCATCCACCGTGCGCACACCGCCGCCCACCGTCAGCGGAATGAAGACTTCCGCTGCCATTCGCTCGACAGTCTCGTAGGTGGTGTCACGGCTTTCATGACTGGCCGTGATGTCGAGGAAGGTGATCTCGTCGGCGCCCTGCTCGTTGTAGCGACGGGCTACCTCCACCGGGTCGCCGGCATCACGGATATCAACGAAGTTGACGCCTTTCACCACGCGGCCTTTGTCGACATCGAGGCAGGGAATGATGCGTTTTGCCAGAGCCATAAGCCGTCCTTACCCCTTCAGGCCGTCGCAGAAGGCCTGGGCTTCAGCCACGTCCAGCGTGCCTTCATAAATGGCACGCCCCGTGATGGCACCCAGGATACCTTTGTCGGCCACGGTCGCCAGGCGCTTGAGGTCGTCCATGTTGGTGACACCGCCAGAGGCAATCACAGGTATTCCGCCCTCTTCCGCCAGCGCAGCAGTGGCCTCAACATTGACGCCCTGCATCATGCCATCGCGGCTGATGTCGGTATACACGATGGCGTCCACGCCGTCGTTGGCAAAACGCTTGGCCAGATCGGTGGCCATCACTTCCGAAACTTCCGCCCAGCCATCGGTGGCCACACGGCCGTCTTTGGCGTCCAGGCCCACGATGATGTGGCCGGGGAATTTCTTGCACATCTCGGTGACAAATTCCGGCTCTTTAACGGCCTTGGTTCCGATGATGACCCACTGCACGCCTGCCTTCAGATAGGCCTCGATGGTTTCAGCCGAGCGGATGCCGCCACCGATCTGTATCGGCAGATCCGGATATTTGCGGGCAATGGCCTGGACGATTTCACCGTTGACCGGCTCGCCGGCGAAGGCGCCGTTAAGGTCAACCAGGTGTAGGCGGCGGGCACCGGCTTCCAACCAGCGGGTGGCCATATCGACAGGGTCGTCACCAAACACCGTGGAGTCGTCCATGCGGCCCTGGCGAAGGCGCACGCATTTGCCGTCTTTAAGATCGATCGCGGGAATTATCAGCATTTTCCAGTCCAGTTTGTAAAATTCTCAAGCAGCTGCAGTCCCGCTCGGGCACTTTTCTCCGGATGGAATTGCACTGCAAAAATATTGTCTCGCGCGACGGCTGCCGCAAGATCCACCCCATAGTGGGTGCGGCCTGCCATATCAGCGTTGCCCTCGGCTTCTGCGTAGAAGCTGTGCACGAAGTAGAAACGGTCACCCTCGGGAATGTTTTGCCAAAGGGGATGATCCATGGTCTGCTGCACCTGGTTCCAGCCCATGTGGGGCACTTTCAGACGCTCGCCGTTTTCCGTGAGGTGGTCACCGAAATAACGCACTTCCGAAGGGAACAGGCCGATGCAGTCAACGCCGCCGTTCTCTTCACTGCGGGACATCAGGGCCTGCATGCCAACACAGATGCCGAGAAACGGGCGATCTTGAGAGACTTCACGAACCAGATCCACCACCCCAAGGCGATGCATTTCCGCCATGCAGTCGCGAATGGCACCGACGCCTGGGAGGATGACACGGTCGGCTTCACGGATTTTCTGGGCGTTGTCGGTGACCAGTACGGTGGTATCCGGGGCAACGTGCTCTACCGCTTTTTTGGCAGAGTGAAGGTTACCCATGCCGTAGTCGATTATGGCAACGGTTTTCATGATTGTTGCGGTGTCCTTGATTGACCGGCCACAACTGACCGGTTAAAGCGAGCCGTCTGGTGACGAGCCTTTTACAACGAGCCTTTGGTGGACGGCGTAATGCCAGCCATGCGCTCGTCCATTTCAATCGCCATACGCAGGGCACGACCGAAGGCCTTGAACACGGTTTCAATCTGGTGGTGGGTGTTTTTGCCCTTCAGATTGTCGATGTGCAGGGTCACCATGGAGTGGTTCACAAAGCCGTGGAAGAATTCCTCGAACAGGTCAACGTCAAAACCGCCCACGGCGCCACGGGTATAGGGCACATCCATCATCAGGCCCGGCCGACCGGAAAGATCGATAACCACACGGGAAAGAGCCTCGTCCAACGGCACATAGGCGTGGCCATAACGGCGGATACCCTTTTTGTCGCCAACGGCCTGCTTGAAGGCCTGGCCAAGGGTGATACCGATGTCTTCAACGGTGTGGTGGTCATCGATGTGCAGATCGCCCCTGGAAACGATATTCAGATCAACCAGGCCATGACGGGCAATCTGGTCCATCATGTGCTCCAGAAAGGGCACGCCGGTGTCGAAACTGGATTTACCGGTACCGTCGAGATCAATCTCAACGGTGATCTGGGTTTCAAGGGTATTTCTTTCTACCCGAGCCTTGCGTTCGGCCATGGGGACTCCGTGACAATTGAGCGGCATAACGCCGGAAAAATTCTATCCGACGATTATACCTTTTATGTCCGCCGGAGTCCCACAACCGGTTTAATCGCTGCAATAGCGAAACGCGGTTATTCAGCAGACCGGGTCTTGTCAGAAAGCCTTTTTGAGGTTGTTCATGTAGGTGTCCACAAGACTGTTGAACTCGTGTTTGATAACCGGGCTGATTGCCAGTTTGAGCAGGCTTGGCAGGGGCACCGTCAGCTCTGCACTGGTCTGGAATTTCACGGCCGTGGCATTGTCGCCCTTGGGTTTAATGGTCCAGGAACCGCTTACAACGCCGTTGCCTTCGCCTTTTACCGGCTCCCAGGTAATCCTTCCGGCGTCTTTGTCCGAATGGTATTTGCAGGCGTAAACGGACTGGATGGCGTGCTTGTCGACACCAACTTTTTCCATTTCCCAGCGGTAGGTGTTGTCGCCGAGGTCGGTCAGTTTGTGAACCTTGGGAAAGTGACTGGCTGAACGTGGCACATCGGCCAGCAGATCAAACACTTCATCATAGCCTCCGGGAATCTCAAGCTCCCGGTTCAGCTCAATAGAGACGGTAATAGCCACGGCCAACTCCTTCTTGTGTTTATAGGTATCAATGTAGTCGGTAAATCAAGGACGTGTATTTTGGCCCAACACTACCGCATTGTCATACTCCTGCGCTGTTAATTTGTTAACCCTGCGTTATCCTTTGGGTCATTGGCGTCGGTATTCGCCGCGAATACTGCAAGCTCCCAACATTAGGAAGGAAGCCTGAATCATGAAAGCCGTCCGTTATGTGCTGATTGGTATCGTTGCACTCATCGTTCTTGCTGTGGCTGCCGTTGCCATCGCCATGGCCGTGATCAACCCCAACGACTATAAGCCTCAGATTGAACAAGCCGTTGAAGATGCAACGAACCTGGACCTCATCCTTGAGGGCGACATTGGCTGGTCTTTTATTCCACTCGGTCTGGAGCTGAATTCCGTAGAAGCCACACTGGAGGGTGATCGCTTTGTGGCCCTGGAGCAGTTGGTTGCCCAGATCGATTTCTGGTCGCTTATTGCCATGTCGCCACGGGTAAACACCTTCGTGCTGGACGGGTTGGACGCCCGGCTGGAAGTGGACGAACAGGGCAACGGCAACTGGACCAGAATCATGCCCGAGGAGTCAGCCGGAGCGGCAACGGAAGAATCAGCCGGCACCCAGGATGAGCAGGCTCAGGAAGGTGAAGGAGCCGGCGGCGAGCCCTTGAACTTCAACGTTGAGAACGTTCAGATCAGTAATGCCCAGGTGCACTACATTGACAAGAGCACCGGCCAATCGGTCACTCTCGAGAACTTCACCGTTAACGCCAGCAATATCACCCTGGGTTCCGAGTTCCCGCTGGAAATCGGATTCCGGGTTGCCACTACCCAGCCCACGTTTGAAGTGGATGGCAGCATAAGCGCCCGCCTCGCTGCCAACGAAGCTCTCAACGAATTCGCCGTATCCAGCCTGAATGCTGTGTTTGACATGACCGGCGAGCCGTTCGGCGGCAAAGAGGTCACTGCTGAACTTGGCGGCTCTGCCCGGGCGAATCTGGAAAACGAAACCGCCACCCTGAGCGGCTTTACCGCCAGCCTGGCCAACCTGAACCTGTCTACCGATCTGGATGTCTCAGGATTCGGCAACAAGCCAACCCTGAGCGGCAAGATCTCCATCGCTGAGTTCTCGCTGAAGGACCTTCTGAACAACCTCGGCCAGCCTGCAGTGGAAACCAGCGATGCGGACGTGCTTGAAGCCATCGCATTCTCCACCGGAATTGGCGGTCCGGCGGGCAAGGTGGAACTCACCAATCTGACCATCAAACTGGATGACACCACGTTCAATGGCTCTGGCAGTTACAACCTGGCCGATTCGGGCATCGTCTTCAACCTTCAGGGTGACCAGTTGAATGCCGACCGCTACCTGCCACCCAAGGCAGAGGGGGAAGCCGAGGAAGCACCTACTAACCAGGAAACCGCGGCAACTGGACCGGAGGGCGACCTGCTGCCCCTGGAGACCCTTCGCAGCCTGTTGCTGGATATTGATCTGGGTCTCGGACAGCTGATCGTCAGCAACCTGACCATCAACGAAATCAAGGCGAGCACTACCGCGAAAAACGGCCTGCTCAAGATTGATGAGTTCAGCGGCAAACTTTACAAAGGCAGCTTTGGCGCCAATGTGACCATCGACGCCCGCAGCGACAACCCGAAATGGACCGTGGCTTCAGACGTTACCAACGTTCAGACCCTGCCCCTGCTCACCGATCTTGCGGAGGTAGACATACTCGGCGGCGGTGCGAACCTCAAAGTGAACGCCACCACCACCGGTAACCGAATCTCGTCACTGCGCAGCAATGCTGACGGCCAAATCAGCTTCAACCTGGCAGAGGGCGAGTTCCGTCGCATGAACCTGACCCGCATGGCCTGCCAGGGCATCGCACTGGTCAACCAGGAAGATCTGACAACCACAGACTGGGGCACCAGCACGCCGTTCAACGACATGCGTGGCACCCTGGACATCAACGGCAACACTCTGAATAACACCGATCTGGTCGCCGCACTGGCCGGCATGCGCCTTGAGGGCAACGGTACCGTGGATATGGCCCAGAGCCAGCTGGATTACGAAGTGGGCCTGAGAATCGTCGGTGAGATCCACAGGGACGAGGCCTGCCGTGTCACCGAATACGTGGAAAACGCGGTTATTCCTGTAGAGTGCCGGGGCAACTTCGCCGAGGACCCGGCCGGCCTGTGTTCTTTCGACGGATCCCGCTTCCGGGACACTCTGAAAACCATTGCGGAAAACGCTGCCAAGGCAAAAGCCCGAGAGGAAGTCGACAAGGCAAAAGCCAAGGCGGAGGAAAAGGTGAAAGAAAAGGTTCAGGAGCAACTCGGCGACAAACTGAAAGGTCTGTTCAACTGATGCACGACCGTTTCGCCGACAAGCTGCTGCGATGGTACGACAGCCACGGCCGGCATGACCTGCCGTGGCATCACAACCGGAACGCCTACCGGGTGTGGGTCTCGGAAATCATGTTGCAGCAAACCCAGGTAACCACCGTTATCCCCTACTTCGAGGCGTTTATGAAACGCTTCCCGGACGTCCATGCCCTGGCCGAAGCCCCCGTGGATGATGTGCTCAGCCACTGGTCCGGCCTGGGATACTACGCCCGGGCCCGTAACCTGCAAAAAGCCGCGCAGACTGTTGTTCAGGACTTTGCTGGTGAGTTTCCACAAACCCAGGAAGAGCTCGAATCCCTGACCGGCATCGGCCGCTCCACAGCCGCCGCCATCCTGGCCCAGGCTTTCGGCATTCGCGCCGCCATCCTGGATGGCAATGTCAAACGGGTGCTGGCGCGCTACCATGCGATCCCCGGTTGGCCAGGACAGACCGCCGTCCTCAATCAACTCTGGCAACGGGCGGAAGAGCATACTCCCGAACAGCGGGTGCGTGACTACACCCAGGGCATCATGGATCTGGGCGCAATGGTTTGTACCCGGAGCCGTCCAGCATGCGAGAGCTGCCCGCTGCAAGAAGGCTGCACAGCCTACGCTCAGAATAAAACCTCACTCTATCCCGGCTCCAAACCGAAAAAGGCCAAGCCGGAGAAGACCACCTGGATGGTTATCATCGAGGACGCCGAGGGGCGCATCCTGCTGGAGCGCCGCCCGCCCAGCGGCATCTGGGGCGGCCTCTGGAGCCTGCCGGAACTGGACCCGGCCTACGGGGCTGACGAACTTCAGGAAGCCTGCGAGCAGAGCCTGGGGCTGGATTGCGGAGAACCGGAGCTGATCAGCGGCTTTCGCCATACCTTCTCCCATTACCACCTGCACATTCAGCCGGCCCGCCTGAACGTCACTGGCCTAGCCAACACCATTGCAGACAGCGATCATCTGAAATGGCTGCACCGCCATGAAGCCCTCAATCTCGGTCTGCCTGCTCCGATCCGGTCGCTACTTACCGAACCGGAGCAAGCTGCCTTGCTTTGATCTGACCGCCCAGCGCCCTCACCCGCAACGATCTGTTATCATCACCGCCAGCAACATTTGCCAACAGGAGCCACCATGAGCCGTACCGTTTTCTGCCGCAAATACCAGAAAGAACTGGAAGGCCTGGACTTCCCGCCCATGCCCGGCGCCAAGGGCCAGGATATCTTCGAGAATATTTCCAAGCAGGCCTGGGAAGAATGGCAGGCCCAGCAGACCATGCTGATCAATGAGAAACATCTGAGCCTGATGGACCCGAACACCCGCAAGTACCTGCAGGCGCAGATGGAACATTTCTTCAATAACGAACCGTTCGACAAGGCCGAGGGCTACGTTCCACCGGAACAATAACCCCGGATTGATCAAAGCCTGAGCATGCCTGAAAAGATTCGGAAATTTTTCCGGCTCAGCCTTGACTCAATACATCGAAACCGGTTTAATAGCGCCCCGTTGCACAGCAGTAGCGCAACATGCCCGGATAGCTCAGTTGGTAGAGCAGGGGATTGAAAATCCCCGTGTCGGTGGTTCGATTCCGCCTCCGGGCACCATTAAGAATTCAGACAAAACCCGCCTCGTGCGGGTTTTGTCGTTTTTGAAGCCTGAGAAAGATGACTCACGCGACTCTTTGGGCATGACTCGCCCCGGGATCAATGCGCTCTTCCATCAGCCGTCGCTCACTCATGGCTCTTTTCAGTTCCGTGTAATTGGTGGGGCTCGGATCCTCTTCGTAACGCTCCTGGGCCAGTCTCGCCAGGTCACATTTATCGAGCCATTTCTCAATCAGCTCTGTCGTCTTCATAGCCACCTCGTTTCGTTGAATTCACTCGGTCAGCATAAAGACCTGGCTGCGCCCTATCTCGGTTGTTTTTCGCATGAATTGTGGCGAATCGTGGAGGGCGCGGGGATCAGGAACGAAAAAGCCCGCATGATGCGGGCTTTGGAGTGTTTACCGAGCTTTGCCGTTTATTCACTAACAACTGTCACTGGTCTATGAGCATGCCTCACGACTTTTTCACTGACACTACCAAGAGTGAGACTTCTCAGCATTGAGTCGCCGCGCCGACCGAGGAACATGTGGGAACCGGGATTTTCATCGAGATACTCGACGATTTCCTTAGCTGGGTCCCCTTTGAGCAGAACCTCCTCAGCCGGCTCAACAATCCCGCTTACCGCCTGCTTCGCGGCATCAAATGCCTTGCGTCCGTATTCGCTGGCTTCTTCGTCTATGTCGCTCTGTGGAATACCACTTACGATCATTCTTTCGACCTTGGTGCCGGGGAAGACGGCAAGCAGTTTGAGTGGCTGGCTGGTCGCTTTGGCAAGCTCCGCTGCCATTTTGGCGGCGTGTGACGAATGCTCTGAACCGTCGCATGCGACTACGATGTTCTCAGTTCCTTGTGCCATGTTTCCCCCTCCTTTTCTGATCAATGTTTGACCAACGTAACATTCCTGGGCACGCCCGGGGGTTGACTGAAATCAATTACCTTGAGATCAAGTGATGGAAGGCAGGGCATTTATACCTATTGCAGGAACCTGTGGCACCATCGATTCTTGCGCTGCCGAGAAGGCAATTGATTACAAGGAGTGACTGAAATGCTGATGGCCATTGGGGCGATCATTGCAGGTCTGATTCTGCTGGTGTGGAGTGCAGACAAATTCGTGGAAGGCTCGGCTACCACAGCCAGCCACTTCGGGATGCCACCACTGCTGATTGGCATGGTTGTGGTGGGCTTTGGCACATCGGCGCCGGAGATGGCCGTCTCTGCGCTGGCCGCGTCCCAGGGCAACCCTGGGTTGGCGCTGGGCAATGCTTATGGTTCGAATATCACCAACATAGCCCTGATTCTCGGCATCACGGCGCTACTGGCGCCAATCGCGGTGCATTCCCAGGTCATGCGCAAGGAACTGCCCATCCTGATTCTGGTAACCGCCTTTGCCGGCTGGCAGCTTTGGGACGGCAACCTGAGCCGAATGGATGCAATCGGCCTCATGCTGGTTTTCGTGGTACTGATCGGGTGGAGCATTTACCAAAGCTTCCGGCAACCGGACGATGCCCTGGCGAAAGAGATGACCGAAGAAGTTCACGCCATGCCGTTGCGAAAAGCGCTTTTATGGCTCGTGGTCGGACTACTGCTCTTGATTGTCAGCTCCCGCATTCTGGTATGGGGCGCCGTTGACCTGGCCACCATGTTCGGCATCAGCGATCTGGTTATTGGCCTCACCATCGTGGCCGTTGGCACCTCACTTCCGGAGTTGGCGTCATCCATTATTGCTGCTCGCAAGGGTGAACACGACCTGGCACTGGGCAACATTCTGGGTTCCAACCTGTTCAACACCCTGGCCGTTGTGGGCATTGCAGGGCTGATTGCGCCCATGTCGGTGGCACCTGAGGTGCTTGCCCGGGACTTCCCGGTCATGGGTGCACTCACCCTGGTTCTGTTTGCAATGTGCTATGGCTTTCGTGGGGCCGGACGCATCAACCGTTTTGAGGGCGGCGCCCTGTTGCTTGCCTTCGTGGCCTATACGGTGTATCTCTTGGCTTTTTCAGGAGCGTAAATCATGTCACTTGCAGCCTGGCTGACCTTCCTTGTTGCGGCCGTACTGATCAGTGTTTCCCCGGGCGCCGGGGCGATCAATACCATGAGCAATGGTATGCGTTACGGTGTCCGCCGTTCGCTGCCAGCCATCATGGGGCTGCAGCTGGGTTTCGGGATCCAGATTCTGCTGGTGGGTGCGGGGCTGGGGGCCATCATTGCCTCCTCGAACATCGCTTTGTCGGTCATCAAGTGGCTGGGTGTTGTCTACCTGATCTGGCTGGGCATCTCGAAATGGCGCGAACCGGTCATGGAGTCCATGGACGATGACCGCCAGCCCGTGAGCGGCCACAAACGTTTCTGGAATGCAGTGTTCGTGAACCTGACCAACCCCAAGGCCACGGTCTTTCTCGTGGCCCTGTTCCCGCAGTTTCTGGTTGCAGGTGCACCCCATGGCCCGCAGCTGATCACCATGGGTGTTACCCTGATTCTGGTGGATTGCCTGGTGATGCTGGGCTATGCCCTACTCGCCAGCCAACTGTTCCGATTCATGACCACCGCCCGCCGCCAGCGGCAAATGAACCGGGTGTTTGGCGGGCTGTTCGTTACCGCCGCGGTTGCCCTGGCCAGCTTCAAACGCGCCTGATATCAGACTCAATCAGCGCAGGATGCACTCGCGGCTCAGCTTCTGGCTGAGCGTCCTGCGCTGCTGCCGGAGACTGTTCCCCCGGTCGTTGCTATAGCCCGCCCGCAGTTTGGACTGGATCCGCTCCAGTTTGCTTCTGTAGGTTGCGCAGGTTTTCTCCAGCTCGGCATCGGCCTTTTCTTTTGCCGTTGCTCCGGAGCCCGTCGGGCGACCTGAGGCAAGCAGGCCTTCAACCTCTTTGCGGATTCCTGAAACGCGTTTGCCTTGCCCGAGGTTCTCGGACATCGGCACCGTGACAGGCGCCTGCACGTCAAGCTGCTTATGGGGAATTTCTCCAGGCGGGTAATCGGAAAAGTGCGCTACACCCCGACTGTCTATCCAGGTGTAGACCTCGGCACTGACTGCTGAAGTGAGAAAAAAAGACAAAACGAGACCAGCCATCATCCTTGGCATACGGTTCCACTCCCTGTGGTTCGGTAATTTGGTGGGGCAGTATAGCGGAAAAAGCCGCGAACCTGGGGGCAAAAGAAAACGGGGTCAGATGAAAAGCTCATTTGACCCCGGATTCAAGCTACTGATCCAGAAGCTCAACCCAGTGCTGTACTGGCACCGGCGACTTGGTCTCCAGGTGCATCTGGCAACCGATGTTGGCGGTTACGATGCGATCCGGATTGTCGACAGTCAGAGCCTTCAGCTTGTTGCCCAGCAGCTTCTGGCTCATCTCCGGCTGGGTCATCGAATAGGTGCCAGCAGAGCCGCAGCAGAGATGCTTGTCTTTGGTGGCAGCCAGGTTGACACCGGCCCGGGTCAGAACCTGTTCCACCACGCCATTCTGCTTCATGGCGTGCTGTAGGGTGCAGGGGCAATGGAACGCCACCTTGCCTGGGTCCTGGCGAACCTTCAGCTTTTCCAGATCCTGCTTCAACAGGAAGGCGCCAAGATCGGTGCACAGCTCACTGACCTTCTGCGCCTTGGCTGCATAGACCGGGTCGTCTTTCAGCAGGTGGCCGTAGTCCTGAACCATGGCACCGCAGCCGGACGCCGTCATGATGATGGCTTCTGCACCTGCTTCAATAGCAGGCCACCAGGCATCAATATTCTGGCGCATTCTTTCCAGGCCTTTCTCGTGCTCGGATAGATGGTAGTTTACGGCGCCACAGCAGCCGGCCTCGGGCGCTTCCACCATGGTAATACCAAGGCGATCCAGAACCCGGGCTGCTGCCGCATTAGTGTTGGGCGTCGCAGAAGGCTGCACGCAGCCAGCCAGTGCCAGAACGATCCGGCTGTGACTGGCCGCCGGCCATGGGCTGGCCTGCTTTCTCGGAGGGACCTTGGTGCGAAGCTTCTCCGGCAACACCGGCCGGAAGATCTGCCCCATCCGCAGCAGCACGCCGAACAGCTGGCGATTCGGAATCACCCGGGCCAGGGCCCAGCGTAGCCATTTGTCTTTCGGTTTCCGGGGCAGCTCCTTTTCCATCAGGCCTCGGCTGATATCCACCAGGCGGCCATACTGAACCCCAGAGGGGCATGTAGTCTCGCAGCTCCGACAGGTCAGGCAGCGATCCAGATGCTCCTGGGTTCTCTCGGTGACTTCCGCTCCTTCCAGGAACATTTTCATCAGGTAGATCCGACCCCGAGGGCCATCCCGCTCGTCGTTAAGCTCCTGATAGGTCGGGCAGGTAGCGGTGCAGAAGCCACAATGCACACAGGCCCGCAGGATGGACTCGGCTTCCTGGCCTTCCTTGGTGTTGGCAAATTGTTGAACCAGATTCGTCTGCATAATTACAACCAGCTGTATAAACGTCCGGGATTGAAGATATTGTCCGGATCGAAGGCGTTCTTGATACGGCGCTGAATGCCCTTCAGGGCCTCCGGCTGATGGTGCATCACCTCACCGCTGCGGTCGCCACCACGGAACAGGCTCACCTGGCCACCGGCAGCACGGGCGGCAGGTTCCAGGTCCTTCAGTTCACCGGCGCCCCGGAACCAGCGCTGGGAACCAGCCCAGTCGATAAACCAGTTACCTTCAAGCTTCGGTGTTTCGGCAGTCGAGCCCACCGAAAAACGCCAGAGCGGCACGTCATTACCGGCAAAAAACTCATGGTGCATGTCCTGCACCTGGCGCCAGAACTGGTCGCCCTGCTCCACCACCTCGCCGGTCCATTTTTCAGCCGTGGCTTCCACTCCGGATTTGGCACCGGCCAGGCGCAGGTATACCTTCCCGTCTACCCAGCAGGCGGCCGTGATCGGCTTGGGCTCGGCGGCGCGGCTGTTCATATAGTGAATCACCTCGTCCATGCCCATGTCCTGAACCAGGGTCAGAGAGGCCGCCGGTTTCGGCATCACTTTCATACTGATTTCGGTGATCACGCCCAGAGTGCCAAGGGCGCCGGCCTGGAGCCTGGATACGTCATAACCCGCCACGTTTTTCATCACCTGGCCACCAAAGCGAAGGTGTTCGCCCTTGCCATTCAGCAGCCGGATACCCAGCACCTGGTCCCTCACCGAGCCCGCCCAGGGGCGTCCCGGGCCAGAGAGGTTACAGGCCAGGGTGCCGCCGATGGTGGAGGCCTCGCCGAAATGCGGCGGCTCAAAGTGCAGGCACTGGCCTTCTTCGGCCAGAGTGGCTTCGATCTCGCTCAGCGGCGTGCCGGCGCGAACCGTTAGCACCAGCTCTACCGGGTGGTAATCCACGATGCCGGTATGCTCGCCCACGTTGAGGATTCCGGCATCGGCGTCGGCTTCCCGGCCCATGAAGGCCTTGGTGCCACCGCCGACAATGTTGAGTTTGTGCCCGCTGTCCCGGGCCTGGAGCACCTGCTCCTTCAGTTGTTGGGAAATATCAGCCATGGGCGGCTTCCGTATGCTCGTGCGTGTGTTGTTTGTGCTCGAGTGAGCGGTATTCCTGGCAGAACCGCAAGGCGGGAACACCCTTGCCCGGGTTCAGGATACCGGCAGGGTCAAACGCAGCCTTCACGTCGTGGAACTGTTGCAGCTCCTCGTCGTTGAATTGCACCGCCATCTGGCGGATTTTCTCCACGCCCACACCGTGCTCGCCGGTTATGCAGCCCCCCACTTCCACACACATTTCCAGAATGCGGGAGCCAAAGGCTTCGGTGCGCTCAAATTCGCCAGGTACGTTGGCATCAAACAGGATCAGGGGATGCAGGTTGCCATCACCGGCGTGGAACACGTTGGCGACACGCAGACCAAACTCTTCGGACATCTTCTCCATTTCCGTGAGAACGTAGGCGATCTCGCGGCGGGGAATTGTACCGTCCATGCAGTAGTAGTCCGGAGAGATCCGGCCCACCGCCGGGAACGCCGACTTGCGGCCTTTCCACAACAGGGCACGTTCTTCCTCACTCTGCGAGGTTCGTACCGACGTGGCACCCAGTTTGCGGAACACTTCCTCGGCTTCGGCAATATGCTCGTGGACCTCTTCCTCGGTACCATCCACTTCACACAGCAACAGCGCCTTGGCATCCCTCGGGTAGCCGGCCTGGGCAAAGTCGTCCGCTGCGATAATAGCGTGGCCATCCATCATTTCCAGACCACCGGGGATGATACCGTGGGCGATGATCCCACCCACGGCGTCACCGCCTTTCTGCACGTCATCAAACCCGGCCATGACAACCTGAGCCACTTCCGGCTTCGGCAGCAGCTTCACCTTCACTTCGGTAACTACACCCAGAAGACCTTCCGAGCCGGTCATCAAAGCCAGCAGGTCCATGCCGCAGCTGTCCAGACCATCACTGCCCACAGTCACCACATCACCCTCGGCAGTGACCATTTCCACACTGAGGATATTGTGCACGGTCAAACCGTACTTGAGGCAATGCACGCCGCCGGAGTTCTCCGCCACATTACCGCCAATGGTGCAGGCAATCTGTGAAGAAGGATCCGGGCCATAGTACAAGCCATACTGGGCCGCCTCCTCGCTGATTGCGAGGTTTCGAACCCCCGGCTGCAGCCTTGCCGTTCGTGCCAGCGGATCGATCTCCACGATGCGATTGAACTTGGCCAGCGACAGCACCACGCCCTCCTTGTTGGGCATGGCACCTGCACTGAGCCCGGTTCCGGCACCGCGGGCCACGACCGGCACTGAGTGTTCGTTACAGATGCGCATCACTCGCTGCACCTGCTCTACGGTCTCCGGCAGCACCACCAGCAACGGCATCTCGCAATACATCGACATGCCGTCGCATTCGTAGGGCTTCATGGTCTCGTCATCGGTGATGACGTAGTCCGGGTCGATAAACGCCCGGAACTGCTCCGCCAGCTCGGCTTTGCTGGCTTTCGGCTTGGTAGTCATAGCATTCTCTGGGTATGAATTACGTCTGTGTGACAGTCATCAACCGCGTTTTGTTTCAAAGTGGTCGAGACCGGCCTGGGCACAGTCCATATCCTGCTGGGGAGTACCGGAACTGATGCCGATACCACCCACCACATCGCCGTCGACGATCACCGGCAGGCCACCGCCGACAGAACTGATACGCCCGCCCACTTCGGTATGGATACCGAAGGCCAGACTGCCGGGCACGTTCACCTTGTTGTAGTCATGAGTGGCCTTCTTGGCCGCAGCCGCGGTAAAGGCCTTGTCCTGGGCAATGGTCACACTGGTGATCTTGCCGCCGTCCATACGCTCGAAGGCCACCAGATTGCCGGATTCGTCCACCACAGCGATGCACATGGGCACACCGATCTCGCGGGCTTTTTCGGCCGCGCCCTCGATCAGGATCCGCGCGTCGGCAAGGTCCAGTCGTTTGATCGTCAACATAAAGCATTACTCCTTGATTTGATTAGCCGTAAACCAGCCCTGGCAGCCAGGTCACGATGCCGGGAATCAGAACACACATGAACAGCCCGAACGCCTGAATCGCCAGGAACACCAGGGATGACTTAAAGATGGTACCCATGGAGATTTCCGGGGGACAAACGCCACGGATGTAGAACAGTGCGTAACCAAACGGCGGACTCAGGAAAGACATCTGCATGTTCACCAGGTACAACACACCGAACCAGAGCACCACGTCGTCACCGGCAACCGGCGGGAAGCCGAACAGGCCGGGGAACTCCAGCGCTTTCACGATCGGAATAAAGATGGGTACCGCGAGCAACAGGATACCAACCCAGTCAAGGAACATACCCAGTACAACCAGCAGCACCATCAACAGGAACAGGATGCCGTAGGCAGACATACCGGTGCCAAGAATCGCGTCCGTTACGAACTGCTGACCACCCTGGAGGATGTAGAAGCCCACGAACACCGAGGCACCGAACATGATCCAGAGAACCATGGCGGATGCTTTTGCGGTGGTCACAGATGCTTCACGCAGACCCGCGATCGAGAATTTCTTGTGCATCATCGCAACGATGATGGCACCGAACGAGCCGATACCTGCGGCTTCAACCGGCGTGGCAATACCGCCGAACAGCAAACCAAGAACCAGACCAACCAGCGCGAGAGGCGCGATCAGGTTGCCGAGCAGCTTAACCTTCTCTTTCAGACTGATCCGGTCTTCCGGCGGAATCGGCGGCCCAAGCTTCGGGTTTATCCAGCTGCGAACCAGCACGTAGGTCAGGTACAGGCCTGAGAGCAGCAAGCCCGGCAGCAGCGAACCCAGGTAAAGCTCGCCCACCGACTGCTGCGCCACTACTGCGTACAGGATAGCGAGAATCGAAGGCGGAATGAGGATACCCAGGGTGCCGCCTGCCATGATGGAGCCGATGGCAATCTTGTGATCGTAATGCCGCTTCAGCATGGCCGGCAGGGCAATAATGCCCATGGTGACAACGGCAGCGCCGATAACACCCACCATCGCCGCCAGAATCGTTGACGCGACAATTGTTGCAGCGGCAAGACCGCCACTGATGCCACCCATCCACTTGTATACCACGCTGAACATCTCTTCGATCAGGCCCGCGCGCTCAAGCATGGATGCCATGAAGATGAACAGGGGAATCGCCGCGATGTCTGGGTTGGCCATCAGCGGGAAGATCCGGCCGGGGACGATATTCAGCATCATGGCGTCACCCACCAGATAGATGAACATGACACCCAGGCCACCGGTCACGAAAGCCAAGGGCAAACCCATCATCAGCGCGACGGCAAGGGAGCCGAACATCAGATAGGTCAACGGACCGATTTCTACGCCGGAAAGGCTACCCGAGAGCTTGAAGAGAAATTTCTCGTCACTCCACGGGTCGTAAAACAGAATGTTGATCAACTCAACACAGATGACAAACGCCAGCACAACGGTGGCGATGATCATTAACCAAGTGCCCAGCTTCCCGGCCAAGCCGTTGTTGGGCGCTGCAGTAATAGAACTCATGATGTGCGCTCCTGACCGAGACGAATGAACAGAACGATGTCTTTAAGCAGTTTGGAAAAACCGGCAAGCAGCAACAGGATTGCGCCCACAAACATCACACCTTTCACGGGGTAGTACTGAATGCCCCAGGTCTCGACAGTGGTCTCCTGCATCATCAGAGAATCCTGGAAGAAGGTCCAGGAGGTGATGGCCAGAACCGCCGCGAAAATAAAGAAAAACATGGAAGTGAAAATATCCATGCCCACTCGCCCGCGAACCGGCAGGAAGTTGTAGACAACATCCACCCGCACGTGAGCGCCATGCAACAGCGCGAAAGCGCCGGCAAGAATGTACTGCATACCGAAAATCAGGAAGCTGGCTTCGTGCACCCAGATCGTCGGCATGTTGAAGAGGTAACGCATTACCACTTCAAAGAAATAGAACAGCACTGCGTTGATGGTCCAGAACGCAACGAAAAGGCCTGACTTCTCGCACATCCAGTCAACGATTTTCGTAAACCAGTTACCCTCATATTCAAACTGAGCAAGCGGATCATCTTCTTCAGACTGTAACTCGGAAACCGTTTTCTCGGGCTCGGCCTCATCCCCGCCATGCTTGCTGCTCCACTTGTCCCAAGCCATCATGAGCAGTGGCATTACGGCAAGCCAGCCCCAGTAGAACCAGTGCGGCATGACAAAGCCAAATGCACTCAGATCAGACATGTTGTTACCACCTAGATCAAAGAGCGGGGAAGGGAGAGTTAATCCAGAATCGGCTAACCCTGCCTTCCCCGTTTATCGTTATTGTTGAATGGTCAGACTTTACTGATAGTCCGCAACGTCTTCTTCCGTGATGTAACCCACCGTCTCGTTCATCATGTAGTCAAGCTGGATATCGAGGATGGCACGTGCGTCCTCGTTCTTGTTCGCCCAGTTAAACCAGATGGGAATCGCGGCCTTCCGCCAGGTTTCCAGATCTTCCTGGCTCAGGCGGGTAACCGTGTCACCCTCTGCCTTGAACTTCTCCATGGCCGCGATGTTGCGCTCCTGGATGGCCAGATAGTGTTTCTGGGAGTAGATGCGTACTTCGTCTTCAACCAGCTGCTGAAGCTCCGGGGAAATCGAGTTCCAGGCGCGCAGGCTGACCGTCAGGTCCATCAGGTCTACCGGCTGGTAGATAGACATGACCCCGGGAGGTCCGAAGATGATGTAGTCGGTCACCTGGGAGAAGCCCAGTTCGTAGTTAACCGCGGGGCCTACGTAGTCCGCGGCGTCAATGGTGCCCTTCTCCAGTGCCGGGAAGATATCCGAGCCCGGAAGGCTGACCGTAGAAACGCCGAACTGCTGGAACACCTCGGCCACCATGCCACCCGGCACACGGATCTTCATACCCTTGAGATCTTCAAGGCTGTTAACCGGCTGCTTGGAGTGGATGATGTTGGCGTCGTGCTGGATAGGACCAACGTAGAACAGGCCGAATTTCTTGTAGATTTCCCGGGTCTTTTCGAGCATGCCCATGGAGTAGAACATGGTGTCCCACTGGTGGGGCTGGTCGGGACCTGCAGGGTAGGAGGACAGGAACACGGAAGCAGGAATCTTTCCTGACCAGTACAACGTGAACGGGTTCATGCCCTGAAGAACACCGTTACGCACGGCGTCAAAGAGTGCGTTGTTGTCGGCGGCGACAGCCTTGGCCGGGAAGCACTGGAACTTCAGCTCTCCGCCAGACTTGGCTTCGATACTCTTACACCATTCCTCGAACAGCGTGTACCCCACGGTACCTGCGTCCCAGGTTGACTGGATTTTCCAGGTGGTTGCAGCCTGAGCCTGGCCTGCGCCCATCAGCATTGCGCCCGCCAAAGCAGCGCCCATGGCGGCGGTTTTGAGGAAACTTCTGCGAGGTGGGGTCTCGCCGGTGTCACATTTGGTTCGGATGTTATTCTTCGAATTCATCGAAACGTCTCCGTTGGCTTTGTTGTTATCAACGTTGAAGCAACGCCGGCTCGAGCCGACATTAGAAGAATATTCGTAGGCAATCCGTGTTTAGTCCAGTTCGGGCAGCACTGGTCTGACCAGTTTTTGAGGCATTAAAAATGGACGAAATACGCTGAATCAGCCATATTTAACGGGCTCGGACGCATAGTAGTCAGTAAAGGAAAAATGATTAATCAGAAGCAATCACTGGTCAGACCAGAGAGCGCGCACAGGCACTCACATGGCAATCTCCCAGGAAATCTCATACCGGCTTGAGCGCCTCATACTCGATGGTGGGCTGGCTCCCGAGCAGAAGATACCGTCCGAACGACAATTGGCAACGCGTCTGGGTGTGTCCCGCGCGGTCATTCGGGAGGCCTTGCACGAGCTTCAGGGTCGCGGTGTGATCGAAACCCGCCACGGCAAGGGCTCGTTTGTTGCGAGCATGGTTCCCGGAGCAGACGAGCTGGGGGAACAAAGCCCGCTGATGCATCTTTTCGAGGGGCACCCTCGAACACTGTTCGATCTCCTGGAAGTACGGGAGCAGTTGGAAGGTCAGGCCGCTTACCTCGCCGCACAACGGGCGACCCGGCTTGATCGCCATCGCATCACCAAGGCCTTCCGCGCCCTGGAAGACACAGACCCCCTCAGCAATGCCCGGCTCGACCACGGGTTTCACCTGGCGATTGTTGAGGCCTCCCACAATCCGGTTCTGGTGCATGTACTCAATAGCCTGAAAAACATGATGTTGTTGACCGTCCAGGCCTCGGTTGCCAACCTGAATCCAAGAGAAGAAATGCGCAAGAAAATCGTCCGCCAGCACCGGCAGCTCTATGAAGCCGTCATTGCCGGAAAGGCTGCCAATGCACAGAAGGTGGCAATGGCTCATGTACGCTTTGTCAGCGAGGCAATGAGAGACATGGAGAAGGATGGCGGCACCCTCATCCGGCTGCCAGTCAACCAGGAAGCGGCTAATGAATATTCCCGGGCCGGCACCTGAGCATGGCAAAAAGCTTGCATTGAACAATCATTCGACCACAATGTCATGCAGCCAACGGCGGTGAATTTCGGTAAAACGCTCTTATTAAGGGATTGATTTCCGGATCCACAGTCCGTAAAACATGCGCCTTTGAATTACAGCCCCAGGAGTCACCCATGGCGGACCAAGCGCCTTTGATCTGCAGGGACATTCACAAAACCTTTGACCAGCTTGAAGTGCTCAAAGGTATTTCACTGGAGACCCGCAAAGGCGATGTGGTTTCCCTGATCGGCAGCTCCGGCTCCGGCAAGAGTACCTTCCTGCGTTGCATCAACCTGCTGGAAACACCCACCTCCGGCGACATTATCGTGCACGGCGACCCAATAAGGTTCACAACCAACCGTAAGGGCGAACGTATCCCGGCGGATAACAAACAGGTTGAACTGATCCGTGCCAAGCTCTCCATGGTGTTTCAGAGCTTCAATCTCTGGTCCCACATGACCGTGCTGGAGAACATTATTGAAGCGCCGATTCACGTGCTCAAGGTTCCCAAGAAAGAAGCCATCGAGCGCGCCGAAGCCTACCTGAACAAGGTGGGTATCTACGAACGCAAGGACTACTACCCGGCCCAGATGTCCGGTGGTCAGCAGCAACGCGCAGCCATTGCCCGCGCCCTGGCCATGGAACCGGAAGTCATGCTGTTTGACGAACCCACCTCGGCTCTGGACCCGGAGCTGGTCGGTGAGGTACTGAAGGTTATGCAAAGCCTGGCCGAGGAAGGCCGAACCATGATCGTGGTCACCCACGAGATGGCATTCGCAAGGGATGTGTCGAGTCAGGTCCTGTTTTTGCATCAGGGCGTGATCGAGGAACAGGGTACCCCCGAGAAAGTGTTTGATCACCCGGATTCGGAACGCATGAAACAGTTCCTGACTCCCAACTTCTGACACTCGGTGCTATCTTGAACCGGTGAAGAAATAAAATGTTGGAACCAAAAACTTCCATCAAAAATAAAGCCCAAAAGGCAAACCACTGGAGAAGTGACACATGAAGAAAATGATTTTTGCAGCAAGCTGCGCCCTCGCCCTGATTGCTGGTAGCGCACAAGCCCAGGAGCGGGATCTCCGCATCGCATTCGACGTGCCCTACGCACCGTTTGAATACAAAGATGAGAACGGAAACCTGACCGGCTTTGAAGTAGAGCTGGCTGAAGCCATGTGCGAGGAAATGAATGCCAACTGCGAATTCGTAATTCAGGCGTGGGACGGAATGATTCCGGGCCTGCTGGCACGTAAATTCGATCTGATCATGTCTTCCATGTCCATTACGCCGGAGCGCGCAGAGCGGGTTCTGTTCTCCGAGCCGTACTACAACACCCCGGGCGGCTGGTTCGGACCTGAGAGCTTCAACACTGACGTCACTGACATGAGCGCGATGGAAGGCAAGACCGTTGGTGTTCAGCGTGGCACCACCATGGACACCTACGTCACAGAAAACATGGGCGGCGTTGTTACCATCAAACGCTACACCACGGCTGATGACATGGTTCTGGACCTGGAAGGTCAGCGTCTGGATGTCGTGTTCGTAGACTACCCGGTGGGTGAAGAAACTGTGCTCTCCAAAGACGGCTTCAAGGAAGTCGGTGAGCCGGTCAAGCTGGGTCAAGGCGTGGGTGTTGCCATGCGCCAGCGCGACACCGATCTTGCAGACGAAGTAAACGCTGCCCTTCGCACCCTGAAGGAAGATGGCACCTACGACACCATCATGCAGAAGTACTTCGCTTACGACATCAAGATGTAAATCTGCCGAGGGGTGGCCCATCAGGGCCGCCCCTGCTTACCGGACACTCCCATGCTCGATCTGAAAGGCTATGGCCCGGCCCTGTTGGAAGGGGCAGTAGTCACCATTGAACTGGCCTTCCTGTCTCTTGCTCTCTCGGTTGCCCTGGGACTCATTGGCGCGTCTGCCAAATTGTCGAAAAGCCGGGTAGCCAAAGGTATCGCAACCACCTATACCACCCTGATTCGTGGCGTGCCAGACCTTGTGATGATGCTGCTGTTCTATTATGGCGGCCAGGTTGCAGTGAATATGCTCTCGGATTACCTCTGGGCAGCTTACGAAATCGACTTTTTCTTTCAGTTCGACCCGTTCATCTCCGGCGTTGTAACGATCGGGCTGATCTTTGGCGCCTACATGACCGAAACCTTCCGGGGTGCCTTCCTGGCGGTTGAAAAGGGCCAGATTGAAGCGGCACGGGCCTACGGCTTTACCCGGCTTCATACCTTTCGCAGAATCATGCTGCCGCAAATGCTGCGCCATGCCCTGCCCGGCCTGGGTAACAACTGGCAGGTTCTGCTGAAGACGACCGCCCTGGTTTCAATTATCGGACTCACTGATATGGTTCGTGTGGCCGAGGAAGCTGCCAAGGCGGAGCGCATGCCGTTCCACTTCTTTATTCCAGTAGCGGCAGTGTATCTGGCCCTGACGGCGGGATCAGAATTGTTCATCAAGTGGCTCGACAAGCGGGCCAATGTCGGCGTGGTTCAGGGGAGTTAACAGATGCCTGACTTCATTGCCGAGTGGCTGAACCAGAACGAAATCTTTACCGCCATGACCCTGATGGAGTACTGGGATGGCATGGTCACGACCGTGCATCTGGTGTTCCTGTCCCTGGTCATCGGTTTGTTGGTGGCGGTTCCGCTGGCCATCCTGAGGACGGTTCGCAATCCGTTCGTGTCCGGTCCGGTCTGGCTTTACACCTATCTGTTCCGTGGTACGCCCCTGCTGATTCAGCTTTACATCATCTATTACGGCATTGCGCAGATTCCCGGCATCCAGGAGACCTTCTGGTGGGAGATTTTCCGGGAGCCGTTCTACCCGGCCCTTCTGGCGTTCACGCTGAACACGGCGGCTTATACCACGGAGATTATCCGGGGCGCGATTGTGTCTACGCCCAATGGCGAGATTGAAGCGGCCAAGGCCTATGGCATGAACTGGTTTATGCGGATGCGGCGGATTGTGTTGCCCAGTGCGGCGCGGCGAGCGGTGCAGGCCTATTCCAACGAGGTGATCTTTATGCTGCATGCCAGTGCAATTGCCAGTGTGGTGACCATCGTGGATCTGACCGGGGCAGCGCGGAACATTTACTCGCGGTTCTATGCGCCGTTTGATGCGTTTATCTTTGTCGCGCTTTGCTATATGGCGCTGACTTTTATCCTGGTGTTCGCTTTCCGCAAACTCGAAAATCACCTGCTGAAGCATCAGCGGCCGGTTAGTGGCTGAGGCCCTGGCTTCCAGTTTGGTGCCGGGCGGTTGGCGGGTGTCTTCCCGGGAGACGCTACGAGCACATCCATGTGCGCTTGACTGAGGCCATCCATGGCCTCAGACACTCCCGGGAAAACACCCGCCAACCGCCCTCAGACTTTTCCGTGGAGTCCCCATGACCGCTTGCTCGGATCTATTTGGCAATTCCCCTGATTGGCTCTCTCATACCCTGGAAAATGCCAACGCTGACCTCCCTGAGTTGAAAACCCTCCTCTCCGATGGCACCCGGATCAGCCGCAAGGCTGTTGGTGTGCTGGACATTGTCCCGCCAGCGAACCGCAGCAATCCGAATGCCGAAGCCATCATTGTTTCAGCGGGTGTTCATGGCAACGAAACGGCGCCGATTGAGGTTCTGAACGGGCTGGTTTCGGAGCTGATCGAGGGCGAGTGGGAGCTTGCCTGTCCGGTATTGCTGATTCTCGGGAATCCGCCGGCAATGGTGGCCGGGAAGCGATTTATGGAGGTGAACCTGAACCGGCTGTTCGATGGCGCTCATGGGCGAAGCGAGTATCAGGGGCTGGCCGAGGCTGCGCGGGCGCAGGAGCTTGAGGAGGCCTGCCGGCAGTTTGCTATGGCGAATCCGCAGGCGCTTTATCACTACGATCTGCACACGGCCATTCGGCCTTCGCACTGTGAGCGGTTTGCGCTGTATCCGTTTGTTGAGGGGCGGACGGTTCCGTCAGCGCAGTGCGATTTTCTGCTGGAGGCGGAGGTGGAGACGCTGTTGCTGCAGCATAAGGCGGGCACTACGTTTTCGTCGTTTTCGTCGTCGCTGCTGAAAGCCGAGAGTTTTACCGTGGAGCTGGGTAAGGTGCGGCCGTTCGGGCAGAATGATCTGGGTCGTTTCTCCGGCATACGGGATGCATTGCGGCGGCGATTCCAGGGGCAACCCTCACCTGCCCCACAGCCACCCTTTGATCACCTGACGGTGTTCGAGGTGGTTCATGAGATTCTGAATACCGGCAAGAACTTCCGGTTCCATATTCCGGACGATGTGGCCAACTTTACCGAGTACCAGCCTGGCACGGTTATCTGGGAGGATGATGAGACCAGCTATCGGGTTGGGCACGCGCCAGAGGCTATTATTTTCCCCAACCCGGATGTTCCTGTGGGACACCGGGTGGGGTTGATGGTCAGGCCGGGGCGTTTTCAGGTTCCGGCACGCTGACCTTGATCAGTTGGGTGCAGACTGCAGGGATGACCAGCAGTGTAAGCACCGTTGAGGCCAGCAGGCCGGAGATGATGGCCCAGGCCATGGGTGGCCAGAGCGTGGAGCTTGAGAACGCCAAAGGCAGCAGGCCGGCCACGGTGGTTGCGGTGGTCAGCAGGATTGGTCGGGTACGCTGCTCTACGGCGTTACGCATCGCATCGCGGATGTCTCTTCCTTTCTCCAGTTCCCGATCCATCACGTCCAACAGAACGATAGCGTTGTTCACCACGATCCCCACCAGGGCGATCACGCCCAGCAGAGACTGGAAACCGAAGGGTGAGCCGGACAGCACCAATCCGGGGAAAATACCAACGGTAGCCAACGGCACCGTCAGAAGGATAATGCCGACCCGGCGGAAGGAGTTGAACTGCAGCAGCAGGAAAAACAGCAGCAGCAACATGCCAATAGGGGCTGCGGTGAGCAGAGCTGTGTTGGCTTCACCGGAGCCTTCGGCATCGCCGCCCATGGCCATGCGGGTGCCGGGCGGTAACGGGTTTTTCTCAAGGCCTGCGTAGAGGCCTTCCAGGGCCTGGCTGAAGCTGTAGCCGGTTTCCAGGTTCGCGGTGACGGTGTTCATCCGCACGCCATCCCGCAGGTATCGGGCCGCCGGTTCCCAGGTGGTGTCCACGGTGGCCACGGCTGACAGGGGTACGGCGTCGCCGCGGTCGTTGTAGATATTCACAGACAGCAATCGCGATAGTGACAGGGCCGTGCCCTCGCGGGAACGCAGCACCAGGGGAATGGGGTCATCTTCCTGGCGATAGCGCTCAGCAACCACACCAAAGCTCTGGCCGTACAGGCTCTGGGCCACATCCGCTCGGGTAAGGCCATATCGGGCCGCGGTGGCGTCGTCCACGTTGATGGCAATGCTGGGTACGCCGATGTCCAGGTCGTGGCGGACGTCAACCGTACCCTCAACACCTCGCAGGATGCTGAAAATCTGTTCCACCGCTTCTATTCGCGAGCCGTCGTCAGCGTGGTAGACGCGGATTTCCACCGGGGCAGCTCTGGGGGGCCCCTGCCCGAGGATACCCACGGTGACATCCAGCTCCGGCATCTCGGCTTTCACGTGGGCGCGGATCCAGCGAATCATGCCGGTGGTGTCTTCCAGCGTCGGCGTGGTGACGACCAACCGGGCCCGGTTCGGTGCCTGGGGCGCGCGCTGCAGGTTGTAATAAAAAGAAGGTCCGGTGAAGCCCACGAACCGGTGAATCTCAAGCGCATCCGGCTGTGAGCGGATCATTCGCTCCAGACCTTCGGTTGCCTCTGCCGTGCGAGCCTGGTCGGTGCCCTCGGGCATATAGACTTCAACAATCACCCGGGGGCGATCGGCATTCGGGAAGAACTGCTGGGCCATAAAGGGGGTCATCGCAACACTGATAGCCACCAGGATGGCACCGGCAGCAATCAGTCGCCCGGGATAACGGGAAACCAGACTCCCCAGGAAGCGGGCAACGCCAATCAATCGGTCCTGGCCGGCCTTGCCCCGGGGTTTCAGGAATCGGGCCGCCAGCAGCGGAACGGCAGAGATAGCGAGCAGATAGCTGACGGACAGTGTCAGCATGATCATCACCGGCACCCCACGGGTAAAGTCAGCGGCACCGCCTTTGGCCAGGAGCAGGGGCGCAAAGGCGGCCAGTGTGGTGCCCGTCGAGGCTCCCAGCGGGCCAGCCAGTTCACTGACGGCTTTGCGCAGGGCATCCAGCCGGCGCATACCCTCATCCAGATGCCCCTGGATGTTTTCCACAATCACGATGGCGTTGTCGATGAGGATGCCCAGGGAGATTACCATGCCGATCACAGCTATCTGGTGCAGCACGCCGCCGCCAAGATCATAGAGCCCGACACTGATCAGGGCCACCATGGGCAGAATCGATGCCACCAGCAGCCCCATCCGGATGCCCATGCCGGTGAAGACCACCGCCACGATAATCAGCACCGAGAGCACCAGGCTCCAGGCCAGGTTGTCGAGTCGTTCCTGTACTTTGTCTGGCTGGAAGAACATCTCGCGGATCTCGTAGGGTTCGAAATCTCCGCGAATCTGCTCCATGCGTTCACGCACCCGCTCACCGAAACGGATCGCATCGGTGGTGCCCTCTTCCATAATGATGGAGACCAGAACAACCCGCTCGCCGTCATACCAGGTTTCCGGCTGTCTCGGTTCCACGGGCCCGCGCCAGACATCCGCCGCCGCAGCCAACGGTACCTGGGAGCCATCCGGAAGTTCGATGGGTGTTGCCCGGATGGCATCGATATCGGCAAACTCGCTGTTGGGAAGCACCGACAGGCGGCGGCCGTTCACCACGACGAAGCCACCGGGAATGGTCTGGTTGCGCCGCGCCAGCGTGTCCAGCACCCGCGCCGGGGATATGCCAAGGCGGTAGAGCGCGGCATCGTCCAGGGCCAGGGTAATCTGTTCGTCGGCATCGCCTTCCAGCTCAATCCGCGACACACCGGGTAGATCCGAGAGATTCTGCTTCAGCCGTTCGGCAACATCGGACAATTCGGTGACCGAGGGTGAACCACCCACGGCCATGACAATGGCGGGAATGTCGATCAGGCGATCGTCGAGCACCATCCGCCCCACGTCATCCGGAAAGTCCTGCTTTGCACGCTCCATAGCCTGGCGAACCCGGTCCCACGCGGGGTCGGTGTCGTAGATATCGTCATTGAGGCGCAGACGAACGATGGCTACGCCGGTACGGGCCGTGGATTGCGTATAATCCACCTCCTCCACCTGACGCAGCTCATCCACCAGGGGCCGGAGTACCAGACGTTCGACAGCCTCGGCACTGGCACCCGGATAATTAATGCTGATCAGGCCGGCCCGGTACGGAAAAGACGGATCCTCCTGTCGCGGCATGGTGCTGTAAGCAGCTATACCGAGCAGGCAGAGCATGGTCACAACCATGCCCAGCAGGCGCTGGCAGTTCAGAAGCCGACGGGTCATCAGCGCACCTCCACGGCATCACCGTCCGCCAGCCGTGTCATTCCGGCATAAACCACCTGATCACCGGGAGACAGATCACCGGAGGTAACCACCACTCGTTCCCCGACAACCCGGTCGACTTCTACCGAAACCCGGTTGGCCACACTATCCCGAACCCGAAACACGCTGACGCCCTCGGCGTTGCGAATCACCGAAAGCAGCGGAACCGTGAGAGCGGATTCCCGCACCGGGGTAATCCCCACCTCTACGGGCGCTCCAGGCTCAAGCGTGTCAATCGGAAGGCTCACCAGAACCGGATGCAACTCACCGCGAATGGCGCTTGCCTGGGCAATTTCAACCACCGAACCGGTTTGCGGCGGCTGACTGCGATCCTGCACCGACCAGACGGGCAACGTCTGCTCCAGCTCCACGTGATCCAGCAGGTACGCGGGTACCCGCACTTCCACTTCGCGCCCTTCTGGAGAGGACAGCCGCATCACCGGCTGACCGGCGGCAACAAATTCATCCTGTTCAACCAGCAGCGCTTCCACCCGCCCGGAAAAAGGCGCCCGGAGTGTACTCTCTTCCAATAGCTGGGTTGCTTCAGCCAGGGACGCCCGCGCCGTCGCCACGCTGGCTTCCAGGGAGTCCCGCCGCGCTGCAAGCTGCTCGAGTGTCTGTTCGGATACAACGCCACGCTCATGCAACCGTCTGGAGCGCTCCCACTCCCGCTGGGCCTGCTGATACTGCGTCCGCAATTCTTCCAGCCGGGCCCGGGCAGAATCCCGGGCCGGCTCCAGGCCGGGGTTGTAGACCCGGGCGAGAAGATCACCGGCCTGCACTTTCTGGCCCAGCTCCACCACCCGCTCCCTGAGGGTGCCACTGACCTGGAATGTCAGCGTCGCGCGCTGGGTGGCGCGAACAATACCTGAAAACCGCAGAGGCATATCCTGGCGTTCACCGCCGGTAACCTCTGACACACGCACTGAAACCTTCTGCTCCCCGGATTCCGGGGTTACGTCACTGGCTTTGCAGCCCGACAGAAACAGTGAAAAAACCGCAAGCGAAACGATGGCGACGGGGATTCGAAGTGGTGTCATGACTCTTCCTTTCATCCATGCTCGTGTAGTTGGCGGGGTCCAGTCCCTGGAGAAACCCGATGGTTGATTTAGACATCATGTCATTCTTTGACATTTTGTCAATAATCGGGTTTGATTCGTTTTCAGGTATCCTATGCCTGCTGTTGCCAACCAACCGGATGATTGAATGAGCGAACCGCTGAAAACCCGCCGTGAGCGAGAGAAACAGGCCCGTTACGACACCATTCTGGATGCTGCCGAACTGGTGTTCTCCGAGAAGGGCTACGAGCGCACGTCCATGGACGACATCGCCCGAACCGCCAGTCTCAGCCGGGCCTTGCTGTACGTGTACTTCAAGGACAAGGCAGCGATACAGCGGGGCATCATGCTCAGGGCGGGACACAGCCTGTTCCGGCGGTTCGAAGAGGCAAGACAGACCGCCGACAATGGTCTGGCCCAGATACGGGCAATGGGGGAATCCTATTATCGCTTCTATCTGGAGGAACCGGATTACTTCTCGGCGCTGACCAAGGCATCCACAGCCATGGCCGAGGCCGATGAAAGCCAGGCTGAGGAAATGCTGTGCTCGAAATCAGACCTGATGGAGCTGATGGTGGGGGCAATAGAGCTGGGACTTGAGGACGGCACCATGAACCGGGACCGGATTACCGACCCCGTTCAAACCGCTTTGTATCTGCGCGGGGCCCTGCACGGGGTGATATTGCTCTGCCAGTCGGAAATGGGCGAGGGCAACCCGGAATTTGCGGCCGAGCAGTTGATCCGACACACCATGGATATGCTGACGTCGTCGATCTCAGCGTGACGGGCCCCGGCTCAACAACTTCTAGAGCTGGAAATCATAAATGGAACCGAGGCCCATAATCCCGGTTAACTCGTCCAGGGCTTTGCGGACCTCTTCCAGCAACATCGGATCGCCAAGCTCATCCTGGCTGAGCTCATCCCGATAGTGGGCTTCAACCCAGGTGATCAGACGCTCGTAAAGTTCGTCAGTGAGCAGCACGCCCCGGTTGATAGCCCTGAGCTCCTCGTCATTCAATACCACTCGCAAACGCAGACAGGCAGGCCCACCGCCATTGCGCATGGACTGTTTAACGTCAAAAACTTCGACCGAGGTAATCGGCCCACCGGACTTCACCAGGTTATCCAGATAACGGCTGACAGAAGCCACTTCCCGACACTCGCCGGGCACCGCCAGCAGCATGCCATCCGGCGTGTTCAGTAACTGGCTGTTGAAGAGGTAGGACGCCACCGCATCGTCCAGTGGCACATCGGCACTGCTGACCCGCACCGCTTCCAGCTCGGCGCCAGTCAGGCGCTCACGGATATCCGCCAGCACCTGTTCTTCGTCGAGGAACGCCATGTCATGGTAGAAAAGGGTATTGCCGTTACCGACGGCAATCACATCGTTATGAAAAACACCGCCATCAATGGCCTCCGGGTTCTGCTGGGCAAAGACCACATTACGATCCTTGAGCCCATGCAGTCGCGCCACCGCCTGGGAGGCTTCCAGCGTCTGCCGCGCCGGGTATTTCTTCGGTGCCGGCGCCTGTTCGTTGAATCCAATCTGGCCGTACACGAAGAGTTCCACACCGGGTTCGCCGTAACCGGCGCACAAGCGGGTGTGGTTGGCGGCGCCCTCATCCCCAAAGTGGCTCACGGATGGCAGTGCCGGATGGTGGGCAAAGTAGCTTTCGTCAGCAAAGATGGCCTTCAGGGAACGCCCAGTCACGGTATGTTCGATAGACCGGTGAAACTTGGCGCTCAGGTTGGCCGGGGTGAAATGCACGCGGTGATCTGACGTGTCAGCACTCGGCGACACGGTGGCCGCATTGGCCGTCCACATCGGTGACGCCGACGAGACCGCCGCCAGTATCGATGGACTGGATTTGGCCGCCTGTTCCAGCACTTGGGCATCCGTCCCTTCAAACCCCAGGGCACGAAGGGTGGGAATGTGCGGGCGTTCATGGGGCGGCAAAATCCCCTGCACATAGCCCCGGTCCGCCAGGCGCTTCATCTTGGCCAGGCCCTGCAATGCCGCTTCCCTGGGATTGGAGACGGAACTGACATTGGACTTGGAGGCCACATTTCCCCAGGACAGCCCTGCGTAGTTGTGAGTCGGGCCAACCAGGCCATCGAAGTTTGCTTCAACCGCGTGTTTCACCATGGCACTGGGTCCCGTTAATCGAAATTGAGGCCGGGTGCCAGAGACTCTGGCAACTCACTCTTGCCGGCCTCCAGAGACGCCATCGGCCAGGCGCAGTAGTCGGCGGCATAGTAGGCGCTCGGGCGATGGTTACCGCTGGCACCAACACCACCGAAGGGTGCGGCACTGCTGGCGCCGGTCAGTGGCCGGTTCCAGTTCACAATGCCGGCACGCACTTCCTCCACCAACCGTTCATAGAGTTTCCGGTCATCTGTCAGGATACCCGCGGAGAGCCCGTAGCTCGTATCATTGGCCAGCTCCAGGGCGTCGTCAAAGCTTTTGTAGCGATACACCATCAGCAACGGCCCGAAGAATTCCTCATCAGTGACGTCGAGCCCGGTGGCATCAATGATACCCGGGGACAACAGGCCGGTTCCCGATTTCAGGGATTTCATTTCCAGCAGGGATTTGCCCCCCTTTTCAAGCAGGCTGGCCTGGGCCGCCAGGAGTTTGTCAGCGGCTTCCGCGGAAATGACCGATCCCATGAACGGCTGCGGATCTGCATCGAATTCACCCACCTTGATGCGTGCGGAGACTTCCACCAGCCGCTCGAGGAACGCGTCGCCCTTCTTGCCCTTGGGCACCAGCAGTCGACGGGCGCAGGTGCAGCGCTGGCCGGCGGACAGGAATGCCGACTGTAGGGCGTGATGCACGGCGCCATCCACATCGGCCACGTCCTGCACGATCAGCGGGTTGTTGCCGCCCATCTCCAGGGCCAGGATCTTCTCCGGCTGACCGCCAAACTGCTTGTGAAGCAGGTGTCCAACGGTTGAACTGCCGGTAAAAAACAGGCCATCGATTCCGGGATGATTGGCCAGGGACTTGCCAGTCGCCGAGTCACCCTGCACGAGGTTGACCACTCCATCCGGAATGCCAGCCTTCTCCCAGAGTTTCACCGTTAGTTCGGCGACACCGGGGGTTAGCTCGCTCGGCTTGAACACCACTGTGTTACCGGCCAGCAGAGCGGGCACGATGTGGCCGTTCGGCAGGTGCCCCGGAAAGTTATAGGGGCCAAATACCGCAACAACGCCATGGGGCCGGTGCCTGAGCACCGCGTGCCCACCGGCGACATCGGATTCGGATGTACCAGTGCGGTCATTGTAGGCTTTCACCGAAATGCCGATCTTGCCGATCATTGCCGCCACTTCGGTGCGGGATTCCCACAGGGGTTTGCCAGTTTCCAAACCGATCTGATGGGCCAGCTCTTCCTTGTGAGCTTCCAGCACCTCACCAAAGGCTTCGACTACGGCCTGACGTTCGGCAAAGCTTTTGCGCTGCCACTTTACAAAGGCATTGCGGGCCTCGCGAACGGCCGCATCCACATCTTCAAGGTTGGCGCTTTCACCATCCCAGATTGTCTCACCGGTGACCGGCTGGACAGATTCGAATATCGGCCCATGGCCCTGCAGCCAGAGCCCGTCGATAAACAGTTCACCTGTCAGCTTTGCCATTTTGATGCACCTCCCGGTACTGAACTTCTATAAGTATTTTTGGTCAGCATCCCCGAGTCTTTCAAGGGGGCCAGACGAACCGGATCACCCGATTCAATCTGCAACGCCTCGGCCACTTCCGGCGGAAGGCTGACGGTATCCGGTCCTATGCAATCTATCGGCAGGGTGGTCACCCGGAAGTCCCGGAATGAGCGGTTCGACACCATCACCCGCTCGTCGGCAGGCACGTTAAGGTTCACTGGCTTTCGAGTAACCATTGCGTGCCGGTTCATGCCTTCCCTCACCGTGCGGATGTTGTGCACGAAGGCTTCGACCACGGGGCCACCATCGAAAATGTCCACCAGCCCGTTAAAGTTGAACCCCTCTGATTGAAGCATGCGAAGCGCTGGCGCGGTGTTGTCATGAACCCGGCCAATGACCGCCCGGGCCGAATCCGGCAGCATGGGCAGGTAGATCGGGTACTTGGGCATCAGCTCGGCAATAAAGGATTTGTTGCCCAGGCCAGACAGCATGTCCGCCTCGCTGAATTCCATGTCAAAGAACTTGGTCCCCAGCGCGTCCCACAACGGGCTTCGACCCTGGGCATCGGACACGCCGCGCATTTCCGCGAACACTTTTTCCGAAAAATGCTTGCGAAACTCATCCAGATACATGAACCGGCACCGGGAGAGCAGCAGCCCGCTGCCCCCGCCTTTGTATTCATCCGACAGCAGCAGCGAGCAGATTTCGCTGGTGTCGGTCATGTCGTTGGACAGGTGCAACGTGGGTGTCCGTACATGCACACCCAGCTCTTTAGAGGCATTCACCGTAACGCTCAGGCGGTAATTGTAGAACACCTCGTCCAGACCAACCCGGGCTTGAATACCACTGATCCCAACGGTTTTTTTGCGCTCGATATCCTCAAGAGCAAACAGATACAAACCTGCTTCCGGCGCAATGCGCTGATTGAACGTCTCACGGGCGTGATTGATTTTTTTCTGGAGGAGCTCTCGGTCCGCCGGCAAGGTGGTCAGCCCTTTACCGGCACCCTGGGCCATGGCGTACAGGTCATCCAGATCGTTTTCCTGTAACGGGCGAATTACCAGCATAAGGTCGCCTCCCCGAGATCGACAGCTACAAACTTTGTCATTCCCAAGCTCGTCATAGCGGCGCAATCCTTACCCGGTCGCCCGCGGTACTGTTCAACGCCTTCCAGGTCGAAACCGGAACCTTGAGTTTGTCGTCCAGAGTTTCAGCGACCGGTGTGAGGGTGCAGCGAAACTGCTCCCGCTCGCCAGCAGCGATCAGACAGGTTTCACCCACATCCTCATTACTGCCATGAAGCTCCTTGGGGCGGCTGGTCACCAGGGTTTTCAGGCTGTCGGTGCGCCCCTCCAGAACCGGGCCGGCATCAAAAATGTCCAGAAAACTGCCCGGTTGGAATCCCTCCCGCTGAAGTAGCTCAAAATTGGGCACGGTTATCTGATGCGGCTGCCCCATCGCCTTCTGGGCAGCCTCACTCAGCAGCGTGACATAAATGGGATTCGGGGGCATGAGCTCGGCGATGAAGGTCTTGCTCAGCTGACCGGAGTACTGGTCTGCCGTCTCGAAATCCATATCAAAGAAATGCCGGCCAAGACTGTCCCAGAAGGGCACGCTGCCATCCTCCAACTGCACTCCCTGGATTTCCACCGCCATCCGCGGGGTAAACCATTCCCGATGATCGGCAATAAACAGAATCCGGGCACGGGATAGTAATTCGAACGCGTCGGTATTCTGGAGTTCGGGCCGTATGGAGAACGAACACAATAGCGAGACATCGGTAAGCGAATGAGAGGGGTAGAGCACCTCCACCCGGCGCGACACCCCCAACTCATGAGAGGCATGGATCAGGGCATCCCGACGGTAACTGTAGAAGGGCTGGCCATTGCCGGCGAGGGCATCAATGCCGGCGGTGCCAGCAATGTCTCCGGTCTCGGTGTTTTCCAGCACGAACAGAAACCTGGGCGGGTCGTCTTCGGCGCTGATCCTGCCGGAAAAAGACGCCAGGGATTGCTCGATCTTGTAGGCCAGGGCATCGCCCTGCTTGGGCAGAGTGGAAGAAAGACGGGCACACTGGGTGCCCGCCATGGCCAGAATCTGGTCCAGATCATCCGGCCGAGCCGGACGTACCAGCCACATAAAATCTCCTTAGGCCGCCAGTTTTTTCACCGCCGCTTCGAAACGTTCGAGGGCTTCGTCAATGTCTGATTCGGGGATAATCAGGGACGGCGCCAGACGGATCACATTCGCGCCGGCCACAAGTACCATCACGCCCTCTTCCAGGCCGGCATTCAGAAAATCCTTGGCCTTGCCCTGCCATTTTTCGGTCAGCACACAACCGAGCAGCAGACCGGCGCCACGAACCTCACTGAACACACCGTAGCGCTCACCAATATTCATCATACCCTTGCGGAGTTTGTCGGAACGGGCTTTCACGCCCTTGAGAATCTCCGGCTGGCTGACGGTGTCCACCACCCTCTGAGCCACGGCGCAGGCCAGTGCGTTACCACCGTAAGTGCTGCCATGGGTACCCACACCCAGACTGGCGGCAACCTTGGCCGTCGTCAGCATGGCCGCTACCGGGAAGCCACCGCCAAGCCCCTTGGCACTGGAGAGAATGTCCGGCACCACGTCGTACATCTGATAAGCGTAGAAGTGGCCACTTCTGCCCACACCAGACTGCACCTCATCAAACACCAGCAACGCGTCATTTTCATCACAAAGCTCGCGCAGCCCCTGGAGGAACGCCTGGTCGCCGGGCATGACGCCACCCTCACCCTGAATCGGCTCCACCACCACGGCGCAGGTTTTGTCCTTGGAGATGAGCTTCTTCACCGATTCCAGATCGTTGAACTCGGCGTGATGAATACCGCCAGGCGCGGGCTCGAAGCCTTCCAGGTATTTCGGCTGGCCACCCACGCTCACGGTGAACAGGGTTCGCCCGTGGAAGGAATTCTTGAACGAAATGATCTCGTTCTTGTCTTTGCCAAAGTGCTCCCAGGCGTAGCGCCGGGCCAGTTTGAAGGCTGCTTCGTTGGCCTCGGCACCGGAATTGGCGAAAAACACGCGCTCGGCGAAGGTGAGGTCACACAAAGTCTTTGCCAGGCGCAGGGCCGGCTCGTTGGTCATCACGTTGGACAGGTGCCAGATTTTCTCGGCCTGATCGTGCAACGCACCCACCAGTCCCGGATGGGAATGGCCCAGGCAGGTCACTGCAATGCCGCCCTGGAGATCAATGAACTCGCGGCCTTCCTGATCCCAGATCCGGGAGCCCTCTCCTCGCACCGGAATAATGGAACCGGGAGCGTAGTTGGGCACCATGACTTCATCGAACAGTTCGCGGCTGACGGGGTCTTTATTCATAAATCTCTCTCGGGAAAGCGGCTAAGCACATAAAAATAGTTGAGTGACCACACCAGACAAGTAAGTAGGTGTGCGGACTCTTGCACCATAATACGCCACTCAAGGCATAAGAACATCCGGTTCCCCGATGGCCGGCAATTCAATCACCCTGTGCGGCATGCTCCCAGCCTTGGTCCTGTCCAACAGCGTGCCGATCAAAAGCTTGTAGGAGTCCAGATCAAAGGTGACCGCCTGGCCGCGGAGAGAAAGATCCTGCAGCTCGTTTTCGTCATGCAGGGTAGCCACGTGCATCCAGTTATAAACCACCAGGATATCCGTGCGGCCGGTTCGGGCATTGCGCTCGACAATCCCAACCGGGCCTTTCCAGGGCCAGGTTTTCAGCCGCAGGCTGTGAAAAGCAATCTGTACCCTGAGATTGTAGCGCTCGACATTCTCGAGCTCTTCGCAGGCGCCCTTGCAGCGCCCCAGCGAACGCTGAAAACAAGGCCCTTCGTTTTCGGGCTCCAGCCCGAGCAGTCGATTGCACAGCTCGTTCGTGGCCGCGATGCCGCTCAAGGCACGCTCGGCATCCCGTTTGCTGCGGAACAAACCGAAATAATCCCCCAACCGGTGCGGCTCGATCTCACGAACCAGCCGAGCCTGCAGATACCCTGCCTCGTTTTTCGAAAGCTCGATGCTCACCAGATTCTTGGCGGCCCGGGACCGACGATTGAACAGGGGCTTCAGCGTCTTGATCTGTTTGAGTTCGAGAAGAAGCGCTCCAAGCTCCCCGGCCGTTTCTGTGCACTCGACGCGACGGAGGCTCTCGGACATCCGCACACCCCGGGACGAGTTATGATCGCCGGAAAAGTGCGACGCCACCCGCTGGGCAATGTTCGTGCTCTTGCCCACATATAAAAGCACATCGTTCTCACCGTAAAAGCGATACACCCCCGGTCCCCGAGGAAGATCCTGAAGGATATCCGTTGGTAGATGGGAGGGAATACTCGGCCGTTGCAGCAAATCCCTCAGCGCACTTTCGAATCTCTCATTCCCCTTCTCTGCACGGGCATGCTCGAAAAACGACAGCATGGCCGAGACATCCCCCATGGCTCGATGCCGCTGAACCTGGGCAAGACCATGACGGGCTATCAGAGCATCCATGTTGTGACGCCGGAATTCCGGGTAGAGCCTTCGGGAAAGCTTCACCGTACAGAGCACCTTCGCCGAGAAAAGACGCTCCAATCTGCGAAACTCGGATTTTATAAAACCGTAATCAAAGCGGGCATTGTGAGCGACAAACACCTTGTCCTTAAGCTGTTCCTCCAGCTCGTCCGCTACATCCGCAAACAGCGGCGCATCCGCCACCATGTCATTGGAGATGCCGGTAAAGTTCTCGATAAACGGGGAAATCCGCGTCTCCGGATTCAGCAGCGTCTGCCACTCGCCCACTACCTCACCGGCCCTCCAGAACCGGATACCAATCTCGGTAATCCGGTCCCGGGCTGAATTGCCGCCGGTGGTTTCAATATCAAGAAACGCGAACGTGGCTGACTCAAGAACTGTACTTTCGGATGCCATAGAACAACTTTACGCCTCGCTGGCAACTGCAGATGTCTGTATATGAACGAAAAGCAGTTATAGACATTCGTCTAATTTCTGCATGAATTTATTTGAATTGTCACGAATTCGTAACTACCTTGTTTTTGGGTCCAACAACAAAAATGTGTGGAGACAACAACGATGCAAAGCAACAAACTGAGATTGGCAATTCGTGCGACGGCAGCAACAGTAGTAATGGGGGTTGCCTCTCAAGCGAGCGCACTTACGCTGAACGTAGGTGACGACACCGAAGCGAGCCTGTACGGCTACGCTCGTCTGAACATGAGCTACGATCTGGACGGCAACCGCGCTGTTTCTACCCGCGCCGGTACTTTCGCTTCCTCCGCTAACGAAGACGTTGAAGGTCACTTCGGCGCCGACGTTCAGCAGAGCCGTCTGGGCGTCAAAGTCAAGCACGCTTCTGGCGTAGCGATTACCGTGGAAGGTGACTTCCGTGGTTCAGGCAACGGCGCAGGCAGTCTGCGTATGCGTCACGCCTACGGCGAATACAACGGATTCATGGCCGGTCGTAACTGGTCCAACTACACCAGCTTCGTAGGTAACACCCCGACTCTGGACTTTGACAGCCTGGCTGGTACAGCCGGCAGCCAGGATCGTACCGAGCAGGTTCGTTACACCACTGGCGCTCTGTCTTTCTCACTCGAAGACCCGAGCTCACAGGGTGTTTTGGGCGCAGGCGGCAACACCCGCACTTCCGCACCAGCCCTGACCGCTCGCATTCAGGATTCTGCCGATTCACTGTCCTACGCTGCTGCAGCGCTGGTTAGCCAAGTCACTGCTGACGATGGCACCAATGATGACAGCGCGATGGGCTTCGCAGTATTTGGCGCGGCCAAGTTCGCCCTGAGCGACATGATCTCGATCCAAGGCGCTGCAAACTACACTGACGGTGCCAACGGTTATCTGTGGCGCTCTGGCAGCAACTATTTCGGCCCAAGCGCCTATGTCGACGGCAACAGCGTTGAGACCATTGAGGGCTACGGCTTCTCAATCGGTACAAGTGTAGCTCTCGGCGGTGGTCGCAGCATCAACCTGGGCTACGGCACTACTATGCTGGACCTGGACGACGCGATTGCTGCAGGTGCAACCACCAATGCTGACGCCGAATCCAACCAGAACGCGTTCCTGAACTACATGTGGTCTCCGGTATCCAACGTCATGTTCGGCGTTGAGTACGGCTACTTCGATCAGGAAACTGTTGCCGGTGATTCTACCGACGCAAACCGTGTTCTGTTCGCAGCGCAGTACAGCTTCTAATCCTTCCGTTAGAAGTTAGTTAACTCAGCAGAAACCCCGGCTCCGGCCGGGGTTTTTGTTTGGGCGGAATTAAGAGCAGAACGCTACACATATTGCTGGCCGCCAGAACCAGCAAAGAGGAATGTCCGGAAAATAACTTGTTACCTTGCGTCGAGATAGGCGTGGGTGGAAAAGCGATCAGGAAGGAGCCAGAACGACAAAGGCCGGAACGGCTTTTCAGAACTGTAGAGGGCCAGGGATGGCCCGAAACAAGCACACAGGGGTTCAGCCGAGCGTTTATGAAGCGAAGCTTCATGCGAAAGCTGAACGACTGCAATCTGAGACTGCAGGCTGGACCCGCTTGCGGGTGCTTGTAGCGTGTTCTGAAAAGCCGTTCCGGCCTTTGTCCCGCCGCCCAACCTTCAGGCTGGGCGGCAGCGAGCTTCACATCACAACAGAAGGGTGCGAATGTCCCCAAGAAGCTGACTGAGCACCGTCGTAAACCGGGCCGCATCAGCCCCATTCACCGCACGGTGATCGTAAGACAGCGACAGCGGTAGCATCAGGCGGGGCTGGAACTCCTTGCCGTCCCAAACCGGCTTCATCGCCGCTTTGGACACCCCAAGGATCGCCACCTCCGGCGTATTCACGATCGGCGTAAATGCCGTGCCGCCAATACCACCGAGACTCGTGATGGTAAAACAGGCACCCTGCATTTCTGCCGGCTTCAGCTGCTTGTCCCGGGCCTTCTGGGCAAGCTCGGCGCTTTCCGCCGCCAGCTCCCACAAGCCCTTCTTGTCCACATCCCTGATCACCGGCACCATCAGCCCATGGGGCGTATCCACCGCAATCCCGATGTGAATGTACTTCTTGCGAACCACCTCCTTGCGCTCCATGTCCAGAGACACATTGAACTGGGGCAGTTCCGCCAGCGCCGTGGCACAGGCCTTCAGCAGGAACGGCAGCGGCGTCATCTTCACGCCCTTCTTCTCGCCGGCCGCTTTCTGGGCCTTGCGGAAATCCTCCATATCGGTGATATCCGCATCCTCGAACTGGGTTACGTGAGGCACGTTCAGCCAGCTGCGCTGCATGTTATTGGCCGTGGCGAACATCATCCGCGACATGGCCTCACGCTTCACTTCACCAAACTGACTGAAGTCCGGCAGCTTGACACCCGGAATACCAGAACCGGTAGCAACGCCAGTACCCTGCTGAGCCTGCTTGAGCTGGCTCTTCACGTAGGCATGGACATCGTCCTTGATAATCCGGCTCTTGGGGCCAGAGCCCTTGATGCGGGCCAGATCGGCACCCAGTTCCCGGGCCAGCTTGCGCACGGCCGGGCCAGCGTGGACCTTGGCGCCTGGCGTGGGAGGCTCATAGGTTGCACCCTGGGGCTCGGGCGCTGACTCTGCCTCCTGTTTCGGCTTCTCTTCGGACCTGGGCTCAGGCTTCTCTTCCTTCGCCGGTTCCTCAGACGCGGGCGCCGAGGCTTCTTCCTCTTCGCCACCACCTTCCTGAACCGTCATCTCCAGCAGTTCATCGCCCTCGGAGAGCTTGTCGCCCTCGGATACCAGGATCTTGCCCACCTTGCCCGCATAGGGCGAAGGAATCTCCATGGTGGCCTTGTCCGATTCCACTGTTACCAGGGGATCGTCGGCCTCAATGGTATCGCCTTCAGCGACGTTGATTTCTATCACCGGGACATTGTCGAAACCATCCAGCGCAGGAACCTTGACGGTCTCCTTGCGGGAGCCGCCAGAAGCCTTCTTCGGAGCTGGCTTGCTCTCTTCGGACTTCTCTTCCTGCTTTGCTTCTTCCTTTTCCTCGGCCTTTTCCTCGGGCTCGTCGCTGCCGGCGTCGTCAGAGCCACCGGCGCTGGCTTCCATCATGCCAACAACATCACCTTCTTTTACCTTGTCACCCACCTTTACGGTGATCTTGGTGATCTTGCCGGCACCGGGAGACGGCAGTTCCACCGAGGCTTTGTCTGACTCAACCGTCAGAATCGGATCTTCTTCCTCAACCGAATCCCCTGCGCTGACAATGATTTCGATAACCTCGACCTCATCCGCACCGCCGAGATCCGGAACCTTGATTTCCTGTTCACTCATGGCGGACTCCTTAGCTCAGCACCGGGTTCGTTTTGTTGCGATCGATTCCGTACTTGCGCATGGCTTCGAGAACCACATCGTTCTTCACCTCGCCATCCTGAGCCAGGGCTGACAGCGCGGTGACAGTTACGTAGTAACGGTCCACTTCGAAGAAGCTGCGCAGCTTCTCCCGAGTGTCGCTGCGGCCGAAGCCGTCGGTACCCAGGGTCAGATAGGTTTTCGGGATGAACGCCCGGAGCTGCTCGGAGTGCAGCTTGATGTAATCAGTGGAAGACACCACCGGCCCGCTCTGCTTTTCCAGACACTGGGTAACGTAGGCCTTCTTGGGCTTGTCATCCGGGTGCAGGCGATTCCAGCGATCAATGTGCTGGCCTTCACGGGCAAGCTCGTTGAAGCTGGTAACACTCCACACATCGGAGGCAACACCCCAGTCATCCTTCAGCATCTGGGCCGCCGCTCGAACCTCGTTAAGGATCGCACCAGCGCCAAGCAGCTGAACCCGCGGGGTTTTCTTGCGTCCCTTGGTTTCCACCGACTCGAACAGATACATGCCCTTGATGATGCCGTCTTCGCAATCCTTGGGCATGGCAGGCTGTTCGTAGTTTTCGTTTTCGATGGTCAGGTAGTAGAAGACGTTCTGGTTGTCCTCGAACATCTCTTTCATGCCCTTGCGCAGCACCACGGCCATTTCGTATCCGTAAGCCGGGTCGTAGGCCTTACAGTTGGGAATGGTGTTGGCCAGCACATGGCTGTGACCATCCTGGTGCTGCAGGCCTTCGCCGTTCAGAGTGGTTCGACCGGCGGTACCGCCGATCAGGAAGCCTCGGGCCTGGATGTCACCGGAGGCCCACGCCAGGTCGCCAACCCGCTGGAAGCCGAACATCGAGTAGAAGATGTAGAACGGAATCAGCGGGAAGTTGTTGGTGCTGTATGACGTGGCCGCTGCCATCCAGGCGGCCATTGAGCCATCCTCGTTGATACCTTCTTCAAGGATCTGGCCTTTCTTGTCTTCCCGGTAGTACATGATCTGGTCACGGTCTTCAGGAACGTACTTCTGCCCTTCGGCCGTGTAGATACCGAGCTGCCGGAACATGCCTTCCATCCCGAAGGTACGGGCTTCGTCGGGCACGATCGGCACCACGCGCTTACCAATACGCTTGTCCTTGGTCAGTGCCGTCAGGATACGAACGAAGGCCATGGTGGTAGAAATCTTCCGGTCGCCGGAACCGTCCAGGACCGCCTTGAAGATGTCCAGATCGGGAATCTGAAGTGGCTGGCAATCCTTCCGACGCTTGGGATAGAAACCACCCAGCTCCTGCCGGCGCTTCTTCATGTAGACGATTTCCGGACTATCCGGCGCTGGCCGGTAGTAGGGCACATCCTTGAGCTCTTCGTCTTTCAACGGCACCGCAAAACGGTCGCGGAACGATTTCAGCTGCTCGATATCGAGCTTTTTCAGGGAGTGAGCTGTGTTCTGCGCTTCACCGGCCTCACCAAAGCCGTAGCCCTTGATGGTGTGGGCGAGGATAACCGTCGGCCGGCCGCCATTCTTGTGAATGGCATGGTGGAAGGCCGCGTAGATCTTGTACGGATCGTGACCGCCCCGGTTGAGCTTGTTGATCTCCTCGTCGGAAAGCCCCTCGACCAGCTTGGCCGTTTCCGGGTACTTGCCGAAGAAGTGCTTCCGGGTATAAGCCGGGCCGTTGCTCTTGAAGTTCTGAAGGTCGCCATCACAGACCTCGTCCATGACCCGCTGCATCTTGCCGTCCTTGTCCTGCTCGAACAGGGGATCCCAGTGGCGACCCCAGACAACTTTCAGGACATTCCAGCCAGCGCCCCGGAAGACACCTTCAAGCTCCTGAATGATCTTGCCGTTGCCACGTACCGGCCCATCCAGACGCTGGAGGTTGCAGTTAACAACGAAAATCAGGTTGCTGAGGTTTTCCCGGCCGGCCATGGAGATGGAACCCAGGGTTTCCGGCTCGTCGCACTCGCCGTCACCAACAAAGCACCAGACCTTGCGATCGCCCATCTCGATGAGTTCACGGCTGTCCAGGTACTTCATTACGTGGGCCTGGTAAATCGCCTGAATCGGACCAAGGCCCATGGAAACTGTTGGGAACTGCCAGTAATCCGGCATCAGCCAGGGGTGCGGATAGGAAGAGAGGCCCGTGCCGTCTACTTCCTCGCGGTATTTGTCGAGATCTTTCTCGTCGAAACGGCCCTCAAGGAAGGAGCGCGCATAAATGCCCGGGGAAGAGTGGCCCTGGAAGTACACAAGGTCGGACTCGCGCTTTTCGTCGCCGCCGTGGAAGAAATAGTTGAAGCCAACATCGTAGAGGGTGGCTGCCGAAGAAAACGAGGAAACATGCCCGCCGAGATCACCGGGACGCTGGTTGGCACGCATAACCATGGCCATGGCATTCCAGCGGATCAGGGAGCGGATTCTGCGCTCCATAAAAAGATCGCCAGGCATCGGCGCCTGCTGGGAAACCGGAATACTGTTCCGGAACGGCGTGGTTATGGAATATGGCAGTTCGGTTCCATCGCGGCTCGCCCGCTCGGAAAGCCTCTCAAGAATATACTTGGCCCGGTCTACGCCTTCGTTCTCGATCAGAGATTCCAGCGCATCCAGCCATTCACTGGTTTCAATGGGATCATCGTCCTGGTACATCAAACCCTCCCCTTGGCATCAAAAAGTGCAGCGCCGCCACGATCAGCAGCCGGGCGCGTTGCGGTGTCGATAAGCTGCGATGGAATGCAGTGTTTTGTTATGGGTATTTTCAGCCTGACAGGTGTACCGGCTACCAGTACACAGAACCTGTACAAAGCATAGAACAGCTTTCACACTTTTCCTGCCTGATCACCTCGGTTTCACGGGCTTTTGGCCCCGGGGATGACCGGCATGCCGGCAAAGTGCGTGGATTAGAACACCCGGTTTAGTAGTATTTTTACTACATTTCGACCATCTAATTCAATCAAAGCCCCTCAAACATCCTTTTGGAGCGGGCTTCTTTCGGTTACTTACGGAAGAATGACCGTTTTTGGACCAACAGACAACCAGATTGCGACCAATGTCGTAGCATTCGTATCAACCCGAAAATTGATTACCACGCTAAACGATCTTCTCGCCGCTATTCGCCGATCATTCAGAACATTTAGCGCTTTTTATTGAATTTTCGACTCTTCGCTCCCGGGCACCTCTTCGATTTATCGCGGCTTTTTAATTAGACCTGAAAATATTTCCGGATTTATGTATACTCGCCTGCCTGATTTTTAACCACCGAAGAAAAAGTGGTCGGACCACTTTTTTTGTCATTGGCATCAATAGAGGGCGATCTATGAACTCCATCGTCACCTTTCCGAACCGGATTCCCACTACGGAGTTCGAGGAACGGCGTTTCAAGGTCTACACGGACCGCCAGCTCGACAAGATCGAAGTCATTCAGAATCTCCCTGAGGAGACCCTGTTTGAAATGAAAGTGGTAGCCAGCGTGCTGCCGTTCCGGGTCAACGAGTATGTGATCAATGAACTGATCAACTGGGACAAGGTACCCAATGACCCGATCTATCAGCTTGTTTTTCCGCAGAAAGGGATGTTGAAGGACGAGCATTACGAGCGCATGGCGAAACTGCACCGGGAAGGTGCCGATAAGAAAGAGATCCAGGCCGTCGCCAAGGAAATCCGGGACGAACTCAACCCGCACCCGGCCGGCCAGATGGAAATGAACATGCCGGAGCTCGACGGTGAAGTTCTGGACGGCGTTCAGCACAAGTATCGCGAGACAGTGCTATTCTTCCCGGCCCAGGGCCAGACCTGCCATTCCTACTGCACCTTCTGTTTTCGCTGGGCGCAGTTCGTGGGTGACAAAGACCTGAAAATGGCCAGTACCGAAGCGGAAAAGCTTCATGGCTACCTGCAGGAGCACACCGAGGTCACCGACCTGCTGGTCACCGGTGGCGACCCCATGGTGATGAAAACCAAGAACCTGGTGCAGTATCTGGAACCGCTGCTACAGCCGGAGTTCGATCATATCCAGACCATTCGCATCGGCACCAAGGCCCTCACTTTCTGGCCCTACCGCTTCGTGACCGACAAGGATGCCGATGAGCTGATCGACCTTTTTGCGAAACTGGTCGACGCCGGCAAGCACGTCGCCATCATGGCCCACTACAACCACTGGCAGGAAATCACCACCGAGATTGCCGAAGAGGCCATCCGCCGTATTCGCGCCACCGGTGCCGAGATCCGTGCCCAGGGCCCGCTGATCAAGCACGTCAACGACGATGCCGACGCCTGGGCAAAGCTGTGGAAGAAAGAAGTGCAGCTGGGCATCATCCCCTACTACATGTTTGTAGAGCGGGACACCGGCGCGAAGAACTACTTTGAAGTGCCTCTGGTCGAAGCTTTCCACATCTACAGGGAAGCCATGAAGAAAGTCAGTGGCCTGGCCCGAACCGCCCGCGGCCCCTCCATGAGCGCCGGCCCCGGCAAGGTGGAGATCCAGGGGATTACCGAAATCAACGGCGAGAAGGTGTTTGTACTGCGCTTCCTGCAGGGCCGCAACCCGGACTGGGTTCAGCGCCCATTCTTCGCCAAGTACAGCGAGACGGCCACCTGGTTGCATGAGCTGGAACCGGCCTTTGGAGAAGAGAAATTCTTCTTTGAAGATGAGTATGAAGAAATGAAGAAAGGGAACGGTTAATCGCCAGCCTCTCTGAAGCGGCCCCGTGGAATGGGGCCGCTTGCCTGTTCAGCGATTTGATCGACGCGCCTTCCAGCTGGGGATGACCCGGAACACCAGCGCGCCAAACACCGCTCCGATGATTACGATCAACGCGACCTGAAGGCTTCCATTGTCCATCGCACCCTCATTCAGGGTTTCTGCCGTTACCAGACCTCCGATCAGGAGCCATGGCGTCAGAAGAATCAGCGCGCTCAATGACAGGAAACGTTTGATTCGATGATTGTCTTTTTGCTTAGGCATAGGACCCTCTCCAAAAGAATGAGCTCATAATTACCAACGGAGACGGCCATTGGATCAGGTGCGTTATTTCTGCCGGACAAACTTGGGCACGAACCCCTCCGGCTTGTCGCTCAACCACTCAACAAACGTCCGCAATTCTTCCAGCTCCAGCAGCTTTTCCCGGGTATTGAAGTACAGTCCCAGCTCGTATTCCGAGCGAGCCTTATGAATGGCGTTGTGGCAGGGGCGGCACACCCACAGCGTGCGGGTGATCAAATCTTCCTTGGTGAACAGTTTCTGGAACCGCTTTTTTCGGTGCAGGTGCTTGGGTATCAGGTGGTGTCGGGTGAGTTTGGCAACCGGGCGTTCGCAGAGTTCGCAGTTGTCGGGTTGGGGAGGTAGTTTGAGCATTGCGGAAATACCAGTCGGGTTTCGCCCATGGCTCCACCCGACCTATGTTGTATTTGGCCAGCGCCAAACAATCAGTGCATCAGGGTATAGAGCTTCCGGCGATAGGTCCTTACGTCCGGGTTGTTGTTACCCAGCTTGTCGAACAGTTCGATCAGCGTTGTCTTGGCCACTTCGTCTTTGTACTTGCTGTCCACCTGCATCAGGCGAATCAGCAGGTCCATGGCCTCGGCGTTGTTTTCCTGTAGTACGTGATGAAGTGCCAACTGGTGCAGTGCGTTCGGATCCTTCGGGTCTTGCTCCAGTGCCATTTCCAGATCCTTGATCGGTGGCAGCTCGGCCGACTGTTTGAGAAACTTCACCCGGGCAGCCAGCTGTTTGGCCTGGTGCTGCATTTTCTCTTCCGGCGGCAGGCTTTCCAGCACCTGCTCAGCGGTCTCGATATCACCCATTTCCGCCTTCAACTGGGCCAGGTCGATCAGGACTTTGAGATTTTCCGGGTCCTCCTGGTTCATCTGGGACAGGATAGCCAATGCTCCCTCCACATCGCCTTCTTCCCAGATCCGATGCGCCTTTTCATAGGGATCTTCCTTGGGGGCTTCCACGTGTTTGTCCAGAACCTTGCGGATTTCGCTTTCCGGCAGGGCACCGTTGAAGCCATCCACGGCCTGGCCATTCTTGACCAGGATTACGGTCGGTAGGCTACGCACACCAAGGCTGGAGGTGAGCTGTTCCTGCTCGTCGGCGTTCACCTTGGCCAGCATGAACGCACCCTGGTAGTCCTCCGCCAGTTTTTCCAGCAGGGGCATCAACTGTTTACAGGGGGCACACCACTCGGCCCACACATCCACCAGGATGGGCGTGCTTGCAGAGGCTTCCATCACCTTCTGCTGAAAGTTTTCCATGGTGGCGTCAAAGATGTAGGGAGAGTTGCTCATGCAAGGCACCTGAAAAGTCGAATGATTCGTTCGGAGTTGCCAGAAACATGGGGCCAACTCCCCGAAATTCAAGCGCCAAACGGGCTAACCCAAGTCCTTGAAATCACCGTATCTGCCGTTACATAGCTAGTAAGCAACACGCCGGGACAATCACTCCGCAGCCTGTCCCGGGCCGATTCACAACCTTTCCGGATGGACACTCGCGGCATGAATGACGAGACGCAAAACGATTCTTTTGAGGAATTCGAAGAGGACGTGACCGAGTACATTGGCAAGGACGAGCATAGCAAAAGCCTTGCCCTGCCCCAGCAGATGATGCCCCGGCGCATGTACGTGCTGCCGGTTTCGAATCGGCCTTTCTTTCCGGCCCAGGTACAGCCGATAGTGGTAAACCAGAACCCGTGGCAGGAAACCCTGAAAAGGGTCGGTGAGACTGACCACAAGGTCATGGGCATCTGCTTCGTGGAAGAACCGGACGCTGAAGAAGGCGTCCCGGCCAGTGAGCAGCTGGAGACCATTGGCTGCGCCGTGCGTGTGCATCATGCCCAGAATGACAGTGGCAAGGTCCAGTTTATTGCCCAGGGGCTTCAACGTTTCCGGATTGTCCAGTGGCTGCGTCGTAAGCCACCGTATCTGGTGGAAGTTGAGTACCCGGCAGAACCGGAAGAAGACGCCGACGAACTCAAAGCCTACACGCTGGCCATTATCAGCGCCATCAAGGAGTTGCTACGTACCAACCCACTCTATGGCGAGGAGGTAAAACAATACCTGTCCCGATTCGGGCCGGACGACAGTTCACCTCTTGCCGATTTTGGCGCCTCAATGACCAGCGCTCCAGGCAAAGAGTTGCAGGATGTGCTCGACACCGTCCCCCTGCTCCGCCGCATGGAGAAGGTTCTTCTGCTGATGCGCAAAGAGCAGGAAGTTGCCCGGCTGCAGTCGGAAATCAGCGAAGAGGTGAACGCGAAAGTCCAGAAGCACCAACGCGAATTCTTCCTGAAGGAACAACTCAAGGTGATCCAGCGCGAGCTGGGCATGGCCAAGGACGACAAGACCGCCGATGTCGAGCGCTTCCAACAGCGGATGGCGGAACTCAACCCGCCCGAGGCCGTGCAAGAGCGCTTCAACGATGAAGTCGAAAAATTGCAGGTGCTGGAGCAGGGCTCGCCGGAATACGGTGTCACCCGTAATTATCTGGACTGGCTGACGCAGGTGCCCTGGGGCATCCATTCCGAGGACCACTTCGACCTGGCGAAAGCCCGGCAGATTCTCGACCGGGACCACGACGGCCTGGACGATGTCAAAGACCGCATCATCGAGTTTCTGGCTGAAGGGACCTTCAAGGGCGAGGTGAGCGGTTCCATTCTGCTTTTGGTGGGCCCGCCAGGTGTTGGCAAGACCTCCATCGGTCATTCCGTGGCAGACGCACTGGGGCGGAAATTCTACCGTTTCAGTGTGGGCGGCATGCGCGATGAAGCTGAAATCAAAGGCCACCGCCGCACCTACATCGGCGCCATGCCGGGCAAGTTTGTCCAGGCGCTCAAGGATTCCAAGGTGGCCAATCCGGTGATCATGCTGGATGAAATCGACAAGATCGGTGCATCCTTCCAGGGCGACCCCGCGTCAGCCCTGTTGGAGACACTGGATCCGGAACAGAACCGCGACTTCCTGGACCACTACCTGGATGTCCGCATGGACCTGTCCAAGGTTCTGTTCATCTGCACCGCCAACCAGCTCGACACGATTCCACGACCACTGCTTGACCGGATGGACGTGATTCGGCTGTCCGGATACATCGCGGAAGAAAAGCTGGCCATCGCCAAGCACTTCCTGCTGCCGAGGCTGCTTAAACGGGCCGGGCTGCTGAAGAAACAGCTCAACATTACCGACGCCGCTATCAAGCAGATTATTGAGGGCTATGCCCGCGAAGCCGGTGTGCGAAGCCTGGAGAAGCTGCTGCACAAGGTGATTCGCAAGGGCATCGTGAAGCTGCTGGAGAGCCCGGACCAACCTGTGAAGGTGGGTGTATCGGATCTGCAGAGCTACCTGGGACAGCCATCGTTCAAGAAGGAGAAGTCTCTCAAAGGCATCGGCGTTGTCACCGGACTGGCCTGGACCGCCATGGGCGGGGCCACACTGAGCATCGAAGCATCCAGAATCCACAGCTCTCAGCGCGGCTTCAAACTGACCGGTCAGCTGGGGGATGTGATGAAGGAGTCCGCCGAGATCGCCTACAGTTATGTGTCATCCAACCTCAGACGCTTCAAGGGCGACCCGACTTTCTTCGACAAATCCTTCGTGCACCTGCACGTACCCGAGGGTGCCACGCCCAAGGACGGCCCCAGCGCCGGCGTCACCATGGCCACCGCACTGCTGTCCATTGCTCGCAAGGAAGCGCCGCAGCAGAACATCGCGATGACCGGCGAGCTAACCCTGACCGGACAGGTACTGCCAGTGGGCGGTATTCGCGAGAAGGTTATTGCGGCGCGTCGGCAGAAAATCAGTAACCTGATCCTGCCGGAAGCGAACCGGGGCGACTACGAGGAACTGCCGGAGTATCTCAAGGAAGGGCTGTCGGTAAACTTTGCCAAACACTACAACGATGTGTTTCAGGTGTGTTTTGGCAATAAGCCCAAGAGCGGGTCTTCGGTGCATTAATATCAGGAGAAAGCCTGGCTCATTGGAGTCAGGCTTTTTCTTTCCAACCGTCGTCCTTCAATACCGACCCCACGGTCAACACCGGTGATGCATCAATATCGTCGGCATCCATCATGTTGGCCACACGCTGGAGCGACGCCAGAATCATGGTCTGCTCCCACTCGGCCAGACTCTGGAATTTCTGGATGAAATCCTCCTGGAGCGGATTCGGAGCCCGGGCCAGCAAATCCGCCCCCTCATCGGTCAGGTGGGCATGCACTTTTCGCTTGTCTTGGGTGCTGCGCACGCGATAAACCAGATTCCGGTGCTCCAGACGATCCAGAATCGTCGTTACCGTTGCCTGGCTGAGACTGACCTTTTCTGCAATGGTGCCGATGGTCACCTCGCCCAGATCCCGAATCGTTCTCATGATGAGCAGTTGGGGCCCTGTAAGCCCGGCATGCTTGCTGAGGCGCTTCGAATGAAGGTCCGTCGCCCGGATAACGCGCCTGAGAGCTACCAGCACATCTTCATAACTGTTCACAACAATACTCCGATTCGGTCACGGGAATTTCTTTATACCCCTAACTATTAGAGGTCTTTGCACCCGGGATTGCAAGTCAGGGAGTTTCCCGGCATTTTTTCGGCCAGCCACTATGCTAAGGTTTCCCACTTGTTTCACTTACGACAAACGGACGGAATACGCCCGATGATCAAGTTTTTCCTGCCTTTTCTTTTCATGATGACATTCGCCGGCACCCTCTACGGTCAGGATGAGCTGGGCCCCGAGAAAGAGCTCACTGCAGAAGACCTGGAAGAGAGCATCAAGACGCTGGAAGAGCCCATGTACACGCCCTTCGTGGAACTTTATCTGCTGGAAGAGAGCAAGGCGCTTCGCAAGGAGATGCAGAACACCCGCGCAGAACTCATTGAAAAGGTGGTCGACAAGGAACTGTCCGTTGCCGACAAAACCATGTCCTACGCGACCGATACGGTTACCTACTTCTTTTACTTGATCGCGGGCGCCACATCCATTCTCGTGGTTATCGGCTGGAACTCCATCCGGGATATGCGCAACCAGCTCACCAGTCTGGCGGAAAAACGGGTCAACGAGCTGGTGGTTGAATACGAGAAGCGCCTCGAATCCATCGAAGAACAGCTGAAGCAGAAATCAGACATCATCCACCAGAACCAGGCGGAGATCGAGCGCACCAACGAAGTGCACTCGCTGTGGCTCAAAGCCAGCCAGGAAACCTCCCAGCAGAACAAGATTGCCGCCTACGATCAGATTCTGGACCTTCGCCCCGACGATGTGGAAGCGCTGAGTTACAAGGCAGACGCTGTTCTGGAAATGCAGGAACCGCTCTGGGCCATCAGTCTTTGCCAACGGGCACTGAAGCTTGCACCGGATAATGGCCACGCGCACTATCAGTTAGCATGCGCCTATGCAGAGATCGGCCGTTGGGAAGACGCCGTCAGCACTTTGAAGAAAGCTATTGAAATTTCGGAGGCATACCGCGACGATGCATCCGTAGACGTCAGTTTTGACCAGCTCCGCGAACACGAGAGCTTCCGCGCGCTGGTTTCCCAGGATGAAGAAGACGGCACGGATGCGTGACACCGCTCAGAGCGGCACGGGATTTGCCTTTGCAGACAGGCCCGTGTTCCGGAGCAAGCGCCACCCGTCGGCTTGACAAGCAGCGAGGTGTGGTGTTTGTTTAACTCTCTGAGAACACAAGAATAACCCTGAAATAAAACAGGACAGACTCAATGAGAACTTCAGTAAAAAAACTCGTAACCGCTGTTAGCACTTCCGTTGCCCTGATGGGCGCTGGCCACGCCGCTGCAGAAATCCAGATCGGTATTGCCGGCCCCATGACTGGCCCCGTTGCCCAGTACGGTGACATGCAATTCTCCGGCGCCCGCATGGCGATTGAGCAAATCAACGCCAATGGCGGCGTGATGGGTGAAGAGCTGGTTGCCGTGGAATACGACGACGTGTGTGACCCGAAGCAGGCCGTGACCGTTGCCAACAGCCTGGTCAACGACGGCGTGCGCTTCGTGATCGGCCACCTGTGCTCCAGCTCCACCCAGCCCGCCTCTGACATCTACGAGGATGAAGGCATCCTGATGGTAACCCCGGCTTCCACCAGCCCGGAGATCACCGAGCGTGGCTATGAGCTGGTATTCCGTACCATCGGTCTGGACAGCATGCAGGGACCAGTTGCGGCCCGCTACATCGCATCTCAGAGCCCTGAGCGCGTTGCTATCGTTCACGACAAGCAGCAGTACGGTGAAGGTATTGCCACCGCCGTTCGTGACACCCTGAAGGACGCTGGCGTTGAAATCGCCATGTTTGAAGGCATCACCGCCGGCGACAAGGACTTCTCCTCGCTGGTAACCAAGCTCAAGCAGGCCGACGTGGATTACGTCTACTACGGCGGTTACCACCCGGAGCTGGGTCTGATTCTGCGCCAGGCTGACTCCGCTGGCCTGGATGCCCGCTTCATGGGCCCCGAGGGCGTGGGTAACAAGGACATCAACACCATCGCCGGCGAAGCCGCCGAAGGCCTGCTGGTAACCCTGCCACCTGCATTCGACCAGAAAGCTGAAAACCAGGCGCTGGTGAAGGCATTTGAAGACAAGGGCGAGGATCCTTCCGGTCCGTTCGTTCTGACCTCCTACACCGCGGTTCAGCTTGTTGCCGAAGGCATTGAAGCCGCTGGCTCCACCGATCCGTTCGATGTTGCCGCTGCTCTTCGCGAGGGCACCTTCCAGACTCCGATCGGCACCGTTGAATACGACAAGGCCGGCGACATGAAGTCATTCGAGTTTGTTGTGTACGAATGGCATTCAGATGGAAGCAAAACTCCGGTAAACTAAGCCAAATCGTTAACAAACGGTAATCATGAGAGCACCTTCTCACCGCGATCCGGGAGAAGGTGTTTTTCTAGGCTCCTGTTGATCCTCCCCCACTTCCTGCACGGTTATCCCGGGCATGGGGTGTGGTAGCGGAGGGAGCAGGCTTTCGGAGTCCCATAACAATGCAAGACCTCCTGTATTTCTTTCAACAGCTCATCAACGGGCTGACGATCGGGAGCACCTATGCCCTGATCGCCATCGGCTACACGATGGTTTACGGCATCATTGGCATGATCAACTTTGCCCATGGTGAAATCTATATGATCGGTGCCTACACGGCGCTAATTGCCATTACCGGTCTGGCTGCCCTGGGCATTGCCTGGCTACCACTGATTCTGATTGTTGCGCTGATTTGCGCCATGATCGTCTCCAGCTCCATGGGCTGGGCCGTGGAACGGGTGGCCTACCGGCCTGTGCGGGGGCGCCATCGCCTGATCCCGCTGATCTCCGCCATCGGCATGTCCATCTTTCTCCAGAACTACGTCCACCTGGCACAGGGTTCGCGGAACGTCGGTTTCCCGGCTCTGATCGACGGCGGTTTCAACTTCGGTTCCGGTGACGGCTTCCAGATGTCTCTGTCCTACATGCAGATCACGATTTTCATCACCACGCTGATCTGTATGACCGCCCTGTCTCTGTTCATATCCCGCTCACGGACGGGCCGAGCCTGCCGTGCGGTATCACAGGACCTGGGTATGGCCAACCTGCTTGGCATCGACACCAACCGGATCATTTCCGCAACCTTTGTAATTGGTGCGGCTCTGGCAGCGGTTGCGGGCCTGCTCCTGGGCATGTACTACGGTTCGGTTGACCCTCTGTTCGGCTTCATTGCCGGCTTGAAGGCCTTTACCGCGGCGGTACTTGGCGGCATTGGCAGCATTCCCGGCGCGATGCTGGGCGGATTGATACTGGGCGTGGCAGAGAGTATGACTTCCGGCTACCTCAGCGGTGAATACAAGGACGTTATCTCGTTCAGCCTGCTGATCCTGATTCTGCTGTTCAAACCCACCGGCCTGCTCGGCAAACCGGAGGTTGAGAAGATCTGATGGCTGCTAATAACTTCAGACACGCGCTGTTTTGCGCGATCATTACACTGATCATTTCCTACCCGATCATCGGCTTTAACCTTGAGGCCCAGGGCATCAACGTAACCCTGACCGGAGCCGATGCCAGCACCGTTGTCATGGTGTTGCTCGCTGCCGTGATCGTATTCCTGTTCCAGCTGTTCCGGGAACAGATCATGGGTGGCCTGAAAAGCCTCCCGCATCCCCTTCCCCAGGCCAGCAAGGAGCCCATGGCAGAGAACCGCCGGGCCAAAATTGAATCCTGGGTGCTGACAGGCATCGTGGTTCTTGCCCTGTTCTGGCCGTTCTTCGTATCACGGGGTGCGGTGGATCTGGCCACGCTCGTGCTGATCTACATCATGCTGGCCCTTGGCCTGAACGTGGTGGTTGGCCTGGCCGGGCTGTTGGATCTGGGCTATGTGGCGTTCTATGCCGTGGGCGCGTATACCTTTGCGCTGCTTTCACAGTACGTCGGAATTTCCTTCTGGCTGGCGCTGCCCATCGGTGCCCTGCTTGCCGCCCTGTTCGGTCTTGTGCTTGGTTTCCCGGTGCTGCGGCTACGGGGCGACTATCTGGCGATCGTGACTCTAGGGTTCGGTGAGATCATCAGGATCCTGCTGAATAACTGGACAACGCTTACCGGTGGCCCCAACGGCATTGGCGGCATTCCCGATCCGACCCTGTTCGGCATGGAGTTTGGTCGCCGGGTGAAGGAGGAAGGCAATACCTCGTTCCACGAAACCTTTGGCATCGCCTACAGCGGTGAGCACAAGGTGATCTTCCTGTACCTGATCGCCCTGGTACTGGCAGTGTTCACAGCTCTGGTCATCCGTCGCTTCATGCGCATGCCCGTTGGTCGTGCCTGGGAGGCACTGCGGGAAGATGAAATCGCTGCCCGCTCCCTGGGCCTCAGCCGCACCGCGGTCAAACTGTCGGCCTTTACCATAGGCGCCTTCTTCGCCGGTTTCGCCGGTACCGTGTTTGCCTCCAAGCAGGGCTTTATCAGCCCCGAATCGTTTGTCTTCCTGGAATCGGCCATCATCCTTGCCATCGTTGTACTCGGCGGCATGGGCTCCCAGATTGGTGTGGTGCTGGCGGCAATCGCTGTCACCATCCTGCCGGAACTGGCCCGTGAGTTCTCCGAGTACCGGATGCTGATCTTCGGTGCCGCCATGGTGCTGATGATGGTCTGGCGTCCACAGGGCCTGATGCCCATGCGCCGCATTCACATTGAACTGAAAAAGCAGGAGTGACAGACGATGCTTGAAGTACAGAATCTGTCCATGCGCTTCGGCGGCCTGCTGGCGGTAGACGAAGTGTCTCTGGACGTCCAGGAACACGAGATTGTGTCCATCATCGGCCCCAACGGGGCCGGAAAAACCACCGTTTTCAACTGCATGAGCGGCTTTTACAAGCCGACTGGCGGCAAGATCCTGTTCGAGGGGAAGGAGGTACAGGGCAAGCCTGACTACAAGATCTCCCGACTTGGGATGGTGCGCACCTTCCAGCATGTTCGGCTGTTTAGCCAGATGACGGTGGTGGAAAACCTGCTGGTGGCGCAACACCGCCACCTCAACACCAACCTGATTTCCGGTTTGATCAAAACCCCCAGTTATCGGGCAAAAGAGCAGAAATCCCTGGATCGGGCCGCCTACTGGCTGGATCGGGTAGGCCTGCTGGACCTGGCCAACCGGGAAGCCGGCAACCTGGCCTATGGCCAGCAACGGCGCCTGGAGATTGCCCGCTGCATGGTAACCGAGCCCAAGCTGTTGATGCTCGACGAGCCGGCAGCCGGTCTCAACCCGGCGGAAACCAAGGAACTCAATCAGTTGATCGTCAGCCTGAAAGAGGACTACAACGTTTCCGTGGTGCTGATTGAGCACGACATGAGCCTGGTAATGGATATTTCCGATCGCATCAACGTCATCAACCAGGGGCGCCCCCTGGCCAGTGGCACTCCGGAAGAAATCCGCCAGAACGACGACGTGATCAAAGCCTATCTGGGCGAGGCCTGAGGTAAACACATGCTAGTACTAGAAGATGTCCATACCCATTACGGCAAGATCGAGGCCTTGCACGGCGTGTCTGTCGAGGTCAAAAAGGGTGAGATCGTCTCGCTGATCGGCGCCAACGGCGCGGGCAAGACTACCCTGCTGATGACCGTTTGCGGGAACCCCCAGGCCAGCTCCGGTCGCATTTTCCTGGAGGGCCGTGAGATCACCCGCGAACCCACCGCCCAGATCATGCGCTCCGGCATTGCCATCGTTCCCGAAGGACGGCGGATATTCTCAGGCCTCACCGTTGAGGAAAACCTCCATATGGGCGGTTTTTTCAACACCAAGGCGGAAATCCGCAAGAGTATCGATCACGTCTATGAGCTCTTTCCGCGTCTTCAGGAGCGGGAACATCAGCGTGCCGGCACCATGTCCGGCGGTGAGCAGCAAATGCTCGCCATCGGGCGGGCCCTGATGAGCAAGCCGCGCATGATCATCCTGGACGAGCCCTCCCTGGGCCTGGCACCGCTGGTGATCAAGCAGATTTTCGAGATCATCGGCCAGCTTCGCGAGGAAGGCATCACCGTCTTCCTGGTCGAGCAGAATGCCCACCAGGCGCTGAACCTGGCTGACCGGGGCTACGTGTTGGAAACCGGTAAGATTCGCCTGCACGACACAGGCAAGAATCTGCTGGAAAACCCGGATGTCCAGAACGCCTATCTGGGCGGTTGATTCAAACTGTCCAAAAGCTGCCTGGAACCGGTGCGTGGCGACATGCACCGGTTTTTTTGGGCCAAATCAAATACTCACCAATCTTTAAACTTGCGTTGGCTGGATATCAACTATACTCAGACCAACGGTCAACCTGTCTCCACAAGACCAGTCAGGGCCGTTTTCGCAATGCTGCTCCACGCTTGGGGCAGCATTGTGTATTGCGACGACAGCTTTAAACCACAGAAAGGAGTGGATAATGAAAAAACTGATCGCAGGTGCAATTCTTCTTGGTGCTTCCTCCATGGCCTTTGCTCAACCGGGTTGTGGTGTAGGCGCCATGATCTGGAAAGGACAGTCCGGTATTGCCCCCCACGTACTGGCTGCAACCACCAACGGAACCTTTGGTAACCAGACCTTCGGTATGACCACAGGCACCCTTGGCTGCCAGACCAACCAGTCTGTTCAATCCATGGCCATGTACATGGACAGCAACATCGACAAGGTTGCCCGTGACATGTCCCGCGGTTCCGGTGAAAACCTCGATACCCTTGCGGTATTGCTGGGCGTGGACGAAGCTGACCGTGACACCTTCCGCAAGGTGCTGCAGGACAACTTTGCCACCATCTTCCCGAGCTCTGACACCACCTCCGGCGAAGCGGTCGATGCCATCGTCGCGCTGCTGGAGAAAAACGAGTCACTCAGTAAATACGTAGCAGCCTGATCCAGGCTCGCTGAAGGGACGCGCTCTTGCGCCAGGGACGGCGCATCGCTCCACTCTCTACCGTTCAACCCCGGATGCAGCACATTCCATGGGCAACATGCTTCGCATTGGGCCAGTCCTGATCTGGCTCGCAGTCAGCCTGCCAACCCAGGCCGATACTCCTGCAGATACATCCGAGCTCCATCTTGACCCTGCCTGGCTCACACTGATCCATTACCAGCCCGACACCTTCGGCGATGGCTACACCAGCCAGGCAGACGACCCGGCCTTTTTTCTCAGCGAAGACGGCAAGCACTCGCCAAAGTCAGAGCTGCAGGCCACTCTGGAGGCAATACAGAAACCCGGCGAGGGTGATGACCACGCACGCTGCCAGTTTCCGGCAAGAACCACCTGGCTGCAGCAAGAGCTGAATCTGGCGCTGCCCGAAATCAGCTGCCCCGGATATCAGGAATGGTCGGAGACACTCAACACTGAAACAGTGACCCTGGTGTTCGCCGCCTCCTACCTGAACAGTCCGTCTTCCATGTTCGGTCACACATTCCTGCGCCTGGACCCGCCCCAGGACGACGAGGAAACCAATCTGCTGCTGGCCAACACGATTTCCTACGCGGCGGATGCTGCCGCTCACGACAGTGAACTGCTGTTTGCCTACAAGGGTATTTTTGGCGGCTATCCCGGAATAACCACCGTCCAGCCCTACTACGAAAAAATAAGGCTGTACTCGGACATCGAGCATCGGGACCTGTGGGAGTACAAACTGAACCTCACACAGGAAGAAGTGAACCTGATGATCGCCCACGCCTGGGAAATCCGGGATCGTAACTTTGACTACTATTTCTTCGACGAGAACTGTGCCTACCGCCTGCTCGCACTGATAGACATCGCGCGCCCCGGCACAGACCTTCTGGGCGAAGTAAGCACTCACGCCATTCCCTCGGACACCGTCCGCTGGGTAGTGGATAAGGACCTGGTCAGCGATGTGTATTACCGGCCGTCAGCCGCCACCTCCGTGGCATACAGCCTCTCCACCCTGCCCGACGACCACCAAACCCTCGCGGCGGCCGTTGCCAACGGCTATGTAGACGCCGATGCCAACGAGGTGAGCTCGCTGCCAGCCGAACAGCGAGCCCATGTACTGGATGCCACCTACGATTATGTTCGCTATAAAAGCGAGGCCGACGGCTGGCCCCGGGAAATCGCGGCGCCTCTCTCCCATGACCTCTTGAGAGAACGCAGCCAAATCAATGACGTTGCCCCACCAGAGGAACCGCCCGAGCCGGTTGTGAGGGACGATCAGGGCCACGACACCTTCCGCATGAGCCTCGGGGCAGGCCAACTGGCACACAGGGAGTTCACTCAACTGACCCTGCGTCCGGCATACCACGACGTTCTCGATCCTCCAGCCGGCTATCGCACCGGCGCCCAGCTCCAGTTCCTGCGGCTCGACGCACGCCTGTATACCGACAACAACGAGCTGCAACTGGAACAGCTCACCGGCGTGGAAATCCGCTCGTTGAGCCCGCGGAACGCGTTTTTCTCGCCACTGTCATGGCAGGTCGGGTTTGGTGGCCGCCGCACTGACACTGGCAACGACCGGGTTCTTACCCCCTATCTCGAAGGCGGCGCAGGGGGCAGCTGGAGCCTTGGGCATCAGACCCAGGCGTTTGCCATCGCTACCGCCGACCTGGAAATCGACGACGACCTGCGCCGCGGCTACGATGCTGCCCCGGGCGCTGACATCGGCCTGCTCCATCAGAACAACCAGTTCAGCCTGCTAGCCGGTGCCAAAACCAAGGCCTGGATCGTCAGCAGCCAGCACCGCCAGGACCAGCTCTACGCCAAAGCCAACTGGCACATCGGCCGCGAGTTCAGTCTGTTTGCCGAGTTCACCCGGGAAGACCACTACGACAGGTATCAAAGCCTATGGCAAGCCGGAATCCACGCGTATTTCTGAACGCCACCACGGTCCGGTTTAGCGGGCTTTTGGTAACCCTGATGCTGCTATCCGGTTGCAGCAGTGTCTTTTTCTACCCGGACCGGGTGACTTACATCACCCCGGACCGACTGAACCTTGAGTACGAAGACGTCTACCTCGACACCGCCGACGGCGAAACCCTCCACGGTTGGTGGCTGCCCGCAGAAGCCCCTGAGAACAACGCCAGGGGCACGGTCTACTTCCTCCACGGCAATGCCCAGAATATCAGCAGCCACATCCTGAACGTGGCCTGGCTGCCCGAGAGAGGCTACAACGTCTTCACCATCGACTACCGGGGCTACGGCCAATCCACCGGTGACCCGGACATCGAAGGTGCCTTGCATGATGTGGAAACCGGCCTGCGCTGGCTGGCCGAAAAGCCAGACGTGACCGACCGCCCCCTATACATCCTCGGCCAAAGCCTTGGCGGTGGTCTCGGAATCGCCCTGGCCAGTGAATGGACCCAGAGGGACGAACAGCCAAGACTGGAAGGCGTCATTCTGGACGGTACATTTTCAGGGTTCCGAAAAATCGCCCGGGAAAAACTCGGCGAATTCTGGCTCACCTGGCCATTGCAGATACCGCTAAGCTGGACGATTCCTGATAATTACGAGGGCGTGGACCATATTCCCAGAATCAGCCCAGTGCCGGTCATGGTAATCCACAGCGTTCGGGACGGAATTATTCCGTTCCATCATGGCGAAGCACTGTATGAAGCTGCGGAGCAGCCCAAGGAGTTTTTGCAGACGGATACGCCTCACGGGGCGACGTTTGTTATTCCCGGGTACCGGAGAGACGTACTTCGCTTCATGAATTCTGGGCGATAGAGTATGGGCGGCTGTTGGGTTTCCCTTTTCAAAAGTGTTGAGGGCCAGGGACGGCCCGAAACAAGCGCACATGGATGTGCTCGTAGCGTCTTTTGAAAAGGGAAACCCAACAGCCGCTTGCAACCAAGCCAAGCACAATAAAAAACCCGCCAATCCAGAGGAAAGGCGGGTTTTTATTAAGCCCGAAAACGATCAGGCAGAGAAATCGGTCGGCTGATCGCCTTCCTTGATTTCCTTCATGGACAGCTTAACGCGACCACGGTTGTCCACATCCAGGACCTTCACCAGAACTTCCTGACCTTCGCTCAGCTCGTCAGTCACGTTCTCGATGCGGCGATCAGAGATCTGGGAGATGTGCACCAGACCATCCTTGCCAGGCAGGATGTTAACAAAGGCACCGAAGTCCACAATGCGCTCAACGCGGCCCTTATAGATAGCACCCACTTCGATCTCCGCCGTGATTTCCTTGACCCGGTTCACCGCCGCCTGGGCAGCTTCCTGGTTGTCGGCGTAGATCTTCACGTTGCCGTCATCATCCAGATCGATGGAAGCGCCGGTCTCGTCACAGATCGCACGGATAGTAGAGCCACCCTTACCGATAACGTCGCGGATCTTCTCCGGGTTGATCTTGATGGTGGTGATGCTCGGAGCGCGGGCAGACAGCTCGGCACGCGGGGTAGCGATAACCTTGTTCATCTCGCCAAGGATGTGCAGACGCGCAGCGTGAGCCTGCTCAAGCGCGATTTCCATGATCTCGTCGGTGATGCCGTTGATCTTGATATCCATCTGCAGGGCAGTGACGCCCTCCTGGGTACCGGCAACCTTGAAGTCCATGTCACCCAGGTGATCCTCGTCACCCAGGATGTCGGTCAGAACCGCAAACTTGTCGCCTTCCTTGACCAGACCCATGGCGATACCGGCAACCGGTGCCTTGATAGGTACGCCCGCATCCATCAGCGCCAGGCTGGAACCACAGACCGAGGCCATGGAGCTGGAACCGTTGGACTCGGTGATCTCGGAAACCGCACGGATGGCGTACGGGAATTCTTCCAGAGTCGGCATGACCGCCAGAACACCACGCTTGGCCAGACGACCGTGACCCACTTCGCGACGGCCCGGCGAACCGACACGTCCAGCCTCACCTACGGAATAAGGAGGGAAGTTGTAGTGGAACAGGAACGGATCCTTGCGCTCACCTTCCAGGGCATCGATGATTTGCACATCGCGGGAAGTACCCAGCGTGGTGGTCACGATGGCCTGGGTCTCGCCACGTGTAAACAGGGCAGAACCGTGAACGCTGGGCAGAACGCCCACTTCGATTTCGATCGGACGCACGGTCTTGTTGTCACGACCGTCGATCCGGGGCTTGCCATCGATAACCTGCTGGCGAACCACGCTCTTCTCGATCTTTCCGAAGTACTTTTTGACTTCGTCTTCGGAAGGCTGGCCTTCCTCTTCGCCGGCCAGTTTTTCAACGGCAGCGGCTTTCACCTCGCCAAGACGCTCGTAGCGGGCCATCTTGTCACGGATACCGTAGGCTTCCTCAATGGCACCGGCGAACTCGGCCTTGATGGTATTCAGCAGTTCGGTGTTTTCCGGCTCCGGCTGCCAGTCCCAACGGGGCTTGCCAATCTCGGCGGCGAATTCCTTGATAGCAGCAACGGCTGTCTGCATTTCCTGGTGGCCGTAGAGCACACCGCCCAGCATCTGGTCTTCGGTCAGGCCCTTGGCTTCGGACTCAACCATCAGCACCGCGTCTTCCGTACCGGCTACGACCATGTCCAGCAGGGAGGTTTCCAGCTCTTCAAAGGTCGGGTTCAGGAAGTAACCGCGCTCGTTGGTGTAACCCACGCGGGATGCGCCGATGGGACCATCGAACGGAATACCTGAAATGGCCAGGGCCGCAGACGCAGCCAGCATCGCGGCAATATCCGGATCCTGGTTCTTGCTGGAGGACATGACCGTGGTGATGACCTGGACTTCGTTCATGAAGCCGTTCGGGAACAGCGGACGAATCGGACGGTCGATCAGGCGGGAAGTCAGGGTTTCCTTCTCGGAAGGACGACCTTCGCGCTTGAAGAAACCACCCGGGATTTTGCCCACGGCGTAGGTCTTCTCGAAGTAGTTTACGGTCAGCGGGAAGAACGGCTGGCCTGGCTTGGCTTCTTTCGCGCCGACAACGGTACCGAGCACGGAAATGTCATCCACGGTTACCAATACAGAACCGGTTGCCTGACGAGCAATACGGCCGGTTTCCAGAGTGACGGTCTTGCCGCCCAGCTCAAATGATTTCTTGAAAGGTTTCAGATCCACAAAAAACTCCTGGTCTATCTGGTCCAGATTGATTCGTTCCGGGCGCCCCTGCGCTCGAAACCATAGTCCTGCAGATGATGTGCTGTGGTCTGAAGAGCAACCCGTCTGAAAGCTAACAGGCTGTTGCAAAACCCCGGTCTGGGAGGCGGCAGTTCCAGAGGCCGCCGGGCCCGGGCTTTTCAACAACCTGCTATCAATTTCGGCTTTCCATTACGACAGGGAATCCTTCGAACACACAGACAATCCAACTGCAGCGGGAGAAAAACACAACCAGCAGACCCCACAAAGGGCCTGCTGGTCGACGGCTGCCACCGAACAAGTCGGCGCAGCCCTCAGGTCGTAGAGACCCGGATTAGCGACGCAGACCCAGACGCTGGATGAGCTCCAGGTAACGGTCGGCGTTCTTGCGCTTGAGATAGTCCAGCAGCTTACGACGCTGGTTAACCATCCGGATCAGGCCACGGCGGGAATGGTGATCCTGCTTGTTGGCCTTGAAGTGATCCTGCAGCTTGTTGATGTTGGCGCTCAGCAGAGCTACCTGAACCTCAGGGGAACCGGTATCGCCATCACCTTGCTGAAAATCCTTAACGATCTGTGCTTTCTCGTTGGCAGAAAGTGCCATAACTCACCTCATTGTTTGCGATGCTTTCGAATACGGCCGAACCGCGCATCTCTACAGCCCGGCTAAACAGCGATGCGCCTAACGCTTCCCGCTGTTCTTCACCAGTCGGCGCGGGACCAGATTGGTCTGCTCGCCTTCCGGGAATGCTTCTGCCAGCCCCACAAAGCTTTCGTTTGCGCTCTCGTTTGCATAGAGACGCACGAAGCCTTCGTAAGCCTGACCCGGTATTCTAACCGGTTGTCCGTTCAAGATCGATACCAGCGCCTGCCCCGCCAGACGGTGCTCGGGGAACATCGACAGAGCGGCATCCGGTGCCACCAGGAGACCATCGAGGCTCTCACCCCGTTCGCGCATCGCCTCGAGATCACTGACGGCATGGGCATTGGCCAGGGTAAACCCTGACGCCATGGTGCGGCGCAATGCAGTCACATGGGCACCGCAACCGAGAGCTTCACCGATATCCTCAACCAGTGAGCGAATGTACGTACCCTTGGTGCAGCTGACCGCGATATCCAGTTCGTTCTCACGAATGTCCAGCAGCGTCAGTTCGTAGATGGTCACCGGCCTTGCCGGACGCTCAACCTCAATACCCTCGCGGGCATATTCGTAGAGTGGACGCCCCTTGTGCTTGAGCGCCGAATACATGGAGGGAACTTGCTGGATATCACCCCGGAAGCCATCCAGTACCGGCTCCAGCAAGTCAGCGGTCAGACCGTCTGGCACAGGCTTTTCAGCAACGACCGCGCCCTCGCTGTCACCGGTTTCGGTTCGGATTCCGAGCCGGGCGGTAGCAATGTAGGCCTTGTCGCTGTCGAGCATCATCTGGGAGAACTTGGTGGCCTCACCGAAGCATAGCGGCAGAACGCCGGTCGCCAGGGGGTCAAGTGCGCCGGTATGGCCGGCCTTGGCCGCCCCGAACAGACGCTTGACCTGCTGCAGAATGCCGTTGGAGGTCACACCCTGCGGCTTGTCGATAACCAGAATACCGTTGACGTCACGGCCTTTGCGTCTGCGGCTCAAGCGTTACGCTCCGGATCATCCTGGTCGTCCTCTTCATTCCGTTGCACGGCCGGCTTGTCGCCGACGGCTTCGCGAATGAGGCTGTCCATCTTGCGGCTGTAACCCTGCAGCGTGTCGAAGTGGAACCGCAGCTGGGGTACAACCCTCAGCTTCATTGCGCGGCCTACCTGGCCCCGCAAAAAGCCCGAGGCCTTGTTCAGCACCGCAATCGATTCCTTGACCTCCGGCGACTCCTCCGTCAGTTCCTCGGTGGAAAGCAGGGACACATATATATCAGCGTAGCCAAGGTCACGACTGACCTTGACCGCGTTTACCGTGACCATGCCCACCCGCGGGTCTTTGACCTCCCGCTGGATGAGCTGGGCCAGTTCCCGTTGCATCTGATCGCCGATGCGATCAATACGACTGAACTCTCTTGGCATCAGGTTTCCTTCAAAATCGGGCGCATCAGGCGCCGGTGGACTCAAGCTTGCGCTCGACCCGGACGCGATCGAAGACCTCGATCTGGTCGCCGACTTTCACGTCGTAACCCTTAACGCCAATACCGCATTCCATGCCGTTACGGACTTCAGGCACGTCGTCCTTGAAGCGGCGCAGGGATTCCAGCTCGCCTTCAAAGATAACCACGTTGTCCCGAAGAACCCGGATCGGCTTGTTACGGTAAACGGTACCTTCAGTAACCATACAACCGGCCACCTGACCGAACTTCGGCGAACGGAACACGTCACGGACATCGGCAATACCAACGATGTCTTCGCGGAACTCCGGAGCCAGCATACCGGTCAGAGCTGCTTTCACATCATCAATCAGGTTGTAGATGATGCTGTAGTAGCGCAGATCCAGACCTTCCTGCTCAACCAGGCGCTTGGAAGCACTGTCGGCACGCACGTTGAAGCCGAAGATAACCGCGTTGGTTGCCATGGCCAGGCTGACGTCGGTCTCGGCAATGCCACCCACACCGGACGATACGATCTTCACCTGGACCTCGTCGTTACCGAGATCCTGCAGGGCCTTGGTGATGGCTTCCAGAGAACCACGAACGTCGGTCTTGAGCACCACATTGAGGGTTTTGACCTCGTCTTTGCCCATGTTCTCGAACAGGTTCTCGAGTTTGGCCGCCTGCTGACGCTGCAGACGCTGCTCCCGCTCGCGGCTCTGGCGGAATTCAGCCAGCTCTTTGGCCTTCTTCTCGTCGGCAACGGCGAAGAACTCGTCACCGGCATCCGGTGTACCGTTCAAACCAAGGATCTCGACCGGAATCGACGGGCCTGCTTCCTTGACCTGCTTGCCAGCTTCATCGGTCATCGCCCGGACCTTACCGAAGTAGGAGCCGGCCACCACCATGTCGCCCTGACGCAGGGTACCGTTCTGAACCAGTACGGTTGCCACGGAACCACGTCCACGCTCGAGACTGGATTCAACAACCACACCCTTGGCAGGCGCATCAGTAGCTGCCTCAAGTTCCAGTACTTCCGCCTGGAGCAACAGTGCTTCAAGCAGGTCTTCGATACCCTCACCGGTGTGCGCGGAAACTGGCACGAACTGGACATCACCGCCCCAGTCTTCCGGAATCACTTCCATACCGGCCAGTTCGGTCTTGACGCGATCGGGATCGGCTTCTTCCTTGTCCATCTTGTTGATGGCGACGACGATCGGAACGCCGGCAGAGCGCGCGTGATCAACCGCTTCCTTGGTCTGGGGCATGACACCATCATCGGCAGCAACCACCAGAACCACGATGTCAGTACACTGCGCACCGCGGGCACGCATGGCAGTAAAGGCCGCGTGGCCCGGGGTATCCAGGAAGGACACCATGCCGTGATCGGTTTCCACGTGATAGGCACCGATGTGCTGGGTAATGCCACCAGACTCCCCGGAGGCCACCTTGGTACGGCGGATGTAGTCCAGCAGGGAGGTCTTACCGTGGTCAACGTGACCCATTACGCTCACAACCGGAGCGCGCTTGGTTTTTTCGCCACCTTCGAAGGAGAACTCGCTCAGAACCTCTTCCTCGAACGCGTCTTCACTGACGGTCTTGGCTTTATGGCCCAGCTCCTCGGTCACCAGAACCGCAGTTTCCTGGTCCAATGCCTGGTTGATGGTAGCCATGACGCCCATGCCCATCAGGGTCTTGATGACATCCGCCGACTTGACCGCCATACGCTGGGCAAGGTCACCGACAGAAATCGTTTCTGGAATCTCTACTTCTCTGACCATTGGTTTGGTCGGCCTCTCGAAGCCATGACGCTTCTCTTTGGGTTTCTTTTTCGCACGCAGCGGCTTACGCAGCGTGGTCTCTTCCTCGTCCTCGGAGATAACCAGCGGCTCTTCCACCGGGCGGCTGCGAGGACCACGATGGCCAGCCTGTTTCTTCTTAGGCTTGCCCTCTTCAATCTCGTCGCCGCGCTCGCGAACTTTCTCTTTCTTTTTCTTCGGCTTGCGATCCTTGCCTTCGCCCTCGGGCGGCGGCATCGGCATGTCTTCCGGAGCGGGAACCGGCTCGGGCTCAGGCTCGGGCTCTTTCTTCGGCTCTGGTTTTTCTGCCTGTTCCGGCTGCTCGGATGTTGCTGCCTCGGCCGGCTTCTCTACCTCAGCCTGCGGCGCCTGCTCAGCTGCTACCTTTGGCGCCTCTTCAACCGGTGGTTGCTCCGGCTGCTGCTCTGCTACCGGCTCTTCCGGTTTCGGTGCTTCAGCCTCAGGCTGCAATTCAGCCCGTTTGATGTAGGTACGGCGCTTGCGAACCTCAACATTGACGGTCTTTGCCTTGCCGGCCTTGAGCGTGGTGGTGGTCTTACGCTTCAGGGTAATCTTGCGCGGTTCGGCGTCTGCCTCACCGTGAGTTTTTCTCAAATAGGCCAGCAACTGCTGCTTCTCATCGCTGGAGACAGAATCATTCTCGGAGCGGGCTTTCAGGCCAGCCTCCACAATCTGCTTCAGCAAACGATCCACGGGAGCGCCTACATCTTCGGCCAGTTGTTTTACCGTTACTTCAGCCATACTGGTCCTCCTCCCGAATTAGGCCTGGTCTTCAAACCAGGGGGCACGTGCAGTCATGATAAGCTGACCAGCACGCTCTTCATCCATACCTTCAATCTCGAGCAAGTCGTCTACCGACTGCTCTGCCAGATCTTCCATGGTGCGCACACCCATACCGGCCAGTTTAAAGGCCAGGCTACGGTCCATGCCGTCCATTCCAAGAAGATCTTCGGCCGGCTCGGCACCCTCGAGCGCTTCCTCGCTTGCCAGGGCCTGGTTAAGCAGGACGTCCTTGGCACGACGGCGCAGCTCGGTGACGGTCTCTTCGTCAAAGCCTTCGATCGCCAGCATCTCTTCCATTGGCACATAGGCCACCTCTTCAATGGAGGTAAACCCTTCCTCGATCAGCACACCGGCAAATTCTTCATCAACGTCCAGATTGCCAGTGAAATGCTCGACAAGCCGGCTGTATTCCTGCTCCTGACGCTCACCGGCTTCTTCCTCGGTCATCACGTTCAGGGTCCAGCCTGTCAGGTCCGTGGCCAGGCGAACGTTCTGTCCGTTCCGGCCGATTGCCTGTGCCAGGTTGTCCTCCGCCACAGCCACTTCCATGGTGTGCCGGTCTTCATCCATAACGATGGACGCAACTTCTGCCGGCGCCATGGCATTGATTACCAGTTGGGCCGGGTTGTCGTCCCACAGCACGATATCAACACGCTCACCGCCCAGCTCATTGGACACTGCCTGAACCCGGGAGCCTCGCATACCAACGCAGGCACCAACGGGATCGATACGCCGATCGTTGGTCTTCACCGCAATTTTGGCCCGGGAACCGGGGTCACGGGCAGCACCACGGATCTCGATCAGCTCTTCAGCAATCTCCGGCACTTCGATGCGGAACAGCTCGATCAGCATCTGCGGAGAGGTGCGGCTCAGAATCAACTGGGGGCCGCGATGATCGGTGCGAATTTCCAGCAGCAGGGAGCGCACACGGTCGCCCATGCGGAACGTCTCGCGCGGGATCAGGTATTCACGGGGCAACAGCGCCTCTGCGTTGGCACCCAGATCAACAATGACATTGTCCCGGGTCACCTTCTTTACAGTACCCGAGACCAGCTCACCAACGCGGTCGCGGTAGCTGTCCACGATCTTGGTGCGCTCTGCCTCACGAACCTTCTGGAAGATAATCTGCTTGGCGGCCTGGGCTCCGATGCGGCCAAAGGCTTCAGACTCGATCTTCTCCTCGTGGATATCACCAGGCTTCAGGGCCGGGTCGATCTCTTCGGCTTCCTGCAGGGTAAGCTCAGTGCCAAGCGCAGGAACGGCATCGTTATCGACCACGAGCCAACGGCGGAAGGTCTCGTATTCGCCGGTTTTCCGGTCGATTGATACGCGAATATCCGCCTCTTCGTCTTCAAAGCGCTTTTTGGCAGCGGTGGCCAGTGCCAGCTCGATCGCCTCAAAAATTACATCCTTCTCGACACCTTTCTCGTTCGAGACGGATTCAACCACCAGCAAGATCTCTTTACTCATTGGATTGCCCTGCCCTTAAAATCAACTGTGCGTCCACGGACTTCATTCAGATCGTTCATTCAAATACCGGCACGATGTGGGCTTTTTCAATGCTGTCGAATGGCAGCAGATACTCGTGATCATCAACGACCACAACCACATCATCACCTTCCACGCCTTTGATCAGCCCCTGAAACTTCCGGCGACCTTCAAATGCCATCCGGAGACGAATCTGAACCTGGTGACCAACAAAGGCCTCGTATTGCTCTAGACGAAACAGCGGGCGATCCATCCCCGGGGATGAGACCTCCAGTGTGTATTCGGTCTGGATGGGATCTTCCACATCCATCACACCGCTGATCTGACGACTGACTTTTTCGCAGTCGTCGATGCCGATGCCGTTCTCGGCATCGTCAATAAACACCCGTAACAGGGAATGATGGCCCTGCGAGCGGAATTCAATGCCCCAGAACTCATACCCCAGACCTTCCACGACGGGCTGAAGAATGTCTTCCAGTTGCTTAAGCTTGGCTGACAAGTTGTGCCTTCTCCGTTATCAATTTACCGGCCCCAAAAACAAAAAAAGGGCTGTTTTATCAGCCCTTTTTATGCACCAGGGCCCGTTGCGCCAGGCCCCTTAATCAAAAAGCCCCGAACAATGGGGCCTTTTGTTGCAAGAACTCGCAGGAAACAAACCGGTGTACCGTTTCCTGCTGACAGACACCTGGCCTGCCAGAAACCCGCCAGCACCACGCGGCAGGTCCCAATATCCGCCGGAGTATAGAGACGCCGGACAGACTGGTCAAGGACTGACCAAAAAAAACGGCCTGGAAACTCCAAGCCGTTTTTCTTCTAATATGGTGCCCGGGGCCGGACTCGAACCGGCACGGCTTTCGCCACTACCCCCTCAAGATAGCGTGTCTACCAGTTTCACCACCCGGGCAACATTCTTACTCGAGCTCAGGGAGATCAGACTCCCCACCCTCGGCTTCGCTGGCTGCGGCTTCGCCGTTATCGGCAGCGGTGTCAGCCGGGGCGGCACTGCTGGATTCCTGAACAACAGGAATACCCGCTTCCCCTGCCACTTCGGCACGCTGCTTGGCAAAAATCGCCAGCGAGAAACTTGTTACAAAAAATACCACTGCGAGCAGGGTCGTAAAGCGGGTCAGAAAGCTGCCGCTGCCCTGGCTACCAAAAACCGTCTGGGAAGCACCACCACCAAAGGCAGCACCAGCGTCGGCGCCCTTGCCCTGCTGGATCAGCACCAGACCCACCAGCGCCACCGCGATAACCACGTGCACAACGACTACCAGTGTTTCTACCCAATCCATAACGACTCTCGCGAACCTTTAAATTCAGGTACCCGCCGGAACACTCCGGCAAATACTCACAAAATCTTCTGCTACAAGCGACGCTCCACCGATTAAACCGCCGTCAATATCCGGCTCGGCAAAAAGAGCGGCTGCATTATCCGCTTTTACGCTGCCCCCGTAAAGCAGGGATATCTCATTCGCCGGCGCGCCCATCTCTGAAAGCACCTGCCGGAGCGACGCATGCATTGCCTGGGCATCTTGCGCCGTCGCGGTTTTGCCTGTGCCAATTGCCCAGACCGGCTCGTAAGCAACAATCACGCGTTGCCACTGATCCTTTGCAACGCCTACCAGCCCGGCCTTCACCTGGGAAGCGACCACAGACTCCGCTTTTCCCGCCTCGCGCTCTTCCAGAGTCTCACCGACACAGAGCACTGCATGAAGCCCCGCGGAGATGACGCGACCAACCTTTTCCGCAACCACATCGTCGGACTCACCAAAGAGCTGACGACGCTCGGAGTGCCCGATCAGGGCATACTGACAACCCTGATCCACCGCCATTTCCGCAGAAATCTCGCCGGTGTAGGCACCGGAACTCCACTGCCCCACGTTCTGAACGCCAACCGACAGGCTACCACCTGCGTTCGCGACTACGTCTCCGACATAAATTGCGGGAGGAATAATAACAACCTCGACGCCATTATCAAGAGAGGCCGTCTGGGATTGCACATCGCTTACCAGCGTCTGCGCCAGGGCTTTCGACCCGTTCATTTTCCAGTTTCCGGCTACGATCTTTCGACGCATAACAGTTCCCGAACGTGAGGGAGGGCGAACTATACAGCACTCCCTCCCGGCAGACAACCGCCTGAAAACACAAAATTAAGCGGTGGATTTCTCCACGACTTTCGCCAGCTCCTCGACCACTCGCACAATTTCGTTGGCATCCTGGCCTTCCGCCATCACCCTGATCAGCGGTTCGGTTCCAGAGGCCCTGAGCAGAATTCGGCCGGAGCCGCCCAACTCTGTTTCGAATTTACGAACCGCAGCTACGATATCGTCACGACTGAACGGATCGAAACGCTGTTCTACCCGGACATTGATCATTGTCTGAGGCAGCTTGCTCATACCCTGGCGCAGCTCGGAAAGCGTTTTCCCGGACTTCCAGACAGAGAGCAGAACCTGCAGCGCCGAAACAATACCGTCGCCGGTGCTGGTGCAGTCGCGGATAACCATGTGGCCAGAGCCCTCGCCACCCAAAACCCAGTTGTTCGCCAGCAGGCGCTCCATCACGTAACGATCGCCAACTTTCGCGCGCTCGAATTCGATTCCGATTTCATTCAGCGCAAGCTCAACGCCCAGGTTGGTCATCAGCGTACCCACGACGCCGCCTTTAAGGCGATCTTCCGCAAACCGCTGGGAGGCAATGACGTAGAGCAGCTCATCGCCGTCCACTTCAGAGCCGTCACGGTCCACCATCAAAACCCGGTCGCCATCACCATCGAACGCAATGCCCAGGTCAGCGCGTTTTTCGACCACTGCGGCCTTGAGTGCGTCCAGATGCGTGGAGCCGACGTTCAGATTGATGTTAAGGCCATCCGGATCAGCGCCAATCACCGACACTTTGGCGCCAAGCTCACGAAACACCTTGGGCGCCACGTGGTAAGTCGCCCCATGGGCACAATCCAGCACGATGTTCATCCCGTCGAGGGTAAATTCGTTGGGCACGGTGCTCTTGCAGAATTCCACATACCGGCCGGGGGCATCGTCCACCCGGGAGGCCTTGCCCAGCTCGGTTGGCCCGCAGACTTCAATGGGCTTATCCAGCCAGCGCTCAATCTCTGCCTCCAGGGCGTCATCAAGCTTGGTACCGGCCGCCGAGAAGAACTTTATACCGTTATCATGATGGGGGTTGTGGGAGGCACTGATCACAATACCCGCCGAGGCACGGAAAGTGCGGGTCAGGTAGGCAATAGCGGGCGTCGGCATCGGGCCGAGAAGCTTTACATCGACGCCTGCAGCCGCAAGGCCGGCTTCCAGGGCGGACTCGAACATGTAACCGGAAAGCCGGGTATCCTTGCCGATCAGCACGCTGTTGCGCTGACCATCCCGCTTGAAGGCCTGGCCGGCGGCCCAACCCAGTTTGAGCATGAATTCCGGCGTTATCGGAAACTCACCCACGCGTCCGCGAATACCGTCCGTACCAAAGTACTTTCTCTCGGACATCAACCTGCCTCCTTCACTGCCGCCACCACACGGACGGCGTCTACTGTTTCCCTTACATCGTGCACGCGAATAATGCTCGCACCCTTCATGGCCGCTATTGTCGCGGCCGCAACGCTTGCAGGCAACCTTTCATTCACGTCCCGGCCGGTGATATGCCCCAGCATGGACTTCCTGGAAACGCCAACCAGTAACGGATGCCCAAGGATATGCATCTGCTCAAGACAGGCCAGCAGCTGCAGATTGTGCTCAAGGCTCTTTCCGAAACCGAAGCCGGGATCGAGAAGGATATTTTCGGGGCGAATACCGGCAAGCTCTGCAACACGCATACGCTCCGTGAGAAAGGCACTCACCTCGCGCCGCACGTTACGGTATTCCGGGCGATCCTGCATGGTATCCGGCTCTCCCTGGATATGCATGATGCAAACAGGGATACCCGCCTGCGCTGCAACTTCCGGAGCACCGTCACGCTGAAGGGCGCGAACATCATTAATAAGCCCGGCGCCGAGCTTTGCCGTCTCGGCCATGACTTCCGGTGCACTGGTGTCTACCGAAATCACTGCATCCAGCTCCCGGGCAGCGGCTTCCACCACCGGGCATACCCGATCCAGCTCCTCCTGGACGGAGACCGGCGTCGCTCCCGGCCTCGTGGATTCGCCGCCGATATCGATGAAAGTGGCGCCATCGGCAACCATCTGCCTTGCTCTGGCGAGGGCCGCATCAGGCCGGTTGAATTGCCCGCCATCGGAAAACGAATCCGGTGTTACATTCAAGATGCCCATCACATGGCAGCGGGACATATCCAGTTCCCGGCCGGCAAAATTCATTTTCATGGCAAACCTTTTTTCAATGACAAAAACAAACGCCGCCCGGAATCCGGGCGGCGCAGGGAATTACACTATTTCTAACCGGAAGCCACTGACTGTCAGTGCTCTCCAGCCGGTCGACCAACACCGGGATGACGGCCGTCATCCGAGGACTTCGGCTCCGGCGCCGCTTCAGGCTCATCGGCCTTCACGCCTCCAGTGGGGCCACTACCATCCCAACCTTTGGGCGGACGCGGTTCGCGACCTTCCATGATGTCGTCGATCTGGTAACGGTCGATAGTCTCGTATTTCATCAAGGCTTCGGCCATCAGATCGAGCTTTTCCCGGTTGTCGATCAGGATCTGCTTGGCTTTCTCGTAGCAGCTGTCGATGATATTCCGGACTTCCTCATCAATGCGCTGGGCCGTCTCCGGCGAATACACCGTCTGGGACTGGCCCGCAGAGCGGCCGAGGAAAGGCTCTTCACTGTCGGTGTCGTACTGCAAAGGCCCAAGCTTTTCGGACAGACCCCAGCGAGTCACCATGTTCCGCGCCAGGCTGGTCGCCCGCTCAATGTCGTTGGACGCGCCGGTGGTAACGCCGTCAAAGCCGAGTGTCAGCTCTTCCGCGATACGACCACCGAACAAGCTGCAGATGGAGCTGATCAGGAAGCGCTTGCTGTGGCTGTACTTGTCCTCTTCGGGGAGGAACATGGTGACACCCAGAGCACGACCGCGAGGGATAATACTCACCTTATAGACCGGATCGTGTTCCGGCATCAACCGGCCGACAATCGCGTGCCCGGACTCGTGATACGCCGTGTTGCGCTTTTCCTTCTCGCTCATCACCATGGACTTGCGCTCGGCGCCCATCATGATTTTGTCTTTGGCGAGTTCGAATTCTTCCATGGACACCAGACGCTGGTTGCGACGGGCCGCAAACAGAGCTGCCTCGTTCACCAGGTTGGCGAGATCCGCACCGGAAAATCCTGGCGTGCCACGAGCAATCAGAACCGGCTCCACGCCATCCGCCAGGGGCACCTTCTTCATGTGCACCTTCAGAATCTGCTCACGGCCAATAATATCCGGCAAACCGACCACCACCTGGCGGTCAAAACGACCCGGACGCAACAGCGCAGGGTCAAGAACATCCGGACGGTTGGTTGCAGCAATGACGATAACGCCTTCGTTACCCTCAAAACCGTCCATCTCAACCAGCAACTGGTTCAGGGTCTGCTCACGCTCGTCGTGACCACCGCCCATGCCGGCACCACGATGGCGGCCGACAGCGTCGATCTCGTCAATAAAGATAATGCAGGGGCTCTGCTTCTTGGCCTGCTCGAACATGTCGCGAACCCGGGACGCACCCACACCCACGAACATCTCGACAAAGTCAGAACCCGAGATAGAGAAGAACGGCACCTTGGCCTCGCCGGCAATGGCCTTGGCAAGCAGGGTCTTACCTGTACCAGGCTGACCGACCATCAGAACGCCCTTCGGAATACTGCCACCGAGCCGCTGGAACTTGCTCGGATCCCGCAGGAAATCCACCAGCTCTTTCACGTCTTCCTTGGCCTCATCAACACCGGCCACGTCCGCGAAGGTGGTCTTGATCTGGTCTTCGCTCATCAGGCGCGCCTTGCTCTTGCCGAACGACATGGGGCCTTTGCCGCCACCGCCGCCCTGCATCTGGCGCATGAAGAACACAAACAGTGCGATGATGATCAGTATCGGGAACGCCGCCACCAGCAGCTGAGTCCACAGGCTCTGGCGCTCAGGCTCCTTACCAATGACCTCGACGTTGTTTGCGAGCAGATCGTCCATCAGCTTGTTGTCAGACACCTGAGGACGGATTGTCTGGAACTGGGAGCCGTCACCACGGGTACCCTGAACCTGCAACCCATCGATTGTGACCTGACGGACCTGGCCTTGCTGGACCATCTCCACAAACTGGGAATAGTTGACTTGTTGGCCGGTGGTGGTGGGAGAGAAATTCTGAAACACCATCAGCAGCACGGCGGCTATGATTAGCCAGAGAACCAGATTTTTTGCCATATCGTTCAAGGATCATCACCTGTGAATTGAAGGGAACGCCTTTCGCAAAGCACCCTTTTCCGACACCTTACACCAATTGTACGCCCGTCCACCAGAAACGGCCCATCCGTATCGGCCACAAACCACGCACAACTCTCTTCGATGAAAAGTACCCTTTAACCCTCATATTGGGTGCCATATCTGAAATTACAACAGTAACCCCGGATATGGCTCAGTTCGTTCGAGCATTTTGACCCGTCGCCCCCGGGTTGGTTCCTTCAGCCTGCAGCAACCACGTTGGTACGTGTTAACGGCCATTTTTACAGCGAGGCGATCTGGTACAATTCGCCAATTATACGTTTGAGTCAGCACTTTCGCCGCTGACCTTTTGTTAATTGCACCGATAAAGAGATTACATCATGAGTCTTTCACCGGAACAGCGCCGGGAATACCGGGCCATTGCCCACAACCTCAAGCCCGTCATCATCGTAGGCGACAAAGGCCTGTCCGAAGGACTCCAGGAAGAACTGGAGCGCGCACTGAACGATCACGAGCTGATCAAGATCAAGGTGGCCAGCCAGGACCGTGAAGCGAGGCAGGAAGCGATTACGGCCCTGTGCGAGTCCTCCGGAGCCGAGTTGGTCCAGACCATCGGAAAGATCGCCGTCATTTTGCGTCGGGCCAAGCAGCCCAACCCCAAGCTTTCCAACCTGTTGCGCCACAAGCACTGACCTGACGCCAGGGGAAGCAGGAACAAAAAAGCCGGCTGGGGAAACCCGAGCCGGCTTTTTGTTACCTGCAGATCGGATCAGACGTATTCGACCTGCTCGATCTCGTATTCCACGGTACCGGAAGGCACGCGAATGGCAACCACATCGCCTTCGCTCTTGCCCACCAGCGCCCGGGCAATGGGAGAAGAGATCGACAGCTTACCCGCCTTGATATCCGCCTCATCCTCACCAACGATCTTGTAGGTTACCTGCTCGTCGGTGTCCATGTTCAGCAGATGCACCGTGGTACCGAAGATCACCTTGCCGGTGTTCTCCATGGTGGTCACGTCGATAACCTGAGCAGCTGAGAGCTTGCCTTCGATTTCCTGAATCCGGCCTTCAATAAAGCTCTGTTGCTCTCGGGCAGCGTGGTATTCGGCGTTCTCTTTCAGGTCGCCGTGTTCACGGGCATCGGCAATCGCCGCAATAACCCGCGGACGGTCCTCGGACTTCAGCTTCTGAAGCTCCTCGCGGAGGCGGGTTTCGCCCGCCTTTGTCATCGGTACTCTGTCAGCCATAGTCTCACTTTCCTGCGTGAAGATCCTGGAGGCGGCGTACAGTGCGCTCCGGGCCAAACTTGATGGCCCGGCAGAAGGCTTCGCCGCCCGCCAGTGTTGTTGTGTAGGTCACCTTGGTCTGCAAGGCCGACTGGCGGATCTGCGCTGAGTCGGAAATAGCCTTACGACCTTCAGTGGTATTGATGATCAGCTGAACCTGACCGTTCTTGATGGCATCCACAATATGCGGACGCCCCTCACGGACCTTGTTCACCCGATCCACCTCGATTCCGGCCTCTTTCAGGGCCTTGGCGGTGCCGGTGGTGGCAATCAGCTTGAATCCGGCTTCCACCAGGTCCCGCGCCACCTTGGCGGCGCCCGGCTTGTCCACATCCCGTACGGACATGAAGGCGGTGCCTTTGGCAGGCAGACGCTCGCCCACCGCCAGGGCAGCCTTGGCAAAGGCCTCATCAAAGCTGTCACCCAGGCCCATGACCTCACCGGTCGACTTCATTTCCGGCCCCAGG
>NZ_JAYMEW010000007.1:0-165974 GCF_037029655.1 Marinobacter sp. CH_CUG1437-1 | reverse complement strand
GGTGTGGAAATGGTTATGCCGGGTGACAACGTCAAGATGAGTGTTACCCTGATTGCTCCGATCGCCATGGAAGATGGCCTGCGCTTCGCGATTCGCGAAGGCGGCCGTACCGTTGGTGCCGGCGTAGTCTCCAAGATCATCGAGTAATCTCCTCGTTTGATCAGGAAAAAGGGGCTGATTCTTCAGCCCCTTTTTCTGTTTCAGTCGCAAAGCCTGCCTGACCTGGTCAACCAGCATTGTTGTTGACAGGGTTGGGTATTATGCATACAATGCGGCTCCTTTTTTTGAAGGTCGGCTAACAAGTAGCTGCTACGAGTGGAGTTTGGTGCATCATGCAAAGCCAAAAAATTCGAATCCGGTTGAAGGCGTTTGATTATCGCCTGATCGACCAGTCCACGCAGGAGATCGTCGATACCGCCAAGCGGACCGGCGCTCAGGTGCGTGGCCCTATCCCTCTGCCGACGCGGAAGGAAAAGTACACCGTATTGATCTCTCCGCACGTCAACAAGGACGCGCGCGATCAGTATGAAATTCGTACGCATAAGCGTTTGCTCGACATCGTTGAGCCGACGGAAAAGACAGTAGATGCTCTGATGAAACTGGACCTGGCAGCAGGTGTAGACGTTCAGATCAGCCTCGGCTAATACCGCCCGGTATTAGTCTGTGTAACTGTCATAAGGCCATAGAGGGTGAGAGCCCCGTACACTTAAGAGGTGAAACATGGCAATTGGTGTTGTCGGTCGTAAGGCCGGTATGACCCGTATTTTTACGGAAGATGGGCAGGCGCTGCCCGTAACGGTAATCGAGGTTGAGCCCAACCGCATTACCCAACTGAAAACTCTTGAAAGCGATGGCTACCGCGCCGTACAGGTGACAGTCGGTACTCGTCGTTCCTCTCGTGTTACCAAGAGCGAAGCGGGCCATTTTGCCAAGGCTGGCGTTGAAGCCGGTCGTGGTATGTGGGAATTCCGTCTTGCTGATGGCGAAGGTGAAGACCTGGCCGCCGGTGGCGAAATTACAGCTTCTGTATTTGAGGACGGTCAGGTGGTTGATGCCATCGGTCAGTCCAAGGGTAAAGGCTTCCAGGGCGGCGTAAAGCGCTGGAACTTCTCAATGCAGGACGCCACTCACGGTAACTCTCTGTCTCACCGTGCTCCGGGTTCCATTGGTCAGAACCAGACTCCGGGCAAGGTATTCAAGGGCAAAAAGATGGCGGGCCAGATGGGTAACGCTCAGGTAACTGTGCAGAACCTGAAGATCGTCCGTGTCGACGCCGAGCGCAACCTGCTGCTGGTAAGTGGTGCCGTTCCCGGCGCAACTGGCGGCGATGTTGTCATCAAGCCTGCAGTTAAAGCCTGAGGAGCGGTGCGATGGAATTGACTATTACAGGTAGCGGCAAAGGAATTTCTGTTTCCGACGCCGCATTCGCCAAAGATTTTAACGAGTCGCTGGTTCACCAGGTTGTGACTGCCTACATGGCAGGCGCCCGCCAGGGTACCAAGGCTCAGAAGACGCGTTCCGAAGTAAGCGGTGGCGGTAAGAAGCCATGGCGTCAGAAGGGTACCGGTCGTGCCCGAGCTGGTACCATCCGCAGCCCGATCTGGCGCTCCGGTGGCGTTACCTTTGCTGCCAAGCCCCGTGGCTTCGAGCAGAAGGTTAACCGCAAAATGTACCGCGCAGCGATGCGCTCCATTTTTTCCGAGCTGGTTCGCCAGGAGCGTCTGGTTGTTGTTGACGACATGAACGTTGACAGCCCGAAGACCAAGGCATTCAACGCCAAGCTGAAGGACATCGGTGTGACCAATGCGCTGATTCTGTCCGACAACGTCGAGCAGAACCTGCACCTGGCCTCACGCAACATCCCGCACGTTGATGTGCGTGATATTGCTGGCCTCGATCCGGTTAGCCTGGTTGCCTTCGAGAAGGTCGTTGTGACCGTTCCCGCTCTGAAGAAGATCGAGGAGATGCTGGGATGAATCAGGAACGTATTTACAAGGTCCTGCTTGGACCGCACGTATCGGAAAAAGCGTCTCTGGCAGCAGAGCGTGGTCAGGTTGTGTTTCGTGTAGCACCCGATGCCACCAAGCCCGAGATCAAGAAAGCCGTTGAGCAGCTGTTCAACGTCACCGTAGAAGGTGTTCAGGTTCTGAACCGTAAGGGTAAGCTCAAGCGCACTATCCGCGGGTTCGGCAAGCGTAATGACATTCGTAAGGCTTACGTCAAGCTGGCAGAAGGTCAGGACATCGATTTTCTGGATGTGGAATAAGGTAAAGGGGTCGTAATATGCCGATCGTCAAAACCAAACCAACATCTGCCGGACGCCGTCACGTTGTAAAGCTTTACAACCCGGATCTCCATACTGGGCGCCCCTACGAGCCGTTGGTAGAAAGAAAGAACAAGACGGGTGGTCGTAACAATGTAGGCCGCATCACAACCCGTCACACGGGTGGTGGCCACAAGAAGCACTACCGTGTCATCGATTTCAAGCGGACCAAAGATGGTATCCCGGCGGTCATTGAGCGCCTGGAATACGATCCGAACCGCTCTGCGCACATTGCACTGCTGAAGTATGCCGATGGCGAGCGTCGCTACATTATCGCTCCCAAGGGTATGCAGATCGGTGATCCTGTGCGCTCTGGTATCGACGCGCCAATCAAGGTGGGTAGCACTCTGCCGCTCCGGAACATTCCGGTCGGTTCTGTGATCCACTGCGTCGAACTCAAGCCTGGCAAAGGTGCACAGCTGGCTCGCTCTGCGGGCGCATCCGTACAGCTGGTTGCCCGGGAAGGTGCATATGCCACCATCCGCCTGCGCTCAGGTGAAATGCGTAAGGTGCTTGTAGATTGCCGTGCAACGCTGGGTGAAGTATCCAACAGCGAGCACAGCCTCAAGCAGCTTGGTAAAGCGGGTGCATCACGTTGGCGCGGCAAACGGCCAACAGTACGTGGTGTTGCTATGAACCCAGTTGACCACCCGCATGGTGGTGGTGAAGGGCGTACCTCTGGCGGGCGTCACCCGGTTACTCCGTGGGGTGTTCCGACCAAAGGGCATAAGACTCGTAAGAACAAGCGTACTGACAAGATGATAGTACGTCGTCGTTCGGCCAAGTAAACGACTACATAGAGGTAATTGCTGTGCCACGTTCTTTGAAGAAAGGTCCTTTTATAGACCTGCATCTGTTGAAGAAGGTCGAGGCAGCTCTGGAAGCTAACGACAAGCGGCCGATCAAAACCTGGTCCCGCCGGTCAACAGTCTTTCCAGAGATGGTAGGCCTGACCATTGCAGTCCACAACGGCAAGCAGCACGTGCCGGTTTATGTCACCGAAGATATGGTTGGACATAAGCTGGGTGAGTTCGCGGCAACGCGTACTTATCGTGGTCATGCGGCCGACAAGAAAGCTAAACGCTGATTCTGAGGTAATCGAAATGGAAGTAGCAGCCAAGTACAAGGGCGCTCGCCTCTCAGCTCAGAAAGCACGTCTTGTCGCTGACCAAGTACGCGGCAAGGCTGTTGAGGACGCCCTGAACATTCTGACTTTCAGCCCGAAGAAGGCGGCGGTCGTGATCAAGAAAGCTCTTGAGTCCGCCATCGCCAACGCTGAGCACAACGAAGGTCTGGACGTTGACGAACTGCGGGTTTCCACCGTCATGGTGGATGAGGGTCCGACGCTCAAGCGAATCAAAGCTCGAGCCAAGGGGCGCGCTGACCGTATTTTCAAGCGCACCTGCCATATCACCGTCAAGGTCGCCGACAAGTAGGAGATGCTCAGATGGGTCATAAAGTAAATCCAACCGGCATTCGCCTGGGTGTGATCAAAGAGCACAACTCAGTCTGGTATGCCGACAAAAAGGAATACTCCAAGAACCTGCTGAATGACATTCAGGTTCGTGAGTTCCTCGACAAGCGTCTGGTTAAGGCGTCTGTCAGCAAGATTGTGATCGAGCGCCCTGCTCAGAACGCCCGTATCACGATCCATACTGCCCGTCCCGGTATTGTTATCGGTAAGAAGGGTGAAGATGTTGATCGTCTGCGTCGCGAAGTCAGCGACATGATGGGTGTGCCTGTGCACATCAACATCGAAGAAGTCCGCAAGCCGGACCTCGATGCCCGCCTGGTAGCGCAAAACGTTGCCGGCCAGCTGGAGCGTCGTGTGATGTTCCGTCGCGCTATGAAGCGTGCGGTACAGAACGCCATGCGCCAGGGTGCCAAGGGTATCAAGATCCAGGTAGGCGGTCGTCTCGGGGGTGCTGAAATCGCGCGTTCCGAGTGGTATCGCGAAGGTCGTGTTCCTCTGCACACTCTGCGTGCAGATATTGATTACGCAACCTACGAAGCGCATACCACTTACGGCGTAATCGGCGTCAAGGTATGGATCTTCAAAGGTGAGATTCTTGGTGGTATGGAGCAGGTCCGTGCTGACAAGAAAGCCTCTGGGAAGAAAGGTTCTAAGTAAAGGGGCACTCTTATGCTGCAACCAAAACGCACCAAATTCCGCAAGGTAATGAAAGGCCGTAACACCGGTCTTGCTCACCGCGCCAACAAGGTGAGCTTCGGTGAATACGGATTGAAGGCGACCAGTCGTGGGCGTATAACTGCGCGCCAGATTGAGGCGGCACGTCGTACCATGACTCGCCGCATCAAGCGGGGCGGAAAGATCTGGATCCGGATTTTCCCGGACAAGCCGATCTCCAGCAAGCCGCTTGAAGTTCGAATGGGTAAAGGTAAAGGTTCTGTCGAGTATTGGGTGGCTGAAATCCAGCCAGGCCGCATGCTCTACGAGATGGAAGGCGTTGCTGAAGACGTAGCACGCGATGCGTTCACTCTCGCCGCGGCCAAACTGCCGGTACAGACCACCTTTGTAACGAGGACGGTGATGTGATGAAAGCAACAGAGCTGCGTGAAAAGTCAGTCGAGGAGCTGAACAAAGAGCTGATCGACCTCCTGAAGGAGCAGTTCAACCTGCGCATGCGTAAGGCGACAGGTCAGCTGAATCAGTCTCACCTTCTCGGCAAGGTGAAGCGCGACATCGCTCGCGTGAAAACAGTATTGAACGAAAAGGCAGGACAGTGACATGACCGAAGCTACCCAAACTGCCAGAACTCTGAGCGGCAAGGTCGTGAGCAACAAGATGGAGAAATCCATCGTGGTGCTGGTCGAGCGTCAGGTGAAACACCCGCTGTACGGTAAGTACATGAAGCGTTCAACCAAGATCCACGCTCACGATGAGAGCAATCAGTGCAACATCGGTGACACTGTGACCATTCAGGAAACCCGTCCGGTCTCCAAGACCAAGAGCTGGGCCCTGGTGGAAGTCACTGAACGTGCATCCAAGGTGTAATTCGCCCGGAGAACAACCATGATTCAGACTCAAACAATGCTTGAAGTCGCGGATAACAGCGGTGCGCGTCAGGTGATGTGCATCAAGGTCCTGGGCGGTTCACACCGGCGTTATGCCAGCGTTGGGGATATCATCAAGGTGACCGTCAAGGAAGCCATTCCCCGCGGTAAGGTGAAGAAAGGCCAGGTCCTGAAAGCTGTCGTGGTGCGCACTCGTAAGGGTGTTCGCCGTCCCGACGGTTCGCTGATCCGTTTCGACGGAAACGCGGCAGTACTTCTGAACAATCAGGACGCTCCTATCGGTACCCGTATCTTCGGACCGGTTACCCGTGAACTGCGTAATGAGAAGTTCATGAAAATTATCTCACTGGCACCCGAAGTACTTTAAAGGACCAGAGGCCGGTTATGAAAAAGATCAAACGAGATGACGAAGTAATCGTCACCACGGGGAAAGACAAAGGCAAACGTGGTAAAGTCCTGAAGGTTCAGGACGATGGCCGCATGGTTGTTTCAGGGATCAATATGATCAAGAAGCACACCAAGCCGAACCCGATGCTGGGCACCCCAGGTGGCATCGTCGAAAAAGAAGCACCTATCCAGGCTTCCAACGTGGCTATTTTTAATCCGCAGACCGGCAAAGCCGATCGCGTAGGCTTCCAGATCAAGGAAGACGGCGCGAAAGTGCGGATCTTCAAGTCCACGAATGAAGCTGTCGATAACCAGTAAGCGGTGGTGGTTACGATGCTTAACATGAAAGAGCAGTACAGTAAGGAAGTGGTACCCGCCCTGCAGAAAGAGTTCAGCTACAAGAACATCATGCAGGTGCCGCGTATCGAAAAGATCACCCTTAACATGGGTGTCGGCGAAGCGGTTGGTGACAAGAAGCTGATTGAAAATGCCGTGGCGGATCTTGAGCGCCTGGCAGGTCAGAAAGCCGTTGTTACCAAGGCACGTAAATCCGTTGCGGGTTTCAAGATCCGTGAAGGTTGGCCTATCGGCTGTAAGGTTACCCTGCGCGGCGAGCGTATGTGGGACTTCTTTGATCGCCTGGTTCACATTGCGGTTCCCCGCATTCGTGACTTCCGGGGTCTGAATCCCAAGTCGTTCGACGGTCGTGGTAACTACAGCATGGGTGTGCGTGAGCAGATCATTTTCCCAGAGATCGAGTACGACAAAGTCGACAAGATCCGTGGTCTGGACATCACCATTACCACCACTGCCGGTACCGACGATGAAGGTCGCGAACTGTTGAAAGCCTTTGGCTTTCCGTTCAAGAAATAAGGAACGAGTGTAATGGCTAAGGTTTCCATGAAAAACCGTGAGCTCAAGCGCGAAAAGACCGTTGCAAAGTTTGCAGCGAAGCGTGCCGAGCTCAAGGCGATTATCAAGAACCCGAATACCAGCGATGAAGAGCGGTGGGATGCACAGATGAAGCTTCAGCAGCTTCCTCGCGATGCTTCTCCCTCACGTCTTCGTAATCGTTGCCAGGTGACTGGTCGTCCCCACGGCGTTCTGCGCAAGTTCGAGCTGTCACGGATCAAGCTCCGTGAATACGGCATGCGCGGTGACGTTCCGGGCCTGACCAAGGCAAGCTGGTAAGATAGGCATCCTGACTTCGGTCAGGTGCCTGTTGGTAAGCGGTGCGGCAAGCCGCTGCACAACTAAAAAGATCAGGAGCCTCATACCAATGAGTATGCAAGACACGCTTGCGGATATGTTTACCCGTATCCGTAATGCACAGATGGCATCAAAAGCAGACGTTACGATGCCGTCTTCAAAGATGAAGATCTCCGTAGCCCAAGTCCTGAAGGACGAAGGTTATGTTGACGATTTCTCCGTTTCAGCCGACGCGAAGCCCGAGCTGACGATTACTCTGAAATACTTCGGCGGCAAGCCGGTTATTGAAGAGATCAAGCGGGTCAGCCGTCCGAGTCTGCGCCAGTACAAAGGCGCTGGGGAACTGCCGAAAGTATCCGGTGGTCTGGGAGTCGCGATTGTCTCAACGTCCAAGGGCGTTATGACAGACCGCGCCGCACGAGCTGCTGGCGTGGGTGGCGAAGTCATCTGCACCGTATTCTAGGAGATACACATGTCCAGGGTTGCCAATAATCCTGTCGTGCTGCCTTCCGGTGTTGAGGTTAAGCTGAACGGACAGGAAATTAGTGTGAAGGGTTCCAAGGGAGCGCTTCAAATCACCATTCACCAGGCGGTTGAAGTAAAGCAGGAAGAAAATGTTCTGCGCTTTGCGGCCCGCGATGGTGCTACAAAGTCCCGCGCTCTTGCTGGTACTACTCGTGCACTGGTCAACAACATGGTGACCGGTGTTTCCACAGGCTGGGAACGTAAACTCCAGCTGACGGGCGTAGGTTACCGTGCCCAGGCGCAAGGTAAGAAGCTCAATCTGACACTGGGTTTTTCTCACCCGGTGGAGTACGAGCTGCCCGAGGGGATTACCGCAGAAACTCCGTCCAATACGGAAGTTGTAATTCGCGGTATCGACAAGCAACAGGTTGGCCAGGTCGCTGCGGAAGTCCGCGCGTTCCGTCCGCCCGAGCCTTATAAGGGTAAGGGTGTTCGTTATGCGGATGAGCAGGTCAGACGCAAAGAAGCCAAGAAGAAATAAGGCGGGACTATGAGCGCGAATAACGAAAGATTGCGTCGCGCACGCAAAGTGCGCATGAAGATCCGTGAACTGGGTACCAATCGTCTGTGCGTTCACCGCACACCGCGTCACATGTACGCCCAGGTCACGACTGCAGACGGCAGCAAAGTGCTGGCTTCTGCCTCCACGTTGGATAAGGAACTGCGCCAGGGTGCAACCGGTAACGTGGACGCTGCCAAGAAGGTTGGTCAGCTGATTGCTGAGCGTGCCAAGGCAGCAGGTGTTGAGCAGGTTGCTTTTGACCGCTCCGGTTACCGTTATCACGGCCGTATTCAGGCTCTGGCCGACGCAGCCCGTGAAGCTGGCTTGCAATTCTAAGAGGTGGAGAAGATGAGCGTTAACGAACAGAAGGCGCCTGAGCTCCAGGAGAAGCTGGTCCAGGTCAATCGTGTCGCCAAAGTTGTTAAAGGTGGCCGTATTTTCGCCTTCACCGCACTGACAGTAGTGGGTGATGGTAAAGGTCGCGTTGGTTTTGGTCGTGGCAAGGCGCGTGAAGTGCCGGTCGCCATCCAGAAGGCCATGGAAGCTGCACGCAAGAACATGGTAGAAGTTCCGCTTGACGGCACTACCCTGCAATACCCGGTCAAGGCTCAGCATGGCGGCTCTAAGGTCTACATGCAGCCAGCTTCCGAAGGTACTGGTATCATCGCCGGCGGTGCGATGCGTGCGGTACTGGAAGTGGCGGGTGTTCAGAACGTACTGTCCAAGTGTTACGGGTCTACCAACCCGGTGAACGTGGTACGTTCCACCATCAAGGGTCTCCAGGCAACTCAAGCGCCTGAAGATATTGCAGCCAAGCGCGGTAAGACCGTGGAAGAGATTCTGGGTTGAAGTCATGGCGAACGCAAAAACGATCAAAGTAACTCTGACCCGCAGCCCCATCGGCTGCCAGCCCAAGCACAAGCTGTGCGTCAAGGGCCTGGGTCTTCGTAAAATCGGTCACACCGTGGAAGTGGAAGATACTCCGTCTATCCGCGGCATGATCAACCGGGTTGATTACCTGGTTCGGGTTGAGGAGAACTAAGATGCGTCTGAACGAACTTAGTCCGGAACCCGGTTCACGCCAGGCACCCAAGCGTGTCGGTCGTGGTATCGGTAGCGGTCTCGGTAAAACCGGCGGTCGTGGTCACAAAGGTCTGAAATCCCGTTCCGGCGGCAGCGTAGCGCCCGGTTTCGAGGGTGGTCAGCAGCCGTTGGCCCGTCGTCTGCCGAAGTTTGGTTTCACCTCCCGTCAGCAGCGTTACGTTGCAGAAATTCGCCTGAACGAATTGGCGAAGGTTGAAGGCGATGTGGTGGATCTGGAAGCCCTGAAAAAGGCGGACATCATTCGCGGGGAAATTCGCGAAGCCAAGGTTATCCTGTCTGGTGAATTGAGCCGGCCGGTAACCGTGAAGGGACTTCGGGTAACCAAAGGCGCGCGCGAGGCAATTTCTGCCGCGGGTGGTAAAGTCGAAGACTAAGGCGAGTCGAGGACTAAATGGCCAAGAACGCATCATTGCCTGCGGGCGCGGGTAAAGGACTGGCAGAGCTGCGATCGCGGCTCTGGTTTGTCTTCCTGGCATTGCTGGTGTACCGGATCGGTGCCCACATCCCTGTGCCGGGTATCAACCCCGACCGTCTGGCGGCACTGTTTGAACAGAACCAGGGCACAATCCTGAGCATGTTCAACATGTTTTCCGGTGGTGCGCTTGAGCGCATGAGTATCTTCGCTCTCGGTATCATGCCGTATATTTCGGCCTCTATAATCATGCAGCTCATGACTGCGGTCAGCCCGCAGCTTGAGCAGCTGAAAAAAGAAGGCGAAGCTGGTCGTCGTAAGATCAGCCAGTACACGCGGTATGGTACGGTTATCCTGGCCCTGGTTCAGGGTTTTGGTATTTCTGTCGGCCTGGCATCACAGGGTGTCACCTTCAATGACAGCTTCAGCTTCCACTTCGTGGCAGTTGTGTCGTTCGTAAGTGGTGCCGTGTTCATGATGTGGCTTGGCGAGCAGATCACCGAGCGGGGTGTCGGTAACGGCATTTCTCTCCTGATCTTCGCCGGTATTGTTGCCGGGTTGCCCGGCGCTATCGGTCAGACGCTCGAGCAGGCCCGTAATGGTGAGATGAGCCTGCTGGTCGTCCTGGGTATTGGCGTTCTTGCGGTTGCTGTCATTGGCTTCGTGGTGTTCATGGAGCGCGGTCAGCGCCGGTTGACGATCAACTACGCCAAGCGGCAACAGGGGCGCCGGGTGTTTGCCCAGCAGTCCAGCCATTTGCCTTTGAAGGTGAACATGGCGGGTGTCATTCCGCCGATCTTCGCCTCATCCATTCTGCTGTTCCCTGCATCCCTGGGTCAGTGGTTCGGCCAGGGCGAAGGTATGGAATGGTTGAGTGATATCTCCCAGGCCCTGGCGCCAAGCCAGCCGTTGTACATTATCCTGTTTGCGGCAGCAGTGGTTTTCTTCTGCTTCTTCTACACAGCGTTGATGTACAACCCGAAAGAAGTTGCGGATAACCTCAAGCGCTCTGGAGCGTTTATTCCGGGCATTCGTCCTGGTGATCAGACTGCCAAGTATATCGATGGTGTTCTGACCCGACTGACGCTGTTCGGTGCAATGTACATTGCAGCAGTTTCCCTGTTCCCTCAGTTCCTGATGGTGGCCGGGAATGTTCCGTTCTATCTGGGCGGTACCTCACTGCTGATTGTTGTAGTCGTGGTGATGGATTTCATGGCGCAGGTTCAGTCGCACCTGATGTCCCATCAGTATGAATCACTGATGAAGAAGTCCAATCTCAAGGGCTATGGTCGGAACGGTTAACCCCGTTCCCCTTGAAAACTGGAGTCGACAATGAAAGTACGCGCTTCGGTAAAGAAAATTTGCCGTAACTGCAAAGTAATTCGTCGCAATGGCTCGGTACGAGTCATTTGCTCGGAGCCTCGTCACAAGCAACGCCAGGGCTGATTCCTGAAGGAATCCTTCCTGACATTGTAGGGTTTCGAAATGATGGCGCTTGACTCCATGCGGGGTCAGGCGCTATTATTTCGCGCCCTTTTTGTGGCGGAAAATTCACACAGCAAAGCTTTGAACGCGGAGTAATTTGGATGGCACGTATAGCCGGTGTCAATATACCCGATCACAAACATGCTGTTGTCTCGCTGACCTACATCTTTGGTGTTGGCAAGACCACAGCCCAGAAGCTTTGCGATGCAACCGGCGTCAAGCCGGACGTCAAGGTCAAAGACCTTAGCGATGAGCAGCTTGAAGCACTTCGTACCGAAGTGGGCAAGGTGTCTGTCGAAGGCGATCTGCGTCGTGAAGTACAGATGAACATCAAGCGTTTGAAGGATCTCGGATGCCACCGTGGTCTGCGTCATCGTCATGGCCTTCCGGTCCGTGGCCAGCGCACCAAGACCAACGCACGCACCCGTAAAGGTCCACGCAAACCTATTCGTAAGTAACAGGTAGGCAAACATGGCAAAGCCAGGTACACGTACCCGTAAAAAGGTGAAAAAGACGGTTGTTGATGGCGTCGCGCACATTCACGCGTCCTTCAACAACACTATCGTGACCATTTCTGACCGTCAGGGCAACGTCCTGTCCTGGGCCACCTCCGGTGGTTCCGGTTTCCGTGGGTCACGCAAGAGTACACCTTTTGCTGCGCAGGTAGCAGCTGAAAGAGCCGGTAATGCGGCTGCTGAATACGGCCTTAAAAACCTGGACGTAGAGGTTAAGGGTCCTGGGCCCGGACGTGAATCTGCAGTTCGCGCGCTGAACGCGTGTGGCTACAAGATCACCAACATCACAGATGTGACGCCGATTCCCCACAACGGCTGTCGTCCGCCCAAGAAGCGCCGCGTCTAACACAGGAGACAGTGAATTATGGCTCGTTATATAGGCCCGAAGTGCAAGCTGTCTCGTCGTGAAGGGACAGATCTTTTTCTGAAGAGCGGTGTTCGCGCGCTCGATTCAAAGTGCAACATCGAGACTCCGCCGGGTATGCACGGCGCGCGTCGCGGTCGTCTGTCCGAGTACGGCGTACAGCTTCGTGAAAAACAGAAAGTTCGTCGTATCTACGGCGTTCTCGAGAAGCAGTTCCGCAACTATTACAAGGAGGCCGCCCGAGGCAAGGGTGCAACCGGTGAAAACCTGCTGCAACTTCTGGAAGGCCGTCTTGATAACGTTGTATACCGCATGGGCTTTGGTTCCACCCGTGCAGAAGCCCGTCAGCTCGTCTCTCACAAGGCGATCCTGGTTAACGACAAGTCGGTGAACATCCCGTCTTACCAGGTCCGTCCGGGTGATGTTGTGAGCGTGCGTGAGAAGGCGAAGAACCAGCTGCGTGTTAAAGGCGCACTGGATCTGTCTGCAAGCCGTGCACCGGTGAGCTGGGTAGAGGTCGACGCCAACAAGATGTCCGGCGTTTACAAGTCAGTACCTGAGCGTACTGAACTGCCGGCCGACATCAACGAGAACCTCATCGTCGAGCTTTACTCCAAGTAAAGCCCAGTTAGCAACGATAGCAGATAGGGGCGTCTATGCAGCGTTCAGTACATGAGTTATTGACACCTCGTACCATTGACGTGAAGGAATCAAGTGCCACGCGTGCCAAGGTTACGCTTGAGCCTCTGGAAAGAGGCTTTGGTCATACCCTGGGCAGTGCACTGCGCCGGATTCTCTTGTCTTCGATGCCGGGCTGCGCCGTGACTGAAGCGCAGATCGACGGTGTCCTGCACGAGTACAGCGCCATTGAGGGTGTCCAGGAAGACGTCATCGAGATTCTTCTGAATCTCAAAGGCGTAGCCGTAAAAATGAACGGTCGGGACGATGCCGAGCTTACGCTCAGCAAGAAAGGCCCGGGCGTTGTGACAGCCGGTGATATCAAGCTGGATCATGACGTCGAGATTGCCAACCCGGAGCACGTGATCTGTCACCTTAGCGAGAATGGTGAAGTGAACATGCGTCTCCGTGTGGCTCGCGGTCGCGGCTATGAGCCGGCAGACCAGCGTGGTCTCGACGAGGACGAAACTCGCGCCATCGGACGCCTGCAGCTGGATGCAACATTCAGCCCGGTTCGTCGCGTGGCTTACTCCGTGGAAAGCGCACGGGTAGAGCAGCGGACCGATCTGGACAAGCTGGTTATCGACCTGGAGACCAATGGCACCATCGACCCGGAAGAAGCGATTCGCCGGGCGGCCACCATCCTCCAGCAGCAACTGGCGGTGTTTGTTGATTTCGATCATGAGAAAGAGCCTGAGCGCGTTGAGGAAGAGGAAGAAATCGATCCTATCCTGCTGCGCCCGGTTGATGATCTGGAATTGACAGTGCGTTCAGCTAACTGCTTGAAGGCTGAGAACATTTACTACATCGGCGATCTTATCCAGCGCACAGAAGTTGAGCTGTTGAAGACGCCTAACCTTGGTAAAAAGTCGCTGACCGAGATCAAGGACGTTTTGGCGTCCCGTGGTCTGTCACTGGGTATGCGTCTTGATAACTGGCCGCCGGCTAGCCTTCGTGGCGACGACCGGGTTCTGGGCGGTTAATCGCCGATTAGTTTAAGGTAAGGAATAAGAGCAATGCGTCATCGTAAGAGTGGTCGTAAGTTCAGCAGGACCAGTGCGCATCGCAAGGCCATGTTCCGTAACATGACTGCGTCACTGGTTGAACACGAGCTGATCAAAACAACGCTGCCGAAAGCCAAAGAGCTTCGTCGGGTAGCTGAGCCTTTGATCACGCTCTCCAAGAATGATTCGGTCGCGAATCGTCGTCTGGCGTTCTCACGCCTGCGTGACGATGCAGCGGTCGCCAAGCTGTTTGATGAGCTTGGCCCCCGTTACAGCGAGCGTCCGGGTGGATACCTTCGTATCCTGAAGTGTGGCTTCCGTGCCGGCGACAATGCCCCGATGGCATTTGTTGAGCTGGTTGGTCGCCCGCTGGATATCGAAGCGGAAGAGGTGGACGAAGACGAGGATTAATTTCTTCGGCTTTGGCCAACCACGAAGAAACCGGGTTCCGTGAGGTTCCCGGTTTTTTTGTGTCTGGGTTTTATATGTGACTGGCAGTCTGAGAGCTTGGGTGGCTGGCGCGGGGGTGAGGGTGTATTTTCTTTGGGAAAACAACTCGCTTCGCTCAGACATCTTTTCCCGGCAGAAAATACACCCTCACCCCCTCGCCGACAAAGCTCTTAGTTGCCCGCCAATTATTTGGTCAGCATTGGTTTGAGATAGCGTCCTGTGTGGGAAGCAGGGTTCTTGGCAACCTCCTCCGGGGTTCCCTCAGCAATGATCTGCCCGCCGCCAGACCCACCTTCGGGGCCTAGATCGACGATCCAGTCTGCGGTCTTGATGACGTCCAGGTTGTGCTCGATCACCACGATGGTGTTGCCGTGGTCGCGGAGCCTCTCCAGGACATTCAGAAGCTGCTGGATGTCGTAGAAGTGCAGGCCGGTGGTGGGTTCGTCGAGAATGTAGAGGGTCTTGCCGGTGTCCCGTTTGGACAGTTCTTTGGCCAGTTTCACCCGCTGTGCTTCGCCGCCGGAGAGGGTCACGGCGCTCTGGCCGAGGCGGATGTAGGACAGGCCGACGTCGATCAGGGTCTGAAGCTTGCGGGCGATGAAGGGAACGGCGTCGAAGAACTCTCGGCCTTCCTCGACGGTCATTTCCAGCACTTCGTTGATGTTCTTGCCCTTGTACCGGACTTCCAGGGTTTCGCGGTTGTAGCGTTTGCCCTTGCAAACGTCGCAGGGTACGTAGACGTCTGGTAGGAAGTGCATTTCTACCTTGATCACGCCGTCGCCCTGGCAGGCCTCGCAGCGGCCGCCCTTGACGTTGAAGGAGAATCGGCCGGGCTTGTAACCCCGTGAGCGGGCTTCCTGGGTTCCGGCGAACAGTTCCCTGATCGGCGTGAACAGTCCTGTGTAGGTCGCGGGGTTGGAACGCGGTGTGCGGCCGATGGGGCTCTGGTCGATATCGATGACCTTGTCCAGATGGTCGAGCCCCTTGAGTGACTGGTAGGGCGCGTGGTTCAGACTGGTGGCCTTGTTGAGTTTCGCCGCGGCGACCGGATACAGGGTGCTGTTGATCAGCGTGGACTTGCCGGACCCGGACACGCCGGTGATGCAGGTCATGATGCCCAGGGGCAGGTTCAGGGTTACATCTTTCAGGTTGTTACCGGTAGCGCCAGCAAGGGTCAGTGATTTTCCGCCGCCTTTGTTCCGCTGTCTGGGTACGGCTATCTCCCGGCTGCCTTTGAGGTATTGGCCAGTCAGAGAATCCGGGTTGTCGATAATCTGTTGAGGCGTGCCCTGGCCGATGATGTGGCCGCCGTGGACGCCGGCGCCCGGGCCGATATCAATCACATGGTCGGCGGCTCGAATGGCGTCTTCATCGTGCTCGACGACAATTACCGTGTTGCCCAGATCACGCAGGTGGGTGAGGGTGGCCAGCAGGCGGTCATTGTCCCGCTGGTGGAGCCCGATGGAGGGTTCGTCGAGGATGTACATGACGCCTACCAGCCCGGCGCCGATCTGGCTCGCCAGGCGAATACGCTGGGCCTCGCCCCCGGAGAGGGTGTCGGCGCTTCGCTCCAGGGTCAGGTACTCCAACCCCACGTTCACCAGGAACTGGAGCCTTTGACGGACTTCCTTCAGAATTTTCTCGGCAATTTCTCCCTTCCGGCCCGGTAGGGCGAGGGTTTCGAAGTAATCATGGGCCTCGCCAACCGGCAGATGGGTAACGTCCGAAATATTGTGTTCTTCAATAAACACATGGCGGGCGCTACGGCGCAGACGGGAACCCCCGCACTCCTTGCAGGGCTGTGTGCTGAGGTTGCGAGCCAGTTCCTCTCGCATGCTTTGAGAGTCCGTTTCGCGGTAGCGTCGCTCGAGGTTGGGGAGAATGCCTTCGAACGGATGGGCCTTTTCCATGATGTGGCCACGGGAATTCACGTAGCGAAAAGGAATGTCTTCTTTCCCCGAGCCGAACAGCAGTACATTTCGGAAATCCTCGGGAAGGTCCACCCAGGCCGTTTCCAGATCAATGCCGTAGTGATCTGCCACGCTGCCCAGCATCTGGAAGTAATAGACCGCCCGGCGATCCCAGCCCTTGATGGCGCCCGATGCCAGAGTGGCCTCTGGGTGCTGGACGATTTTCTCCGGATCGAAGAATTGTTTGACGCCAAGCCCGTCGCAGGTAGGGCAGGCGCCTGCGGGATTGTTAAATGAAAACAGTTTTGGCTCGAGTTCGCTCAGGGCGTAGCCGCATTGGGTGCAAGCGTAACGGGCGGAGAATGTGTGTTCTTCGCCTTCACCGGTCATCGGCGCTACCAGGGCAATCCCGTCCGCGAGGTGCAGCGCCGTTTCAAAGCTTTCTGCCAGGCGCTGTTCAAGGCCCGGCTTCACCTTGAATCGATCAACGACCACATCAATCTGGTGCTTGCGTTTCTTGTCCAGGGCCGGCACATCGTCAATATCGTAAACCGTGCCATCCACCCTCAGGCGGATGAAGCCCTGGCTGCGCATGGTTTCGATAACCTGCAGGTGTTCGCCCTTCCTGTCCCGTATCACCGGCGCGAGGATCATCAATTTGCTGTCCTCCGGCATGGCCACCACCTGATCCACCATCTGGCTGATGGTCTGAGCTTCCAGGGGCTGGCCATGGTCTGGGCATCGAGGCTCACCGGCACGGGCAAAGAGCAGGCGCAGGTAATCGTATATTTCGGTGATGGTGCCAACGGTCGAGCGCGGGTTGTGGGAGGTGGATTTCTGCTCAATGGAGATAGCGGGCGACAGACCTTCGATGTGGTCTACGTCCGGCTTTTCCATCATCGAAAGAAACTGGCGGGCATAGGTGGAAAGCGATTCCACATAGCGGCGCTGTCCTTCCGCATAAAGCGTATCGAACGCAAGGGACGATTTCCCGGAGCCGGAAAGGCCGGTGATCACGATCAGCTTGTCCCGTGGCATATCCAGGTCGATGTTTTTCAGGTTGTGGGTCCGTGCCCCTTTGATCTGGATATGGTCCATAACACCTCGCTCGGATAAAAAACGAAAATTATACCGCGTTGGGTCGGCTGCGGCGAAAATGATCCCCGGATCAGCATCACGCGACCTGTCCCCCGTCAGCGCCCCTTCTGCTACAATGCGCCGCCTGCGAAGGGTATCTGCCCTTAATCTGACCGCTTTCAACCCCGGCTGAGGTACGTAATTGCCATGAACGCGCTGGAAAAACGCTCCGTACTCGCACTGGCGTCCGTCTACGCCATGCGCATGCTCGGACTGTTCATGGTGCTGCCGGTGTTCATGCTGCTTGGTGAAGATCTCAAAGATGCGACGCCGGCCCTGCTCGGTTTTGCCATAGGGGCATACGGCCTCAGCCAGGCCCTGTTGCAGATTCCCTTTGGCATGCTGTCTGATCGGCTCGGTCGTAAGCGCATGATCTACATCGGGCTCGTACTGTTTGCCGCGGGCAGTTTGCTGGCCGGGGCCACGGACTCCATATACGTTGTGATTGCCGGTCGGATTCTTCAGGGTGCCGGCGCTATCGCCAGTGTTCTGATGGCGTTGCTCAGTGATCTGACCCGTGAAGAGGAGCGGACCAAGGCCATGGCGACCGTTGGAATCACGATAGGTCTGTCGTTCTCGGTCTCCCTGGTGCTCGGCCCCCTTCTTGGGGCCTGGTGGGGGCTGTCCGGAATCTTCTACGCGACCGCAGCGCTGGCAATAGTGGCGCTGGTGATCGTCAACCGCCTGGTCCCGACGCCGCATCAGCACAAGACGAGCCCCGATACCCATCCTGCCAGGGACATGCTGGGCCGTGTGCTTTCAGACGGTCGTCTTCTCCGGTTGGATTTCGGCATCTTTGCCCTGCACCTGGTGCTCACCGCCCTGTTCCTGGTCTTTCCCTCCATGCTGCAGGAGCAGTTTGGTCTTGCCAGCAGGTCACACTGGTGGTTCTACCTGAGCGTGATGATTACGTCTTTTTTTGCCATGGTGCCGTTCATCATCATCGGCGAGAAAAAGCGTCGGATGAAGCCGGTGCTGTGCGGGGCGATTGCGTTACTGACGTTGGCTACTGCCGGGTTTACTGGTGTGTCCGGCAGCCTGGTTGCAGCCTGGGCCGTGCTGTTTTTCTTCTTCATGGCCTTCAATCTGCTTGAAGCCAGCCTGCCATCACTAATCAGCAAAGAGGCACCGGCGGCAAGCAAAGGGACAGCGATGGGGGTCTATTCCACGTCCCAATTCATGGGTGCGTTTCTGGGCGGCGCCCTGGGCGGCTATCTGCTGGAGAGTGGCGGAATCCAGGGTGTGCTCTGGTTTATGGTGGTGGTGCTTGGCCTCTGGTTACTGGTAGCGCTTACTATGCCAGCGCCCGGCCACACCACCAGTTTCGTGGTACAGTTGCAGCAGGTAATGAATAACCAGTACGACGATATCGATGACAATCTCCGTCGCCTTCCCGGCGTTCAGGACGTGGTGATTGTTGAAGAGGCTGCCACCGCCTATCTTAAGGTGGATCGTCAGCAGTTTGATGAGGCGTTACTTGCGGACTTTTCCTTTGTCCGGCAGGCTAAACATTCTTGAAATCCGGAGGCCCGCACGGAACGCGGGCGTCCCTGAAAAAAGAGTCAGGAGCAGAGCATGGCACGAGGCGTAAACAAAGTAATTCTGATCGGTAACCTGGGACAGGACCCGGATACCCGCTACACCCCTAACGGTAATGCCGTTGTGAACCTGAATCTGGCAACAGACGAAAGCTACAAGGATCGTCAGACCGGGCAATTGGTGCCGAAAACCGAATGGCACCGGGTTGTCATGTTCGGCAAGATCGCCGAAGTGGCCGGCCAGTACCTGCGCAAGGGCTCGAAGGTCTACATTGAGGGCAAGCTGCAGACGCGCAAATGGCAGAACAAGGAAGGTCAGGATGTCTACACCACCGAGGTTGTGGTGGATATCAATGGCCAGATGCAGATGCTCGACAGCCGTGGCGGCGAAGGCGGTATGAACCAGGGCGCCCCGGCAGGGCGGCCTCAGCAGTCCGGCTATAATGCCCCGGCGGGCCAACAGAACAACCCGCCACCGCAGTCTGGTGGGTACAGCAATCAGCCGTCACAGGGCAGCATGCCGGAGCCGGTAGACGACTTTGACGATGACATTCCGTTCTAAATTTCCCGTGAACAGAAACGGAATCTGAGCATCCAAAGTGACTTAAGCCCCCGCCTCGCGGGGGCTTTTTGTTACTGGTTTGCAAAAACGGTGTGAAATTGGCCAAAAAAACGTGGAGTTACGTTCGCTTTCTCATCTATCATGTCATTTGATGTAAAAAGCGCCTGTTTCTTAGGCAGCATAATAATAGCTTGATGCTGGCGAGTTGGCTTCGGATCCTTTTTTAACGGACTCCATGACAAAGATACCAATCTTCAAAAGACTGACCGGTCTGTTCGGACGTTCCGGGGCTCGCCTGCGGGTAAGTCTTGAAATTCGTCCCGACGGTATTGCCTGGGCGGAATCGGGGCGGCCGGATGCCGGTAGGTGGGGGTTCATTGATTGCCTCCCTGCGAGGCGTCAGGCGGCACTGGTTGAACTAGTCGACAAGCACGGCTGGTCGGGTGCAGCGACAACGCTCGTGCTGCCCCTGGACCAGTATCAGGTTTTCCAGATGGATCGCCCGGAAGGCGTCGAGGAATCGGAGCTGGGGGATGCCCTCAAGTGGAAACTCAAGGATTTTCTCGATTTCAGCCCGTCTGAGGCGGTCTCCGATGTTTTCCCGTTTCCGAAAGACGCATCCCGGGGCCGTGGCGAACTGGTCAACGTGGTCGCCGCCAGAAAAGTTCTGGTCTCTGAACTGGTTCGGCTGGTTCAGGAAGCCGGCCTGGAACTGGAGCGCATTGATATCGCCGAGCTCGCGTTGCGAAATCTGGTATGCAGGCTGGATGAAAACCGGCGTGGTGCCGCGTTGGTCCACCTGAAAGAAAACTACGGCCAGATGGTGATCTGCAAGGACAACACGCTGTACTTGTCCCGCCGGCTTGATGTGACTTCCGACGATCTTCGAGATGCCGCCCGGCAGGAGTCGGCGGTGCAATCACTGGCCCTGGAGATGCAGCGTTCACTGGACTATTACGAAAGCCAGTTGGGCCAGGTGCCGCCGGCAATGATCCACCTCGTTGCCCGTGACAGCGTGCTTCCTCTTGCCTCGATGCTTTCTTCCTATGTGGCCGCGGGCCTTGAAACACTCGATTGGCGTGCCCTGGGCTTTGAGTCCGATCTGGACAGTCGTTGCCTGCCGGCCTGGAGTGCGGGCTTGCCGTTGCCGGAGGGCGGGCGTCCATGATCCAGCAGGTCAATCTCTACACTGACGAGCTGCGTCCGAGAAAGGAAAGACTCCAGGCTGGAATGGCGGTTGGTATTCTGGTTGTCGGAGTGGTGCTGATTGCGTTCGTGGCCGGTTTCCTGACCTACGAGAATTCGGTGATGGCAAACAAGGCCTCACGCCTTGATCAGCAGAACCAGCAGCTTGAACAGGCTGTGGCGCAGCTTTCTGCCGCGGTTCAAGCCCGTCAGCCGGATGCCGAAGTGAAGGAGGCTCTGGAGCGCGTCACCCAGACCCTCGCGCGCCGCCAGCGATTACTGGAACGGGTGGAAAGCCTGGTGCTTTCCGAGGACCGCAATTTCTCGCCACAGCTGGCAGCATTGGCCCGACAGATCCCGGAAGATGTCTGGCTGACAGGCGTTATCCTGGAGTCAGGCCCGGGCAGAGTCACTATCGAAGGGCGTAGCCGCGAAGGCGCTCTGGTGCCTCTGTACCTTGAGAACCTGGGCGAGGAACCAGCGTTTACCGGACGAACCTTTGGTGTGTTCCGATTGTCACGCCCGGAGGAAGGCCGCTGGATTGACTTTCATGTTTCAAGCGAGCGTGACGGGGAGGGTAACTGATGGCGGACGCACCCAACACCTCTCTTGCCCGGGCTGCGCAGTGGTATAACCTGCGACCGATTCGTGAGCGGGCCCTGATTCTGCTGACTGCACTCGTGCTGGTTGTGGTGCTGGTCTGGGAGCTTGGGGTTACGCCATTACAGCAACGACACCAGAGTCTGGAGAATCGGATCCAGACGCTTTCCGCTAGCCGGGACGACCTGCTGGCGCAGCAGCAGACGCTCAATCAGCAACTTGCCACCGATCCCTCCAGGGAAATGCGGGATCAGTTAAATGCCCGGCAGCAGAGACTGGAGCAGCTCAATCAGCAGATCGCGGAGACCACCGGGCAACTGATCGCGCCCAGGGCGATGGTGGCGCTGTTGCGGGATATTCTGGCCGCCCAGGATGCACTGGAGCTGCAGGCTCTGGAGCTACAGACTCCGACCCCGGTTTTCGCTCCGGATGCCCCCGATCAATCCTCACAGGAGCAGGCAGAGGCGGCGCAACCACTGCTTTATGCCCATGATGTCGAGCTCCGCATCATGGGAAGCTATCTTGATGTGCTGAACTATCTCGAGCGGCTCGAGGCACTGGATGAGCGTCTCGGGTGGATAAAGCTGGAGTACAGTGCGGGCGACTGGCCCTCCGGTGAAGCGACCATCAGGGTGCAAACACTGAGCCTGGATCAGGCGTGGCTGGGGGTGTGAAGTGAGCAGGAACTTGGGTGCCTCAATAATCCGGTGGTTTTGTGTGGCTATCGGTTCGCTGTTGCTGGTGGTGGGAAAAACCCATGCACTGCAGGACCCGACCCGGCCACCGGGCCCGCAGACAACTGTGGCCAAGCCTGCCCCAGAGCGGGCTCTTGCTCTGGATTCCATACTTTTCAGCAAGGACAGGCGTGTCGCCGTCATCGAAGGTGAGGCCCTCAGGGAAGGCCAGGGTTTTGACAACGTGCGGGTTATCCGGATTTTTGCCAACCGGGTTCTGGTAACGGATAACGGCCGCGAACGGGTGTTGTACCTGGAGAGACTTCCGCAGGTTCGGGGAACTCAATGACAGATAATCGGATACTCATGACAACGATCAAAACAACCAGTGCGCTGATTCTGAGCCTGGTACTGGCGGCCTGCAGCAACAATCCGTTGATGCGCTCGGCAACCGCCACCTCAACCGATGCTGCCGATGCCATTGATCGAAGCCTTGAAGAGGCTTCGCAGGCACAACCTCCAGCGCCGACCCCGAGTCAGGCAGCTGCAACTCTGCCGGCTGACGTGAGCGCAGCACTGCTGCCGCCACTCTCCAGCGAGGCGGATCTGGACGAACGTTTTGACGTCAATGCCCGGGGCGTGCCGGCAGCAAGCTTCTTCGAATCTCTGGTGGAAGGAACCCGCTATAACGTGGTGGTTCATCCTGATGTAAATACCAGTATCGACCTTCGGCTGGGGGACGTCACTGTACCGGAAGTGATGGATATCGCAGGCGACCTGTACGGGCTGGATATTCGACGCAGTGGCCGACTGTTCCGCGTTCAGTCGGACCAGATCCAGACCCGGCTGTTCCCGATTGATTACTTGCACTTCAAGCGTAAGGGCGGCTCGGAGACCAGGGTGAGCTCCGGTCAGGTTACCGGTGCTCGCAGTGGCGGCTCAGGCAGCGCTGACAATAGTGGTGACAGTGCCGGTTCCGGCGAAATCCGCAACCTGGTTGGAACAACCATTTCCACAGAAACAGCCTCGGATTTCTGGCAGGACATCCAGAGCGCACTGAGCATGATTGTCGGTGGCAGTGATGGCCAGCAGGTGATCGTGAATCCGGGCGCAGGGCTGGTAATGGTCCGTGCCGGTTCCGAGGATTTGCGGATGGTTGAGGAGTATCTGCGCCGCACCGAGCTGATCATGCAGCGTCAGGTCATTCTGGAAGCCAAGATCCTGGAGATCGCGCTCAACGAGGGCTACCAGCAGGGCATCAACTGGTCGGATATCCAGAGTGCGTCCAGCATTACGGCCTCGGATGGTCTGCCCGAAGATTTTACCGCGCAGGCGTTGGCCGGCCAGGCCATTCAGACCTCCGATATCGGAGGCCTGTTCTCCGCCAGCGTGCGGGCCGGCGACTTTACCGGCCTGATTGAGCTGCTTGGGGAGCAGGGCAATGTGCAGATTCTTTCCAGCCCACGTATTTCGACCGTGAATAACCAGAAAGCCGTGATCAAGGTCGGTACCGATGAGTTCTTTGTGACCGACATTGATTTCGACGACAACAACTCGGCCGTGACGGCCACGGACTCAACCTCTACCTCCGTGGAACTGACCCCGTTTTTCTCTGGCATTTCACTGGATGTGACGCCTCAAATTTCCGAAAACGGCGTCATCACCCTGCACGTGCATCCGTCGGTCAGTGAGGTTAACGATCAGGAGAAGGTGATCACCATTGGCGAGCGTGACGTCACGCTGCCTCTGGCCAGCAGCACCGTTCGTGAAACCGACAGCGTTATCCGTGCCGAAAGCGGGCAGATCGTGGTTATCGGTGGTCTGATCCAGAACTCCAGCGAAGACAACAATTCCGCGGTTCCCTTCTTCAGCGAGATTCCGCTGGTGGGTGAACTGTTCAAGCAGCGGCGGTTCCAGTCCCGCAAGAGCGAGCTGGTTATCCTCCTGCGCCCGGTTGTCGCCGGAATGCCGGAGATGAACGCGGATGTTTCTGCCAGCCGGGAACGCATGAATGTGCTGCGTGAGTTGCTGCAATCGTCCGAATCCGTCACCCCGGAACCGGAGAAAGCCGTTCGATAGCATGTACGAAGCCCATTTCGGACTGCAGGAAGCACCGTTCGCATTGACGCCCAACACCCGCTATTTCCTGCGGGCGCCCAGCCATGGTGATGCGCTGGAATTGTTGCTGGTGGCGTTGAAAGAGCGGGAGGGCTTTATCAAGATCTCCGGAGAGGTAGGCACGGGCAAAACCCTGCTGTGCCGGCTCCTGCTGAACGAACTCGAGCAGATTGCGTACACCGCCTATATTCCGAACCCGCACCTGACCCCGGATACCCTGTACGAAGCCGTGGCTGAAGAGCTGGGCGTGGAACTGTCCGGATGCGCCAATGCGCATCAGGTGCTCAAGGCCATCAACGAAAAATTGATCGCCCATGCCATGGAGCAAAAGCCGGTCGTCCTCGTGATTGATGAGGCCCAGGCGATGCCGGAAGAGACCATCGAGGCGTTGCGACTGCTCACCAATCTGGAAACCGAGAGCGTCCGGCTGCTGCAGGTGGTCCTGTTTGGCCAGCCTGAGCTGGATGTGCTGCTTCAAAAGCAGAGCCTGCGCCAACTCAACCAGCGCATAACGTTCCACTATCGCCTCGCCCCCCTGGACCGCCATTCGGTTGCCCAGTATCTGCGCCATCGCCTGGCCCAGGCCGGCTACAACGGCGCCGATCTTTTTGCACCGGGTGCGCTTCGGCTGATTACCCGGGCCTCCGGTGGCATTCCGAGGCTGGTTAATATTCTGGCTCACAAGTCCATGTTGGCGGCCTGGGGCAGGGGTGACCGTCTTATTGAGCGGGGCCATGCCATGCAGGCCATTCGCGACACCGAGAGCGTTCGCTTGCCGGGACTGATCGGGAGGTGGTTATGAGCCTGCTGAACGATGCCCTGCGTGCGGCAGAGCAGCGACAGAACCGGCCGGAAGTGGCCGCGGCCTATGCAGGACAGTCGCAATCCCGACCTCGTCCGCGTTACGGGTTCTGGGTCGTCATCGTATTCCTGGTCGCAGGCGCAGTGGGCGCAGCTGCTTTCTGGTTGATGACTCGAACCGGTAAGGAAGACATGCCTGTCCATGTGAGCGCCCCGCCGGCGCAAGAGGCCGGAACAGAACTGCAACTCGAGAGCGTTGCCGGAAACGACAACACCGCTGAGGCCTCGCAGCCTGCCTCTGAGCCCCCAGTTGTGGTTAAGTCCGAACTGGAAGCCAGGGAAGTAGCCGAGGCGATTGAGCCACAGAAACCGGAGCCTGAACCTGTACCGGTGAGAGTCGAAGCCCCGGAGCCTGAACCCGCCGTCACTACACCGGTGGTGGCCGAAGCCGAGACTGCCCAGGAATCCGAAGCGCCAACGCCACCCATAAAACAGGTTCGTGAGACGCCCGAAGCCATCGATCGTCGAGTCAGCCGGGAGTTGGCCTCGCTGCTGAGGAGTGGTGAAACCCGTCAAGCTGAGCAGGCGTTGCAGGAGCTGGCTAGTGCTCAGGCGGCGACTGCCAGCCGCGAAGTTTTCGCGCGTCAGATGCTGGTGCAGGAAATGCCTGACAGGGCTCTGGCCTGGCTTCCGGAATCGGTGACGAGCGGCGATGCCGCTCTGCGACTTCTGAGAGCCCGGGCACTCCACGCCAAGGGCAGTCTGCCCGAAGCACTCGCCACCCTTGAGAGTAGCGTGCCTGCAGTGCGCCAGGCCGTTGAGTATCGGGTAACCCTGGCGACCTTGCTGCAGCAGGCAGGCCGCACCACCGACGCGGCCCGACACTGGTCGGCCCTTATTGCCGAGGACGACAGCCGCGCGGCCTGGTGGGTGGGCCTTGCGATTGCCCTGGAGACAGGCGGCGAGACCAACAGCGCGGTCCGGGCCTACAGCCAGGCCGCACAGTTACCCGGGCTTTCGCCGTCCCTGGCGAATTACGTTCGCGAACGACTGAAAGCTTTGCAGGCGGGATGATGACGACAGAGCCGAAAAAGAAAGTCCGGTTAGGCGACCTGCTGGTCCAGAATGATGTCATCACTGAGCAGCAGCTGATGACGGCCCTGCGCGAGCAGAAAAGCACCGGGCGTAAGCTTGGTAAAACGCTCACAGACCTTGGTTATGTGGACGAGGACAGTCTGCTCAATATCCTGTCCCGCCAGCTGGATGTTCCCTTTGTGCAGCTGCGTCACTACCAGTTCAACAACGAACTGGTGAAAAAGCTACCGGAGGCCATGGCCCGACGGTTCCGCAGTATCGTGCTGGCGGAGCATAGTGGCGAGCTGCTGGTGGGGATGGCCGATCCTCTGGATATCTTTGCCTACGATGAGTTGGTCCGCATTCTGAAGCAGCCCATCAAACAGGCGGTGGTGCGTGAGAGCGAGCTGCTGAGCACCCTGGACCTGGTCTACCGGCGTACCGATGAAATTGCCTCACTGGCGGAAGAGCTGGAGGACGAGCTGGGCGAGGATGCCTTCGACCTCGCGGACCTCTCGGCCGAATCCGAAAGCGCCGAAGCGCCGGTGGTCAAGCTTCTGCAAACGCTGTTCGAGGATGCGGTTCAGGCCCGCAGCTCGGACATCCACATCGAGCCGGACGAGACAGTCGTGCGCATCCGGCAGCGGGTGGACGGCGTTTTGCAGGAACAGGTGATGAAGGAGAAGCGGGTTAATGCCGCGCTGGTCCTGCGTCTGAAGCTGATGGCAGGTTTGAATATCTCCGAGAAGCGGATGCCCCAGGACGGGCGCTTCAACGTTCGGGTGAAGGGCCGCAGTATCGACGTGCGGGTGTCCACAATGCCCGTTCAGTACGGCGAATCGGTGGTCATGCGTCTTCTGGACCAGAGCCAGGGCATGTTGAACCTCGACGGTACCGGGATGCCGGACCACTTGCTCGAACGATTCCGCCGGATGATCAAGAAACCCCACGGGATGATTCTGGTGACCGGCCCCACGGGTAGCGGTAAAACCACCACGCTTTATGGCGCCCTCACGGAACTGAACCGCCCTGAGGTGAAGATAATCACCGCGGAGGATCCGGTGGAATACCGCCTGCCCCGGATTACCCAGGTGCAGGTGAACCCTAAAATCGGTCTGGAATTCGCCAATGTACTTCGGGCCGCCCTGCGTCAGGATCCCGACGTGATCCTGGTGGGCGAGATGCGGGATCGCGAGACCGTGGAAATCGGTCTGCGGGCGGCGATGACTGGTCACCTCGTGCTTTCCACCCTGCACACCAACGACTCCATCAGCAGCGCCATGCGACTGATCGATATGGGTGCCGAACCCTTTCTCGTGGCCAGCTCGCTGCTCGGCGTGGTTGCCCAGCGTCTGGTCAGGCGGGTCTGTGACAACTGTGCCGAGGCCTACACACCGACGGAACAGGAAATGGTGTGGCTGCGCAGCTTTGATCTGGATCCGCTGGATATGGAAGCCGGGTTCGTGCACGGCCGAGGTTGCTACCAGTGCAGCAACACGGGCTACAAGGGCCGGGTTGGCGTTTATGAGATGCTTGAAATGAACGAGGCCATGCTGGACGCTTTGCGGCGCCAGGATGTCTCGGAGTTCACCAAAGCGGCTCGCCTGAGCACCCTGTACAGACCGCTCGGGCAGTGCGCCATGGATTTTGCGTTACAGGGCACCACCACGCTGGAGGAAGTGGCCCGGGTGGCGGCGACCTCCGAGGGTGATTTCTCGCCCGACGACGAGATTCCCTTGCCGGATGAGCCTGTTGGGGGAGATGCCTGATGCAGTTCAGCTACCGGGGCAAGGATAATCGTGGGAGCGTCCAGCAGGGTTTGCTGGGCGCTCCCAATGCCGATGCCGCTGCCACGGAGCTGATGCGCCGGGGGATTACCCCGCTCTCCATCCGGGAGGTGGAGGACACGGAGTCGGTTGTTGATCGATTGAACCGGCTGCCGATATTCCGGAAGAAGGTCACCCTCGATGAGCTGATTGTTTTCTGTCGCCAGATGCATGCCCTGACCAAGGCGGGTATCCCCCTGATCCGCACCATGCGCGGCCTGGCGGAAACCACCCGTTCACCGGTGCTGGCGGAAGTACTGGAGGATGTGACCACCCGGCTCGAAGGCGGCACAACCATGGCGACGGCCATGCAGGCGCATCCGAAGGTTTTCTCGGAGTTATTTATTGCCATGATCCATGTGGGCGAGAACACCGGGATGCTGGACGACGCCTTCCGACGCCTGTCAGAAATTCTCGAGCTTGAGCGGGACACCAAGCGTCGCCTCAAACAGGCCTTGCGCTATCCGATGTTCGTCATTATCGCCCTGTTATCGGCGCTGATGGTCGTGAACTTTCTGGTTATCCCGAAATTCGCTTCGGTGTTCGACAAGCTGGGGGCGGACCTGCCGTTCCTGACCCAGGTATTGGTCGGAACCTCCAATTTCCTTCTGGCCTACTGGTACGTGATGCTCTTTGCGGTCGCTGCAGGCGGCCTCCTGCTGCGGCAATGGAAGCAGACGGAACAGGGCCGGCTGACCTGGGATCGTTACAAACTCAGGTTGCCGATTATCGGACCATTGCTGGAATTGATCACGCTCAGTCGGTTCGCGAGGAACTTTGCTACCATGCTGTCCGCCGGCATGCCGGTAACAACGGCGTTAACCGTGGTGGCGGACACCACAGACAATGCCTGGATCTCGACCCACATCAAGGGTATGCGAGGCGGTATCGAGAGAGGCGAGACTCTGCTCAGAACAGCCAGACAAAGCGAAATGTTCACCCCGTTGATTTTGCAGATGATTGCGGTGGGCGAGGAAACCGGTTCCGTGGACGACATGCTCAACAATGTCGCGGATTTTTACGATGAGGATGTGGACTACGGACTCAAGCGACTGGCGGAGTCGATTGAACCGATACTGATTGTGGCCATGGGCATTCTCGTGTTGATTCTGGCACTGGGCGTGTTCCTCCCGATCTGGGACCTGGGGGCCGCCGCCATGGGGCGGGGCTGAGTGCCAGCGGCACGGGTTTCAGAGGCCAGCGGACTGGCGATGTCGCGCAGGTTCCGCTTCGCGGTGGTGTTGGCCGGACTGGGAGTGCTCTGGTGGTTCCTGCTCGGCGTGTTGGAACGAGAAAGCCGAAATGCCGAAGAACGGGCCGCCAACATGGTGATCGGCCAGCTCAGATCGGCCCTGGTGATCAAGGGTGCAGAGGTAATGCTGAGCCGTGACGGCCGTCTTGCTGAGCACAGGGGCATCAACCCGTTTGAGCTGGTGGAGCACAAGTGGGGTAATTACGCTGGGCGATGCCAGGGCGAGGAACTGGCGCCGGCAACCTGGTGTTTCCGGGTAAGCGAACAAAAAGAAACAGAATACGGGCCCAAAGGCTGGTTAATTTATAAACCGGGGCAGCCGATAACCATAGACAGTCGGCAAGCCAACCAGGAGCAGCCTCTGGCCTGGGCAGTGACAACGGAATTTGCAGACCGCAACGGGAATGGTGCGCGGGAGCAGGAAGAACGGCTGACGGGGCTAAAACTCGCCCCGGTGTCGTTGACAGAAGAAGCAGCGCAAACGCAGGATGCGCAACGCTGACCAGACGGACGAATGAAACCGTAAAGAGGCCGATGTAATGAAGCGGGATTACAGTAAGAGCAAACAACAGGGATTCACCCTGATCGAGCTGGTGGTGGTTATTGCCATACTTGCGATCTTGGCGGCGTTCGCATTGCCACGGTTCGCCCAGCTCTCCGAGCAGGCGCATCAGTCCAGCATTCGCGCAACTGCTGGGGCCCTGGCAGCGGGTGTGGCGTTGGCCAAAACCCAGTGGGTATCCAACGGCTTCACCGCAGCAGAAACGGATGTGGTGGGCTTCGGCAACGACAATGTCGATGTCAGTGATGACGGCTGGCCGACCTCCGTTGCTTCAGACGATACCGGGACCACAATGGATGCCACCAAGTGCGAAGAGGTTTGGCTTGGGGTTCTGCAATCCAATGCGCCGACCGTGAGCACGACAGCGCCAGCCGAATATCTGATTTCGATCACTGGTGATGATTGTGTGTTTACCTATCAGGCAGACAACCAGGGCAGCACCATTGCGTATGATGCGGACACTGGCGAAATAACCACAACCATTAACTGATAAACCTCGAAGCCAACTGGCGATAAAAACGGAGTAATACCATGAAAGCGATGACAGCCATTGCGGCAAGAAAAGAAAAGGGCTTCACCCTGATCGAACTGGTTATGGTGATTGTAATTCTCGGTATTTTGGCGGCGTTTGCTTTGCCGCGGTTTGCGGATTTTGGTGGTGATGCGCGCGAGGCGTCAATTCAGGCCTTAGCGGGAGCCATGAAGTCAGCAGCATCAATTGCGCACTCCGCACAACTGGCAGATGGAGCCGCGCTAGGAACTAGCGTAACTCTTGATGGTCAGGCTATTACTATGGTGAACGGATACCCAACAGCAGATGCTGCCGGAATCGTTGCTGCGGCTGATATTGACACAACCAATGATTATCCCGCTTCGGGCGGCGGTACCGCTGGAGCGGATACCATCACCTTTACCCTGCAGGCAAACTGCACCGCAGCTTATACCGCTGCCAATGCGGCGACTGACAACACTGCTCCTTTAACAGCCCCATACAGTGTGGCTGTTGATGTCACAGGCTGTTAAACGCCTGCGCATATTTGGCAGTCTCTTTTGCATCACGGCAGGCAGGATAGGCTTCCCCAAACCTATCCCGCCGCTCCTAAAGCAAAGGGCTGCGGTAGCGTCGATTTGAAGGCTCGACACACGGTTAAGGAGAGTAGAAAGGGGCATGAGAATGAAAAACGCCCCGAGCGAATCGGGCTTCACCCTCGTAGAACTGGTAATGGTCATCATCCTGATCGGAGTCCTCTCCGCTCTGGGCATTGGCCTGTTCGCTAGCCGCTCGGCCTTCTCCCCCTTGCTGGCGACCCAGCAACTGTCCTCCGCCACGCTGCTTGCCCAGCAGGCAGCGTTGGCAGGGAATCCTGCCAATACGCTCACAATTGAGCGAGATTCAGATGTTTTCCGGTTTGTGGTTGGTAGCGGTTCCGGTAACGAGCGAACTTTTGAGGTCGCTCATGAGGGTGCCACTTTGTCAGTTGCCGGCAGCACGCTTCCAGTGACGGTGACATTCAACACGAGGGGCGCGCTTTCTGCTGGTAACAACCTGCAGTTCTCTTTTTCCGGCGAAAGCACGTTTCAAACCTGTCTGAGTTCTCTGGGCGCCGTTTACGCCGGCAGTTGCCAGTCATGAAAGCACGTCACGGTGGCGCAACACTTGTGGAGCTGGTGATCACGATCGTGATCATTGGTGTTGCAATAGCCGGAGTGGTTGGAGCGTTTTCGCTGATCGCAGGACGTAGTGCCGAGCCACTGAATCAGACCCGGGCTGTGGCCCTCGCGCAGCTCTATATGGATGAGATTCTCAGCCGAAAATACGATGACAACACACCCGTCGGGGGCGTTCCTAAGCAAGCCGGCTGCACAATCAACACAGAGGAAGCCAGTCGGGCTGACTATGATGATGTCGACGATTACAACGCCATCGACGATGCTGCGCCCGAAAATGCTGAAGGCGTCCCTCTGACATCGGATTATTCCGGCTTCCGGATTTCGATCACGGTGCAATGTGCTGGTGGAGAGGTGGGGCTGGCCCAGGCGGATGCCAAACGTGTCGACCTGACAGTTACCGATCCGGGCGGCCAGGGTTACAGTTTCTCTGTCTACAGGGCGAATTTCTGATGCACCAGCGAGCCGGTTTTACCCTGATCGAGCTGCTGGTGGTCATCGTATTGCTGGGCATTGTTGCCACGGTCTCTGTCCGATTCGTGAGCCTCTCGACACAGGGCGCTCTAGATGTCAGCGCTCGCCAACTGCGGGCGTTTCAGGGCGTGGTGGTTTCGGAGCAAATCACGCGCGAACTGAGGGAGGCGTTCCCTCTGTCCGTTCGGACTTCAGGTGATTGCATCGAGTGGTTGCCCTTGGAGGCAGGTACCAACTACGTCAGGCTTACCCGTGGCCCGGCATTTGACGGGATAGAGGTCGCCGCGTTTGCTAACCTTCCAGCCGTGGGAACGACCCGTGCTGTGGTTTATGGTTATGGAACGAGTACCGCCGATCTTTATAGTGGCGCGAATCCTGGACCCGTTTCGTCTTTGATTTCCTCAATTGACAACACCGGCTCGCCGGCCAGTATCGAACTCTCCTCTGGCCATCGGTTTACCTCAACATCACCCGCCCGCCGCTTGTTCGTGGTAGGTCAGCCCGTCAGTTTGTGCCAGAGCGGTCGATTTCTTTATAGGTATGATGATTATTCGCCGAGCTCCACCCAACCATCACCTCCAACGGGGGACAGGGAGGTGTTGGCTGCCAATCTGTCTGGCAATGTCGAATTCCGGTTTTTGCCGGCAACTCTGCAGCGGGCGGCAGTCGTTCAGTTCTCGTTCACTTTGATTAGTGAGGATGGTTCTGAAACAACGACTGTCAGCCAGGAGGTGCAAATCCGAAATGTACCCTGAACAAGGCATCAAGCAGCAAAGGGGGGCGGGGCTTCCGGTAGCGCTGTTCATCATCACCGTTTTGGCACTCATTGTTACCAGCATGGCGCAGCAGCAGGAGAGCGCGGGCGCTTCGGTCAGCCAGCAGATTCTTTCCCAGAGGGCCTTTTATGCAGCAGAAAGTGGTGCCCAGGTTGCTGTGACGGAGGCACTGTCAGGCGGCAGCTGTGGAGCTGTTTCTTCTTCGATCAATTTTTCCAACGGCGGCCTCTCGAGCTGCTCCGCAGGTATTACCTGTACGTCGGTGCAAGCCGATATCGATGGCAGTCCAGCACCCGAAACTGTGTTTACTTTACTCAGTAATGGTCAATGTGGCAGCGGGCCTGAAGCTGCGTCCCGAACGATTGAGGTGCGAGTGCGATGAGGCAGTTCACGGCGCTGACAAGGTTAATCCTGTTTGTGATCCTACTGGCCCCGTGCCTGGCCCATGCCTGGAAGATGGAAGCTGGCACTTTGGATCTACCGGCCACATCGGGGGAAAATGAGCTGTTCTCTTTCAGCTTCAGGCAAACCTATGCCTCCCCTCCTATTGTTGTAGCCTTGCCAACCGATGATGGCCCCAATGCTTCTGCTTTACGGATCAGAAACGTTACTGCAACGGGCTTTGAGATAGCGCAGGTAGAGCCATTTTCTGAGGATGGCCCGCACACCAATATGACCGTAAGTTATGTGGCCGTAGAGCCGGGTGTGCACCAACTGCCCGACGGCACTCGCATTGAAGCTGGCCTGCTCAGTACCCGTGAGACCGGGTCCGGTAACAACAAGGATTTTGTCCAGTTTGGCGGTAACCCTCCCGGCCAGAAGCGTTGGGGAAGCCACGCATTTACAGCAGGGTTTTCAGGCGCTCCGGTAGTCATTGGTGACATCCAGACGATGACCAATGAGAGAAATGCGAATGTGCCAGATGACGTTTCGGAGCCATGGTTGACTATGGTTTTCGATGCCGTGACGGCGTCAGGTTTGAACTATGCTCTGGAATTCAGTGAGGCCTATGATGCGTCTGACAATAAGTTCTACGAACTGGCCAGCCCTGAGCAAATCGGTTTTATCGCGATAAGTGCAACGGCGACCAGCACATTTAATGCGATCGGTAATCTGAATGTGCGCTATGAAGCTCAGAGTATCAATAACGGGCCTCGTGGTTGGGATGACGGGTGCGACACATTTAGCTTTAGCAGTGTGTTTGGAACCAGCCCGATCGCGGTTGCCAGTAAAACCAGCCGACGGGAAGACGACGGTGGTTGGCTGAGACAGTGCCAACTTTCCAGTTCCAGCATCGGATTGTTAATTGACGAGGACACCGCCCAGGATAACGATCGGAATCACGGCAGAGAGAGTGTGGGGCTAGTCGCTTTTTCTGAGGCTTTTGCCTACGACTCTGAGGTCCGCCCGCCCGAGCCTGAGCCCCTGATGATGGAATCGCGCTCAGTCACCGTCAGTCCTGGCACATTTACCAGGGTTTCCTTCCAGCAGGTATACCCATCACCTCCAGCCGTATTTGTTCTGAGCGACGACAGCAATCCGGAACCATCGGCAGTTCGGATTCGCCAGATCACTGAAGATGGCTTCGATATTGTGCCGCTTGAGCCGCCCACCCGCTACAGTGATGTAGGCGATCAGACTACAACGGTGCATTATCTTGCGGTGACCTACGGTGAGCATGCCTTCCCAGATGGATCAAGGCTTGAGGTTGGCCAGGTACCGCTGCAATCGGAGCAGGGCCGGTTTGTATCCGGCTCGAATTGGTCACGCCTGAACTTTCTGACCGCATTCGGCGGAACACCGGTCTTCATAAGTAACATCCAAACCCTGGAAAACGAAACGTCTTCTCCCGGTGAACGATCGGTTCCCTGGTTGACGATGGCGCACGACCGCCTGGGAGCCTCGGGAATAGATCTTGCCCTGGAACGTGCAGAGACTAGGTCTGGGGCTGTTGTGCGACCGGAGTCGGTCGCATACCTGGCAGTCGAACCGGGCGTTATCGGTCGTTTTGTTGATAATGACGGTAGAACGGTTCTGTCTGAAGCCCAGGTTACGTCGGACAACATTTCTGGAACGAACAGCTGTGACAGAGCAGCGTTTCTGCAATCGTATCCCTCTCCGCCTCGGGTTGTCGGGTCCCAGCTGACCCGCGATGGTGGCGACGGTGGTTGGCTGCGCCGTTGCTCGGTGTCCAACGATGCTGTTGAGCTGAAGATTGAAGAGGACTGGGCAAATGACCGGGATCTGAGCCACACCACGGAGCGGGCAGGGTTTCTGGCATTTTCCGGTGATTTTGTTGTCGACTTCTCTCTGCGGGCAGTCTACGGCCTCGAGGGGCCTCGATGGCAAGGTGATCCTGGAGAGGTTGTCGAGCTCCGCGGCACGGGGCTGGATGGACGAGCCGTCAATGGAGCGAGGGCGGAGCCAGCCAAAGTCTGCTATGGCGCCACCCTTTCGGGCGGCTCGTTCATAGACATCCCCCATGATGATGACTTGTCCAGCGCCGATGAGCTTACCGTCATGGCCTGGATAAATGTCGATGCTTTTCCAACTGGCGGTGGCATCAAAACCATCGTGTCGAAAGACGAAAACTATGAGTACCACGTTGACAGCAACCGCGAGATCTACTGGTGGTGGACGAACGAATCAGGTGTTTCGCGATCCTTTACCTCGGGCTATCAACTGCCATTGAACACCTGGGTTCACACAGCCATCACCTACTCGAAACGAGATGGGATACAGCGCATCGTTGTTGACGGTGTGGAACGGGCAAGGCAGTCGTTTGCCGATGAGTCGTTGCTCCTGAACGCTGATCCTTTTCAGATAGGCGCCGATCAGGGGTTCGGCGGCCGAGAGTTTGAAGGCCAGATCGATGAGGTGCGCCTCTACGCCCGGGCGCTATCCGATGCAGCCATTCTTCGCGAAGCAAATCGCAGTCGTCCCTGTGCCCAGGTACTTGATCATTTCCGTATAACTGTGCCTGCGACTGCCAGCGTTTGTGCGCCGGTCGATGTCAGAATTCAGGCAGAGGATGCCGGCGACAATGTTCTCACTGGGTATCAAGGTACCGTGCGGATTACAACAAGTGCCGGCCATGGCAACTGGCAGAGGGTCGCAGCGTCGGGCTCCCTGTCGCCCAGTCCAGATGTCGATGATGATGGTCAGGCCATCTACGAGTTCGTCGCTGCAGATAATGGAGAAATTACACTGGGATTGGAGAATACCCGGGCTGATCGATTGACCATCCGTGCAGAGGACACAACCAGTGGGCAGTTCGGGATTTCCAGTGTGGTTGAATTTCGTGAGAACGCCCTGGTCATCGCTTTGGCCGACAGCCTGGGCATTGATGTCATTGCCGGGCGGCCACACGGCTTGCAGGCCGAGGTATTGAGGCGCGATCCCTCCAGTGGCGAGTGTGGTCGTGTTGAAGCCTATGATGGTGCGGTGGATCTTAGGGCCTGGCTGAATCGGGAAACAGACGATCCAGCTGGCGCTGCGCCCGGGCTTGATGCGGGGGCGGGAAGTATATCTTTGCCCTCTTCACGACCAGCGACTTCCAATCTGACTGTTGACTTTGATCGGGGCCTTGCAAGCCTGGGGCTCATTCCTACCGATGTTGGTCACTATGCTCTGGAGCTGGAAGATTCCGAATCCGGTCTCATCCTGGATGAGAATGACAATCCCATCGCCATCGCAGGCACCGGCCCTGAATTAACGGTCAGGCCTTTTGCTTTTGCCGTGACAGTGGCTGGCAACCCAGCGACGGAGTCGCCCAGCGGAGCCGCCTTCAGGGCGGCGGGGCGACCGTTCGATGTTTCGGTTCGGGCCGTTCAGTACGACAGTGCTGACGATGCAGATGCAGACGGCCAACCGGATGGTCACGGAGATACTGATGCCGCCAATAACTCCGATCTCACGGATAACGCATCCGTAGACAGCTTTGACGCGACCGTTAGTGTAGCCAGTTATCTGATTGCGGGGCCCGCAGGGGCAGCTGATCCAGGGCTGGCAGGCTTGAGTGGCTTGAGCGGCTTCAACTCTGGGTTTGCCTCTGGTTCAGCATCCTTTAGCGAGGTTGGCTCGGTAGAGGTCACGACAGGACTCAGCGGCACTTTCCTTGGCCGCTCTGTTGCGGTGGTCGGGGATTCCGGGCCCGTAGGCAGGTTCCACCCTGATACGTTCACTCTCGAAAGTGCGATGGACGGAGTACTTGATCCTGTCTGCAATGGTTTCAGTTACACCGGTCAGGGTTTCGGCTACAGTCTTTCGCCAGAGTTTACCCTTGCTGCAAGAGCATACAGTGTGAGCGGTTCTGGGCCTGTTACCCGAAACTATCGCGACAGCTGGCAGAAGCTGACAGTCGCGGACATCGCCCGGACTGATCCGGCAACAGACGCCGATGAGATTGGCGCTCAGAGCACAGCAATTGATGTGACCACTATTGCTGGTACACCAACTCTTACAGCGAATGGCAATGGCACGCTCATTTATCAGGCGGGACCAGACAACTTTACATATGACCGCAATGCAAACTCCCTGGTTGGCCCGTTTGATGCCAGACTCGAGACTGTGTTCACGAATATTTCTGATTCAGATGGGGTATCAATGCCGGCGGCGGAGCTGCCTACGCTGTCTTCCGCTGGCGCCTCGATTCGTTATGGTCGAATGATTCTAGAGAACGCCTACGGACCTGAAAACCTCGATCTGGAGATGCCGTTTGAAGTCCAGATCTGGAACGGGGCTGATTTCGAGCTTCATGGTGATGAGACTTGCTGGGCCTATGATACCGCCGATGCCCTGATAACAGGCACGCCCCCGAACACCTCGGTAAGTGTCAGTTCCGGAACTATAAGTGGTGGTCGGCCCGAGCCAGCAGCACCCCTTGTACTTGCTGCTCCGGGCGAGGGCAATACCGGCAGTGTACAGGTTGAATACCCGGTGCCGCTGTACTGGCAGTATGATTTCGATGGCGACGGTGTTGAGGAGAATCCGAAATCAACCGCGACATTCGGCGTCTATCGCGGCCACGACCGCGTGATCTACTGGCAGGAACGATAAAAAAGGGCAGGACGCGAGTCCTGCCCCAAAACATCAACGAACCCCGGCGGTTCGCCAATCGTCAGTCTTCCTCGTGTTCCGGATGATCCATCCCCAGCTCGTTGATTTTCCGGGTGAGCGTGTTCCGGCCCCATCCCAGCAGGATGGAGGCATCCCGTCGACGGCCACCGGTGTGCTTCAGGGCTGTTTCAATCATGATTTTCTCGAACTCGGGCACGGCCGTATCGAGAATTCCCTTCTTGCCTCGCTTCAATTCCTGTTCGGCCCAGTTTTTCAGGCCTTCCTGCCAGGTTGCTCCGGTGGTTGGTGTCTCGGCCTGGTGTAATAACTCGGGTGGCAAGTCATCAATGTGGATCTCGCGACCGCTGGCCATTACGGTCAGCCAGCGGCAGGTGTTCTCCAGCTGGCGGACGTTGCCCGGCCAGGGCAGGGTGGTCAGGTATTCTTCGGCCTCTTCGCGCAGGATCTTGGGCTCGACGGCCAGCTCTTTGGCCGCCCGTTTCAGGAAGTGCTGCATCAGGCGGGGGATGTCTTCCCGGCGCTCGGCGAGCTTGGGCAAGTGCACGCGAATGACGTTCAGGCGGTGGAACAGGTCTTCCCGGAAGGTGCCTGCCTGCACCAGTTTCTCCAGGTCCTGGTGGGTTGCCGCGATGATGCGCACATCCACCTTGATCGGGGTTGTGCCGCCTACCCGGTAGAATTCGCCATCGGCCAGAACCCGCAGGAGGCGGGTCTGAGTGTCAGCGGGCATATCCCCGATTTCGTCCAGGAACAGGGTGCCACCGTTGGCCTGTTCGAACCGGCCCTGGCGAGCGGCGCCAGCGCCGGTGAAGGCACCCTTTTCGTGGCCGAAGAGTTCGGATTCAATCAGGTCTTTGGGAATTGCAGCCATGTTCAGGGCAATGAAGGGATGGTTCGCCCGGGGGCTGTGGTTGTGCAGCGCCTGGGCCACCAGTTCCTTACCCGTGCCGCTTTCGCCGTTAATGAGAACCGTAATGTTGGAGTGGGAAAGCCGGCCAATAGCCCGGAAGACTTCCTGCATGGCAGGCGCTTCACCGATGATTTCGGCGTTGCGCTGGGACATTTCGGCCTGGGGTTCACCACTGGCACGCTTCTCATGGCTGTGGGCCACGGCGCGCTTGACCAGTGCGACCGCGTCATCCACATCGAACGGCTTGGGAAGGTATTCGAAGGCACCGGTCTGGTAGCTGGTTACGGCGCTCTCCAGATCCGAGTGCGCGGTCATGATGATGACAGGCACGTCCGGGTGAACGTCGACAATCTGGGACAGCAGGGTGATGCCGTCGACGCCGGGCATCCGGATATCGCTCACGATGGCGTCCGGCTGTTCGTGTTCCAGCCGCATCATGATGCTTTCACCACTGTCAAAAACTCGGGGCTGCATACCGGCCTGGTTAAGGGCGCGCTCCAGCACCCAGCGAATACTGCGGTCGTCGTCTATGATCCAGACGTTCGCCGGTTGGCTCATGGGGTGTCCTCCAGAGGCAGGAAGATGATGAAGTCGGTTCGGCCTGGTTCGCTTTCGCATTCGACCAGTCCACGGTGTTGGCCGATGATGCTCTGGGTAATGGAAAGGCCCAGGCCGGTGCCACTGGCACGGCCACTGATCATCGGATAGAAAATGTTCTGCACCAGCTCCGGCGGAATGCCGGGGCCGTTGTCGATAACGTCGACCCGGCACACGAGCCTGTGGCGTCGGTTGCCAATGGTGAACTGGCGCAGGGTGCGGGTACGGAAAGTAATGGTCGGCGGCTCGTCGGAGCTGTGGCTCGCCTGGTTTTCGAAGGCCGCTTCCATGGCGTTCCGTGCGATGTTCAGGAACGCCTGAATCAGTTGTTCCTTGTCACCCTTGAACTCGGGAATGCTGGGGTCGTAATCCCGTTCGAAATTCAGTCGTCCCTTGCTTTCGGCCTCAAGCAAGGTGCCTACCCGTTCGAGGATTTCATGAATATTGGTCGGCGCCAGCTTCAATGCCTTGTTCGGGCCCAGCATCCGGTCCACAAGGCTCCGGAGCCGATCCGCCTCGTCGATGATGACCCGGGTGTATTCCCGTTGATCCTCACTGTTGAGTTCCCGATCAAGAAGCTGAGCCGCACCACGGATGCCGCCAAGCGGGTTCTTGATCTCGTGGGCCATGCCCCGGACAAGAATTCGGGTGGTCTCCTGCTGGGAGATGATGTCTTCCTCACGACTGATCCGCATCAGCCTGTCTCTCGGCTGGATCTCGATCAGGAGCTCCGTCGGTTCCAGGCTGATGGGGGTGACAGAATAATCGACCGTAAGCCGGGAACCGCTGGTGAGGAGGAACTCGGCCTCGCGGCGAGTATAGGATTGTCCGTTCCGTACAGCGGCAAAAAGCGTTTTCAGGGCGTCTTCGGATTCCACCAGAATGTCCTGGAAGGGGTGGCCCTGACTGCGGGTCATGCTGGTTTCGAACAGGCTTTCGGCGGCGGGGTTGAGATACCGGATGCTGAGATTGTCCTCGAGCACCAGGACAGCGGTAGTGAGGCTGTCGAGAATGCTCTTGTATCCGGTTTGATGGGCCGAAGGCAGTGCCATGCGTGAATCCCGTTGGTTCGACATAGTGTGACCTCCGGAGTTTTGCAAAAAGCGAACCACTTTGAACCGGGTTCACGAATGAGTGGGCAAAGTGCGGGCAGAGGGGCTTATTGGCGCTGAAAAGTGCCGTAAGCTGGTGCAAATGGGAGAAATCCCTCTGACCAGTCCGGAAAATGCGCCCCGTTGCTGATCAGAGTATGGCTTTTTTCTGGTGCGTTCGCACCAAAATAGTGCGAATTGTTAGGCAGGTTTGGTTAGTTCAATGCGGAAGGGCGGTGAACGGTGAAGGTGATCGGTGAGCCGGTTTTCACCTGAACTCCGTTTTCATCCACGATGTGGACGCGGGCTTCGTGGGTTCCACGGAAAACGTTGTTGACGGTGATCGAGCCAGAAGTACTCTGCCCGACTGGCTGCCCGTCCAGCGTTACTTCGTATTTGTGACCAGGTTGGAGCCCGGGTGTGCTACGGACCTCGAACTGTACGTCGCCGCTGCCACTATGGAACGCCTGATTGTTGTCCGGATAGGCGAACGAGACGCTGTCGTAAGCTGCGCCTTCCCGCTGCACCTCTTCGCGCAGCTTTTCGGTTTCCTGAACAACTTCTGGCTTGGGCAATGTGATGGTCGTGACTGGCTTGACCTGGACCGCTTCAGAGCCCTCGCTCGGCTCGTCAGAGTAGGTGACGTTGCCGTAGGCATCGACATTACGGTAAACCTCGGCAGAGACGGGAATCGCCAGCAAGAAGAAAAGGCCGGCAACCAATCCAGACTTTGGATTCATAAGCTCACCTGTTATTGGGTTTCTTCGATTATCGGCGGCGCCCGGAGTCTTTTCAACGCCTGCAGACCCTGATGTTGGTTACATATCGTTAAGGGCTCCAGGCACTGTGCGGCTGCTCACAAAAAAGCCCCGCACGAAGGCGGGGCTTGTCTGCTTTCCCTCTACAGCGAGGTTTTAGCAGGAGTAGTACAGATCGAACTCGACCGGGTGAGTGGTCATGTTCAGTTTCTCGACTTCACCGCGCTTCAGATCAACGTAGCCCGCGATCATGTCTTCAGTGAATACGCCGCCACGAGTCAGGAACTCGTGATCTGCTTCCAGGCAGTCCAGGGCTTCGGACAGAGTCTCGGCCACGGTCGGAATGCTCAGGGCTTCTTCTTTCGGCAGGTCGTACAGATCCTTGTCCATGGCATCGCCAGGGTGGATCTTGTTCTGAATGCCGTCGAGGCCAGCCATCATCAGCGCTGCAAACGCCAGGTACGGGTTGGCAGACGGATCAGGGAAGCGAACTTCGATACGACGCGCTTTCGGGCTGTTTACATACGGGATACGGATAGAGGCTGAACGGTTACGGGCAGAGTAGGCCAGCATAACCGGAGCTTCAAAGCCCGGAACCAGACGCTTGTAAGAGTTGGTAGAGCTGTTGGTGAAGGCGTTGATGGCCTTGGCATGCTTGATCACACCGCCGATGTAGTACAGTGCGGTTTCGCTCAGGCCAGCGTAGCTGTCACCGGCAAACAGGTTCTTGCCGTCTTTGCTCAGGGACATGTGAACGTGCATGCCTGAACCGTTATCGCCAACCACCGGCTTGGGCATGAAAGTGGCAGTCTTGCCGTAGGCGTGGGCCACGTTATGCACGCAGTACTTCAGGATCTGAACTTCGTCTGCTTTGCGGGTCAGAGTGTTGGCGCCAACGCCGATTTCACACTGGCCAGCGGTGCCCACTTCGTGGTGGTGCACTTCGATTTCCAGGCCCATGGACTCCATGGCCGCACACATGGCGCCACGCAGGTCGTGGAGGCTGTCAACCGGCGGAACCGGGAAGTAACCACCTTTTACGCCCGGGCGGTGACCGATGTTGTTACGATCGAAATCTTCGCCGGAAACCCAGGCAGCTTCCTCAGAGTGGATGTGGTACATCGCACCCTGCATGTCGACGTTCCATTTTACGGAGTCAAACACGAAGAACTCGGGCTCGGGGCCGAACAGGGCGCCGTCTGCGATGCCGGTAGACTTGAGGTATTCCTCTGCGCGACGGGCAACGGAGCGTGGGTCACGCTCGTAACCCTGCATAGTAGAAGGCTCTACGATGTTGCAGGTGATGTTTACTGTGGTCTCTTCGGTGAACGGATCGAGTACGGAAGTCTCGTCGTCCGGCATCAGGATCATGTCGGATTCGTTGATGCCTTTCCAGCCCGCGATGGAGGAGCCGTCAAACATCTTGCCGTCTGCGAAAAAGTCTTCATCTACTTCGGTGGCAGGCAGTGTAACGTGCTGCTCTTTACCGCGGCTGTCAGTGAAGCGCAGGTCAACCCATTTGACTTCGTGTTCTTTGATCAAATCAACTGTCTTGGACATTGTGCATGCTCCGTAAGTTATACCGCACAGGCGGCTGTATTCATGTTCGTGGCGCCGGATCGCCCGGGTTATCGGGTTCCGATCTGTTTCTCAGGTTTGCGCAGCTTAGCAAATGCCGTTGCGTCTTACCTGTAAATTTCGGCTGATTTCGATAAAGCAAGGCGCTTGCCAATTTTTAGGGCATGCTCCAGAACGGCGCAACTGCAAGGGTTTGGGGCATATTAGAAGGAAATGATGCGCCCTCCACCGAAAACCTGCACCCAAATGGTGCACCTTGTTGGTGCATTTATGAGGTGGTCGCCCCAATGAGGTGCGCGCCCGCTGTATGAAGAATAGGCGTTTTTCTTCATATTAACGACACAGACTTTTCGCTATACTGCGCGCCGCTTCATTTTTTACCCTGTCATTTTCAGGTCCATGATCGGAAAGCACCGTGCAGGGTGCCGGGCAGCCAGCTCCGGTGAATGAGTTCATTTTACGGATTTGAGACGGCATGTGCTGGGATTCCCCCTGCGAACGACCTTCTCAGGTCATTGAGTGCATGCCGCAGGAATATTTTTGTGATTGAGAAACTTCGTAATATCGCCATTATCGCCCACGTTGACCATGGTAAAACCACGCTCGTAGACCAGCTTTTGCGCCAGTCAGGCACTTTGGAGCGCAAAGAGCTCGATAGCGAGCGGGTCATGGATTCCAATGATCAGGAAAAAGAGCGGGGCATTACCATCCTGGCGAAAAACACCGCTCTGAAATGGAATGGCTACGACATCAATATTGTCGACACACCGGGCCACGCAGATTTCGGCGGTGAAGTTGAGCGGGTCATGAGCATGGTGGATTGCGTGCTGCTGGTTGTTGATTCCATCGACGGCCCCATGCCCCAGACCCGCTTCGTTACCCAGAAGGCGTTTGCCGCGGGGCTGCGTCCGATCGTTGTGGTTAACAAGATCGATCGTCCTGGCGCCCGTCCGGATTGGGTTGTGGATCAGGTATTCGACCTTTTTGACAACCTGGGCGCGACCGATGAGCAGTTGGACTTCCCGATTGTTTACGCCAGCGCCCTGAACGGCATTGCCGGGCTGGATCACGAAAAGCTGGATGACAACATGGATGCCGTGTTCCAGGCGATTGTTGACCATGTCCCGGCACCCAATGTCGACCCGGACGGCCCGTTCCAGATGCAGATTTCCCAGCTGGATTACAACAGCTTCCTCGGCGTGATCGGCATCGGCCGTATCATGCGCGGCAAGATCAAAACCAATTCGCCGGTAACCGCTATTGGCGCCAACGGCAAAAAGCGCAACGGCCGAATCCTAAAGATCATGGGGCATTCCGGTCTGCAGCGTGTCGAGGTAGACGAAGCCCAGGCTGGCGACATCGTCTGTGTCAGCGGTATGGATGAGCTGTTCATCTCCGACACCCTTTGTGACCAGGCCAACGTTGAAGCGCTGCCAGCACTGACGGTGGATGAGCCGACTGTATCCATGACCTTCCAGGTCAACGATTCGCCGTTTGCCGGCAAGGAAGGCAAGTACGTTACCAGCCGGAACATCAAGGAGCGTCTGGAAAAAGAACTGCTGCATAACGTTGCGCTGCGTGTTGAGGAAGGCGACTCTGCCGACAAGTTCAAGGTGTCCGGTCGTGGCGAATTGCACCTCTCAGTTCTGATCGAGAACATGCGACGCGAAAACTTTGAGTTGGCCGTTGGCCGCCCCGAAGTGGTTATCAAGGAAGTGGATGGCGAAAAGCAGGAGCCGTACGAGAACGTCATCGTGGATATCGAAGAGCAGCACCAGGGTGCCGTCATGGAGCAAATGGGGCTGCGCAAGGGCGACCTGACCAACATGGTGCCGGATGGCAAGGGCCGCATGCGTCTGGATTACACCATTCCCGCTCGCGGCCTGATTGGTTTCCGGAATACCTTCCTGACCATGACCTCAGGTACCGGCATCCTTACGTCCACGTTCAGCCACTATGGCCCGATCAAGGTTGGGGACGTTACCAGCCGCCAGAACGGCGTCATTGTGTCGATGGCTACGGGTACCGCGCTGACCTACTCGCTGGAAACCCTGCAGAGCCGCGGCAAGCTGTTCCTGGATCCGGGGCAGGAGATCTATGAAGGGCAACTGTGTGGTATTCATAGCCGGGACAATGACCTGGTGGTGAACCCCACCAAAGCCAAAAAGCTCGACAACATGCGTGCCTCCGGCAAGGATGAAGTCATCGGCCTGGTGCCCCCCATCAAGTTCACGCTTGAGCAGGCGTTGGAGTTTATTGACGACGATGAGCTGGTGGAAGTGACGCCGAAGTCCATCCGGCTGCGCAAGAAGCTTCTGACCGAGAACGAGCGTAAGCGCGCCAGCAAGAAGTAACGTCTTTAATGGGGTCAGATGAAAGTCTTCATCTGACCCCATTTCCTTCTGTACTCCCCTCTACGGAATGCCTCTTTCTTTTCGCTTAAGCTAAACTCCGGGTAAATCCTTTAAACGGAGCGCTTCATGCTCAGCCTGTACCCGGAAATCAAGCCCAACGCCCAGCACCGTATTGCCGTTGATCCACCTCATGAACTCTACGTTGAAGAAAGTGGAAACCCCGACGGGATGCCGGTTCTCGTTGTTCATGGTGGCCCGGGGGGTGGGTGCGAGGACTATCACCGGCGGTTTTTCGATGCCGAGCGGTTCCGGATTATTCTTATGGATCAGCGCGGTGCCGGCCGTTCCACGCCGCTAGCAGAGCTCGAGGGTAACAGCACCGACAAGCTGGTTGAGGATATGGAGGCGGTACGCTCGTTCCTCGGTATCGATAAGTGGCTTCTGTTCGGCGGCAGTTGGGGGTCGACCCTGAGCCTTGTTTACGCCCAGTCACATCCGGAACGAGTGTCCGGGCTGGTTCTGCGTGGCATATTTCTCTGTCGTCCCCGCGATATTCAGTGGTTCTACCAAGAAGGGGCCAGCCGCGTGTTTCCGGACTACTGGTCTGACTTCGAGGCGCAAATTCCGGAAGTCGAGCGCGATAACATGGTGGCAGCCTATTACCGAAAATTGACCAGTACCAACGAGCTGGAGCAGATCCAGGCGGCCAAGGCATGGTCAATCTGGGAGGGTAGGTGTGCAACCCTGCATCCGAACCCCAGGGTAGTTGAGCATTTCGGCCATCCTCATGTAGCCATCGCGCTGGCCCGTATCGAATGCCACTATTTCATGAACGCCGCCTTTCTTGAGCCCGACCAGATCCTTCGCAATGCGCACCGTCTGGCGGACATTCCCGGGATTATCGTACACGGACGCTACGATATGGTTTGTCCTCTGGATAATGCCCAGGCGCTCAGTAAGGCCTGGCCCGAGGCAGAATTCCAGATCATTCGGGATGCAGGCCACTCTGCATCGGAGCCAGCTATTGTCGATGCACTCATTCGCGGTGTTGAGTCCGTTGTCGCGAAAACTGAAAAAAGTGCTGGCTGAATTGCGTTTTGAGGGTTGCGGCCGGTAATTGGCATGGATACACTCTTGCCCGATCTCAATTTTGCCTGTTCAATCGTCCTCAAGGCAGTTGATGAAAGGATTGATCCAGCGAGTTTCGCAAGCCAGTGTTACCGTGGGCGGTGAGCAGATAGCCTCGATCGACAAAGGCCTTTTGCTGTTGCTGGGCGTCGAGAAAGGAGATAGCGAGCGCGAGGCAAGGGAACTTTGCCGAAAAATCCTCACTTACCGTGTGTTTCCCGATGACGCAGGGCGGATGAATCGCAGCCTGCTGGATATCGGTGGTTCCCTCCTTGTTGTTCCACAGTTCACTTTGGCGGCCGATACGTCTTCCGGAACCAGGCCCGGTTTTTCCCTGGCTGCGGGGCCGGATGACGCCAACAGGCTTTATGAATCGTTTGTGGCAGACGCAATTTCACGCCTGGGGTCGGATAGAGTAGGGGAAGGAAGGTTTGGCGCGGATATGAAGGTTGGGTTAACGAATGATGGGCCTGTCACCTTCATGCTTGAGAATAGACAAAGGTGTGAATAGGTAGTTGCACTAGTATTGTGCGCAGGCCGCCATGCTGGCCTGCAATGGTGCGAAATTACCATCAGAGACTTTGTGTGTGCGCAGTTTTAAGGGGGCAAGCTGCTGTTAATAAAGAGTTAATGGTAATCTGGCCTCGGATTTGAAATATAACTGCAACGGAGCTCCTGAGCGCCAAATCGCATAAATAATTGCGTTTCTGGTGCCAAAAGAGCTAAAAATGCAGCGCAGTTAATTTGCAAAATGAGAATGATTGTATTAAAACAGTTTCATCATTCAGGACTTTAAGAAGATCCTGTAAGTGGTTGAGCTGTATAGATCTGGAATCTTTCAGATTTATCCGAAGAAGAAGAAAAGTTACTTGTGTGTCATCAAACTGACACAAGGGTAATGCAGAATCGGCCTCATCCAGCCTGACTGGTGAAGCCTTACAAAATCGGGATAAGAACCCGTCGCTAAAACCTGAGTTAACTCAAAAAGGAAGACGCAACATGAAAAAAACGCTCATCGCATCTGCTATTGCAGCCGCTACCTTCTCTGGCAGTGTTTTCGCACAGGCTGAAATGTCAGCTTCCGAACTGGCGGCCAAGATGGACTCCATGCCGTCTGTATACGGCAACATCCAGTACGTGCTGAAGCACACCAACGTTGACGGCGGTGGCTCCGAGGTTGAGCACGCTGACAACGGTTCCACTCTGGGCGTTAAGCACGATCACGAAATCGCTCCGGGCATCACTGGCTTCTTCAAGCTGGAGCTTGAAGGCATCAACGCTGACGACAAGTCCAGCAGCAACGGTATCGACGCTCTTGACGAAGCCTACGTAGGTGTTAAGGGTGATAGCTTCGGTCAGATCTGGGTCGGCTCTGACGATTCTGTCTACGAAAGTGCCATCGTAAAGATTGGTAACTTCCACGAAGTGGGTTCCGACATTTTCGGTAACTACTCCACTGGTGAAGGTGACCTGGTCCAGTACATGTCTCCGTCTTTCGGCGGTCTGACTGTTTCTGCAGCTGTTCAGGTTAACGGCGATAGCGACACCAAGGGCGGCGCGGACAAATCTTACCCGTACCAGCTGGTTGCGACCTACGCTGTAGACGCTCTTGAAGTGTCTGTTGGTATGGACTCCAACGACGGCGGCGCTGCAGCCGACAACAACGAAAACAGCTACGGTCTGACAGCGACCTACAGCGCTGGCGACTTCAGCGTGATTGGTGAATACCAGACCCGCAAAGACGTAAACGACATCGTTGGCGTAATGGGTGTGTACACCATGGGCGCGAACCAGTTCGCTCTGTCTTACCAGATGCTGGACGACGATGCTTCTGGCGACAAGAAAGACACCGTAATCCTGCAGGCTCTGCACAACGTGTCTGATCACATGTACGTTTACTTCGAAGGCTACCTGTCTGGTTCAGACGCAGCTAACGAGTACAGCCTGGAAGGCGCCTCTGGCGACGAGCAGTCCATCGCTTCAGTTGGTGCTGTTTACTACTTCTGATCAGCCAACCGGCTAATCCTGTAGTATGAAAACCGGCGACCCTTGGGTCGCCGGTTTTTGCGTTTATGAACATGAGAAAAGGTCGTGGAAATGGCAACCGAACTGGAAATCAAGCTCAGTGTATCTGAAGCTGCCCAGGCGCAGGCTTTGCAGTGGCTCTCAGCCCGCCCCGAGGTTCTACCTGGAAAAACCAAATCCCTGGTCAATCGCTATTTCGACACGCCAAAAGCCGATTTGAATCGCGCCAAAGCCGCTTTGAGAATCCGCAAAGCCGGTGATGACTACATCCAAACTCTGAAAACCCGGGGTGAATTTGTCGATGGCGCCCACCGGCGCGAAGAGTGGGAGTGGCCGGTATCCGGCCCGGATCTGAATTTGTCGTTTCTGGAGGACACACCGCTGAGTACCGATCTGGATCTCGGCAGTCTGCGGGTAGTGTTTGAAACCAACTTCCAGCGTAACGTGCTCTGGTTGGAAGAGGGGCAGAGTGTCATCGAGATCGCCCTCGATTCTGGCAGTGTGGCTGGCAATGAAGCCAGGTGGCCACTGCACGAGGTGGAGTTTGAGCTGAAAAGCGGTGACGGCAGGCACTTGGTCGCTTGGGCACTTGAGCTGGCCCGAGAAGTTCCCGTTTTTCTGAATCTTATCAGCAAGGCCGAGCAGGGGTATTTTCTTGCGGGCCTCTATCGCCCGGAGACTGTTTGCAATACTGAGCCGCTAACCGTAACCGAGTTCCTTCAGGCGTTGGGGAGCTGTTGGCTGCTTGACGAGCCTTTCCCTGCAGACCAATTGGATCTTTCGAAAGTAGCAAATGTAGCTGCTGCCGCGGGGTGCGGGGAGCTTTGGGAGCATGTGGTCGCTGAGCTGGCTCGCGGATCGACGGTTCGTAGTCTTTCCGAAAACGCTACAGAGCTGGGTGTTCTCCAGTTGCAGCTGGCCAGTTCAGGGCAGTAGCTGGCGGATTGTGGAGTCCGGTGGTTTCTAGTCGGGAGACTTGTTTTTTTCTGGCTCTGCTTCGCCCGTTTCCTGCGCGGCGGAGTGGGCTCGCCACTGCTTCAGGAAAACCCGGTATCGCTCCAGGGCTTCCTCCACTACTGACACCTCTGGTGTGTCAGCGGACTTAACAAGCACAATCAATCCCTTGCCTTCAATTTCCTCGTTGGTCGGCGGATGACATATGACTTCATTGTCGTCATCAATGTAAGCGAGCGCAGTCCCTATTCCATGACGGACCAGGGCGCTGACTATGTCCGCCCAGTTCAGGTCGTCCAGCTTCAGCTCGTACCGATGGGGATGATCGTGCTCGTAGTTGAACAGGTCCTCCAGAACCTTTTCCGAGCCGGGGGCAACCACTGAACGCACCATGATTTCCGGATAAGTTCGAACAGGGCGGATGATGGTCCTCACACCGAGCGCCTTGAAGCGTCCCCGGTTCTGGTCGTTGACGCATTCGACAATGGTGTGACTGCCGAGATTCAGCTCTGTCAATCGATGAGCGATGTCGAAAGTCAGGCTATCTGAATAGGGATCGGCTTCGTCTGCCGCGAGCACGATGATATGTCTGGCACTGCCGGCGTGAACTGCTTTTAGCGCCTCGGGGTCGAACCCTGCACCGTGATGGTGCACGACTCCGATGTCGGAAAGTTCTGTGGGCAGTCCCATCGGAAACTGGCGAGTCAGTATCATGATAGGAATGGTTTCATAGCCCGGGATTTCCCGAATCTGGGAAGCAAACCTCATGAAATACTGCTCGCCCCCGTGCTGGGGCGTGTTAACAATAATGATGTGGTCATTCATTTTATAGATCCACCTTCCTGTGAGAATCCGTTCCCGTCGATAGAACCGGTACTCGATATAGTCGCTGACGATCAGTGTCAGCAATGTAATTGAGGTAATAAACATCAGCACAATCGTGCTGAACCGACCGATCATGGTCTGGGGCGCATAGTCCCCATAGCCAACGGTGACCAGTGTGGTCATTGTCAGCCAGGCAGCTTCAAATAATGAAAGGTCTTCGGCTGCCCAGATGATCAGAACCTGTACCGAAAGCAGCACGCCCAGTATTGCGAACAGGCGCTTCATCCGGCTCCGAATCAGGCCGCCCATGGGCAGATGGGTTTCCTGATGTTCCGGATTCAGTGGGCGGCGGTTTCGTTGCATCCGTGTCGGCGGCCTGTTCAGTTGCGGGGAAGTTCGTTATACAGTACCGGAAATATAACAGAGAGACAGGGGTTTGCATTATGTCCGAGCCGTGGCACAGCCTTCCGAAACCGCTGGCGGATGATGTCGCAGGGTGCTGGAAATCGGTGTTTCCGGATGGAATTCCGGCCTGGTTAACCTCATCGGAAGGCATGGATGACGCAGTGGTAGCTACGGCAATTTCCCGCAGCCTGTTCCTGCGCCAGACCCTGGAGCGCCATGCCGGGCAGATTCAGGCCCTGGTGGTTTCCCGTTCGCTGGCGGAGCCGACCACCCCTGACTATCTGCAAGATCGTTGGCAGGATTATCTCTCCGAGGTCGACAGCGAATCGGAGCTGCATTCGGCCCTCAGGCAGTTCCGCATGGAGTCCCAGTTCCGAATTATCTGGCGGGATCTGATGCGCTGGGCGGATCTGGCAGAAACCATGGCAGCGACCAGTGCCTTCGCCGATATTTGTATTGATGGCGCTCTCAGCTGGCTATACAGCGACGCTTGCGAGCAATATGGCACACCTCGCGGGGCTGATCCGGTGACCGGCAAGGAAGCAGACCAGAAAATGGTGGTCCTTGGCATGGGCAAGCTGGGTGGTCGGGAGTTGAACGTCTCCTCGGACATCGACCTCATTTTCGCCTTTCCAAGCAAGGGGGAGACTGTTGGCGGGCGTCGCTCGCTGGATAATCAGCAGTTTTTTGTGCGGTTGGGGCAGCGACTGATCCAGGCACTGGATCAGATAACGGCGGACGGCTTTGTCTTCCGTGTAGACATGCGGCTTCGGCCCTATGGCCAGAGCGGTGCCCTGGCTCTGAGTTTCGCGGCACTGGAGACCTATTACCAGGACCAGGGCCGTGACTGGGAGCGCTATGCCATGGTCAAGGCCCGTGTGGTGGCTGGCGACCAGAGGGCCGGCCAGGTTCTGATGGAGAGCCTGCGTCCTTTTGTCTATCGCAAGTACATCGATTTCAGCGCCTTCGAGTCCCTCCGTAGCATGAAAGCCATGATCGGTCGGGAGGTGCGCCGAAAGGGACTCGAAAATAACATCAAGCTTGGTAGCGGCGGTATCCGCGAAATTGAGTTTGTGGTACAGGCATTCCAGCTCATTCGTGGTGGGCGGGATCGGGAGCTTCAGCAGCGGGAACTGCTGGTCATCCTGAAGGAACTCGAGGAATTGGAGCTGTTGCCTTCATCGGTGGTGCGTGAGCTGCGCGAAGCCTATGTGTTCCTGAGGAACCTGGAGCATGCGCTTCAGGGTATGGAAGACAAGCAGACCCAACTTCTGCCGGAGGATGAGCTGTCCAGGGCACGGGTTGCCACAATCATGGGGTTCGAGACCTGGCAGGCGTGTGAGCAAAGTCTCACCGAGCACAGGGCACGCGTGGCCACCCATTTTGCCAATATCATCGCCACCGAGGATGAAGAGGATGACGGTGAGAAGTCGCTTGAAGAAGGCTGGTTCGAACTCTGGCTCGCTGAAATGGAAGAGGGCGCAGCCGCCGACTGGCTGAAATCCCGTGGCTATGAAGCCCCCGAGAATACGTTGGCGGAACTGGCGGAACTACGCGACAACCGGACCGTACAGAACCTTCAAACCCAGGGGAGAAGACGGCTCAATCAGTTCATGCCGATGCTGCTTGAGGCGCTCACCCAGGTCGATAACCCCTCCGAAACTCTGTCGAGGGTGTTGCAGCTGGTCGAGGCCATCCTCCGTCGAACCGCCTATATGGTGTTGCTGATTGAGAACCCGGGCGCCTGTACCCAGTTGGTCCGGTTGTGCAGTGAGAGCCCCTGGATCGCCCGGCAGCTGGCAGAAACGCCGCTGTTGCTGGATGAACTCCTTAACGCCGAGAGCCTTTACAGTCCGCCTGCAAAGGCAGAGTTGCAGGATGATCTGCGCCAGCAGATGCTGCGGATTCCGTTTGAGGATCTGGAAGAGCAGATGGAGTCGCTGCGGCATTTCAAGAAGGCCCACATTTTGCGGGTGGCGGCATCAGAGCTAAAAGGCACGTTGCCGTTGATGAAGGTCAGTGATTATCTGACCTGGATCGCAGAGGTTGTTCTGGACCACGTCGTGGACGTGGCCTTCGCCAATCTGGTCAGCCGCCATGGCTATCCAAGAAGGAAAGATGGTTCTGCCTGTGAGACCGATTTCGCCATCATTGGTTATGGCAAGTTGGGTGGGATTGAGCTTGGCTACACCTCCGACCTTGATCTGGTATTTGTGCATCAGGCTGATCCGGAGCTGGCGACCGATGGCGAAAAGCCCATCGATAACGCGGTCTTCTACACCCGGTTGGGTCAACGGATTGTTCACATCCTCAATACTCAGACTCCGTCAGGCCAACTCTACGAGGTTGATATGCGCTTGCGGCCCTCTGGCAACTCGGGGCTTCTGGTAAGCACATTACAGGCGTTTGAAAAATATCAGCGGGAAGATGCCTGGACCTGGGAGCATCAGGCGCTGGCACGCGCCCGGGGTGTCGCCGGCTGCAGTGAAACTCTCGAAGCCTTTGAATCCATCCGCCACGATATTCTTTGCCAATCCCGCGACCGTGAAAAGCTTCGCAAAGAGGTGGTCGACATGCGTGAGAAAATGCGCGCCAGCCTCGCCACACCCGAAAACCGGCAGGCCGAGGTGTTCCATATCAAGCACGATACTGGTGGTATCGTCGATATCGAGTTCATGGTCCAGTATATGATGCTGGCCTGGTGTGCCGAGCATCCGGAGCTGACCCAGTGGTCCGACAATATTCGCCAGATGGAAGAGCTCGGCCGTGCGGGTGTGATGGCTGTGGACGATGCCGAGAAGCTCCGGGAAACCTTCATCGCGCTTCGCTCGACCATCCATCGGAGGGCGCTTCAGAATCTCAATAGCCAGGTGGAAGGCGATGCCTTTACAGAGGAGCGTGACTACATCCGCGCCATGTGGAAAAAAGTGATGATTGATGCCTGAGGCAAATTCAATTCCGGCAGATTTTCCTGCTAGAATGCCGGTTCCCCCGAAAAACGCTTTTTTAGGAGCAATGAAGAATGTCGATGGCTGATCGCGATGGCGTTATCTGGCTGGATGGTGAAATGGTTCCCTGGCGGGAAGCCAAGACGCACGTCCTGACTCACACCCTGCATTACGGCCTTGGCTGTTTTGAAGGTGTGCGGGCCTACAATACCGCGAACGGTCCGGCTATTTTTCGCCTGAAAGAGCATACTGATCGACTGTTCCGTTCGGCTCACATTCTGAACATGAAAATGCCGTTCAGTAAGGACGAGCTGAACGCCGCCCAGTGTGCGGCAGTGCGGGAGAACAACCTGGATGAAGCCTATCTCCGCCCGATGGCGTTTCTGGGTTCCGAGGGCATGGGGCTGCGGGCCGATAACCTGAAAGTGCACGTGATGGTTGCAGCCTGGAGCTGGCCCTCCTACATGTCCCCGGAAGCAAAAGAAATGGGCATCAAGGTGCGCACATCGTCTTACACGCGCCACCATGTGAATATCACCATGTGTAAGGCCAAGGCCAACGGCAACTACATCAATTCCATGCTGGCGCTGAATGAGGCCATTTCCGGCGGGGCCGAGGAAGCGCTGCTGCTGGACAACGAAGGCTACGTTGCCGAGGGCTCCGGGGAAAACATCTTTATCATGCGTGATGGTGTGCTGCACACGCCGGAGCTCACCTCTTGCCTGGAAGGTATCACCCGCGCCACCATCCTGGACTTCGCCCGCGAGCTGAACATTCCGGTCAAGGAGCGCAGGATCACCCGTGATGAGGTCTATATCGCAGACGAAGCCTTCTTTACGGGCACCGCGGCCGAGGTATTGCCGATCCGCGAGCTGGATGGCCGAGTGATCGGCGCCGGCAAACGTGGCCCGGTGACCGAGAAGCTGCAGGGCATGTACTTTGATGCGGTCAAGGGCAAGCTGGCTGAGCACAGTGGCTGGCTGACTCACGTAAAAGGCTGATTCCAGAAAAAGTCGCAAGCCGCCGTTGACTGTTTCAGCCCGGCGGCTTTGTTATTTAACACACCCTGTTTACTGGCGGGACGAGCACATGGCAGACGTTATCAAGGTACCGGTGTCTTTCGGCGAGGTGCTGGACAAAATCACCATCCTCGAAATCAAATCCGAGCGCATCAAGGATGAAGCGAAGGTCAAGAACGTTCGTCTCGAACTGGACGAACTGAGCGCCACCTGGGACGAGGCGGTAAAGGACAAGGCTGCTGAAATTTCCGATCTTCGCAAGCAGCTGAAGGCGGTGAACGAAGAGCTGTGGGTGATTGAAGACGACATTCGTGATCAGGAGGCCGCCCAGGATTTTGGCCCGAAATTTATTGAACTGGCCCGCGCAGTGTACGTCACCAACGACAAGCGTGCTGCCATAAAGAAAGAGGTCAACCTGGCCCTGGGATCACGTTTCGTGGAAGAGAAGTCCTACCAGGACTACACCGCCCGTAAGTGAAGCCCGGGGCAGATTAGCGCTCAAAAACGGCGCCCGCGTCAGGTAGACTCGGGCCCCGTTTCTGGGTTGGGCGTTACGTGCGCTTCAACCCACCGATCCAGCATCTCCGTTGCATCCGCCACCGTAATCAGTTCCATTGCCCCCTCGAACTCTGCTTTGGCCCCCCATCGAGCCTGTTCCACCGTTTTACCAGTGAACTTTTCAAGTGCTTCTGGATACCGGTTCACACACCACTCAAGAGAATTGTAGGGGCCTGACCGGTACGGATTGCTGGCGGCAAACAACCCAAGCACATCGGTACCCACTGCACTGGCGATATGTGCCGGTCCGGTATCGGGGGCCACCACCAGGTCGGCGTGAGTCATCAGCGCTGTGAGCTGTTTGAGGGTGTCCTTGCCGCAGATGTTGTGGGCTTTCTCCTTCATCGCGGCTTCAATGGCAGCGCAATACTCGGCCTCGAACGGGGCAGGGCTTCCGACCAGGATCACCTTCATACCGTGCTTTTGAACTGCGTGATCGGCCAGCTGCGCGTAACGCTCGGCAGGCCAGTTACGAAGGGTGTGGCTGGCACAGGGGCTGATCACAAGGTTTCTGCGATCAGGCGCCAGTTGATCGCTGGCAAACTGGTGGTCTGATTCACTCAAGGGAATCTGCCAGCGCGGTGGTGCCGGGTCTAGCCCCAAAGGCTCCAGGAAGCTGGCCAGGCAGTCGCGAACATGCTGTTGCGGAGCCGGTTTGATTCGGCGGTTTATAAACAGACTGTGAAGATCCTTGCTGCGGGCCTTGTCATAACCAATTCTGGTGCGGGCGGGAATGCACGCGGCAGCGAGGTTGGCTCTGAATGCTACCTGCATATGCAGCAGTGCGTCGAATTTGCGCCCCTGCATCTGTCTGCGAAGCTCCGCGTACCCTTTGCGCCCGGCCTTCTTGTCGAAAACAATGAACTCAACGCCGGGCAGATCGCCAATCAGCTTGGCTTCGATCTTGCCGATAACCCAGGTGATCTTTACCCCGGGAAGCTGCTCCTGAAGGCTCAGCACAACAGGTATCACGTGGGTTACGTCACCGATGGCGGACAGGCGAAGAATGCAGATGGAGTTCATCAGATATTGATCCGGTTCAGGTTGTGGCCTGGGGCTGTGGAGCTTAGTCGGCAATCATTGGTAAACTGGCCGCCATTCTAACGCACTCGCGCGTGTCCGTCCTGGCGTGAGCGCGTAAGGTGTGTTCTTTCTGTTTCGGTGGCCGGGGACCCAGCATGGTGGAGTCTGAAATCTGTATTCGGGAAAGGGCTTCGGCAATGCTGATTCATCCCGATTATGAGGGCAGGGTTACCCAGGACTGGTTCAATGCCGCCACCTGGGGCGATCAGGCGAGGCCGGTGAGTAGCGGCGGTCGCGGCGGCGCCTGGTTCTTGCAGGCCGGAGAAGACAAGCTGGTGCTTCGCGAATATCGCAGGGGTGGTTTGGTGGCGAAATTTGCCCGATATGCCTATGCCTTCACTCGTGAGGCCGATGTGCGATCCTTTGCTGAATTCCGCCTGCTGAATGCAATGCTCAGCAAGGGGCTTCCCGTACCCCGTCCGGTGGCAGCCTGGTATCGGAAACTGTCACCGATTCAATACCGGGCCGCCATCATCATTGAGCGACTGGAGAACACTTCACCATTAGCTGATCTTATTGCCGAACTGGACGGTGATGCCTGGGAGTCCATCGGAGAAACGATTCGTCGATTTCACGACGCGGGTGTCATGCATGCTGACCTTAACTGCTTCAATGTACTGGTTCGGGGCGACGAATACTTTCTGATTGATTTCGACAAGAGCCGACTTACTGCAGACAGTGCGCCAGCCCGCTGGAAAGAGGCGAATCTTGATCGCTTCTCGCGGTCACTGGTGAAAGTCGCCGGAGAACACACCCGGGCGAAGGTCTGGAGTTATTTCATGAACGGATATAACAGGGGAATGGCCGCTTGACCAATCCACGACAGGGCGGATCGCTTCCGTCAATACTATGCCTTACGGATGCCTGCGATCGTCCGGAAACTGAACTTTTTATCGGACTCAGAAAAGCCGGATTTGACCTCGACGTCATGTGTAACCCCAAGGGCAGGAATTATCAGCGTCTTGTCGACGAGGGCATGGTTGCCAGTCCCATGGCCCTGAAGAGTCGCTTCGACAAAGGAGGCACCGAGGCCATCCGCCAACAACTGGCCAAGAAAAATTACGAGGTCATTCATGCCTATAATCCCCGGGCCCTGGCCTGCGGATTACGGGCTTCCCGGGGCACCGATATCAAGATCGTCGCCTATCGCGGTGTGATCGGTAATATCAGCTTTCTCAATCCGGAGTCCTGGATTACCTTCTTGCACCCACGCGTCAGCAAGATTGTCTGTGTCGCCGATGCCATCAAGGATTATCTGGCGAGCCTCCGGCTTTTGTGGATGCACATCCCTGAGCGCAAGCTTCAAAGAATCTACAAGGGGCACGATCTGGACTGGTATCAGTCGCCCAAGGCCGATCTCACCCAGTTTGGTGTTCCCGAAGGTGCCTTCGTGGTGTGCTGCACCGGACGGAATACCCCACGAAAAGGCTTCGATGACCTGATAGAAGCAGTCGACAAGCTGCCTGCGGATGTGAACGTAAATTTGCTGCTGGTCGGAGACGTCATTGATAACGAAGAGATTCAGGCGCAGGCCGCTGCCACCTCTCACCCCGAGCGGATCCACTTTACAGGCTACCGCACCGATGCTCCGGCCATCGCCGCCGCCAGTGACGTCTTTGTGCTTCCCTCCAAAGAAAGAGAAGGGCTGCCCCGGGCCGTTATTGAGGCCATGGTCTATGGTGTGACGCCGGTGGTGACCAGTGTCGGCGGCATGCCGGAACTGGTGGAAGACGGTGTCAGCGGTATTGTGGTTCCACCGAAAAATGCCACCGAGCTGTCGGCAGCTATCGAGCGGCTTTACCGCGACAGAGAGCTGTCGGCCAAGCTTGGGCAGGCAGCGCGGCAAAGGATCGCCCGGGATTTTCACACCTCACAGACCGTCAGCGAGACGGGTGAGCTATACAAAACACTCACGGGCAGGGCTTGAATGCGGCGGTATCTGTTTTTTGTCAATCAACCCTATTCCTATTCGATTCTGCGACCGCTGCAGGAAGAGATACTGCGCCGGGGTGACGAAGCGGCCTGGTTTGTCGCGGGTTGCTCAACGGCGCCGCTTCGGTCCGATGAGCGTCGTCTTGGCAGCGTAAAAGAGGTTATGGAATACAACGCCGATGCTACCTTTGTCCCCGGGGACTGGGTGCCCTATTTCTTCCCGGGGATCAAGGTCGAGGTATTCCATGGCATGGCTCGCAACAAGCGCGGCCATAGCAGCGAGGACGAAAGTGATCATTACCGCATTCGCGGATGGTTTGATCTCTACTGCACCCATGCCATGAAAGATACGGAAAAGTTCCGTGAGCTGGCGTCCCAATACCAGCATTTCGGGGTTGCCCACACTGGCTGGCCAAAGCTGGATCCTCTGCTATCGCAGCCTAGTGAGGGGAAGAGAAAGCGCTCGGAAAATGAGCTGCCTGTCGTATTTTTCGCCTCCACGTTCAGCCGCTCCGTTACGTCCGCTCCGGATCTGGTGGAGAAAATCGGCGAACTGTCCCGGAATGGTCGGTGGAAGTTCATTGTAACCCTGCACCCAAAGATGGATCCTGCGGTAGTGGATCAGTATCGCGAGCTGAGCGGCGATAACCTCCGTTTTGTCGAAAGCGATGAGGATCTGCTCCCCCTGCTTCCGCAGGCAGATGTGATGCTGTGTGATACTTCGTCCATCATGTTTGAATTCATGTTCCTTGATCGACCTGTAGTCACTTTCAGGACGAAAATGCCGGGCCCCTATCTGATCGATGTCCACGAAGTTGAGGACGTTGAGTCAGCCCTGGAAGAGGCAGTGCAGTATCCCGACACCCTGATGCAAGAAACACGAGCCCTTTGCGACCAGTTGCACAGCTTCAGGGATGGTCGCTCCAGCGGGCGGGTACTGGATGCGGTTGAGGATTTTCTGATCAACAAGCGAGGCGAACTGAAACGCAAGCCGATGAATCTGCTGCGCAAACTGAAAGTCAGGCGCCGTTTGCGCAAGGAACTTGCACGCATGGCACCGGAAAGCTCAGGATAGATTCTTCGAAGGTCCAAACCTGGAAACGAATGATTTGAGCAGCGCCGCCAGTCCTATTAACGTCTTTGTTGCGAGCACGCCCCTCCAACTGATCAGTTGCTCCGAGGCTCGCTATCATTATGGCTGCAGTGCTGAAACCACGCTTCTTGTCATTGCCAGGCCTGATAACCGGGAGACCGAGGGGCAAATGGCTTTTCTCGCCGAGGCCCTGGGCTGGCAGGGCATCGAAACCATCTATCTTAAGAAAAGTTCGTTTTATCTGCGTCTGGGGGCGGTCGCCAAGGGGCTTTCGCGACGCAAAATCGAAAGGTTGTTCATCGGGAACAAATCCAGCTGGATCCACGAAGTGTTTTATCGGGGATTCGACAGCGAGCAGCTGATTTTTGTGGATGACGGCCTGGCGACAGTAACCTACTACCATGCCATTCATGATGAGGGGATCGCCTCCCGGATCTCACCGGCCAAGAAACGGCTCCTCAGAACCATGGGTATCCGGATTCACCGCGTTGTTCCGGATGTGATCGCCTTCTTTACCTTCTTTCCGTTACCGAGCTCCGGGCTCGTTCAGGTGCAGGTTCACGATTTTCCGGTGTTTCGTAGAACCTTTAAAACATCAGCCCGTGACAGCAGCCAGACGCCCATGGTGGGGTTCCTTGGCCAGCCCTTTGGTGGTGAGGATCGGCTTGCGCAACTGAAACTGCAAATTCAGCATGTGGTGGAACGTCATCTTGATAGCCGCGTCGTGTACTTTATGCATCGAAAGGAAAGCCGGGAAGAGTTGGAGGCCTTGCTGGCGGAATTTCCGCTCGAGATACGGCAGGCCGGTCGTCCGATAGAGGTGGAGGTAGCCCTGTCCGGAGAAACGTATCTGGCGTTCTACAGCTTTGCTTCAACCGCTCTGTTTACCCTGAAAAAGATTTTTCCGGAGATCCGGGTGTTCCAGATTGATGACGCCGCACTGGGCGCGCGGCTACCCTATTACGAGGAAATACGGTGTATGTTCAGGAGCATCGGTGTGGAAACGACGCTCCTCCGGGGATCACGAGTCTTCAAAGCGGGCCGGCCGGTCCAGAGCCCATAACCCCGCATACTTATTGAAGGTTACCTGCGCATAGGTCACGGCCGTCAGATAACCCACAGCGCCATCCAGAAAACCGAACCGAATAAAGTACACCTGCACAAACGTCATGAGGCCCCGCAAAGTAGGGTAGATCATCGTTCGGGTTTTCTTGCCTTTACGATGCTTCTCCAGAGAGCCGAGCCACGCATATTTCGCGATTTTCTCCAGCGAATGGCCGAAATCCCGGTGCGTGTAGTGCGTGAGGCGGCCTCTGAGGGTTTTGATCTTGCGTCCTGAGGGAATCAGGATCCGTTCGTGTACCAGAGCGTCTGAAAAGCTAACGCCCTCACGACGGAACAGTCGGAGCGGCGCCCGCCCGCTGCGGCCGAAATCCAGACGGCTGCCGTAAATCGTTACCGCCCAGGGAAGCTTGTAGGCGTCCGCATCGGGATCTGCCAGGTGATCGTTGATCTCCCGTGCCAGCTCCGGTGTGACACGTTCATCGGCATCCAGTGACAGCACCCACTCTCCGGTCGCTTTCTCAAGAGCGCGCTGTTTCTGGATGCCAAAGCCCGGCCAGTCTGTCACTTCAACCACATCAGCCAACTCCCTGGCCAGTTCCACCGTCCGGTCAGTACTGCCGCTGTCCAGAACAATAATTTCGTCGGCAACCAGCCTTGCGGATTTCAGACAGTCGGTAATATGGTCTTCTTCGTTTTTAGTGATTATGGTCGCTGAAACCTTGCGGGCCCTGTTTCGAACGTAAGAGGCGCTTAATTCTGTGAACATGGCCGAGGCGATGGAAGCGATCGCAAGCAGGTAGAAGGTCAGGAACAGGGTTCGATTGAACGTGGCTTCTGTAAGCCCGAACAGGAAGTAGCCGATGGAGACCATGCAACCAGCCGCCGCAAGGTGGGCCGTGGCTGGGTGACGGCTGGCCAGGTTACGGGCAAAGATGGCCAAAGGAATGAAAATCAGCAGGGCCCAGCTGAGAATGCCCGGAATACCGCTGGTGGCAGCATTATTGAGCAGGTCGTTGTGAGCATGCCCGGTGCAACAGTCGAGGAAGTGCGCTGGCAGATTGCCGGCTGCCACTTCTGCCTCAATGCGGTGGGTATACCCCCCCAGACCTGCCCCGGACCAGGGGCTTTCTCCAAGCATGCTCAGTGCCTGTTCCCAGACCTCCAGACGGATTTCCATTCCCGAGTCCAGGTGGCCGTCATGGAGCAAGCCATTGAGCGAGTTCGACATGCGGTCGCTGGTAATAATGGCGCCGGCGACGAGAACTGGCACAACGATCAGTCCGGCAACGCGAAGCCTTTTTCTGAGTAGTGGTACTAGCGCAACCAGAAGAAATGGTAAGGCAACCAGGTTGCTGCGGGTCTCCGACAGCATCGAAATCAGGACGGCAGCCGTTCCACCGATAAAAAACAGTATCGCCAGGCCCAGCCGTTTGTCTCGGACGAAAAACATGGCGCCAACGATGGTTAACATCCCGCCCAGGAGGGCAAGATTTCCAAAGCTGATGGGGTTAATTCCGCCACCAAAACGGGAGTTCATCACCTGGCCAAGGGCACCCTGGCGGGCAGCGATGGTCACGAGAAATATCCCGATGACAGACATGGAAACCAGTCCGATGGCCGCAAACGTCGTGCGTGCGCCGACCCGCGCATAGCTGATGCCAATGATCAGAGGCCAGAACAGGATAAACCGGGCGTGCGTTCCAAACGTTTTTCCACCCTCATAATCAAAGCCTTCCAGGGCCCAGGACAGAAAGCTCACCAGTACGAAGAACCAGAAGGAAAAGTGCAGCAACCTGAGCTCTTTGGGCTTGTCCCAACCGGTTTTGTAAAGAGATTTCCTGGCACTGAGCACCATTCCAGCGATGGCGAGCAACAGAGTGGCGCCGGCCAGGATGCTCGACGACAGGAGCGCGCCGCCAAGCCCGATGATCAGCAGTGCATGGAGGGCCAGTGTCGGGTTCAACATACGCGATCCGGGTTATAGGGATTGATTTCGCCGGGTGGTCGATGGCGCATGCGTTTGTATTCCCACTGATATTGCTCCGGGATTTCCCGCACGCATTGCTCGATGGCGTGATTCATGGCTGTGGTTGCGGCAACAGGGTCTTTGTCTCCGAGGCCCGGGCCAGTCTCCCGAACGACAATCCGGAACCCGGAGGCATCGGGCAGGCGCTCGGCGTAGGTGATCAGCACGTTGGCGCCGGTACGCTGGATCAGCTTGGACACCAGCGTCATGGTTTTCACTTCCATGCCGAAGAAAGGCGCGAAGGCATTGCCTTTGCCCCGGGGTGACTGATCCGGCAGGATCCCTGCGACACCGCCTTCCCGCAGAATTGAGGCGAGCCGGGCCAGACCCCGACGGTCGCCCCTGACCAGTTCCGAGCCAAGGCGTCCGCGCACCTTGATCATGTAATCTTCGAACTCGGGCATATTCGGCGGGCTATAAAGGGCTGCCATTTTGTAACGGGATGAGAAAAACAAACCCGCCAGTTCCCAGTTGCCGAGGTGCGGCGCAAGGAGAATCAGGCCCTTGTCTCCAGCCATGGCGTCGTCGATCAGTTCCAGCCCCTCGGTTTCACGGATCAGGCCAAGGCATTTCTCCACTGGCCACTCCCACATCAAAGGGACCTCGAGCATGGTCATGCCGGTCTGGGCCAGCGAATTTTTCGACATAGCCGCCCGCTCGGTGTCTGAAAGCTCTGGGAGGCAGATGGACAGGTTAATATCGGTGACCTGACGCGACTTGGTGGGCAGTCGCCATACCAGATAACCCACGAACCGACCCACCCGCTGGGCGCCGGCAAGAGATAACCAGCCGGCAATCCTGAGCAGCCCGGCAATGACGAAATACTTGAGCTTGCTCATTTGCGGCCGTACCGATCCTCGTAGCGGACGATGTCATCCTCACCAAGGTAGGAACCCGACTGGACTTCGATCAGTTCCAGATCAATGACCCCCGGATTCTCCAGCGAATGCACCTGGCCAACCGGAATGTAGGTGGACTGGTTTTCGGTGACCAGATAGGTTTTCTCACCGTTGGTGACCCGGGCGGTGCCACTGACCACGATCCAGTGCTCGGCACGATGATGATGCATCTGCACGGAGAGCTTGGCGCCGGGTTTTACCGTGATGCGTTTGACCTGATAGCGGGCGCCGTTGTCGATGGAATCGTAAACACCCCAGGGCCGGTAGACTTCCCGATGGTTCATGTGTTCGTGGCGGCCATCGGTTTTAATCCGTTCCACCACGGTTTTGACGTCCTGGACACTGTCTTTGTGGGCAACCAGCAGGGCATCCTTGGTTTCGATAACTACCAGGTTGTCCACGCCAACGGTGGCCACCAGCCGGCTATCGGCACGGACCAGGGTGTTGGCTGTGTTGTGGGTAATCACGTCGCCGGTGAGGCTGTTGCCGTCGGCGTCCTTGTCACTGACTTCCCAGAGCGCGGACCAGGAGCCGATATCGCTCCAGCCGGCATCCAGTGATACCACCGCGGCCTTATTAGTCTTCTCCATGACAGCGTAGTCCACCGAGTCCGACGGGCATTCCGCGAAGCGCTCGGCATTGATCCGGGTGAAGTGAAGGTCATCGGCGGTATCTGCGATGGCAGCACGGCATGCGGCCAGGATATCCGGGCGATGGGTTTCCAGTTCCTCAAGATACTGGCGGGCACCGAACAGGAACATCCCGCTGTTCCAGAGGTACTCGCCGGAATCGAGGTAGCCATTGGCGGTCGCCTGGTCCGGCTTTTCGACAAATTTGTCCACCAGGTAGCTGTCAGGGCCCAGTTCGGCGCCCCGGTGGATATAGCCGTAGCCGGTTTCCGGATGGTTCGGGACAATGCCGAAGGTGACCAGTTTTCCTTCCCGCGCCAGCGGAATGGCTTTCTTCACCCCTTCCTGAAAGGCGGTCACGTCCTTGATCAGGTGGTCGGCTGCCAGGACCAGCATGAGTGGATCTTCGGCGTTGTTCTCCGCGGCCTCGGTCAGCTGCAGTGCTGCCAATGCAATGGCCGGCGCCGTGTTCCGGCCACAGGGCTCAAGAATGATCCGCGTCTCTTCGTGGCCGGATTGCCGCATTTGTTCAGCGGCCAGGAACCGGTGTTCCTCGTTGCAAATCAGAAGAGGGTTTGCTGCATCCATGCCCTCAAGCCGCGCAACGGTGGCCTGCAGCATCGACAGGGGGCCGTTGGTCAGTTTCAGGAACTGTTTCGGATTCAGCTGGCGCGACATTGGCCAAAGGCGTGAGCCGGTACCGCCAGCCATAATGACGGGGTGAATCATCTGTACACTCCGGGCTTGAGTTAAAGAATGCCAAGAAAAACATCAAAATCAGGCGCGTCATCTTATCATAAGGCAACCGTGATATTGTTCTGACCAGTCCGTAAACTGATTGCCTCGACACCAGGAATTCTGATGAAGCTACCGTTATCCGTTTATTACATCACCCAGGATGAAGAGCTCCGATTGCCGGAATCCCTTGCAAAGGTTTCCGGCTGGGTTGATGAGATTATCGTAGTCGATTCCGGGAGCACTGACCGAACCCGCGAAATCGCAGAAGCGGCCGGTGCAAGGTTCGTGCATAACGACTGGCAGGGATTTGCTTGCCAGAAGGCGTTTGCCGCCAGTCTTTGCCGGAATGACTGGGTGTTGGACCTGGATGCAGATGAGGTGTTGTCAGACGAACTTGTCGCCAACATCAAGGCCCTGTTTTCAAAGACGATCGACCCGGATGTTGCAGGGCTCCGTATGCGCTGGGTTCTGTCGCAGCCGGATCCACGGCATCCGTTCAGACATGATAAATCGAAGAAGATCCTCAGACTCTACAACCGCAACAAGGCGGTGATCGAGCCCGAAAAAGACAGCAACAATGACCGGCCGCAGGTGAAAGCTGGACGCGTTGTTGAGCTCAAGGGCGATGTGTTACATCGCACGCTGATTTCCTTGGAGCAGATGGAGCGAAAGTACTGCCAGTTGTCGACGGAGCAGGCCCGCTTTCTGGCCGCAAAGGGGCGACGAATTTCCAGTGCCCGCCTGTTCGCCGAGTTTCCCGTGAAGTTTCTGAAATATTATCTGCTTCATCGCCAGATCCTGAACGGCTGGTTCGGGCTTAGCGTTTCCATTACTGCAGCCAACAGGAACTTCATGCGCCTGGCCAAGGCTCGGGAGATGCAGATGCTGTCTGAATTCGAGAAGAAAAATACCCGCTAGGTCGCCATCGGGCATAGCCGCCATCAGTTCGCCCGGCCCTCGCCCATCGCCCTCAGGTAGAGCGATTCCGTTTGCTCTGCCATGGCATTGACCGTGAGTTTTTCGCGGGCAAATGCCATGGCCGGTTGCTGGCTCTGCTTCAGTGCCTCCAGATCAGCGAGCGCCCGCGCTATCAGCTCGGCAAGGTCCCGATCCCGATGGCCAGTGCTGAGAGACGTTTCTGGGAGAATGTCCCGTGGTCCAGATACCGGAGTTGAGACAACAGGGCAACCACCAAGAAGGGACTCCGCCAGCACATAGGGAAAACCTTCCCGCTCGGAACTGATTACCGTCAATTCGGCCCTGTCGTAGATGGGCGCCAGATTTTCCCGGAAACCTGCCAGAGTGATCGAGTTTTCCAGTTTCAGCTGGCGAATCAACTGTTCAAGCTGTGACTGCTGGCTGCCCTCGCCAAAAATAGTCAGATGACAGTGATCTGCGGTGCTGCCGAGCATGGCCCAGGCTCTGATCAGCGCATCAAAGCCTTTGACGGTTTCGAGTCGTCCCACGGCGATGACATTGGTGACTCCCGAGGGGAGCTTTGGGCCAGCGACGGTTTTCATTCGTTGGTCCCTGGGCTCCACACCGTTGTAGATCAGGTGTTTTCTGGGGTGTCGCAGGGACGCCAGAATCCGGGGGCTTACGGCAATGACTTCGTCGAGTCGATCAAATGCCTTGTGACTGGACTTGGTGCCGTGCACCGTACCGACCCATGCGCTGGCAAGTTTTCCGGTTTTGGCTACCAGTTGCGCAGCCTTGTTGCCCTGGGCGTGAACAATATCGGGTGACAGTTCGCGAAGGCGCCTTCGGAGGGCAAGCTGAAGCCAGAGATTCCGTCGCCCGAGTTGAACCGGCAGTGGATGAAACTGGACGCCGGCAGGGAATCTGTCCCGATAGGTTTTATGGCCGATCACATAGACGCTATGCCCACGGTCGGCCAGCGCTTTCGCCAGATCCGCAGTGTGCTTTTCCATGCCGCCCCAGGTTGTGCCGGGCGTGGCAATCAGCAGGGCAATCGTTAATCGGCGCGGTGACGTCATGATCGATCGGCGGCGCTCTTCAGAACCATCTCATAGACTTTCAGGCTCGCTTCGGTCTGTGCTTCCAGACGGAACCGGTAGGGGATCTCGATGACCGGAGGCTCGGTATCCAGCATACGCAAAACGGCCTGAGCGAATTCTTCGACGTTGTCTGGCGTCACCAGTCCATCCCTGAAGCACGCCTGCAGGGTTTCCGCCGCGCCGCCCCGGTTGTAGGCCACAACTGGTGTTCCTGAGGCCAGGGCTTCGGTCACTGTCCGGCCAAAGGGCTCGGGCTTGGTGCTCATATGGCAGACTACGTCGGAGAGCAGGTACAGGTTGGTCATGTCATTGCGCTGGCCCAGAAAGCTGACATTTTCGGTCAGGCCCAATCGCGACCGTTCCTTCTCCAGTTCATCAAGGAAATGCTCTTTGCCGGGTTCTGCGCCACCCACAATAATGCCGTGGCAATCAGGCCGCGCCTTCACCAGCTTCGCCATCATGGCCAGGAAGTCCAGCTGGCCTTTCCAGCGGGAAATCCGCCCCGGCATCATGATGATTTTTTTGCCGGCAAGCTGCGGATACTGACGGAACCAGCGGTCGAGCCATTGTTGTGGAAGCTCCCGCTGATGAAAGGCATCCACATCCACACCCCTCTGGATGACCGTCAGTTTTTCCTCGGGGACCGGGTAATTGTTCATCACGTAATCCCGCACGCACTGGGAGACTGCGATTATGTGATCGGCGCGGGTCATGATGGCGCTATAGGGTGTTACCGAGTACATGCCGTGGAAGGTTGAGACAACCGCCGGTCGCTCGTGCCTCGGGATGCTTTTCAGGGCCAGGAAGATAATCCAGGCGGGCATGCGGGAGCGAACATGAACAATGTCCGGCTTCAGTTCAATGAGCAGTTTTCGCATCGGCAGGATCTGCCCGAAGGAGGCGGGACTCTTCCTGTGTATCGGCATGAAAATATGCTTCGAACCTTGCCCCCGCAGTTGCTCGGCCATGGGGCCACCCTTGGAGACAACAAAGGATTCGTGGCCACGTTTGACGAGATCGGCGGCAAACTCAACGGTGCCTCGCTCCACCCCGCCACTGTACAGTGCCGGAAGTGCCTGAAGAATTCTCAAGGTTGGTTCCCCTTGTGCAGGCGTTGACTGGTTTTCTGGTTCTTTGCGAGCAATCCGTTTTCGATGACCCAACGCGCCGCGCGGTTGGCTTCCCAGAGCGACCGGTCGTGGTCGGCCCGGCCTGCCATAACGCTGGCGTGGTCGGTCCACTGGGCAACATACCCGCTCCGTACCAACCGTTCCACACCTTCCACAACGCGGCTCCCGGATCTGGCAGGCAACTCGAAAAGGCCCGTTGGTACCCCGGAGGTTGCCGCCTCACAAACCATGGACATGCTGTCCGGGGTGACCCAGACCGCTCGCGAGGCCGACAATTGATGGCTCAGCCAGTCCTCGTGGGTCTCGTCCGGATGAACAACGGTAATCCGCAGCCCGGCCATTTCGTCAAGGCGTTCCTGCATGGGCTCTGGTGTTCTCCGGGAGGTGCTGATGGTCCACCGCCAGTCGGGGTAATGACCGATCAGGTGGGATATCTGGCCGAGGACAACATCGTCGTCCCAATCGAAATGGGGGGAAGGCCCGCCAATCAGGAGTAGTGCTTCCCGTTTCTCGGTGATTCTGGCCAGGGGGGTGATGGTATTCAGAACGCCCTCGGTTAGCAGTACCCGCGGGCCTGGATGGACGCGATCATGGGCCGGAATCAGTGCGCCGCTGACCAGAGACAGCGGGAATGCGGGCTTCATGATGACTAGTGACCGGCTTCCACGAAGTTTTCGCAGCGCAAGCAATAGTCGATGCGTGCCGGATCCTGCCGCGACGACAAGATCGGGGCGCGGCAATGACTCCTGCATGCGCGGTGGCGATCCCAGGACGGCCCGCCAGAGCGGAATTTTCATGGCGGAGGCGTCGACCCAGTAGGTGCTTGCGCCGGTCAGGACGCGAAGCCGGTTGCCAAGCCCCTTCAGCTGGTTCCGGTGGCCAGGTTTGCTGTCTGTCAGAAGCCACACCACCGGTGTGGATGCATCCTGCGTTCTGGACTCTGATTTGGCCATGGTGTTCCGGCATGCACTGCCGGCCTCCGTATTGCCAGGGTTCTGGGTTACCGGCGTTTGTAGAAGCCAGGGTCGTTCTCGTCCGGACGGGTCTTGAATCGTCGATGCATCCAGAGATACTGATCAGGCGCTCGCCGCACCTCTCGCTCGATAGTCTGGTTGATCAGCGTTGCATCCTGAAGATCATCCCCACTGGGGAAGTTCTCAAGGGCCGGGTGGAAATATATGTCGTAACCCGGTCCATCGTCGCGCCGGAAATGACTGAACGGAACCACCTTGCATCCGCTGCGCTCCGCAATTCTGGATGTGGCGGTAATAGTGCCCGCCGGTATGCCAAAGAATGGAGCAAAAACAATATCCTTACGGCCATAATCCTGATCGGTGGCATACCAGACCGCACGGTTCTTCTTGAGGCTGCGGAACAACCCTCGGAGGTCTCTCGCGCCCAGCACAGTTCCGTATCGGCGTTCCCGGGCCCTCGTCATGACCGCGTTCATCAACGGATTGTTGTGATCCCGTTGCATAACGTCTGCTTCAATGAATTCGGTTACCAGGCTGCCGCCGAGATCCAAGGTGCTGTAATGCCCCCCCAGTAACAAAACGCCTTTGCCATGGGCCAGGGCTTCCTCGAAGTGTTCAAGGCCATGGACTCGGGTGATGCCCGTGAGTTTCGCCGGATCACGAAACCAGGCAATGCCAAGTTCCAGCAGGCCGATACCATTGGCGATAAAGGCATTGCGAACCAGCGCTGATTGCTGGGCGGCTGTAAGTTCCGGGAAGCACAGACGGATGTTCACCTGGGCGATGTGCCGACGACTGCCGGCAAGGCGGAGCGCCAACAGCCCCGCCAGTTTGCCCAGCCACCACTGAACGCGGATCGGGAGCCGTGACACACACCACATGAGGGATATGGCTATCCACGTGGGCCACCATCGGGGATGACGGTAGGCGGAGTAATCTGTGTTTCGCGGCAATTTGCGGTATTTCTTTTTCACGTAAAGAGGGTCCTGCCAGGTCTCAGTCGATCAACGGTGACACAATGGCCCAAGCGATCAATCGGAAGCAAATCAATAGGTTTTGCGCTATGATAGCGCACTGTTTTGCCCGGAGTCCTGTGTGCTGCAATTTATCTATTCCCAGCTTATTCGGCTGATTCTGCCGTTCATCCTGCTACGCCTGTGGTGGAACGGACGTCGAGCTCCGGATCTCAGGCGCAACTGGTACCAGCGCCTTGGCATTGTGCCCAGGGCAAGCGGAACGGTGGTGTGGGTTCATGCCGTTTCGGTAGGTGAAACCATCGCGGCTGCGCCAATGGTCCGACGTCTGCTGGTCCGGAACCCGGGTATCACCATCCTGATGACAGCCATGACTGACACAGGCCTGGCTCAGGCGCGCAAGATGTTCGGTGATCAGGTGCAGTACGCCTACGCACCCTATGACACGCCCGGTGCCATCCGACGCTTCCTCGACCGTGCCAATCCCCGGATTCTGGTTATTATGGAGACCGAAATCTGGCCGAACATGATTCGCCAGTGTCGAGCACGTCGGGTTCCCGTGTTTTTGATCAATGCCCGCCTGTCAGAGCGGTCCGCGCGGGGATACGAGCGTATTCGCGGCCTTGCCGCTCCTATCATGCGCAGTATCAGTTGGGTGGCGGCCCAGGCGGAGAAAGACGCTGAGAGGTTCCGGCGAATCGGCGTTGCACCGGCCAAAGTCGCTGTCACCGGTAGCGTGAAATTTGACGTTGATATTCCGGAGGACGTGCGGGCAGCTGCCAGGACGCTCCGGCAGAAGCTGGCGGGTAGACCGGTCTGGATTGCCGGCAGCACCCATGGCAACGAAAATGATCAACTGATTGCCGCCCATGTGAAAGTGTTGGAAAAGCATCCGGACGCGCTGCTTATCCTGGTACCGAGGCATCCCGATCGTTTTGAGCCCGTGGCGGAAAAGACCTTGAAGGAAGGACTGGTGCTGGCACGACGGTCGATGGGAGAAGACCCGGCCGGGGCTCAGGTCTACCTCGGTGATACCATGGGGGAGTTGATGATGCTCTACGGCGCCAGCGACCTGGCGTTTGTTGGCGGCTCGCTGATCGAGCGCGGTGGCCATAATCCACTGGAACCCGCCGGTTGGGGAATTCCCGTGTTTTCAGGTCCTCACTTCTTCAATTTCGAGACAATCTACCAGCGTCTGCTGGATGACCGGGGCGTAAAACTGGTTTCCGATGCAGACGATCTGGCCGCTCATGTGTCGTCGCTGTTTAGTGATCACCGGGAGCGCGAGGCGATTGGTCTTCGGGCATTGGAGGTTGTGAACAAGAACCGCGGGGCGCTCGACAAAGTGGTGGACGGGATTATTGAGCGGGTTTGACCCATTACCCATTGCTCAGATAGGAAGTTGGCGGGCCGGAGGGCCCGCCCTTAGTGTCACTGGGCCGGGTCGTTCAGGGTTTCTTCCTCATTTGCCAGGGCTTCGATCCCGGGTGCGGCCGCGCTCAGCCAGTTGTTCAGCTCAATCAGGTCTTGAGGGCTAAGGGTTCCTGCAGCCTGCTTCAACTGAAGCGAGTTGATCACATAGTCGTAGCGGGCGTTCGCATAGTCTCGCAGGGCAACGTAATAGGCTCGTTCGGCGTCCAGCACCTCCACGATGTTCCGTGTTCCTACCTCATAGCCTGCGCGGGTGGCATCAAGGGCGCTGCGCCGTGAAACGATGGTCTGCTCAAGTGCCGACGCGGTTTCAACGTTGTTGTTGACTGTCAGAAAAAGGCTTCGGGTGTTCACTCGGACATCGCGGCGAACGGTATTCAGTGACTGTTCCGCAACCGTTACCAATGAACGTTGCTGGCGAACGCCCGCCTGTGTGCCACCGCCATTATAGAGCGGCACATTCAGGGTCAGGCCGATGGTCCCGCGTGTGGTGGTGCCATCCTGCTGACTGGTGATGGGCGCGTTGGCGGCGTCAATGCCGCTGAGGTCTGTTTTCCCATAGGACGCATTCAAGTCGACCGTTGGGTAATGCCCGGCCTTGGCTTCCCGTAGACCCGCCTCACTGGCATTGAGCTCGAAGAGTGCAGACTGGATCGACCAGTTCTGCTCAAGGGCAGTTGCTTCCCAGGCTGACGGATCCATGGGATCCGGGCGGCCCAAGGGGAAGTTCTGGCGTAGATTGTCCAGCTCTTCAGCGTACTCGCCAGTCAGCCGGGCCAGTTGTTCCCGGGCAACATTCAGCTGGTTTTCGGCTGCGATGCGCTGGCTTTTGCTGTCGTCGTAGCTGGCGCGGGCCTCATAGACCTCTGTAATTGCAATCAGGCCGACATCAAAGCGTTCCTGCGCTTGCTCGTACTGGCGCTGGATGGCAGCTTCAGTTGCCCGGGCCGTGGTGACGGTATCCCGGGCCCTCAGCACATTGAAGTACGCAGTAGCAACATCCAGGATCAACTGTTGTTGGGCGAGATTGTATTCGGCCCGCGCCGATTCTGTCTGGAACTTGCTGGCGTCGTAACGGAACCAGGCGTCGGCCCGGAAAAGTGGCTGGGTAAGTTGTACGCCGTAGTTCAGTTCCCGGTAGCTGTTATCCTGGTTGGGACCATCCACATCGATGTAGTTGCCCTCACCGAAGGCGCCGATCTGGGGTAGCAATGCGCTTTGGCTGACATCGCTTGCTGCCTGCTGCGCTTCAAAGCTTGCCCTGGCAGCGGCAATACCGGAGTCGTAGGAAAGTGCTTTCTCATAGGTCTCGACCAGATCCATGGAAAGGACGGGCTGGGCCGCCATGAGGCCAATTAGTCCGGAAAGCAATCGCTTTTTCATTCTGTCTCCTGAATACGGTTACGCATCTTTGCCCGGTATCCGGGGCGCGTGTCGGGCTGGTAGACACGCTGCTTCGCCCCGATTGTTTCATGGGCCGACGGGTCTGGTTGGCCATTATGGACAATAAATGCCCGCAGCTCTACACTTGCAAATGGCACCCATTCTGGGTGTCATGCTTTACAGATTCGCGTCTTGACGGGGTGCTGGTCTGCTTTCTGAAGAATTGGAAGCAACCGGCTGAGATTGCATCGCAGAACCCGCGACCTGATCCGGATAATACCGGCGTAGGGATTTAAGACCACAGTGCTGACCGACCATAATTCCTCTGGTGAGGAAGAGTGTCCACGGCTCCGTCATACGCGACCCGAAATCCAAAAATTGTTCCGGGAGCGAATGATGAACGACTTGCCTGATTACCTCAGCGATTCCGCCCAGGTGGATTCCGCCGCGATCAAACCCCTGCCAAGTTCACGTAAAATTTACGTACAGGGTAGCCGACCCGATCTACGGGTGCCCATGCGGGAAATTACCGTGCAGGACACGCCCACTGAAATGGGCGGTGAAAAGAATCCGCCGGTGGTGGTGTACGACACCTCGGGCCCCTACACCGATCCGGAAGCCACCATTGACCTGCGCAAGGGCCTCAAGCCTCTGAGGGCCGAGTGGATTGCCGAGCGCGGTGATGTGGAGCAACTGCCCGGCTATTCTTCGGAATTCACCCGCCGTCGGATGAAAGATCCGCAGCTCGATCCGCTGCGGTTCATGGATGAGCGCAAACCGCTGCGTGCCAAACCCGGGCAGAACGTTTCCCAGATGCATTATGCCCGTCAAGGTATTATTACCCCGGAGATGGAGTACATCGCCATCCGGGAGAACATGAAACTGCAGGAGGCCCGGGAACAGGGGTTGCTGAAAGACCAGCATCCCGGTCAGTCCTTCGGCGCCAATCTGCCGCCGGAAATTACCCCAGAATTTGTCCGCGACGAAGTGGCCAGAGGGCGCGCGATTATCCCCGCCAATATCAACCACCCGGAAATCGAACCGATGATCATCGGCCGCAATTTCCTGGTGAAGATCAACGGTAATATCGGCAACTCCGCCGTCAGTTCTTCCATCGAAGAGGAAGTGGAGAAGCTGACCTGGGGCATCCGCTGGGGCGCCGACACCATCATGGATCTGTCCACCGGCAAGAATATCCACGAAACCCGGGAATGGATCATCCGCAACTCCCCGGTGCCCATCGGCACCGTGCCGATTTACCAGGCTCTGGAAAAAGTTGGCGGCGTGGCCGAAGACCTGACCTGGGAAATCTTCCGGGATACGCTGATTGAACAAGCGGAGCAGGGGGTGGATTACTTCACCATCCACGCGGGCGTACGCCTTCACCATGTGCCCATGACTGCAAAACGCACGACCGGCATCGTCTCCCGGGGCGGCTCTATCATGGCCAAGTGGTGCCTGGCTCACCACAGGGAAAGCTTCCTGTACGAGCACTTCGAAGACATCTGCGAAATCATGAAGGCCTACGATGTGTCATTCAGCCTTGGCGACGGTCTGCGGCCCGGCTCCATTGCCGATGCTAACGATGCGGCTCAGTTCGGCGAACTGGAAACCCTGGGTGAACTCACCAAAATCGCCTGGAAACACAATGTGCAGTGCATGATTGAGGGGCCGGGGCACGTGCCGATGCATCTGGTGAAGGAGAACATGGACAAGCAGCTCGAATGCTGCGACGAAGCGCCTTTCTACACCCTGGGGCCGTTGATCACTGACATCGCCCCCGGATACGACCACATCACCTCCGGCATCGGCGCCGCCATGATCGGTTGGTACGGCTGTGCCATGCTCTGCTATGTCACACCCAAGGAGCACCTGGGCCTGCCGAACAAGGACGACGTGAAAACCGGCATCATTACCTACAAGATCGCCGCCCATGCAGCCGACCTGGCCAAAGGGCATCCAGGCGCCCAGATTCGCGACAACGCCCTCTCCAAGGCCCGTTTCGAGTTCCGCTGGGAAGATCAGTTCAATCTGGGGCTGGATCCGGACACCGCCCGCGCCTACCACGACGAAACCTTGCCGAAGGAATCCGCGAAGGTGGCGCATTTCTGCTCCATGTGTGGTCCGAAGTTCTGCTCCATGCAGATTTCCCAGGAAGTTCGGGATTATGCAAAGGAACACGGCCTGGATGAAGTATCTGCGGTGGATGCCGGCATGCAGGAGAAATCCCGCGAGTTCGTGGAGTCTGGCAGTAAGCTGTACGACAAGGTTTGAGCTTGAAGTAATACCCAACTAAAGGCTATCGTTCCAAGTCGATTCAACGACCGGACAAAAAATGGCCAAACCGTTCCAGTTCAAAGCCAGCGACGTCAATGTCGAAAAACGTGAAACCGTCTTCCAGGGCTTTTTCCGAATGGATAAGCTCTGGTTGACCCATCCGCGTTTTGATGGCCGGGATATGCCCGTATTTACCCGCGAACTCTTTATTCGTGGCGATGCTACCTGCGTGCTCCCCTACGATCCGGAACGGGATGAAGTGGTTCTGCTGGAACAGTTTCGCCTGGGTGCACTGGGGCGCGACCAGTCCCCATGGTTGCTGGAGCTGGTGGCCGGCATGAACGAGGACGGTGAGAGCCCGGAAGAGGTGGCGCAGCGGGAAGGTCAGGAAGAGGCCGGGCTAACATTTGAACCGCTGGAAAAAATCTGCGATTACCTGGTGTCCCCGGGTGGCAGCACCGAGATGATTCACCTTTACTGTGGCCGAGTGAGCACCGAAGACGCTGGCGGGCTCTATGGTATGGAGCATGAGCACGAGGACATACGCGCCCATGTGGTATCTTCGGACGAAGCTATAGCGATGATCCACGATGGCCGTATCAACAACGCGGCCGCCATCATTGCTCTCCAGTGGCTCGAACTGAATCGGGCCCGTTTGAGGAAAAGGTGGCAGTAATGGGTGAATGGACCATGAAGCCCAAGCGGTACGTTCCGGATCTGAGGCAACTTGGTGCCCTGTGTGACGGGAACTATCAGCGGCTCCAGAAATTGCGGCAGCTGGAGGTAGACGGTAAGCCTGTCTGCGAGTTCGAGCTGCATCGGGAAAACCACTATCTGGGACGAGTCCGGATTCAGGTGCTCCAGACTGCAAGATTTACGGAAACTCTGTTGCTTGAGCAGGTTCACAATTCCGGGCGCTGGCTCAATAATCCTCAAATGACCGTGCGGGTCTACCACGATGCCAACATGGCCGAAGTGATCAGCTGTTACCGTGATCGCCAGATTGCCCCCGTCAATGACTACCCCAACCGCTTCATGCACCATCCCGACGAGAAGGTGCAGGTCAACGGTTTCCTGGCCGATTGGCTGGATTACTGTCTTCGGTTTGGACACCTGCCCATGGAACACGCGGCCTGGTCCGCCGGTGAAGGCGTCGACTGAGACGGTCTAAGTGCCTTATCCCGTACTAAAGTGGTGTGGCTATGGCGCGCCGATGTGCCATAGTTGTCAAAAATTGCAATATTTCGCCAAAGTCTGGCCAGAATGTGACTCCGGTTCGATTCCAATGTGATAAATCCGCCAACCGGCGTCGTACACTTGGGTGAATCCCACGCATTGCCAGTGAGTAGATCCAGAAAGCCATGACCACGAAGGAAGAAGCCCGCCCACTGCGGGTGCTGCAGCTGACTGATCCACACCTTATGGCGCGTGCCGATGGAGATCTGTTGGGCGTCAGAACCCGTGAAAGCCTGCAGGCGGTTATCGCGGAAGTGCTGAAGGTACACGGCCAGCCGGATCTGATTCTGGCTACCGGGGATCTTGCCCAGGATGGGTCCGTGGAGGCGTACCGCGTATTTGGCGAGAGCCTGAAGGTGTTTTCCTGTCCGTCAGTCTGGATCGCCGGTAATCATGATCACGCGGACAACCTGGCTAAAGTCGCCGGAAAATATGATGCCTGCGACCGGCATGTGATGCGGGGAGGGTGGCAGTTTGTCATGCTGGATTCCTCAGTGCCCGGCAAGGTTTTCGGGGCCCTGGCCGACTCAGAGCTGGACTTCCTGGCCGGAACCCTGGAACAGCATCCGGATCTTCCGGCAGTCGTTGCCTTGCATCACCACCCGGTAGATATCGGTTCTGACTGGATGGAAAAAATAGGGCTTACCAACCGGGATGCCTTTTGGCAGGTGGTTGATCGCTTTCCTCAGGTTCGGATCGTGCTTTGGGGACATATTCACCAGGAACATGAGCGCGAACGCAAAGGCGTGCGGCTGATGGCCACGCCGTCTACCTGTATCCAGTTTACCTCCGGTTCCAGCAAGTTCTCGGTCGAGGATCTTCCCCCCGGGTACCGTTGGTTCGAATTCCACGAATCCGGGAACTTCTCTTCGGAAGTTCGCCGGGCAAAAGATTTCCAGTTCGAACTGGATCAGAACAGTACCGGCTACTGAGTACCTTCAGCCAATTCCCAAGCGGCAGCGACGGTGCCCGTCAAGGCAGGAAAGCCTCTTCCTGTTGACCATATTTGGAGTGTCTATGATCGAGCGGAGCCACCTTGAGATTCTCAGGGCGGTCAATCAGCAGGGTTCGCTGACTGCGGCGGCGGAGAGCCTGCATCTTACCCAGTCTGCACTCAGTCATTCCATTCGTAAGCTGGAGCAGCAGCTGGGAACCGATATCTGGGTGCGGGAAGGGCGGCAGTTACGACTGACCCAGTCGGGAGAATACTTGCTGTCACTTGCCAACAGGCTGTTGCCGCAGATGGAGCATGCGGAGATGCTGATTGATCAGTTTGCCAAGGGACAAAGGGGTACGCTGCGTATCGGGATGGAATGCCACCCCTGCTACCAATGGCTGCTGAAAGTGGTCGGGCCCTATCTTGTGAGCTGGCCGGGCGTGGACGTGGACGTCAAACAGAAATTCCAGTTCGGTGGCATTGGAGCACTGTTTGGTCACGACATCGATATGCTGGTAACTCCGGACCCCCTGCACCGTCCGGGTCTGGTCTTCGAACCCGTGTTCGACTATGAGCAGGTGCTGGTAGTGGCTGAAGACCATGCTCTGGCGGGCAAGGCATGGGCGGAACCTGAGGATCTGGAGAAAGAAACCCTGATTACCTACCCGGTTGAGATCGAGCGTCTGGATATCTACACCCGGTTCCTGTTGCCGGCGCATGCCAGTCCGGCGCGGCATAAAACCATTGAGACCACCGACATCATGCTGCAGATGGTCGCCGCAGGCCGCGGTGTAGCGGCGCTTCCGCGGTGGCTGGTTGAAGATTACGGTGCCCGGATCCCGGTTCGAGCGGTACAACTGGGCGAGGCTGGAATTCCCAAGCAGATTTTCCTTGGGCTTCGGGAGCGTGATCGGGAGGTGGATTACCTGAATTCGTTCATGAAGCTGGCACGTGAGGTTCGCTGGAGTTAACGTCTTCAGTTAAACTGCGCAAAAAATTCGTTCAGGAAACCAGATTATGAGTGAGATACCCGCAGACCTGAAATACATTGAGACTCATCAATGGGTTCGCGTGTCTGATGACGGCACGGCGACGGTTGGCATTACCGATTTTGCCCAGGAGCAACTGGGTGATGTGGTCTATATCGGTGTTCCGGATGTGGGCGTCACCGTTAACGGTGGAGAGGAAGCTGGCGTAGCGGAGTCTGTGAAGTCGGCTTCGGACGTGTTCAGCCCGGTGACCGGAGAGGTGATCGAAGTGAATGAGAGCCTGGAAGATGAGCCGGAGAAGGTCAATGAGGATCCTTATGGCGACGGGTGGTTGTACAAGGTGAAGCTGGCGGATGCGGGCGAGCTGGATGGTCTGATGGACTCCGCCGCTTACGCGGAGCATGTGGCTGCCGAGGAATAATCCCTCGTTAATTCTTTCCCAGGTCATCTCTATGAATTTTCCGGTTCTGTATCTTCGAAAAGGCGCGGAGCGCCGTCTCCGTGCTGGCCATCTCTGGGTATACAGTAATGAAGTGGACACCCGTCGCAGCCCGCTGACGGATTTCGAGGCTGGTGTCCAGGCGGAGCTTCGGGCCTCCAATGACAAGCCTTTGGGGACGGTGTTCGTGAATCCCCATGCGCTGATTTGCGGCCGGCTGATCAGTCGGGACCCGGGCCATGGTATGACGCCGCAGCGGTTAACCCAGCGGATGGAAGCTGCGCTTGAGCTGCGGGAGCGGCTTTTCGACAAGCCATACTATCGCTGGGTGTTTGGCGACAGTGATGGTCTTTCAGGGCTGGTGGTCGACCGTTTTGATTCCAAGGTGGTGGTTCAGATCTCCACGGCTGGTATGGAGGCGATGAAGGACGCGGTTGTTCGGGCTATTCAGCGCCTGGCACATCCGGAGGCGATCATCCTCAAAAACGACGGCAAGATGCGCAAGGTCGAGGGGCTGGATACCTACGTGGAGCAGGCCCATGGTGTTGAAGTCAGTCTTCTGGAAGTGGAGGAGAACGGTGTCCGGTTCGAGGTACCTTTGGAAGGTGGCCAGAAAACGGGTTGGTTCTATGACCACCGGATGAATCGCGCCCGTTTGCAGGCCTACGCGCCGGGTAAGCGGGTTCTGGATGTGTTCAGTTATGTCGGGGGCTGGGGCATCCAGGCAGCCTGTGCTGGAGCCGCCCAGGTGACCTGTGTGGACAGCTCCGCGGGTGCCATTGATTCAGTGCACCACAATGCCAGGCTCAATGGCCTGGACAATGTGGAAACCATTGAGGGCGATGCCTTCGAGGCGCTGAAGGCGCTGGCTGATGAGAAGGAAAAGTTTGATGTGGTGGTTCTTGATCCGCCGGCACTGATCCCCCGGCGCAGGGACCAGAAGGCCGGGGAAGAGGCTTATGCCCGCCTGAACCAGTTGGGGCTGCGTTTGCTGGAGCGCGATGGAATTCTGGTAAGTGCCTCCTGCTCGATGCACCTGTCACAGGAAAAACTGATCGATATCATCCGGGGCAGCGGCCGGAAGATCGACCGCTTCGTCCAGTTGCTGGAGCAGGGGCATCAGGCGCCGGATCATCCCGTGATTCCGGGCATTCCCGAAACCGATTACATCAAATCCTGCTTTGTACGCTCCCTGACCGGGTTTTTCTGAGCAGTTGAAGTCGGGCTCAGATGAACTCTTTCATCTGAGCCTCTATTTACGTCTTAGCCCCGCAGAGACATCACTTTCCAGCCGGCATCCCGGGCATATTGCTCCAGGGTCGGGTCCGGATCGACGGCTACCGGGTTGTCCACTTTTTTCAGCAGCGGCAAGTCATTGTGGGAGTCGCTGTAGAACCAGGCCCCCTCAAGTGTCCTGTTATGGGCATTCAGCCAGTCATCCAGTCGCGTGACCTTGCCATCCTGAAAGCTCGGGGTGCCGGCCACTTCGCCTGTATAACGGCCGTTGACAAGCTCGGGCTCGGTGGCGATCAGATGTTCGATGCCGAGGGCCTCGGCAATGGGTTCAGTCACAAAACGGTTGGTGGCAGTAATGATCATCAGGGTGTGACCCTGCTCCCGGTGGCTGTCCAGCAGCGTATCTGCAGTGGCCTGCATCATGGGGCGCACTTTTTTCTCCATAAAGGCTTCCCGCCACGCGAGTAGCTCTTCCATGTTGTGACTGGCCAACGGCTGAAGGGCAAACCCCAGGTAGTGGAGGATGTCCAGCTCGCCGTTCAGGTATTCCTGATAAAACCGGTCGTTCGCCCGGCGGTATTCCTCGGCATCAACAATGCCTTCCTCTACCAGAAATTCGCCCCAGGCGTGGTCGCTGTCGCCGGCCAGAAGGGTGTTGTCCAGATCAAAAATTGCGAGCGTCAAGCGGTTACCTCCGGTGATCACAGGGCTTGCAGTAAAGGGCCAAGTCTATCATGACCTGTCCCCAACGGCTCCGTTTGCCGAACCCTTGGGATTCTGTAAGAATGAGAGCAACTTGGACAATTCCGACCGGTGAATTTTTGACCGGTCCACCGACTTTTGAGAGGACTGTGCCGTGATCGATTCAGACGGTTTCAGACCCAACGTCGGAATCATTCTGGCCAATCACAGAGGAGAAGTTCTCTGGGCAAGGCGAATAGGGCAGGACTCCTGGCAGTTCCCCCAGGGCGGAATCAAACATGATGAATCCCCCGAGGACGCACTGTACCGGGAGCTTGGAGAGGAAATCGGCCTGTGTGCAAACGATGTGGAAATCATCAGTTGCACCCGAGGCTGGCTGAGGTATCGACTCCCGAGGAGGATGGTACGCCAAAACTCCCACCCCGTCTGTGTGGGCCAAAAACAGAAATGGTTCCTGCTGAGGATGTTATCGCCGGACGCGCAGGTTTGCGTGGACGGTACGGATTCACCGGAGTTTGATGGCTGGCAATGGGTAAGTTACTGGTATCCATTGGGCCAGGTGGTCTCATTCAAGCGAGAAGTGTATCGACGCGCGCTGAGAGAGCTTGCCCCACGGCTGTTCTATAACATGGAGCAGTGGCACAGGGCGGAGCAGAGCCAGCGTTTACAGGAACACCAGAAATGACGGACTGACACCGCCATGCTGAGCATTCTGCGAAGTCTAGTACAAGAGGTAAACAGCGCCCGCGATCTGCAGGAGGCGCTGGATATCATTGTATCGAGGGTGCAGAAGGCCATGGGCACCGAGGTGTGTTCCGTTTACCTGTTGGATCCAGCCACCAACCGCTACATTCTGATGGCCACCGAAGGCCTGTACCGCAAGGCGGTTGGCCAGGTGAGCCTGGCCTATTCCGAGGGCCTCGTTGGCCTGGTTGGTTCCCGTGAGGAGCCGATCAATCTGGAAGACGCACCGTCTCATCCACGCTATCGCTATTTCCCGGAGACAGGGGAGGAGCGGTTTCGTTCTTTCCTCGGTGTTCCGATCATTCACCATCGCCGGGTATTGGGCGTTCTCGTTGTTCAGCAGCGGGAGAGTTCTCGGTGTTTTGATGAGGGTGAAGAGGCGTTCCTGGTAACCGTTTCCGCGCAGCTGGCAGGAGTTATCGCCCACAGTGAAGCCACCGGTGCCATCAGCGGTCTCTCCCTGACCGGTGAGGAGGCTCATGATGTCAGCTTCAATGGCGTTCCGGGTGCACCGGGGGTAGCCATCGGCAGTGGTGTTGTCGTTTATCCATCCGCGGACCTTGATGTGGTGCCTGAAAAGCCCACCGACGATATTGATCAGGAGCTGGCGCTTTTTGAAGCTTCGGTCAAAGCGGTCAGGGGGGATATTGAGCGGGTGGCAAAGCGTCTGGCTTCACAGCTACGTCCGGAAGAGCAGGCCCTGTTCGATGTCTACCTGAGAATGCTGGGTGACGATGCAATGCCCGGTGAGGTGGCAAACAAGATTCGGGAAGGTATCTGGGCCCAGGGTGCCCTGAAGCAGGTGGTTCAGCAATATATCCGTCACTTCGAGATGATGGATGATCATTATCTCCAGGAACGTGCTGTTGATATCCGGGATCTCGGCCGTCGCCTTCTGTCTCACCTGCAAGAAGGTGAACAGAAACACCTGAATTATCCTGAGCGCACAGTGCTGGTCAGCGAGGAGCTGACGCCTGCCATGCTTGGCGAGGTTCCGAAAGGGCAACTCGTCGGTCTGGTGTCGGTCAAAGGCTCCAGTAACTCCCATGTGGCTATCCTTGCCAGGGCCATGGGCGTTCCTACGGTTATGGGGCTGGTGGACATTCCGGTAAACCAGCTCGACGGCAAGGAACTGGTTGTCGACGGCTTTGAGGGCCAGATATTTGCCTCACCGTCTGCTGATCTCCGCTCCTATTATCAGGCGATCTGCGATGAAGAAGACGAGCTGATTCGGGGGCTTGAGGTACTCAAGGACAAGCCCTGTGAAACGACCGATCACCATCGGGTTTCACTTCTGGTGAACACCGGGCTGATGACCGACGTTGTCCGCTCACTTTCCCACGGCGCTGAGGGTATCGGTCTGTATCGGACTGAAGTGCCTTTCATGATCAAGGATCGGTTTCCCTCCGAGCAGGAGCAGCGGGAGTATTACCGTGAGCAGCTCGAGGCCTTCGCGCCCAGCCCGGTGACCATGCGCACGCTGGATATTGGCGGCGACAAGGCGCTGACTTATTTCCCCATCCAGGAGGAGAACCCGTTCCTCGGCTGGCGCGGGATACGGGTTACCCTGGACCATCCGGAAATCTTCCTGGTGCAGGTCCGGGCCATGCTCAAGGCCAGCGAGGGGCTGAACAACCTTCAGATCATGCTGCCGATGATCTCGAATATCTCGGAAGTGGAGGAGTCCCTGCACCTTATATATCGGGTGTACCACGAGGTTCGCGAAGAAGGCTACGACATTCATATGCCCAAAGTGGGTGTGATGGTTGAGATCCCAGCTGCCGTTTACCAGATTCGGGAGCTGGCGGACCGGGTGGACTTCCTGTCGGTTGGCTCCAACGACCTGACCCAATATTTGCTCGCGGTGGATCGCAACAATCCGCGGGTAGCCCAGCTCTATCACTCGTATCACCCGGCGGTACTTCAGGCGTTGGTTCGTATTGCCCAGGATGCGCATTCGGTCGGTAAACCAGTTGGCATCTGTGGCGAGTTGGCGGGTGATCCCGGTGGCGCGCTGCTGTTGATGGCCATGGGCTACGATTCCCTGTCCATGAACGCGGCCAGTCTGCCCAAGGTCAAGTCGGTGATTCGCAGTGTCAGTCGGGAGTGGGCCATCCAGTTGCTGGAAGATGTGCTATTGCTGGATTCGCCTCACGTTATCAAGAGCTGCGTTGATCTGGCGTTGAGGAATGCCGGTTTCGGCCGCTATCTGCGACCGGGGAAGTCGACGGCCATGGCGGTGTCGGAGGCCGCCGTCTCCTGATACAGGGGCAGGTTTCAGCAATATAGGGTGTGTACTCTAAATACCGTTGTTATCTTGAGTACTGATGTATCCGGCGGTCCACATAACGGGCCCGCATTCTTTATCCGGAAAAGGGAAGTCTATGAGCTCGCCAGCTGATCATAAACCCGCTCCCCGCATAGGGCTTGCCCTTGGTGGCGGTGGTCCTCTGGGCGGCATTTATGAAATCGGAGCGCTCCGGGCGCTGGATGAGGCGCTCGATGGTCTCGATTTCAACAACATCGATGTCTATGTCGGCGTTAACGGCGGCTCTTTTGTGGCGGCGAATCTCGCCAACCAGATGACCACGGCGCAACTTTGCCGGATTTTCGTGCGCAACGAGGCGGAAGTACACCCGTTCCATCCGGAAGTATTCTATCGCCCGGCTTTCCGGGAGATTGGCAGTCGATTGCTGGCAATTCCCGGGTTGGTTTCGACCGCAGTGAGTCGCTTCGTCAACAACCCCTACGATCAGAGTCTGCTGGAAGCCATGACCATCCTGGCCCAGGTAGCGCCGGCTGGATTGTTTGATAACGAGGGCTTGCACGAGTATCTCAAGCGGGCCTTCACCATGCTTGGGCGCACCAATGATTTCCGTCAGCTCAAGCGCAGCCTCTACATCGTGGCTGCCGATGTTGAGAGTACCGAAGCGGTCTGCTTTGGCGCTCCCGGTTTTGATCATGTGCCCATTTCCAAGGCTATTCAGGCAAGCACTGCCTCGCCGGGGTTGTATGTGCCAGTGGAAATCGATGGGCGGTATTATGTGGACGGTACACTGCGCAAGGGTTTGCACGCCTCCGTGGCTTTTGAAGACGGTGCCGACCTGGTTTTCGCCGTGAATCCCCAGGTGCCGATCGATGCCAGTGCGGCGGTCCGGGCCGGTTCCATGAAGCCGGGCGAACTGACCCGCTCAGGTATGCCAAACCTTCTGTCTCAGACCTTCAGGACCATGGTGTATTCCCGGATGCAGTCCGGCATTGCCCAGTATGCCCGGGACTATCCGGACAAGGACATTCTGCTGTTTGAACCCACCCGAGACGACGCCAAGCTGTTCTTCTCCAACGTATTCAGCTTCCAGTCCCGCAGGATGGTGTGTGAGCACGCTTATCAGATGACACGGCGGGATCTTTTGAATCGCGCAGACCAGTTGGAGCCCAAGCTGGCGAAATATGGCATCAAGCTTCGCCGGGATCGCCTTGAAGACGAGCAGAGGACGATTAGCACCAGTCTATACGGCGAAATGCTGCCGCTGTATGTGGCCAAGGGCAGAAAGAAAAAATCGGAGAAGGGCCGGCTGGCAGCCGGTCTGGACAACGTGTCGCACCTCTTTTCGAAGGCGCAGTAATATTGAGGGGCTGGATAGGGGTCAGATGATCGTTTCATCTGACCCCTTATTCACACTTACAGGATATACCGGCTCAGATCCTCGTCTTCGGACAACTCTCCAAGCTTTTCATCCACGTATTCGGCGGTTACCTCGAAGCCATCGGTCACCTTGTCGCCGGCATCGAAGGACAGTGTCTCAAGCAACCGCTCAAGGACAGTATGCAGCCGACGGGCACCGATGTTTTCTGTGCTCTCGTTTACCTTCCAGGCAACCTCGGCAATTCGGGCGATGGCATCTTCCCGGAAGGTCAGTTTAACACCTTCGGTCAGCATCAGCGCTTCGTACTGCTGCACCAGGGAGGCATCCGGTTCGGTCAGGATGCGTTTGAAGTCCTCGGGTGTCAGTGCCTGGAGTTCAACGCGGATCGGCAAGCGGCCCTGCAGCTCCGGAATGAGATCCGAGGGCTTGGACAGGTGGAACGCGCCGGAAGCAATAAACAGAATATGATCGGTTCGCACAGAGCCGTATTTCGTGCTCACGGTGCTGCCTTCGATCAGAGGAAGCAGATCGCGCTGAACGCCCTCGCGGGAGACATCTGACGAGGTGTTTTCGGACCGTTTGGCCACCTTGTCGATCTCATCCACGAACACGATGCCATTCTGTTCCACCGCCTGGATCGCTTTCTGTTTGATTTCTTCTTCGTTGACCAGCTTGGCAGCCTCTTCTTCTTTGGCCCGCTTCAGCGCGTCCGCAACCTTCATCTTTCGGGTCCTGCGCTTGTCGGAGGACAGGTTTGAGAACATGCTCTGCAGCTGATTAGTCATCTCCTCCATGCCTGGAGGTGCCATGATTTCCACCCCGGCGCTGGAGTTGCGCAGGTCGATCTCGATTTCCTTGTCATCCAGCTCGCCCTCGCGGAGTTTCTTACGGAATAGCTGGCGAGTGGAGGAATCAGAGCTGCGCTGGCTGTCCTCACCGAAATCCCGGGGCGGCGGAATCAATGCGTCCAGAATACGCTCTTCCGCGGCATCCAGTGCCCGTTCCTCGTGGCGTTTCATCTCTGCTTCGCGCAGCATTTTGACAGCCATATCCGCCAAATCACGAATGATGGATTCCACGTCACGGCCGACGTAGCCGACTTCGGTGAATTTGGTAGCCTCCACTTTCAGAAACGGGGCATCGGCCAATTTTGCGAGGCGCCGGGCGATCTCGGTCTTGCCCACACCCGTGGGACCGATCATCAGAATGTTCTTGGGTGTGATCTCATCGCGCAGGCTGCTGTCGAGCTGCATCCGGCGCCAGCGATTTCTCAGGGCGATGGCCACCGCCCGCTTGGCTTCTTCCTGGCCCACGATGTGTTTGTTGAGCTCGTGGACAATCTCACGGGGAGTCATTGCAGACATGGTCGCTCCGGATCAGTCGTTTTTGGAGAGCACTTCAAGGGTGCGATTGTGGTTGGTGTAGATACAGATGTCGGCGGCGATATCCAGACCTTTTTCAACAATCTCGTGTGCTGACAGGTCGGTGTTTTCCAGCAGGGCCCGGGCTGAGGCCTGGGCAAAGGGACCGCCCGAACCGATGGCAATTAGTCCCTGCTCCGGCTCGATCACATCGCCGTTGCCAGTGATGATCAGTGAGGCGGTTTTGTCCGCAACGGCCAGCAGGGCCTCGAGCCTTCGCAACGCCCGGTCTGTTCGCCAGTCTTTCGCCAACTCCACAGCGGCTCGGGTCAGGTTGCCCTGGTGCTTCTCAAGCTGGGCTTCAAAGCGCTCAAAAAGGGTAAACGCATCGGCGGTGCCGCCCGCAAAACCGGCGATCACCTTGCCGTTGTATAGACGGCGTACCTTCCGGGCATTGCCTTTCATTACGGTGTTGCCCAGGGAAACCTGGCCGTCGCCACCCATGGCAACTTCGTCATCGCGCCTGACGGAAAGAATGGTAGTCATTTGGGCTCCAATTGCCTGATTGAAATTGGTATCCCGTTGTTATGGTGGCTTGCGTGGCGAATTCAAGGTGTTCGTGCGCGGCCCGGAAAGATCAGCCTTCCTTGGGGATCTTCCGGACCAGTGGCTGGATATTCAGGGAAACCAGTTTGTCGATAGCGGAGTTCATCTGGCTTCGGGAGGTGAAGGGGCCAACATTGACGCGATACCAGACGGAGCCATTGTCCAGGTCAATCCTCTGGGTGCTTGCCCGCAAACCCTGGAAAGCGATCTGGGCCCGCTGTCGTTCCGCGTCTTCCTTGCTGCGGAAGGAGCCGGATTGAAGCAGATAATTGAAATCTGTTTGCGTTGGTCCGGGCGTGTATTCTTCGACTTTGGGCGGCACAACCTCGGACTCCGGCAGCATTTCGTAGAAGCGGAACCCGGGTTTATCCTCTGCTTTCCCGGTCTCTGCCGGCGTCTTCGCCGGGTTCTGGGCCGGCTTTTCGGTGACTGCCGGCTGCTGGGAATGAGGGCTCGTTGGCAAAGAGTTCAGGTAGACGATAAACCCGATAAAGCCGCCCACGGCTGCGAGGGACAGTATCCACTTGAGTGACAGGCCGCCGTGCTGGGAGCGGGCACTGGCCGCTGGCTTTGGCCGGGCGGCCTTCGGCTTTGCCTGTCTCGTAGGCTTTTTGCGCGAAGTGGCTGAGGCCTTGGAAGGTCTGTCCTTGCGGGCGTAATCTCGGGACATTCGTTTTACATCTCTTCCGGTGCGCTGACGCCCAGCAGGTCCAGACCGTTGGCGATGACCTGCCGGATGGCAAGGTAGAGGCTGACCCTTGCATCACGAACGGCGGTATCTTCAATCAATACCTTATGGGCGTTGTAATACGTGTGGAACTGGCCTGCCAGATCCCGCAGGTAGTGCGTGAGGTGGTGCGGCTCACGTTGGGCGGCAGAGTTGGCAATGAGCTCCGGATACTTGGCCAACTGGTTGGCCAGGTCCTTTTCCTCATCAAGGGTAAGCAGTGAAAGATCACCGATGCATTCGTTGCGGCCGCGCTGCACACCTTCCTCAGCCAGTTTTCGAAGCACGCTGCAAATGCGCGCGTGGGCATACTGCACGTAATAGACCGGGTTTTCATTGGTCTGGGAGCGAGCCAGATCGATATCGAAGGTCAACTGGGAATCCACCCGGCGCGCGGCCAGGAAGAACCGGGTCGCATCGCGGCCAACTTCATCAATCAGGTCCCGGACGGTCACGTAACTGCCGGCACGTTTGGAGATTTTTACCTCCTGGCCTGAGCGGGTCACCATCACCATCTGATGCAGTACGTAGTCCGGCCAGCCTTCCGGAATGCCGGCATTCAGCGCCTGCAAGCCTGCGCGAACGCGGGTAACGGTAGAGTGGTGATCGGCACCCTGTTCGTTGATAACGGTGGTAAAACCCCGTTGCCACTTGTCCAGGTGATAGGCAACATCCGGCAGAAAATAGGTGTAGCCGCCGTCCTTCTTGCGCATGACCCGATCTTTATCGTCGCCGAATTCTGTGGTTTTCAGCCACATGGCACCATCCTGCTCGTAGGTGTAGCCATTCTCCTGCAGCCGCTTGACCGTGGCTTCAACCTTGCCGTCCTGATACAGGGAGGATTCCAGGAAATAGACGTCGAACTGAACGCCAAAGGCTTTCAGATCCAGGTCCTGCTCCCGGCGCAGGTAGGCGACAGCGAATTCGCGGATGGCGTCGCGGTCTTCCGGGTCCGCCTTGGCGGTCACTTCCCGGTCGTCCGCGGTAACGGTGTCGCCCGCAAGGTAGGCCTTGGCAACATCAACGATGTAATCGCCCCGGTAGCCATCCGCCGGCCAGCTCTCGTCGTCCGGCGTCAGACCTTTCACCCGGGCCTGAACGGAGAGCGCCAGGTTATCAATCTGGGCGCCGGCATCGTTGTAGTAGAACTCCCGGGTGACATCGTACCCGTTGGCTTCCAGCAGCCGGCAGAGGCAGTCACCGATCGCCGCGCCACGCCCGTGACCAACGTGGAGGGGGCCGGTGGGATTGGCGGAAACAAACTCCACCTGAACTTTTTCGCCCTGGCCCTGATTGTTGCGGCCGAAGCGTTCACCCTCATCCAGTATGGTGTTGACCACTTCAAAAGCACTGGCAGTGCTCATAAAGAAGTTGATGAAACCGGGCCCGGCAATTTCCACTTTCTCCACCGCTTTGCTCTGCGGCAGTTTCCCGACAAGCGCCTCCGCCAGCTTTCGAGGCGGGCAGCCGGCGGCCTTTGAGGCAACCAGGGCAATATTGCAGGCATAGTCGCCATGGGACTTGTCCTTGGTATTGCCCACCTGTGGAGTGAAGGACTGGTCCGCAGGCAGGGTGCCATCGGCTTGGAGTGCTGCCAGTGCAGACTGGAGCAGATCGGAAACGGTCTCTTTCATGCTGTCAGATGACTCGGTTTACAGGAGAATTGGGTTCGGGGCAGGAGGCCCAGCAATTGAGGCGGTATTATCGCGGAAAGGGATAGTCTTCTCAAACTTATGGCCGCCCTGTAAGAACTCAGGGCGGCCATCAGCTTTAGTCGGTAAGAGTTGCCCGGAATATGAAGGCGTTTCCGGTAAATGGTGTTGGAGGAGTCACCTCGACGGTGAGTGTCCCGGTAGACGGTGTGTCATCAGCCTCTACCACGACACATTGTTCAACGGGGCTTTCCCTGTACGAGGTTGTTGTGGTGAAAGAAGTTGGGGCTACGATTGTACCGTTAGTTGATGAGAAGCTGACTTGCGTGCCTCCAGGTGGTGGCCCTTGTACTACATTACCCGAGCTGTCGGAGAAGACTCCGGCTATTTCAAAGCACACTTCACCTGGAGCCACAGGGGTTGTGGAGCTTATTAAAATGTTGTCGCTCGCCATAAAAATTTCAGCTGTTTGAGTGATCTCCAAGAGTGAGGTTGTGCAATTAACATTGGTGTCGTCGCAGGCTGTTCCGTTATAGATGGAATTTGCCGCGTCGTACTGGCCGTTATCGTTGTAATCAAAATACTCTTCGTTCGCATCGCGTGAGTTATTTCGATTACGGTCGAGAAAGGCCTCTCCTTTGTCATCATTCTGCACATCAAACTCGTCATCAGCCTGGGTATACTTTCCATCGCTGTTGAGGTCTCTAAAGCTCTCTTCCCCTACAGTGCGAGCAAGGACCAGAATAATTCCGTCTTCAGGTCTGGGGTCTTGGCTAATCCATTGGACGGCGCAGGCACCGTCTTGGAGAGTGCACTCGCTCTGGACAGAACCTGCATTGGTCACAAAGTTTACAACGGCGTCACTTATTCTGTTGTTGTTCCTATCTGCTGCCCTTATCGAAATAGGAACGGTTACCCCGTCGTAATTTCTTGCGTTTGGAAGAAAGTTATCTTCAACCGCAACAGAGAAGCTGTCTTGATCAGGAATGGTCGCGCTAATCGAAATTGGCGCTGATGTTGTCTGAATAGGCGTGCCGGAGTCAGGAGTATAGGTGGCGGTAACGCTTACAACGCTTGCGACTGTTCCTGCGTTAACTCGAGTTGTTGCCTCTCCCTGCTCATCCGTTTGTGTAGAGTTTTGAGAGAGTGAGATGCCTCCTACACTTGTTGAAAGTGAGAAAGTTATTTCTTCTCCAGAAGTGATAGGGTTGCCATTTTTATCCGTCAATCTGAATGCCACTTCTGAAACGCTGGGGCGAGTGCTGTTGGAGCTCCCACTCAGTGCAATCGAATCAGGGGTGGCGCTGGTAAATTCCAGTTCGCCCACTTCTGGCGCTGCAACAGTGATGTTGGCAATCGCTATTGCTCCGTTTGGTAATCTGGCCGTGATTGTGTCATCGCCGGCGCAACCAGCCTCATAAGTCGTGGTAAAGGACCCTGAGGATGTTGTGACAGAGCTGTCAAAATTCGCGCTTTGACACAAGGAGGTAATGCTAACTGAGGTCTCAGTGGCATTGAAAATGCTATTGCCAGCACTCGCGTTGACCACATTGAATTCCAGGCGAGTCGAGCCGCCTGCAGAAAGTGAAGTTGTTGATACGTTCATTTGTCCAGACTGAAACGAGGAGCCGCTCCCTGTGCCGAGCTCCAAAGTTACCTGCTGCTCTGTATCACCAGAGGAGTCGCCACCAGTTGAAGGTGATGTGCCGCCTCCACCCCCGCCACTACCTGCTAAGGGCGCTGAGTTGTCATCGCCACCACAGGCTGCGAGAAGAAGCGTTAGCGAAATTGCTGACGCGCGCGCAAGGAATTTCCCTGACATTTCCAATCTCCATTTTTCCATTTGGTTGTATAAAGCTATCCATAAAGCGGGTTTCCCGCACGAGAACCGCATATATGACTTCTGCAATTAAAAATTCTTTAATAGATGAATCGGATCTTAGCACAGGGTATGCGAATGCAAATTAACAGAACCCGGTTTTGTGTAAAAAACTGTGAAATGGGGGAGGGTTGCGTCGCAAACTAGCCGGTTTCCTGAGGATCAACATCAATCATCCATTTTGTGCCGGCAGGTAGCTTTCTCTGGTCCAACTCCTGGCAGATTCCGGTTAACAATTGATTCAGCTTTTTCCTGTTTCGGGCGTTGAGGACAAGCTGGGCGCGGTGCTTGTCGGCACGCCGGGCAATCATGGCGGGCAGTGGTCCCCAGGTTTCGATGCCTGCAGCGTTGGTGAGGGGCTTTATTGTGTCCAGTACCTGAAGGCTCTTCTCCATGCTATCGGCTTCTGCCCTGAAGATAGCCATAGCCCGGAACGGCGGAAACTGACCTTCTTCCCGCTCTTTCAGGAGTTGGTCGGCGATATCGAGATACCGGCCCTCGCAAAGCGTCCTCAGTAAGGGGTGGTCGCTGTGGCAGGTTTGTACCAGGACTTTGCCGGGCTTTGTGCCGCGGCCGGCGCGGCCGCTGACTTGCAAAAGGGTCTGAATTAGCTGTTCGGGTGCGCGAAAATCCACGCTGAAAAGTCCGCCGTCGGCGTTGATTACTACCACGAGTGTGACGTTCGGGAAGTCGTGTCCTTTGGCCAGCATCTGGGTACCGACGAGCACGCAGGGTTTACCGCTGTTCACCTGTTTCAGAATGCCCTGAATGCTGCCTTTGCGCTGAGTGCTGTCGCGATCCACCCGTACCACAGGAGTGTTCGGGAAAGCGCTGGCGAGTATGTCTTCGGTCCTTTCTGTGCCCTGGCCGACAGGTTTGAAGGCATCGCTGTGGCATTTCGGGCAGTGTTCTGTGGCAGCCGTTTGGTAGTCGCAGTGGTGGCATCGCATGGCCCGGTCCCGGCGGTGGTAGGTCAGGCGGGTATCGCACCGCGGGCACTCGACCATGTGGCCGCAGTCGAAGCACATCATCACCGGGGCAAAGCCCCGTCGATTGACAAAGACCAGCGCCTGCTCGCCTTTTGTAAGGGTCTGCTCTATGGCGGTCAGAGCAGGGCGGGACAGGCCGCCCTCCAGGGGGCGGCTTCGAATGTCCAGCAGACTGATGTCGGGTGGCGCCGCATTGCCGGCCCGTTCCTCAAGCCTCACCAGATGATATTTGGACTGCTCCGCGTTATGCACGGATTCCAGTGACGGAGTCGCCGATCCGAGGATGATGGGGCAGTTGTTCTGGTGGGCTCGATAGACTGCCAGGTCGCGACCGGAATAACGGAAACCTTCACCCTGTTTGTACGAACTGTCATGCTCCTCATCGACAATGATTGTGCGCAGATTAGTGAAGGGCAGCAAAACCGCCGATCGGGTGCCTACCAGGATAACCGGCTCACCGTTGCGGACCTTCAGCCAGGTTGTCAGGCGCTCACCGTCGTTGAGGGCCGAGTGCCATACGACAATTCGGCTGCCGAAGTAGTGTTGGAATCGAGCAACCGTTTGCGGGGTAAGATTGATCTCCGGAACCAGCACCAGGGCCTGGTCCCGGGCGTTGAGGTGTTCCTTTAAATAGTGCAGGTAGATCTCGGTTTTTCCGCTGCCGGTGATGCCGTATAAGAGTGAGACGCCAAACCCTTCATCGGGAACAGCCAGCTCTTCTGCGGCTGAAGCCTGGGCCGCGGACAGTTCGGGTCTTCGAGCATCAAGCTCAGAATCTTGTTCAAGTGAATTCGGCCGGGGCGGCAAAATCGGCTCAATCAGCTGCTTCTCGCGTAGTGCATTGAGTTGCGCCCGGGAGAAACCGGCCTGCAGGATATCCTTTGTCGGGGCACCCCTCGGGTGTTGGCGTAGCCAATCGAAAAGCGCCTTCTGTTTATGGGCTTTTGCAGGCAAGGTCGCAGTATGGTCACGTGTATGCCACCACTGCTCCGCTTTCTCTTCGGCGATTCGCCCCCGCCTGAGGGCGGGGGGCAGGGCGGTGAACAGGCATTCGCCCAAGGGGTGCTGATAATAGTCGCTCGCCCAGCTGAGAAGTTTGAACGTTTCTTGCGGTAATGCCGGCCACTCCTCGATTGCCGAGGACAGCGGCTTGAGCTTTATGCCAGGGGGCGGTTCAACCCCCACCTCTACAACCAGGCCCGTTGCCTGCTGTCGGCCAAAGGGGATTCGCACTCTCTGGCCCGGCGTCAACTCAAGGTCTTCTGGAATAATGTAATCAAAGAGTCGACGCAGAGGACGATTCAGGGCGATGCGTGCAATCAATGGCACTGAGCGCTCCACTGGATGAGAGGTGTCACGGTTTTTCCTTATCCTGTTTCAGTCGGCACTCAGCCGCGAAATCCGGAATGGGCGGGTCCGGAAGTCAGGGTGGTGCTTGCCTGCGACACTAATTGCAAGTAAGATTCGCGGTCTGTTTCCGGCTGGGCATGATTGTGCCCCGTCTTCTCAATTGATTCAAACGTGCGGTGCCTGGCGCCTGGGTAATCAAGATGCCCCGCGATCAGGTAGCGGCATGACCTAACGAGGTTCACCATGAAAGAAGGTATCCACCCCAAGTACGAAGAGATTACCGCTACCTGTTCCTGCGGTAACACGTTCAAGACTCGCTCTACCTACACCCATGATCTGCAGCTGGACGTATGTTCCCAGTGCCACCCTTTCTATACTGGCAAGCAGAAAGTTATGGATACCGGTGGTCGTATCGACCGTTTCCAGAAGCGTTTCGGTGGCCGCATCGGCGGCAAGAAAGACTGATCGCACTGGATGTAAAAGAAAGCGCCTTCGGGCGCTTTTTTTGTGCCCGAAGATCAGACTGTATTCATTGTATACATACGCAATTAGCACTATTGACTGTTCACAAAATGTTCATGGGCCACTTGTCGTTTCGGGTCTGGCGGGCCATAATGGCGCGCTCCGCTGGATGGGGAGGTTCCCTGGCTCCAGCGGTTCATTACCTTTAAACGTGACAAACGGAACAGTGGCAATGTCTCAAGATCTGAAAGAAGCAGCCCTTGAATATCACGCCAAGCCGCGGCCTGGTAAGCTGAGTGTTGAAATCACCAAGCCAACCAAGACTTCCCGCGACCTTTCCCTGGCGTATAGCCCCGGGGTTGCCGAACCGGTCCGCGAGATCGCAAAGGACCCGGAGAACGCATACAAGTACACCGCCAAGGGCAACCTGGTGGCTGTTATCTCCGACGGTTCTGCGATTCTTGGTCTGGGTAACCTGGGTCCGCTGGCAAGCAAGCCGGTTATGGAAGGCAAGGGCGTACTGTTCAAGCGCTTTGCCGGAATTGATGTTTTCGATATCGAGGTCAATTCCGAAAGCCCGCAGGCGTTTATTGAAACAGTTGAGCGGATTGCAGACACCTTTGGTGGCATCAATCTGGAAGACATCAAGGCGCCTGAGTGTTTTGAGGTTGAACGCGCGCTTATCGAGAAGTGCAACGTGCCGATCTTCCACGACGATCAACATGGTACTGCTATCGTAACTGCAGCCGGCATGATCAATGCCCTTGAGCTGCAGGGTAAAAAAATTGAAGAGGCGAAGGTGGTGTGCCTGGGTGCCGGTGCTGCCGCTATTGCCTGCATGAAGTTGCTGATCAGCTGCGGTATTCGCTCTGAGAACATCTTCATGCTCGACCGCAAGGGTGTGATCCACTCTGGTCGTGATGATCTGAATCAGTACAAGGCGATGTTTGCCAACGATACTGACAGGCGTACTCTGGATGACGCTATTGATGGTGCTGATGTATTTCTTGGCCTGTCTGGCCCGGATCTGCTGACTGCTGACCAGCTCAAGAAAATGGCTCCGAAGCCTATCGTGTTTGCCTGCTCCAACCCTGATCCGGAAATCAGTCCGGAAGTTGCCCTGGCAACCCGCGATGATCTGATCATGGCTACAGGCCGGTCCGATTATCCGAACCAGGTTAACAACGTATTAGGCTTCCCGTTCATTTTCCGTGGCGCGTTGGACGTTCGTGCAACTGCCATCAATGAGGAGATGAAGGTGGCGGCTGTCAATGCGATTCGTGAGCTGGCAAAAGAGCCGGTGCCTCAGGAAATCTGTGAGGCCTATGGCGTGGATAGCTTTGAGTTCGGAAAAGAGTACATCATTCCCAAGCCGATGGATGTACGCTTGCTTGAAGTGGTGCCCGCAGCCGTTGCTCGCGCTGCTGTAGATTCCGGGGTTGCCCGAAATGCATACCCTGCGCACTACCCGCTCAAATCCATGGACGACATTATCTGATCTGTTCCTCTGGATAATAGAAAAACCGGCGGTGATCCCGCCGGTTTTTTTGTGCCCGCTTCGCGTATCAGAAGATTCGGCGTGACAGATCGTCTTCCTCAGAGCCTCCGTTACGATCACCGTCGGTGTCTGACGTCAGCGGGGGTGGTGCGTCCTCTTCCCGGAAGACCTCAAAGACACCGTCCTCGCCAGGTCTGGCGCGCTGTCCAGTCTCGGGATTGATACGGATATTCACGATTCCGTTCGGGCGGGGCATCAGGGAAGAGGGCGCCCCTTCGAGTGCAACCTCCATGTAGTCCAGCCAGATTGGTAGCGCAGTGCTGGCGCCGAATTCACGCCTGCCAAGCGGTGCCGGCTGGTCGAATCCAACCCAGGTTGTCGTGGCAATATCGTGATTGAAACCGGCGAACCAGGTGTCCTTCTGCTCGTTGGTGGTGCCGGTCTTGCCAGCGATGTCGTCCCGGCCCAGAGCCAGCGCCCGCCGGCCAGTACCTCGGCGAATTACATCCTGCATCATCGAGTGCAGAATGAAGACGGCGCGCTCGTCCGCCAGTCTGGGCATCACGCGAACCTCCGGCGGCTCTCTGTTGTCTTGCGATGCATTTGCCGGCGTAGCGGCGTCGCTTTCGTCCGTTTCCGGGATCGCTTGTTCTGCAATCTCATTGCAGTTTTCATCGCACAGAATGGTTTTCGGGGCCTGGTAGATGATCTCGCCGTTGAAGTCGCTGATCGTCTCGATCAGGTAAGGTTCAACGTCATAACCGCCGTTAGCGATTACAGCCATGCCTCTGGCCAGTTCCATTGGAGTCAACTGGCCGCTGCCGAGCGACAATGACAGGTTGTCGGGCATGTTTTCGGTAGGGATTTCCAGTTGTGCGAGGTAATTGAGCGTTTTTTCAATACCCAAGTCTCGCAGGAGCCTGATAGAAACCAGGTTTCGTGAGCGATACAGCGCTTCGCGAAGCCGGGTCGGGCCATAAAACTGTCCGGAGGAGTTCTGCGGCCGCCATGCGGTCTCCAGTTCGGAGTCGTCGAACACGATGGGTGCATCGTTATAAATAGTGGCCGGCGTCATGCCGCTTTCAAGGGCGCTCAGGTAGAGGAACGGCTTGAAAGTCGAGCCCGGTTGCCTGCGCGCCTGAATGGCCCGGTTGTATTTGCTTTGACCGAAGCTGTAGCCCCCTGCCAGTGCCTGTATGGCACCGGTTTTGGCTTCCAGTGAAATCAGTGCGCCTTCTACCCTAGGAATCTGGGCAAGTGCCACGGTCGCAGCAGTAGGCTGCTCCGGATCGTCACCCTGCGGACTGCTTTCGTCGGCATCAACTTCTGGGGAAGCCTGGGCTGGCCCCTGGGCGCGCACATAGACAACGTCGCCGGGCGAAACAACATCTGAAGGTTTCTCGGGTTCTGGTCCTGTCAGATTTTCAGTTTTGTAGCGCCTCGCCCAGGTCATGGTTTCGAACGGCATAATGGCGGGGCCGACGACGCGTGCGTAAACACGTGCTTCGCCCGATTCGTCGTCAACCTCCTCGACGATTGCCGGTAGCAAGGACTCGACCCTGGGGTAATTCAGGATGACGTCGGATAATTCGCTCGTGGCGAGAGTGTCCTCGTCGATCTGCCCGATGGGACCGCGAAAACCGTGGCGTCGATCATAGGCTTTCAGGCCGTTCCTGAGCGCTTCGGTGGCAACCTGTTGCTTTTCGCCGTCAACCGTCAGAGTGACGGTATAGCCATCGGTGTAGGCGTCTTCGCCAAACCGCCGAACCATTTCAGATCGTGCCATTTCAGCAACATAGTCGGCGTCGACTTCCGTTTCCGTGCTGTTATAGCTGGCGGTGATGGGGGCAGAAACGGCAAGTTCATGGGCGTCCGGAGTGATGTACCCCAGGTCTCTCATGCGCCCGAGGATCCAGTTCCGGCGAATCATCGCACGGTCCGGGTTGGCCAGCGGGTTGAATGCCGAGGGCGCCTTGGGTAGGCCGGCCAGCATAGCCATCTGGGCCAGTGACAGCTCGGATACCGGCTTGTTGTAATAAACCTGTGCAGCTGCCGCTATGCCATAGGCCCGATTGCCCAGATAGATCTTGTTCAGGTAGAGCTCGAGAATGCGGTTTTTGTCCAGTTCACGTTCAATCTGAAGAGCCAGAAGTATCTCGTTGAACTTCCGGATAAAGGTTCTGTCCCGTGACAAAAAGTAATTTTTTGCAACCTGCATTGTGATGGTGCTGCCCCCGGACTGGATCTCGCCGGTTGAGACCAGTTCGATGGCAGCCCGCGCCAGGCCTTTGATGTCGACCCCAAAGTGCTCATAAAAACGCGCGTCTTCAGCGGCCATAAAGGCTTGTAACTGAATTGTTGGGATCTGTTCGATTGTGATGGGTGCCCTTCTCTTTTCACCGAATTCTGCTATTAATCTGTTGTCTTTGCTATAGACCCTTAATGGCGTCTGAAGCTTGATGTCCAGAAGCTGATGTACCGGCGGAAGGCCAGGGCGAAGGTAAAGATAAAAGCCTGAGGTTACGATAACGGCGACACTCAGTCCGGTAAGAAACAACCAGGCAAAAAGGCGAGATGTGCGCAACAAATGAGACATTTTTTTCTGACAACTGTTGGATATAGGTCTATCATTTGAGAAATTGCTTTAGGAAGGAAGAGTCGCTTCACCGTCGCAATGGTTCTCAATTAAAGAAGAACAGGCATTGTAGACGGAATGGTGAAGAAATTCTCTTAAATAAAAAACACATAAGTTACGTAACCGGGTGCATCTAACCAGGTATAGGGTGAGCGCGTGTTTGGATTAGGAAAGAAATCCAGTGCAGTGCTGGGCGTGGATATAAGCTCCAGCTCGGTCAAACTTCTGGAGCTGTCGAAGCAGGGCGACCGGTATAAGGTCGAGAGCTACGCGGTTGAGCCATTGCCGGCCAATGCCGTGGTGGAAAAGAACATTACCGACGTGGAAGCCGTGGGCGAAGTTATGAAGCGCGTGGCTTCCAAGTCCCGTTCCGGCGTCAAGCAGGTTGCCGTGGCGGTATCAGGCTCTGCAGTTATCACCAAGGTCATCCAGATGGACGGTGGCCTCAACGAATTCGAGATGGAAGATCAGATTGCCCTCGAGGCCGATCAGTATATTCCATACCCGCTGGATGAAGTGGCCATTGATTTCGAAGTTCAGGGACCTTCCGAAAGTAATCCCGATCAGGTAGATGTGCTTCTGGCAGCATGCCGAAAGGAAAATGTCGACATTCGGGAAGATGCACTCGAGATTGCTTCACTCACCACCAAGGTGGTTGATGTTGAGGCCTATGCCCTTGAACGCGCCTATGCATTGATTGAGCCTCAATTGGACTCGCAGGGTGAAGAGCTGGTGGTGGCAATTGTGGACATCGGTGCGACCATGACCACGCTGAGCGTGTTGGCTGGTGGCAAGACTGTATACACCCGTGAACAAATCTTTGGCGGCAAGCAACTGACCGAGGAGATTCAGCGTCGTTATGGTCTGTCTCTGGAAGAAGCTGGACTTGCCAAAAAGCAGGGCGGACTGCCCGATGACTACGAATCCGAAGTGCTGACCCCGTTTCGCGAGGCCGTGGTGCAGCAAGTGGCCCGAGCGCTTCAGTTCTTCTTTGGTGCCAGTCAGTACAATGCAGTCGACTATGTGGTCTTGGCAGGTGGTACTGCCTCGATTCAGGGGCTGACGGAAATGGTCGAAGAAAAAACGGGAACACCGACTATGGTCGCGAATCCTTTTGCAGACATGGCGGTCGGGTCACGGGTCAACGCATCGGCACTTAGTAACGATGCGCCGTCTCTGATGATTGCCTGCGGCCTGGCAATGAGGAGCTTCGACTGATGGCAAAAATTAACCTTCGACCGTGGCGCGAGGAACTTCGTGCCGAGAAACAGAAACAGTTTGTGGTTATGATCCTTGGCGCCGCGATCATCGCTGGTGGTTTGGTTTTCCTCTGGAAGACCGATATGGACAGCCGGATTGCGTACCAGCAATCCCGGAACGCCTATATCGAAACTGCCACTAAAAAGCTTGACCAGCAGATCAAGGAAATTGAGAACCTCAAGCGCAAGCGGGATGAGCTTCTTGCCAGGATGCAGGTCATTCAGGATCTCCAGGGGAAACGCCCCGTTATCGTGCGCGTGTTTGATGAGTTGGTAAGAACTTTGCCTGATGGCCTGTTCTATACAGACCTCAAGCGAACTGGTGAGCGCGTCGATATCGTTGGGATGGCTGAGTCTAATAGCCGGGTTTCTACTCTTATGCGGCAGTTTGAGGAGTCCGAATGGTTTACCGATCCCAACCTCTCCAATGTGTCAGCTGCTGACAGTCGCCGGGCCGGTTACAGCCAGTTCAATCTGTCGGTTAAACAGAAAACGCCCGAGCCCGAAGGGGAGGATAAGTAATGAGCCTCGCGGACTCTCTGAAAAGTCTCAATGAATTTGATATCAACGACCTTGATGTCAATAACGCGGGTATATGGCCTGCGCCCATTAAGTTCATCGTGATCCTGATTATCTTCGGGCTCATCGCTGGCGGCGGTTACTGGTTCTTTATCAAGGATCAGTACGCTCAGCTTGAGCGTGTAGAGCGTACTGAGCAGGATTTGCGCAAGACCTATGAAGAAAAGGCCTACCAGGTGGCAAATCTTGAGGTCTTCAAGGCCCAGATGGCTGAAATGGAAGAAACCTTTGGTGCCCTGGTAAGGCAGCTTCCGAGTGAGACCGAAGTGCCGGGTTTATTGGAAGACATTACGAATACCGCCCTGGGTAATGGCCTTGCGCTTCAGGAAGTGAAGCTGCAGCCGGAGCAGCGGCGGGATTTCTATTCCGAGCTTCCAATCAACATCCGGGTGTCTGGTTCCTACCACGAGCTGGCATCTTTTGTCAGCAGTGTGGCGAGCCTTCCTCGGATCGTGACACTGCACGACTTGACCATAAAACCAACTGGCGGAGACGGAGAACGGCTTGATATGCAGGTTGTAGCTCGTACTTACCGCTACCGGGCTGGAGAATGAGCATGACAGGAAAGCATGCGGTAAAAGCCTGGCTGGGTGTTTGTCTGGTGTCGCTCCTGACAGCCTGCTCCCAGGGCAGCGGATTTTCAGATCTTGATCAATTCATGGCCGAGACCAGGGCAAAACCGAGAGGGTATGTTGAGCCTTTGCCGGAGTTCAAAGCTTACGAGGCATTCAGTTACTCCGCGGCAGACCGGCGGGCGCCATTCGAGCCGCCTATCGACGTACAGCTCACTATGGTTGACGAGCAGCCGATCAGTGATGTTGAGCCGGATCTGGATCGGCCGAGGGAAGTTCTCGAGAACTTTGATCTGAAAACGCTTGAAATGGTCGGTACGCTTCAGGGGGCATCGGGTAACCTTTTCGCCCTTATCGAAGACGATACCGGTGGAATTCACAGGGTCCGTACCGGAAATTACATGGGGCAGAACTACGGTCGCATTGTGGGCGTCAGTGAAACCCGTGTCGAGCTTATTGAAATCGTTCCCAATGGCCGGGGTGGCTGGGTTGAGCGTCCTCGCTCCCTGACCCTGGAAGAGGGCGCAGGCTAAGGAGCGGCTGGATGAAAGTTGAAAGAAACATGCACGTACAAAAAAGTTTAGGGTCGAGGCTAGCGATGTTCAGAAAACTCAATGTATACGTCAGCGTGATTGCTTTTGGGTTGTTATCCGGCCTGGCCAACGCGGTCACGCTGGAAGACGTGTCGTTTTCCTCGCTACCGGGCGAGCGGCTTGAAGTCACACTGCAATTTGATGGGGCGCCACCGGAACCCTCTGGGTATACCATTGAGCGTCCTGCTCGCATTGCGGTTGACCTTCGAGACACGACCAGTGGCCTTGAAAGCCGGAGCGTTCCGCTCGGCTCAGGCAACGCCCAGAGTATGACGGTAGTAGAAACCAAGGATCGCACACGGTTGATTTTCAATCTGGTTGAGCTGGTGCCTTACGAAACGGTTCGCTCGGGCAACTCCCTGGTTATGACGATTGGCGGGCAAGCCGGGTCTGTTGCTACCACGTCCACCTCTTCTTCGGCTCAAAGCAGCTCAGCTACGGGCACGATGTCCTCCAACGCCCTTGCTGGGGTGGATTTTCGCCGTGGCAAGGATGGTGAAGGCCGTGTTCTTGTCGAGCTGGGCAGCTCCAGCACACCGGTGGACCTGACCGAGCGTGCTGGCAAAATCCGCTTGACGATGGACGGGCTTGAAGTCCCATCGAATCTGCGTCGCCGGCTCGACGTGACTGATTTCGCAACCCCGGTTACCCGTATCGACACGTTTGTTGAGGATGGTAATGCCGTGGTCGAGATCACCCCAGAGGGTAATTACGACTACATTGCTTACCAGTCCGGCAGTCAGTTTACTGTTAGTGTCGAGGAGCTGAGTCAGGAAGAGGCGGAGTCTCGCCGGGAAGAGAAGTTCCCGTACACCGGTGACAAGTTGTCCCTGAACTTCCAGGATATTGAAGTCCGGTCGGTCCTGCAGTTGATTGCCGACTTCACCGGTCTGAACCTCGTTGCAAGTGACACTGTCGGCGGCAGCATCACTCTCCGCTTGCAGAATGTTCCCTGGGATCAGGCCCTGGATCTGATTCTCAAGACCAAAGGCCTCGATAAACGTCAGATTGGCAACGTATTGCTGGTGGCGCCTGCCGATGAAATCGCGGCTCGCGAGAAGCTTGAGCTTGAAACGAACAAGCAAATCGCTGAACTGGCACCGGTCCGTCTCGACATTATTCAGGTTAATTACGCCAAGGCTGCTGATATTGTTGCGTTGATCAAGGAAGACGAAGAGCTGATTTCCGATCGCGGCTTTGTCTCCTCGGATGTGCGTACAAACACCATCAGCGTTCGTGAAACGGCCGAGAAACTTGACGAAATTCGCCGTCTGGTATCGACATGGGACGTTCCGGTACGGCAGGTTTCTATTGAGGCCCGTATTGTGCGTGCGCAAACCAACGTTGCCGAGAACCTCGGTGTCCGCTGGGGTGGCGCTGCTTACGATGTGAGCGGAGATAATGTATTTACCGTAGGTGGTTCGCAGCAATCTCTCCAGGAAGCGCGCGACGCAGCTGCCGGAAACAGCAACACCATCACCTTCCCGGGCGCCTTGGCGGTTGACCTCGGAGTGACAGGTGAGGGTGCATCGTCCTTCGCCATCGGCTGGGGCAGCGACGATTTCCTGGTAGATCTGGAGCTGTCAGCCCTTGAGAGTGATGGTCAAGCGGAAGTGGTTTCCCAGCCCAGGGTTGTGACTGCGGATCGTCAGACGGCGTCGATCAAGTCTGGTGAAGAGATTCCTTATCAGGAAGCTTCCTCCAGTGGCGCGACATCCGTTTCTTTTAAGGAGGCCGTGCTCTCCCTGGAAGTAACACCGCAGATTACACCTGATGACAAGATCATCATGGATCTTGTGGTCAACCAGGACTCTCGTGGTGAGGTGACTGCTGGTATTCCATCAATCAATACCAATGAAGTGACCACCCAAGTTCTGGTTGGCAATGGTGAGACGGTTGTTCTGGGCGGCATTTTCCAGTCGGAAGTGGCGACTCAGACTACCAAGACGCCGTTCCTTGGAGATATTCCCTACCTGGGGCGTATTTTCAAGCGTACCGAGCATATTGATGAGCGCAGCGAGTTGTTGATCTTCATTACGCCGAAGATCATCAAGAACGACCTGCTTCGTTAATCGGTGCAGTTCAAAAGCCGCCGCTTAAAACCGGCGGCTTTTTTGTGCCTGAAACAGTCTCGGGGGCGGTCCTGAACTTATGCAATCCCGGGGCCTGTGATATTCTCACCCGCCTGAACAAAACTGAGCGGAAGTTATGTCTTTGCCGAAACGCGTTGTCCTGGTTGGCCCAATGGGAGCAGGGAAAAGCACGATTGGCCGGATGCTCGCTAAAGAGCTCGGCTATCGTTTTCTTGATTCTGATCGCATCATCGAAGAGCGATGCGGGGCCAATATCCCGTGGATTTTCGACGTTGAGGGGGAGGATGGCTTCCGTTTGCGGGAGACGGCCATGCTGGACGAGTTATCCCACGAGGATCATACCGTGCTGGCCACGGGCGGCGGCGCGGTCATGCGAGAGGAAAACCATCCTATCCTTAAAAGGGATGCGACGGTGATCTATCTGAAGACCTCGATAGAGCAGCAGGTGGAGCGAACACGCAAGGACCGAAATCGCCCTTTGCTCCAGAACGATAACCCTGAGGCGGTTCTGCGGAACCTGTTCTCGATCCGGGATCCCCTGTATTCCAGTCTGGCAGACATCATCATGTTCACCGACAAGAAGAGCCCAAGGCTGGTCGTTCGCCAGCTGGTTAACCGGCTGAACCCGAAAACACCCCGTCATAAAAGGCAGGTCAGGAAGGAAGGTCGCAATCATGTCTAATCGGTATCGCGAACTCTCGGTGGAGCTCGGCGAACGCAGCTATCCCATTTTTATCGGCCAGGACCTTCTCGGCACTCAGGATCTGTCACCCTACGTCTCCGGTGCACAGGTCATGATCGTTACCAACGAGACGGTTGCACCGCTCTATCTTGATCGAGCGAACGCCTGTTTTCCCGGGAAGCGGGTCGATACCGTCGTGCTTCCCGATGGCGAGAAGTTCAAGGACTGGCAGACCCTTAATATGATCTTTGATGGTCTGCTTGAGCAGCGGCATACCCGGAAAACCACTCTGGTTGCGCTTGGTGGAGGCGTCGTTGGTGATATGGCCGGTTTTGCCGCAGCTTGCTACCAGCGTGGTGTTCCATTCATCCAGATTCCAACAACTCTGCTTTCCCAGGTAGATTCTTCTGTTGGTGGTAAAACAGGTATCAACCACCCCCTTGGCAAGAACATGATTGGTGCTTTTCATCAGCCGCAGGCCGTGTTGATAGACACCACAAGCCTGCAGACTCTGCCTCCCCGGGAAGTGTCAGCGGGCCTCGCAGAAGTAATCAAATATGGGCTGATTCGTGACGAGGACTTTCTTGCCTGGCTTGAAGATCACATGGATTCTCTGGTCAGCCTTGATCCGGAGGCACTGGCAGAAGCTATCTTCCGCTCCTGTGCTTGCAAGGCTGAGGTTGTAGCTCTGGACGAGCGCGAGGGAGGTCTGAGGGCGATACTGAATCTTGGTCACACCTTTGGACATGCGATCGAAACCTTTGCCGGTTACGGCAACTGGCTCCACGGAGAGGCAGTAGGCACTGGCATGCTCATGGCTGCCGAATTGTCTGCGCTTGAAGGTATGATCAGCCGTGACGATTGCGTCCGGATTAACCGACTTATCCTGCGGGCCGGATTGCCGGATAAACCTCCGATCGGAATGACCGCAGACGACTTTATGAGCTTGATGGCTGTCGATAAGAAAAACGTGGATGGCCTGCTCAGGCTGGTGCTGCTCCGATCGGTTGGCGATGCCGTCGTCACGTCCCAGGCAAAGCCTGAAAACCTGGCACTCACGTTTGCCCGTTTTTGCAGCTCAACATGATGTCGGCCCGAAGGCTTCAATAATTTGGTAACGGACCAGCGACCAAGGAAGACCCGTGACTGAAGAAAGCTTGAACAGTCTTGATGGCGGCGGCCTGTTTCCAAGGCTGCAACAACGCTACAGCCTCCGTGCCAACCCCCTGGAAATGGAAACACCGTTTTTCCCGGACGCCATGCGTCATCACGCCCTGGAGGCATTGCGCCATCTTTGCGGCTTTGGTGATATGGCTCTGCTGTTGACCGGTGCTGCGGGTGCGGGCAAAACCCGGATACTGGCGGAGCTGGTCCGCAGCGAGTCGTCCAGGCTTGATTTTCACCGGATACCGGCTGCAGCGTTGACCAGCGCTCAGGCGCTTGCCCGGGACCTGAAAGCCGTCACCCGCTCCAGTCTCGGCCAGGAAGACAGCCCGCGAGACCTGGTTTATCAGTTCTTCAGATGGTCGGAGTCCAGGGTTCGCAAGGGGCAGCGCATGGTCCTTTTGATTGACGATGCGGATAGAGCGCCGACGGAGTTGCTCAGACTGATTTTGTCTGCTTATCTGGCTTCAGAACGCGGGTCTTCTGCGGTTCCGGTGTTTGCGGGTACCGATAACCTGGTGCAGATGCTGGGCCTGGATAATTCAAGCACCAGCGTGCACCAGATTCATCTCCGCCCACTGACAAAAGACGAAATTGTGGCTTACCTTGAGCCAAGAGTTCATGCAGCTGGTGGTAAGACGGCCGAGCTTCTCAGTCCGGCGCGGGTTTCGAAAATTCATGCCTTGAGCCAGGGTAGTTTTTCGAGGCTTAAGCGGGTAACGCCAGGCGTCTGGTTGGATATGGTATCTGCGCCAAGCAGTGCCCGCTCTCGGGCATTGCCCTGGAAAAAGCTTCTCTGGCCGGGGTTCGCTCTGGTTCTGCTCGCGGGCTCGTGGTGGTTCGTGTCGCGCCAGTACGATGAGTCGGTTGCCGAGGAGGTCGTGAAAGCGCCGGAGCCGGTGCGAAAGAGCATTACCATTGGCCCGGAAACGGAGGAATCCGAGCCCGTCTCCGATGAGCCAATCGTGGCGGCTGAGCCCCTGTTGACCGAGTCGGTAACCGAGCCCGATCCTGTCCAGCCAGAGCCAGAGCCAGAGCCAGAGCCAGAGCCAGAGCCAGAGCCAGAAGCCGCGCCGGACTTCGTTCCTGCCGATCCGCAGTATTTTGCAGCCATCGACAAAATTCGGGCGCGAGGAGGCTGGACCATACAGCTGGTTGCCGGCAACCTGGAGCAGACCGCATTAAATGTCATATCCAGCTATCCAGAGCTTGGTGATCTGGTGTATACCCGAGGGGAAAGGCAGGGCCAGCCATGGTTTATGGTATTCTATGGTGAGTTCCCTACCCGGGAGGCGGCGAACGCCGCAGCGTCTGGTTTGCCGGAAGAGCTGGCTTCCCGGTCGCCCTGGGTGCGTCCAGTCGACAATTTATAGCGCCGTTCTTTTCGGCGCTAACTTGTTGTTCCGTAACCATGTCGATTGGTAATTCCGGTTTCGGCTTCCCACAATAACTTCACGCCGATTTGAGTACGTATTTCTACGTGTGTAAAATAGCCAGCCCCCATTTTCAGTGTCAAAGGGTGGTTGTATGGCCGTGCGCCCATTAACTCTTTGATTGAAAAGCATTTCTACGTGAGAGAACGCTTATGATGACAGGTTTGTATCATCCCGATGAATTCAGGGACAACTGTGGATTCGGTCTGATTGCCCATATGAAGGGCGAGGCCAGTCATAAGTTGTTGCAAACTGCCATCGAGTCTCTGACCTGCATGACCCACCGAGGTGGTATCGCTGCAGACGGAAAGACCGGCGATGGTTGTGGCCTGCTGATCCAGAGCCCGGATGGCTTTCTAAAGAAAGCTGCCAAGGCGGCGTTTGGCAAGGAGCCAGGCGACCTCTTTGCCGTGGGTCAAGTTTTCCTTAACCCCGACGAGAACAAGGCTGCCGCCGGTCGTACAGCAATTGAAAAACGGCTGACCGAACAGGGTCTGGAAATACTTGGCTGGCGTGAAGTGCCGGTGGATGACAGCTGCCTGGGCCCGATGGCGCTGGATTGCCTGCCCCGTATTGAGCAGGTTTTCGTGGTGCCAGCCGGCAAGGAAGAGCGTGACTTTGCAATCAGTCTGTTCGTGGGTCGCCGGCATGCTGAAAGCGACATGGCCGAAGATCCGGAATTCTATATCTGTAGCCTGTCTCACCGTACTCTGGCCTATAAGGGCCTCATGATGCCGGCGGACCTGGCCAACTTCTACAAGGATCTCGGTGATCCGGATCTTGAGACCGCTATCTGTGTATTCCACCAGCGGTTCTCCACTAACACCATGCCCCGGTGGCCGCTGGCACAGCCGTTCCGGTATCTGGCTCATAATGGTGAGATCAACACCATCGACGGCAACCGCAACTGGGCCATCGCTCGGGCCGCCAAATTCAGCTCCCCGGAACTGCCCGATCTGCAGACCCTTCAGCCACTGGTCAATCTCACTGGTTCCGACTCCTCGAGCATGGACAACATGCTGGAAGTCCTGCTTGCCGGTGGTGTAGACCTTTTCCGTGCCGTTCGCATGATGATTCCGCCGGCCTGGCAGAATGTCGACAGCATGGATTCCGAGTTGCGGGCGTTCTATGAGTACAACTCCATGCACATGGAGCCCTGGGATGGTCCCGCAGGTCTGGTGATGTCGGACGGTCGTTATGCGGTCTGTATGCTCGACCGAAACGGGCTGCGTCCCGCCCGGTGGGTTATTACCAAAGATGACTTCATCACGCTGGCTTCAGAGATCGGTACCTACGGGTACCAGCCCGACGACGTGGTTGCCAAAGGCCGTGTCGGGCCGGGGCAGATGCTGGCTATCGACACTGAATCTGGTGAAGTCCTGCATACCAAAGACATTGACCAGCGCCTGAAGACCGCGCAGCCCTACAAGCGCTGGCTGCGCGAGAACGCCTTGCGCGTGGAAACCACCCTGAATCAGGACACACCTGACTTCAGGCTGATGGACTCCGACGAGCTTCTGGTGCATCAAAAAATGTTCATGGTCTCCTTCGAAGAGCGTGACCAGGTCTTGCGTCCGCTGGCAGAGAACGGCCAGGAAGCGGTTGGGTCCATGGGTGACGATACCCCGATGGCCGTGCTCTCCAGCAAAGTGCGCCACGTAGCGGATTATTTCCGGCAGAAGTTCGCCCAGGTGACCAACCCGGCGATCGACCCCCTGCGTGAGGCAATCGTTATGTCTCTGGAGACCTGTCTGGGTGCCGAGCGTAACGTGTTCGAGGAAACCGCCGATCACGCGGATCGAATCATCCTGACCACGCCGGTACTTTCTCCGGCCAAGTTCCTGAAGATCGCCAACAACGAGCGCCCCGGGTTCGAGGTGGCGCGTATCTCCATGAGCTACCGCCCGGAGCAGGGTCTGGAGCAGGCGATTCGACAGGTTTGTGAGGAGGCGGAACAGGCTGTCCGGAATGGAAAGGTGCTTCTGATCCTCACAGACAAGGATTTGAAGGAAGGAGAGCTGCCGGTCAACGCCCTGATGGCAACCGGTGCCGTTCACCATCACTTGGTCCAGAAAGGGCTGCGCTGCGATTCCAACATCATTGTTGAAACCGGTTGGGCTCGTGATCCCCACCATTTTGCGGTGCTTTTCGGTTTTGGCGCGACAGCGGTGTATCCTTACCTCGCGTACCAGGTCCTGAACGATCTGATCCGCACCGGCGAATTGCTGATGGATCCGATTGACGCCAAGAACAACTACCGGAAGGGCATCAACAAGGGGCTGCTGAAGATCCTCTCCAAAATGGGGATCTCGACGATCACCTCCTACCGGGGCGCCCAGCTGTTCGAGGCGATCGGGCTGGCTGACGACGTCGTTGACCTGTGTTTCAAAGGTGTGCCGAGCCGGATCCAGGGGGCTGGCTTCTACGACTTCCAGCAGGACCAGGAGCAACTTGCTTCTGTGGCCTGGAAGCCGCGCAAGCCGATTGTCCAGGGTGGCTTGCTGAAGTATGTCCACGGCCAGGAGTACCACGCTTTCAACCCGGATGTCGTCGGAAAGCTGCAAGAAGCAGTAACCAGTGGCGACTACGGCCACTACAAGGAATACGCCGGTCTGGTCAATGAACGGCCGGTGGCAACCCTGCGTGATCTCCTTGGCTTCCGCAAGGACCTCAAACCGATTGATCTCTCGGAAGTTGAGCCGGTCGAGAATATTTTCCCGCGCTTCGATTCCGCGGCCATGTCCCTGGGTGCGCTGTCACCAGAGGCCCACGAGGCCCTGGCGGTCGCCATGAATACACTGGGTGGTCGCTCAAACTCTGGCGAGGGCGGTGAAGATCCTGCCCGCTATGGCACCGAGAAGCGGTCAAAGATCAAGCAGGTGGCTTCCGGACGTTTTGGCGTGACGGCTGAGTATCTGCGTAGCGCTGATGTCATGCAGATCAAGGTGGCTCAGGGCGCGAAGCCTGGTGAGGGTGGCCAGCTGCCCGGTGGCAAGGTCAATGATCTGATTGCACGTTTGCGTTATTCCGTGCCCGGCGTGACCTTGATTTCGCCGCCGCCGCATCACGATATTTACTCTATCGAGGATCTGGCCCAGCTGATTTTTGATCTCAAACAGGTCAATCCCCAGGCCCTGGTGTCAGTGAAGCTGGTTTCCGAGCCGGGTGTGGGTACTATCGCAGCTGGTGTTGCCAAGGCCTACGCCGACCTGATCACCGTCTCCGGTTACGATGGCGGCACGGCGGCAAGCCCGCTGACGTCCATCCGCTACGCGGGCTCTCCCTGGGAGCTCGGTTTGACTGAAACCCAACAGGCCCTGCGGGCCAACGATCTGCGTGGCAAGATTCGCCTGCAGACCGATGGCGGTATCAAGACCGGTCTGGATGTGGTGAAAGGTGCGATCCTGGGTGCGGAGAGTTTCGGTTTCGGTACCACGCCGATGGTGGCTCTGGGCTGTAAATACCTCCGAATCTGCCACCTGAATAACTGCGCGACCGGTGTGGCTACCCAGAATGATCACCTCCGTGAAGAGCACTTCAAAGGCACGGTGGAAATGGCCATGAACTTCTTCCGTTTCGTGGCTGAAGAAACCCGTGAGTGGATGGCGAAGCTGGGCGTGCGCAGCCTGGAAGAACTGGTTGGTCGCGTTGACCTTCTGGAGCGCCTGCCGGGCGATACCGAGCGCCAGAAGAAGCTGGATCTCAGTCGCCTGTTGTCTAATGACCATATTCCGGCGGACAAGCCTCAGACCTGCCAGGTGGAGCGGAACCATCCGTTCGACGAGGGCAAGCTGGCGGAACAGATGGTTCAGGATACCGCTGCAGCCATCAAGGAAAAGAGTGGTGGCGCCTGGTCCTACCGGGTCACCAACTGTGACCGCTCCATCGGTGCCCGTTTGTCTGGCGAAATCGCTCAGCTGCATGGCAATCAGGGCATGGTCGATGCGCCCATTACCCTGGATCTAACCGGTACCGCGGGCCAGAGTTTTGGTGTCTGGAACGTGGGCGGTCTCAACCTGATCCTTGAAGGGGATGCCAACGACTACGTGGGTAAAGGTATGACCGGTGGCAAGCTGGTCGTGAAGCCGCCCCGCGGTAGCGCCTTCAAGACCCAGGAGACGTCCATCGTCGGTAACACCTGCCTCTACGGCGCGACGGGCGGCAAACTCTTCGCTGCTGGTACTGCAGGTGAGCGTTTCGCGGTTCGTAATTCTGGCGCCCACGCGGTTGTGGAAGGCGCTGGCGATCACTGCTGTGAATACATGACCGGCGGCCTGGTGACGGTACTCGGATCAACCGGGCACAACTTCGGTGCGGGTATGACCGGTGGCTTTGCCTACGTCATGGACCTCAACAATACCTTCGTGGACAAGTACAACCACGAGTTGGTCGAGATCCAACGCATTTCCAGCGAAGACATGGAGTCCTACCGCAATCATCTGCGTGGCGTGATTCGGGAGCACATTTCCGAGACCGGCAGTGAGTGGGCTGAGCACATTCTTGAGAATTTCGACGACTACATCGGCCGCTTCTGGCTGGTGAAACCCAAGGCTGCCAACCTGCGCAGTCTACTGGCTAGCACCCGGGCGCGCCCCGAATAAGAAGCAGAGGGTTCGGGGCGAGTGGCCTGGCTGCCGCCCTTGTCGAAATTGAGTTGATGAGAGCATCCAGATGAAAGAACGACTGAGTAACGACTTCCAGTTTGTTGAAGTAGGGCGGGTCGACCCCAAGAAGGTCCCGGCCAAGAAGCGGAAGAAAGAATTTGGCGAAATCTACCACCCCTTCACGGCAGATAGTGCGGCGTCCCAGTCTCACCGTTGTCTTGAGTGTGGTAACCCCTATTGCGAGTGGAAGTGCCCGGTACACAATTACATCCCGAACTGGCTCAAGCTGGTTTCCGAAGGCAATATCATGCGGGCCGTCGAATTGTGTCATCAGACCAACTCCCTTCCGGAGGTCTGCGGTCGAGTGTGTCCGCAGGACCGTCTCTGTGAGGGTGCCTGTACGCTGAACGACAGCTATGGTGCGGTTACCATCGGCTCTGTCGAGAAATACATCACCGACACCGCCTTTGCCCTGGGCTGGAAACCGGATATGTCCGCAGTGAAGTGGACAGACAAGAAGGTTGCCGTCATTGGTGCAGGCCCTGCCGGTCTGGGATGCGCCGACGTACTGGTTCGCAATGGCGTCAAGCCGGTTGTTTTCGATATCTATCCGGAGATCGGCGGCCTGCTGACCTTCGGTATTCCAGAGTTCAAGCTGGAAAAATCCGTCATGACCCGCCGCCGCAAGGTGTTCGAGGAGATGGGCGTGGAATTCCGCCTGTCCACCGAGGTGGGCAAGGACGTTCAACTGCAGGACATTATCGACGAATACGACGCCGTCTTCATGGGCATGGGAACCTACACCTATATGAAGGGAGGCTTCCCGGGTGAGAACCTGCCGGGCGTGTACGATGCACTGCCGTTCCTCGTTTCCAACGTCAATCGTCGTCTCGGCTTTGAGAAAGACGAAGCCGATTTCATCGACATGAAAGGTAAGCGGGTTGTTGTTCTCGGCGGTGGTGACACGGCTATGGACTGTAACCGCACCTCAATCCGTCAACAGGCCGAGAGCGTCACCTGTGCCTACCGCCGGGACGAAGCCAATATGCCGGGTTCCCGCCGTGAAGTGGCCAATGCCAAGGAAGAGGGCGTTAAGTTCCTCTTCAATCGTCAGCCCATCGCCATTATTGGTGAAGACCGGGTTGAGGGTGTGAAGGTGGTTCAGACTCGCCTGGGCGATCCTGATGAAAATGGTCGTCGCCGTCCGGAAGTAGTCCCGGGTAGTGAGGAGGTTATTCCTGCTGACGCGGTTCTGGTCGCCTTCGGTTTCCGCCCGAGCCCGGCCGACTGGTTCGATGAGCTGAAGGTGAACACCGACGATTCGGGCCGGGTAACCGCGCCGGAAGAGTCCAAGTTCATGTTCCAGACCAGCAACGAGAAAATCTTTGCCGGCGGGGACATGGTCCGCGGTTCGGATCTGGTCGTAACCGCTATCTGGGAAGGCCGTCAGGCTGCCGAAGGTATCATGGATTACCTGGATATCTGATTGCAGGATTGATCCTGATCAGAAGGGCGGTTTCCTAAGCGAAAGCCGCCCTTTTTTATTCCCGCAAACCGGGTATTATGGCCTCCATCCGATTTTCCCCTTTGTACAGAACACGCTGGATTTTCTATGACCGAGCTGAAGAATGATCGTTTCCTGCGCGCCCTGATGCGCCAGCCCGTGGACCGCACACCGGTCTGGATGATGCGTCAGGCCGGGCGATACCTGCCGGAGTACCGTGCGACCAGGGCCAAGGCGGGGGATTTTCTCAGCTTGTGCAAGAACACGCCGCTGGCCTGTGAAGTCACACTCCAGCCCCTGGAGCGCTTCCCACTGGATGCGGCCATCCTGTTTTCAGATATTCTGACCATTCCCGATGCATTGGGCCTCGGCTTGTACTTCGAAACCGGCGAAGGTCCGAAATTCCGGAACACGATCCGCTCCGAGGCGGATGTCGCTGCGCTGCCCAAAATTAACGCCGAGGTGGATCTGGATTACGTGATGAACGCGGTTTCCACCATTCGCGGAGCCCTGAACGGCAGCGTTCCCCTGATCGGTTTCTCCGGCAGCCCGTGGACCCTGGCGACTTACATGATTGAGGGTGGCTCCTCCAAGGATTTTCGGGAGGCCAAGAAGCTCATGTACGGCCAGCCGGAGGTTATGCACCGCTTGCTGGACCATCTGGCGGATTCGGTTATTGATTACCTCAACGGCCAGGTCAAGGCTGGTGCCCAGGCTGTCCAGATTTTCGATACCTGGGGTGGCGTTTTGAGCAGCTGGGCCTATGAGGAGTTCTCCCTTCGCTACATGAAGAAGATCGTCGACGGCCTGATTCGCGAGAACGATGGTCGCAGGGTGCCGGTGATTCTGTTCACCAAGAACGGCGGTCAGTGGTTGGAATCCATTGCCGATTCCGGTGCCGATGCCGTCGGCCTCGACTGGACCACCGATATCGGCAATGCCCGGGCCCGCATTGGTGACCGGGTGGCCCTTCAGGGCAATATGGATCCGGCAATGCTGTATGCGCCACCTGAGCGGATTCGCCAGGAAGTGGCCGATATCCTCCGGCGCTTTGGTTCCGGTACTGGCCATATCTTCAATCTTGGCCACGGGATTACGCCGGATGTCGATCCGGAGCATGCCAAGGCGTTCATCGAGGCCGTGGTGGAACTTAGCCCCGAGTATCATCGCTGAGTATTAGAGTTCGTTTTTTCCAGCCTGCTGATCATGTTGGCTGGGCCGTGATGGGGCCCTTTCCAAAAACCGCTACGAGCACCCCTCCGGGGTCCAGCCAGCAATCACAGATTGCTGTCGTTCGGCTGTCGCATGAAGCTTCGCTTCATAAACGCTCGGCCTCACCCATGTGCGCTTGTCCTCGGCCATCCTTGGCCTCCGACATTTTTGGAAAGGGCCCCACCACGGCCCGAGTCTTACCTCAGAGATATATCCTTTCGAGAGTCCCGTAGGTCGGATTAGGCGCGCAATGCGCACCGTAATCCGACAACCGAAGCTCCCTCAAAAACTCCTCTGGATGCAATCTCCTGTCCGGTCTATAGTCAGGTAAAACAAGACCGGTTAACAGGAGTAACCCGTTGCCCGCTAAAACCCCCGAAAAACGCAGGTTCCACCGAATCGAATTCGATGCGCCCTGTGAACTCCACTGCCAGGAATCCGTCTGGACGACGGAGGTGCTGGATATTTCGCTAAAAGGTGTTCTGGTCAAGCGGCCGGAGGGTTGGCAGGTCCCGTTAAAGCAGCCCTGCGAAGTGATTATTCACCTGAATGATCATGAGGCAGGTATTGTGATGGCGGTAGAGCTTAGGCACGTGGAGCCGCATCGGCTGGGTTTCAAATGCCAGTACATTGACCTGGATAGTGCTACCCACCTAAAACGACTTGTGGAGCTGAACCTGGGAGATCAGGCGATGCTCGAAAGAGAATTTGCCCACCTCATTGATTAGATCTTTTGCAGCCGGACTCTGGCACCGTTGCCCGCAGGTCGGGTTGACTTCGGAGTTTCCAAAAATGTCGGAGGCCAAGGATGGCCGAGGACAAGCGCACATGGATGTGCTCGTAGCGGTTTTTGGAAACTCCGAAGTCAACCTGACCGTTCACTCCGAGGATGGCAGGCTTAAAGCTCTTCCAGGGCAGTAAGAGCATCACTAAGTTTGGTCACCGGAATAACCTTCATGCCTTCAATGGCCTTCCTTGGGGCATTGGATTTCGGCACCAGCGCCCGGGTAAAGCCATGCTTTGCGGCTTCGTAGATTCGTTCCTGCCCACTGGGCACCGGGCGGATTTCACCAGAGAGGCCCACTTCTCCGAAGATCACCAGATCCTGGGGCAGGGCCCGGTCGCGGAACGAGGAGACGATAGCGGCCAGAAGGGCCAGGTCGGCGCTGGTTTCATTGACCTTTACGCCACCCACCACGTTTACGAACACGTCCTGATCGGACACGTGCATGCCGCCATGGCGGTGCAGTACGGCCAAAAGCATGGCCAGCCGGTTCTGGTCCAGGCCAACGGCAACACGCCTTGGGTAGCCGCCCTGGGCCATATCCACCAGTGCCTGGATTTCCACCAGCATGGGGCGGGTGCCTTCCCAGACCACCATCACCACGCTTCCCGGGGCGGCGTCTTCGCCGCGGTTCAGGAAGATCGCGCTGGGGTTCTTCACTTCCTTCAGGCCCTGCTCCAGCATGGCAAATACGCCCAGCTCATTGACCGCACCAAACCGGTTCTTGATCCCGCGCAGAGTTCGATAGCGGCTGTCGCTGGAGCCTTCCAACAGGATCGAACAGTCGATCATGTGTTCCAGGACTTTAGGGCCTGCCAGGCTGCCGTCTTTGGTCACATGGCCGACCAGAAACAGGATGGTGCCAGTCTGCTTGGCGAAGCGGGTCAGGTAGGCAGCGCTTTCCCGCACTTGGGAGACGCTACCAGGGGCGGACTCGATATCCGCCATGTGCATCACCTGAATACTGTCTACCACAAGAATCCGGGGCTTTTCTGCCTCGGCCACCTGCATGACGCGCTCGACGCTGGTTTCGGACAGCATCTTCAGGTCTTTGGTGGGCAACCCCAGGCGTTTGGCGCGCATGGCCACCTGTTGCAGGGATTCCTCACCGGTGACATACAAGGCAGGGACTGTCGCAGCCAAAAGGCAGACCGCCTGGAGTAGAAGGGTGCTCTTGCCGGCGCCCGGATGGCCGCCCATCAGAACAGCTGAGCCCTCCACGAGCCCGCCGCCCAGAACTCGATCGAACTCCTGCATGCCGGAGCTGATACGGGGCTGCTCGGCCAGGCTGACGTCGTCCAGGCTCTGAACCTCCGAAAGGCTGCCGGCGAATCCCTCAAAGCGGGCGCCGCGGGCGCCTTTGGCATTGCTGCTGACGCCGCGAACTTCGCTGATGGTGTTCCAGGCCTGGCAGGCTGTGCACTGGCCCTGCCACTTGGAATAGTCTGCACCGCATTCGGTGCAGACGTAGGCGGTTTTGGTTTTCGCCATCAGGCCAGCTTCTTGTACTTCATGCGCTGCGGCTGCATCGCCGAATCACCCTTGCGCTTCTTGAAGTCTTCATCGTACTCGGTGAAGTTGCCTTCGAAGTACACCACCTCGCCATCATCCTCGAACGCCAGGATGTGGCTGGCTACACGGTCGAGGAACCAGCGGTCGTGCGAGATAACCAGGGCAGAACCCGGGAAATTCAGCAGGGCTTCTTCCAGGGCCCGGAGGGTTTCCACGTCCAGATCGTTGGTCGGCTCGTCCAGCAGCAACACGTTGCCGCCCTGTTTCAGAAGCTTGGCCAGGTGCAGACGGTTGCGCTCACCGCCGGACAGATCGCCAACCCGCTTCTGCTGGTCGCTGCCCTTGAAGTTGAAGCGGCCAACGTAGGCTCGCGAAGGCGTTTCGTAGTTGCCGACCTTGATGATGTCGTTGCCGTCGGAAAGTTCCTCCCAGACGGTTTTGCTGCCGTCCAGATCGCGCATCTGGTCCACGTAGGCCAGTTCCACGGTTTCGCCGACGGTGATGTCGCCAGAATCCGGTTTGTCGAAACCGGCGATCATCTTGAACAGGGTGGATTTACCAGCACCGTTACCACCGATAATACCCACGATGGCACCGGGCGGTACGCTGAAGGACACGTCCTCATACAGCAGTCGGTCACCGAAGGACTTGCTGATGCCGTCCACCTCGATCACCTTGTTGCCCAGCCGTGGACCAGGCGGAATGTAGAGTTCGTTGGTTTCGTTGCGCTTCTGGAATTCCTGGGAGCTCATCTCCTCAAAGCGGGCCAAACGAGCCTTGCTCTTCGACTGGCGCCCTTTCGCGTTGCTGCGCACCCACTCCAGTTCCTGCTTGATGGCTTTCTGGTGAGAGGCTTCCTGCTTGGATTCCATCTCCAGGCGCTTTTCCTTGTTCTCCAGCCATTGGCTGTAGTTGCCTTCAAACGGAATGCCGTGGCCACGGTCCAGTTCCAGAATCCAGCCAGCGACGTTGTCGAGGAAGTAGCGATCGTGGGTGATGGCCACCACGGTACCTTCGTAATCGTGCAGGAAGCGCTCGAGCCAGGCCACGGATTCGGCATCCAGGTGGTTGGTAGGCTCGTCCAGCAGCAGCATGTCAGGGCCGGACAGCAGCAGGCGGCACAGGGCTACCCGGCGGCGCTCACCACCGGAAAGGACGCTGACTTTCTGGTCCCATGGTGGAAGGCGCAGTGCATCAGCCGCAACTTCCATCTTGCGTTCGATATCGTGGCCGTCGGTAGCCTGGATGTAGGCTTCCAGTTCGCCCTGCTTCTTGGCCAATGCGTCGAAATCGGCGTCCGGTTCTGCATAGGCTGCATAAACCTGGTCCAGTTCGGCCAGTGCGTCATGAACGCCGGAAACCGCCTCATCGACGATCTCCTTGACGGTTTTATCTTCGTCCAGCTCCGGCTCCTGGGGCAGATAGCCCACGTTGATGCCAGGCTGTGGGCGGGCTTCACCGATGTAATCCTGGTCCACGCCCGCCATAATGCGGAGCAGGGTGGATTTACCGGCACCGTTGAGGCCCAGTACGCCGATCTTGGCGCCGGGGAAGAAGCTTAACGAGATGTCTTTCAGAATCTCGCGCTTAGGCGGGACTACTTTGCCCACCCGGTTCATGGTGTATACGTATTGGGCCATACTGGCGTAAACCTCTTGATATAACAGGTTCGTGAATTCGAATACTGGTGACTCGGGCGGCGGGGCTGGCCTTCCGGGATACGCTGTAAATACGTCCATGTACGCTCGGCAAAATCATCCCTGATTTTGACGATCCCGGAAGGCCAGCCCCGCCCCCCTTGATCGGAGCTCGTGTTATTGATCCGGTAAGGTAACGAAACGCACCAGTGATAGCAATTGAGCAGAAACCGGAGGTGGCCGTATGCCGGTATCTGCGGACAGTATAGAGGGTGATTTTTCACCCCTTTGTAAGATAGAATAGCGGCCCAATTTTTCAGGGGGCTGCGGAGTGCCAAAGCTCTCCGGGCCAGCCAAGCACACAGAGGCAGCGCATCCATGTTTAATCGTGAAATGAAAATCGCCGGCTTTGACGACGAACTCTGGAACGCCATGCAGGCGGAAGAGAAGCGCCAGGAAGCTCACATCGAGCTGATCGCATCCGAGAACTATACCAGCCCTCGGGTGATGGAAGCCCAGGGCAGCGTGCTGACCAACAAGTACGCGGAAGGCTATCCGGGCAAGCGCTATTACGGCGGCTGCGAGTTCGTGGATATTGCCGAAGATCTGGCGATTGAGCGTGCCAAGGAGCTGTTTGGTGCTGCCTACGCTAACGTGCAGCCGCATTCCGGTTCCCAAGCCAACTCTGCTGTCTTCATGGCCCTGCTCAAGCCCGGTGACACTGTTCTTGGTATGAGCCTTGCCCACGGTGGTCACCTCACCCACGGGGCTAGCGTGAACTTTTCCGGCAAGATCTACCACGCCGTGCAGTACGGCCTGAACCCGGAAACCGGCCTGATCGATTACGACGAAGTGGAAGCGCTGGCTGTTGAGCACAAGCCGAAAATGATCATTGCCGGCTTCTCCGCGTATTCACAGGAGCTGGATTTTGCCCGTTTTCGCGAGATTGCGGACAAGGTTGGTGCCTACCTGTTTGTGGACATGGCCCACGTAGCTGGTCTTGTTGCCGCTGGCGTTTATCCGGATCCCGTTCCCCACGCTCACGTGGTTGCAACCACGACGCACAAGACTCTGCGCGGTCCCCGTGGTGGTCTGATCCTGGCCTGCGACGACGCCGATCTGCAGAAAAAACTGAACTCTGCTGTCTTCCCGGGTGGCCAGGGCGGTCCGTTGATGCACGTGATTGCCGCCAAGGCCGTGTGCTTCAAGGAAGCCATGAGCGATGAGTTCAAGGCCTACCAGCAGCAGGTTGTTAAGAACGCTTCTGCCATGGCCCAGGTTTTTGTGGATCGCGGGTACGACGTGGTTTCCGGTGGCACGAAGAATCACCTGTTCCTGGTCAGCCTGATCAAGCAGGACATTACCGGTAAAGATGCTGATGCGGCGCTGGGTCGTGCTCACATTACCGTGAACAAGAACGCGGTTCCCAATGATCCCCGGTCACCGTTCGTCACTTCCGGTCTGCGTATTGGCACCCCGGCGATCACAACCCGCGGATTCGGTGAGTCCGAGTGTCGTGATCTGGCCGGCTGGATCTGCGATATCCTCGATAACCTGGACGACGAGGCGGTCAACAGCCGTGTTCGCGAGCAGGTCGGTGCGCTTTGCGCCCGTTTCCCCGTCTACGGCTGATCGTTTTATAGCTAGACTACAGGCATGACCCGCCGGGCCGACATGTTGGCCCGGCTTCCTCTTCGGAGTTCCTGATTATGCATTGTCCCTTCTGTGGTGAAGCAGATACCAAGGTGATCGACTCCCGGCTGGTGGCTGAGGGTGATCAGGTGCGTCGCCGCAGGGAATGCCTGTCTTGTCGGGAACGGTTTACGACCTTTGAGTCCGCCGAACTGGTGATGCCACGGGTGGTCAAGCAGGATGGCACCCGGCAGCCGTTTGATGAAGAAAAGCTGCGCGCGGGGCTGATGAAAGCGCTCGAAAAGCGGCCTGTAAGCATTGAACAGATTGATGCGGCCCTGAACCGGATCAAATACCGGTTGCGGGCGACCGGCGAGAGGGAAGTGAAATCCATGCAGCTGGGCGAGGAGGTCATGACCGAATTGCGCCAGTTGGACAAAGTTGCCTATGTCCGCTTCGCTTCGGTGTATCGCAGCTTCCAGGATATCAACGAGTTCAAGGAAGAAATCGAGAGGTTATCGGCAAGCAATGGCGAGGCTGCTGTTGATGTCGCCAAAGCACTGGCGGATAACCACGCCCCCAAAGGCAAGGCATGATCGAGAACCGCGACAGGGCCATGATGGCACGGGCTGTCCAGCTTGCCTGGCGCGGTCGGTACTCCACCCATCCTAATCCCAGAGTTGGCTGTGTCATTGCCCGGGGAGATCTGGTGCTTGGTGAGGGCTGGCATGAGCGCGCCGGAGAGGCCCATGCCGAGACTCGTGCTCTGAGTCAGGCAGGCACTGACGCCCGTGGCGCGACGGCGTACGTAACACTGGAGCCCTGCAGCCATTTCGGTCGCACGCCGCCCTGTGCCAGAGCGCTGATCGATGCCGGGATTGCTCATGTGTACGCCGCAACCAAGGATCCGAATCCGTCGGTGTCAGGTCGTGGGCTGGACATGCTCAGGGAAGCGGGTGTCCGGGTTACCGAAGGCTTGCTGGCGGAAGAAGCTGCGCGCCTGAATCCGGGGTTCATGAAGCGGATGAACACCGGGCGGCCCTGGGTGCGCCTGAAAATGGCCGCGAGCCTTGATGGCCGTACTGCGATGGCTTCGGGTGAGAGCCAGTGGATAACCGGTACAGAGGCCCGTCGCGACGTGCAGCGCTTGAGAGCGATCAGTGATGCGATTCTGACAGGTGTGGGTACGGTGCTGGCCGACGACCCGTCCCTGACAATCCGGCGCGAAGACCTGGGTGATATTGGCGACGCGACGGAACCGTCCAGGCAGCCACTTCGGGTGATTGCAGACCGGGATGCGCGCACGCCGTGTTCGGCGAAGATCCTTCATGGCGGTAACGTGCAGGTGTTCTGTGCGTCATCAACACTGGCGACCGCGCCGGCACAGGATCTGGCGGCGCTGGGCATCAGTCTTACCGGCGTTGCCTGGAAGGACAACGGCATCGACCTGGCTGAGCTGCTGGATTCGCTAGGCGAGCTTGGTATCAACGAACTGCTGGTTGAAGCGGGGCCCACTCTGGCTGGCACATTTATCAGCGAAAACCTGGTCGATGAACTCTGGCTCTATCAGGCGCCGGTTTTCCTCGGCAGCACGGGGCGTCCGACCGCACATCTGCCGCTGGAGACCATGGCAGATAAAGTACAATGGAAAGTTCTGGACCGACGTCAGGTAGGTGAGGATCAGCGTTTGATCCTGGCCCGCCAGTAATCCATAAACTCAGGACGTTCTGCAAGCCAACACTTGCCGGAACGCCGCAAGGGTGCAAAACCATATGGCACTGAACAGCATTGAAGACATCATTGAAGATATCCGTCAGGGCAAAATGGTCATACTGATGGATGACGAGGATCGCGAGAATGAGGGCGATCTCGTGATGGCTGCTGAGCATTGCACGGCCGAGGCCATCAATTTTATGGCCCGTTTTGGGCGCGGCCTGATCTGTATGCCCATGACCCGGAACCGCTGCGAACAATTGGGTTTGCCGCTGATGGTCCAGCAGAACGCCTCCGGTTTCGGGACCAAGTTTACCCTTTCCATCGAAGCCGCAGAGGGCGTGACGACTGGTATCTCAGCGGCAGATCGGGCTCGCACGGTTCAGGCAGCGGTGGCCCGAAATGCCAAGGCCAGTGATCTGGTCCAGCCTGGCCATATTTTCCCGTTGATGTCTGATCCCGGCGGCGTGCTTAGCCGTGCGGGGCACACGGAAGCATCCTGTGACCTTGCGGCACTGGCCGGTTGCGAGCCGGCGGGTGTGATCTGCGAGATTATGAATGACGACGGCTCCATGGCCCGCCGGGAAGATCTGGAGCGGTTTGCCGAAGAGCACGATCTGAAGATCGGCACGATTGCCGACCTGATTCATTACCGCACCATGAACGAGCGCACTGTAGAGTGTGTGGAAGAGAACGACCTGGATACCGAGTACGGCGTCTTCAAGCTTCGAACCTATAGAGACAACATCCAGGGAGCCACTCATCTGGCCATGTTGATGGGGGATATTTCTCCTGACGAGCCAGCGTTTGTTCGTGTTCACATCACCGATACCCTGCGGGATCTTCTGGGCGCCCGCCGCAAGGACTCCCGTAGCTGGCCTCTGCACCACGCCCTGGAGAAAGTAGCGGAGGAAGGCAAGGGTGTGGTTGTTCTCCTGAACAGCGCCGAGGACAGCTACAACCTGGAAGACCGGATACAGGAATTCTTTGATGAGGGTAAGGGTTCCTCCGGCAAGGGCAGCTCGGGCGTCTACTTCACAGTAGGCACCGGTTCCCAGATTCTCCGGGATATCGGTGTTGGAAAGATGCGTCTTTTGAGTCCGCCGATCAAATTCTCGGCGATCTCCGGTTTTGATCTGGAAGTTGTTGAATACGTTCCCTATACCCCTGAATGATTAACCCGGTTGTGGCCTCGAAGCCGCGACACGTGAAGGAGCCATCAATGGCAGATATCAGAGTAATTGAAGGTGATTTTACCGAGTGCAGCGGACGTTATGCGCTGGTCGTGGGCCGTTTTAACGGCTTTGTTGTGGAAAGCCTGGTTGAGGGTGCACTGGACACCCTGCGTCGTCACGGCATTTCCGATGCGGATGTCACCATTGTGCGTGTTCCGGGGGCTTATGAAATGCCGCTGGCCGTCAAGCGCGTTGCAGAAACCAATGATTATGATGCGATTATCGCCCTGGGTGCGGTCATCCGTGGTGGCACGCCCCATTTCGAGTACGTTGCTGGCGAGGCCTCCAGTGGGCTCGGCGCAGTCAGTCTTGATACCGATGTGCCGGTAACTTTCGGGGTGCTGACGGTGGATTCCATCGAACAGGCCATCGAGCGTTCCGGAACCAAGGCTGGTAACAAGGGTGCGGAAGCAGCGATCACTGCCCTTGAAATGGTCAGTCTGTTCAAGAAGCTGGGTGAGTAATGAGCGAAACTGAAGGTACATCACCGCAGCCGGCTGCGTCCGGCCAACCAAAAGCCGGTGATCGACGCCGTGCCAGGGCCCTTGCTATGCAGGGACTCTATCAGCGTCATTTCAGCAAAACGGCGATTTCTGACATTGAAGCCGAGTTCATGGTCGACAATGACATGAGCAAGGTCGATCTGCTGTATTTCCGTGATCTGCTTCGCGGTGTGCATCGCGAACAGGGCGAACTGGACAAGCTGATCGAGCCTTTCCTTGATCGTCCTATCAACGAGGTTGACCCGGTGGAACTGGCGATTGTTCGTCTGGGAGCCTATGAGCTCAAGCATCGGCTTGATGTGCCCTACAAGGTGGTGATCAACGAAGGCATTGAAATGGCCAAGCGCTTCGGTGGCACCGAGGGCCATAAATTCGTCAACAGCATCCTCGACAAGCTCAGCGGCCGACTCCGCCTTGCCGAGACTCGCGCCCGCTAGGCGATGGGCGAGTTCGAGCTGATCCGGCGCTTCTTTTTGCCGCTCGGCGAGCGGCAGGAATCCGGGTCTCTGATGCTGGGGCCTGGGGATGATTGCGCGATTCAGCGGATTCCCGCTGGCCGGGATCTTGTCTTTTCCGTGGATGCTCTCGTGGAGGGTGTCCATTTTCCCCGAAATTATCGCCCGGATTACCTGGGTTGGCGTGCTCTCGCTGTCGCAGCCAGTGATCTTGCTGCCATGGGCGCCGACCCGGAGTGCTTCACGCTTGCGCTGACGCTGCCAGCCGTGGATGAGCAGTGGCTTGAAGATTTCTCTGCCGGGTTGAGACGAGCCAGCGAGGCGTTCGGTCTCCAATTGGCTGGCGGGGATACAACCTCCGGGCCGCTCACTCTGAGCCTGCAGGTGCATGGCACTGTAGAGCAGGGGGGCGGGGTCCGACGCTCAGGCGCCCGTGCGGGGGATCTGATTGCCGTGTCGGGCACCCTGGGTAACGCGGGGGCTGCCCTCGACTATCTCTCTGAACCTGCCCCTTCTGCTGACATCCTCGCAGTGCTTGAGCATTACCATAGGCCCTGGCCAAGGCTAGATCTGGCAGGGGAGGTGCGCCGGTATGCCAGCGCCGCGATTGATATCTCCGACGGTTTGTTGGCTGATCTCGGCCATATTCTTGCCGCATCGAGGGTCGGTGCCCGGATCGCGAGTGATCGAGTACCTCTTTCGGCCGCGCTCTCGCGGCTCAAAGGTAGCAAGGCCCTAAACTACGCGTTGCGTTCGGGGGACGATTACGAACTCTGCGTCTGTTTTGCCCCGGAAAGCTGGGAGTCTGCACCGGAATCACTGAAGAGCCAGCTTACCGTGATTGGGGCCGTTACTGCCGAGCCGGGCCTGTACCTCGATGGCGTTGATTGCGGTCTGGAAGCGGTGCCAGCGGGGTATGACCATTTCAGGAGTAAATCATGAGTCAGGAAGGTCAAGCTCCGGAGCCCGAGGCGCCGGCAGTGATATTGCCACCCGGTTTTTTGCGAAACCCCGTGCACCTTTTGGCCTTTGGGTTTGGCAGCGGCGCAACCGCGAGGGCACCCGGTACATGGGGGAGTCTGGCAGCCATACCACTCTGGTACGGTTTCGCCTGGTTACCGCCGGTGGGTTATTGGCTGGTGATCCTGGTTGCGTTTATCGTAGGTATCTGGCTTTGCGGAAAGACGGCCCAAGACCTGAAGGTTCATGACCATGGCGGTATTGTCTGGGATGAATTCGTCGGGATGTGGATTGCTCTGGGACTGTTTCCCGACAATATTTACGGGGTTCTGGGCGCCTTCGCTCTGTTCCGGCTCTTCGACATCGCCAAACCCTGGCCCATAAACTGGCTGGACCAGCACCTGCCGGGCGGGCTGGGAATTATGGTCGACGACGTGATCGCCGGTTTAATGGCCCTGGCCTGCCTGTGGGCAGTGGACGTGTGGCTCGTTCCCGTAATGGTCTAGCGAGCCAGCACTGACCCCGTCAGTGAAGCTGCTGCTCTTCCGGCAACAGCCGGACAACGTGCAGAAACCGCTTCAGGCCTGTCTCCGCTCGCTCCCGGGAAGCAAACGGGCCACTATCAAACCCCTCCCGGGTAGTGAAGTACCATTTGCTCCCTACGCAGAAGAATCGACTGCTGCGAAAGGGAACCGGCCCTTCTTCTCCGGTCCTGCGTTGGGTGTCCATGGCATCTCCTGTACTGCCCGCTTTTCGCTCTTGCTTTTCGGGCGCCGCGTTAATATCTGCCGATCTGTTTAAAATTAACCCAATTCAGGGCGAATTCAACATTTTTTTACAATTTTACGGGTTGCGTCTCACTCGGGATCATCAGTGAAAAAATCCAGAATGCGGTGGTAAAGCCCGCCGTTGTCTTGCCCTTGTCAGATGCACTCGTCAGAATGCTAAAAAACTGGCGCCAGCCTGATGTTATATCCATCCTCATGCCAAGGAGACTTAATGAACATTTCTTATCTGATCCGTGTTTTCCAATCCACAGGACAGCGCTGTCGTCGAGGCGTAACTTGTTTGCGTGCCGGGCTGGCTGCCGTGCTCGTAGTGTCTCTGGTGGGATGTGCTTCCAGTGTCAGCGTCGTTGAAACCTGGGAAGGCAATCCTGCGGCCGCGTCTAACGCCGCTACTTTGCAAACACCCGGTGAAATCCGCGTGACCCGGGTGAACGGTCGCGTCATGACCAACTTCCTGATGGATGACCTGGCCCTAGACTATGCCTTGCTTCCAGGCGAAAACGAGGTTGTGTTTGTCTACAAGACTATCTGGGCGAAAAGCACTGTGGTCAGAAACGGGGAATCGAAAGTTCACGTGATTGAGAGCGAGCCCCAGGTTGCTCGCTTCGAGGCCGCAGCCGGTGAGACTTATCGGTTCAAGTTCGATCAGCCGGAGTCACGCCAGGAAGCTGAAGAAGAAATGCCGGAATTTTCCGCCCAGATTGTCTCTTCGGCGGGAGCAGCCGTGGCGACTTCCACCGTTTGGGATCCGAAAGAGCAGATGACAACCTCCCGTACGCCGATCCCGGCGTCTACTTCCGAGATCGCTCCTGCAAACGGCGACAATGCACTTGAACAGCTCAAATCCATTTGGGAAACAGCGAGTGACGAGGAAAAGAAGGCGTTTCTTCGTTGGGCCTTCGAATAATCGAATCCTTGCCTGAACGTTTCCGGACCTGCCTGTTCAGGCCCGGAAGCGTTTAAAGGCCTTCTTCAGAAGTCCCTCCATCGCGTTCATCGCATCATCCGCCAGGGTCTGTGTTGGCGAGGCGGCAATGGGCTCTTTGGCATCCTCGGCCCCGAGCTGTTGCATGGCCGATTCGATGGCGCTGAGGCTTTCAGCCACGTGAGCTTGCAGGGACTCCCCATGTGCCACCACGTCTGGACAGCTGGTGAAATTGAGGGTCAGTCTTCCTTCATAGCTTACCGCAACAATAACCAGTCCCATGCTGTCGAACAGCGGCGCCGTGTTGTACTGCTGAACCAGTCGTGCGCCCTGTAGGTAAAGTGGCACCTGCGGCCCCGGAACGTTGGTGATGGGGAGGTTGAATACTGGCTGGTAGCGCTGGGCAATCTGCAATTCCGAGTAAAGTCTCGCTGATAGTGCCAGCATGGTGGATGGCAGGAGCTCCGTAAGCCGATCCGCGGCAATGGCCTCCCGGTAAGGTTCGGAGGCAACCGCATTCCAGTGAATCCGTCGAATCCGGTGGGCAGGATTGGTTTCATTGGTTGCCAGATCCAGCAGCATGGCGGACATCTGGTTCCCGGTTGCCCGGCGCAAACTGTTGGAACGCACCGAAATCGGTGTCATTGCCACCAGTGACTTTTCGGCGTTGGCGCTTTCGCTGATCAGATAGCGTTTCAGGGCTTCGGCACACAAACCCAGAACAACATCGTTCAGGGTTACATCACCGAGGAATGCTTTGATCGCTTTCAATCTGGAAAGCTCCACGCTGGCCGAAACGATCTGTCGGTTTGCTGTAATCTGGCGGTTGAAGGGGCTGTGTGGGGCCGAGAACAGCGGCAAAGGTAGCGGTAGTTTGCGCAGTTGTTTCTGGATCAGACCGCGGGCTGTGGCCTCGGCGGCGTTGAAGGCCAGAGAGGTGAATTGCAGAGGTGTTCGTATGATGTTCGCGCCGGCCTGCAGTACTACACGCTCTTCGGACGGTTCAGGTCTCGGCTGCCAGGGCCGCGGCGGAGCGATCGGGCTGGGCTGGGGGGTGTACTCAAGAAGCTTGCCGATTATTTCTTCGCCGCTGAAGGCGTCAATGGCGGCGTGATGCAGTTTGACGATCAGTGCAAAGCCTTCGCTGCCGGTGTTTTCATCGTCCAGTTTGAAGCCGTCTACGAAGGTGATGTGCCAGAGGGGGCGATCCCTCTTTAAGGGCTCTTCCAGAATCCGGGAGGCCAGGGTCATCAAGCTTGCCTGACGGCCATGTTCGCCCAGATTGACGTAGGCAAGGTGGCGTTCAATGCTGAAATCCGGGTCGTCAATCCAGTAAGGCCGGCCCAGGCGAAAGGGAATCTCTTTCAGGCGCTGACGAAATACCGGCACGACATGCAGGCGGCTTCTAAGGTGAGCGACAAAGGTACTGAAGGCCAGTGGCTTTTCCCGCTCGCTGGCATCGAAGAGATAGATGCCGCCGATGTGCATCGGTGTTGTTTCCGATTCCAGGTACAGGAAAGAGGCATCCAGTTCCGACAGTTGCCGCATCAGAGAGCTCCCTTCGGCGTTGGTTTCAGCTGCAGTATAAACGAAGTGTGCTGGCAAGCGGTTGACTCATTTGCCTGACTTTATTCCAAGTTTAAGTCATATCATTTTCTTTATTTTCAGCCTGTTAGCCAGTTTCCGATGGCGCCATTCGCGCTGAGCCGCTCCCAGAACCACATCAAAGCCTTGCCCTGATCCTCGGCATGCCTGGCTATATGGAGCGTTATCGGTTGGCGTGATTCCTGGACCTCTTTGATGATCAGTTTCCCTTCTTCCAGCTCTTTACTGATTCTTGCCCTCGGTAACCAACCCACGCCAAGACCGGCCACCTGAATGGCGATCTTCTGATCAATGTTGGCGACGGTCAGGGTCCGTTGCCTGTGAAATATGCCGGCATGTCCCGGTGGTAATGAACGTGAAGTGTCTGCCGCCACGGCTGCGGGAAAACGGGAGATGTCTTCCTCGGAAAGCGGCGTGTCGGCATCAGCCAGGGGATGATCCGTGGCAACCGCAAAGACAAAGGGCATGTCTCCCAGCGGCTTTGTAGTGTAGTTTCCGGCAGGCTTGCTGAAATTATCGGCACCAATGATCAGGTCCACTCTTCGGCTTTGTAGCGCATCCCAGGTGCCGGCGAAAACCTCCTCCACGATTTGCACATCCACCGGCACGCCCAGCTCATAGAATTCCTGGATTGTCGGAAACAGGCATTCTGCTGGCAGCAGCGAGTTGAATCCGATTCGTAGACGCGTTTCCCAGCCTTGGGCGACCTGGCGGGTGGTGTGAGCCAGGTTTTCTGCCGCTTCCAGCAGGGTGCGGCCCTCCTCCAGAAGGTATCGGCCGGCCGGCGTCAGTCGAGCGCGATGTCCGGTGCGGTCGTAGATGGCCACGTTCAGGTCTTCTTCCAGTTTCTGCACGGTGTAGCTGATGGCGGAGGGAACCCGGAACAGTTCGTTAGCGGCCCCGGCGAAACTGCCTTTGCGGTCTATGGCATCAAGTACTTTGAGGGCGTCTATGGTGATGGCTGTATGCATGTTCGAATTATCTGAGGTTGTTGGCCAGAAATGCTTGTTTGAGAGGGTAGCAGGGTCCCCGTTATTCTGCCTGTATTGATTTCATCATGTTCAGGAAATTTAACGGGAGGGGATTATGGGCTTGCTGATTGACGGCAAATGGCACGATAAGTGGTATGACACTGACAAGACCGGTGGCAAGTTTGAACGGGAGGCGGCCCGCTTCCGTAACTGGGTGACCGCCGACGGCTCGCCGGGGCCGGAAGGCGAGGGTGGCTTCAAGGCCGAGTCCGGTCGTTATCACCTGTATGTATCGATGGCCTGTCCCTGGGCACATCGCACATTGATCTTCCGAAAGCTCAAGGGGCTGGAAAAGCACATTTCAGTTTCCGTGGTGCACCCGGACATGGTGGAAAACGGCTGGGAGTTTCGGCCGGACAGCGAGCAGCATCGGGATCATCTGCATGACTTCCGCTTCATGCACCAGGTTTATACCAAGGCGGCCACAGAGTATACCGGGCGGGTGACGGTGCCAACGCTGTGGGACAAAAAGAAGCAGACAATTGCGAGCAATGAATCCGCCGAGATTATCCGCATGTTTAATTCGGCGTTTGATAGTCTCGAAGATGTTCGCGCTGACTTGGATTTCTACCCCAGGGAGTTACAAGGGGAGATTGATGAGGTAAATACCCGGGTGTATGACACGGTTAACAATGGCGTTTACAAGGCGGGCTTTGCTACAGCGCAGGATAAATACGAGGAAGCCTACAACGCGTTGTTCGATTCCCTCGACTGGCTTGAAGAGCGATTGTCTGGAAAACGGTATCTCGTGGGTGGCCGTTTAACGGAGGCAGACTGGCGTCTGTTCACTACGTTGATCCGGTTCGATGCGGTGTATTACAGCCACTTCAAGTGTAACCGACAGCGTATCAGTGATTTCCCGGCGCTTTCTGCCTACGTTCGGGATCTCTACCAGGTGCCGGGTGTGGCGGAGACTGTCGATATCGATCAGATCAAACGCCATTACTATGTGAGCCAGAGAACCATCAACCCGACTCAGATCGTGCCGGTCGGGCCGAAACTGGACTTCGATTCACCTCACGGTCGTGAGTCGCTCAGCTAACCCTGGCAACGGCGACTTCGGTCAGCAGTTCCATGGCCATTTTATGGCCGGAGTCGGGTAGGGATTGAAGGCAGGCCTTCGCCAGGTCTGCCTGCTCCCGGGCCTTGCTCATGGTGTATTCGATGGCGCCTGAGCGCTCAACGATGTCGAGGATGCGTGGCAGATCGTCCAGGCCGCCCTTGCGTATCGCCTGGCGGATCAACTGCCGCTCATCCTCTGTTCCATGGGCCATGGCGTGGATCAGCGGCAAGGTCGTTTTGCCTTCCGCCAGATCGTCGCCAACGTTCTTGCCCATGGCTTCGGCGTCGCCCCGGTAATCCAGGACATCGTCAACCAGCTGAAAGGCCAGGCCCAGATACTTGCCGTAGTTTTTCAGCCCCAATTCCTGCTCATCACTGGCATCGGCGAGCAGGGCGCCAGTGTGGGAGGCGGCTTCGAACAGCATGGCGGTCTTGTTGTGAATGACCTTCATGTACTGCTCTTCGGTCAGATCCGGGTTTTTCACGTTCATTAGCTGCATGACCTCGCCTTCGGCGATTACCGCCGTGGCGTGGGACAACACGTCCATAATGCGCAGGCTTTTCAGCTCAACCATCATCTCGAACGCACGGGCGTAGAGGAAATCACCTACCAGTACACTTGGCGCGTTGCCCCAGCGGGCGTTTGCGGTGCTACGGCCCCGGCGCATGTCGGAAGTATCCACGACATCGTCGTGTAGCAGGGTGGCGGTGTGCAGGAATTCAATCACGGCGGCAAGTTTCAGATGATCGTCTTTATTGTAGCCGGCGGCCTGGCTGGAAAGCAGAACCAGTAATGGTCTCAGGCGCTTACCGCCGCTTTCGATGATGTACTGGGCTATTTTCTCTACCAGAGGAACATCGGAGGAAAGCCGCTGGATGATCAGGTCATTAACGCGGCTGAAGTCGTCGGCCACGGTGTCGTAAATGCGCTGGGCTGTCATGCGGCTTGTTGATCCCTTGCTGGTGTTATCGTCGTTACGATCATTGATATTAAAGGCAGGTCGCGGCAATGCTAGGTATTGCCGAAGGTAGTGTCAACTTGGCTTGTGTTGCGGTGCGTCTTTTCGTACAATCACGCGCCCAACTCATCCCAACCTGCGCTCCCTGCTATAGGGTCGCCAGAGCGCCTCCCTTAGAACCAGGTGGATAAGAGCAGGGATGGGTCAATCGTGGAGAACGAGTGAATGTACGCAGTTATTGTTAGCGGTGGCAAGCAGCACCGTGTAAAAGAAGGCGAAACCCTGAAGCTGGAAAAGCTGGAAGTTGAAACCGGTGGCAACGTTGAGTTTGATCGCGTTCTGCTGATCGCCGACGGCGACAAGGTTCAGGTAGGCGCGCCGGTAGTTGATGGTGCCAAAGTGACCGCAGAAGTGGTTAGCCACGGCCGTCACGACAAGGTTCAGATCATCAAGTTCCGTCGTCGTAAGCATCACATGAAGCGTCAGGGCCACCGTCAGTGGTTTACTGAAGTCAAGATCACGGGTATCAAGGGCTGAGGCTCTCGAATTACCCCTTAAATAAGGAGGCTGGTAATGGCTCATAAAAAGGCAGCAGGTAGTACCCGTAACGGTCGCGATTCCGAGTCGAAACGACTTGGTGTAAAGCGCTTTGGCGGCGAGACTGTATCTGCAGGCAGCATCATCATCCGTCAGCGTGGCACCCGTTTCCACGCTGGTAGCAATGTTGGCATTGGCAAGGACCACACCCTGTTTGCGAAAGCAGACGGCCAGGTGAAGTTCGAAACCAAAGGCCCGCAGAGCCGTAAGTTCGTGAGCATCGTTCCGGCTGCGTAAGCAGCGGCGATCCGGTTCTGTCGAACCTTGGGTGGCGCTGATATCCTGATATCATCAGGTGTTCAGAGCCATCCGGAGCCCCGCAAAGCTTCCTAGAGGCTGCGGGGCTTTTTAGTTTATGCGCATGGCGCAAAGGGTTTATTCATGAAATTCGTAGACGAAGCCACCATCATTGTGGAAGCCGGCAAGGGCGGTCACGGCTGCCTGAGCTTCCGGCGAGAAAAATACGTTCCCAAGGGTGGCCCCGATGGCGGCGACGGGGGCGATGGTGGTTCCGTGTATCTGGAAGCCGAGGAGTCGCTGAACACGCTGATCGACTTCCGGTTCCAGCGCAAACACAAAGCCCAGAACGGCGAGCCCGGTTCCGGCCGCAACTGTACCGGTAATAAAGGCGAAGATCTGGTTTTGCCGGTTCCGGTCGGTACCACCGTTGTTGATATGGATACCCATGAGGTTCTGGGGGACCTGACTCATGCCGGTCAGCGCCTGAAGGTGGCCCAGGGCGGGTTTCATGGCCTTGGCAACACCCGTTTCAAATCCTCGGTGAATCGCGCCCCGCGCCAGACTACCAAGGGCTCCGAGGGCGAGCTGCGCAACCTGAGGCTGGAGCTGAAGGTGCTGGCGGACGTGGGGTTGCTGGGCATGCCCAATGCCGGCAAGTCTACCTTTATCCGTTCGGTGTCGGCGGCCCGCCCGAAGGTTGCGGACTATCCGTTTACCACGCTGGTGCCCAATCTTGGTGTTGTCAGTGTGCAGGCGCACCAGAGTTTCGTGATCGCCGATATTCCCGGTCTGATTGAAGGTGCCGCCGAAGGTGCCGGCCTGGGTATCCGCTTCCTGAAGCATCTCGTGCGCACCCGGCTACTGCTGCACCTTGTGGATGTGGCACCGTACGATGGCTCGTCGCCCGCCGATGCGGTTAGAGCAATCGAGCATGAGCTTGAGAAGTTCAGCGAAACCCTGGCCAACCGTCCGAGATGGCTTGTGCTGAACAAAGTCGACATGGTGGCCGAAGAAGATCGCGATGCTCATTGTCAGGCCATTGTCGATGAGCTCGGATGGGAAGGGCCGGTTTTCTGGATCTCTGCGCTCAGTGGCGAGGGCACCAAGTCCCTGGCTCAGGCCGTTATGCGCTGGATCGAAGAGCAGGCTGAGGAAGAGGCCCAGAATCCGGAATTCGCGGAGCGGGAGGCCCAACGTCGCCGGCAGATGGACGACGAAGCTCGCGCCCGTATTGAAGCCGAGCGTCAGGCACGCCGCGCGGCCCGCGAAGAGGACGAAGACGACGACTTTGACGATGATGATTACGATGTCGAAGTGGTCTACGCCCCGGAGTAAACCAAGGACTGATACCAGAGAGATCGCTCAAGCATCATGACTGAACGCCTACAGCTGCGCCAGGCCCGTCGCCTGGTTATCAAGATCGGAAGCGCTTTGCTGACCAACGATGGCCGTGGCCTGGATGTGGCCGCCCTGGGTTTGTGGGTGGATCAGATCGCCGAGCTGATTGAAGACGGCGTCGAGGTGGTGGTTGTTTCCTCTGGTTCCGTCGCGGAAGGAATGAGTCGTCTGGGCTGGACGGTTCGGCCTGAGCAGCTTCATGAGCTTCAAGCCGCTGCAGCTGTTGGTCAGATGGGGCTGGTGCAGACGTGGGAAGCCCAGTTCAAGCGGCACGACATCCATACTGCGCAGATTTTGCTGACCCATGATGATCTGTCGGACCGTAAGCGATATCTGAACGGCCGAGGCACACTGCGCGCCTTGCTGAACTTTGGTGTGGTGCCAATCGTTAATGAAAACGATACCGTTGTTACCGATGAGATTCGGTTTGGCGACAACGACACCCTTGGGGCGCTGGTTGCCAATCTGATTGAGGCGGACGGTCTGATTATCCTGACCGACCAACTGGGTCTGTTTGACAAGGATCCGAGGAAGCATTCGGGCGCTCGCCTGGTGACGGAGCGGCGGGCTGAAGACCGCGAACTGGACGCCATGGCCGGTGGTGGCGCTGGAGTTCTTGGTCGTGGTGGCATGCAGACCAAGTTGCGGGCGGCACGGCTCGCGGCAAGGTCCGGGGCTTTTACTGTGATCGTCGGTGGCCGAATCGAGGGTGTGATTGGCCGGTTGAGGCAAGGCGATGTAATCGGCACCTTGTTGTTGCCGGAGCAGGGCCGGATTGCTGCCCGAAAGCAATGGCTCGCCAGTCATTTGCAGACCCGTGGCAGGCTGACCCTGGATGATGGTGCTGTGAAAGTGCTCTGTCTGGGAGGCCGCAGTCTTCTGCCGGTTGGGGTCAAGGGCGTGGCAGGGCAGTTCCGGCGTGGGGAGATGGTGTCTTGCTTCGATCAGAGTGGCCGTGAAGTTGCCCGGGGTCTGGTGAATTACGATGCCGATGAGGCCAGGGCCATTGCCGGCCGGTCCAGTGATCGGATTACCGAAATCCTTGGCTATATGTCAGGCGAGGAGATGATCCACCGGGACAATCTGGTGATTGTTTGATAATTGTTCGGCCATAAAAAAAACCGGCCAACTGGCCGGTTTTTTTATGCCTGAATTGAGCTGATTAGGCGCTCTTCAGGGCCTTGATTTTGGCGCTCAGACGGCTCTTGCTACGAGCGACCTTGTTCTTCGCGAAGATGCCTTTGTTGACCATGCTGTCCAGAATCGGCTGAGCCTGCTGGAAAGCGGCCTGGGCTTCTTCGTAGTTGCCGGCTTCGATCTTGGATTGGATCTTTTTCACATAAGTACGAGCCATGGAACGCAGGCTTGCATTGTGCTTGCGGTTCTTCTCGTTCTGACGTGCGCGCTTCTTGGCTTGCGGGGAATTTGCCACCGTAAAACTCCTGAAAATCTCAAATTCGTTGCTGAATGATTCGTTACATCGCGGGCGCGCCAAAACCAGCGCGTCGAAATAAATGACGCGGAACTATGCCGCTCAAACCTTCAAATGTCAAGGCTAAAACCCATTTCATGCCCCGACACAGAAGGCCTGTGGTAAACTCGCGGCTCACTGAACGCGGGCTTGACCGGGAAGCAGGTAATTCCCGAAATGCCCGCGCCAAAAGGATGTCCAGAATGCCAGACAAGGGCCTGCATGTCGTCGGAACCTGAATCAAAACCCGAACAGAAACAATTGCCCAGGGCGCCGGGCCTGCTAAGGTCGTCGGGGGTTGTAGGTATTATGACCATGCTGTCCCGGGTGTTGGGCCTGGTTCGCGATATGGTCATCGCCCGATATTTCGGCGCAGGCGCCGGGGCGGATGCTTTTTTCGTTGCCTTCAAAATCCCGAATTTCCTGCGCCGGCTGTTTGCCGAGGGCGCCTTCTCCCAGGCCTTTGTGCCTGTGTTGTCATCCTACCGGGAGAATCAGTCACTATCGGACGTTCAGCGGTTGGTCAATGCGGTGGCGGGCTCCCTCGGGTTGGTGCTGTTGGGCGTGACCTTGGTGGCCATCCTCGGAGCGCCAGTGCTGACGGCGGTTTTTGCCCCCGGCTTTCTGGATGATGAGGTAAAGTTCGCGCTTACCAGCGACATGTTGCGCATCACTTTCCCTTACTTGCTGCTGATATCCCTGACCGCCTTCGCCGGTGGCATTCTCAATAGCTACGATCGTTTTGCTGTACCCGCTTTTACCCCTGTACTTCTGAATCTGGCGATGATTGCCGCAGCCATCTGGCTGACGCCGTTGATGGAGGAGCCGGTGATGGCCCTGGCCTGGGGCGTGTTCATCGCCGGGGCCCTGCAGTTGTTTTTCCAGTTGCCATTTCTGATGCGGTTGGGCCTGCTGCCACGGCCTCGCGTGGATTATCGCCACGAAGGCGTCAGCCGGATTCTCAAGCTGATGGCACCCGCGCTGTTCGGGGTGTCAGTGAGCCAGATCAACCTGCTCCTTGATACGGTTCTGGCGTCCTTTCTCCAGACCGGCAGCGTGTCCTGGCTGTACTATTCTGATCGTCTTTCAGAGCTGCCCCTCGGCGTGTTCGGCATAGCCATTGCCACGGTGATCCTGCCGAGTCTCTCCCGTAAACACGCAGCGGCATCCGCGGACCAGTTCGCGGCCACCCTGGACTGGGCAGTCAGGGCGGTTCTGCTGATCGGTTTGCCGGCCGCCCTTGCGCTGGCGTTGCTGGCCGAGCCGCTGATTGCGACCCTGTTTCATTATGGCGCGGTAACAGACCGGGATGTTGCCATGTCTGCCCAGAGCTTGAGGGCTTATTCCGCCGGCTTGCTGGCGTTCATGTTGATCAAGGTTCTGGCGCCGGGATTTTTTGCCAGGGAGGACACCAAGACACCTGTCAAAATCGGCATCATCGCCATGGTGGCAAACATGGTGTTCAACCTGGTTCTGATATTTCCGCTGGCCCATGCCGGTCTTGCGCTGGCCACCTCTATTTCGGCCTGGTTGAACGGCTATCTCCTGTGGCGGGGACTTCGCAAGGAAGGGGCCTGGCAGAGCCAGCCCGGCTGGCCCCGTTTCCTGCTGCAGCTGATGTTTGCCAACGCTGCATTGGCGGCCATCATTGTCTGGCTCAGCGACCCGGTGTCGGTGTGGCTGGCAAACGGCGGTTACCAGCGGGCAGCGGATATGGCGTTGCTGGTGGGGGCAGGCGTGGTCGTCTACTTCGTCGCACTGGCGCTGGCCGGGGTTCGGGTAAGACATTTCCGCCACAGGTAAGGTATAATCGCGCGTTTTCTCACCAGCGTTGCGGTAAAAGCAGGCGCTGAAAGCTAGCTGGCAATTGAAGGTTCGCATTACATGCGTCTGATCCGGGGCCTGACCAACCTTAAAATGCTTTCCCGTCGGGACGACTCTCCGCTCGCTAACGGGTGTGTGGCCACCATTGGCAACTTCGATGGTGTGCATCTCGGGCATAAGACCATTATTGATCAGGTGAAAAGCAAGGCTGAAGCCCTGGGTGTTCCATCCGTGGTGATGATTTTCGAGCCTCAGCCCCGGGAGTTTTTTCAGGGTAGCGAAGCGCCACCAAGGCTCATGGGGTTTCGGCAGAAGTTCGAGGCCCTGCTGGCGGAAGGCATCGATATCGTGCTCTGCCTGCGCTTCAATCAGGCGTTTCGCAGTTATTCCGCCATGGGCTTTATAGACGATGTTCTGATTGGGGGGCTGGCTGTCCGCCACCTGGTGGTGGGCGATGATTTCCGGTTTGGCTGCGATCGGGCCGGAGACTTCGAGCTCCTTGAAAAAGTCGGCAGGGACACCGGATTTACCGTTGAGAATACTCTTACGGTGACGGTAGACGGCGAACGTGTGAGCAGTACCCGAGTCCGGAATTCGCTCACAGTGAACGGGCTGCAGAAGGCTGAAACACTTCTGGGTCACCCCTACCGGATTCGGGGCAGGGTCGTTTACGGTCGTCAATTGGGGCGCCAGATTGGCGCGCCAACCGCGAACATTCTGTTGCACAGAACACCGGCCCTGCGCGGAGTCTATGTGGTTGCGGCCACACTTGATGACGGCGCCCGGTTTGATGGCGTTGCCAATATCGGCGTACGCCCCACCGTTGACGGAAAGCGTCCCTCGCTGGAAGTGCACCTGTTTGACTTTGCTGGCACACTTTATGGCCAGCATCTGGAAGTGGTATTCCGCCACGGGCTGCGGGACGAGGAAAAGTTCGATTCCGTGGATGAGCTGAAAGAACAGATTGCCCGGGATTTTGATCATGCCCGAGCGTGGATTGACGAAAACGGTTCTGTGAAAAGCGCGGATTGAAACGCCCGGCTGCGCCCCAACGAATTAATGATCGACCAAAACTGACCAAGACCAAAAGAGTACGCACACAAACCATGAGCGACTACAAGCACACTCTGAACCTGCCGGAAACCGCCTTCCCCATGCGCGGGAACCTGGCCAAGCGCGAGCCGGAAATGCTCAAGCGCTGGCAGGATCTCGACGTCTACGGCAACCTGCGCAAGCAGCGTGAGGGGCGGGAGAAGTTCATCCTTCATGATGGCCCTCCCTACGCCAACGGCAGCATTCACATTGGTCACGCGGTCAACAAGATTCTCAAGGACATGATCGTCAAGTCCCGCAGCTTCATGGGCTACGACGCGCCCTACGTGCCGGGCTGGGACTGTCATGGCCTGCCGATCGAGCACAAGGTGGAACAGGAGATTGGCAAAGCCGGTGTGAAGGTGGATTACAAAACCTTCCGCCAGGCCTGTCGCGACTATGCCACCAAGCAGATTGCCGGCCAGAAAACCGATTTTATCCGCCTGGGCGTGATGGGGGAGTGGGACAAGCCCTACCTGACCATGGATCCTAAAGTTGAGGCGGGCATTGTTCGCGCCCTGGGCAAGATTGTCGCCAAGGGCCACTTGGTGCGTGGTTACAAGCCGGTTTACTGGAGTGTGGTAGGTCAGTCCGCACTGGCAGAAGCCGAGGTTGAGTACCAGGACAAGACCTCTACCCAGATCGATGTGCGTTTTACAGCGGTTGATCAGGCACAAGCCCTGTCACCGTTCGGCACCGACAATGGCAGCGGCGATGTCTCCGTGGTGATCTGGACCACGACGCCCTGGACCATTCCGGCCAACCAGGCAGTTTCGCTCAATGCAGATCTGGACTACGCGTTAGTGCAGACCGACGTTGGCCAGGGGCCTGAGCGCATGATTCTGGCCGCCGACATGGTGGAAGGCATCATGGCCCGCTGGCAGGTTGAGAGCTACGAAGTGCTGGCAACATGCTCCGGTTCAGCCCTGGAAAACCTCGTTCTCCAGCATCCGATCTATGACAAGCAGGTACCGGTGATCCTGGGCGATCACGTGTCCACGGACGCCGGTACCGGCGCTGTCCACACGGCGCCCGATCACGGCATGGAAGACTTTGAGGTAGGCAAGGCCTACAACATCGGCACCATCAACCTGGTTCAGGCGGATGGTACCTACACCTCGGCCGCCGGTGAATTGGCCGGTGTGCACGTTTACAAGGCGGATGAGCCGGTTTGCAGTGCGCTCGAACGCGAGGGCAAGCTGGTTCGCTCCGAAAAGTTCCGCCACAGCTACCCTCACTGCTGGCGTACCAAGACCCCGTTGATCTACCGGGCAACCCCCCAGTGGTTTATCAGCATGGACAAGGAAAACCTGCGCGCTGACGCTTTGGAAGCCATTCAGGGTGTGCGCTGGGTGCCTGCCTGGGGTAAGAACCGTATCGAAGCCATGTTCAGCCAGTCGCCGGACTGGTGCATCTCCCGTCAGCGAACCTGGGGCGTGCCCATCACCCTGTTTATCCATAAGGAAACCCAGGAGCTGCACCCGGACACCCAGAGCCTGATCGAGAAAGTGGCCCAGCAGATCGAGGAGGGCGGAATCGACGCCTGGTACGAGCTGGATGCTGCTTCCCTGTTGGGCAGTGATGCCGAGCAGTACGAGAAGGTAACCGATACTCTGGACGTCTGGTTTGACTCTGGCGTGACACACGAGTCGGTCCTGCGGGTTCGCGAGGAGCTGGGCCAGTTCCCGGCGGATATGTATCTGGAAGGCTCGGACCAGCACCGGGGCTGGTTCCAATCGTCCCTGAAAACGTCCATCGCCATGAACGGCGTGGCACCTTACAAGCAGGTTCTGACCCACGGCTTTACTGTCGATGGCAAGGGCCACAAGATGTCCAAATCCCTGGGCAACGTGATCGCTCCTCAGGAGGTCATGAACGAGCTGGGTGCCGACATCCTGCGCCTCTGGGTAGCGGCAACCGACTACAGCGGCGAAATGACCGTGTCCAAGGATATCCTGCGCCAGACCGCCGACGGTTACCGCCGGATCCGGAACACCTCCCGCTTCCTGCTCAGTAACCTGACCGGATTCGATCCGGAGCAGCACATGGTTGCGCCGGAAGACATGATCGCGCTGGATCGCTGGATGGTGGACCGTGCACTTCAATTGCAGGAAGAGCTGCATGAGGATTATGGCAACTACGCCTTCCTGCGGATCTACCAGAAGGTATACAACTTCTGTGAAGCCACCCTGGGCGGCTTCTATCTGGATATCATCAAGGACCGCCAGTACACCACTCAGGCTGACAGCCTCGCACGTCGCTCCTGCCAGACGGCCCTGTACCATGTGGCCGAGGCGCTGGTTCGCTGGATTGCGCCGATCCTCAGCTTTACCGCTGACGAGATCTGGCAGCACCTTCCGGGTAAGCGCGGCGATACCGTGTTCTATGAAACCTGGTACGAAGGCCTCACGGCACTGCCCGAAAGCGCAGAGCTTGGCCGCGACTACTGGCGCGAGATGTACAGCGTGAAAGAGGCCGTCAACAAGTGCCTGGAGGAAGCCAGGGCTCGGGGTGAAATCAAAGGCTCGCTCAGTGCCGAGGTGACCCTGTTCTGCGAAGGCGACCTGGCTGCCGACCTGAAGCACCTGGGCGAGGAGCTGCGGTTTGTTCTGATTACTTCCGAGGCCAGTGTCAAACCGGTTTCAGAAGCGGGCGATGCGGAAATGACCTCCCATGAAGGTCTCCGCGTGAAGGTGACACCCGCCGCTCACGCCAAGTGTGAGCGCTGCTGGCACCACCGTGAAGACGTCGGCCGCAACGCCAAGTACGACGATCTCTGTGGTCGCTGTGTGACCAATGTGGAAGGGCCTGGTGAAGCCCGCGCATACGCCTGATGGACGCGACCATGACGGAGCAGGTCACCGGGACCAAATTGAAGTGGCTGTGGCTGGCTGTTCTGGTGATCGCTTTGGATCTGGGCACCAAGGCGATGGCCACCGCCATGCTGACCTACGGTGATCCGGTTCCGGTGATGCCGATGTTCAATCTGACGCTGCTTCACAACACTGGAGCCGCGTTCAGTTTTCTGGCTGGCGCGGCCGGCTGGCAGCGCTGGTTCTTCGTAATTTTGGCGCTCGTGGTCAGCGTGGTGCTGATTTACTGGCTGAAAAACCTCCAGCGCCATGAAACCTGGACCGCCATTGCCATCGTACTCATACTCGGCGGGGCCCTAGGCAACGTCTACGATCGGGTGGTGCATGGCTACGTGGTGGATTTCCTGCATTTCTACTGGCAGGACTGGCACTTTCCCGCCTTTAACCTGGCCGACACCGCGATCACCATCGGTGCCGCCATGATGATTCTTGATATGTTCCGCAAACCCGCCGATTCGGACGGGGATGCGCAGAGAAGTGAGTAGCTCTTATGAATGAACTGCCTGTCGACAAGGGTACCCGGGTAAAACTGCACTTTGCCCTGAAATTCCCGGATGGCGAAGTGATTGACTCGACCTTTGAGAAAGAGCCGGCTTCCCTGGAAATCGGCGATGACAACTTGCCGGAAAACTTCGAGGCTTACCTGATGGGCATGAAGGCCGGTGACAGGGACAGCTTTGAGGTTCCGCCGGAGAAAGCCTTTGGCCAGCACAACCCGAATAACGTCCAGACCTTCAAGCGTCATGAGTTCAGCCCCGATATGGTGCTGGAGCCGGGCGTGATGATCTCCTTCGCCGATGCGCGCCAGAGTGAGTTGCCCGGTGTGGTCAGCCGAGTGGAAGGTGATGAGGTCGAGGTGGATTTCAATCACCCCCTGGCAGGGCGTACACTGACATTTGAAGTGGAAATCATTGACGTGGAGCCGGCTGGCCCGGCCCACTAACCAGAGCAGCAGGTTGATATGCAGATCCGACTCGCCAATCCCCGAGGTTTTTGTGCCGGCGTGGACCGCGCCATTGAAATTGTAAACCGGGCGCTGGACGTGTTCGGAGCGCCTATCTATGTAAGGCACGAAGTGGTCCACAATAAATTTGTGGTGGATAACCTGCGCAACCGCGGGGCCATTTTCGTGGATGAGCTGGACGAGGTGCCAGACGACAAGCTTGTTATCTTCAGCGCCCACGGCGTCTCCCAGGCAGTGCAGAATGAAGCAGCGCGCCGTGGCCTGAAGGTCTTTGACGCGACTTGCCCGCTGGTCACCAAGGTCCACCTGGAAGTCATGCGCTACAGCCGTGACGGTCGGGAGTGCGTGTTGATCGGCCACCAAGGCCACCCGGAAGTGGAAGGCACCATGGGGCAGTATGACCATAGCAATGGTGGTGAAATCTACCTTGTGGAGAACGAGGAGGACGTTGCCAACCTCGAAGTTAAAGACCCGGCAAAGCTCTCCTACGTGACCCAGACGACCCTTTCCATGGACGATACCGCCAGGGTCATCGACGCCCTCCGTGCAAAGTTCCCGGACATCCAGGGCCCGCGTAAGGATGATATCTGCTACGCCACCCAGAACCGTCAGGACGCGGTAAAGCAATTGGCTGGCGACTGCGATCTGATGCTGGTGGTGGGGTCTCCGAACAGCTCTAACTCCAATCGTTTGCGGGAGCTGGCGGAGCGGATGGGCACACCTGCCTATCTGATTGATGAGGCTTCCCAGATTGACGCCGCCTGGCTGGAAGGCAAGACTTCGGTTGGGGTTACCGCTGGCGCCTCTGCGCCCGAGGTTCTGGTAAACGATGTGATTACTCGCCTAAGAGAACTTGGCGGCAGCGTTCCGGAGGAGATTGCCGGGCGTGAGGAGAATATTGTGTTTTCTATGCCCAGAGAGCTTCGAATAGAGGCAGTGGATCTAACTTGATCTATGACCCTCTCGCAAAGGAATTGCTCCTCCCATTTAAAAGCTATCCCTGATTACCTTTCTCTGTGACGCTGTCGACATTTCACAGCTTTGTCGACCGTCTGTCTTCCAGATCAAGCCGTTTATCGATGCCAGCTGGAGCCTTGTTCACACCGGCACTAGGATGTCATTAGTCAATGAAAGGATTGAACTATGTCTGGATTCCAACGCCATGAGGGTTTCACTCTCCTGGAATTGATCGTAACGATAATAATCCTTGCAATCGTAGCGGCTTACGCTGTTCCCTCGTTTCGTGAAACTGTTTTAAATAATCGTCTCACAGCGCAAGTGAATGAGGTGTCGAGTCTGATTGCTTACGCCAGAAGCGAAGCGTCAAAACTGCAGAATGGCGTTGTGACGGCGTGTGCATCAACGGATAGCGCATCTTGCAGTGGTAACGCGGCCTGGGAAACAGGCTGGATAATTTTCAGCGATTTTGACGGTGACCGCTCTGTTGATAACGGAGACGGTGATGAAATTCTGAAGGTGGGTGGCGCATTATCCGGTGGCAACAGTTTCCGGATTGTGGATTTAACGAGTGATAGCGGTGGTTTTGTTCAATTTGCCAGTAATGGTTTTCCTATTCCCTCAGCCACGGGGAATACAGCGGGTACGTTTGTGATTTGTGACGAACGAGGTGCTCAGCGGGCTCGTGCTGTGGTCGTCAATGTTTCCGGTCAGACCCGTTTGGCGAGAGATACCGGTGGAACAGCCGGAGTCTTGAATGACCATGATAATGCCGACGTTACGTGCCCCTGAGGAAGGAGACAAATATGGTTAAGCGGTCGAGTTCTAACCTGATTCTTATGCCTTGCTTTCGGACAGAAGGAAAGGAGCAAGGTTTTACGATGATCGAAATCTTGGTAACGCTTTTCATATTGGCTATTGGGCTGCTTGGGCTGGCGGGTTTGCTGTTCGAAGGAATGAGAAATAACCAGGGCGCATACCTCCGTACGCAGGCTAGCGTGCTGGCATACGATATGGCTGACCGGATGCGATCGAATAAGGCTGAAGCACAGTCTGGTAGTTACGGTGGTTTTTCGACGGCGAACGTTCAGTCAACGACTCCTCCGACATGCGCGAGTCAGGCCGCAGGTTGCACCAGATCTGACCAGGTAACACTGGATCAGATTGAATGGACTTTGCTCGTTCAGGGTACAGGGAATGACATGGCTATGCTGCCGGGAGGAGTTGGAACCATCGCCCACGATGCAGCATCAGGTATCTATACGGTATCTGTTCAGTGGAATGAAGCAAGCCGTGCAGGCGATGCTGGTGAGGCGATAGCCGGCGATAACTCATACACGGTTCGGTTTTCTTTGTGAGGTACGGGATGGGGTCTTTCAAGATCAACTTAGGGCTCGATAAGCCTCTTTACACCCAAAAGGGGTTATCTCTCGTCGAACTGATCATTGCGCTCGCGCTGAGTACAACCCTGATTCTGGGCATATTTACCGTCTACATGGATTCGAACCAGACGTCCCGGCTCGCTACATCGCTCGCGCGTATTCAAGAGTCAGGGCGCATTGCGACGGACATTATGTCCCGCGACATGCGAATGGTTGGTTTTCAGGGGTGCGCAGACCCTGATGACGTAACCATGAACATAATCGCTAACAATCCTCCGACTGCGGATTTCTTTCAGACGACACTGCGAGGCTGGGAAGTAGCGAACGGGAACTGGGCCAACGGAACCGAGTATGACGGAACTGCGATTGAGTCCAGTGCGCGAATTGGAAGCGACGTGATTGCCGTTCAGCGAGGCGAAACCATGGAAATAGAGCTGACAGGCAACATGTCAGCAAATAACGCCAATATCCAAGTGCAGGGCAACGACGTTGCACGGTTCTCCCAGAATGACATTGTGCTCATATCCGACTGCGAAGCTGCTGATCTATTTCGAATATCGAGTAATCCTTCGTCCGGGACCTGGGCTCATGCTAATAACGTAAACACGACGAATAGGCTAAGTCAGGCATATGCTGACGATGCCAGAGTAATGCAGTTTTCCTCCAGTATTTATTTCGTTGCCGATACAGGGAGGGATGATGCACAGGGAAATGACATTTTTGCGCTTTATAGGCAAAGCCTGGGACTTGGTGGAACCGTAGGTGCGGCCCAGGAGATTGTTGAAGGGGTCGAAAGTTTACAGATTGAGTATGGCGAGCTCTTGGCGACTGACAATATTCGATACACCACCGCTGACAACATCGGCGACATGGCGAACGTAGTAGCGATCCGATTGGGAATGTTGATAAGCGATGCGGATGGCTCCCGTGAGGGACCTGATACAGGATCTTATGATTTGCCAGGTGAAACTATTGTGGCAACAACCGGAGCAGGCGCCGGTGCAATAACTCATCCGGAGGACCAGCGTTTGCGCAGAGCCTTCGTGACAACAGTAATGCTCCGGAATCGTGATTGATAACAATCAAAAAGGTAAAGCTAAGATGAAAAGGACACATTACCTGGGGCACATGGGCGGGCAGAGTGGTGCAGCCTTGATAGTAAGCTTGATCGTCCTATTAGTACTGACCTTGATCGGCGTTGCTGGAATGAACTCATCCGTCATGCAAGAACGAATGGCGGTGAACTCGCAGAACTCGAATAGAGCGTTCCAGGCAGCTGAGAGCACGGTGAGTGCATTGACGAATCAGCTCATGGCAAACGACCTCTCCATGCTGCGTGAGTCGATGCAGAACTCAAGTGGGGAATCCAGTGTGAAAACGGTTACTAATCTGGATTCGGGGAATGGAATGACTGGTAACTATCAGGCGAGATTCCTGGGCGAAATCATCATAACTAGCGGTAGTTCCATGAACGCGGATGAAAGCTCGACGCAGTTAAAAGGTTACCGCTATGAGCTTATCGGCGAAGCCTCAATGGCTAACACCGGAGCAGAAGCGCGGGTTTTCAAAGGTATTGAGTATTATTGATTCCCGGGTAGGGGAAGGAGTAACGCATGAACAGAAATCGCTCTATAAAAGTGGGTATGGTGGTTTCAATGCTCTCATTGTTCAGCTTGGCTTCGAATGCCGATGAGCCGCGCTCTATGCTGGACGGGGATGTTGAAGCCGCTGAGGCGAGTGTGGTGGAAATGGTTACTAACTCCTCTGGAGAGGTGGTTCAGATTAGGGTAGAGGGCTGTGAAACATGCAGCTCTGAGAGGTATCTGCCATCCAGAGAGCTCTCTGTTTCGCTATCTGGGCAGCCCGTTCCCGCTGGTCGGCTTGTCGGTTTGAGCGGCCTATCTGGGACATTAACTCTTAATGCTAACTCTGGAATGGTTCAGCGGGTGGATTTCTGGAGTGAACGTGGTGGAGTGAGGGTAGACCAATGAAAAAGTACAGCCGGTTTTTTACCACAGTTCTATCAGCAGCCTACTTCTCTTTGGCCGGTACGGCTGCGCTTGGCGACGACACTGAGATTTTCTTCACCAACGCTCAGCAAATCGTAAAACCCAATGTCATGCTGATTTTGGACGTTTCTGGCAGTATGGGTACTCAGGATGTCAACGGGGATACGCGTCTTAATGTCATGAAGCAGGCTGCTAAAGATCTAATCAACAGTCTCAGTGACGTAAATGTTGGTTTGATGGTGTTCGGTGGCAACGAGGGTGCATATTTCAAGGCACCTGTTGCGGATATAAGCACGCAGAAAGCAAGCCTGATTACCAAGATAGACAGCTTGACAGCCGGAGGAAACACACCGTTGTCTGAAAGCTTGTTTGAGTCTATGCGTTATTACCAAGGTGAAAGTGTTTTTATTCGGAGTACGGACGAGGACGGCTCACAGGTATCTGGAATTGTGAGTTCAGCCAATTCGAACAGATTTGAAAGCCCGATAAAATATTCCTGCCAACCGAACTACTCGATGATTCTAACAGACGGTCAGCCCACGCAAGACCGTAACCATGAAGATGATTTCGAGAAAGTTATCAATGCGTGCTCAGGGGACAACTGTCTTGATGAAATAGCTGAGCACATGTGGACGCAAGATATGATTCCAGCTTCGGCCGATCCCAATGATAAGTTTCCGGGACAGCAGAAGATCGCCACTTTCACTATAGGTTTTAAAACGGATCAAACGTTGCTGAGTGACACTGCACGGAAGGGTGGTGGCCAGTATTTATTGGCCGATAACGCTTCTCAGCTTTCCGGAGCACTTCAAAAGGTCTTCGATGAAGTTAATGCGCGATCAACTACTTACGTCTCGCCAGGCATTGCCGTTAACACTTTTGACCGCCTGAACCATCTGAACACCCTTTATTATGCTTTGTTCCAATCCTCGAAAGGTGCCGTCTGGGAAGGGAACCTTAAACGGTACAAACTGGAAATCCAGAAAAATGCCCAAACTGGCGAGGCGGAAGCGGTCATAGTCGATGAAAACGGCAATCCCGCGATTGATCAAGCTACCGGCTTTTTCAAAGATACTGCTCAGAGCTGGTGGAGTCCAACGGCAGATGGTCCCAACGTGCGGCTGGGTGGAGCTGCCTCGCAGCTCCCAGACGCAACCGCCGACCGCAAAGTTTATTCAAATCTGAACTCAACTAAATCGGATCTTTCTGACAGAACTAATGCTGTCGTCGTCAATAACAATAACCTTACCAAGGCTCTGTTTGGCGACTCGACGATGTCGGACGGAGAGTTTAGCAAGCTGATTCAATGGACTCGGGGGGTTGATGTTACCGACCGTGATAACGACCAGGACGTTACGGAGGCACGTAAGTTACTTGCTGACCCACTGCACTCTGTTCCTCAACTCGTGATCTATGATGGTTCGACCGTCAGTAATCAGGACATTACAATTTATTACGGCGATAACCAAGGATATATCCACGCGGTTGATGGAGCGTCAGGCAAAAGCTATTTTTCGTTTATGCCTAAAGAGTTGCTTCGGAAGCAGCCCGCAATGATGAACAGTACGGAGCAATCCCCGAAAGAATATGGAATGGACGGGACGGTTGTTAGTTGGGTCCATGACGACAATCTAGATGGGGCTATCAAAGCTGCTAATGGCGATTTTGCATACATCTACTCTGGGATGCGTCGTGGAGGAAAAAGTTACTATGCACTCGATGTTACAGACAGGACCGCTCCCTCCTTGCTCTGGCAGATAACGGGCGGCGTCTCTGGCTCTGATTTTGAGGAACTGGGTCAGACTTGGTCGAAACCCGTTAAATCCAAGGTTAATATTAACAACAAAGTTTATGACGTTCTGATATTCGGTGGTGGCTACGATGATGATCAGGACTCAGCCACAGTGCGAACTGCGGACGATGTAGGGCGCGCCATTTATATTGTTGATGCCGAGACGGGCGACCGCCTCTGGTGGGCGGGCCCCTCAGGCAGTCAAGCTGATCTGGTCCTGTCTGAAATGCAATACAGTATTCCTGCATCCCCCAAGGTTCTGGATGTAAACGGCGATGGGCTTGCAGATCAGATTTATGTCGGAGACATGGGTGGCCAGGTATTCCGGTTCGATATCAACAACACAGCGAAGCAGAGCAATCTTGCAACTGGCGGGCGTATCGCCAATCTGGCTGGATCTACGGCCGCCAGCAACCGGCGTTTCTATCATTCGCCAGACCTGTTTGGAGTGAAAATCGGCGGCGCGCGATACCTGGGCCTGATTATCGGCTCTGGCTTCCAGGCCCATCCGTTGGATACCACGATCGAAGATCGAATTTATATGATGAAGATCAAGGCGGTAAGCTCCGCCCCGATTGATCCGACCGACGTGACTGAGACGCGGGTATTATATGAGACGCTGACCGAGTCTGACCTCTACGATGCAACTGATAACCTGATTCAGCAGGGTAACCAAACTGAGCGGGCAACTGCGGCCCAAAGTCTCTCAACTTCTGATGGTTGGTATATCAAGCTGAACAACAATCCTGGTGAGAAAGTGCTCTCAGAGAGCGTTACTGTCAACAATGAAGTCTACATCACGACGTATGAGCCGAAAGCGAGTTCGGATCCGTGCCTACCACCCACAGGTACTTCAAGGCTCTATCACTTGTCGGTACTTGATGGTCGGGCAGTTCGCAACTATTACAAGCTGGATGGCAAGGGAGATGATGATTTGACAAGGCCAGATCGTTATGTGGAGCTGGATATCCCGCTGCCCTCAAATCCTCAACGCATGCGAGTGGATGATACTGACGTAATTTGCGTAGGTACAGACTGTCAGACAATTGATTCCATTCAGGGCGTTGTCGAAACATATTGGTATGAAGACTGAGGGGTATATTTACGTGGCATCGCGGGATAAAGGTTTTACCTTGCTTGAGCTCCTGATCGTCGTTGCTATTGTTGGAGTGATAGCGGCCTTCGCATATCCGAGCTATGTCGAATATGGGGAACGGACCCGGCGCGCTGATGCGCAAGGTGCCCTTCTTGAGTTTGCTGCAGCCATGGAACGGCATTACGCTACCGCAAATAGCTACGAAGGCGCGGCAACAGGCGGGAGTGACACGGGGAGCCCAGGTATCTTTCCAGACGAAGCCCCGCTTGAGAGCAATGATAAGTTTTACGATCTCACAATCACCGCTGCCACAGGCTCCTCCTATACACTTAGGGCGACTCCGAAAAGTGTCCAGGCTGGGAACGGAATTCTTGAGTTGGATTCGACCGGAGCGAGGCGCTGGGATGAGAGCGCTGACGGCAGTTTTGATGCTGGTGAAAACGATTGGCAGCAGTAGATGGATAGCCGATCTTAAGATCGGCTATCCAAACTTGCTTAGCACTGTATTGTGGTTCCCCAAGGAAGTTTGATTTCGCCGTCAGCATCGTGATCTAGCTCGGCCCTAAATCGTCCAGCGATGTTAATGGGCATATAACTCATTGTCCCTTCAGCCGGGTTTGAGGGGCAAAGCACAAGACTCCCCATGGCGCCATAAGCCATGCCCTTGCTGTTGAATTGAAAGTATCCCCGCCCGGCCGTTCTCGATCGCAAAGTATAAGTGCCAAGCTCTACGTTTAGTTGTCTGAGTATTTCTCCGCCATCTGGTGCTTTGTCGTTGTTTGAATCCAAAAAGATTGAGACCGGACTCTCCCAGTCGTCAACGCATCGATTCTTTGACAGAGGACAAACTGTCACCAAAGACCGGTGACTGACAGCGCTCCACCGAGCATATGCGAATAGAGAATAGTAGCTTTCCAAGATGACTCTATGTCTGGTTTTGCTGACCCACCATTGCCAAGCCTGACTGCTAAAACCTGCGGCGATTGATAAAATGACAATGATCATGACAAGCTCGAGTAAACTAAATCCTTTTGCACGATTATACGGGGGCATGCTAACTGTCCTTGTTAGGTGAGGGAAAAACCGGCTTCCTGCCGGTATCATTGAGTATTATATTTCAAAGGGATCAGCAAGTTGCGAACAGTTACCTAAATTTGGACATTACTCCATCCCTAACTTCTTCAATCGATATCTTAGTGCCCGAAAGCTAATTCCCAGACGTTTCGCCGCGGCAGTCTTGTTCCACCGCGTGGCCTCAAGAGCCTTTTCTATGGCTTGTCGTTCAATCGTCTCCAGGTATCCCTCCAGATCGATTTCGCCATCCGGCACGGCAACTCCTTCGCCCTCGCCAGCCTGGCCCTCGGCAATGATCTGGGTTGCGGAGGCCGCATGCTGTACTCCATTCCCAAGATGAAGATCATCTGCGTCAATCTGATCGGCATCACATAGAGTAAAAGCCCGTTCCAACGCGTTTTCCAGCTCCCGCACATTTCCCGGGAAGTCATACCCTCGCAGTCTTTCGATAGCCGCTGGCGTTAACGAAGCCGGGTCACACTCATACTCTTTCGCAATGCGTTCAAGAATATGGTTCGAGAGCAGGGGAATATCATCCGGTCGCTCTCTTAAAGGAGGTACCGCCAGTTCGATTACGTTAATCCGGTAGAAAAGATCCTGACGGAAGCTGCCTTCCTGAACAAGTTCCGGCAGGTTCTTATGGGTGGCGCTCAGTACCCGGATGTCCACGGGCACCTCTTTGGTATCGCCAACCGGTCGCACGGCTTTTTCCTGGATAGCCCGGAGCAGCTTTACCTGCATGGCCAGGGGCAGGTCTGCTACTTCATCTAGGAATAAGGTGCCGCCGTTGGCGGAACGGAACAAGCCGTCTTTGTTCTCCACGGCCCCGGTAAAGCTGCCTTTTTTGTGGCCAAAGAATTCGCTTTCCATCAGCTCTGAGGGAATTGCACCGCAGTTAACCGCGATGAATGGTCCTTCGCGGCGGGGGCCCTGCAGATGGATCATTCTGGCAACCAGTTCCTTACCACTGCCGGACTCGCCGCTGATAAAAACGGGCGCCTGGCTTCTGGCCAGTTTTCGGGTCTGGTTACGGAGTTTGCGTATCTCTGGCGATTTACCCAGTAACAGGCCTGGCTCGTCGGCTGTATCTTCTGTGTCTGCCTTTGGCTCGGCTAATTTGAGGGCGCTATTGACCAACTCCCTTAAACGGGGCAGTTCCACCGGCTTGGATACGAAATCAAAAGCCCCGGCTTTGAGAGACTCAATCGCGGTATCCATGTTGCCGTAGGCTGTAATCACAGCAACAGGCGTGGCGGGAGAATGCTTCTGAATCCACTGTACGAGTTCGATGCCGTTACCGTCTGGCAGGTTCATGTCGGTCAGGCAAAGATGAGTGGTGTTTTGTTCCAGCAATTTTCGGGCGCTGGTGAGGTCAGGTGCCGTGAGCGTCGCTATCCCCATCCGTGTGAGGGTGATCTCAAGTAAATCCCGGATGTCCGGTTCATCATCAACGATCAGCGCTGTGTATATGGTCATCTTTTTATCGTCGGTTCCATGTCGTTGTTCAAGCGCTCAATACCCACTTGCGCCGGTTCAGATCATTCGCCCCGGGTGAGCAAATGTGATGCGAAAGCAGCAGCCGGGCTTGTTATCTTCTACCAGAGAAAGGTGCGCCTGATTAGCCTCGCACAGTTCCCGAGCCAGATAAAGCCCGAGCCCGGTGCCCGCCTTATCTGTGGTAAAAAATGGTTCGAAGACCGAGCTTCTGTGTTCCGGCGCGATGCCCGGGCCCTGGTCGCGCACGTCGATATATGCGCGCTCGCCGTCCTCGGTTGCCCCGGCATGGATGCCGATCTTTCGCTGTCCCGAATGCTGTTCACTGTAGCGTAAACCGTTATCGCAAAGGTTCACCATTACCTGTTCAATCTGGCTCTTGTCGAACCGGGCTGGCGGCAGTTGCGGATCGATTTTCAGAACGATGTTGGCGGCGGTGCAGTCATCGTCCTGCGTTTGGAGGAAATCTTCCCGAAATTCCTGGAGCCAGGGAGCCACTTCAATCAGATCGGCATTGGCCGCCCGGCGCCTGGAAAGATCCAGTACATTCTCGATGATGCCATTCACCCGCCGGGAATGGCGTCGGATGATTTCCAGCATCTGACGGTCACCGGGTTCGAGGTTGGGGGATTCCTCCATGAGTTGGGCCGCGTGGCTAATTGCCCCCAACGGATTACGGATTTCATGGGCGATGCCGGCCGTGAGTCGGCCCAGCGATGCCAGTTTCATCTGCTGGGCCTGTTGGGTAACTTTGCTCATGTCCTCGATAAATACGAGGATCTGGTCGCCTTGCTCCTGGTCCAGTTGGGTAAAGTTGACCTGCAAAAGCGGCGAGGTTGGTGAGGGCTGGAACGGCTCAATGCGCTGTGTAGGGTCCTTGAGCCATGCATCCAGACCCTGCTTGAGGGGTTTGGGTAACACGTTTGCCCGTTGGTTAATCGGTACCGAGGTTTTGGGTGCCCCGTATAGAAGTTCTTCGGCAGCAGCGTTGGCAACGCGGATCTGGCCGAAACGATCCAGTACGAGTATGCCGGTACGCATGCGCTGGATAATCTGCTGGTTGATTTGCTCCAATTCGGCAATGCTGCGGGCACGGCTGCTGGCCAGAGCTTCGCTGCGCATCATGCGGAGGGAGATACTTTGCAGGACGAAAGCCGCCGCAAAATATAGGATGCCGAGGGAGCCGGCCCTGACAATATCGTCGGCGGACTCGCCCAGCGCCAGCACGGCCCAGCCCGAGATTCCCAGGGAGCAGATTGCGGCCAGAGCCGCGTAGAAGGTGCCCATGCGGCTTGGAGTCAGGATGTTGCCCGCTGCCACGGATACTATCACCAGATTGGCCAGGCCGTTGGTAATGCCTGTGCTGGCGAGCAGCAGGCCATGCATGATGAGAATATCAAGCAGGATCGAAAGCGTTATATGACGCTGACTAGGGTGAAAGCCGGCCACCAGAAGAAGGGCAATGAAGGCATTCAGGCCCAGGTAAGCGGAGACCCCTGCCTGATAGTAATCCAGAAACCGGAAGCGCATGTCGAAGTTGACAGGATCCACGAACAACAGAGCCACCAGCATCAGGCTCACAACCAGGCGGTAGTGGTTGTAGATTCTGAACAGCTTTGCTTGCTGTACGCCGGATGGTGTTGAAGGGGGCTTGCCGAGCGTTTCGGCCGACTTTGCTGGTGTATCTGCTGCCATAAGTTACAGGGATCCGCTGTTGATCGGAAGAAATCCACGCCTATGCGGGGTTATAATAGCCTTTTCATGGCAATGAGTTACAGGAGCCGATTTATGTCCGTGTCCGGAAACCAGGCAGCGACCGGGGCGTCAGCCAGAAAACTGCGGGTGGTGATGGCCCAACTGGATTTTCTGGTGGGCGATATACCCGGCAACACCGAGCTTATCCTTGAGGCTGCCCGCCGGGCATCGTCCGAGCATCAGGCGGACATTGTAGTTTTTCCTGAGCTTTGCCTGACCGGCTATCCGCCGGAGGATCTGCTGTTGCGCCCGAGCCTGGAAGTCCGGGTCAACGAAGCGTTGGAAAGACTGCAGGCGGAAAAGCTGGATCCGGTGATTGTTATCGGTGCTCCTCTTCGCCATGGCGCGCTGCTGTACAACGCGGCGGTGGTCATTGATGGAGGCGAAATCACCGGTCGGTACTTCAAGCGCTTCCCACCCAACTATCAGGTGTTCGATGAGAAGCGTTACTTCGCCGAGGGCCGGGATGTCCTGACTCTGGATATCCGGGGCGTTCCGATGGGAATCACTGTGTGTGAAGATCTCTGGAAAGAAGGGCCGGTGGAGGACTGCGCCGCCGCAGGCGCTCGCCTTATCCTGAACCTAAATGCCTCGCCCTATGATATCGACAAACAGGTACGCAGGAAGGCATTGCTTGAGCGGAAGTCAAGGGAGAACCTGGTCAGTATCGTGTACGTGAACCTGGTGGGTGGCCAGGACGAGCTGGTTTTTGACGGTGGCTCCATGGTGTTCGACCATTCCGGTGTGCTTACTGCAGAAGCTCCGCAGTTTGGCGAAGGCCTTTATCCGGTCGACTTTCTGTGCGAGCACCATTGTCAGCCAGTATCTCAGCCCTTGCCGGAAGAGCCTACGCTTGAGGCCAATGTCTACAGCGCTTTGGTGACCGGTGTTCGGGATTACGTCAACAAAAACGGATTCAAATCCGTGGTTCTGGGGCTCTCAGGGGGTATCGACTCGGCCGTGACTCTGGCTGTGGCAGTGGATGCCCTGGGCAAGGAACGGGTCCGCGCAGTGATGATGCCGTTCCGCTACACCTCCAGTATGAGCCTTGAGGATGCTGAGGCCGAGGCGGTGGCGCTGGGTGTGCAGTACGATGTGTTTTCCATTGAGCCGATGTACGACGCCTTCATGGAAACTCTGTCCGGGCCCTTCGAGGGCACCAAGCCCGACACAACTGAGGAAAACCTGCAGGCGCGTCTGCGCGGTGTTTTGCTGATGTCCCTGTCCAACAAGTTCGGGTCGCTGGTGCTGACCACCGGGAACAAGAGCGAGATGGCGGTGGGTTACTCAACCCTCTACGGGGATATGGCTGGCGGCTTTGACGTCCTCAAGGACGTGCCCAAAACCCTGGTATTCCGCCTGGCCAAATATCGCAATACGCTTTCGGAGGGAGAAGTGATCCCTGAGCGTGTAATCACTCGCCCGCCGTCAGCAGAGCTCGCGCCTGACCAGAAAGACGAAGACAGCCTGCCCGGTTACGACGTGCTCGATCAGATTCTGAATCTTTATGTCGAGAGGGATTTCAGCGCTGATGCGATCGTTGCCGAAGGCTTCGATAGGGTTGACGTTGAACGGGTGATACGTCTGGTGGATGTCAACGAATACAAGCGTCGGCAGGCGCCGATTGGTGTCCGGATTACCGAGCGAGGGTTTGGTAAGGACCGGCGGTATCCGATAACTAACGGTTGGAAGAGTGGTAAGTAGCCAACAGGGATCGGGGTCAGTTGAACATTTCAATTGACCCCGATTTCAGCTCTTATTCGTCGCCCATCAAGCCAAAGGTGACAACGTTAGTCAGTGAGCGGTTTTCCCCTTCCAGCAGGTCTACCTCAAACTCGCCGGCGTCGTTGAACGCTTCACTTTCCGGGAAATTGGTGCGGAGCATGGCGATCGCGTCCTGTGACCCTTTTTTCAGTTCCAGGAAGCGAAAGGTTTCTGCAAGGATAATCAGTGCCTCTTCGGTTACAGTGGCGGTCGGGTAGTTCTCGATGATGTACCGCGCCCGGTTGTTGGCAGCTACGAAGGCCTGACGTTTGACGTAGTAACGCGCTGCGTAGAGCTCCAGCTCGGCCATGCGATTGCGTACCGCGATCATTCGCTGGCGGGCATCCGCGACGTACTGACTGTCCGGATAGCGGTTCAGCAGCTCGGAAAAGTCCCGGAATGACTGCAATTGCTCGCCCGGATCCCGGGCCGCTACGTCGATCGGGAAGTAGCGCGCCGCGAGCCCGATATCCAGATTATAGGAGGCGAGGCCGCGCATGTAGAGCGCGTAGTCTGCGTGGTCGCTTTGAGGATTGAGACGCAGAAACCGATCGGCGGCCGCGCGGGAGCCTTCAAGGTCCAGGTTCTGGTAGCGAGCATAGATCAGATCAAGCTGGGCCTGTTCTGCATACCGGCCAAAGGGATAGTAGGTTTCCAGAGCATCCAGGTTTTGCTCGGCCTCATTGAAATTGCCAGAGCTCATGGCCTGTCGGGCGTTTTCATAGTAGGTCTTCTCCGGAAGCACTTCTTCCTGCTTGTTGGAGGCGCAGGCACTGACCAGAACAACCAGCGTGGAAAGTAGCAGTAAACGAAGACCTGATCTCATTCTGGAATCCCGTATAATGTCGATTAATTCAAGGGCAGTCATTGTAGCGGGGAAGTGACTCCATGTGCAGAGCAATCCCCGTTGTTTCAAAAAACCTGACCGAAACGTAACACACACAGGCCCTGGGGGCTTAATGTCATCTGAAAAACGAATCCTCGCCAGCTTTGTTGTGCCGCCGGAATTGAGTGATCGGCGCCTGGATCAGGCTGCGGCAGAACTGATGCCCGAACACTCCCGTTCCCGCCTGCAGTCCTGGATCAAGAGTGGTGCTTTGACGGTGAATGGTGAGGCGCGAAAGCCACGCGACAAAGTGATGCTGGACGATCTCCTGGAGCTGGATGCCGAGCCGGAAGCCCAGGTGAGCTGGCAGGCCGAGGAAATATCCCTCGATATCGTCCATGAGGACGAACACTTGTTGGTCATCAACAAGCCGGCGGGCCTTGTGGTGCACCCGGCTGCCGGCCACGCCGATGGAACCCTGGTTAACGCCCTGTTGAATTACGCACCGGAAGTCGAGAATCTGCCCAGAGCGGGCATCGTTCATCGCCTCGACAAAGACACCTCCGGCATTATGGTCGTCGCCCGCAGCCTGATTGCGCATACGTCCCTGGTCGACCAGCTACAAACCCGAACCATGGGCCGCGAGTATGAAGCGGTCGTCGTGGGCACCCTCACTGGCGGTGCAACGGTTGATGCGCCCATCGGCCGGCATCCACGGGAACGCAAGAAAATGGCGGTCGTCGCCTCTGGCAAGCCGGCGGTCACCCACTATCGTCTGGTGGAGCGCTTTGCCGCCCACACCCACGTCCGCTGCAAACTCGAAAGCGGCCGAACCCACCAAATCCGCGTTCATATGGCCCATGTAAAACACCCGCTGGTCGGAGACCCCCTCTACGGCGGCCGCCTCAGGCTGCCCAAGGGGACCACCGAAGAGCTTCGAGAGGCCCTCTCGGCTTTCCATCGCCAGGCTCTCCACGCCCGGCAACTGACCCTCGAGCATCCGGAAACCGGTGAAATCCTGACCTGGGAGGTGCCCCTGCCTGAAGACATGGTTGCCTTGATCGAGGCCCTGCGAAAACACGCCCGGGAGCTGGAAGCGCGTGACTATTGAAGGTGACGCCCTGAAGCCTGGCTGGTCCGCGCCCGAGAGAGTGGGGGCCCTCAGCACAACCCGCGCCGGCGGCGTTAGCGGGCGACCCTGGGACAGTCTTAACCTTGGTAGCCACGTTGAAGACAACCCGGACAATGTGGAACAGAATCGACTAAGACTCGCCGAATCCGCAGGCCTGACAAGCGAGCGGATCGGTTGGCTCAATCAGGTGCACGGTACTGACGTCGTCGAACTGACCCCGGATAACGTCGGGCAAATCGCCAAGGCCGACGCCAGCTACACCCGTCATCCAGGCATCGCCTGCGCCATCCTCACCGCCGACTGCCTGCCCGTTATCCTTGCCGATAGCGAGGGAACAGTCGTCGGCGCCGCCCACTGCGGCTGGCGAAGCCTGTGTGGTGGCGTTATCGAGAATCTGGTGAGCGTCATGGCTGTGGCTCCCAAAACCCTGCATGCCTGGCTCGGCCCGGCCATCGGTCCGGACAGCTTCGAGGTCGGCCCGGAAGTCCGTGACGCCTTCCTCGAACATGACCCGAAAGCGGCCCGCGCTTTCAAAACCGAAGGCGCTCGTTCGGGGCATTTCATGGCAGATATCTATGCACTTGCCACCCTGAGGTTAAATAATCTCGGTGTTGCCACGGTGACTGGCGGTGGCCTTTGTACCGTTCAGGACTCAGATCGGTTTTTTTCATATCGCAGGGACGGCCAGACCGGGCGGATGGCAACGCTGGTCTGGCTAACAAGCTAAGTGGCCAACTTGAAGTGGCCGCGCCCCAGCCTTGCATCCAGCACCCAACTCGAACCTGACGGCCGTCAATTTTCTGACGAATACACTGAACCCCCGCTTGAAGTCCCCCTACTTGCCCCTACATTAACTGTCAAAGCAATCGAATATCCGCCACCGATGGCACCTTGGTATTCGCAGAAATTTGGGGAAAGTACACATGAGAATCGACAAGCTGACCAGCAAGTTGCAGACCGCCCTGGCGGACGCACAATCCATTGCTGTCGGAAAAGATCACAACTTCATTGAGCCGGTGCACCTGATGCAGGCACTGCTTGATCAGGAAGGCAGCGCCATCAAACCACTGCTCAAACAGGCCGGCGCAGAGCCTGGCCGAATTCGCCAGGCGATCGCTCGGGAAATCGAGAACCTGCCGGAAGTACAGGGATCAGCCGGCGACGTCTCCATGTCCAATGACATGGGCCGCCTGTTCAACATTGCCGACAAACTCGCACAGAAGCGCAAAGACCAGTACATCTCCAGCGAGCTGATGCTGCTGGCTGCCCTGGAAGACCGGGGCACCCTTGGCCGGGTACTCCGGGAGCAGGGCGTAGATAAAGCTGCCCTGGAAAAGGCCATCGACGAGGTTCGCGGTGGTGAAGCCGTCAACGACGCCAGCGCCGAGGAAAACCGTCAGGCGCTGTCCAAATACACCATTGATCTGACCGAACGGGCCGAAGCTGGCAAGCTGGATCCGGTTATCGGTCGCGATGATGAAATCCGTCGCACCATTCAGGTATTGCAGCGCCGCCGGAAAAACAACCCGGTCCTCATCGGTGAGCCCGGCGTTGGTAAAACTGCCATCGTCGAAGGGTTGGCCCAGCGGATCGTCAACGGCGAGGTGCCCGATGGCCTCAAAGACAAGAAAGTCCTGTCACTCGACATGGGTGCCCTGATTGCCGGAGCCAAGTTCCGGGGTGAGTTCGAAGAGCGCCTGAAAGCGGTCCTGAACGAGCTGTCCAAGCAGGAAGGCCAGATCATCCTGTTCATCGACGAGATTCACACCATGGTTGGTGCCGGGAAGGCCGAAGGCTCGATGGACGCCGGGAACATGCTCAAGCCGGCCCTGGCCCGCGGCGAGCTGCACTGCGTGGGCGCGACCACCCTCGATGAATACCGTGAAAACATCGAAAAAGACGCCGCCCTCGAGCGTCGCTTTCAGAAAGTATTAGTAAGCGAACCCAACGAGGAAGATACCATCGCCATCCTGCGGGGCCTGAAAGAACGCTATGAGGTGCATCACGGGGTGGAAGTAACGGACGGCGCCATCATTGCCGCCGCCAAGTTGTCACATCGCTATATCACAGACCGGCAACTGCCGGACAAGGCCATCGACCTGGTGGACGAAGCGGCCTCCCAGATTCGGATGGAAATGGATTCGAAGCCCGAGGCCCTGGATCGCCTCGAACGTCGTCTGATTCAGTTGAAAATCGAGCGTGAGGCGCTCAAGAAAGAGACCGATGCTGCCTCGAAAAAACGCCTGTCGGAGCTGTCCGATGTGATCACCGGTGTCGAGCGTGAGTATGCCGATCTGGAAGAGGTCTGGAATACCGAAAAGGCCGCGTTGCATGGGTCCCAGAAGATCAAGAGCCGGCTGGAACAGGCCCGGATTGATCTGGAGAACGCTCGTCGCGCTGGTGATCTTGGCAAGATGTCCGAGCTCCAGTACGGCCAGATTCCCGAGCTCGAGCGCCAGCTGGATATGGCCAGCCAGGCCGAGATGATGGAAATGAAGCTGCTCCGGAACCGGGTAACCGACGAAGAGATTGCCGAGATCGTTTCCAAGTGGACTGGCATTCCCGTGTCCAAGATGCTGGAAGGCGAGCGCGATAAGCTAATGCGCATGGAGGAAGCTCTGCACGACCGGGTGATCGGCCAGGATGAAGCGGTCGAGGCCGTATCCAACGCAGTGCGTCGTTCCCGTGCGGGTTTGTCCGACCCCAATCGCCCCAATGGTTCGTTCCTGTTCCTTGGTCCGACGGGTGTGGGTAAGACCGAGCTGTGCAAGGCCCTGGCGTCCTTTCTGTTCGATACAGAGGAAGCCATGGTGCGCATCGACATGTCCGAATTCATGGAGAAGCATTCCGTGGCCCGCCTGATTGGTGCGCCTCCGGGCTATGTCGGCTATGAAGAAGGCGGCTACCTGACTGAAGCCGTTCGTCGCAGGCCTTACTCCGTGTTGTTGCTGGACGAGGTGGAAAAAGCCCATCCGGATGTGTTCAACATTCTTCTGCAGGTGCTCGAGGATGGCCGTCTCACGGACGGGCAGGGCCGGACCGTCGATTTCCGGAATACGGTTATTGTGATGACCTCAAACCTTGGCTCGGACATCATCCAGCAGAAGGCAGGCGAGGAGAACTACGAAGTCATGAAGAATGCCGTCATGGAAGTTGTCGGCACTCATTTCCGCCCCGAGTTCATCAACCGGGTGGACGAAGTGGTGGTGTTCCATCCGCTGGCTGAGAACCAGATCCAGGGTATTGCCCGCATCCAGATCGAATCTCTGAGCAAGCGCCTGAAAGAGCAGGATATGAAGCTTGAGCTGGATGATGCGGCGATGGAGTTGCTTGCCGAAGTCGGGTATGACCCAGTTTACGGTGCGCGGCCTTTGAAGCGGGCGATTCAGCGAATGATCGAAAACCCGCTGGCCCAGAGACTGCTGCAGGGAGAGTTTGTGCCGGGGGATGTTATTAAAGGGACGGTGGAGGACCACCACCTGACTTTCGCCAAGGCCTGAGTGGAAAACCGGGGTCAGGTGAATGCGTTCATCTGACCCCTTTTTTCCGTCTTACTGTTCTTCTGGTCCGCAGTTCTCTTCCGCAATCCGCTCAAATTCTGCCCGTTTTTCGGCAATTTCCTCTGGGGTGAGGTAGCGTTGCTCACCGTTCTCCTCGATCCGGATACGAGCATTACGTTCAATAACGTCCAGATTGGAGCGCGCGGTTTCGCAGTTCGCTTCCCGCTGTTTTCTGCGCGCTTCCTCAACCGCTGTTTCCTGACGCTGCTCCGCCTCCTCAGCTTGCCGTTCCTCCATATTCTGCAAACGCTCCTGAGGGCTCTGCCGGTTGCCGGACGCATCGGTAGAAGTGCCGGAACGCACATTGACCCGCTCGGCCTTCGAGCCCGTAGGCTGTCGGTCCCCAAAATGGGTAACCCCGTTTTCATCGGTCCATTTATAGACAGAGGCGCTCATGGCGACACCTGGTACAACGGCCAGTAATAAGGTCAGCGTCAGGATTTTTCTGTTCATGGCTCTACTCGCGTATGTTCACTGCTCCCGGGCAGGCAGACAACCTGGATAAACCGGGCCCGTTTTTTCTCAGTTTATTATTCCCTATCATGCCATCAGTGTTGCGGATTTTCTTCTGTCTGGTTCAAATCTTTGTATCGGATTTGTGTCAAGTATGGCAGACCTTCGGCGAGTATAGGCACAGAAACCTGCAGCGGCTATTGACAGGGAGTTTCGCGCTGTCAGAATTACCGATTGCCTGAAGACTGGGGTCAATACGGCAGGCAATCCCGAGCGAGTATCCCCCATCAATTACCACACTGAACGCGCCGCGCATCCGTCGCGGGATGGTTGTTGCTTATGTGCAACCCGTTGATTGGCCGTTCTCCGCAACCCTCAGGAGGGCGGCTGGCCAGGAGACAACCTCTTAACAAGGTGTGGAGGAGCAGCCGGTTCCGCTTTCACAAGAAGCATGGACACCGTGAATCCAGGCAACCGGGATTTGTCCCGGCTCATTCACTCGTAGAAGAGGGTAGAAAATCGTGGAGTTATTGTCTGGCGCCGATATGTTGATCCGGTCCCTTCAAGACGAAGGCATCGAATACGTATACGGCTATCCGGGTGGTGCAGCCCTTCATATTTATGACGCGCTGTTCAGGCAGGACAAAGTCAAGCACATTCTGGTCAGGCACGAGCAGGCGGCGGTCCATATGGCCGACGGTTATGCCCGCGCAACCGGAAAACCAGGTACCGTACTGGTGACCTCGGGTCCTGGAGCCACCAACACTATTACCGGCATTGCCACTGCATTCATGGATTCCATCCCCATGGTGGTTCTGTGCGGCCAGGTTGCATCCACTCTCATCGGTGAGGACGCGTTCCAGGAAACTGATATGATGGGTGTCTCCCGACCGGTGGTGAAGCACAACCTCAGTGTCCGGCACCCCGAGGAAATCCCGGAAATCATCCGCAAGGCCTATTACATTGCTGCCACCGGCCGTCCCGGCCCTGTAGTCGTGGATATCCCCAAGGATATGACCACTCCGAACGAGCGGTACGAGTATGCGTACCCCAAGAAGGTCAAACTGCGGTCCTACAACCCAGCTATTCGCGGCCATGCCGGTCAGATCAAGAAAGCCGTCGATATGATGCTGGCGGCCAAGCGCCCGGTTATCTATGCAGGTGGTGGGGTGATTCTGGGCAAGGCATCGGATCAGCTGACCGAGCTTGTCCGGATGCTGGGGTATCCGATCACCAATACCCTGATGGGGATTGGCTGTTACCCGGCCAGCGACAAGCAGCATCTTGGTTGGCTCGGCATGCATGGCACCTATGAAGCGAATATGGCTATGCACCACTCGGATCTGATTCTCTGCGTGGGAGCCCGCTTTGATGACCGGGTGACCAATGCCACCGAGAAGTTCTGTCCGGGCGCGCGCATCATCCATATCGACATCGACCCGGCTTCGATTTCCAAGACGGTGGATGCAGATGTGCCAATCGTTGGTCCGGTAGACGCCGTGCTCAAGGAAATGTTGTCGCTGGTCAAGGAAGCCAAGGAAAAGCCCGATGCGGATGCCATCGCTTCCTGGTGGAAGCAGATCGACGAATGGCGAGCATTCCACGGTATGCGTTATGAGACCAGTCCGGATGTGATCAAGCCCCAGGAAGTGATCGAGATGCTGTGTCGCCTGACTAACGGCGAAGCCTTCGTGACTTCCGATGTAGGGCAGCACCAGATGTTTGCGGCCCAGTATTACAAGTTCGACAAGCCCAACCGCTGGATCAATTCCGGAGGTCTCGGCACCATGGGCTTTGGTTTGCCGGCGGCCATGGGGGTCAAGCTGACCCATCCGGACGATGAAGTGCTGTGCATTACCGGTGAGGGTAGTATCCAGATGAACATTCAGGAGCTCTCCACCTGCAAGCAGTACAATCTGCCGGTGAAGATCATCAACCTGAACAACCAGGCGCTGGGTATGGTCAAGCAGTGGCAGGACATGAACTACGAGTCCCGTCATGCCGAGTCCTACATGGAATCACTCCCAGATTTCATCAAGCTGGCGGAAGCCTATGGACACAAGGGTGTCCGGATTGAGAAGAAAGAAGATCTGGAGACCAAGCTGAAAGAAGTACTGGCAATGAAGGACGATCTGGTGTTCGTGGATATCTACGTGGACCGCTTTGAGCACGTGTATCCGATGCAGGTTGCCCGGGGCTCCATGAAGGATATGTGGCTTAGCAAGACGGAGAGGGTCTGATCATGCGTCGAATCATTTCTGTTTTGCTTGAAAACGAGCCCGGCGCCCTGTCACGTGTTGTTGGTCTGTTTTCCCAGCGCAACTACAACATTGAAACGCTCACCGTGGCGCCAACCGAGGACGAGACTTTGTCCCGTCTTACCGTGACCACGACGGGTTCTGACAAGGTGATCGAACAGATCACCAAGCAACTGAACAAGCTGATCGAAGTCGTCAAGCTGGTGGATCTGACCGAAGGTGCCCACATCGAGCGTGAGCTGATGCTGGTCAAACTGAAGGCCACTGGTTCCCAGCGTGCCGAGATCAAACGCACGGTAGACATTTTCCGTGGCCAGATTGTGGATGTGACCAGCTCGGTCTACACGGTCCAGCTGGCAGGTGACAGCGAAAAGCTGGACGGCTTTATTCAGGCCGTTGGCACGTCGGGCGTTCTGGAAGTAGTCCGCAGCGGTGTATCCGGCATCGCCCGAGGCGAGAAGGTGCTTAGCCTTTAACGATTTCAAACACGTTTTGAACATTATGGCCCCTCGGGGCCATCACAAATAACAGAGGTTTGTCATGCAGGTTTATTACGATAAGGATTGTGATCTTTCCATCATCCAGGGCAAGAAAGTTGCCATCATCGGCTTCGGTTCCCAGGGCCACGCGCACGCGTGCAACCTGAAAGAGTCTGGCGTTGACGTAACCGTGGGTCTGCGCCCGGGTTCCTCCTCCATCGCCAAAGCCGAAGCCTATGGCCTGAAGACCAGCGACGTGCCGTCTGCGGTTGCCGCGGCTGACGTTGTAATGGTTCTGACCCCGGACGAGTACCAGGCTCAGCTGTACAAGGCTGAAATCGAGCCGAATCTGCAGCAGGGCGCCACTCTGGCATTCGCCCACGGCTTTGCGATCCACTACAACCAGATCGTTCCGCGCAAGGATCTGGACGTAATCATGGTTGCTCCAAAGGCGCCGGGTCACACGGTTCGCACCGAATTCGCCAACGGCGGCGGTATTCCCGATCTGATCGCCATCTTCCAGGATGCCTCCGGCAATGCCAAGAATCTTGCCCTCTCCTATGCCAGCGGTATCGGTGGCGGTCGTACTGGCATCATCGAAACCAGCTTTAAAGACGAGACTGAAACCGATCTGTTCGGTGAGCAAGCCGTTCTGTGTGGCGGCACGGTGGAGCTGGTCAAGGCCGGTTTTGAAACTCTGGTTGAAGCCGGTTACGCACCGGAAATGGCCTATTTCGAGTGTCTACACGAGCTGAAGCTGATCGTAGACCTGATGTACGAAGGTGGCATTGCCAACATGAACTACTCCATCTCCAACAATGCGGAGTATGGTGAGTACGTGACTGGTCCGGAAATCATCAACGAGCAGTCTCGCGAAGCCATGCGCAACGCGCTGAAGCGTATCCAGAGCGGCGAGTATGCCAAGATGTTCATCTCTGAAGGCGCTCTGAACTACCCGTCCATGACTGCACGTCGCCGCCAGAACGCTGCCCACGATATCGAAGTGGTTGGTGAGAAGCTGCGCGGTATGATGCCGTGGATCTCCGCGAACAAGATCGTGGATAAGGACAAAAACTAAGCGGAATTTCGCCTGGTTTTGAAAAACGCGGCCCGTGAGGCCGCGTTTTTCGTATATACTCCGCCCAAACGCTTTCCGGAGTAATGGAAATGACTGAAGAAAGAAAAACCGCCGACGGCAAGCAGAACCCGGACTACGAAGTTGAGGCCGGGGAAGTGGTTGAAGAAGAGCTGGTTGAGGGTGCCCCGGTTCGCCGAAAAGGTATCTATCTGCTCCCCAATGCGCTGACAACGGCTTCGCTGTTTTCAGGTTTCTACGCCATAGTCTCTGCCGCAAACGGCGTGTTTGATAACGCCGCGATTGCCATTTTTGTCTCCATGATTCTGGATGGACTGGATGGCCGTGTTGCCCGGATGACCAACACCCAGAGCAAATTCGGAGAAGAGTACGACAGCCTGGCCGACATGGTGGCCTTTGGTGTTGCCCCTGGCCTTGTTGCCTTCTTCTGGTCGCTGAACGCCTTTGATAAGGTCGGTTGGGCCGTTACTTTTATCTACGTGGCTGGCGCTGCACTTCGTCTGGCCCGCTTCAACACTCAGATTGGTTCAGTTGACAAGAAGTTCTTTGTTGGGTTGCCCAGCCCCGCAGCCGCGGCGTGCGTTGCTGGCCTGGTCTGGTGCTTCCATCTCTTTGAATCAGCTGCCTGGCTCACGTTGCTTACCATGGTGGTGGTTGCCGGTACGGGCGTGCTGATGGTCAGCAATATTCTCTATCGCAGTTTCAAGGATCTGGATCTGCGTGGTCGGGTGCCTTTTGCTGCGATTCTGCTTGTGGTCCTGGTGTTTGTAGTGATCGCGCTGGATCCGGCTACCGTACTCTTTACTGGATTTCTGATATACGCGTTGTCCGGCCCTGTTCGTGCGCTGTTTCGTGGTAAGCCCCGAAAAGCTTCAGGCGCCGCTGACTGAGTTCTTGCTGCCCGGGCCTTCTCATCGAGGCCCGGGAATTTTCACCACAGTCTCCGGTCAACGCCTTAGCTGGCTGACGCCCTGACGGAGACTTCCCATGTTTATCAAGAATCGCCCATCCTGGGTGTTGCCCCACTCAGAAGTAACCCCCGAAGCTGTTTATCTCAATCGAAGGAAATTCATGTCTGGAGCTGCGGCCGTCGCCGCGGGCCTTTCAGTGTCGGGTCTTTTATCCGCTGCGAAGCTGCCGGTGCCTGGGGAGGCGCTGGACTACGTTGCAATGCCCGGCTTTTCTACCGATGAGGAGAAAACACCGTTCGAGGATGTGACCCGCTATAACAACTTCTACGAATTTGGCACCGGAAAAGGCGATCCGGCCAAGTACGCCGACGAAATGAGCGTTGATCCCTGGTCCATAGTGGTTGAAGGTGAATGTGGGCGGCCCGGTAAATATGCCTTGGAAGACCTGCTAAAACCTCATGAGTACCAGGAGCGGGTGTATCGCCTGCGTTGTGTCGAGGCCTGGTCCATGGTTATTCCCTGGATTGGCATTCCACTCGCCGACGTTATAAAACGGCTTGAACCCAATTCCCGAGCGAAATACGTCTATTTCGAGACCCTGTATGATCCGGATCAGATGCGGGGGCAGCGCTCATTGTTCAGCACCATCGACTGGCCCTACCAGGAGGGCTTAAGGATGGATGAGGCCATGAACGAGTTAAGCTTCCTGGCGGTCGGGCTTTATGGCAAAACCATGCCCAATCAGAATGGTGCGCCTATCCGGCTGGTTGTTCCCTGGAAATACGGATTCAAGAGCATCAAGTCGATCGTCAAGATACGTTTCCAGGAGGAGCGCCCGAAAACCACCTGGGAAATGCTCGCGCCCCAGGAGTACGGATTCTATGCCAACGTTAACCCGGAGGTGGACCATCCAAGGTGGAGTCAGAAGCGTGAACGTAGACTGCCTTCCGGTCTGCTTTCGCCTAACTGGATGGAGACGGTCAAGTTCAATGGTTATGGGGAGCAGGTGGCCGACCTGTACAAGGGTATGGACCTGAGCAAGTTCTATTGATGAATCGTCCGCGAATAGTGGATCGACTTGGCTTTGTCTTGGCTTTTCGCCTTCTTGCAGCCTTTCTTGCCTGCGTTCCACTACTGATATTGGCCATCAACATCGCAACGCAATCTCTGGGGCCTGACCCGGGCCAGGAGGTGACGGAGTCACTCGGCCTAGCGGCGTTTCAGTTGTTAATCGTCACTTTGGCGATGACTCCGCTCAAGCGCTGGACTGGTTGGGCAGGCTGGATCCGGGTTCGCCGAATGCTCGGCCTGTTTGCATTCTTCTATGCCGTACTACATGTGTTTGCATTTTTGCAGTTCATACTTGGTTGGAGTGATCTTTGGGCTACGTTCACCAAGCGGCCCTATATTGTTGCGGGCGCACTTTCCTTCCTTATGCTCGTGCCTCTGGCTGTGACCTCAACCAGGGGGATGGTGAAGCGGCTGGGTAAAAGCTGGAAGCCGCTGCACAAGCTGATCTACCTGATCGCCATCGCTGCTTGGGTCCATTTTATTTGGCAGGCAAGAAGCGATGTTGGCGAAATGGTCGCTTACGGCCTGGTCATCGTTGGTTTGCTGGCATTGCGCTGGAAATGGAACGGCGTTCGAGGGTTGATTCCCTTTGCCAGGGGCTGATTTTGGTCTAAGGATTGATCAAAGTGATCGATTGTTGATCAGCTCACTACGTGGAAACCGAAACCGCTAGAAATTAATTCAAAAACCTCGTTGACAGTTTTCCTGACGCCTGTAGAATGCGCACCACTTCTGAGGGACAAGCCACTCACGGCGGTCTTCCGAAGCGATGCAACTGTTTGAAAGTAT
>NZ_JAYMEW010000006.1:0-240806 GCF_037029655.1 Marinobacter sp. CH_CUG1437-1 | reverse complement strand
TTCTGTGGCCTGACGGCCACTCGGAGGTGGGTCAAAATTAATGGCCAGTAGTGGGTCACTTTAATTGGCCACTAACACGCATCAACGACAGAAAAATCAGCCACAACCTTCGCCGTTTCAATACCAGCAAGCTTTTTCACTATATGCAATGCAATAGTGACCCAGGAAAGTGGGCCACCAGCAGTTATGATACCGTTATCATCAATTAATTCACTTGCCCATACCGCATTCGCCTTTGGGAATCGTTGCTTTAATTCATCATGTAACCACCACGTGGTAGTGCATTTTCGGTTATTAAGTAAGCCCGCCTCTCCAAGTGCAAATACACCGCTGCAAGAGCCACACATGAGCGCTCCTTTTTTATATTGTGTAGCCAACCATGAGCAGGTAAGCTTATCTGTAGTGGTTTTGGGTGGGTGTCCTTGACCATTTGGAATAAACCCCGGTACCAACACTGCATCGCAATGCTTAATTGAAGCAAAATCAGAGTCGACCTCAAAAATACGCCCATGCCCGTCAGTTATCGGCTGCCCATCATGATTCGCCAAAATCACGTTTGGGTGCCACTCCACCTTCGAAAGTGCTCCATCTCCAGACTTCTGCACAAAATGCAAACCACTTAATGCAAAGATATCAACCATGCCCATAAGCCCTGATGGCAAGGCGTTATTCACTGAAAGAATCACAATTGTCGTCATCCATACACTCCAAACAAATAATGGCAGATATTGCATGAATGTTTTCTTTTTTGCCACTACTGGTCAAGCTGCGCCAATCCCTACAATGGCACCTTGATTTCAACATAAGGGGAATTTATGAAAATTTTCAATCCTATGCGTAAAGCAAGTATTTATCTAACTGTATTTCTATTCATTTTAATGAATGCGTCTATATCACGCTCAGAAGTACCAAAACAGGAGACTATCATGAAAGAAGCAAGCTATATTCCATTTGAGGCCAAGTCTGGACAAGACAAAGAGCTAACTGCTTTTCTAAAGGAAGGCGCAACACTGGTGGCGCAAACTGAACCCAATACATTGTATTGGTATGCGCTTAAAAAAAACGATGGCAGTTTCGGAATTTTTGATTTTTTTCCAAATGAAGCGGGCCGGTCAGAGCACTTTGCAGGGAAAGTAGCAGCCGCATTAAATACCAATGCAGATACGCTCGTAGAGCATGGTTGGGATAAGGGGGTTGTTGCTAATATTTCTAACTTTAGCGTTTTATCCTATAAAAAACCTGACACAGACTTAGAAAATGCAACAAGCGCAACTTATATATTGTTAAAAGCCCATCCAGGAAAAGAGCAAGAATTACAGCAGCTATTGATCGGAGCCGCATCTGTTGTCGCAGAAACTGAACCAAAAACGTTGTTATGGACATCACTTAAATTAGATAGCAACACTTTTGGTATTTTTGATACCTTTACCGATGAGAGTGGAAGAGAAGCTCACTTTGCCGGGAAAGTTGCTGGTGCCCTCAAGGCCCAAGCGGATGATCTTGTCGTTGGCGGCTGGGATAACGGTGTTCTAAACAACATTCATAATTTTGAGATTATTGCAGAAGCTGGCAAATAATTTTGGTCTTCTAGCTTGTTTGCTCACAATTAGCCTAACAAAGTGTTCAACTGGACCCAGTTACGCTGGGCCAGTTAACACGGCGTTAAGCTTTATTGTTGCGGGATGCGCAACGCGCTAAAATTCCCTCATGATTAAATCATTCCGTCACAAAGGACTGAAACGGTTCTACTCGACTGGCAACACGTCTGGTATACAGCCTGACCACGACAAGAAGCTGCGAATGCAGCTTGCTGCTCTGGACTCGGCCACTTCGGTGGAAGATATGGATATACCGGGTTTCCGGCTTCATCCATTGAAGGGTAGAGATAAAGGGCGGTGGTCGATTCGGGTTAACGGAAATTGGCGCCTGACGTTCGAGTTTCAGGACGGCAACGCCTACATTCTTGATTATGAGGATTATCACTAATGACTATGCATAATCCGCCGCATCCTGGTGAATTCATTCGGGAGGTGTACCTGGAGCCTTTTGGCATCAGTGCCCGTCAGCTTGCTTCCAGTCTGGGGGTCTCTCCCTCGACTTTGTCTCGGCTGCTCAAAGGGGATAGTGGTATTAGCCCGGAAATGGCTCTGCGGCTATCCAAGGTTCTCGGGCGTACACCTGAAAGCTGGTTGGCGATGCAGGATATGTACGATCTGTGGGTGGCCCGCAACACGGTCAACCTGGATGGAATCCATCCCCTGGACTTCGAGGCAGCTTAACCAATGGCTGTTGTCGGACGCGCCTGCGCTGGCGCTCCGGCACGCCGGAAAGCCAGGCGTTATCGGCTTTAGTCTCAGATATGGAAGTTTAGAGTGGAAATTAAGATCTTCGGCATTTCGTTAGCGATAGGCATAGGGTTAGCCGCTGTGTTCTGGTTACCCGTCTTGTGGGGTTATTTCTTTGCCAGATGGAAGGGGCTTTGCTCTCCAAAGCGCTTCGCGTTTTTCAGTGGTTGTACGAGCTACGGGATTCAAACTCTGATCGGAGCACTGCTGATATTTCCCTTTGCCGTCCCAGCGACAAAGTCTGCGCCGCAGTATTGTTATGGCAACCCTGGTGCGTGGCTCTGTCACTTTCTGGATTTCGCCGAGGATTGGTCCGGTACATTTGGGTTGATTGCGGCTGTGGTCGTAACAGTCTTAGCACCGGCAATATTTAATAAGTATGTGTGGGCCGGTGCCAGTAGCCGTTAACCAAGCGGTCAACCGCACGCCAAAAGCCTGCCACTTTGGGTTCCCTCCGCTGCGTCCCGGCTCCGGTTACCATAGGTGCTATAAGGAGAAGGCGTGCATCATCTAGCTGTCCAGTGGATTGTGGGGTTACTGAGGGATAGGAATATTCCCTTTCTGATCTGTGGCGGGCTCGCAGCAAAGGGATATGGCTCTGAGCGCGATCTGAATGACATCGATCTTTTCGTGCCCGGTGAATGCTTTTGGTCAGTGGTAGAGGCTTGCCAGGAATATGTATCCAAAGCTGCCGCTCACCGTCGGGAGGAAGGCTGGGATCTGACCTACGTCCAGTTCAAGTATGAAGGTGTCAAAGTGGAGGTGGGCAGCTCTGACCGTCCGCGAATTTTTGATGCAAACAGGCAAACCTGGGTTCCGCTTAGCATAGATTTCTCTCGATATGCGACGGTGTCTTTGCTTGGCCTGAAGCTTCCCATCATGTTGAAAGAGGACTTGGTCCAGTATAAGACCGCGCTCTCACGCCCTGTCGATATCGAGGATGTCTGTGCTATCCGTGAAAGTGAATAAACAGACTATGCACCGGAGACCAGAACCTCTGCTTCGCGCCGGTTTTGTCACCGGTGATAGTGAACCATGGCATAAATCAAGGAGTCAGATTTGAGACCGGGAATCTTTATCGTAGTCAGTGCTTTGCTGGTTGGATGTGCAACCCATGAGCAACCCATTCCTGCAGCAACAAGTACAGGCGAAATTGTCGAGTCGTCTTTTGACCAAAAGGCTGTTGGAGAGAATGCGCTCATGACGAATCAAGCCTTAAAGTCGTACCGAGAGGGGTATTTTCACGCAACCGAACACAAAGCTTTTGCGCAATCTGATGTGGGTGCCTGGTCCTGGAAATCAAACAGAACCTCAGTCAGGTACGCGATAGAGAACTCTTTGAAAGATTGCCAAAGAAACAACAAAAGACACGAAGCTGAATATCCGTGCAAGATCATTAATGTTGATGGGAAATGGGTCGGAGAGCACCAGACCCGGTAGCTGCGCATGCTGGCTGGTATTGAATAAGGGAGACTTTCCGCAGCGGAAAGTCTCCCGATAACACCTGGACACTTATTGGTAGGCGCCCGCACTGTATATCAACTCATAGCTGTGGCTGTAGATTTCCAGGATGTTGCCAAACGGGTCTTCCATGTAAATCATGCGGTAGGGCTTTTCGCCGGGATAGTAGCCGCGCGGTTTCTCCATGCGCTTTTTACCGCCCGCAGCCACAATCCGCTCTGCCAGTTCCTCTACGTTCGGGTCTTGCACACAGAAGTGAAAAACCCCGGTTTTCCAGTACTCGAAATTGTCTTCCGGGTTGGTCTGGTTCTTGAACTGAAAAAGCTCCACTCCGATTCGATCGCCCGTTGATAGGTGAGCGATACGGAAGCTGCCCCAGCCTGCGCCGAATACATCAGTGCACATCTCTCCGATGGCGCTGTCGTCCTCTTCGATCTCGGTTGGTTCCATAATCAGGTACCAACCCATCACCTCTGTGTAAAACTTTACGGCTTGCTCGAGGTCGGGCACGGATATGCCGATGTGCGAGAAATTTCTTGGGTAAGCGTTGTTCATGTCCTGTCCTCCTCTGTTGAGACTGAGAGCAGGTTACATCCGCTGATTAATCATTTAAAATTATCATTTATTCTCGTAAACATTATGGAGTATAATGATAAATACGACCTGGTTGCGCACCTTTTGCACGTTGGTGGAAGTTGGTCATTTCACCCGTACAGCTGAACGCCTTCACATGACACAGTCGGGCGTGAGTCAGCATGTGCGTAAACTCGAGGAGCAACTGGGTGCTGAATTGCTGGTGAGGCAGGGCAAGCAGTTTTCTCTATCCGGTGCAGGAGAGAGGCTGTACACCGAGGCGCAGAGCATCCTCTTCGCATTGTCGAATCTTGAGCAGACAGTGGGAGAGGACCCGCCCTTTGAAGGAAGTGTGCGAATCATGTCCCCGGGCAGTGTCGGGCTGAAGCTCTATCCACACCTGTTGGCTCTTCAGAGCAAACACCCGAAGCTGGTTATCGATTACCGGTTTGCGCCGAACCCCGATGTGGAAACTGCCATTGCCGGGTCTGCTGTTGACCTCGGATTCATGACGTCGAGATCGACGCTGGCCGACGTAAGCTGCACGCCCGTCGCCCAGGAATCGCTGCAGTTGGTAACACCGGCCACCGTCAAGGAGCCGGATTGGGACACGCTGATGAACCTCGGCTTTATCGACCATCCTGATGGCAGTCATCACGCCAGTTTGCTTCTTGGTGCCAACTACCCCGAGTTTCAGCACAGCAACCTGTTTCCGAAGAAAGGCTTCTCAAACCAGATTGGTTTGATTCTGGAGCCGGTAAGTATGGGGTTGGGATTTACCGTGCTGCCTGCGCATGCCGTTGAAGCTTTTGAGAAGCGTGAGCACATCAGAGCTCATCGTCTTGGTAACCCGGTGAGTGAAACGCTGTATCTGTGTGTTCCACGGCACCGGGCACTTGCGGCGAGAATGCGGACTATAATTGCGGAAACCAGGAAATGGCTTTAAACCGGCCTGGAATTTGGCACGTCGCGCCACTCGTGTGCGCAGTGATGTTGCCATCTAACTGCTCAATTAGGGATTAAGATGACGACGCATTCTGGCTCTTGCCTGTGTGGCACCGTGAAATATGAGATAGAGGGCGACTTCGAGAGCTTCTACCTCTGTCACTGCCGGCACTGTCAAAAAGATACTGGATCGGCTCACGCGGCAAACCTGTTTTCACAGTCCGCTGAATTAACCTGGTTGGCCGGTGCCGATGCTGTAACCTCCTATACGCTTGCTGGCACTCGTCACAACAAGAGCTTTTGTAAGCTGTGTGGTTCAGCATTGCCAAACACTCAGATAGCCGGTTTGCTCGTTGTTCCGGCAGGGGGCCTGGACACGGGGATCTCTTTGTCGCCAACGGCGCATATCTTTTTATCCAGTAAAGCCGCCTGGGAAGAGGCGTCAGCGGGAGCTCCAAGGTTCGAAGGACTACCGGATTGAGCTGCCTGGAGCTTTGCGTTCTCCAGCCAATTTCAATGTCATTTCCCCGGCTGAGATTTCCTCGCACCCCGTAGTGTTCTGCCCCGCCCACAGGGGCGAAAAGTCCCCCTTTCCGCGCTTTTCAGCCTCCGATCTCAAGGGCGCCAGTGCCGCTGCGGCATTGGGAAAATCCGGCACGCGCGTACTGAGAGGGCCTTGCTCTATGATAAGCCGGTTGACGATGCCGCGCGCCGGGCGACCGGAAAATACGTTGGTGATTTCGGTGTGGAACGCCTGCTCGGATTGGAGCGCGGCACGGTGGATGACGCTGGTTTTTGTTTCGGTGCAGAGAAGGTAAGCAGTGCCGACCTGGGCGGCGATGGCGCCCAGCTTTCTGGCTGCTTCGACGCCTGCGGCGGAGGCAATTCCGCCTGCCGCAATAACCGGGATTTTTACCCTGGATACGATTTTGGGGAGCAACGCAAAGGTACCCATGTGCAGGCCAAGGTCGTCAGACAGGAAATGCCCGCGATGGCCGCCAGCCTCAATCCCTTGCGCAATAATGGCGTCCGCGCCTCGTTGCTCCAGCCACTGGGCTTCGGCCACCGTGGTGGCACTGGCCAGTAACTTCACGCCATTGGATTTGATGTAGGCCAGCAAGTCGGGGGCCGGTAAGCCGAAGTGAAAGCTCACTACCGCAGGCATCAATTCAGCCACCAGATCGGCAGTTTGTTCATCGAAGGGGCGACGGCTTGCGCCGCCGGCGTCATCGTTCACGTCTAGCCCCAGCTCTTCGTAGTAAGGTTGCAGGCTTTGTCGCCAGGCCGCTTCTTTCTCCGGGTCTTCCGGTGGCTGGGTGTGGCAGAAGAAATTCAGGTTGAAGGGCCGGTCGGTCGCGGACCTTATCCTGGCGACTTCTTCGCGTATTTTGTCGCCTGTGAGCATGGCACAGGGGAGCGAACCCAGCCCTCCCGCTTTGGAAACCGCGATGGTCAACGCGCTGTCCTGCACGCCGGCCATGGGTGCCTGAATCACTGGGTATTCCACGTTCAGTAATTTCCTGAGGGTGGTCATTGTAAGTATTGCTCCCCTGTTTGTTGGTTATCGTTTTCGCAGATTGGTGACGGTTTCCCCTTTCACGCCCCAGTTGTCAGTCGACACTTCGTCGATAACCACGTGGGTGGCGTCAGGATTCTTGTTCAGGACATCGACCAGCAGCTGTGTTGTTCCCTGAATTAATTGGCGTTTCTGTTCGACGGTTACGTTGTCGTCGGTGACTTTGATATTGACATAAGGCATTCGAAATTCCTCTCGATAAATGGTTTCGGGTTTTCGGTCAGTCGGTTGCTGGCGCGTACATTTTGTTCACGATCTTCCAGACACCGTCTTCTCTAAGGAAGCCCAGATAGTCGGTAAAGTTGCCGTGGGGCAGGGGGCACGCCACTTTCACCATGGCCTGGTTTCCGGCCAGTTCCACCTGGAGGATGCGATAGTCCTCCGGGTGTCCGATGTTCGCGGGTATTGGTCGCGTTGCGACATCGGCCAGCCATTCGTCCAGTGTGCGCCGCAGGCCGGGTGCCTTGAGTACACAGTCCCTGTGGAACAACGGCGCCAGTCGTTCGGCATTCCCCGTGTGCAGGCCCTGAAAATACTCATTCACCATGGTTTCCAACTGGCGTTTTTCGGTGTCCATTTATGCCGCGGCTCCCGCGCTGTATACCTCTTCCCGCTGCAGGGCAAGTTGCATGCTGTCTCGCTTCAATACGGCATCCACCATCTGCCGGCTGCGCGGGCCGAGTACGATATCCACGGGGAAGAAGTCGCCCCAACGGGAGTACACGGCCAGCAGAATGTCGGCGGCGGAGATGTCATGCCCCCCGAGGTACGGCATGTGCTCCAGCTTCGCTTCCACCACCTGCCACAGTTTGTTGATGGCCACCGCCGCAGAATCGAAAACCTGCTGTCTGGCTGCTGCATCGTTCACGTTGGCCTGGGCAAAGAACAGGCGGCCGTAGGCGGGATGCATGGTGGCGTTTGCGAATAGCATATTTTCGATGGCCTGATGCCGCGCGTCCCCGCTTTCAGCGATCAGGTTGTTCTTATGCTTGTTGAGCAGATGGAGGATGATCGCCACGCCCTCGTTCAGCACCATGTCGCCGTCGACCAGTACTGGCACGGTTCCGGCGGGGTTCAGGGTTTCAAAGTGGTCGGCTTCCAGCTTGTGAACCAGGGTGCTTTCCTGGTTGAGCTCGTTGAGAATCGCCTGCGTGGCCAGTGAACAGGCGCCGGGAATGAAGTACAGGGTGTACATATAAAACCTCGTTTGTTGGGTTATTGCGTGAATGCAAGTGAAGTTTGGCGCTTCCCTTCGTGTTCTTAAATGGCAATAATGTTTTATCAGTATCAACAATTTGGAAACAGTAAGGCCGGGCAGTATGGACAAATTGCGGGCAATGCGGATGTTTGTGCGGGTGGTGGATGCCGGTAGCTTTACCAGTGTGGCCAACGAGCTGAATGTAACCACCTCGATGATCAGCAAGGAGATAGGGCGGCTGGAGGAGGATTTGGGCGTGAGGCTGCTGCATAGATCCACCCGTGGACAGCAATTGACGTCCATTGGTGAGGGATACCTGGAGCGGTGCCGGGAATTGCTGGTTCAGGTAGATGATGCGGACGCCTATGTACAGCACATGCAGGACAACCCGCGCGGCAAGTTACGCATCAACGTCCCTATGGCGTTGGGCATTACCGATCTGTCGCAACTGTTCTCTGCCTACATGAAGCAATACCCGGATGTGGAGCTGGACATACAGCTGGGAGACGAAAGCCTGGATTTGATCGAGCATGGGTTCGATCTGGGGTTTCGGGCGTCCAGCCAGATGCTGGACTCCAACTATGTTGGCAAACCGCTGGTCCGTTTTACCTACAAGGTGTGCGCGTCACCCGGGTACCTGGAGAGCCATACGCCGATTCGTGATGTCGACGATCTGGCCGCCCATAATTGCTTTGTGTACAGCTATTTCAAATCAGGAAATTTCTGGCCGCTGGCGCAGGGTATTACCGTCGGTGGTTCCCTCAAGGTGAACAGCACATTGTTCATGAAACAGGTGATTGAGGACGGGCTGGGCATAGGTTTTCTCCCCAGTTTTGTAGCCAGGCAAGGTATTGATCAGGGCAAGTTGGTGGAAGTGCTGCCGGAGGTTAGCCGACCGGACCTTACGCTGTACGCGCTGTATCCGAATCGGCAGTTTACTCAGCCGAAACTGCTCAGCTGCATCGAGTTTCTGCAATCCTGGTTTCTGTCCAGGGATTTCGACTAGGATCAAATACGCGATGAAGGGAATCGCGAAACCAAGGATGAACATTACTGAGGGATGTCCCATCTCACAGCCTGAAACCCGCATATTGACCAACATCGGAGAATTCAAACGATATGAATACAGCGCCAGCACCTTACCCAATCGGCACTCCTGGCACCCCATGGGGGGAGGCGGAACGCGCCGAGTGGTTGTCACGGCAGACCCGTCAGCGCAGTTACGAGGCGGAGGTGTTGAGTGTAATCGAGCGCCTTCGCTCGCGCTTCGATGTGGAAGAGTACGGCGCTCTGGATTACGGCCCGGATTATTACCGGCTGATGGCGATTCGCAGCCGTGACTGGAACGAGGATTTGCCGGTGGTACTGATCACGGGCGGGGTTCACGGGTATGAAACCAGCGGGGTGCATGGGGCGCTGCAGTTCCTTGATAAACACGCGGAGGAGTATGCGGGCCGCGTGAACCTGCTGGTTGCGCCCTGCGTGAGTCCCTGGGCGTATGAGCGTATTCATCGCTGGAACCGTAATGCCATCGACCCCAACCGTTCCTTCCACGAAGGTAGTCGGGCGGAGGAGTCAGCCGCACTCATGCGATTGGTCGCGCCTATCCGTGACAGTGCTCTGATTCATATCGATCTTCATGAAACCACTGATACCGACGAATCAGAATTTCGGCCGGCCCTGGCAGCCCGCGACGGCAAGCCGTTCGAGCCGGCAGGAATTCCCGATGGCTTTTATGTGGTTGATGACAGTGAGAACCCGAAACCCGATTTTCAGCAGGCGGTGATCAAGGCGGTGGAGCAGGTGACGCACATTGCGCCAGCGGATGAGAATGGCGAGATCTTCGGCTCCAAGGTCGTTGCGCGGGGCGTGATTGAGTACCCACTTACCCAGTGGGGCCTGTGCGCCGGCATGACTCGGGCGCCCTACCGAACCACTACCGAGGTTTATCCGGATAGCCCGCGAGTTACCCCCGAGCAATGCAATGCCGCGCAGGCTACTGCGGTTTGCGCGGCCATCGATTACGGGCTGGCCCATTCAGACACCGCCAAATGATGTACTGAGTCGGCATGGAAGAATAAGTTAACTAGACTTCCTGAAAAGCTGACCCCAAAAACAAGGCGAACTTCATGGATTCTTCTGAAAAGAAGCTGGCGCTCGGACTTTTTCAGATAATCGAGCGTATTCTGCTGTTCCTGGTTGTATTGATGACGCTTGGTGGGGTGGCCTTCGAGCTTCATTCGCTGTACGTCGCCCAAAGCATCAATCTCGCAGACATTCTGCTGATGTTTCTGTACCTGGAGGTCATCGGCATGGTGGCCGTGTTTTACTCGGACCGGCGATCAGCTTCTGTCTTCCCGATCTTCATTGCCATCACGGCATTGGCCCGACTGATCATTCTTCAAGGCAAGGATATGGCACCCGAGAACATTCTCTACGAAGCCATCGCGATTCTGATTCTTGCCATTGCAGCGTTTGTAATGACCCGGCTCAACCAGGTTCGCAAATACGACGACTAGCCCGGTTCTGATAAATAGGGCTTTGCCAGCGCCTCTAGTTTTTCTTCTCTCAGTTCGCCGATGGCATTCCATATGTGCTCTGCAAGCTCTGGGTGTGCTGCTTTGAATTCCCGCGAGAGCGTCAGGTAGTAGGGCTTGGTTTTGAGAGGGGGATCAATCCGAACGATGCCCGTGAGCTGCTTGGCGTTCTGGCGTAACAGAAAATCGGCGGTGACCGATTGAAGCGCAACGGCATGAACGCGTCTGGCAGTCAGTAACTGCAGGCTTTGCCTGGAACTCCGAACCTTGATTACGGAAACGCCCAGTTTTTCCAGATCGTTCACGATTGAGTAACCCAATGGGGCGCCAACGTAGAGATCCGTGTCTTCGAAAGCCTTGCCGTTCCAGCCCAGCTCAGTATCCGGTAGGGCATAGAGATTGTAGCTGATGGTGGTTAGTCGGCGGGTAGGGTCAACGTGACCGTCCCGCCAAGGGTATTCGGCAATTCGGGTGCGGGCAGCATTGTAAGAAGCATTGAAGATACCATCCACCTGGCCGGTTTCGAGCATGGCGAGGCATCGTTTCCAGGGGTAGCGGCTGAACCTGATCCGCAAACCCGGTACCCGCTCTTCCAGCATTTTGACCAGCTCCACCGCTGCGCCGGGTCTCTCTAGAACCTCCTGGGTGTCGCCCATGTAGTAGGGGAATTGCGTTTTATCTTCGTAGGCAACATGCAGGACGGTTTCTGCATGGCCAATTCGGGCTGGACTCCAGAGAAGCAGAATGGATAGCGCGAGAGCGAGAACTGCATGAAGACACGCTTTCATGGGCATGCTCAAAAGAGTGAAGAGACAGGAATAGCTTAGTTTGCGGCGAGGAATTTTCAATACATCTTTCCATTGAGACCAGCAGCTCTGGCATCGGACTGGAATGTATAAGACCATGCTATCCATACTTTCGAAAAGAGGCCATTGCGGCCCGGGAGACCTGATCAATGAAGTACAAGAGTCTTGGGTTTTTGTTGGCGGTTGGCGCTTTGACGGGCTGTCAGACGTCCTCTCATTTTTCTTCCGCAGCGATGGATGGAGACGGCATTACCTGTAATGAAATCTACCAGGCATTTTCAGCCTATGAGAGCGACCGGCAATCCGCTGCGGCCTGGGCCCAGCTGGGCACCCTGATCAGCCCCAGTGCCGGGAATTACGCGGATATGGGCGTGAAAACCGCCTCTAAGTACTACGATCAGATCAAGGCGGCAACGAATATTTCTCTCGCTGTTCGCGGTTGTCAGCCGGTGCAGTGACGCATGGCCGCATGCAAAACGGGTTATTCAGTTCTGCATGCGGATATCGTCTTTCCACCGAAAGCCCACGCCACCGGCTTGCCACACGCCATCTTTGTTGAACGGATGGGGGCCGGCCATATTGATGTACTGCGGCAGGCCAAAATGAGGCGACAGGTTTCGCGGAGCTTTGATGGTAACGCGATCCATAATGCGCAGACCCTGTTGCTCTGCCGGCAGGTGGGCCTCCGGTGAGGCCCGATGGGCCACCGCCCAGTTGTCGATAAACAGCAGGTCGCCGGTGTCGTACTCGTAGCGAATGCCGTAGCCATCCTCGAAGGAATCGTTCAGCAAATCGTTGTAGTCGTTGAACAGTTCTTTCATGGCCGCTTCGTCCAGCAGGCGGAAACTGTCTGCATGTGCGGGGAGCGTTTTGAGTTGGTCGATTGTCAGTCCGTCGTCCGGCAGGCGTTCGATGACGGCGCCGGTCATGCCCAGGTGCAGCCACACGCTTTTGCGGCCGGAAATTGGATGCGTATGAACCACGGGGTGTGTGACGCTGGACGCGGAGTTAACCGAGACAAGGCGTTCCCAGAAGTCCTGTTTCTCCGGCGGAAGTGAATCAAACGCGGCGCCCTGGTGAGCGAAATGGGTGCCGCCGCCGTTTTCCGGCGCGCGAGCCATGTAGTAGGCGCTGTGGGAAAAGGTAGCGGCTTCGAAACTGCCGTCGTTGTGCCATTGGGGGCCGACGCCGAGTATGCCCTGGCGGCCATCGTTCGAGCAGCGGAAGATGTGCCGGTTTCGGCCGGGCGTTGCCGGATGAACGCCGTGGGTGGAGTGGATTTCACGGCCGCCCCACCACTTGCAGGCATCAATCAGTTCTTGGGGCGACAGACCGGCCTGGTGTTTGAAAACGATGAATCCGCGATTGGCCATTTCCTCTTCAAGGGCCTCGATGGCGGGCTCTGGCAGTTGGTTGCGCACGTCGGCACCGTAGATTTCAACGCCGATAGGGTCCAGTGGCTTTAGCGACAATCCGTGCTGTTCAAGCAGAGTCACGTTCTCCGGGTTCAGGGCCGCTACGGTGGAGGTGGGTTCGCGGGGAGTTTCCTGGGTCTGTGCCATAGCCGTCACTACCATGCTGCTCGCTTTTCAGACAGCCTAACCCAGCAGGTTTTGGGAATTCAAACCTGAATAATCTCTGTACATGTCTTGAGCCGGGCGGGCCGCGCTTTCACCCGGCAAGACCAATTCGCGTTTGCCTTCGTAGATGCGGCCTCTAGACTGTTATAGGTAACCAAAACCAGAGGAATGGCCGTGACTCCCAAAACCCTTTTTCGCCGCACACTGGCGTTGTTCGCTTTCGTGATGTCCGGATCTTTGTTGGCTGCCGACCCAGTGGTGGTGTCTTCGAAGATTGATACCGAAGGCTCGGTATTGGGCCAGATGGTATTGCAGTCCCTCGAAGGAGCCGGTATTCCGGTTGAAAACAGGCTTCAGCTGGGCGGTACGAGCATTGTCCGCAATGCCATCAAGGCCGGGGAAATAGATATTTACCCGGAGTACACCGGCAACGCTGCCTTCTTCCACGATCAGGCCGAGCGGGATATCTGGAAGGATGCCGGAAAAGCCTATCAGGAAGCCGCCCGCCTGGATAAAGAGGCGCACAACATTGTCTGGCTGGAACCGGCAGAGGCCAACAACACCTGGGCCATGAGCGTACGTGGAGATCTGGCCCGTGAGAACAACCTGGCTACGCTGGAGGATCTGGCGCGCTATATCAATGAAGGCGGTGCATTCAAGTTTGCAGCCAGCGCCGAGTTTGTGGAATCCGCCAGTGCCCTGCCGGCGTTCCAGGAGGCCTATGGTTTCAAGCTTGAATCCGATCAGCTTTTGATTCTTTCAGGTGGTAATACGGCGGCCACTCTCCGTGCGGCGGCGTTGAACAACAACGACGTGAACGGGGCGATGACGTACGGTACCGATGGTGGCCTGGATGCGCTGGATCTGAAGGTGATGGAAGATACCGCGGGCGTTCAGCCGGTGTACCAGCCTGCGCCCATCGTGCGTGGCGAGGTGCTGGAAACCTACCCGCAGATCCGGGAGGTGCTTACTCCGATCTTTGAGTCGCTGGATCTTGAAACCCTGCAGCGCCTGAATGGCCAGGTAGCGGTAAACGGGGTGCCTGCGGATACTGTCGCGCGGGATTACCTGGATTCCCTCGCCCAGAACTGAGGTTTGTCGATTTTCAGCTCCGTTGCTCCGAATTCCATGCCGAACCGTGTCCTGCCCGTGCTGGGGTGTCTTGCCCTGGCGCTGGTCTGGTTGCTGGACTTGGGCGTGATTCAACCCAACCGGATTGTCCCGGGTACCGGGCACGGCCTTTTGTCGGCTCTCGGCGGAGCCGGGGCCGGCCTGGTCTCGCTGATCCTGGCCGGTTGCGTCTTGCTGTCTCTTCTGCCGCTGCGCCGCCGTTACCTGCCGCTGCTGGCTTTGGTAGGGCTCTCACTGGCCCTTTTGCCACTGCTGCTTGAGGTTTTTGCAAGCCGGCATCTGCCAGAGAACGCGCCGTATGCACGATCCTCCATCGGTGCCGGTTTCTGGTGTCTGCTGTTTCTGCTGTCCCTGATGCTGATCGAAATTCTCGAGCGTCTTGGAGGCGGGCGAGGGCTGCAGCTGCTGATTCTGGCCTTTATCAGCGGAAGCTGGTTGTGGTTCCTGCGGGGCGATGGCCTTGAGAGTCTGTCCCTGGTTCGGGAGTTCAACGCCCGGCCAGACAAGTTTGAGCAAGCATTCTGGACCCATCTGGCTTTGGCATTCGGGGCAGTCAGCATCAGTGCGTGCCTGGCGTTTTTCCTTGCCCTGAAGATGATTCGCAGCGTCGCCTGGCGCCGGCCCATCCTTGGTGCTGTCAGCTTTCTGCAGACCATTCCCAGCCTGGCGGTGTTTGGTTTGCTGATCGCACCGCTCAGTGCACTGGCGGCTGCCTTCCCGGCACTTCAGGCGATGGGAATCCGCGGAATTGGCTGGGCGCCGGCTTTGTTGGCGCTGGTGGCTTACAGTCTTCTGCCGATGGTGCGCAATACCTTTGTGGCGCTCACTGAAGTGCCCGAAAGCCTCTCCGATGCTGGGCGAGGAATGGGAATGAATGAACGGCAGCTGTTTTTCAAACTCAAGCTGCCGCTGGCACTGCCGGTGATTGTGGAGGGCGTTCGCATTACCACGATTCAGGCCATTGGCCTGACGGCGGTTGCCGCACTGATCGGTGCCGGCGGTTTCGGCAGCTTTATCTTTCAGGGTCTGGGGCAAGCGGCGATGGACCTGGTATTGCTGGGCGCCTTGCCAACGATTGCACTCGCGCTGCTGACGGATGCTTTGCTTACCATGCTGGCGGCGAGTCTCAAACCGACACCGGCGACGGCCTGACAGGAAAAGGATAAGCCCGGATGATCGAACTGAAAAACGTAACCCGCCGCTTCGGTGACGCCGTCGCCGTGGACAGCATCAATCTGACGGTCGAAACCGGAGAGGTTTGCGTGCTGGTGGGCAGCTCGGGCTGCGGCAAGTCCACCACCTTGCGGATGATCAACCAGTTGCTGCCCCACAGCGAGGGCGAGATTCTGGTGGACGGCAAGGATGTGACCGCCATGAACCCGGAGCAGCTGCGGTTGAACATGGGGTATGTCATCCAGGGCACCGGGCTGTTTCCGCACTGGACGGTGGCCCGCAACATAGCCATGGTGCCCCAGCTTCTGAAATGGCCACGGGAGCAGATCGACGAACGTGTTCATGAGCTGCTGACGCTGCTGGACCTTGACCCGGCCGTCCATGCCAAAAAGTATCCCCAGCAACTGTCCGGCGGCCAGGCCCAACGGGTGGGGGTTGCCAGGGCACTGGCGGCCAATCCTAATATTCTGCTGATGGACGAACCCTTCGGTGCGCTGGATGTCATCACGCGCGAAAATCTGCAGCTGGAAATGCTGCGCATCCAGAGACAGTTGAAAAAAACCACGGTGTTCGTGACCCACGATATCGACGAGGCCCTGAGACTGGCGTCTCGCATCGCCGTTATGGACCGGGGCCGTATCATTCAGCACGACACGCCAGAGAACATCCTCCGCCGGCCGGCCTCCGAGTTTGTCGAGAATCTGGTAGGCAAGCAGGACCGGGGACTAAAACTGATGAGCCTGCGCAGCGTGCGTGACCTGATGCAAGCATACCCACAGCCGAGGCAACCGGAACCCGGAGCCGATGGTCTCAAGGAAGACGACAGTCTGCGGGTGGCGCTGTCGATCATGCTCTGGCAGAACTGGAACCATGTGCCCGTGTTCAATGCCGAGGGCCAGGAAACCGGAACCATCACGCGCGAACGCATTATCCAGGAAGGTGCCTGATGCGGATCTGGGTGCCACCGGTATTGCTGACCGCGCTGCTGTGCGCCCTGAGTGCGGGCATGCCGGCTCTGGAGCCACTATTCGAATGGGTGCAGCCGGACAAACAGAACGTCATCTATGAGCGGGAGAGCTTCCTGTTTCTGCTGCAGAATCATCTGACGCTGGTGGTGATTTCCGCGCTTGTGGGCACGGTTGCTGCGGTAGCGGGCGGAATCTTCGCCACCCGGCCTTTCGGCCGGGATTTTCTGCCACTGGTGAGCCAGATTGCGTCCATTGGCCAGACCTTCCCGCCGGTGGCGGTTCTGGCCCTGGCGGTGCCGGTTCTTGGCTTCGGCGAGGCGCCGATTCTAGTCGCATTGATTCTGTATGGCCTATTGCCCATTTTGCGCAACACCCTGGCGGGCCTTGAGGGGGTTGATACCACCGTCAGGCAGGCAGCCCCGGGCATGGGCATGTCGCCGCTGCAGGTGCTTCTGCAGGTGGAACTGCCGCTGGCGGGCAGGGTGATTCTGGCCGGCATTCGCACTTCGGTGACGATCAACATTGCCACCGCGGCCATTGGCTCAACCATTGGGGCCCGAACCCTTGGTGATCCGGTGATTGCCGGTCTGGTGAATGGCAACACGGCCTACGTGCTGCAGGGTGCGATTTTGATTGGGCTCCTGGCGCTAACTGTGGATAGCCTGTTTGAGGCGGTGGAGCGGGTCTGGGATCGCAGATTTCTGCCCCAGGCTGCAGGCTGAAACCGTTCGCACTATACGCTCACCGCTTTAAAAACCTTGCGTGGATGTCTAGGCTGACGGAGAGGCACAGCGCAAGGAGCACAGCGGAATGAAGTTTCCCTCGAGCACATCATTTGCACTCCTCGGCGCAGCACTGATCGCGATCAGTTACGGGCTTGCGCGTTTCGCGTTTGGTTTGTTTGTGCCCCCGATTCGGGACGATCTGGATCTGGCACCGGATGTGATTGGTATCATCGGTGCGCTGCCGCTGATCAGTTTCGTTTTCGCGACCATGGTTGCGCCGCTCTCCGCGAATCGGCTTGGCGCCCGCAATACCGCCATGGCCTCCGGTATTTTTGGTGTTGTTGGCCTGGCCCTGATTAGCCAGGCCACGGGCGCCCTGTCCCTCGGCATTGGCGTTGTCCTGTGTGGTATCTGCACGGGCCTGATGATGCCTGCGCTCACGGCCGCCATGCAGGCGCTGGTCAGACGCTCCCTCCACGGCCGGGTCAGCTCGGTGATGAACGCGGGCACGAGTGTGGGTGTCATGGTCGCTGTACCAACCATACTTTTCCTGGCCGGTGCCTGGCGCTATGCCTACGCGTTCTTTGCGGTGCTGGCGGTTATTGGCGTGATTGCCACCTGGTTCTTCATCCCCTCGGTTTCACGTGTGGTTCCCGCCAATGCGGCGCCCGTGCAGCCAATCAGTGCGGATCAGTGGTGGCGACTGCTCCGGCTGTCTTTGTTCGCCTTCATGATGGGGTTTGTGTCTGCCGCCTTCTGGATTTTCGCCCCCGATCTTGTGGTTAATCTTGGGTCCATGCCCTCCGATGCCACCGGCTGGCTGTGGTTGGGTGTTGGCTTCGCAGGTCTGGGCGGTGCGGTGGTGGCCGATCTGGCAGACCGGAACAATCCGCCGGTTACCCAGGCCCTGATGTTGATGACATTGGCTGCGAGCCTGGCGTTGCTGGCAGCCAGCCCGGACAACCTGGTGATTTCGGCGTTTTCTGCTCTGGTTTTTGGCCTGGCCTATATGAGTCTGACCGGCCTGTATCTGATGACCGGCATTCGCCTGTTGCCGGGGCGGCTGTCCATGGGGCCGGTGCTGCCATTTATCGCCGTATCCCTGGGCCAGGCGGCTGGCTCGCCAGTGGTTGGTCTGCTGGTCGGCAGCGTGGGTTACGCCGATGCCTTTGCCATGTTCTGCTCTATCGGCATCGTTGTGGCCATGCTGTCTCCCTTCTATCCGCGGTATCTGGAATATGAGCCGGAGGAGGAGACTGAAGAGGATACCGGCCTGCAGGCCGCCTATGACTACCAGCTTCAGGACGAGGAAGGCGAACCCTACTCGCCGGTTACAGGTAAGACTGAGAGCTACTAGGCTGCGCCGCTTCAGGGGCTAGCCCGGGGACCCGTCGGTGGGCGCTGCCCAGCTGGTATAGCCAAGGTCCATAACGCGGGCGACTTCCTCATCCGGTATGGCCGAAAGGTCGCCAAGCTCCAGGGGGTCGAAGTGGAAGGCATAGAGGCGGGAGGTGAACTCGGCAATAGGCAGGGAAGCTTCGCCTCGAAATTCGCCGTTGCCGTGGGTTGAGCAGGTAATGCCCTGGCCCCAGTTCTGGCCGCTGTCGTTGTTTGGGTTGAAGAAATAGACCCGCATTTCGTTTTTTGGGCTCAGGGCAACCCGCAGTATGTTAATGGCGTGGCGGCCGACGAATCGGGCGGCGCTGTCGGTAACAGCAATGCCGGCGGGCTGGGCGTGAATCACCGGGATGTTGCCGTTGTAGAAAGGGTGATAACTGGCGTAAAAATGCCGGATAAAACCTTCATAGTCGTGCACCTCACCGGTTTTTACATCGGTGACCGCGCGGAAACCATGGCTCACCCACCAGCCGTAGAATTCCGGGTTGATCCAGCGGTGGGCATCCTCATCCCGGTTCTCACAGCGGCGCCACATTTCGCCGTAAAGGCGGTCCAGATGGGGGATGAGAACCAGCGAAACCGGGTCGACATCCACGGGCGTTCCTTTGACAAGCCCCGGCTCCAGATCCCGGGATGATACCTCCTGGCCCTCGAATCGACTGAGTACCTCATTGTCCCGCGCCGCCCAGGCCAGAACCTGCAGCAGGTAATCCGCCTCGTTCGATGCCCACATGGAAAGGCCAATGGCAGACTGGCAGGTGGGGTTGTTGCCCTGGCCAACACCCAGTGGCTGTCCCAGAAGATTGATAACACCGGCGAGCAGGAAAACCCGCGGCGGCCGCGCATCGCCGAATGTCTCTGCCAGGGCCTGGTTGGTTTCGGCAGACGGCTGGAGCTTGATTTGCCGCCATAACGCCTGGGCCACGGAGGGGGTAAACAGCGACCCGCGCTCCAGCATCATGGTCAGGCCATACACGGCCTGGCAGGTTTCGGGGTAAATGGCCTCGTCAATCAGTGCATGGACCAGTTCGGTGTAGCAGTAGAGATCGTCCAGGCCGGTCATGGTCAGGCCCAGGGTGTTGGGGATCAGTTCGTCCTGGCCGGTATCGCGGAGAAACCTGAGCATCACCGCATGGTAGGGGGAGGCCAGGCCTGTATCGAACATGCTGCGGGCAAAACTGCTGGCTTCGGAGGACAGCGCCAGGTCATCCATATCTTTCAGGCGTTGCTCGTAAACCGCAAGGCCCGGGTCCTCCGCACTGGCGGGGGTAGGGGCAAACAGTGCTTTCACCAGCCGGGTGGCGTCGGAATTTCCCCGGGTTTTTATCTCGGGGTCATACAGGCACTTGGCAATCTGCCCGATCATCTCGCAGATGCTGTCCACTTGCACTGGCCCCTGGTCCAGCAAGCGCCACACTTCATCCACCAGGCTGTCCAGAAGGCTTTCGTAGCCGAGGTGAGAGACCAGATAGCGATAGAGTTCGAGGACGATGGTGCCGAGTTGCTTCGGACGTTCCCGATCGGCTTCGGTGAGTTGGCCAGACAGCAGATCCAGGTTCAGGGCCATCACCTGGGTGAGGAAGTGCCTCGCCTGCTCCGCAGAGATGCCGGGATGGAAATAGTCGCCCCGGGTAACGGCCAGCATGCGCAGCTCGCTGAGCGCCTCCACGATGGTGGTGACCGCACCGGCCGCCCGAAGCGAATGTTTTGCCAGGGCGGGTTGCAACAGGGCTGGCCGGGCCCAGTCACTGGTTCCGAAAATACCGGCGGATTCCAGTGAGCGAACCCTGCGGTACAGGGCGTCGAACCCGCCGGGCAGGGTCATCAGCAGTCTGGAACGCTCCAGTACGCCAAGACTGGACGCCTTCGGATCGGCGCGGCGGGCGCGGGCAAACTCTGCCAGCGCCATATCAAACTGCATCAGTGCCGGCTTGAGCGCAGGATCTGGGTCTTGGCGCTCCATAGCGTTGGCTCCCTTGCGGTTTTATCCGCCCTGACGAAAGCGTTGGATAAAGGCTTCAGACTCCGCGATTGACTGTTCCATATTGCGAATCAGGGAATCCACATCCTGCCGGATACTCACCAGTTCGTTTTCCAGTGAGCCGATCGCCTGGGCGTTAAGGTTGTGTTTAAGATACAGCACCTGGTCTTCAAATGCCTGTAACACCGGCTCCATGCGATCCTCGGCATCGTGCATCCGGCTGATCAGCTGGCTGTACTGAACACGGGTATCCTTCAGTTGCTGCTCACTGCTGCGGCGCAGTGAGGCGCTCTCGTAGAGGCTGAGCTCGTCTTCCCATTCATCAAACAGGTCCTCGGCGACTTCTTCCACCTTGTCGATCCGGTCTCTAACCTCTTCGGCACTCGCCAGGCTGTCTTCGTAGGCATCGCTGATTTCGGCATATTGTTCCTTGAGCTCGGTGTCAGGCGTGTCCACCACACTCTGGAAACGCTCAAGCGAAGAACGGAAGGTTTCCTGGGCGTCGTTCTGGCTGTCCCGGGCATCTTCGACCCGATCTACCAGTATGTCCCGCTTTTCATACCCGAATTTTTCCATGGTTTTGTAGTACACCGTGGAACACCCGCCCAGCAGCACAGTGGCAAACAATAACAACCAGAAACGCTGGATGCTGGTTTGTGTCTTCGGGAAGTCGGTAGCGGGTCTGGGCATAGAGGCGTCTCCGGTTGCATGCTAATCAGAGAAGTGAAGCATGGCGATGGAGCGCTGACAAGCACGGATTCGGCCCGCTTTTGCTGGTGCTGTTAACAACAAACCCCGGCGCGGAGCCGGGGTCTGTGAATTCAACCAGGAAGAAAGGCTGATTATTTCTTCAGTCCCATTTCCTCGATTGAGATCTCCCGCATCTTGAACTTCTGGATCTTCCCGGTGACGGTCATCGGGAATTCGTCCACGAATTTGTAGTTCTTGGGGATCTTGAAGTGGGCAATCTTGCCTTTGCAGAAGGCCTGCAGGTCCTCTGCGGTGACGGGCGCCGCTTCCGGTGCCAGCTTCACCCAGGCAATCAGCTCTTCGCCGTATTTGTCATCGGGAATGCCGGTTACCTGCACTTCTTCGATGGCCGGATGGGTGTAGAGGAACTCTTCGATTTCTTTCGGGTAGATGTTCTCACCACCGCGGATGACCATGTCCTTGATGCGGCCAACGATCTGGATGTAGCCCTCTTCGTCCATGGTGGCCAGGTCGCCGGTGTGCATCCAGCCGGTATCGTCGATGGCTTCGCGGGTTTTCTCTTCGTTGTTCCAGTACTTCAGCATCACGCTGTAGCCACGGGTGCACAGCTCACCGATCTCACCGCGCGGGACCACGTTGCCGGTGCCCGGATCCACAATCTTGGTTTCCAGGTGCGGCTGGGTGCGGCCCACGGTGGTGACCTGCTTCTCGAACGGGTCGAGGGAGCTGGTCTGGGTGGAAACCGGGCTGGTTTCGGTCATGCCGTAGGCAATCTGAACCTCTTTCATGTTCATCTTGCCGTTGACCTTCTTCATCACCTCGGCCGGGCAGATGGAGCCGGCCATGATGCCGGTGCGCAGGGTGGAGAGATCGTAGGTCTCGAACTCGGGCTCGGCCAGTTCGGCGATGAACATGGTGGGTACACCGTACAGCGCGGTAGCCTTTTCCTGGTGCACGGCCTGCAGCACGGACTTGGGCTCGAAGCCTTCGCCCGGATAGATCATGGTGGAGCCGTGGGTGATGCAGCCCAGGTTGCCCATGACCATACCGAAGCAGTGGTACAGGGGCACCGGAATCACCAGGCGATCTTTCTCGGTGAACAGCTGGCTTTCGGCCACGAAATACCCGTTGTTCAGGATGTTGTGATGGGTGAGGGTGGCGCCTTTCGGGTTACCGGTGGTGCCGGAGGTGAACTGGATATTGATGGGATCATCGAATTGCAGTTCGCCCTGGCGCTTCACCAGATCTTCCTGGGAGACTTCGCTTGCGAAGCCGAGGAATTCTTTCCAGGTCCACATGCCATCGTGTTTGTCTTCGTGAACGTTGATCACGGCACGCAGTTCCGGAACGTGGTCGGCTTTGAGTTTGCCCGGGGCGCTACGCTTCAGTTCCGGGGCCAGCTCGTAGATCATTTCACGGTAGTTGGAGGCCTTGAAGCTGTCAGCGGTGACCAGCACGGTGATTCCGGCCAGGTTCAGGGCGTATTGCAGTTCGTGCACGCCGTAAGCCGGGTTGATGTTTACCAGGATGGCGCCGACTTTGGCAGTAGCGAACTGGGTAACGGTCCACTCGTAGCGGTTGGGGGACCAGATGCCCACTCGGTCGCCGCGTTTTACGCCAATGGCTATGAAGGCACGGGCGGCTTCGTCGACCTTTTCAACAAACTCTTTGTAGGTCCAGCGAATGTCCTGGTGCAGGCACACCAGGGCCTCGTTGTCCGGGTACTTCTCGGCGGTGCGGTCGAGCATTTCACCGATGGTCATACCAAGAAGGGGCACTTCCGCGGTTCCGCTGGTATAGCTTGGTAGAGTCTTGCTCATATCTCTGCCTCCATTGTTTTTGTATTCGAGGGCGAGCAGGGTGGTGTACCTGCTAGCGACTCTGACTGTGATATTCGGGGTTAGGTTGCATATCGCTGGCAATCGCCACGCGGTTCGACATGTTGTAGAAACCGATCAGGTTACTGAGATCCCAGATGCCGCGGTCGCTTAGCCCGGCATCCCGCAGGGCCTGGATGTCGTCCTCGGTAACAGTGGCCGGCGAGCGGGTCAGGTGCGACGCAAAATCCAGCATAGCCCGCTGGCGCTTGTCGAGTTTGGCGCTGCGGTAGTTCATCACCATGTGCTCGCCCAACTGGGGATCACCGCTCAGGACGCGTACGGCGGCGCCGTGGGCGACCAGGCAGTAGAAGCATTTGTTCTCGGAGGAGACAACCACGGCGACCATTTCCCGCTCCAGTTTGGAGAGTTCACCTTCGCCGAGCATAAGCTCGTTGTACAGGCGGGTGAAGCCCTCAAGCTGTTTGAGGTTCTGGCTGTAGGCGGTGAGTACGTTCGGGATCATGCCCAGCTTTTCCTGGCAGATCTGGAAGTACTTCTGGGTGTCTTCCGGCATGTCGCTGATCTCGGGAATTGGCAGATCCAGTGCGACCACATTCTTGTTGCTCATGACTACTCCTGGTTTTAACAGTTACCGCCCAGTGCCTGGCCGACCTTGGAACCGTTGTGGCGGTTCAGTTGGCCGCAGATCCAGTCGCCGGTGGCGACCAGTTTGTCCAGATCGACACCCGTTTCGATGCCCAGACCGTTCAGCAGGTATAGCACGTCTTCGGTAGCGACGTTGCCCGATGCGCCTTTGGCATAGGGGCAGCCGCCGAGGCCAGCGACGGAGGCATCGATCACTGATACACCTTCTTCGAGCACCGCGTAGAGGTTGGCCAGCGCTTGGCCGTAGGTGTCGTGGAAGTGGGCGGCCAGTTTTTCCATGGGTACGTGGGCGGCGACGGCTTCGAGCATGCGCTTGGCTTTCAGCGGCGTGCCGACGCCGATGGTGTCGCCCAGGGAGATTTCGTGGCAGCCCATGTCGTAAAGGGCTTTGGCCACGGTGGCCACCTGTTCGGGTGCGATGTCGCCTTCGTACGGGCAACCCATCACGGTGGAAACGTAACCGCGCACGGGGATGCCGTGCTTGCGGGCTTCTTCCACCACCGGGGCGAAGCGCTCAAGGCTTTCGGCGATGGTGCAGTTGATGTTCTTTTTGGTGAAGGATTCGGACGCGGCGCCGAAGACGGCGACCTCGTCGGCCTTCGCCGCCAGTGCGCCTTCGAACCCTTTCAGGTTCGGGGTCAGGGCAGAGTAGCGAACGCCGGCCTTGCGGTTGATGCTGGCCATTACTTCGGCGGCATCGCCCATCTGTGGCACCCATTTAGGGGACACGAAGCTGGCGGCCTCGATGTGGCTCAGGCCGCTGTCTGCCAGGCGGTCGATCAGCCCGGTTTTGATGGCGGTGGCGATCACCGGGCCGGGCTCGTTCTGGAGTCCGTCCCGGGGGCTCATCTCAACCAGGCGAACCTGTTTGGGAAAGGCCATCAGCCTGCCTCCTCTTCATCTACTTCAATGGCAATCAGTTCGGCACCTTCGGACACCTGGTCGCCTTCGGCGAAGAAGATGTCGGTAACCACGCCGTCGGCCGGGGCCTTGATGGCGTGTTCCATCTTCATGGCTTCCATGATCACCAGGCTCTGACCGGCGGTGACCTTGTCACCCACCTTGGCCTGCACGGCCACGATGGCGCCGTTCATGGGTGCGGCCAGGCTGCCTTCGCCGGCCATTTCCTCGAAGCCGTAGCTTTCCTTGTACACGGTGCAGTTGAAGGTGTCGCCTTCGTAGAACAGCACCAGCTGGTCGTTGTGCAGGTTGCCGTGGATGCTGATGCGGTGGCCGTTGATGACGGCCTGCAGGTAGTCATCGTCCAGTCGGGCAGTAAGGTTGTATACGCTGTCGCCCACGAACACCTGATAGCGGTCGTCGCGTTCCAGGACCTTCAGGTCGTGAATCTCTTCACCCACCTGCAGCTGCAATGGCTGGGCGAACTCGGAGTTCATGCGCCAGCTGTTCTGGCGGCCGAACGGCGACCAGGGGTCGGTGCTGACCACTTCCCGGGATTTGCGCTGTTCCAGAACAAAACCGGCGGCCAGTACCAGGGCCTTGTGGGTATCCAGCTTGGATTTCGGGAACAGCAGTTCCCGGTGATCCTCAATGAAGCCGGTGGTCAGGTCGGCTTCCCGGAACGGCTGGGCGTCGGCCAGGGCGTGCAGGAACCGGATATTGGTCTTCACGCCGGCGATGCGGTAGTGCTCCAGGGCCTGGACCATGCGGTTGATTGCCTGGTCGCGGGTTTCGTCCCACACGATCAGTTTGGCGATCATGGGGTCGTAGTGGATGCTGATGTCGTCGCCTTCGGTCACACCGGTATCCACCCGCACATGGGCGCTTTCGTCCGGGGTGCTCAGGTAGCGCAGGTTGCCGGTGGCCGGCAGGAAATCCTGGTCCGGGTCTTCGGCGTAGATCCGTGCTTCCAGGGCATGACCACGGGTTTTCACCTGGGACTGCTCCAGCGGCAGGGGCTCGCCCCAGGCCACTTTCAGCTGCCATTCCACCAGATCCTGGCCGGTGACCATTTCGGTAACCGGGTGCTCGACCTGCAGGCGGGTGTTCATTTCCATGAAGAAGAAGGAACCGTCGACGTCGTACAGGAACTCGACGGTGCCGGCACCCACATAGTTGATGGCCTGGGCAGCGCGCACGGCCGCTTCACCCATGGCCTTGCGGGTGTCTTCGCTCAGGCCGGGAGCCGGAGCTTCTTCCAGGACTTTCTGGTGGCGGCGCTGCACGGAGCAGTCACGCTCGGCCAGATACACGCCCTTGCCATCCTTATCGCAGAAAACCTGAATCTCCACATGCCGGGGCTGGGTCAGGTAGCGTTCGATCAGCATGTCCGGGTTGCCGAAGGCGTTCTGTGCTTCCCGCTTGGCGGCAGCCAGGGCATCGTCGAATTCGGCCATGCTGTTGACTACGCGCATGCCTTTACCACCGCCGCCGGCAACGGCCTTGAGCAGCAGCGGGAAGCCGCATTTCTCGGCTTCGGCCCGCAGGGTTTCCACCGACTGGTCGTCGCCATGGTAACCGGGCACCAGGGGAACACCGGCTTCTTCCATGATGGCCTTGGCTGCAGACTTGGAGCCCATGGCGGCAATGGCTGAAGAGGGCGGGCCGATGAAGACAATGTTGTTGGCTTCGCAGGCTTCGGCGAACGCGGTGTTTTCCGAGAGGAAACCGTAGCCCGGGTGAACGGCCTGGGCACCACTCTTCTTTGCAATCTCGATGATCTTTTCGGCGCGCAGGTAGCTCTCGGAGCTGGGTGCGGGCCCGATGTGGAAGGCTTCGTCGGCCATGGCCACGTGCCGGGCATTGGCGTCGGCGTCGGAATAGACGGCGACGACCCGAATGCCCATGCGGTGGGCGGTTTGTATGATCCGGCAGGCGATTTCGCCCCGGTTGGCGATCAGAATCTTGCTGAACATTGTTATTCTTCCTCCGGAACCCAGTTGGCCTTGCGCTTGTTCAGGAAGGCGCTGAGCCCTTCCTGCCCTTCTTCACCCACCCGGATATCCGCGATGCGGTGTGCGGTGTCGTCAATCACGTCGTCGTTGATCGGTTTGTGGCTGACGGCGAATACCAGATCCTTGGCGGCTTTCATCGCTTCGGGCCCGTTCATGGCCAGTTGCTGGAGCACCTCGTTGCAGCGGGCTTCCATGGCTTCGACATCGTCACAGACGATGTGGACAAGGCCGTATTCCTGAGCTTGCTTTGCGGTAAACACTTCGGCAGAGATGAAATACCGCCGGGCCTGGCGCTCGCCGATGGCGCGCACCACGTAGGGGCTGATCACGGCAGGAATCAGGCCAAGCTTCACTTCGCTGAGGCAGAAGCTGGACTTCTCGGTAGCGATCACGATATCGCAGCAGGCGGCAAGGCCCACCGCGCCACCGAAGGCAGCGCCCTGTACCAGGCCAATAACCGGCTTGGACAGGTGGTTGAGTACGTTCATCAGCCGCGCCAGTTCCCGGGAATCGTCGAGGTTTTCCTGGCGGGTGTTCTCAGCCATGCGACGCATCCAGCCAAGGTCGGCCCCGGCGGAGAAGTGTTTGCCTTCGGAGCGCAGGATGACCACTTTCACGCTTTCGTCGGCGTTCACCTCGGTGAGGGTGCTGATCAGCTGCTGAATGATCACATCGTCAAAGGCGTTGCGCTTGTCGGGGCGGTTGAGAACAACCTCGGCAATGCCTTCGGAACGGTGCCTGAGCAGAACTGCGGATTCGTTGTCTGTCATGTCAGTCTCCCCGATTACATCCGGAACACGCCAAAGCGTGTCGGCTTGGCGGGTCGGTTAAGGGTGGCAGACAGGCTCAGGGCAACCACTTCCCGGGTCTGGGCCGGGTCGATGACGCCGTCGTCCCACAGGCGGGCGCTGGCGTAGTAGGGGTGGCCCTGCTCTTCGTATTTGTCGATGACCGGTTTCTTGAACTGGGCTTCTTCCTCGGCGCTCCATTCCTGGCCTTTGCGCTCCATGCCTTCGCGCTTTACCTGGGCCAGTACGCCGGCAGCCTGCTCGCCGCCCATGACCGAGATGCGGGCGTTCGGCCACATCCAGAGGAAATCCGGGCTGTAGGCACGGCCACACATGCCGTAGTTGCCCGCACCAAAGGAACCGCCGATCAGCACGGTAATCTTGGGCACGTTGGCACAAGCCACGGCCATAACCATCTTGGCGCCGTGCTTGGCGATGCCTTCGGATTCGTATTTCTGGCCGACCATGAAGCCGGTGATGTTCTGCAGGAACAGCAGCGGGATGTTGCGCTGACAGCACAATTCAACGAAGTGGGCGCCTTTCTGGGCCGCTTCGCTGAACAGGATGCCGTTGTTGGCGATGATGCCCACGGGATAGCCGTGAATGTGGGCGAAGCCGGTGACCAGGGTCTGGCCGTAGTAGCGTTTGAATTCGTCAAACTCGGAACCGTCTACGGTGCGGGCGATCACGTCGCGCACGTCGAACTGTTTGCGCAGGTCGGTGCCGACAATGCCGTAGATTTCTTCAGCGTCGTACAGCGGCGCCTTCGGCTTGCGGATTTCCACATCCGTTGGCTTGCGACGGTTCAGGTTGGAGACGCTGCGCCGGGCGATTTCCAGGGCGTGGGCGTCGTTCTCCGCGTAGTGGTCTGCCACACCGGAGATTTTACAGTGGACGTCGGCGCCACCGAGGTCTTCGGCGCTGACCACTTCACCGGTGGCCGCTTTTACCAGCGGCGGCCCGGCCAGGAAGATGGTGCCCTGGTTGCGGACGATAATGGATTCGTCGGCCATGGCGGGCACGTAGGCGCCACCGGCGGTGCACAGGCCCATGACGACGGCGATCTGTGGGATGTCGTCGGCGGACATGCGGGCCTGGTTGTAGAAGATGCGGCCGAAGTGGTCGCGATCCGGGAAAACTTCGTCCTGGCGGGGCAAGTTTGCACCGCCGGAGTCGACCAGGTAGATGCACGGCAGGCGGTTCTGCAGGGCAATTTCCTGGGCGCGCAGGTGTTTCTTGACCGTCAGCGGGTAGTAGCTTCCGCCTTTTACGGTGGCGTCGTTGGCGATAATCATGCATTCGGTGCCGGAGACGCGGCCCACGCCGGCGATGACGCCTGCTGCGGGGACTTCTTCATCGTAGACGTTGTAAGCGGCGAACTGGCCAATTTCCAGGAACGGGGAACCGTCGTCCAGGAGGCGGTTGATGCGCTCTCTGGGAAGCAGTTTGCCACGGGCGATGTGGCGCTCCTGGTAGGAGGGGCCGCCGCCTTGCTGGATGGTGGCGACTTTGTCGCGCAGGTCGGCGACGGCCTTGGCCATGGATTCCTGGTTGGCCTGGAACTCTTCGGACCTGGGGTTAATCTTGCTTTGCAGTATTGTCATTGTTTCGGGCCTCGAGGTTCGGGGCGGCGGGACTGGCAGGCTGTCTTTCCGGGAACCGCTACGAGCACATCCATGTGCGCTTGACGTCGGCCATCCATGGCCGCCGACATTCCCGAAAAGACACCCTGCCACTCCCTCGTTTTAACTTGGGAGCAGGCCGTCCCCGGTGCAGGGTTGAACGGCCTCGCCTTGTAACGGCTGCTTACTTGTTCAGGTACAGCTCACGACCGATCAGCATCCGGCGGATCTCGGACGTGCCCGCGCCGATCTCATACAGTTTGGCGTCGCGCAGCAGGCGGCCTGTCGGGTATTCGTTGATGTAGCCGTTACCGCCGAGCAGCTGGATGGCGTCCAGGGCGATTTTGGTGGCCATTTCGGCGGAGTAGAGGATCGCGCCGGCCGCGTCTTTCCGGGTGGTTTCAGCGCCGCGGTCGGCGGACATGGCAACCATATAGACGTAGGATTTGGCGGTGTTCATCCAGGTGTACATGTCGGCAACTTTGCCCTGTACCAGTTCGAATTCGCCGATGGCCTGGCCGAACTGTTTGCGCTCGCGGATGTAGGGAACGACCACGTCCATGGCAGCCTGCATGATGCCCAGCGGGCCGCCGGAAAGAACGAGACGCTCGTAGTCGAGGCCGCTCATAAGAACCCGTGCGCCGTTGCCTTCGCCGCCCAGTACGTTTTCCTTGGGTACTTTGCAGTCTTCGAACACCAGTTCGCAGGTGTTGGAGCCACGCATGCCGAGCTTGTCGAGTTTCTGGTGGCGGCTGAAGCCCGGGTAGTCTCGCTCTACGATGAAGGCGGTCACGCCGCGTGAGCCGGCCTGAGTGTCGGTCTTGGCGTAGATGACGTAGGTGTGGGCGTCCGGACCGTTGGTGATCCACATTTTGTTGCCGTTGAGAACGTAGTGGTCACCGGCGTCTTTGGCGCTCAGTTTCATGGAGATAACGTCGGAACCGGCGTTGGGCTCAGACATGGCCAGGGCGCCGATGTGCTCGCCGCTTACCAGTTTTGGCAGGTATTTCTGTTTCTGTTCTTCGGTGCCGTTGCGGTGAATCTGGTTCACACACAGGTTGGAGTGGGCACCGTAGGAGAGGCCAACGGAGGCGGAAGCACGGCTGATTTCTTCCATGGCGATCACGTGGGCCAGGTAGCCCATGTCGGAGCCGCCGTACTCTTCTTTCACGGTGATACCCAGCAGGCCCATGTCGCCCATTTTCCGCCACAGGTCCATGGGGAATTCGTTGTTACGATCGATTTCCTCGGCGCGTGGCGCGATTTCTGCAGCGGCAAAGCCGTTGACCTGCTCGCGGAGCATATCGAGGGTTTCGCCGAGGCCGAAGTTGAGCTCTGAGTACTGTGATTTCATCGTTGGCTACCTTTGATTTCTGTCGATCATTAGTTTTCAGCGGTCTGCCTGGCCTCGTCGTTGGCCGGCGCCTGCTGTTTCTTTTTCTTTTGTAGCTCCGCCAGGGCTTCTCGGCACCGGGCTTCCGCTGTGTCTATTTCCATCTCTGCCTGGGCAATGTCGTTCTTCTGCTGTTCCAGCATGGCTTTGCGACCGTCCAGGATCTCCAGCATTTTCAAGAGCTGTTTTTCGTTACCGGTGAGGGTTTCATCCCACAAGTCAAACAGCTCCCGGGTTTCCGCCAGGGTGAAGCCCATGCGCTTGCCGCGAAGGATCAACTTCAGACGCACGCGATCCTTGGTGCTGAAAATACGGGTCTGTCCGCGTCGGCGCGGCTTCAGCAGCCCCTGATCCTCATAGAAGCGGATGCTTCGCGTTGTGACATCGAACTCCTGTGAGAGCTCGCTGATGCTGAACGTTCTTTTTTCGACCATTGCGATTTCCTTTTTCGACTTAGGTTAGATAAAGTTTACGTAAACGTAAAGCAGTTTTCTGGTCCGATTTTAAACAAACAGAATTCCGAAAAGGGGAGTGAACGATGGATTTCAAAAATGTACCGGCCATTGTAACAGGCGGCGCTTCCGGGCTGGGCGAGGGTGCAGCCCGCGCGCTGGCAGCTTCCGGATGCAAGGTGGCAATCCTGGATCTGCAGAAAGAGCAGGGCCGCAAAGTGGCCGAGGACATCGGCGGGATTTTCCTCGAGTGTGATGTGAGCTCCCCCGATAGCGCGGAAGCTGCCATCAGTGCTGCCCGCGAGGCCCATGGTCCCTGCGGCATTGCCGTGAATTGTGCCGGTATTGCCACGGCTTCCAAGATTCTGGGCCGCGAAGGTGTGATGCCGCTGGAGAACTTCAGCAAGGTTATTCAGGTCAACCTGATTGGTACCTTTAACATTCTGCGTCTGGCCGCGGCGGATATGGCCCAGCGTGAACCCAATGCCGATGGTGAGCGTGGCGTAATCATCAACACGGCTTCCGTGGCGGCTTATGAAGGTCAGATTGGCCAGGCGGCCTACAGTGCCTCCAAGGGCGGTGTGGTATCGCTTACCCTTCAGTCAGCCCGTGAGCTGGCTCGCGAGGGCATCCGTGTAAATACGATTGCACCTGGCCTCTTCATGACACCCATGATGGCGGGTATGCCCGAGGAAGTTCAGGAAAGCCTGGCAGCCACGCTGCCGTTCCCGAAGCGTCTCGGCAAGCCGGAAGAGTTCGGCATGATGGTGGACCAGATGGTGCGCAACCCGATTCTCAACGGCGAAGTGATTCGTCTGGACTGCGCGCTCCGCATGGCGCCCAAGTGAAGCATTCAATTGCAGGAGACATACATGACCGTGTCTGTTGATAAAGAAGAACTGGCGATGTTCCGGGATTCCGTAATCAAGGTCCTGGAAAAAGAAGTGACGCCGCACTACGAAGCCTGGGAAAAATCCGGTCTGGTGCCGCGCGAACTCTGGAACACCCTGGGCAACGCCGGCATGCTTTGTGTGGATGTGCCTGAAGAGTGGGGCGGCATTGGTGCCCCCTTCCAGTTCTCCGTCGTTGTGGGCGAAGAACTGGCCCGCATGGGATTCGGCGCACTGTCCACCAACGTGATGGTGCATTCCGACATCGTGGCGCCTTACCTTAGCCACATGGGCAATGAAGAGCAGCGTCAGCAATGGCTGCCCAAACTGGTCTCCGGCGAAGCCGTAGGTGCCATCGCCATGACCGAACCCGGTGCCGGCAGCGACCTGCAAGCGATTCGCACCAGCGCCGTGAAAGATGGCGACGAGTACATTCTGAACGGCTCCAAGACCTTCATCACTAACGGCCAGCACGCCGATATGGTGATCGTTGCCGCGAAAACCGACCCGAAGGCCGGCGCCCGCGGCATCAGCCTGTTCCTGGTGGACACCTCGCTGCCGGGCTTCAGCAAAGGTCGCAACCTCGACAAGATCGGCCAGCACTCCGGGGATACCTCCGAGCTGTTCTTCTCCGATATGCGCATCCCGGCCTCCGCTCTTCTCGGTGAAGAAGGGCAGGGCTTTGTGTATCTGATGAAGGAACTGCCCCGGGAACGCCTGGTGATCGGTGCTCTCGGCGTAGCCGCCGCCCGTGGTTCCCTGGACCTGACCATCGCCTACGCCCAGGAGCGGGAACTGTTCGGCCAGAAACTGGCCCAACTGCAAAATACCCGCTTTGAAATCGCTCGCATGGAAACCGACTACCGGGTCAACAAGGCCTTCGTGGACCAGTGCATCGACCAGTACGACCTGGGCGAACTGGACGCGCCAACCGCCTCCATGGCCAAGTACAGCGCCACTGAAATGCAGTGCCGCGTGGCCGATGGCTGCCTGCAGCTGTTTGGCGGTTACGGTTACACCACCGAATACCCGATTTCCCGGGCCTTTATCGACGCGCGGGTGCAGCGGATTTATGGCGGCACCTCGGAAGTCATGAAAGAAATTATTGCCCGGTCGGTACTGGGTAAAGCCTGATAAAGGCAGACGAACTCACAATCTGAAGGCCGGGTGCCAGATGCCTTTCAGGGACTGTCTGCAGCATGGATGCTGCAGTCAAGCGTACATGGAAGTATTCACAGCGTGTCCCTGAAAGGCGTCTGGCACTTGGCCCAGCACCAAATTAGAGGGCATTTAACATGAATGGTAACGACGTAGTAATCGCAGGCTCAGCAAGAACCCCGATGGGCGGCATGATGGGCTCCCTCAGCTCCGTGCGCTCCCCGGAACTGGGCGCCATCTCCATCAAGGCCGCCATCGAGCGCTCCGGCCTACAGCCTGCAGATGTGCAGGAAGTGATCATGGGTTGCGTACTGCCCGCAGGCCTCGGCCAGGCCCCGGCCCGCCAGGCCTCACGCGCCTCCGGCATTCCCGACAGCTCCGGTTGCACCACCATCAACAAGATGTGCGGCTCCGGCATGCAGGCCGTGATCATGGCTCACGATCAGATCAAGGCCGGTACCAACAACATCATGATTGCTGGCGGCATGGAAAACATGAGCCAGGCACCGTACCTGCTGCCCAAAGCCCGCGGTGGTATGCGCATGGGCCACGGCCAAGTGATGGACAGCATGTTCCTGGATGGCCTGGAAGACGCCTACGAAGGCGGCCTGATGGGCGTCTTCGCCCAGCGCACCGCGGATAAATACGACATCAGCCGTCAGGCCATGGACGAGTTTGCCATCGGCTCCCTGCAGAAATCCCTGGCCGCCATCGAAAACGGCTGGTTCCGTGACGAGATTGTGCCGGTGACCGTTTCCGGCCGTGGTGGCGACACCGAGGTCGATACCGACGAGCAGCCGGGCAACGCCAAGCCCGAGAAAATCCCGCACCTGAAGCCGGCCTTCGCAAAAGACGGTTCCGTGACTGCGGCCAACTCCAGCTCCATCAGCGACGGTGCCTCCGCCCTGGTACTGGCCTCCGCCGCCGAAGCTGACGCCCGTGGCCTCGTTCCCCAGGCCCGAATCGTGGCTCACGCCACCCACGCTCGCCTGCCAGCCGAGTTCACCCTGGCGCCCATCGGTTCCATCGAGAAGGTGCTCAAGAAAGCTGGCTGGAGCGTCGACGACGTGGACCTGTTCGAAATCAACGAAGCTTTCGCGGTGGTTACCCTGGCGGCCATGAACGAGCTGAAACTCCCGGCTGAAAAGGTCAACGTCCACGGTGGCGCCTGTGCCCTGGGGCACCCGATTGGCTCTTCCGGTTCGCGGATCATCGTTACACTGATCAATGCTCTGAAGCAGCGTGGGCTGAAGCGTGGTGTGGCTTCGCTGTGTATTGGCGGTGGTGAGGGGACTGCTGTTGCCATTGAGTTGATCTGATTGCCTCTCCTCGTAGCCTGCCTGTTTAGGGGCGGGCTTGCGGGGTGGCCGGTGGAGTTTTTCTTGGAAAAAGAACTCCCTTCGCTCAGACACCTTTTTCCGGCGAAAAATTCACCGGCCACTCCCCATAGGCTGAAGTTCTAAACCTCCCAGAAAGCCCAATTTGATATCAGTCATGCGCCCTTGCTGCTGATTTGCTAGCCTTCAGTGCATCGAACGTCCCCGGCATTGGAGAAAGAAACCCCGTGCGAAAGCGCCACGAGTTTATTGAGGAATCCCGCAAACAGTGGAGCTCCGAGCCTGCGTTCGTGGCCTCCATGGCCGCAGCGGCTGTGGGGCTGGGGAACCTGTGGCGGTTTCCTTACATGGTGGGGGAGAACGGCGGTGGCGCTTTTGTGGTGGCTTACCTGCTGGCGCTGATTGTGGTGGTTCTGCCCATCATGATTCTGGAAGTGTCGGCGGGGCGTCTTTCCAAGGGCAGTACCGTTCAGACTTACCGGCAGGTGAACCGCTTTGGCGTGGTCTATGGCTGGTTTGTGGTTCTGATCACCATGGCCATTACCAGCTATTACCTGGTGATTACCGGCTGGACCCTGGGGTATGCGGTGGATGCCGCAACGGACGATCTCCGGGTGTTCGGGGATTTTACCGCCGGGTATAACTCGCTCTGGTACTTTTTCGCCGTCACTTTGCTCGGGGCTATCATCCTGGCCAAGGATGTGACGGCCATTGAACTGATGTCGAAGATCCTGATGCCGGTGTTGATCATTGTGATGATCGGGCTGGTGGTCTTTGCCAGCCGCACACCCGGTTGGGAGCAGACCAAGGATTTCTTTTTTCAGGTGGACTGGAGCCGGCTGGCGGACGGCAAACTTTGGGCGTTTGCCTTCGGGCAGGCGTTCTACACCCTCGCGATTGGCCAGGGGTATCTGGTGACCTATGGCAGTTTCATCCCCCGGCAGACCCACGTTCCCAGGGCCTGTCTGATTGTCGCAGGCACGGAGACCAGCGTGGCGTTGTTGGCAGGCTGGATGATCTTTCCGTTTGTGTTCAGCCTTGGCATGGAGCCCACGGAAGGCAGCCAACTTGCTTTCGTGACCATGCCCCGGGTGTTCGAGGACATGGTTGGTGGCTACTGGGTGGGCACGCTGTTTTTCAGCCTGTTCTTCATGGCGGCGTTCAGCTCCAGTCTGGCCGGTTTGAAGGTGATGATTGCTGCGGTGGCGGAAGAGTTCCGGCTGAGCAATGGCCGGGCGGTCAGTTTGGTTACCCTGGTCATGCTGGTGCTGGGTACAGCATCGGCGCTGAGTTTCACACCACTGGAGTGGAACATTTCCGGGGAGCCGGTCCTGGATGTGATCGACCGGGTGGCCGGCGGCAATGTGATTATCTTCTCCGGTGTCCTGGGCGCGGCCATGTTCTGCTGGTTTATACCACCGGAGAAGATCCGGACTGTGCTGGGCACGGAAAGCCGTTGGTGGGAATGGCGGATGTACCTGGTTGGCCGCTATCTACCGCTGGTGATGCTGCTCTGGATTGCGGTGACTTACGCTTTGAACCAGATGGGCATTACTCAGGCCTGACCTGAAATTCCCGGGGTTCGATCTTCAGTTTTTTAAGGCGCGAAGTCAGGGTGGTGGGTTTTATGCCCAGCATGGCCGCTGCGCCATCTTCGCCGAAGACCCGGCCACTGCTCATGGTGAGGGCCCGGGTCAGGTTCTGTTTCTCCAACTCCCGTAACTCCTGTTCTGTCATCAATTCGCCGCTGTAATGTCTCGCGGGGGGCGTTGTTGTATTTATACGGGCGGTGGAATCCGGCCCGGGCAGGTCCAAGTCCAGCCGGCCGTCGGCGGTGATCACCTGGCGCTCGATCACGTTTTCCAGTTCCCGCACATTGCCCGGCCAATGATAGGCCTTCAGGGTTTCCACATCCCTCTCGCGCAGCGCCAGGGTGGGGCGGTTGAACTTCTGGCAGGCCCGGTTCAGAAACTCCTGGGCCAGGATGGGGATGTCTTCCAGACGGCGGCGCAAGGGAACGGACTCGATGGGAAACACGTTCAGACGGAAATACAGATCCTCCCGGAAGGTTTTCTGCTGCACTTCGGCTTTCAGGTCGCGGTTGGTGGCGGCGATAACGCGAACGTCCACGGCCCGGGTGCGGTTTTCCCCCACCCGCTCGAATTGCTGATCCTGAAGCACGCGGAGTAGTTTGCCCTGCAGCTCCAACGGGATTTCGCCCACTTCATCCAGGAACAGGGTGCCGCCGTCGGCCAGCTCGAACCGACCGACGCGGTCGCTGACGGCGCCGGTGAAGGCTCCTTTGATGTGGCCGAAAAATTCGCTCTCGAACAGATCCTTGGGGATGGCTGCACAGTTCACCCGGATCAGGGGGCGATCCCGCCGGCTGCTGGATTGGTGAATGGCCCGGGCGATCAGTTCTTTGCCCGTGCCGGATTCACCGGTGATCAGCACGTTGGCATCGGTGGGCGCCACCATGCCAATCCGGCGTACGATGGCCTTGATGGCATCGCTTTGGCCGAAGATCTCGTGGAAGTGGTACTCGGCGCTTAATTCTTCCTGCAAATAGGCGTTTTCCATTTCCAGGCGGCGCTTGAGGGTCTCCACCTCTTCCAGTGCCTTGTGCAATTCGTTCTGGGCTTCCTGGCGGGCGGAGATATCTCGGAATACCACCACAGCACCTACCGGATGGCCGTTGTCGAGAATGGGTGTGCTGGTGTATTCCACCGGGAAGCCGCTGCCGTCCTTGCGCCAGAACCAGTCCTCTCCAACCCGCTTCACGCTCGCATCGCGGAAGGCGGCGTATATCGGGCAGTCCTTGAGTGGGTACAAGCTGCCATCGGCATGGGAGTGGTGCACCACCCGGTGCAGAACCCGACCCATAAGCTCGTCGATTCGCCAACCCAGCATGCGTTCTGCTGCGGGGTTTGCGAAGGTGCCTCGGCCCTCGGCATCCACCCCGTAGATGCCTTCCCCGACGGCATGCAGGATCAACTGGTTTTCTCTCTCCATGTCCTTGAACAGCTCTTCCACCCGTCGCCACTCGAGCAGGCCGCCCCGGTGGTAGTGGTTGGCATCATGGCGCTCCCGGAGGGTGCGTAATTGGCGCCGGTCTCTAAGCAAAAGAAGTATGTTCTGGGATTCCGCCTCGCCGACCCGGGACGAGGAGATTTCGAGTTCCACAGTGTGGCCGTCCCGATGCTGCAGAAAGAAATCGCGGCTCCAGCCGTGACTGCGAAACAGAGTCTCTTCGGTAAAGGCGATCAGTTGCGGGCGCTGGTCTGTAAACAGATGGGTGCAGGGTTTCCCCGTCAGCGATTGACGGTCTGTGCCGATCATCCGGCCCATGGCGCTGTTGGCTGACAGAATCAGATCCCGCGCAGCGTCCACCAGCAGGGCCGCTTCCGGGAGATGATCGATCCAGTTGCAGGTTATTTCAGGGCTGATGATGGCTTCGTTATTCATGGTGGCTTCCCGAGTCAGTCTGACGGAGAAGAATCAATCCCCGTGCCAACTACGAAAATTCGCAGTCTACGCTACGAAAAATCGTTAATTACGAAATATCGTAGCTCGACTGTTTGCTGGCTTCTGAATATTGGGCATTTAAAAACAAAGAGTTAAAAAAATTTCTGCACTTGGCACAAACCCTGCGATACCCCCTTCAGAACGCGTAGCCGGCCTGCCCCTGTTTCGACCGTCGGGCCCGAGCCGCATTTTTGTTGCACCACAAGAGTGCAGAAATAACCAGTAAATCACGCTAAACGCAGGAGAGTGCCCCATGACCACGAAAAGCCTCGGAAATCCTTTTGATGGTGACAAATCCCTGATTCACGCAAAGACCTGCGGCTGCCCTGAGTGCAAGCCGGGCGACAGCGCCCCGTCTATTTCCCTTGATCTCAAGCCTTCTGCCGGCCAGCAGGCAGTGGCGGATGAGCCTCTGGACTCGGAAGCGATGATGGATCGTGCCATTGAAGGCGCCGTCGTGCGCTCAGTGTTTGGTCACAACGAACACAGCCGGCGCAGCTTCATGAAGATGATGGGAGCGGGCACCGCAGCGGCCGTTCTGGGCAGTGTGTTCCCTATGGAAAAGGCCAAGGCCGCGGTGAAGGAGTCTCTCGGCAAGCTTGAGAAAACCAAGCTGAACGTCGGCTTTGTACCCATTACCTGCGCCACGCCGATCATTATGGCTCACCCGATGGGTTTCTATGAGCGCTACGGACTGGATGTCACCGTGACCAAGACCGCCGGCTGGGCGGTGGCTCGCGACAAGTCACTGGCGGGCGAATACGACGCTTCCCACATGCTGACTCCCATGCCCCTGGCCATGACCATGGGCGCTGGCTCCACACCGGAGCCCTACATCATGCCCGCGGTTGAAAACATCAATGGCCAGGCGATCGTCCTGCACGTGGACCACAAGGACAAGCGCGATCCCAAGCAGTGGAAGGGCTTCAAGTTCGGGGTGCCGTTCGAGTACTCCATGCACAACTTCCTGTTGCGCTACTACCTGGCCGAGAATGGCGTCGACCCGGACAAAGACGTGCAAATCCGTGTGGTACCGCCACCTGAAATGGTTGCTAATCTGCGCGCCGGTAACCTCGACGGTTACCTCTCCCCGGACCCGTTCAACCAGCGTGCAGTTTGGGAGAAAGTGGGCTTTATCCACATGCTGACCAAAGATATCTGGGAAGGCCACCCGTGCTGTGCTTTTGCCTGCAGCCAGAAGTTCGCCACCGAGAACCCGAACACCTATGGCGCTCTGCTTCGCGCCATCATCGACGCGACCCAGTACTCCAACAATCCGGATAACCGCAAGGAAATCTCCGAAGCCATTGCGCCCAAGAACTACCTGAACCAGCCGGTGCCAGTGATCCAGCAGGTGCTGACCGGTTACTACGCGGATGGTCTTGGCGAGGTGAAAGACGTTCCGGACCGCATTGATTTCGATCCGTTCCCCTGGCACTCCATGGGCGTCTGGATTCTCACCCAGATGAAGCGCTGGGGGTATATCGAGGGTGATGTGGACTACAAGGCCATCGCCGAGCAGGTGTACCTGGCCAGCGAGACCGGAAAGCTGATGGAAGAAATGGGTTACTCCGCACCGGATAAAACCTACAAGACCCACACCATCATGGGTAAAACCTTCGATCCGGACAGCGCCGAAGAGTATACCCGCAGCTTCGCGATCGGGAGGGTGTAATCATGGCTTCCCTGAACGTCCGGGCAGCACTGCTGTCGGTGTCGTTCCTGATTCTGGCCCTGGGGCTCTGGGAAATGGCAACCCAGCCCCCGGAGGCCCAGACCGGAATGACCGAATACGAAATGCTGATGGGTGGCGCGGATCAGGAATCCCGTGTGCCGCCACCCTCGGCGGTGATCAAGCTGGCCTGGGCAGAGCTGTCCAACCCGTTCTATGACGCCGGCGCCAACGACAAGGGTATCGGTATCCAGTTGGCCTACTCGGTATACCGGGTGCTGACCGGGTATCTGGCGGCCATGGCCATCGCACTGCCTATCGGCTTCCTGATCGGTATGTCGCCGCTGATGTACAAGGCACTGAACCCTTACATTCAGGTGCTGCGACCGATCTCGCCGCTGGCCTGGATGCCGCTGGCTCTGTTCATCATCCAGGACTCCGACGCCTCGGCGATCTTCGTGATCTTTATCTGCTCGATCTGGCCGATGCTGCTGAACACGGCCTTCGGTGTGGCCAACGTACGGCAGGACTGGGTGAACGTGGCCCGTACCCACGAACTCAGCCCGATCAAGACGGCACTTACGGTCATTCTGCCGGCCGCCGCTCCCACGATCCTGACCGGCATGCGCATCTCCATCGGCATCGCCTGGCTGGTGATCGTCGCCGCGGAAATGCTCGTGGGCGGCACTGGAATTGGCTACTACGTGTGGAACGAATGGAACAACCTGGATCTGGCCAGTGTGATCTTCTCCATCCTGATGATCGGGGTGGTGGGCATGCTGCTCGACCTGGCCCTGGGCAAGGCCCAGAAACTGGTGGAATACAAAGAATGAGCGGTCCGGCACCGGCTTCCGGTGCCGGCCTCAACCCTCCGAATGGAGACCTGTTATGAGTAAATCATTCCTGGAAGTAGATGGCCTGTCCAAGGTGTACCCGGACGGCCAGGGCGGCGAGTTGACCGTCTTCGAGGATATCCGCTTTGCCCTGGAGAAAGGTGAGTTTGTTTGCATCATCGGCCACTCCGGCTGCGGCAAATCCACCATCCTGAACGTGCTGGCAGGCCTCGACGAAGCCAGCGCCGGCAACGTGGTGATGAACGGCAAGGAAATCAAAGGCCCCGGCCTTGAGCGCGGCGTTGTGTTCCAGAACTACAGCCTGCTGCCCTGGAAAACCACCCTCAACAACATCGTGTTCGCAGTGAAAGCCCGCTGGCCTGAGTGGTCAAAAGAGAAAGTGAAGGAACATAGCGAGCGCTACCTGAAAATGGTGGGCCTGGACCATGCCCTGAACCGCAAGCCGTCCCAGCTGTCCGGCGGTATGCGCCAGCGGGTGAGTATCGCCCGGGCCTTCGCCACCCAGCCGGAACTCCTGCTGCTGGACGAGCCTTTCGGTGCGCTGGATGCGCTCACCCGTGGCGTGATCCAGGACGAACTGGTGAAAATCTGGGAAGAAACCCGCCAGACCGTGTTCATGATCACCCACGACGTGGACGAAGCCATTCTGCTCTCCGACCGCATCTTCCTGATGTCCAACGGCCCCAACGCCCGCATCGCCGAAAGCGTGAAAGTGGACATCCCACACCCACGGGCCCGGGCCACCATCTTCCAGAACCCGGCCTACCACAAGACCCGGGATTACCTGGTGGACTTCCTGGTCAACCGCAGCGGTTCTGCCCTGCCGGAAAAAGATGGCAGCCCGAAAGTTGCTGAGCCTGCCAAGGGCGGTAGCCAATCAACGCCCGAGGTGTCCAAGCCCGAATCCGAAACCACCGCCCGCGCGGTGAATGCCTGACGTTACAACCCAAGAGAGGAAAACAGCCATGATGAACAAAGAACTGATGACCGTAAAAATCCTGGAAGCCAAAGTGTCCAAGGGCATGACCTGGGAAGCCATCGCCGAAACCATCGGCATGTCCCCGGTGTTCACTACCTCGGCCGCCCTGGGCATGAACAGCCTCAGCGAAGACAAGGCCTTTGCCCTATGCGAAACCCTGGGCCTGGAAAAGCCGGTGGCCGAAGCCCTGCAGGTGTGCCCGAAAAAAGCCTGGGATGGTGCCGTGCCCCAGGATCCGCTGATTTACCGTCTGTATGAAGTGGTGGGCGTTTACGGCGACACCATGAAGGAACTCATTCACGAGAAGTTCGGTGACGGCATCATGAGTGCCATCGATTTCACCATGGACATCGAGAAGGAGGAGAATCCGAAGGGCGACCGTGTTGTCGTGACTATGAACGGGAAGTTCCTGCCTTATAAGGCTTGGTAAACGTTCGAACGGAAGCTTCGGAGTGGGCCCGCCTTTGTAGCCTGTTGGTTGAGGGGCGGGCTTGCGGGGTGGCAGGTGGATTTCTCTTGGAAAAAGCAACTCGCTTCGCTCAGACATCTTTTTCCGGTGAAAAATCCACCTGCCACCCCCGTACCTGCCCGCCAGACCTCAGGCTACAAAAAGACCCTGCCCGCGAAACCTCAGGCTACGAAAAGTCCATGCCCCCATAGCCTCAGGCCGATCGAGACCGGGCCATAGACCCAGCTGCGAGGGCAACCTCAGCAACTGTGTGCAACTTCTCTAGTTGCGACTGCAACATGGCAATCGGCCGCGTGCCTTCCAGAGTGAGCGCGATATCCAGATGCTCGCCGGCGGTTTCGACGGCCATGGTGGCGATCCGGAACCCACGGATGCGGACCACCTGGCAGAGCCGCTCCAGGGCGGCGGCTTCCTGGGTCATTCGGCAGTTGATGGTGTAGCTGGGCGTTGATGGCTTGTTTTGCGGGTTCATGCAACTTGCTCCTTGCTGGCTTTGGCGGTTCGGGCGGTTTCGTCGATCATGTCGGTGTTGCTGGCGCCGGGTTTGACGATGGGCCAGACGTTTTCTTCCCGGCTGATGGCTACGTGCAGCAGCATCGGGCCGTTGTAGGCCAGGATGGTTTCGATGCCACGGCGGATCTGGTCCGTGCGTTCGATGTGCAGGGCCGGGATGTCGAAGGCCCGGGCCATGGCGACGAAGTCAGGATTGTCGTCCAGGTTTATCTGGCTTTCCCGGTTGTTGTAGAACAGCTCCTGCTGCTGGCGGACCATGCCAAGGCACTGGTTGTCCATCACGATCAGTTTTACCGGCAGGTTGTAGCGGCGGATGGTGGCCAGTTCCTGGGCGTTCATCATGAACGAGCCGTCGCCGGTCACGTTGATCACCGTGCTGTTGCGGTCGGCAAACTGCGCGCCGATGGCTGCGGGCAGGCCGAAGCCCATGGTGCCCAGGCCGCCGCTGGTGAGGTGGTGGCGTGGGTGATCGAAATCGTAGTGCTGGGCCACCCACATCTGGTGTTGGCCAACGTCGCAGGCAATTATGGTGTCGTCTGGAGCGATCCGGGAGAGCTGGCGAATGAAGGCCGGGCCGGTGATCGGGGCCAGGGGCTCTTCGTTGTCGGCGGCGTGGAAGCCACCGGTGGTGTACCAGGTGCGGCATTGTTTTTGCCACTCCTTGATGGCCAGTGGCTCTGCCTGCAATGCCTCAGTCAGTGACGTCAGGATTTCGTTCAGGTCGCCCCGGATGGCCAGATCGGCGTCGCGAAGTTTGTTGATCTCGGCGGCGTCGGCGTCGATGTGGATCAATTTGGCGTTGGGGGCAAAGCCGCCGAGTTTGCCGGTGGCGCGGTCGTCCAGGCGGGCACCGATGACCAGCAGCAGGTCGCACTCGTCGACGGCCTTGTTGGCGGCCCGGGAGCCGTGCATGCCCAGCATGCCGAGGTTGTAGGGGTTGTGTTTGCCGGGGTTGCCAATGCCCTTCAGCGTGACAACCGCCGGCAGGGCTGAGGATTCGGCAAAGGCCCGGAAGGTCTCCTCGGCATGGGCCAGGCTGATACCGCCACCACTGTAGAGCAGGGGCTTATGAGCGGCCCGCAACATCGCCAGGGCTTCCTTCAGGTCTGGCGAAGTTGGCTCACAGGACTGGGCCTGGGGGAAGGGGGCATCGGCAACGTTGCTCAGCAACAGGTCCTTGGGGATATCAATCCAGACCGGTCCGGGGCGGCCGCTCTGGGCCAGCTCGATCGCCTCTTCCATGATGGCGGGCAGGCTGTCGGCATCGTCGATCAGGTAGCTGTGTTTAACGATGCCCAGGGTCATGCCCAGTACGTCGGTTTCCTGGAAGGCGTCGGTGCCGATCAGGCCGGACGGCACCTGGCCGGTGATGACCAGCATGGGAATGGAATCCCGGTGGGCGTTGGCAACGCCGGTGATCAGGTTGGTGGCACCGGGGCCAGAGGTGGCAATGCAGACGCCCAGCTTGCCGCTGGCCCGGGCGTAGCCATCGGCCGCCAGGGCACAGCCCTGTTCGTGGCGGCACAGCACGTGTTCCACGCCCACATCGTCCACCAGCGCGTCGTATAGCGGCATGATGCAGCCGCCCGGGTAACCGAAAACCGTGCTGATGTGGTGGCGGTGGAACGCTTCAAGAATGTGCTGTGCGCCGTTCATGGTCGTTTTTCCCTTTTCTTTTGCCGTAAAAAAAGAAACCCCCGGGACCTTTCGGTGCCGGGGGTTTCTGGTGTTTTGTCAGGTTTGTCGCTATCTCACCCGCTTGTCCACGCAGAAGCCCCCGGACGGTACCACGACCACCAGGACAAGCTTCACAAGGACAATCACTGCGTTGAGATTCATAAAATCGACAGTCTGCTCTGAATTCATAAAAAAATTCTGTGTAGAATCTACCCCACGTTTTTAGACGGATGCAACCGTTAATTGCCGGTTTTTTTCTGTCACCCTTCGAATCAGGAACAGTGAGCATTCAATGACGAAAGCAAAATGGGGTTCTCTCGGACTGTCACTTCTGATCGTAATCGCGTTGGTGGTCTGGATGGCGACCGGTGAGGTGAAGGTCGCCAGTGACGAGGCTCCGGAACGTCAGGATAGCGGCGATGGTCAGCTCACGACGGTTCAGGTGGAAACCCTGGCGGCGCGGCTTCATGAGCCGGGGCTGATGCTGCAGGGCCAGTTGGAGCCTTGGAATTCGGTCACACTGAGTGCCCAGGTGCCTGGCCGGGTGGAATCCCTGGCGGTGGATCTCGGTGAGCAGGTTCGGCAGGGGCAGACGCTGCTGACGCTATCGGATGAGGGCCGAAGTGCTGCGGTTTCGCGCTGGCAGTCGCGGGTTCGGGAGCTTGAAGCGGACCTTGTGGCCGCCCGCAGGCTGCGTGCCAACAACCTTGCTTCGGAGTCGCAGATCCTGAGTCTGGAAAGTGAGCTTGCGGGGGCGGAAGCGGAACTGACCAGTGCCCGTCAGGCGGTCAGTCACCTCACCCCCAAGGCACCATTTGACGGCACGATCAACAGCAAATCGGTGGATATAGGCGATCTGGTGCAGGTGGGGTCACCGCTGTTTGAGCTGGTGCGGGTGGATAGACTGAAGGCCACCGCGCGGATCCCCCAACAATCAGTGGGTGATGTGGCGCCCGGCCAGGCGGTTCGTGTGGATTTGCTGGATGGCAGTCGTCTTTCTGGCGTGGTGACCTTTGTCGCCAGCGCCGCCTCCCCGGAAACCCGGAGTTTTGCTGTTGAAATCGTCGTTGAGAATCCGGATCGCAAGCGGGTTGCGGGTGGCAGTGCCAGTCTGCGGGTGGCGTTGCCGGAGGTGAAGGCCATGTTTATCTCGCCTGCTTACCTGTCCCTCGGTGACGATGGTCGCCCCGGTGTGAAGTACGTGAACGGCGAGAATCGCGTGGAGTTCGGTGAAGTGAAGCTGTTGAGCGTGTCCACCGAAGGCGCCTGGGTTACCGGTTTGCCGGATGAGATCCGGCTGATTACCCGCGGTGGCGGATTTGTCAGCATCGGCGAGCAGGTGGTGCCCGTTGATGCCGCCGAAAACAGGGGGTAGGGCAGATGCGCAGCCTGATCTTCGCCGCCATTGACCGCAGCCGGACCACCCTGCTCACGCTGCTGTTCCTGATTCTGGGCGGTATCGCCGCGTTCCAGACCATTCCCAAGGAAGCCAACCCCGACGTCACCATTCCGATGATCTATGTGTCCATGACCCTGGACGGTATCAGCCCGGAGGATGCCGAGCGTCTGTTGGTGCGCCCGATGGAGCAGGAGCTGCGTTCTCTGGAGGGTATCAAGGAAATGCGGGGAACGGCCTCGGAGGGCCATGCGTCGGTCATGCTGGAGTTCGATGCCGGGTTTGATCCGGACAAGGCGTTGCAGGATGTGCGGGAGAAGGTGGATACCGCCCGTACCAAACTGCCCCAGGAAGCGGATGAGCCCAGGGTGAACGAGATCAACGTGTCCCTGTTTCCGGTCCTGTCCGTGGGTCTCTCCGGCCCATTGTCGGAGCGCGAGCTGATCACCATTGCCCGCCGGTTCCAGGATGCCATCGAGTCCATTCCGGAAGTGCTTGAAGTGGAGATTGGTGGTGATCGCGAGGACCTGTTGGAAATTGTGGTCGATCCCCAGGTGCTGGAGAGCTACGGAATCGACTTCGATCAACTGGCTTCCCTGGTAACGCGCAACAACCAGCTGGTCGCTGCAGGCTCTCTGGATACCGGAAATGGCCGCATGGCGCTGAAGGTGCCCGGAGTGATCGAGACCATTGAGGATGTTATGTCCATGCCGGTCAAGGTGGACGGCGATACGGTAGTCACCTTTGGCGATGTCGCCATGCTACAGCGCACCTTCAAGGACCCCACCGGCTTTGCCCGTATCAACGGCGAGCCGGCGCTGGTGCTGGAAGTGTCCAAACGCTCCGGTGCCAACATCATCGAGACCATTGCCCAGGTCCGTCAGTTGATCGAAGAGGCCAAACCGCAGTTGCCGGATTCGCTGGAAATTCGCTACATCATGGATCAGTCCGAGGAAGTGCGGGATATCCTCAGTGACCTGCTGAATAACGTACTCACCGCCATTGTGCTGGTCCTGATCGTGGTGATTGCCGCCATGGGGCCCCGTTCAGCGGTGATGGTGGGGCTGACCATCCCGGGCGCGTTCCTCACGGGTATCCTGGTGATCTGGAGTATGGGGCTCACGCTCAACATTGTGGTGCTGTTCAGCCTGATCCTGGTAGCGGGCATGCTGGTGGATGGCGCCATTGTGGTGTCCGAGCTGGCGGATCGGAACCTCTCGGAAGGGCAGACGGTCAAGCACGCCTGGGCCGAGGCGGCCAGCCGCATGGCCTGGCCCATCATTGCGTCGACCGCAACCACTTTGGCCGTGTTTGTACCGTTGCTATTCTGGCCGGGCGTGGTGGGGGAGTTCATGAAATTCCTGCCGCTGACAGTCATCATCTGCCTCATCGCTTCCCTGGCCATGGCGCTGGTGTTCCTGCCCGTGCTGGGCAGCACCAGTGGAGGCCGGCGCGCGCGCCAGGGAAACTTTCAGGGGCGCCTGATGCAGGGCTACCGGCAGCTGCTGGCACTGCTGCTCAAGTCACCAGGGCTGACGCTGATAGGCGTGCTTTGTGTGATCGCCGTGATCTATGCGGCCTATGCCCGCTTCAACCACGGGGTGGAGTTCTTCCCCAGTGTGGAGCCGGATTCCGCCCAGGTGCAGGTGAGGGCGCGAGGCGATCTCTCGGTGTGGGAACGGGATGCCATTGTGCGGGAAGTGGAGCAGCGGCTGCGTGGTATGCCCGAGGTGAAGGCCCTTTACGCTCGCTCGATGGTCCAGACCAGCTCACAGTTGGCGCCGGATGTTATCGGCGTTCTGCAGTTCCAGTTTACTGACTGGTTCACACGGCGTCCGGCCAGCGCGATTCTCGAGGACTTCCGGGAATTGACCTCCGATATTCCTGGCATTGAACTGGAGTTCCGCAAGCAGGAGGGTGGTCCTGCAGAAGGCAAGCCGATAGAGCTTCAGGTGAGCAGCCGGGAGGCGAACAGCCTCAATGGCTACGTGGACGAAATCAAAGATCGAATGCGCGAACTCGGTGGCTTCGTGGATATTGAAGACGACCGGAGCCTGCCCGGTATCGAGTGGCGGCTGCAGGTAGACCGGGAAGCCGCTGCCCGGTTTGGCACCGATGTCCTGGGTATCGGAAGTGCCGTGCGCCTGGTTACCAACGGATTGAAACTGGCGACCTATCGCCCGGAAGACGTGCGGGACGAAGTGGACATCGTGGTGCGGGTGCCCAACAACTGGCGGGAGCTGGACCATCTGCAGCGCCAGACAATCCACACTTCGAGAGGCCAGATTCCGCTCTCGGAATTTGTCGATCTGCGGCCCGGTGACAAGACCAACAGCATTGTCCGGGTAGACGGGCAGCGCACGGTGACCATTAAATCCGATCTCGCACAGGGGCGCCGTGTGGATGAGCTGTTGCGGGCACTACAGGCTGAGATGCCAGAACCACCCGAGGGTATTTCGGTGAAGTTTGCCGGCGAAAACGAGGATCAGCAGCAGGCATCCAACTTCCTTGCGACGGCCTTCCTGGTCGCCATCGCTCTAATGCTGTTGATACTGGTGACCCAGTTCAATTCGCTCTACCAGACCTTCCTGATTCTCTCCGCGATCGTTCTGTCCACCGCCGGCGTATTGCTGGGTCTGTTGGTGAATGGTCAGTCGTTCGGCATCGTGATGGTGGGAATGGGCACGATTGCCCTGGCGGGCATTGTGGTGAACAACAACATCATTCTGATTGATACCTACAATCAGATGCGCAAGGACGGCATGGACGCCTACGAGGCTGCGCTGGAAACCGGCTGCCTGCGTCTGAGGCCGGTGCTGCTGACGGCCATAACCACCGTATTGGGTTTGATGCCTATGGTTCTCGGCGTCAATGTTGACCTGTTGACGCCGTCGCTGGGCCTGGGGGCTCCCTCAACCCAATGGTGGACCCAGCTGTCCAGTGCCATCGCCGGCGGGCTGGCGTTTGCCACCGTGCTGACGTTGTTGCTTACACCGTCACTACTCGTTCTGGGCAACCGAGCCGGCCAGGCCTTCGGGAGACTGACCGCAAGGTTCAGAAGCGTTTGATGGCCAGACAAAACCCACTGACTGTTCTTTACCGGGACGACCATCTTCTGGCCGTCCATAAACCGGCCGGGCTATTGGTGCATCGAAGCCCCATTGACAGACACGAAACCGAGTTTGCCCTGCAATATGCCCGGGCGCTTAATGACGGCCGGCATGTTTACCCGGTACATCGTTTGGACCGACCCACTTCGGGCATACTGGTGTTTGCCAGGGACAGCGACACCGCTCGCACGCTGGGTTTGGCAATGATGGCCGGGGATGTGGCGAAAACCTATCTGGCCATGGTGCGTGGCTGGCCGCCGGAGCAAGGTGAGATTGATTATCCCCTGAGGGAAGAGCCAGAAGATCGGCGGCTGAAAGGGATCGAACAGCCGGTGCGCAATGCGCTTACCCATTACCGCACCTTGGCGACCACCGAGATACCGGTGGAAATCGAGAAATACCCGACCAGTCGCTACGCCGTGGTCGAACTGTCCCCGAAAACAGGCCGGAAGCATCAGTTGCGAAGGCACATGAAGCATATCAACCACCCGATGATTGGCGATGCAAATCACGGCCGGGGCCGACACAACCGTTATTTTGCCGAGCGTTTCGGTGAGGGGCGTCTGATGCTGGCGGCCACAATGATGGCCTTTCGCCATCCTGTTTCGGGTGAACCCCTGACGGTCAGCGCTGTGCCTGAGGCGAGCTTCCTTGAGGTGTTATCAATATTTCCCGGGTTTGATGTGCGCAATCACCTGGAGCAATAGCGGCTAATGAAGTCGGGATAGGGCAGCGGTTTGCTGTAACGGTAGCCCTGGAGGTAGTCGCAGCCTTTCTCGAACAACCAGGCTTCATGGGCTTCGCTTTCTACCCCTTCGGCGACCACCGAAAGCCCGAGCCCCCTGGCCAACCCGATGATCGACAGGGTGATTGCGCAATCGTTGTCGTCATCAGGGAGGTTGTTGATAAACGATCGGTCGATCTTGATGCGGGAGAAGGGCAGGGTTTTTAGCCGCGACAGCGATGAATAACCGGTGCCGAAATCATCAATGGCAAGCTCCGCGCCCGCCTCTACCAGCTGCTCCAGAATCCGACCTATCCCACTGAAATCGCCCTGGATCGAATCCTCGGTCACTTCAAACTGAAGGGCACTGACTGGCATATCCTGGTTCTTGCAGATTTCTCTCACCAACTCCGGTAATTCCGGCACCAGCACCTGCTCGGCGGAGAGATTGACGGATATGGTGGGTAAGGGAGTGTTCTGGTCTTTCGCCTGACGCCAGTGGGCGCAGACGTTCTTGAGTACACAGGCGCCCAGTTCGTACATCAGCCCGGCACTGCGTGCTACGTCGAGAAACTCGATCGGTGACAGCCAGCCCCGCTGTGGATGCTTCCAGCGAACCAGCGCCTCGGCACTTTCCAGCTGTGTTCCCGTGCGGTCCATGATTGGCTGGTAGAACACATCCAGGCCGTTGGTTTTGAGCGTTTCCCGCAATTCGCTTTCCAATGCAAATCGGGAGCGTGCTGTCATCTGGATTTCCGAGTCGAACAGCGTGGATCGGTCCCGGCCCTGCCTTTTGGCATGATACATGGCCGCTTCAGCGCCGCGGAGAAGTTCCTCGGGTTCACGACAGTCGCCCGGGAAGTGACAGATACCCACGCTGGCACTGACGTTCAGGTCCTGGTCGGACACCCGGATTGGCTGGCGGATCCGGGTCTGGATCTCCTGGGTGACTTCATCAAGGAACCCGGGCAGGGTGTAGTTGCGGATGACAAGGGCAAATTCGTCGCCGCCAATTCGCGCCAGGAAGTCCTTGCCCGCCAACTGGATGTCTTTCAGGCGCATACCGATGTCGGCGATCACCTGATCGCCCGCCTGGGGGCCCAGCCCATCGTTAATGGTTTTCAAACGGTCGACATCTATCCAGAGCAGCGCCAGGCTGCCGGTACCCCGACGTTTGATCTTGCGCACCAGGTGGCTCAACCGGTCGCGCAGCGAATCTATGTTGGCGAGGCCGGTGAGAGAATCGTACCGGCTGACGTAATCGAGGGCGCGCTTGGACCTCAGCCACGCTTCGTGGGTGTTCATGAGGCTTATGGTGTCTGCAATGGCCGCTGACAAAGAGATGTCAGGGACCGACCAGTCACGTCGCTCACTTGACTCAAGGCAGATCACCCCGCTGAGGTGTTCGCCGTCGAATATGGGTGCATCCAGCATGGATTGGATGTTCTGGATTGACAGATAATCCTGGTCGAATGACCGAGTGCGGATGTCATTGCGGGCATCCTCTACGGCAATGACCCGTTCTTCGGTCATGGCGCGGAAGTATTCCGGGTGGTCTGAGCGAAACAGGTTGAACTCCGAGCCATTCTGCGCGGTGCAGCTATTGCGGCCGGGCAGCTCTTTGTCATGAAGCCACTCGCAGGTGATACGGTCCCGCTCCGGCGGAAACAGCCAGACACTTGCCCGTTTTACACCCAGCAGGCGAGTGCACAGCTCCATGAGGGCTGCCAGCTTGCGGGGCCGAGGCATTTCGATAAAGCTGATGTTATGGCTCAGTTCCATCAGTGCCCTGTGATGGGTCACAAGGACTTCACTGTCACGCATGGCCGGGCTCAATATGTTGTCCCTTTACTTGAAATACGAACGGCCCTGGGTCTCGGTTCGGTGGAAAGTTCAGGCATCCCTGAGCTTCCTAAAGAATATGGCAGCTGTTGTTATGGGTGTCCAATTTCACAGGGTATCGACCAGAGAGTCGTTGGCGTTAGGGTCGTCACTGGTGAAACGCTGATGATCGATCTCCCAGAGCTGCGGCCAGGGATGGCTGGCCTCCAGGGCATAGGCAATATCCAGAAGCGTTCGCTCGCCTCCGTGACGCCCCATGAACTGCACAGATACCGGTAGATGATCCGGGGTTCGCCCCATGGATATCGAGATTGCTGGTGCGCCCGTGGCGTTGGCCAGTGGGGTGAAGCTGACATACCGGCGCAGCCGCTCGAACAGGGTATCAAAAGGTAACTCGGGGCTGAGGTGACCAAGGGTGGGCGTTGTATGGCCGAGCACCGGAGTGAGCACAGCATCGAAACCTGCCACGGCATGGGCGTAGTCGTGCCAGGAGCGCTTGAGTCGCCAGAGCGCGGCAGGCAGGCGCCAGAACTGTCGTCTGAACATTCTGTCCAGCCCGTTGGTTAGCCCATCCGTTCTGCGTTTGTCGAAGTCCGGGTGAAGTATTTTCCGGCCATTGGTCCTGACACCGAAAGCAAGCAGGGCCCAGTAAAGAGCAAAATCGTCCGGAAAGGCGCTGTGCACGGGTACGGGGACAGGTTCAATCCGGTGCCCGAGCCTTTCCAGTCTGAGAGCGGTTTCTTCGACGGTCTGGCGAGTGATGTTGTCGGTTTTATGGCCATTGGTGGAGTCCAGCACCAGGCCTATCCTCAGTGGCCGACCCGAAGGCCCTTGAATGTTTCCCACAGCTGGTAGCTTCGGGTTCCGGTAATAGCTCTCAGCCTGGTCGAGAAAATTGGCTGTATCCCGCACCGAACGGGTCACCACGCCTTCGCTGATTATGTTGATGGGCAGGGAAGCGGCCGCCTCGTTATCGATCAATCGTCCTCGTGTCGGTTTGAGGCCGACCAGGCCGCAGCAAGCGGCCGGAATGCGGATGGAGCCTCCGCCGTCATTGGCATGGGCAATGGGCACCACGCCGGCGGCCACCAGGGCTGCGGAACCGCCGGATGACGCGCCAGATGAATAGGCGAGATTCCAGGGGTTTCTCGTGGCCGGTCCATGGGCAGGCTCGGTAGAGGCGTTGAAGCCGAATTCGGGCAGCGTGCTTTTGCCAAGGCACAGGAAACCCTGGGCAAGCAGTTGTCGGGCAAATGGGCTGGTATCGGAAGCCGGTATTTCAGGCACGGCCAGAGAGCCCTGGCGTGTGGCCAGTCCTGTCACGTTGGTGTTGTCTTTGATAAAGGTCGGAATGCCCCGGAACAAGCTCTGGGTACCCGCCTTTGCCTCTGCGTCGCATCTGGAGGCGGTTTGGAGTGCCTCGTCGTAGTTCGCCAGAGCCACGCCATGGATCAGCGGGTCGGCTGCCTGGGCCCGGGCGATGGCAGCGCGGGTCAGTTCCGTGACTGAAATCTCCCGGTTGCGGATTTTCTCTGCCAGGGTTGTTGCGTCATCGCGCCCCATCACGTCGTTGCAGAATGTATGGCAAGACTGAGGGATTTCGGGGGCGCTCATAACAGAATTCTCCGGAAAATGACTTTTCCACTCTAATGCATTTAAAAACGTGATGATATGTCATTTTAGGAAGGGTTGGCCCCAGAGTGCCCTGACTCCCACCCCAAACCCTTTTCACAGACGCCTACAGATAATAAGCTGTCGGCCTTAACCCGTTGTAAGCGATCCCGATGGAAGTTATTGAACCCCTCGTACGCCACTTTCTTGGCATTTTCTTTCTGATGATCGGTCTGCAGTTTGCTGGCCGGAGCCTCGGCTTGTATCAGCGTATGCACTTTTCGCACATTAACTATGGTGAGCGAGGCACTGCGCCCTGGTGGCATCGACAGATTTTCAATGTCTTTCGTGCGCTCATTCTGGGTATTTGCGTGGTGCGCATTTTTGCCGATGTTGACGGCTGGCTGGGCGTTTTCGGCCCGCTCTACGTCTGGCCCGTTTTGCTGGCTGGCATGCTGCTGTTGATCGGCTCATATACGGCCGTAAACTATCTGCAGGCCTACATGCACGAAGACTGGCGCTCCGGGATTGATCCGCGCAAGGATCAGCGCAAACTGCTGACAAGCGGTCCGTTTGGCCGCTCGCGGAACCCTCTGTTTATGGCTGTTATGGCGGGACAGCTCGGGTTTTTCCTGGCGCTGCCCAGTGTGTTTTCCCTGGTGTGTCTGGTGGCTGGCGTCCTGGTGATTACCCGCCAGGCCCGGGAGGAGGAGAAGGCGCTGGCGGAAAAGTTCGGCGAAGATTACGAGCGTTATCGGGTGCGCGTGCCTCGTTGGTTCTGACCTGATAACCGGCAATGGCACTACGCGGATTTTTTCCGCGCTTCCTTGATCACATCGTAGGCATGACTGATTTCGCGGGTGCGTTCCTCCGCCATCTCCCGCATGCTCTCTGGCAATCCCCGGCCCGCGAGTTTATCCGGGTGGTTCTCGCTCATCAGCTTCCGGTAAGCCTTCTTGAGTTCTTCATCACTGGCCGAAGAGGACACCCCCAGAACCTTGTAGGCATCGCTGATCTGATCCGCTGACGAAGGCTGGCCGGCGCCGGCCCGGTGGGTGTGGGCGCCCCGAAGCATGGCTTCAAGTTGGTCCACCTGGCTCTCTGGCAGTCCCAGCCCACGGGCTATCCGCACCAGCATTTCGTGTTCGGCAGGGTGTACCTTGCCATCCGCAGCCACCGCCGATACCTGAACCTGCAGAAACATCTGGAGAAATGCGGGTTGGCGTCCGCTGGCCTGGAGAAAGCGGTTCAGCTCGGCATCCAGGTCAAAATCCGGCTCCTTGCCCCGGTTGAAGGCGGCTTTGGCCTTCTCCTTCTGGTCTTCATTCAGGCGGAAGCGCACGAACATGGCTTCAGCCATCTGGATTTCATCCCTGGATATCACGCCATCTGACTTGCACAGGGCGCCCATCACCGCAAAGACCGATTCAATAAAGCCGGACTGGATGCTCTGGAGCTTGCCAATCAGGCGGCGCTTGAGAAGGTTCAGGAGAAAGGCGCCAATCGCTGCGCCGATCAGAAAGCCCGGGAATTTGCCAAAGGCGTAGCCAATCAGACCGCCAATAATGATTGCAAACAGCATTAATAAGTCCTTAACAGGAATGAATCAGCCCATAGAATATACGTGTTTTTCAACGCGGCTTCATGAACAGGCTTTCATCGACCTTTCAAAAGAACTCGTAAATTATTAGGTTGAGCCTTTTAAGAGGGGGAGCGTCATCTATGAACCATGACCTGTTTGATGACCTGGCACCGGATCGGGCGACTGAGCATCTTATGGACGGCGCGTTGGTTATACGACAATTCGCGCTCCCGAATGCCGAATCGCTCATGGAAGGTATTGAAAAGGTCACCTCAGAAGCGCCATTCAGGCACATGAAAACCCCGGGCGGCCATTCGATGTCTGCGGCCATGAGCTGCTGCGGGAATCTTGGCTGGGTCACCGATCGCCAAGGTTACCGGTATCAGTCCGAAGATCCCGAATCCGGCAAGCCATGGCCTGCCATGCCGGCTGTTTTTCGAGAACTGGCCATAAGCGCTGCAGACACCGCCGGTTTCGAGGGGTTTGAGCCGGATGCCTGCCTGATTAACCGGTATCAGCCGGGGGCAAAAATGGGGCTGCACCAGGACAAGGATGAAGAGGATTTCAGCCAGCCGATTGTGTCGGTTTCCCTCGGTTTACCCATTGTCTTCCAGTTCGGCGGTCTGAAGCGCAGCGAACGCCCGATGCGGGTGCCCCTTGGCCATGGTGATGTCGTGGTCTGGGGTGGCCCTGCCCGGATGCGCTATCACGGTGTGCTGACACTCAAGGCCGGAGAGCATCCGCTGACAGGCGGTTACCGTTACAACCTCACGTTCCGGCGGGCCAGGTAAAAAAATTATTGCAGCCAGGCGACCAGCAGTCCGGCTGCCAGCGAGAACACCATGGGGATGCCGACCAGGAAACCTGTCTGACGGTTGCCGACAAACCCAGCCAGCCCCGACTTCACCAGGTTGTTGGTGGCTGCGGCGATCACAATACCGATTACGGCTGTGCCTGCTGCCAGACTGTTATTGGACATGCGGGTCAGGGAGAGGGTGATGGCATCGACGTCGGCAATACCGGAGGTGGCCGCGAGAAAATAGATGCCGGCATCACCCAGCCAGGTTCCCAGATACTCGCCTAGCAGGAGGATGCCCGTCAGTAACCCACCGAAAACCAGAGCCGAAGTCAGGTCCAGCGGGTTCTGGTTGAGTGCCGGCTGGCTGACAAGAAGCTGTCGTTCGTTTTTTCGCCAGATGAATAGCGCTGGGCCATACAGCAGGGCGGTCATCACAAGTACCGGCCAGACAAGGCTGGGTAGAAGATCCGGATTGATCACCAGGCAATACACAAGAATGCGCGGGAACATGGTGCCGCAGGCTATGAGTATGCCGGTGGCGAACTGGGCATTGAGCTGCGGATTTTTCGAGGCCTGGCGGGCAAAGTGCAGGGTGAGGGCGGTGGAGGAACTCAGTCCTGCGAAAAGGCTGGTAAAGAGGATTCCCTTTCGCGTGCCCGCAACCCGTATGGCGAAATAGCCCACAAAGGAAATGGAAGCGATCATCACCACCATCCACCAGATTTCCCGGGGGTTCAGTACTCCGCCGGGCCCCATCTTTTCATTCGGCAGCAACGGTAGCATGACCACGGAAATCAGCAGCAGTTTCAGTGCGGCATCCAGTTCATGTTCCTTCAGCTTGTTGACCCAGCCGTGAATTTCTTCCTTGTTATCCAGAATGATTGCAGTCACGACCGCTGCGGCAGTGGCGATCACCGGGTCCACTGCTACTGCAACCGCACCGAAGCAAAACGTCAGCACCATACCGACCATACCAGTGATGCTGAAGTTGCGGATGTGCTCAAGCCGCTCGCTGTAAGCCACAATGGCCATAGCCACAACGCTGACCAATAGCACCGGAAACGCCCACTCGGTAATTTCTTCGGCCAACACGGCCGAGATGCCACCAAGCAGACCGACCATGGCAAAGGTGCGGATACCGGCAATGCGTTCGCCCGATTTCTGTTCCCGGGCATCCCATCCTCGCTCCAGCCCGATGATGGCACCGAGCAAAAGCGCAACAGCGAGATTCAGCGTGGTCTGGTTTCCGGCCAGAAATTGGGAGGCAACGTCGTCCATGGGTTGGTGCAAACTCTTGTTAATCAATGAATGTTCTGATGATAGCAGTACAGAGGGTCGGTCGTTAGACCTCTAAGAAGATACCGCTAGCGACCTTACTTTCCGGTAAGGGGGCTGATAAGCTTCGCGACCTTTGAATTCCTAGCAAGCTGGAAATCCGAAATCATGGTGAATTCCCTTAAAGCCAACTGGCTTTCGAACATTCGTGGCGATGTACTCGCCGGTATCGTTGTGGCCCTAGCGTTGATACCGGAAGCCATTGCTTTCTCGATCATCGCTGGTGTCGATCCGAAGGTGGGGCTGTATGCCTCCTTTTGTATTGCCGTAATCATTGCTTTCGTTGGCGGGCGCCCCGGGATGATTTCCGCCGCAACGGCGGCCATGGCGGTTCTGATGGTAACGCTGGTCAAGGAGCACGGTTTGCAGTACCTGCTTGCCGCGACGCTGCTTACCGGTGTGTTGCAGGTGATTGCAGGCTATCTCAAGCTCGGCAGTCTGATGCGCTTCGTATCACGCTCGGTGGTCACCGGTTTCGTGAACGCTCTTGCCATCCTGATCTTCATGGCCCAATTGCCTGAGCTGACGAACGTAACCTGGCACGTTTACGCAATGACCGCGGCCGGCCTGGGTATCATCTACCTCTTCCCGCTGGTGCCGGTGGTTGGCAAGGTCCTTCCTTCCCCGCTGGTGTGCATCGTGGTGCTCACCGCTGTGGCCGTGGTGACCGGTCTGGATATCCGGACCGTTGGCGATATGGGTGATCTGCCGGATACGCTCCCCGTTTTCCTGTGGCCGGATGTGCCGCTGAATCTGGAAACCCTGATGATTATCCTGCCGTATTCGATTCCGTTAGCCATCGTGGGGCTGCTGGAATCCATGATGACAGCGACCATTGTGGACGATCTGACAGACACCACCAGTGACCGCAACCGGGAGTGCAAGGGTCAGGGCATCGCCAACATCGGCTCTGGCCTGATCGGTGGTATGGCCGGTTGTGCCATGATCGGCCAGTCCATCATCAACGTGAAGTCCGGTGGCCGGACCCGGCTTTCCACACTCACCGCTGGTGTCTTCCTGCTCATCATGGTGCTGCTGCTCGACAATGTACTGGTCCAGATCCCCATGGCGGCTCTGGTGGCGGTCATGATCATGGTCTCGATTGGTACTTTCTCCTGGGATTCCATCCGCAACCTTCGCAAACATCCTCTCTCCACCAACATCGTTATGCTGGTGACGGTTGTTGTCGTGGTTGCCACCCATAATCTGGCCTTTGGGGTGTTGGCCGGCGTTCTGCTGGCGGCCTTGTTCTTTGCCAACAAAGTGGGCCATTACATGCTGGTGACCTCCGAGCTGGATGAAAGCACCGATACCCGTACTTACCGGGTTGTGGGCCAGGTGTTCTTCAGCTCCTCGGAAAAGTTCATGGAATCCTTTGATTTCAAGGAAGCAGTCGATAATGTGGTGATCGACCTGAGTCGCGCGCATTTCTGGGATATCACCGCCGTGGGTGCCCTGGATAAGGCCGTTATCAAGTTCCGCCGGGAAGGCTCGGAGGTTGAAGTCATCGGGCTGAATGAAGCCAGCGCAACGATAGTTGACCGCTTTGGCGTGCACGACAAGCCGGACGCCGTCGACCAGTTGATGGGGCACTGATATGACACAGACCAGGGAATCCAACACCGATTCCGGCCAGAATAAAAATCACAAGGACCAAGAAGGCGAGGTTGAGATGCTACGAGTAGTTGCCTGTATCGATGGCTCCCAGGCTGCCCCCGCAGTTTGCGATTACGCTGCCTGGGCCAGCAAGCACATGGAAACCCCCATGATGTTGCTGCACGTCCTTGATGAAGAGCGTTACCCGGCAGAGCCGGATCTGGCAGGCAATATTGGTCTGGGCAGTCGTGAACAGCTCCTCGAGGATCTGGCAGAGCTGGACCGCAAACGCGCCAAGCTGGCCCTGGAACATGGCCATCACATGCTGGATGAGGCGCAAAAGCGCGTCACCGAAGCCGGCATCGGTGAGGTGATCCAGCGCCAGCGCCACGGTGATCTTACTGAATCCCTGCTGGCGCTGGAGAACCAGACTCGCCTGCTGGTGATGGGGCTGCACGGCGAGAGCAGCTCCGACCGTGACACCCACGTTGGCAGCCAACTGGAGACGGTGATTCGTAGTATGCATCGCCCGATTCTTCTGGTGCCCGACGAGTACACCGAGCCCCGAAGCGCCATGCTTGCCTTTGATGGCAGCGCCACGGCGTTCAAGGGCGTGGAATTGCTGGCTGGCAGCCCGGTCCTGAAGGGCATGCCGCTGCACCTTGTGATGGTGGGTCCGGATACCAACGACCGCTGGGAGCAGCTCAGGAAAGCCGAGAAAATGCTGGCAGGGCTGGAATCCGAAATTACGTTGGCCATCCGGGCTGGAGACGTAGAACCGGCATTGCACGCCTACCAGGAAGAGCAGGATATCGACATCCTGGTGATGGGCGCCTATGGCCACTCCCGCATCCGTCAGTTCCTGGTGGGCAGTACGACTACCCGGATGCTCGAAACTGCCAGAAAGCCGCTGGTAGTGCTTCGCTAGGCGACTTCACGGGCTATGTTGGCCAGATAGGCCATCGCTGCGCGGTGGCCTTGCTGATAGCCCAGATCCAGCTTGTTAAGGTCTGTGGTTAGTCGACTCACCGGAAAATCCTCTGGCGGTGCGATAATCCGTAGATGGCAGTCGTCCGGCGGATTTTGAATGAACTCCAATGTCTCGTTATATCGTTCGCCGCGCCGGATCAGGGCCTCGGCCATTCCCGGTTGCTCCCGAAACATCCGTTTGGTGAGCGCCGGAAACGCCAGTGGCTTCTTCTCATAGCCCAGTGGTCGGGAAAGAACGACGGTAATATCCCGTGCGCCCCGCCGATAGGCCTCCGCAACCGGAATGGAATCGGCAATGCCGCCATCACTCATGGGCTCATTCTCCACGATCGGGTAATCACGGTAGGCCAGGGGAATCGAGCAGGAGGCTGTGAGTACATCGTGGATGTTCTTATCATCGACGTAGAAATATCGGGCTTCTCCGGTCACCACCGACGTGGTTGCTACCCAGAGCCTGGTGGTGCCAGACAGGTAGCGTTCCAGGTCGAGCGGCACGTCCTCGTAGGATCGGTGCCAGAGCCAGTGAACATCGCAGAGATGCCCGCCCCGGAAGAAACGGCCCCAGTTGATGAACTCCGGGCGGCACGCGTGGTCGGTAATCACCTGATGGTTGCGGCCGTGATGGCCGCAGAGGTAGCCGATGAGGTTGGTTGAACCGGCGGAGACACCCCAGGCTTCGGTGAACGGCTGATAGCGCTGCTCCAGAAACGCATCAAGCACACCGGCGGCGAAGATGCCGCGCATGGCGCCACCCTCTACCACAAGGGCATTGCTGGTTGCGGTGTCATCGTGGCTGTGGAGCATCCTTTCCCCCTATCGGTCGTAGTGTCTGGTCATGCCAATACATGGACTCAGGTTACCAGTTCTACGCCAGCTTTGGGCAATCGGATGTCCGTTCAGGCGCTGTTACCGGCTGCCACGCCCGAGGCCCAGGCCCATTGGAAGTTATGGCCGCCAAGATGGCCGGTCACGTCCACGACCTCGCCAATGAAATACAGGTTTGGCCGTTCCAGCACTGCCATGGTCTTGGAGGAGAGCTGGCGGGTATCAACGCCCCCCAGGGTGACTTCTGCGGTTCGGTAGCCCTCGGTGCCAGCTGGCTTGATCGACCATTGGCCCAGAGTATCGGCAACCTGTTCGATATCGCTGTTCTTGTAGCCCTGCAAAGGGCCGGTCCAGCCCTGTAGCTCGTTGAAGGCCTGGGCAAACCGTTTTGGCAGGTGCTGGGTCAGGTAGTTTGCAATGGTCGATTGCGGGCGGGTTTTCCGCAGGCTCAAAAGGTCGTCCTTGATCTGACAGGCTGGCAGCAGGTTGATAGCCAGGCTGTCCCCCGGTTCCCAGAAACTTGAGATCTGGAGCATTGCCGGGCCACTGAGCCCCCGATGAGTAACCAGCATGGGTTCCCGGAAGTGCTGGTCATGGCATTGCACGTCCACCGGGCAACTGATACCAGACAAAGGGGCAAGCTGTTCTTTCAACTCCGGCTGCAGGGTAAAGGGCACCAGGCCTGCCCGGGTGGGCAGTACCTTCAGGCCAAACTGCTCGGCCACCCGGTAACCAAACGCCGTGGCGCCCATGGTGGGAATGGACAGGCCGCCGGTGGCTATCACCAGGGATTCGCAGGTGAGATCGCCGGAGCCGACGCGCAGGCGATAGCCGTTGTCGGTTTCCGCTATGCGGTCGACCGCAGTCTTCATCCTCACTTCCGCGCCGGCCCACTCACATTCGGTCAGCAGCATGTTGAGGATGTCCTTGGCGCTGTCTTTGCAGAACAGCTGGCCTGGGGCTTTTTCCTCGTGCTCAATGCCGTGTCGATCCACCAGTTCCAGGAAGTCCTGAGGTGTGTAGCGCTTGAGCGCGGAGATGCAGTAGTGCGGGTTGTCCGACAGGAAGTTGGCGGGTGTGCTGTTCAGGTTGGTGAAGTTGCAGCGCCCGCCTCCGGACATGAGGATTTTCTTGCCCGGCTTGTTGGCGTGGTCCAGCACCAGCACCCGGCGGCCGCGATAGCCGGCGGTTGCCGCACACATCAGGCCCGCCGCGCCGGCGCCGATAATGATTACGTCGTACTGTGATGCTGAACCTGCCGTCATGCTGCCCGCCGCTGCAAAGAAAACGGCGGGCAGTATACCAGTCTCAGGGCAGGTAGACGGAGCCTTCCATGTAGAAGGCAGCCTGCCCGGCGATATCGACCCGGTCGCCTTTCAGTTCGCAGCGTAGCACACCGCCACGGGCCGAAATCTGACGGGCGTCCAGCCTTGTTTTGCCCAGTTTCTCAGCCCAGTAGGGTACCAGTACGCTGTGAATGGAACCGGTCACCGGGTCCTCATCAATGCCGGCGCCCGGAGCGAAATATCGGCTGACAAAATCGCAGTCGGTGCCCGGTGCGGTAATGATCAGCCCCTGGTTACCCAGTTGCTTTAATTTGCGCATGTCGGGCTGGGCAGCACGCACGGCCGCTTCGTCCTTCAGAACCACCATGTAGTTGGTGTCGTTGGGAACAAAAAAAGCGGTATCAGGTGCGCCTTCCAGAGCTTCCCGAATCAGCGTTGGCGTGGTTTGCTCCTCGAAGGCCAGATTCGGGAAATCCAGGACCAGCCAGCCGTCATCGGACTGCCTGACGGACAGCCGGCCGCTTTTGGAGTCAAAGCGGATTCGCTCTTCATCCCAGCCAAGCTTGTTGAAGATTACCCAGGCGCTGGCCAGAGTAGCGTGGCCACACAGCGGCACCTCTGTGCCCGGCGTAAACCAGCGGATATGGAAATCGGCTTCTTCGTCCTCGGGAAGCCGCACGAAAAAAGCCGTCTCGGAGAGATTGTTCTCCATGGCGAGCGAGAGCATGACATTGTCCGGCAGCCATTGCTCCAGGGGCATGACCGCGGCCGGGTTGCCACCGAATACCTTGCTGGTAAAGGCATCCACCTGATAGAGGGGGTGTGTCATGGTCTCATCTCCTTGGGTTGTTTGGCCTAACCTGGAAGCACCTTGGATGTTGAGCTTATTGTAGGAAATGAACTGACTGACATAACAGATTCAGATAATCTCATTTTGAACCGGTACAGAGTGTGGTTTTCGGAATCTGTGCCGGTCATATTCGACAGTATCTGTACTGCATGAAGAGGTGCTGCTTCTGGTGCAATGGAGTGGCAACTCCCGAAAGACAGTCAGACGAGGGGCGTGGGATGGGCATTCTTTACAATCAGGTGGCGGATCAGCTTCAGGAGTTGATCAGGGACGGTGTCTACCGTGACGGTGATCGATTGCCGGGCGTGCGAATGCTGAGCCGGCAGTATGGCGTAAGTATTTCGACTATCCTGCAGGCGCACCAGACCCTGGAAGCACGAGGCTTTCTGCAGGCCAGGGAGCGCAGTGGCTACTTCGTAAGGCTGCCGACGGTGGATGCACCCGAGCCTGTGATGCGAAGGCACCGCAGCCGTCCGGTGCCAGTCAGCGCCCGGGAAATGACCCTGGACCTTTGTGCCGACGAGCAGAAGCGGATGGTGCCTCTGGCGACAGCGATTCCCCATCCTGATTACCTGCCGCTTCGGCAAATCCAGCACAGCACGCTCTGGGCCGCACGACGAGGCCTGGAAACACTCGACTATGCCTTTCCCGGCAAGGAATCGTTTCGGCGGCAGATTGCCCAGCGGATGGCGACACTCGGAGTACCGGTAACGCCGGATGATGTACTCGCCACCAACGGTGCCCAGGAAGCGATCATCCTGGCGCTTCGTGCCGTGACCCAGCCTGGTGATATTGTGGCCGTGGAATCCCCGTCCTTCCCGGGAATTCTCCAGGCGCTGGAGGTGGTGGGGCTAAAGGTCATTGAAATTCCTACCCATCCTTCTGAGGGGTTGAGCCTGGAGGGCTTGCAGCTGGCGCTTGAGCAGTGGCCCCTGAAAGCCTGTGTGGTGGTGACCAATCACAGCAACCCCATGGGCGCGCGAATGTCCGACGAACGCAAGAAGCAGCTGGTTTCCATGCTGGCGGCTGCTGCGGTGCCTCTGATCGAGGACGACATTTACGGGGATCTGCATCATTCCGGAGACCGGCCAAAACCGGCCAAGGCATTCGATCGTGCGGACAATGTGATTTACTGCAGTTCGTTCTCCAAGACTATCTCACCGGGCCTGCGGCTTGGCTGGATGGTCCCGGGGCGGCACATGGCCAGCGCCCGGCAGCACAAATACTTTGTCAACCTGGCAACCTCATCGATTCCCCAGATGGCGGTGGCGCATTTTTTGGAGCAGGGCGGTTACGATCGCTATCTGCGCTCAGCGCGTCAGCACTATCGTGAGTCCACTGAGCGTATGCGCACAGCCGTGGCCCGGGCATTTCCAGAGGGCACGGCTGTGAGTCGGCCCCAGGGCGGCTTTGTGCTCTGGGTGCAGTTGCCGGATGGTGTTTCCGGCACCGAGGTGTATCACAGGGCCAGGGCTGAGGATATCAACGTGGCGCCGGGGTTGATGTTCTCCACCGCGGACAAATACGAAAACTGCCTGAGGCTGAACAGCGCTAACCCTTGGAGTGAACGTATAGAGCAGGCTGTGGCCAGGCTGGGAGTGCTGGCTCACGAGGTGCAGGCGGCCTCGGGGTAGGAGTTACTCAGCTTTTTTCGCTACGCAGGTCCAGCGGGTCAAGCAGACCGGCGGCGATGGCTTTGCCAGTCACATCTGGCAGGCGATCGGCGCCCAGACGTTTCATCACCCGGGCCCGGTACAGATCGATCGTCTTAACACTGACATCCAACTGCTCGGCGATTTCCCGGCTGGTGTAGCCCTGGGCCAATGGCAGAAACACATCCCGTTCGCGCCGGGTGAGGGTGGTCAGCAGGGCTTCGGTTGACTCATCCCCCAGCAGCCGTGGGCCGGATTGCTGGTGTTCCTGCAGGGCCTGCTGAACGCTGTCCAGCAGCAGCTGTTCGTTGAAAGGCTTTTCGATAAAGTCGAAAGCGCCAGACTTGAAAGCCCTGACCACAATAGGCACATCCGCATGCCCAGAGACAAAAATGATGGGCACGTTAAGCCCTCTCTTCTGCAGTTCTTCCTGAACGTTCAGGCCGCCGAGCCCCGGCATTCTCACATCCAGAACCACGCAGCCGGCTTTCTTGTTGCCTACCGCGTCCAGAAATTTCCGGCCGTCGCTGTAGGCTTCCACGTTCAGGCCCACCGATTCCAGTAACCATTGGGTGGATTCCAGCATGCCGGCGTCGTCGTCAACAACATAGACGGTGGTGGCTTCCGGGGCAGAATGGTCAGTCATCAGGCTGGTTCTCCGTGATTGCGGTTTTGTGCTTCTGGTTCTGGCTGGCCGGGAATCGACAGATTAGCGACAGCCCACCGGTGGCGGCGGGGCGGGCGTCGAGGAAGCCACCGAAACCCTCGATAATGGAACGGCTCATGGACAGCCCCAGGCCAAGGCCCTGGGGCTTACTGGTGTAGAACGGCTGGAACATCTGGCGGATGCCCTGTTCATCCAGGCCTGGGCCTTCATCGGTGACTTCAATCAGGGTTTCGTTCTGATCGTTGATGCAGGTAGTTACGACGATCTGCGCGGGTGCGTCCTGAGTTTCTTGGCCACGGGCATCGATCGTGGCTTCAATGCCGTTGCGGATCAGATTGATCAACACCTGTTCCAGGAGCACCGGGTCGGCAGTGATGACCGGCGCGCAGCAGGCCAGTCTCTCAAGAATCTGCACATTGTTTTTTTCCGCTTCCCACTGACACAGGCGGGCGACGTTGCTCACGACGTCGTTCAGGGCGATTGGCGCGGTCCGCTTCTGCCCTTTGCGTAAGAAAGCCCGGAGGCGTTTGATCACTTCCGATGCGCGGTTGGCGTGGTGAACAATTTTCTGCAGGCCATCATCCACGCGATCCAGGCATTCAGGGTTGGTTCGGGCACTTTTCAGATAGCGCTGGCTGGCGCTGGCGAAGTTCACAATGGTGGCCAGCGGTTGGTTCATTTCGTGGGCAATGCTGGAGGCAAGCTCCCCGAGAGTCGCGAGCCTGGCGGTATGGGCCAGTTCGTCGGCCAGCCTGCGGTTGTTCTCCTCGGATTCCACCCGGGCGGTGATATCCCGGGACACGCTGATGACCTCAATCACGGCGCCGGTATAGGTCTCCCGGATGGCCCGGCTGGCAATCTCGAACCAGCGACGGGAGCCGTCTCGGTGGATGATCTCCAGGGTCATGGTGGCGTAGCCGTCATCCCTGAGCAGGTTACGGGTCTCCGCCAGTTTCTGGGTCACATGGTTTCCGCGAAAGACCTCTTCGAGCGGTTTGCCACGCAATTCCTCCGGCCAGTAGCCCAACAGTCGCCATGATGCGGGAGTGGCATCAATAAAACGCCCATCCGGAGCGTGTCGGGAGATCAGGTCGGTGGTGTTTTCGGTGATCAACCGGTACAGGCGGTTGGAGCGGGTGGCCTCTTCCTGGGTCCGGACGTCTTGCGTGGCGTTCCTTGCCCGTGCCAGAACCTGGGCCGTCTTGACGTCCGGGATGAACGTCCACATCAAGATCGTCCCGGTTTGGCCCGGTTGCGTCCGGGATTCGACGTTTTCAATGGCCCGGATTTGTTCCAGGGATGATTTCACCAATGCCCGGGCGTTGATTGGCAGAAGGTCCTCGGGCGAGGCCAGGCCGGCTGTTTGACGCAGTTCCCTGGCTGCACGGTTCTCCCCCAGGACAGCGCCCGCGCCATCCAGGATTAATCCGGGTTGCGGGTCGGCGTCGTGCAAACTAAATACACTTGAAGGGGAGTTATCGTTCATGGCTCTTCGATATAGTAACTAAACTATAATACGTTGGTATAATTTCTAGTATTTATTCTATTCAATACTATTTTGGCCAGCCCGAAGTATAGCTAGTTTAGCGATATTCCTGAATACGCCATAAGAACAACAGCACTCAAGAGGACCACGCAATGACCTCGATATTTGACCAGGGCCTGGCGCCCGTTGACGCCAATTACGCCGTCCAATCTCCCGTCGATTTTATTGAACGCACCGCCACCGTTTACCCGGAGTACCCCGCGGTAATCCATGGTGCGATCCGTTACACCTGGGCGCAGACCTATGAGCGCTGTCGCCGTCTGGCCTCGGCCTTGAAAGGGCGCGGCATCGGACGAGGTGACACCGTTGCCGTCATGCTGCCGAACATTCCGGCCATGGTGGAGTCCCATTTCGGCGTGCCCATGATTGGTGCGGTGTTGAACACCCTGAATGTTCGCCTGGATGCCGAAGCCATTGCTTTCATGCTGGAGCATGGTGAGGCCAAGGTTGTGATTGCCGACCGTGAATTCGGGGAAGTGATCAAGGACGCCGTCAGCCGCCTGGACACCAAGCCGCTGGTAATTGATGTGGACGATCCCGAGTACGGTGAGGGCGTTCAGGTCAGCGATCTGGACTACGAGGCATTCCTGCAGGAAGGCGATCCGGCGTTCCAGTGGAGCTTCCCGGAAAACGAGTGGGACGCCATCTCCCTGAACTACACATCCGGCACTACCGGTAATCCCAAGGGTGTGGTCTATCACCACCGTGGCGCCTACATCAATGCCATTGGTAACCAGGCGGTCTGGTCCATGGACATGCACCCGGTGTACCTGTGGACCTTGCCGATGTTCCACTGTAACGGCTGGTGTTTCCCCTGGACCATCACCGCCATGGCTGGAACCCACGTCTGCCTGCGTCGGGTTGACCCGGAGAAGATCCTGCAGCTGATCCGTGACCATCAGGTGACCCACATGTGCGGTGCGCCGATTGTTCTTAACGCACTGCTGAACGTGCCGGAATCCGCCAAAGCGGGTATCGACCACGAAGTGAAGTCCATGACAGCCGGTGCGGCGCCCCCCGCCCAGGTGATTGGTGCCATCGAAGAGATGGGTATCCAGGTAACCCACGTTTATGGCCTGACCGAAGTGTATGGGCCGGTGACGGTTTGCGCGTGGAAGTCCGAGTGGGATGCGCTGCCGCTGCACGACCGGGCCCGCAAGAAGGCTCGCCAGGGCGTTCGCTATCACACCCTGGCTGGCACCATGGTTGGCGACCCGAACACCATGGAGCCGGTGCCCAAAGACGGCAAGACCATCGGTGAAATTTTTCTGCGCGGTAATACCGTAATGAAGGGCTACCTGAAGAACCCCAAGGCTACCGAAGAGGCCTTCCGGGGCGGCTGGTTCCACACTGGCGACCTGGCCGTTTGGCACGAAGACGGCTACATGGAGATCAAGGACCGGCTGAAGGACATCATTATCTCCGGTGGTGAGAATATCTCTACCATTGAGGTTGAGGATACCCTGTACCGTCATCCCGCTGTCCTTGAGGCGGCTGTGGTAGCAAGGCCTGACGAGAAGTGGGGTGAGACTCCCTGCGCCTTCGTTACCCTCAAGCCGGAGGCGGGGCAGGTCAGCGAGGAAGACATCATCAATTTCTGCCGTGAGCACCTGGCCCGGTTTAAAGTGCCCAAGACAATTGTATTCTCGGAGCTGCCCAAAACCTCCACGGGCAAGATCCAGAAGTTCGTGCTGAGAGATCAGGCCAAAGATCTGAACTGACCCTGTGATCGGCTGCGCCGCCCTGGCGCAGCCGACTTTAACCAGAAAAACAACGCTGTCAGGCACACGCACCGCGTGAGCCCGGAGACCTTTTTATGCAAATGTTTCACCGAAAGAACGGGGAAGAGCAGCCATACTGGCCGGCTGGTCCCTTCAAGGTTCGTCTGCCGTTTGTTCATTACCGCTGGGAATTCGCGGAGATGGTGCAGGCCCTGATTATGTTCGTGGTCAGCCTGGCCATGATCCCCCTTCTTGAGAAATACCTGGGAGTGCCTTACGACGTGGCTCTGGCATACGTGGTGATCTGCGGTATCGGCTTCATGCTGCCGGCCCTGCTGGGTGTGCCTCTGGTGCCTGGCTGGATTACCCCGGGTATTCCGGTTGTCCTGTTGTTCCTGAGTGACTACGAGCCAGGCCCCGAAGCCATCCAGGCTCTGTTCGCCCTGCAGTTCCTGGTGTTCATTATTTTCCTGGTTCTGGGTATTACCCGCCTGGGCAGCAAGCTGGTGGAGCTGATTCCCCGTTCCATGAAAGGCGGAATTATCATTGGCGCCGGCATCGCGGCCCTGATGGGGGAAATCGAAGCGGGCGGCCGCCTGGCCAATACGCCGATTTCCCTGATCATCGGTGGCCTGGTGTGCCTGTACCTGATGTTCTCCGTATCGTTCAAAGGCTTTGTGGAAAGCAGCTCCATCGCCCGCAAGATTGCCAACTACGGCATGGTGCCGGGTATGGTCGTCGCGATTCTGGTCGGCTTTGCCACTGGCGAATACGAAGTGCCCAATGTCGAGTGGGGCATTACCAAGCCAGCGTTCGACGAGCTCTGGAACTACCTGCCGTTCGCTGTCGGTTTCCCGGACGCTAACGTCTTCCTGTATGCCATTCCCACGGCGGTGATCGCCTACGTGATTGCCTTCGGCGACATCGTGGTGGGCCAGTCTCTGATGAACCGGGTTGACCACCTGCGTAAAGATGAAGACATCGACAACAGCATCGACCGGGTGCACCTGGTAACCGCGATCCGCAATGGTGGCCACGCTTTCTTTGCGCCATACCCGGGCCTGGCCGGGCCGATCTGGACGGCCGTCACAGCCACCATGGCCGAGCGTTACAAGTATGGCCGTAATGCCATGGACTCCATCTACAGTGGTGGCGGTACGTTCTGGATTACCGGCTTTATTGCCCTGTTCGTGCTGCCCCTGGTCAGTTTCTTCCAGCCAGTGCTGCCGATTGCCCTGTCACTGACCCTGCTTCTGACCGGCTATATCTGCCTGATGGTAGGGCTGGAGCAGCTGGAGAATAACACCGAGCGTGGCATCGCCGGCACCATGGGTGTGGTCCTGGCTGTCTACGGAGCGGGCTGGGGCCTGGCAACCGGCGCCATCCTCTATTTCCTGATTGAACGTACCAAATTGCTTGGCTTTACCGCCGACCCGGAAGCGCCGGGCGTGAGAGCCGCAGAAGAGCACTAAACCTGCGCTTTCCGGCTCTGCACCGGAAAGTGCTGACCCCCTGTGTGTCCTTGGGAGGCTTCGTGCCTCCCTTTTTTTGTGTCTGCCTTTTCTCTTGATACTCGATCGTTGACAGAATGTCATTTCGTGACAATTTGTCCAAATTTCCCTCTTGAAGTATTCCTTCCGTGTGGTTTTCGGGTTTAAACTGCTTTGACTGATGAATTTTTGTCCGCTGTTCATTACTGATAACAACACTACAAAAACAGGAGGCAGTCATGACCATCAGCTCCACGCCCGAGGGCGTGTCCGTTGAGCCGAGGCATCTACGGTTCGATGTCAGCGAAGACCTCAAAACGCTCTGGCACGGTAACGACGCTTTCCGGACGGCATTCTTTAACGCGCTTTCCCTGCAATTCCCTGATGGAGAACAGCAGTTCATAAATGCTGTTCGACTCTATCGGGACAAAATTGAGGATCCCAAGCTGAAAGCAGAGATTCGCGGCTTTATTGGTCAGGAAGCCCTGCACAGCCGTGAGCACAAGGACTACAACGAAGCCTTGAAGGCCAGGGGTTATGACATTGATGCCCTGGACCGGCGGTTCCAGAAACACATGGCATGGGTGGGCAAGTTACCGCCAAGCCGCCAACTGGCAGGCACCTGTGGCGCCGAGCATTACACCGCGGTTCTGGCCAATGCCATTTTGAGCCACCCGGAATGGATGGAGGGCGCTACGCCGGCCATGGCGAAACTCTGGCGCTGGCATGCAATCGAGGAAACCGAACACAAATCCGTGGCCTTTGATGTCTACCGGGAATGTGTCGGCAACGAGCGGCTCCGCCGGATTGTCTTCCTGTTCGTGACCTGGAATTTCTTCAAGTACACCTTTCTCAATACCTGCAGCCTGCTGAAGGCCGATGGCAAGCTCTGGAGCCTTCGTACCTGGCTTGGTGGCGTGAATTTCCTGTGGGGAAAGCCCGGCGTGCTTCGCAAGTGCCTGCCGGAATTCCTGGCCTATTTCCGCAAGGGATTTCATCCCTGGCAGCAGGATAACCGGGAACTGCTCGAACGGAATCTTCGGGAGCTGGACATGACATCCAGTGCGGGTTAGACCTGGGTTGCTGAAATTCTGATCGGGGTGTGTAAAACTGTGCGGCATAAAAAATAACGACAAAAAAGGGGGCTTCCGGTCAAGAAGCTTCCCGGAGCTGGAGGCTCACCATGCGAGTTGGTTTGATCGTCGATTCTGCGTGCGACTTACCTTATGAATTCAGCCGCAAGCACGACCTGTTCATCCTTCCGGTAACCGCTGTAATTGACGGCCAGACCTACATAGACGAGCACGATCCTGTGCGGACCCAGGAGTTCTATCAGAGTGGTCTGCTACAGAAGGGTCATCAGGCGGAAACCCGCGCCTTCACCGCCGAACAGATCCACGATCTGTTCATGGAAAAGATCGTTACCCAGTTTGATGTCGCTATCTGCGAGACGGTGACCAAAACCCGTAGCCTGATTTTCCAGAACGCCACCGAAGCCATGAACAGTGTTCTGGCCAATTATGAAGGGGCGCGGCAGGCAGCCGGTCGCGATGGCCGCTTCTTTATGCGGGTGATCGACAGCAAGCAGATCTTCGCCGGTCAGGGCCTGCTGGCGGCACATACCCTCAAGCTGATCGACCAGAAGGTTTCCAAGAATGCCCTGCGGCATGAGGTTGAATCCTTCAGCGACAAGATCTACACCTGTGTGATTCCCCGGGACCTGCATTACATCCGTGAGCGGGCAAGGCGTCGTGGTGACAAGAGTGTGTCGGCGTTGGTGGCCTTTCTTGGTAAGGCACTGAACATTACTCCGGTTATCTTCGGGCAGGGGGCCGAAGGCCAGCCGGTGGCCAAAACCCGCAGTTTCGATGTGGCGGTGGAGAAGGTGATGAACTATGCCGCAGCACGGGTGGAAGCCGGTCTCCTGACCCCGTACGTGAGTCTTTCCTGTGGCCTGACCTGGACTGAAATCGAGGATTTGCCCGGGCTGAACCGCCTGCGGGATGCCTGTGAGCGTAACGGTGTGGAACTTCTACTATCCCAGATGGGCATCACCAGCAGTATCTATGTCGGCCCCGGCAGTCTTTGCCTGGCTCTGGCGGCAGAGCCCCACACGTTCAACGATTTTCAGTGAATCGGCCACGCAGTCCGCGGGTGTGCGGGACTGGCCGGGCCGCACCCTCCCACCTGTAGTTTTGGCAAACCTGCCAACCTGAACTTCATGTTAGCCTCTGGTCAGTGTCTTTCATTTTAACGACAGGAAGAATTGCGCCATGACCAAAGGCAAAACGGATCTCGCCAACCAGTTGCTGGAACAGCACGTAAAGCATGAACTGGCCTCGCTCAAGGGCACGAAGCTGCGTAAATTTCTGAAGCAGGAGCTGGATGAGCTTTGGGGCTATGCCAATGAGATAACCCTGAACCGGATTACGTCGGAAGACCAGGTGATGGGCGTCATTCAGCGTATTGTTATGGATATGGAGCTGGATGCAGGTATCCCCGAGTTGGCCGCCGAAATGGCAACCGAAGTGCTCAATGCCGACGTGCAATCGCAAACCACATTGGGCGAGATCATCACCAGCGAACAGGCTACCGGTTTTCTTGAGGAGGCTCTGGAATTGCGGCAGCAGCGGGAGCGGGTGATCAGTGAAATCATGGCTCACCCGGTCTATCAAGAGTTGGTCTCCAACGTGGTTTACCACGGTCTGGTGAACTACCTCTACGAGGACAATCTGATCACCAAGTCCGTGCCGGGCGTCGGTTCAATGATGAAGTTTGGCAAGCGCATGGCCAACAGGGCGGTGCCTGGGCTGGATGAAACCTTTGAGCGGCGCCTCAAGGCCTGGCTGTCTGACAGCCTGCCCGGTCTGATTAGCCGGAGCGAGCAGTTTCTGCACAGGGCTCTGTCTGACGACGAACTGCGGGACAGCGTGATGGCGGCCTGGGTGTCACTGGAGGATCGCACCATTGCCGAGCTGCACGAGGGCTTGGGAGACGTCGAACTGCAAGAGTTTGTCGTGCTGGGCTATGAGTTCTGGCTGCAGTTTCGCAAGACCGGCTACTTTGAGAACTGTGCCCGTGCGGTGGTTTCTCACCTGTTCGTAAAATATGGCGAAAGACCGCTCACAGAACTGCTGGGCGATTTGGGTGTCAGCCGTGAGGTGGTCATGGCAGAGATCGATGCCTACGCAATTCCGGTTATAGACGTATTGCGTGAAGAGGGCTATGTTGAGGCCCTGGTTCGCCGGCGGCTTGCACCGTTTTATAAGTCCGCCACGGCGCGTAAGATTCTCCACCAGGAGGCCTGACTTACCGGTTGCGGGTCCGGCCCCTGAAGCGTTCTGTACAAGAGTTTGATAGGGGACGGTTTTGATATCGGATTTGTTCTGGGCCTATCTCGTTGCCATTACCCTGCTCACCATCACACCGGGTGTTGATACCCTGCTGGTGATGAGGAACACCGGCCGGGGTGGTTTGCGGGATGGCTGTGTCACCAGTGTTGGCATTTGCAGCGGACTGTTCATTCACGCCACGCTCTCGGCTTTGGGTATTTCACTTCTGTTGGTGGAAACCGCCTGGGCGTTTTCCGCCCTGAAGTGGGCGGGTGCCTGCTACCTGGTATGGCTGGGCATCGGTTCGTTGCGCCAGGCCCTTCGCCGGGGAGACGCGCCCGAGGTAAAAAAAGAAGAGGTCGTTCGCCGGAAGGTTGCCATGGTGGCCTCATTCCGCGAAGGACTCCTGTCTAATGTTCTGAATCCGAAAACCGCGCTCTTCTACATGGCCCTGCTGCCACAGTTTGTGGACCCCGCCGGTAACGCTTTCCAGCAGTCTCTGATGTTGGCGGGCGTGCATTTTCTGCTGGCCATGCTCTGGCAGTGTGGTCTGGCCTGGGTGGTGGTCACCTTCCGCAGCCTTGGCGTGAATGTGAAGATGAAACGGATGCTGAACGGTCTGACGGGCGGCTTTTTCGTGGCCATGGGCGCCAAGCTGGCCAGTACCTGAGGCCACCCGATTACCTTCAGACAAAGAAAAAGGGAAGCCGCGGCTTCCCTTTTTTGATCCCCAGCTCTGGAGGCTTACTTTTCCAGATACTGCAGCTTGTTCGGCTTGCCATCCCACTCTTCGGCGTCCGGCAGCGGATCTTTCTTTTCGGTGATGTTTGGCCATTTCGCGGCCAGGTCGGCGTTCAGCTCCACAAACTGGACCTGATCGGCCGGCAGTTCGTCTTCAGAAAAGATGGCTTCGGCCGGGCACTCGGGCTCGCACAGGGCGCAGTCGATACATTCGTCCGGGTCGATTACCAGGAAGTTCGGTCCCTCGTAGAAGCAGTCTACCGGGCAGACTTCCACGCAGTCTGTGTATTTGCACTTGATGCAGTTATCAGTAACGATAAACGCCATAGTCAGATCCCTGGTCCAGTGGTCGGTCAGTCTCATCAGGAGCGCCTTCGGGCGCCGCCGTTATATTTTAGTGCGCGATATTGTAGGGAGCGACCCGCACAGCCGCAAGCGTTCGACTGCTATAACCTTATTACACAGATCAATTTTCCGCTATTTCTTCATCAGCGCTTTCAGTTCATAAAGCTGATTCATGGCATCCCGTGGGGAGAGTCCATCCAGGTCCATCTCTTTAAGGGCCTCTTCCACCGCGCTGGGTTCCAGGCTCGCGAACATGTCACCCTGGTAGACGGATTCATTAACCTGGGGCGCAGGTTTGGTCCGGACCGTGTCTTCCTTCTGCTCACCAGCCGAAGCCGCCGGCGCGGCCGGTGAGGCACTGCCTTCCAGATGGGAAAGCTGGGTCTTGGCGTTGCGGATCACATCCTGGGGTACGCCTGCCAGCTTGGCCACCTGAAGCCCGTAGCTCTGGCTCGCCGGGCCATCGTGGACATTGTGCAGGAACACAATGCTGTCGTCGTGCTCGGTGGCGGTCAGATGCACGTTAACGGCATGCTGCAGCTCATCGGCCAGTTGGGTGAGCTCAAAATAGTGGGTGGCAAACAGGGTGTAGCAGCGGATCTCACGGGCCAGGTGCTCGGCGGTGGCCCAGGCCAGTGACAGGCCATCAAAGGTGCTGGTGCCGCGACCGACCTCATCCATCAATACCAGGCTGTGTTCGGTGGCGTTGTGCAGGATGTTGGCGGTTTCGGTCATTTCCACCATGAAGGTGGATCGGCCGCCGGCGATGTCGTCCGAGGAGCCCATGCGGGTGAAAATGCGGTCGACGGGGCCGATGACTGCCCGGTTGGCGGGCACAAAGCTGCCGGTGTAGGCCAGCAGGGCAATCAGCGCTGCCTGGCGCATGTAAGTGGATTTACCGCCCATGTTCGGGCCGGTGATCACCAGCATGCGGCGTTGGGTATCCATCAACAGATCATTGGGTACGAAAGGCTCATCCAGCAACTGTTCAACCACCGGATGGCGGCCTTCCTCAATGTCGAACCCGGGAGATTCGCTGAATTCCGGCGCGGAAAAGCGTAGAGAAGTGGCCCGCTCTGCAAAGTTGCTGAGCACGTCCAGCTCGGCCAGTGCCTGGGCGGCATCTTGCAGGGGCGCCAACTGTCCGGCCACGGTTTCCAGCACTTCGTCATACAGGCCTTTTTCCCGGGCCAGAGCCCGGCTCTTGGCACTGAGGGCCTTATCCTCGAATTCCTTGAGTTCTGGGGTGATAAAGCGCTCGGCGTTTTTCAGGGTCTGGCGGCGAATGTAGTCCACCGGCGCCTGGTCGGACTGGGCGCGGCTGATTTCTATGTAGTAACCGTGCACCCGGTTGTAGCCGACCTTGAGGGTGCTGATGCCGGTGCGGTCCCGTTCACGTGTTTCCACATCCAGCAGGTACTGGCCGGCGTTCTCGCTGATGTTGCGCAACTCGTCCAGCTCTTCGTCAAAGCCTTCCCGGATGACCCCACCATCGCGAATCACTACCGGAGGGTTGTCGATGATGGAGCGTTCCAGAAGGTCCGCCAGTTCCGGGTATTCACCAATGGTGGTCGCCAGCTTGACGACATGGTGGGAATTCACCGGTTTCAGTGTTTCCTGCAGGTCCGGCAGGGCCTGGAAGGCATCACGGAGTCGTGCGAGGTCCCGAGGTCGCGCTGAGCGCAGGGCAACTCGCGCCAATACCCGCTCAATGTCGCCCACCGCCTTCAGCAGGTCGTGTACCGGTTCGTAATGAAACCCGTCCAGCAGTGCCGAAACCGCCTGTTGGCGCTGACGGACAGTCTCCGCGTCCCGCAACGGGCGGTTCAGCCAGCGGCGAAGCTCCCGGCCACCCATGGCCGTGGCTGTGCGGTCCATCACCCAGGCCAGGGTGTATTGATGGCCGCCCATCAGGTTAGTGTCGATTTCCAGGTTGCGACGGCTGGCGGCATCCAGAATCACCGCTTCATCCCTGCGTTCGCGGGTCAGCTTGCGGATATGGGGCAGGGCGGTTCGCTGGGTCTCCCTGGCATACTGCAGAAGACAACCGGCGGCACAGACGGCCAGATTGAGTTCTTCACAGCCAAAACCGGTCAGATCTCTCACCTGCAGTTGCTGGGTAATCACCCGGCGGGCCGTGTCGGATTCGAACAGCCAGGGGCCCTGACGGCGGATACCGGTGAAGCCCTCCAGTATTTCCTCGTAGGGAAAATCCTCGCTGATCAGAATTTCCGCCGGACGCAGGCGCTGGAGTTCGCCCTGCAGGGCTTCCAGGTTCTCCAGCTCTGATACCGCAAAGCGGCCGCTGGAGATGTCGAGCGAGGCAAAACCGAACTGTTCCCGGTGGTTATATATGGCGACCAGAAGGTTGTCACGGCGATCCTCAAGATAGGCGTCGTCACTCAGGGTCCCCGGTGTGACGATCCGAACCACCTGGCGCTCAACCGGTCCCTTGCTGGTGGCAGGGTCACCGATCTGCTCGCAGATGGCGATGGATTGACCTGCCCGAACCAGGCGGGCAATGTAACCCTCAGAAGAGTGATAGGGGATGCCGGCCATGGGGATCGGGTTGCCCCCGGACTGGCCCCGGGCCGTGAGGGTGATGTCCATTAGCTCGGCCGCTTTCTTGGCGTCTTCGTAAAACAGCTCGTAGAAATCCCCCATGCGGTAGAACACCAGTTCATTGGGGTGTTGGCCCTTGATCTTCAGGTATTGCTGCATCATCGGGGTGTGCTTGGAAAGATCGGTCTGAGCTGCTGACATGAACGGGTCCGGTAGCCTTGCTTTGGATGAAGGCGTGAATTGTAAGAAAATAACCGCCGCGATGAAATGAAGGAGGTCATTATGCTGGCCAGCGATCAGGAATTGGAAGACGCAGGCAATCGCCTCGGTGAGCGGTTGCTGCGCACCGGCCGTACAGTGGCTACGGCAGAAAGTTGTACCGGCGGCTGGGTTGCCAAAGTGCTGACCGACCGGGCGGGGTCTTCGGCCTATGTGCTCGGCGGTCTGGTAACCTACAGCAATGAGGCCAAGCAGGGGCTCCTGGGCGTGACCCGGAAGTCGCTGGATGAGCATGGTGCGGTCAGCGAGCCGGTAGTGCGGGAAATGGTGGCCGGCGCCCTGGTGGCAACAGATGCCGACGTTGCCGTGGCCATCAGTGGCGTTGCCGGGCCTGGCGGTGGCAGCGAGGATAAGCCTGTCGGTACCGTCTGGTTCGCCTGGGGCAGCAGTCCGGCCACCACCGTGGCGCTGGTAAAGCACTTCGAGGGCGACCGTGATCAGGTCCGCCGCCAGGCCGTTCTGTTTGCTCTTCAAGGGGTTAGCGATTTTGTGGGCGAACTCTGACGGCTTTCACATCCGGAGGGGTTGGTCTCCTCTCCGGGTTATGTTTTAATACTGTTCAAATATACAGGGAATTGACTGGTCAAGCTGTAGAGATTCCCGATCCACTATTTCGCCGCCGGCCTTAACTATGGGACCCGGCGGCCCAGGCGACAGAGGGTTTGCACTGATGGAAGACAACCGCAAGAAAGCATTGAGCGCAGCACTTGGGCAGATCGAGCGCCAGTTCGGCAAGGGCGCCGTGATGAAAATGGGTGACCAGCCCCGCGAAGCCATTCCTGCGGTCTCCACCGGTTCTCTGGGCCTGGACGTTGCCCTGGGTATTGGTGGCCTTCCTTATGGTCGAATCTGTGAGATCTACGGTCCGGAGAGTTCCGGTAAAACCACGCTCACCCTGCAGGTGATTGCCGAGGCACAGAAGGCGGGTAAAACCTGTGCGTTTGTCGACGCCGAACACGCCCTCGACCCGGTCTACGCCGAGAAGCTGGGCGTGAATGTGGACGATCTTCTGGTGTCCCAGCCGGATACCGGTGAACAGGCCTTGGAAATCGCCGACATGCTGGTGCGTTCCAATGCGGTTGACGTGATCATCGTTGACTCCGTGGCGGCCCTGACACCGAAAGCGGAAATTGAGGGTGAAATGGGCGACAGCCACGTTGGCCTGCAGGCGCGACTGATGTCCCAGGCGCTGCGGAAACTGACGGGTAACGTCAAGCATGCCAACTGCCTGATGATCTTCATCAACCAGATCCGTATGAAAATCGGCGTCATGTTCGGCAGCCCGGAAACCACCACCGGTGGTAACGCCCTGAAATTCTATTCCTCTGTGCGCCTGGATATCCGCCGTATCGGTTCCGTTAAAGACGGCGACGAGGTGGTGGGTAACGAGACCCGCGTGAAAGTGGTCAAGAACAAGGTGTCCCCGCCGTTCAAACAGGCCGAGTTCCAGATCATGTACGGCAAGGGCATTTACCACATGGCGGAAGTCCTGGATATGGGGGTCAAGGAAGGCTTTGTGGATAAATCCGGCGCCTGGTACGCCTACAACGGCGACAAGATCGGCCAGGGCAAGGCGAATGCCTGCAAGTTCCTGGAGGAAAACATGGACATTGCTAACGAGATTGAAGCCAAGGTTCGTGACAAGCTGATGCCCAAGCCGGTCTCGAAGAAAGACGCTGAAGAGGCGCCCGCAGAAGCGAACGGCGAGCTTCTCTAAACCTTCCTCAGCGATGTCAGGGGCGGCAGGTGTAGATCCAGACCTGCCGCACCACCGTTACCTTCGGCTTTCCTTTCAGGTATCAGTCTTCTTTCCAGCTCTCTCCTGAAGTGACCCGGTTCAGCACCGATGTCGACTTCCAGGCGCCTGAGGTAATCTGCCCCTCCAGCCTGTTGCAGCTGGATTCTGATCCACCTTCTGTATTTCATTTGACGATAGAGAGTCTGCAGTTTTTTGCTGTTGGGAAAATGCATTGATTTTTCCTCCTTTGACTGTTCAGTCCATAGTAAGCAGGAGTCTTTGCAGGGTATCCGTTCAGATGGTTTAAATGTTCTCGTAACAGATCTCTTAATTTCGTCTCTGTGCTGCTCAAATAATGATCATCTGTGCTTGCTGTCCGTTCCTCTGGTTTGAGCTGGTATCACAATGAATTCATACTCGGTGAGTATTGGGTTTCTTTGCTCTTCAGATACAGATCAGAGTCGGTATGGAAGCAAAAAAGAGATTATTGATCATCGCTCATGCGCCTTCCCCGAATACTCTCAAGCTCAGGGAGGCGGCTGAGCAGGGCGCACGCCATGAAGACATCGAAAGCGTCGAAGTCAAGGTAATGGCACCTCTGGATGCGGGGCCTGAAGACATTCTGGCCTGCGACGCTATCATTCTGGGCACCACTGAGAATCTGGGGTATATGAGTGGGGCCCTGAAGGACTTCTTCGACCGCAGCTACTATCCCTGCCTCGAGAAAACCCAGGGGTTGCCCTTTGCCTATTACATTCGGGCCGGCCATGACGGAACGGGCACCAATCGGGCAATCGAAAGCATTACGACGGGTCTGCGCTGGAAGCTGATACAGGAGCCTCTGATCTGCAGGGGTGAGTACCGCGATGGGTTTGAAGATCAGTGTCGCGAGTTAGGGATGTACGTCGCTGCCAGCCTTGACGCGGGGCTGGTGTGAGCCCGGAACCGGATCAGCTGGCAAACCGGTTGTAGAAGCCTTCGATGCGGGAGAGAGCATTGTCGACGGTGCGCGAATAGCCTTTTTTGTCCAGGCAATAGCTGAACTGGACGCTGACGCGATAACCCGCCTGGTAAGGTTGACACTCCACCACCCGGGCGCAAACCCGCGATTCGCTGATGTATTTGCCGTCGAAATCCATGAACAGGCGGGCCCCGGGTTCCACCGGCCTGGGGCAGAGAACGGCCATACCGTAGCGGTTCAGGTCCAGGCAGGTAACCGGCGTTGGTTGCTTGCCCCGACCAAAGAAGCCACGCTCCCGGAGCTGAACCTTCAGGCAGGAGGCGGGGTAACGATCCTTGATTCTGCGTTCGGCGGAATCACTGGTCATACGCTGGCGTCCGTTGCGTGCATTGTATTTATGGTTGGGAGATGAAGTGTAGTTCCGGAACGGCTGGTTGAAAAATGAACGGCTACGGATTTGTGAACTGCCTAACAAATTCCTGCGCGCTGTGCGCAACTCCAGAAATCTTCGTGCCGAACGCGACAGAGCCGACCGCAGAATCTACAATGACCGGCCAATGTGTTAACCGTTACAGGACCAAACCTTGAAGTCACTGTCTCTGCACCAGCTTTACAAAGCCTGTGTTCTGAAAGATCTGCCGTTCAAAACCACCAAGCAACTTGAGCCTCTGGCTGAAATCGTCGGCCAGAACCGCGCCCAGGAAGCTGTGCGTTTTGCCCTGGCGATGCCTCATGGCGGCTACAACGTCTATGCCGTTGGCCGAAATGGCCTGGGTAAGCGCACCATGATGTTGCGTTACCTTGAGCACCATGTGGATACGGATCAGCAGAGCCATGACTGGTGCTATGTGGCCAACTTCGAGGAGCCGCGTATTCCGAAGCTGTTGCAGTTACCTGCAGGAAAAGGCACCCAGCTCAAGCAGGACATGGAAAAGCTGATGAGTCGCCTGGTGAAGGTGATTCCCCAGACGTTTGACAGTGACAGTTTTCTGGAACGCTCGGAGCAGCTAAAGAACGAATACGGCAAAAAGCAGGAAGACGAGCTGGAGAAAGTGGCGGCCCAGGCGCGACGCAAAAAGGTCAGCCTGACGGTCACCACGCCAGGTGGTTACCGGCTGGTGGCCATGAACGGTGACGAACCCCATACCGCAGAATCGTTCCAGGCTCTTACCGAGGAGCAACGGGACAAGTTTGAAGATGCCATTAACAAGCTTGAGAAAAAGCTTCGCCAGGCCCTGCGCAAACTGGCGGACTGGGAGCAGGAGTACGCCGATAAGCAACAGGCGCTGAACCAGGAAACTCTGGAAAGTATCTCGGGCCACCAGATTGATGAGTTGATCGAAAAGTACAAGGATCTGCCGGATGTGGTCGCCTACTTTGAGGCGGTTCGCGCCGACCTGGTGGAGAACCTGGAGATATTCCTCGACGACAATGAAGAACAGGCTGCCATTGCTTACGCCTCACTCGACAAGAAAATGCCGCGCCGTTATCTGGTTAACGTACTGGTGCACCAGAAGACGAACGAGGTGCCCGTGGTGGTGGAAGATAACCCCACCTACCACAACCTGTTCGGCTACGTCGAAAATGTTACCTACAAGGGCACGGTGTTCACGGATTTCTCCCTGATTCGCCCCGGCAGCCTGCACCGGGCCAACGGCGGCTATTTGCTGATGGATGCCATCAAGGTTCTGGAACAGTCCTTCGTGTGGGACGGCCTCAAGCGCGCCCTGCGTTCGAAGTCCATACAGATAAATTCCCTGGAGCGGGAACTGACTTTATCCGGAACCATCTCTATTGAACCGGAATCGGTCCCCCTGGACGTGAAGATCGTTCTGTTTGGTGATCGTGAAACCTGGATGTTGCTGCAGGAATACGATTCCGAGTTTGCCGAACTGTTCAGGGTCACGGCGGATTTCGAGAACGAGATGTACCGCACCGATGACAGCCAGTTGCTCTATGCCAAGTTCATCGCCAGTCTGGTGAGTGAGAAAAAGCTTCTGCATTGTTCTAACAAGGCCGTTGCGCGGGTAATCGAGCATAGTGCCCGGATGGCAGAACATCAGGATCGACTCTCCCTGCACGCCGCGGATATTGCCAACCTGCTGCGGGAATCGGATTTCTGGGCCAGGCAGGCCGGTGCGAAGCTGATCCAGGATCTTCATGTTGAGCGCGCGCTGGAAAGTGCGAAATATCGCAGCAGCCGTATCCGGGATCAGTTCTACGATTCCATCCGTGATGGCACGACGCTCGTAACTACCAGTGGCAAGTGTGTTGGCCAGGTCAATGCGCTGTCGGTGCTGTCCACGGGCGGATTTGAATTCGGCCTTTCCAACCGTGTCACGGCTACCTGCTATTATGGAGATGGCGCGGTGATGGATATAGAGCGTGATGTAAAGCTCGGTGGCAATCTTCATTCCAAGGGCGTGATGATCCTGAGTTCCTGGCTTGCCTCCCATTTTGCGGTCAACGACCCGATGCACCTTTCGGCAAGTCTGACCTTTGAGCAGAATTACGGTGAAGTGGATGGTGACAGTGCATCGTTGGCGGAGCTGTGCGCGCTGATCTCCTCCCTCTCCGGTATTCCGGTGCGACAGGATCTGGCAATCACCGGGTCGGTCAACCAGTTTGGCGAGGTACAGCCAATCGGTGGCGTAAATGAGAAAGTTGAAGGCTTTTTCACAACCTGCCAGCTTAAGGGCGGGCTGTCTGGCACCCAGGGTGTCATTGTACCAACCACCAATGTGCAGAATCTGATGCTGGACAGCGAGGTGGTAAAGGCAGTGCGCGGAGGCCAGTTTGCTGTATACGCGGTTGCCCGTGTCGAGGAAGCGATAACCCTGCTGCTCGGCAAGCCTGCCGGCAAGGCCGATGAAAAAGGCAGGTACCCGAAGCAGAGCGTTTTTGGCATTATCCAGCAACGACTTGAGAAAATGCGGGAACACGAGCGCCAGGAACATGCTCGTGACGACCATAAAGACCCGTCAATTCACTGACCGGCGATGATAAGAAAACGGACAGGAGAGAACACACCCATGACTGATATCCAGCAAACCGTGTACGTTGTAGAGGACGATGAAGCAGTCCGCGATTCCCTGGAGCTGCTGCTGAAATCCGACGGCAAGCCGGTCAAGACCTATGAGAGTGCAACCGCTTTCCTGAAGGACTATTCCGACAAGATGGCAGGTTGCATCGTGCTGGATATTCGCATGCCCGGCATGGACGGTATGGAACTCCAGAAAAAACTGAATGAAAAACACTCCATCCTGCCGATCATTTTTGTAACCGGGCACGGTGACGTGCCCATGGCCGTGGACGCCATGAAAGAGGGCGCTGTTGACTTTATCCAGAAGCCATACCGTGAGGAGGCGCTGCTGGAGAAAATCGAAGCGGCACTCAAGCAGGATCTGGAGCAGCGCAAGTCTCTGGATGAGAAGCAGGAGATCATCCGTCGTGTTAAAAGCCTGACCCCCCGCGAACACGAAATCATGGACCGGATGATTGCCGGGCAGGCCAACAAGGTCATCGCCATTGAACTGGAGATAAGCCAGCGCACGGTTGAGATTCACCGTTCTCGCGTCATGCACAAGATGGGTACCCACTCCCTCGCACATCTCGTTCGTATGGTCCTGTCCGTAAAGGACCTTATCGACGCAGGGTGATCCCGGCGGCATCATACGGTTACTATTTTAACCGGTCCGACATTTATGACTGAAGCTGTCAGCGAGAACTCGGAGGTGACGGTTCTGCTTGTGGACGATAACCCGCAGAACCTCAAAGTCCTCTATGAGACCCTGAAAGACAAAGGTTACCGGCTGCTCATTGCCAACGAAGGCGAAAAGGCCCTCGACCTTGCCCACCGCCATCAGCCCGAAGTGATTCTCCTTGATATCATGATGCCGGAGATGGACGGCTATGAAGTCTGCGAGCGCCTCAAGGCGGATCCCCAGACGGCGGACTGCGCCGTTGTTTTCCTGTCCGCGCTGGATGATCTTCAGGCGAAGGTGAAAGGCTTCTCCCTGGGAGGCGCCGACTACATCTCCAAGCCCTTCCAGTCCCAGGAAGTGATCGCCCGGGTGAAAACCCACGCCAGCGTGATTCGCCTCGAGAGAGAACTGCAGGCCCGCAATCGCGAGCTACAGAGTGATCAGGCCCGGATTCTCAATTCCATCAGCGAAGGCATCTATGGACTTGATGAGAACGGTATTATCGAATTTGCCAATCCTGCGGCGGCGTCCATTGTCGGCTGTCCGGTGGAGGAGCTGATAGGCCGTAATTTTTTTGAAACCCACTTTGCAACAGCCGGCGACAACCCGGACAGTCTCCCGGTAAAGGCCACCTGTCAGCAGGGCGTCGCCGAGAGCCAGAGGGATATCCGGATGCTGCGGGCCGATGGAACCGGCTTTCCGGCAGAATACCGTTCGACCCCCAAGCTGGACTCTGACGAGCTCCATGGCGCCGTTGTGGTGTTCCGGGATATCAGCGCCGAGCTGGACAACGAAAAGGCGCTGGAAGAGGCCCGGCAACTGGTCCAGGAACAGCGTGATCAACTGGCCCATACCTCGCGTTTGACCACCATGGGTGAAATGGCTGCCGGCGTGGCCCATGAGGTAAACCAGCCGCTGACCGCCATTACCAACTATGCACGCGTCGCCAAACGGATGATGGCAAAGGACAATGCAGACATGAGTCTGCTTCAGGAGACCCTGGACAAGATCGAGGCACAATCCCACCGGGCCAGTGAAATCATTCGTCGCATCCGTCGATTCATGAAAAAGCCGGCCACGGGCAAGGAAGTGCTGTCCGTGCCTGCGTTGCTGGAAGATACCCGGCAGTTTGCCGAAGTGGATATGCGCAACAACAAGGGCGCTATTGAGCTTTCGGTGCCTGAGGACATGCCAGATGTCCTGGCCGACCCGGTCCAGGTGCAGCAGGTGGCGCTCAACCTGATCCGCAATGCCCTGGAGGCCACCAGCAGTATTGACTCCAGCGCGCCGGTCGAGGTGAGCGCGAGTGTGAAGGGTGATACCTGTGTGCGGATCCAGGTGCGCGACCATGGTATTGGTCTTTCGGAAGATGCGGAAGAGAAGTTGTTCCTGCCGTTCTTTACCACCAAGGACGAGGGGATGGGGATTGGCCTGTCAACGTGCCGCTCCCTCATACAGGCCCAGGGTGGCGACATCGGTTTTGAGCGACCAGAAGATGGCGGCGCCTGCTTCTACTTTACACTGCCCGTTGCCGGCGCCCAGGGTTCTCCCTGCGCACCGGAAACTGATTCCTCCCACGCCTAGAGCCAGTCGATGCGCCCGGTCAAATGGGGCGCATCGCCTTTGGCGTTCAATACTTGATAGTCCCAGCCTTTTTCTCCCGTTTGCCAGTTCAGTTGGGCCGTGCCTGGCAGAAGCAGGGGTTTCTTGAACTGACAACTGACGCTCAGAGCGCCACCTTTCCAGCCTTCCTGTCGTTCCAGTAGTGCCAGTGCGTGGGCCTTGGTCCACATCCCATGGGCGATTGCCCTCGGAAAACCGAATGCCCTGGCACTCAGGGCGTGCATATGGATCGGATTGGTGTCACCGGATACACGGGCGTATTGCCGGCCAATGGACTCCGGGGCCTTCAGGTTCTCTGTGTTCGGATAATGCTCGAGTTGCGGCGGCGCCTTTTTCCCGGAAGGTTTACTATCACTATCCGGTTGCCGGAATAGCGTCGTACTAACTTCCTCCCACACCAGTCTGCCCGCCGAGCGTGCCTCGGTAATCAGATCGAACTCCACTCCCCGGTTACTTTTTACGGTATTGCCGAGGCTCACCTTGAGATCCAGGTTTTCTCCGGTGCCGATCGGTCGGTGCTGGGTGATGGTATTGCGCAGGTGTACCAGGCCAAGCAGCGGGAGGGGAAAGTTTTTCTCTGTCAGCAACTTCAGGTGCAGGGGAAAAGCCAGCACGTGCGGCCAGGTAACCGGCAAGTGACTGCGAGCCTCGAAACCGCACACCCGCTGGTAGCGCTTCAGGTTGTTTCCGGCGGTACTGATACCCAGGAGGCTTGCCGAGAGATCCGGGATACTTATTTCCCCATCCGTTTGCTTCTGCCGTGGGAGCAGTGTTCGGCCATACATCGGTAACAAGGCGGGCGCTTTGTTGTGATAAACGAGGGTCTCTGGCATTGGTATTCTCCTTTACAGTCAGGACCGTGGATCCCGGTATTGCCTGATCAGAACGCTTTGTCGCAAAGGGTATGCTTTTTTTTACATTTTGGTACAACTCGGCGTCTGTGGCCTGATATGCTCTAATATAAGACGATTGTCTAACAGGGAGCGGTTCATAGGCCCCTTGAGTCTGACAAACCTCTGGAGTCTGACAAACCTCTGGAGTCTGGCAAACCTCGCCAGATCAGGCATTGACCCGGCGTGCCCCGGCGTCTGTCGGGAGGGTCACAGTAGTAAACCAATAAAAAGCGGAATCTTATGCAGGAACTTCGTGACGCGGGAGTGATGTTGCGCCTGATTTATGAGGCGATGAAAAAGAAAGGAATCGATACCGATGCCATCTTCACTCGCCTGGGTGTGGATGAGAATTACGTTTATACCGAGCAGCTTCGAACCCCCCACAGCGCCCAGATGTACTTCTGGCAGGCTGTTGAGGACGTTTCCGGCGATCCTGATGTTGGCCTGCACCTTGGGCAACTGCTGCCAGCATACAAGGGGCAGGTGCTGGAGTATCTTTTTCTGAGCAGCCCAACCTTTGGCGAGGGCCTGCGTCGAGCCCAGAACTATCAGCGTCTGCTGAGTGACGCCGCCAACACCGATTTCTTCATTGAGGGTGATGATGCCTGCATGGTGCTGGATGCGGCGTCTGATGACGTTCGCCGCTTGCGACATTTCAATGAATGTTTCGTGCTGGGGTTGATTACCTTTTTCCGTTCGATCACCGATGGCAACTTTTACCCTTCGCGCATTGAGTTCGAGCATGAACGGGCCGAGGGTCAGGACCATGTGCGCGAGGTGCTTGGATGTGACGTCACCTTTGGTGCGCCGCAGAACCGGCTGTACTTTCCTGCAAAACTGCTGTCCCATGCCTCACCTCATGCTGAGCCGGAGTTGCTGGATCTGCACGAGCGGTTTGCCAGCGAACAGGTGGCCCGGCTTGAGAAAAAGGATATCGTTGGCCAGGTGGAGAGGATCGTGGCCGAGCTTCTGGATAGTGGAGAAGTCACCCTGGACGCCGTGGCAGAACGTCTTGGCATCAAGCCGAGAACCCTGCGCACGCGCCTGACAGAGGCTGAGACCAGCTTCAATCAGGTACTCGCGGATTTCCGCTATCGTCTGGCCCGTCAGCTTCTGGCAACGACCGATGAATCCATTGATGAGATTGTTTACCTCACCGGCTTTTCCGAGCCCAGCACCTTCTATCGGGCCTTCAAACGTTGGTCGGGCATGACGCCGATTGAATACCGCAAAACCGCCCAGGGCAAGGACGCCATGGTCGACGCAATGTAACGGAACGCTTTTTCTGAATATTTTTCAGAAAAAGCGTTGACATAACAGGGCGCCTCTTTATAATGCGCCCTCGTTGTCACAGAGCATTCACACCAGTGATTGCAGGGCCTCCAAGAGGTCAGTCGTGACAAACCGCACGGAGCGGTAGTTCAGTTGGTTAGAATACCGGCCTGTCACGCCGGGGGTCGCGGGTTCGAGTCCCGTCCGCTCCGCCATTTTTACCCTTCTTTTGCATTTCCCTGCGCTCTCACGCTTCCCGAGTCACTCTCTGTTTTCCAAAACACGTCTGTGTCATCCTGCTGTCATTCAGGCAATCTATCCTGTCCTTGAAAGTTCAAGAACAGGTCGACCGCTATGCTGGATTACGAAGAAGAATTGATTGAAAGCCAGTTTGAGGAATATGAGGACGATGACGGCTGGGATGACGCCATGGAGCTCTGATTTCAGGAATGCCGGATTCGCTTTCGGTGTTCTCCCGGGCTCAGGTTGAACCATCGCCGATAAGCCTTGTGAAAGGCTGCAGGATTGGCAAAACCAAGAAGCCAGGCAATTTCCGCCAGTGATGTCTCTGTTTCCCGAATATAGTCCCGCGCCAGCTGTTTCCGCGTTTCATCCATAAGTTCCCGGAAGCCGGTTCCCTCGGCAGCCAGTTGTCTCTGAAGTGTCCAGGGTGCCACCCCAAGTTTCATGGCGATGGTTTCCAGGCTGGGCGTCTCGCCCCGGAACAGCGGTGTGAGAAGGTTTTTCACCCGGTCTCCCGTCGTCCACCCCCGTTGGATCTGCTGCAGTTCCCGTGCGCACAGCTCTGTGAGCTTTTCATGCATGGCCGGTTGAGCCTGTTGGCTCGCGCTTTCCCAGATGTCCTGCCGCACGGTGAGGCTGTTCTTTGTTGCTCCGAATTGCACCGGGCAGCGGAACCAGCCTTCGAACAGGTCATCCTGCCCGATGGACCGGTATTCGATGGTAACTCTCTCCAGAACATCGTAGCGGCCGGTCACGGTTCGCAGGAACTGGGTCCAGGCGGCGAGAACGGAATCCACTACGAAATAGTTAAAGCCATTGTACGGGCGAATCGAATAAAACTGCGCCTGCCGAAGGTCTGGTCGAACCGTTGGCACGCCGCGGCTGTTGCGGCTGGTCAGCAGGGCGTAGCGAATCAACGTGCTGATCGCTGCCCCGGCAGTGCTGGCGGTTTCTCCGGCGAGCCCGGCAATGCCGGCGTCGACGGGGCGGGATAATGCACCCATTCTCAACCCCAGGGCCGGGTTGCCAGTCTCATGGATGGCAGCGTGCCCCAGGCGCATGAATCTTGGAATGCTGATCCGTGCTTCAGGCGATGTCAGTGTCTGTTGGTCAAGCTGGAAACGGGATGCCAGTTCGGTACTGTTGGCGCCTTCTGCCTCGGCTGCCCTCATCAGCGCAGATACATAGAGGACACTGATGTCTCCCAGTGAGTTACGGCGTTTGGGTGGGGCGTGCGTGGAGTTGCTCATTAAAGTCTTTGTCAGACATGTTATGCAAGGATAATAAAATGTTATCCTGGGATATTGTCGATGGCAAGGAGCGCGAGTAGTTTAAGGCTCAACAATGAACGGGGCCCTGGCTTTGGGGGAGCCCCGACAAAGATCACGATGAGGAGACCGACTATGACCGCGACCACGACGCCAGGCGTTGCCAAATACCCGAACCTGCTCGAGCCGCTGGATCTTGGTTTTACCAAGCTGCGCAATCGCACCCTGATGGGATCCATGCATACGGGGCTGGAGGAGGCCAAAAATGGCTTCGAACGTCTTGCTGCATTCTATGCCGAGCGTGCCCGCGGTGGCGCTGGTCTGATCGTGACTGGCGGTATTGCCCCGAATGTGGAAGGAGGGGTGTTCCAGCACGCCGCCAAGATGACCACCGAAGAGGAGTCCGACAAGCACCGGATTATCACCGACGCCGTCCATGCAGCCGATGGCAAGATCTGCATGCAGATTCTCCATGCTGGCCGTTATGCCTACTCTCCGGAGCTGGTAGCGCCTTCCGCCATCCAGGCACCGATCAACCCATTCAAGCCCAGGGAGCTGGATGAAGCAGGTATTGAAAAGCAGATCCAGGACTACGCGGATTGCGCCGCACTGGCGCAGCGAGCCGGTTATGATGGCGTTGAGGTCATGGGTTCGGAAGGCTATTTCATCAACCAGTTCATTGTTTCCCACACCAACCACCGCACCGACCGTTGGGGTGGCAGCTACGAAAACCGGATTCGCCTGCCGATCGAAATCGTCCGTCGGGTTCGTGAAAGGGTGGGAGAGAACTTCATCCTGATCTACCGTCTGTCCATGCTGGATCTGATTGAGGACGGCAGCACCTGGGAAGAGGTTGTGCACCTGGCCAAGGAAATCGAGAAGGCGGGTGCGACCATTATCAACACCGGCATCGGCTGGCACGAGGCCCGGGTGCCCACCATTGCCACGTCGGTTCCCCGCGGGGCCTTTACCAAGGTGACGGCGCGCCTGAAAGGGGAGGTGAGCATTCCATTGGTCACCACCAACCGGATCAACATGCCGGACGTGGCCGAAAAGATTCTGGCCGAGGGTGATGCCGATATGGTGTCCATGGCCCGGCCGTTCCTCGCAGATGCCGACCTGGTACTGAAGGCAGCCGAGGACCGCGCTGATGAGATCAACACCTGTATCGGCTGCAACCAGGCCTGTCTTGATCACACCTTCAGCGGCAAGCTGACATCGTGTCTGGTCAATCCCCGCGCCTGTCACGAAACCGAACTGACCTATGTGAAGACCGCTGCGCCCAAGTCTATCGCGGTCGTGGGTGCCGGCCCTGCCGGGTTGGCGTTTGCCACGGTGGCTGCAGAACGCGGCCATAAGGTGACACTGTTCGATGCCGGCAGTGAGATTGGCGGCCAGTTCAATGTTGCCAAGCTGATACCCGGCAAAGAAGAGTTTTACGAGACCTTGCGTTATTTCCGGGTGATGCTCGACAAGCACCAGGTGGATGTCCGGCTGAACACCCGTGTCAGCGCCGAGGATCTCAAGGCCGGCGGCTTTGATGAGGTGATCCTGGCGACCGGCGTCAAGCCGCGTACTCCTGAAATTGAAGGCATCGATCATCCGAAAGTGATCGGTTATCTGGATGCGCTGCTGGAGCGCAAGCCGGTTGGGCAGAAAGTGGCGGTGATTGGTGCCGGTGGTATCGGCTTCGACGTCTCCGAGTTTATCGTCCACAAGGGTACATCGGCCGCTGTCGACACTGATCACTTCATGCGTGAGTGGGGCGTGGATCTGAGTGTGGAGCACCGGGGCGGTATTCAGGGTGTTGAGCCCGAGGTGCCGGAGCCTGCCCGTGAGGTCTACCTGCTGCAGCGTAAAGCATCGAAGGTGGGCAAGAATCTGGGCAAGACCACCGGATGGATTCACCGTACCTCCCTGAAAAACCGCCAGGTACAGATGGTGCCGGGTGTGACCTACCGCAAGATAGACGATGAGGGATTGCACATAACGGTCACGCCGAAAGGCGCAGAGCAGGGCGAAGACCGTGTGCTGCCTGTGGACACCATCATCGTGTGCGCGGGTCAGGAGCCGCTGCGTGAGCTGCAGAGCGATCTGGAGGCTGCTGGCGTGCCGGTACACCTGATTGGTGGTTCGGATGTGGCTGCAGAACTGGATGCCAAGCGGGCGATCAATCAGGGTAGTCGTCTGGCTGCAGAGCTCTGAGCGTAAACACGATCACAAATCGTTGCAGTTTTTCCCTGTGCAGACACGATTGTCTGGCTAGACTAATAGCTTTGGGTCTGACTGCTTGTCCCTTCTATGCTGCCTCAGGATTGTCGGCATAGCAGGGGCGGCATCACGATCAGATGGAACACCTTTCGGGGTTCTGTCGTGTGGTGTCGAATCGACGATTTGTGGAGAGCGTGCAATGGTGTCTGCCGACCAGGCAACCGATGGGTATTCGGCGGTATTTTTTGTGGAAGGGAACCAGGTGGCCCGCGAGATGCGGGCTACCGAATTCGGGGCCTTCCTGGATGGCTATGTAGGGCTGTCCGATCTCGCCGAAACCGAGGTCAGGGCTGTATTGGTTGAGCTGAGTCCTGACCTCAAGGTGCAGGCCCTGGTTTTCTTCAAAATCTGGTTTGATGAGGAAGGTCGGGCAGACAGCCATTGGAACCTACCTATTGAAGAGTTAGCCAGAACAGGCGCCAAAGGGCCTGACATGGGTGGTGGTGCGATCCGGCTGGTTTGCCGGAGTCAATGCCCTGACCCCAAGTTCAAGGAGGATCTCTGGGACCCGGACATGACGCCCGGGAACAACCATTTCCAGGCGATCCGCAAAGCGGTTGAAGCCAACAGCCTGAAATTCCGGAAAGTGGAGCCTGTTCAGGAAGAGAATATTCCGGTTCTGAGCGAACAGGCGGAAGATTCCTCCGAGCGGGAGGAGTCGGCTGCGGCGGCGGATCGCTCCCGTCTGGCGCAACTCATCCGGGAACAGCGCCTTCGGATCAAGACCCTGCAGAGTGTTCACCGCGATGCCCTCTCGGACATCCAGCGCGAACATCGGCTGGAAATCCAGGGTTTACGCAGTGATATTGCCGATCTCGAGCAGAAGTACGAGCGTCAGCGCCTGAGCAATGAGCAGCTCAAAAAGCGCTTGTCGGAGCGAAACGAACAGTACCTCGCCATGCAGGAGCAGATGGCTGCCGTTGGTGAGGAAAAACAGCGCGAGGATTCAAACGCGAGCGCAGAACTCCTGCTGCTCCGGGAACAGCTGGAGCGGCGCCAGCGGGAGCTGGAACTGAGGGACGAGAAAATCGTTGCCCTCGAGGAGGAGAACCACGAGCTGCGCAATCGGGAGCCGCCGGAAGACTCCATCATGGACCACCTCAAACGCCAGTCCGTGTTTCTGGTGGCCTACCAGCCCGGCGTCGGCCATGTGACGCTGCCTTTCAAAGATATTGATACATACTTTAGCAATCCTACCGCCTACGCAGCGGAACGCTGCGGTATGAACGAACCTGCCTATCGGGAGTGGCTCGAGCATTACGAGAACCCCGTCTGTGGCCATGAAAACGAGGACGGCAAGCCGTGTGGCGAGCCCATTCTTCGAATCAGCCAGCCGTCGGAGTTCCGTCCGGGTATTGATGACCGGTGCGAGAAACACCAGGCCTGAGGCCGGAACTTTTTCAGTATCGGGGTGACTTTCGTTAAACTGTACGCCAGATTGTCCCCGGGGTAACGGTTTCGTTCGTCCCCACCGCATTCCGACACCACAGGAAACTTCATGGATCAGTTCAGGAACATTGGTGTGATTGGTCGTATGGGCAGCGTGAAAGTGGTCGAGTCACTGCGCCAGCTCAAACAGTACCTGATCACCAACAACTACCACGTCATTCTTGAGGAAGACACCGCCAGCATGTTGCCCGGGCATGGCCTGCAGGTGGCGAGCAAAAAACTGCTGGGCGAGATCTGTGATCTGGTGATCGTGGTCGGCGGTGATGGCAGTCTTCTGGGCGCCGCCCGTGAGCTGGCCAAGTCCAAGATTCCCCTGCTTGGGGTCAATCGTGGCCGCCTGGGCTTTCTGACCGACATATCGCCCTCCGATCTTGAGGAGCGCCTCGGTAAAGTTCTGGAAGGCGAGTACATGGAGGAGACCCGGTTCCTGCTGGATGGTAACGTGGAGCGTAATGGCCAGCCTCTGGGGTTCGGTACCGCCCTGAATGATGTGGTGCTGCATCCGGGTAAATCCACCCGGATGATTGGTTTCGATCTGTTTATTGACGGTCATTTTGTTTACAGCCAGCGTTCGGATGGCCTGATCGTCTCCACGCCGACCGGGTCTACCGCCTACTCGCTCTCCGCTGGCGGCCCTATCATGCATCCCAAGCTCGATGCCATTGTCCTGGTGCCCATGTTTCCCCACACTCTCAGTAGCCGGCCGATCGTTGTCGATGGCAAGAGTGAGATCAAGCTGGTGATCGGGGAGACCAATGAAACCTATCCGCAAATCAGCTTTGACGGCCAGATGAACATTGCCTGCGCGCCGGGCGATATCATTCGCATCACCAAAAAGCCGTTCAAGATCCGGTTGATTCACCCCACTGACCACAATTTCTACGCCACCTGCCGTGACAAGCTTGGCTGGGCTAGTGAGATTTCAGCGAGTTGATCATGGCTGCAACAAAATCGACCGCAAGTCGCGGTTACGACATCATTGGTGATATTCACGGCTGCGCCCATACCCTGGCCAGATTGCTGGACCAGATGGGCTACCGCAAAGTTAACGGGGTTTATCAGCACCCGCGTCGTCAGGCCATCTTTATCGGCGACATCATTGACCGTGGCCCGCGGATTCGCGAGGCGCTGCACCTTGTGCGGGACATGGTGGAGCATGGTTCGGCGCGCATTGTCATGGGCAATCATGAGTACAATGCCCTGGGCTACTGCACGCGGGCGCGGCCGGGCAGCGGCAAAACCTTCCTGCGTGAGCACAACGCCCGACATAACCGTCTGATCCGGGAAACTCTGGAACAGTTCGAGGCCCATCCATACGAGTGGAATGAGTTTCTCGAGTGGTTCTACACCATACCACTGTTCATCGACGATGAGGATTTCCGTGTTGTACACGCCTGCTGGGACGGCGATCTGATCGAAAAATTCAAACAGGTGCAGGGTGGTGCCTGCATTGATGAGGATTTCCTGCACGCTTCTGCTGCTATTGAGTCCTTTGCCGGGCAGGTTATGGATACCCTTCTGCGCGGAACGGATCTCAGGCTCCCCGAGGGTATGGCCATCACCGGTCGGGACGGCTATGTGCGTGAGTTTTTCCGAACCAAGTTCTGGGCTGACGATCCACACACCTATTCCGATGTTGTCTTTCAGCCAGACCCGCTGCCTCCGGAAGTGGCAAGCCGGGTATTGACCGATGCGGAGCGTAGGCAGCTGATCAGTTATCCCCTGGATGCGCCGCCGGTGTTTGTTGGTCACTACTGGATGGAAGGTGAGCCGGCGCCGCTCAAGCCCAACGTTGCCTGCATTGACTACAGTGCCGTGAAGTATGGCCGGCTGGTGGCCTACCGGATGGATGGCGAGCGGGCACTTTCCCGTGACAAGTTTGTCTGGGTAGATGTGGAAAGGCCGGAACAACCGGACTATCCCACCAGCGAAGACAGTGTCGCGCGCTAAACCATGCGTTTCGGCTGAACCAATCCCGGAGGCGGAGTAAGCGGTGTACCGAGTCAAGCAGTTGGATACCACGGTGAACCTGGCTGGCTTCAGTCGTTGGCTGAGCGGCCAGGGTGTGGCGCACCGGATCACGGAAGAGGGAGGATTCCAGGTGCTCTGGCTGGAAGACCCTGCCCATGCTGAACCCGTGCTTTCCGCCCTGGACCGCTTCATGGCGGAGCCCGAAATCAGGCAAGCTGTGGACCGCCAGAATCGGTCGCCGGTGTTTGTTGGCGGGCGCTGGCAGCCTTCACCGAGGCACGCGCCGCTGGTCCTCGGGATCATTGTCTTTGCCGTGGCCATGGTCTGGCTCACGGCCATGGGTCAGAATGAACTGGCGGCCAGCCTGATGATGATTGACCCCCGGGATTATGATTGGAGTACGTTGGCCGGTCGCATCGACGCGTTAACCGCGACCCTGGCCAGTGGCCAGATCTGGCGACTGCTCACGCCGGATTTTCTGCACTTTAGTTGGACCCATATCATTTTCAACTCCGTGATGCTCTGGTTTCTTGGCAGCCAGATCGAATGGTTCGACGGTCGGGCCAGATTGATCACCCTGTTTGTGATCACGAGCCTGATCTCCAACGGCTTGCAGTATTTCGTGTCCGGACCTCTTTTCGGTGGGCTATCGGGGGTTGTTTATGGGATTCTGGGCTATTGCTGGTTGAGCCAGCGAACGGCACCGCGGTTCCAGTTTCCGCCGGCGCTGGTTACCTTTGCGGTTGCATGGATGGTGATCGGGTTTACGTCGCTCCCGGAAATCATCGGGCTCGGGCGTATGGCAAATGAAGCGCACCTGGGGGGATTTATTGCCGGACTGGCCCTTGCGGTGGTTTTGCCCGTAACACGCAGAAGGGGCGCATAAAAAAGCCCCGCCAGAGGCGGGGCGTTAAAAGAGCTTTTAGCTCCTGATGAGAGAGACCAAATGATACGACCGTCGTCATTTGGTGGGGCAATGATAATCATTATCGTTTGATTCTGTCAAACGATTCCGCCACATTTTTGATGAACGTTTTTTCAGGAGAGCGGGATGACTTACGAAGAACTTATCGAGCGACTGGATCCGAATGTTTACCGGAGTCTCCGGCAGTCCATTGAGCTCGGAAAATGGCCCGATGGCCGCAAGCTGACACCCGAGCAGCGTGAAATCAGCCTGGAAGCAGTGATCTACTACGAAAATCTGCACAACATTCCGGAAGAGGAACGCACCGGCTATCTCGACCGGGGCAGCAAGGCGGGAACTGCCTGTGATCCATCGGTTCGGCGCACCCAGGGCAACGGCGATGTTGATCCCGACCAGTTTGTTGAGGTCAAGTCTTGAGTGAGCTGATTGATGTTGCGGGCCGGCTGCGCAAAATGCCGGTGGAGGCGGGGGAACCTGTGGCGTACTCCATTTCCGTGGGCGACACCCGCATTCCCCTGAATGATCTGATCGGGCGGCCGTTGCGCCTGGATTTCGATGGCGTGATCCGGTGCATTCACTGCGACCGGAAGACCAACAAAAGCTTCAATCAGGGCTTTTGTTACCCCTGCTTCCGCAAACTGGCGGCTTGTGACAGTTGCATCATGAGTCCGGAGAAGTGCCACTATCACCTTGGCACCTGCCGAGAGCCGGAGTGGGGCGAAACCCACTGCATGGTGGAGCATGTGGTGTATCTGGCCAATTCGTCGGGCCTGAAGGTAGGCATTACCCGGGCTTCCCAGGTGCCAACCCGCTGGATAGACCAGGGTGCGGTGGACGCCATCCCGATGGTGCGAGTTGCGACGCGGTACATTGCCGGTCTGGTCGAGGTTGCCTGCAAAACACACGTGGCCGACCGGACGAACTGGCGGGCCATGCTCAAGGGCGACGTTCCCGAGCTGGATCTGGCGAAGGAGCGCCAACGAATGCTTGGACTGATCGCCGCCGATCTTGATGCGCTCCGGAAGACCCACGGTGAGGATTCTATCCGGGCAGTAGACGAAGAGGGCCTTGGTCTGAGCTATCCCGTCCAGATCTGGCCAGAAAAGATCAAAACCCATAACCTCGACAAAACGCCGGAGGTAGAGGGCGTTCTTGAGGGCATCAAAGGGCAGTACCTTATTCTGGATACCGGTGTGATTAACATTCGAAAATTCACCGGCTATGAAGTCCGGTTCCGGGTTTTGGAAGGCTGACAGCGCCTCGCCCGGCCAATTTTTTCACGTCTGTGGGCTATGAATGCTGCGTCCGCAGGCCGCGAACTCTGGAGAAATGCAATGCGTACCAGCCAGCCACAGACCATTTATTTGAGCGATTACAAGGTACCTGCGTATCTGGTCGACACTGTCGACCTGAGGTTCGAGCTGTTTGAGGACGGGGCGCGAGTGCACAGTACGCTTGAGCTTCGCCGCAACCCTGATTCTGATGAGGTGTCGGCACCCCTGGAGCTTGATGGCGACAGCCTGACGCTGGAATCCCTCGCCCTGGATGGTGCCCAGCTCGCCGCGGGTGATTATGAAGACCGCGGAGATCAGCTTGTGGTTCGCTCGGTACCAGAACAGTTCACGCTGACTGTGGTGACCTGGATAGAGCCCCAGAACAACACTCGTCTTGAAGGCCTGTATAAATCATCGGGCATGTTCTGCACCCAGTGCGAGGCTGAAGGATTTCGCTGCATTACGTTCTTCCCGGACCGTCCGGACGTGATGGCACGTTTCCGTACCCGCATCGAAGCCAACAAGGACGCCTACCCGGTGCTTCTCTCCAATGGCAACGATGTGGAAAGAGGCGAGCTGGAAAACGGCCGGCATTTTGTCACCTGGGAAGACCCGTTCCCCAAACCTTGCTATCTCTTTGCCCTGGTGGCCGGAGACCTAGTCGAGAAGCGGGATACCTTCACAACGTGTTCAGGTCGTGGCATTGACCTGCGCATGTACGTGGAGCCTCGCAACGCCGAGAAGTGCGATCACGCCATGGATTCCCTGAAGCGTTCCATGCGCTGGGATGAAGAAGTCTATGGCCGCGAGTACGACCTCGATATCTTCATGATCGTGGCGGTGGACGACTTCAACATGGGCGCCATGGAGAACAAGGGGCTCAACATCTTCAACTCCTCCTGCGTGCTGGCCAGTCAGGAAACCGCCACGGACCTGGCGTTCCAGCGTATTGAGGCGATCGTTGCCCACGAGTATTTCCACAACTGGTCGGGGAACCGCGTTACCTGCCGCGATTGGTTCCAGCTCAGCCTGAAAGAAGGTTTCACGGTATTCCGGGACTCCCAGTTCTCGGCGGATATGGGTTCCCCAACCGTGAAGCGGATTGAAGATGTGACCCTGCTGCGTACGGCCCAGTTTGCGGAAGACGGTGGCCCCATGGCGCACCCGGTGCGGCCTGCGTCTTATATGGAAATCTCCAACTTCTACACCCTGACCATTTATGAGAAAGGTGCAGAAGTGGTGCGCATGATTCACGCCCTTCTGGGGCCGGACCTGTTCCGCAAGGGCAGCGATCTGTATTTTGAGCGCCATGACGGCCAGGCGGTCACTACCGATGATTTTGTCAAAGCGATGGAGGACGCCTCGGGTCGTGATCTGCGCCAGTTCCGGCTCTGGTACGAGCAGGCCGGCACGCCGGTTCTGAATGTCTCGGACGACTATGACGCCGATAAAGGGGTGTATCGCCTTAACATCGAACAGAGCATTCCGGATACTCCGGGACAGACCAACAAGAAGCCGCAACACATACCGTTTGCGTTGGGCCTGCTGGGGCAGGACGGCCAGCCGCTGCCGTTACAGCTTGGGGCGGGTGAGGCAGATGCCCCGACGGAGCGGGTCCTGGAGTTGACCGAAGCGACCCATTTGTTTGAATTTCATGGCATCGAATCCAGGCCGGTCCCGTCACTGTTGCGGCATTTCTCCGCACCGGTTCGGGTTCGCTACGCCTGGAGTCGCGAACAGTTGCTCTTCCTGATGAGCCACGATCCGGATGGATTCAATCGCTGGGATGCGGGCCAGAGACTGGCTGTGGATGTCATCCAGTCGCTGGTTGGCGCGCCTGACGATGCGGAAATTGAACCCAGACTGGTCGAAGCCTATCGCAAGCTGATTTCCGACACTGAGTTGGATCAGGCCCTGGTGGCCAAGATGCTGCAACTTCCCTCCGAGGCCTACCTGATTGAACTGGCCGATAACGCCGACGTACCAGCCATTCACCGCGCCCGCGACGCGGTACTTCGCCATCTGGCGGGCGCCCTGAAAGCCGAACTCATCGCGTGCTACCAGCGCCATCAGGACGGCGGTCCTTACGAGGTGACACCGGAAGCCATTGCCCGTCGTAGCCTGCGCAACACTGCGCTGGCCTGGTTGCTGATGATTGACGACCAGGAGGGCCGGGAGCTGGCGGTGAGTCAGTTGAGCGCCGCCGACAATATGACCGATCGGATGGGCGCTTTGCGGGCGCTTGTGAATTCAGGCTTCGAGTCTGACCGCCAGCAGGCGCTGGATGAATTCTACGATCGCTTCAAGGATGATCCCCAGGTTGTTGAACAGTGGTTCTCTGTGCAGGCGGCCAGCGACCAGGCCGGTCAGCTTCCGGACATCCAGAGACTTCTGGAGCACCCGGCCTTCGACTGGAAAAATCCCAACAAGATTCGCTCTGTGGTGGGCGCGTTTGCCGGTCAGAACCTGGCTGCTTTCCACAATCCTGACGGTTCTGGTTACGAGTTCCTGGTGGATCAGGTCTGTCGCCTGGACGACAGTAACCCCCAGATTGCCGCGCGTCTGGTGACGCCGCTGACCCGGTGGAGAAAGTTTGCGCCGTCGTACAGTGCCCGGATGAAGTCCGCCCTTGAGCGGATTCGTGACAAGTCGGGATTGTCCAGGGATGTCTATGAGGTGGTGCACAAGAGCCTTGCCGATTGAAGTCAGATACAAAATCGCACTTTCGGTCGATAGACTTTAGTCTGGGATCGGGTAATCTGGAGTAAGGTCTGTAATTCCATCAGACGACAATAAAAAAGCCTCCGCAGAGGCTTCCAGACGCACTTAAGGTTTCACAATGATGTATAACAAAAATGCGATTCTCGGCAGCCTGCTGGCTCTCTCCGTGGCATCAGCGCCTGCGTGGGCGGCGGTTTCCGCCAGTGAAGCGGCCCGTCTGGGCCAGGAGTTGACACCCTTTGGCTCACCCAAGGCCGGCAACAGTGCCGGTACTATCCCGGCCTGGACCGGTGGGCTGACAGAACCGCCTCCCGGCTATGAGGGCAGCGGACAGCACCACATCAATCCGTTCCCGGATGATGAAGTCCTGTTTACCATCACGCCCGCCAACATGGATCAGTATGAGGAATACCTTACTGACGGTGTGAAGGCGATGCTGGAAACCTACCCCACCACATTCCGGGTACCCGTTTATCAGACTCGTCGTACCCATGCCGTTCCCGACTGGGTGGCTGAGAATACCCGTGAAAACGCGGTAAACGCAGAGATTGTGGGTCAGGGCGAAGGCCTGGATGGCGCATTTGGGGGCTACCCTTTCCCAATCCTGCACGGAAATGACGAGCAGAAGGCCTGGCAGGCGGTCTGGAACCATCTGACCCGCTGGCGCGGGGTTAATGTAACCCGTCGTTCCAGTGAGGTGGCGGTTCAGACCAACGGCGACTACTCGCTGGTGACCTCTCAGCAGGAAGCCTTCTTCAACTACTATAATCCGGAAGGCGGTGAAGAAGATCTGGACAACGTGATCTTCTACTACCTGTCGTTTACCCAGTCACCACCCAGACTGGCCGGTGGTGCGATTCTGATTCACGAGACCCTGAACCAGATTATCAATCCCCGGAACGGCTGGGGTTACAACGCCGGCCAGCGTCGAGTGCGCAGGGCACCGAACCTGGGTTACGATTCCCCGATTGCAGCGGCCGATAACCTGCGTACGGCAGACGACACCGATATCTTTAACGGGGCTCTGGACCGCTACAACTGGAATTACGAAGGCAAGCGGGAAATCTACATCCCCTACAACAATTACCGCATCGGTGAAAAAGGTCTTCCGTACGAGGAAATTCTGGGAATCTCCCACTTGAATCCGGACCTCACCCGCTGGGAACTCCATCGCGTTCACGTGGTTGAAGCCACGCTGAAAGATGGTGAACGCCATATTTACGGCAAGCGCCGGTTCTACATTGACGAGGACAGCTGGAATACGGTTCTGCTTGACCAGTACGACGGCCGTGGCGAACTCTGGCGTGTAACCATGGGGCTGCCTAAAAATTATTATGAACTTCCGGGTGTGTGGACGGTTCTTGACGTCTATCATGACCTTCAGGCCCGTCGTTATCATGTGCTCGGTCTGGACACAGAAGAGGCTAACACCCGCGTGTTCACCGACGAGGTCCCCAATACGCGCTACTTCTCGCCGGCGTCACTGCGCCGCAGGAGTGTTCGCTAGCGCACTGTTGGTCGAGGGATGCGTCCCCGCCCACAGGAAGTGGCGACCCGACATACCGGCAACCGCAGGGTTGCCGGTATGTTTACAGTTATTCCCGGCTTTGCCGGTCAGAGACACAGTTCAATACAACATAATAGGCAATCTGAATGGCTAAAAGGTTGATGTGCAAGACTCTGGGCGCTGCCTGCCTTGGACTTTCCATGGTCTGGTCTGCCCCTGCAGCGTTTGCGCTTGCAGATATCATCGAAACCCCGGCCCGGCTAACGGATCTGGCCCCGGAGAATCTTCTAACCGATGCGACCCGGGTTGGTGATCGTATTGTGGCCGTCGGAGAACGCGGGCATATCATCTACTCGGATGACGAGGGGAAAACCTGGGTTCAGGGTGAAGTTCCTGTTTCTGTGACCCTTACAGCGATTGATTTCGGTACCGACACCCATGGCTGGGCAGTGGGGCACAGTGGCGTGGTTCTCAAAACCACTGACGCCGGAGCCACCTGGAGCCTTCAGATCGACGGGATCCGGGCCATGGAGCTGGCCATCGAGAGCCGCGAAGAACAGATTGTTGCCATGCAGGAGCGCATCGAAGAAGCGCCTGAGGAAGAAAAAGAAGACCTCGAGTGGGCACTGGACGATCTTTACTTTGCCCTTGAGAACATTCAGGCGGACATGGATATCGGTCCGGTCAACCCGCTGCTGGACGTCTGGTTCGAAAACGAGAACCGCGGTTTTGTGGTGGGAGCCTACGGCATGTTCCTGCGTACGATGGACGGCGGTGAAACCTGGAAAGACTGGGCGCCAAGAATTGATAACCGGCAGAACTTCCACCTGAATGGCATTACCCGGATTACGGGTGGAGCCCTTGTGGTTGTGGGTGAGGCCGGTCAGATACACGTCTCTGTGGACGGTGGTGAGACCTTTGAGCGCCGCGAGGCACCCTATGAAGGCTCCCTGTTCGGTGTTATTGGCACAGGTCAGGTGAACGAGATTCTCGCGTTTGGCCTCCGGGGCAACATGCTGTTCTCTTCCGATCTGGGCAAGAGCTGGCGGATGGTCCCGAATTCTGCCGGGGCGACCCTCAACAGCGGCGTCGTTGCTGAAGATGGCCGCATTACCCTCGTGGGTAACGGTGGCGCGGTGCTGGTGAGTACCAATGGCGCAGAAACCTTTCGAGAGCATTTCCGCAGTGATCGGGAGGGCGTCATGAGTGCCGTGCCTATTTCAGGAACAGACCTGCTGATTGTCGGCGAAGGTGGCGCGAAAATTACAGACGCCCGTGGAAGAAACCTTCAATAACGCCCTGATGTGGCAACAACCGAACGAACAATAGAGGGGCTTTTGAATGTCCAACCCTAAGCATGACAAGGGCGAGCACTACCTGACCACGCCCAAGGCGGAACCCTTTCTCGAAAGGCTGCTCTTCAATAACCGGCCGATCATTCTTATCTTTTTTGCCGTATTGACGCTGTTTCTTGGTTACAACGCCGTCAAGATCCAGCCTGATGCCAGTTTCGAGAGGATGATTCCTCTTGAGCATCCCTATATCGTGAACATGCTCGAGCACCGGGATGACCTGGAAAACCTGGGTAACTTTGTCCGTATCGCCGTCGAGGCAAAAGAGGGCGATATTTTCACCCAGGAGTACATGGAGACCCTGAAGCAGATTACTGACGAGGTCTTCTACCTCAATGGTGTGGATCGTTCCGGTCTCAAATCCCTGTGGACGTCGAACGTGCGCTGGGTGGAGGTTACTGAACAGGGTTTCCAGGGCGGTACGGTTATACCGGACGGTTACGACGGCTCCCGGGACAGCCTTGAGCAGCTCCGTCAGAATGTTCTGCGTTCAAACGAAGTTGGTCGCCTGATTTCCGACAACTTCAAGTCAACGATCGTTTACGCGCCACTGTACGAGAAAAATCCGGAAACCGGTGAGGCCCTGGATTACGGCGAATTTTCCCGTCAGCTCGAGGAAAAAATCCGGGAAAAGTACGAAGAGCAGAACCCGAACATCCAGATTCATATTGTCGGTTTCGCCAAGAAGGTTGGTGATCTGATTGAAGGTATCGGATCCATTGCATGGTTTGCCGGGATTACCATCCTGCTGACCACGCTTTTGTTGTTCTGGTACTCCCGGGCCATTGCCGGGACCCTGGTTCCGGTCTTCACCTCGATTATTGCCGTTTTCCTGCAGTTGGGGACCCTTCGGTTGCTGGGGTACGGTCTTGACCCTTACTCCGTACTGGTGCCCTTCCTGGTGTTCGCGATCGGTATCAGTCACGGTGTTCAGATTGTCAACGCCATGGCCGTTGAAGCTGCCAAGGGCTTCGACGCGGTGACTGCCGCGCGTCTGGCTTTCCGGGCCCTTTACATACCTGGCATGTTGGCACTGATCTCGGACGCCTTTGGCTTCCTGACCCTGTTCTTTATCGAGATCGACGTTATCCGGGACCTTGCGATTGCCGCGGGTATTGGTGTGGCGTATGTCATCCTCACCAACCTGGTTCTGCATGTGTTGATCATGTCCTACGTTGGTATCTCCAAGGGCGGTATCCGCCACGTACAGAACCACGGTGAAAAGCAGGATCGAAAGTGGCGCGCGATGTCCTACTTCTCGCATCCGGGCGTGGCGCCCATCTCCCTGCTGATTGCTGTCATTGGTCTTGGCCTGGGTCTCTACTACAAGCAGGATCTCAAAATCGGTGACCTTGACCAGGGCGCGCCGGAGCTCCGTGCGGATTCCCGGTACAACAAGGATAACGCCTACATCATCGATAACTATTCCACCAGTGCGGATGTCTTGGTGGTGATGGTTAAAACGCCGGAAGAGCAGTGCACCCAGTACAATGTGCTGCGGGCCATGGACACCCTGCAATGGGAGCTTCAGAACACGCCGGGCGTACAGTCCTCGGCATCCCTCGCAGATGTTTCCAAGATGGTCACCAAGGCTCTGAACGAAGGCAACTGGAAGTGGTACGAGATCTCCCGCAACCAGACCATCATCAATGCTTCCATTCGCGAAGCGCCTGCCGGTCTGATCAATACCGACTGTAGTCTGACCCCGGTGCTGGTGTTCCTTGAGGATCACAAGGCAGAGACCCTGGAAACCGTCGTTGAGCGCGTGGAACAGTTTGCCGAGAAGAACAGCAACGAGGAACACAGGTTCTTGCTGGCGGCTGGTAATGCCGGTGTCGAGGCTGCGACCAATGAGGTTATCTCCGGCGCCAAGGACAAGATGCTGATTCTCGTCTACAGTGTGGTGAGTTTGCTGTGCTTCGTGACCTTCCGTTCGGTCCGCGCGGTACTGTGTATCGTGATACCTCTGGGACTGACGTCGATCCTCTGCGAGGCGATCATGGCGGTGTCCGGCATTGGTATCAAAGTGGCAACCCTGCCGGTTATTGCCCTGGGTGTTGGTATAGGTGTCGATTACGGCATCTATATCTACAGCAAGCTGGAGAAATACCTGCTTGAGGGCAAAACACTCCAGGAGGCCTACTACGAGACGCTGCGCTCCACGGGTAAGGCGGTTATGTTTACAGGTGTGACGCTGGGCCTGGGTGTCGTCACCTGGATCTTCTCGCCGATCAAGTTCCAGGCCGACATGGGCTTCCTGCTGTTCTTCATGTTCCTGTGGAATATGGTGGGAGCCATCTGGCTGTTGCCGGCTCTGGCCCGGTTCCTGCTGCGGCCGGACCAGATGCTCGCCAAGGCCCGAGCTGCGAAATAACACTCGCAATTATCTGCAAAAAAGCCCGCATCGCGGGCTTTTTTGTTGTCTGCTCAACCGTTTAGCGAGCTAATCCATACTTTATTTATGGTGTGAAGTGGTCTATGTTTTACGGTGTTCGTACCATTTGCCCGCCCACGAGGCGGGCGCTTCATTACAATGAACAGAAAAAAGGAAGAACTCACATGACACTGAAACTGAAAGCCTCCGCATTTGCTGTCGCTGCCGCAGTCAGCCTGGGTGCTGCTTCCACCTCCGTTTCCGCGCAGGAGCAGCGCTTTGTGACTATCGGCACCGGTGGTGTAACCGGTGTTTATTATCCGGCCGGCGGTGCGATCTGTCGTCTGGTGAACATGGACCGTAAAGAACATGGTATCCGCTGCTCCGTTGAGAGCACCGGTGGCTCCGTCTACAACCTGAACGCTATCCGCCAGGGCGAGCTTGATCTGGCCGTGGCCCAGTCCGACTGGCAATATCATGCCTACAACGGCACCAGCCAATTCAAGGACGATGGCGCCAACAAGGACCTTCGCGCGGTATTTTCCCTGCATCCAGAGCCGTTCACCGTTGTTGCTAGCAAGGGTTCAGGCATCAAGACCTTTGAAGACCTGGAAGGCAAGCGGGTTTCCGTTGGTAACCCGGGTTCTGGCCAGCGGGCCACTGCCGAGGTTCTGATGGAAGAAATGGGTTGGGGCATGGACAAGTTTGCCCTCGCCGCTGAGATCAAGGCCGCCGAGCAGTCACAGGCCCTGTGCGACGGCAACATCGACGCTTTCTTCTACACCGTCGGGCACCCCTCAGGCGCCATCAAGGAAGCCACTACTTCCTGTGACAGCGTGATTGTCAACGTTGATAACGAGGCGACCCAGACACTGATCGAAGAGAATCCGTATTACCGCAAAGCGGTCATCCCGGGTGGGATGTACCGTGGCTCTGACGAAGACACCACTACCTTCGGTGTAGCGGCAACCTTTGTTTCTTCCACCGATGTACCGGAAGATGTGGTTTACGCCGTGGTCAAGGCGGTGTTCGAAAACTTCGACAGCTTCAAGCGTCTGCACCCTGCCTTCGCCAATCTGAACAAGGAAGAGATGGTCTCTGATGCCCTGAGTGCGCCGCTGCACCCGGGTGCTGCCAAGTACTACAAGGAAGCCGGTCTGATCGACTGATCTGACCTGAAACCGGACCGGCGGGCCCAGGCCCGCCGGGTTTCCCTCCAGAGAACAACCTTTCACGCTACAGGAAGAACTTATGGCAACGAGCGATCCGTCGAACGGAGGTAGCGCTGGCGGCGGCAATGTAGAAGAAATCCTGCAGACCGAAACCGGGGGCAGGGCGGCGACCGGTTACGCGGCCGTTATTCTGTTCATCGTTCCCCTTGTGTGGTCGCTGTTCCAGCTCTGGATTGCGTCACCGCTCCCGTTTATTCTGGATTTCGGCATTTTCAATTCGACGGAAGCCCGTTCGATTCACCTGGCGTTCGCCGTTTTCCTGGCCTTCGCGTCTTTTCCGATGATCCGTGGTCGTCATGTTAACGCGGTCCCAATTTACGACTGGATCCTCGCCGTTGTGGCGGCGTTTTGTGCCTCTTATCTATACGTTTTTTATGAAGAGCTTTCGACGCGTCCCGGTGCGCCGATCACCCAGGATCTTTGGGTTGCGCTGATCGGTCTGGTGCTGCTGCTGGAAGCTACCCGGCGTTCACTTGGTCTGCCATTGACCATCGTGGCCGCGGTATTCATAACCTACTCTATTGCCGGCCCCTACATGCCGGATGTGATTGCCCACAAGGGCGTCAGTCTTAGCAAGCTGGCTTCCCATCAATGGCTGGGTACGGAAGGCGTGTTTGGTGTGGCGCTCGGGGTGTCCACCAGTTTTGTCTTTCTGTTTGTTCTGTTCGGCGCACTGCTGGAGAGGGCCGGTGCCGGCAACTATTTCATCAAGGTGGCCTACGCCATGCTTGGTCACATGCGGGGCGGCCCGGCCAAGGCTGCGGTTGTGTCCAGTGGCCTGAGTGGTGTGATCTCTGGTTCCTCCATCGCCAATGTGGTGACTACCGGGACCTTCACCATTCCGTTGATGAAGCGGGTGGGTTTTCCAGCCACCAAGGCTGGCGCCGTCGAAGTGGCTGCTTCAACGAACGGTCAGCTGACGCCGCCCATCATGGGCGCAGCCGCGTTCCTGATGGTTGAGTATGTGGGTATCTCTTACCTTGAGGTCATCAAGCACGCGATCCTGCCGGCGATGATTTCCTACGTCGCCCTCGTCTACATCGTGCACCTCGAAGCTTGCAAGCTGAACATGCAGGGCATCGAGCGGTTGAACAAGCCCACCATGGCGCAGCGGATGCTGAACTGGGTGGTGATGCTGCTGGGCCTGATCATACTCACTCTGGTTGTGTACTACGGCATAGGCTGGATGAAGACATTGCTCGGCGAGGCAGCCATCTGGGTGCTGGCGCCGCTGCTGGTAGCCGTCTATGTCGCCCTGGTAGGTTACGCGACGCGTTTCCCTGAGCTGGAAGAGGACGACCCGAACAAGGACATGGGCGAGCTGCCTCCGGTCGGGCCAACCGTGAAAACCGGCCTGTATTTCCTGCTGCCGGTGGTGGTCCTGGTGTGGTGCCTGACTGTTGAGCGCTTTTCACCCCAGCTTTCCGCGTTCTGGGCTACCGTGTTCATGATCTTCATTGTGATCACCCAGCGGCCGCTGAAAGCCTTTTTCCGCAAGCGTGGCGACTTCGCCCGCCTGACCAAAGACGGCTTTTTCGATCTGGCCCATTCGCTGGCCACCGGCGCTCGCAACATGGTGGGTATTGGCGTGGCGACCGCCACCGCAGGGATTGTGGTGGGCACCGTCACCCTGACGGGTATTGGCCTCGTAATGACGGCCTTCGTGGAGTTCCTGTCTGGCGGCAATCTGCTGCTCATGCTCATTTTCACCGCCATTATCAGTCTGATTCTCGGTATGGGGCTGCCAACTACCGCGAACTACATTGTTGTCTCCACTCTGATGGCGCCGGTGATTGTCACCCTTGGTGCCCAGAACGGACTGATCGTACCGCTGATTGCGGTGCACCTGTTTGTGTTCTACTTCGGCATCCTCGCGGATGATACGCCACCGGTGGGTCTTGCCGCCTACGCGGCGGCGGCCATTTCGGGTGCCGACCCGATACGGACCGGTGTGCAGGGTTTTACCTACGATATTCGAACCGCAATCCTGCCGTTCATGTTTATCTTCAACACCCAGTTGTTGCTGATCGGCCTGACGGGGTGGTTTGACCTGCTGGTGACCATCTTCAGTGCGGTCACGGCCATGCTGGTATTCTCGGCCGCTACCCAGGGCTACTGGTTTACCAAGAGCTATAAATGGGAAACAGTGTTGCTGCTGCTCATCACCTTCACCATGTTCCGTCCAGGTTTCTGGTGGGACATGGTTTACCCGCCGACTGAAGACCAGCCGGGTGCACAGGTCATGGAGTATGTCGAAGAGGTTCCGGCGGGCCAGCCGATCATCCTCAAGGCATCTGGCATGAATATCGATGGCGATGAGGTGAGCACCTATGTGCGGCTGCCGATTCCCGCAGGCGAGACACCTGAGCAGAGACTGATGGAGGCAGGCCTGGAGCTGAGCCCTGACGGCGACAAAATGGCGGTGGACTTTGTCGGGTTTGGCAGCCCGGCGGAAGAGGTCGGTATCCAGTTTGGCTGGACCATCGATGCCGTGCAGGTTCAGCTTTCGCGACCGCCAAAGGAGCTGATGTTCATTCCGGCCCTGGCGCTTCTGGGTCTTCTGGCCTATGGCCAGCTCCGGCGAAGGGCCCGCGAAGAGGCAGCCGGCCAGGCGGCCTGATAGAGCCCTGGATGCGAGAAACCCGGCATTAACCTGCCGGGTTTTTTTCTGTTAGACTTCGCCTCGAATCGGCCCGCGGTTTGTATCGCGTCGCGCCGTCACCATGTGGTCTCTGGTATAGATCACCGCTGAGTAACCAACAGGAGCTTTTCATGCCCGTCGTAACCCTGCCCGATGGCAGCCATCGCAGTTTTGCCGAACCCGTAACCGTTCATGACGTTGCCGCCGATATTGGCGCTGGCCTTGCCAAAGCCGCCCTTGCCGGAAAGGTGGATGGTCAGCTCGTGGACACCAGCTATCGCATCGAGAATGATGCCGACCTCGCCATTGTCACAGAACGTGACGAGGAGGGCGTTGATATCATTCGCCATTCCACGGCGCACTTGATGGCCATGGCTGTTCAGGAGCTGTTCCCAGGGGCCCAGGTTACCATCGGCCCGGTGATCGACAACGGCTTCTACTACGACTTCAAGTACGACCGCCCGTTCACCAATGAGGACCTGGCGCGGATCGAGAAGCGTATGGAAGAGCTCGCCAAGCAGGACCTTCCGGTTTCGCGCTCCATCATGTCCCGTGATGAGGCGATCAAGCTCTTTGAAGAGATGGGCGAAGAGTACAAGGTCCGTATCATCCAGGACATTCCGGGCGACGAAGACCTTTCGTTCTACAGCCAGGGCGACTTCATCGACCTGTGCCGCGGTCCCCACGTGCCAAGCACCGGCAAACTGAAAGCCTTCAAGCTGACCAAGGTGGCCGGCGCCTACTGGCGGGGCGACACCAGTAATGAGCAGCTTCAGCGCGTTTACGGAACTGCCTGGGGCAACAAGAAAGATCTGAAGGCCTACCTGCACCGTCTGGAAGAAGCAGAGAAGCGGGATCACCGCAAGGTTGGCAAGAAGCTTGGCCTGTTCCATATGCAGGAAGAAGCGCCGGGCATGGTGTTCTGGCATCCCGATGGCTGGTCGCTCTACCAGGAAGTCGAGCAATACATGCGCCGCAAGCAGCAGGAGCATGGCTACAAGGAAATCAAGACGCCACAGGTGGTGTCGCGAACCCTGTGGGAGAAGTCAGGGCACTGGGACAAGTTCAAGGACGACATGTTCACCACCGAGTCGGAAAAACACGACTACGCCATCAAGCCCATGAACTGTCCGTGCCACGTGCAGGTCTTCAACCAGGGGCTGAAAAGCTACAAGGACCTTCCGCTGAGGCTGGCAGAATTCGGTTCCTGCCATCGGAACGAGGCTTCCGGAGCGTTGCATGGACTCATGCGGGTTCGGGGCTTTACCCAGGACGACGCCCATATCTTCTGTGAAGAAGACGCTATCCAGCAGGAAGTGTCGGCATTTATTGAAATGCTGCACGAAATCTACACGGATTTCGGGTTCACTGAAATCCTTTACAAGCTCTCAACCCGTCCGGAAAAGCGGGTTGGCTCCGATGAAGTCTGGGACAAGGCGGAAGCCGCCCTGGAAGAGGCGCTGAATCGTGAGGGCGTAGACTGGGAACTGCTGCCGGGCGAAGGGGCCTTTTACGGGCCCAAGATCGAGTTCTCCCTGAAAGACTGTATCGGACGGGTGTGGCAGTGTGGCACCATCCAGGTAGACTTCTCGATGCCGGGTCGTCTGGGAGCGCAGTATGTTGCCGACAATTCGGAGCGGAAAACTCCGGTAATGCTGCACCGGGCGGTGTTGGGTTCCTTCGAGCGTTTCATCGGGATCCTGATCGAGGAATACGAAGGAGCATTCCCGACCTGGCTCGCGCCGACACAGGTGGCAATCCTCAATATTACCGATAATCAGCGTGATTATTGTCAGAATCTGGCGAAAAAGTGGGATTCTTTGGGGTATAGGGTTAATGCTGACTTGAGAAACGAGAAGATCGGCTTTAAAATCCGCGAGCATACTCTTAACAAGGTTCCCTATCTTGTCGTCGTAGGTGACAAGGAAATCGAGAATAACGCGGTTGCCGTACGTACCCGCAAGGGCGAAGATCTGGGAACTTTATCGCTTGAAGCGTTCGAACAGCTGTTGGCTGATGAAATTCAACGCAAAGGCAGAACCAAGACGGAGATCTGATTATTAAACAGCGAACGAATCGGGGTGGGCGTACTCCGAAAGCGCCTATCAATGAGAATATTGACGCAACTGAAGTCCGCCTGATCGATGCCGAAGGCAACCAGGTCGGAATTGTGCCAATTGAGGAAGCTCTAAAGCAGGCCGAAGAGGCTACCCTTGATCTGGTGCAGGTTACGGATTCCGATCCGATCGTCTGTAAGATAATGGACTACGGCAAGAAGATCTTCGAAGAGAAGAAAGCCAAGGCGGCTGCCAAGAAGAAACAGAAGCAGACGCAGGTTAAAGAGCTTAAGTTCCGTCCCGGAACTGAAGAAGGGGATTATCAGGTCAAACTACGCAACCTGATACGTTTCCTTGAAAACGGGGACCGCGGCAAAATCACGATCCGTTTCCGAGGCCGTGAGATGGCACACCAGGAAATTGGTATGCAGCTCATGCAGCGCATCGAATCCGACGTGGAAGAGCTTGCCCAGGTAGAGATGCGGCCGAAAATGGAAGGCCGGCAGATGACCATGGTAGTGGCGCCCCGCAAGAAGAAGTGAACCTGATCGGGTGCTTGTCCCCCGCGCATGCGGGGGATTTGTCGTTCAGGGGCACATCATTGTTTATTTAAAAATAGAATGCGGAGTTTTAAAAAATGCCCAAGATGAAAACTAAAAGCGGAGCCACCAAGCGGTTCAAGAAAACCGCCACCGGCTTCAAGCACAAGCAGTCCTTCACCAGCCACATCCTGACCAAGAAGAGCCCGAAGCGTAAGCGTCAGCTGCGCGGCACCAAGCTCATCGCCAAGTCGGATGTTGCATCTATCAAGCGTATGACCGCGTGCTGATCCAGCCGCGAGAATCATTCCTTAGAAAGTACAGGTAGAAGGATTAAAGTATGGCTCGTGTAAAACGTGGTGTGGTCGCACGCCGTCGTCACAAAAAGATTCTCAATCAGGCCAAAGGTTACTACGGCGCTCGTAGCCGGGTATTCCGTGTAGCCAAGCAGGCGGTTATCAAGGCCGGTCAGTACGCGTACCGTGACCGTCGTAACCGCAAGCGTGCTTTCCGCGCTCTGTGGATTGCCCGTATCAATGCTGGTGCCCGCGCTAACGGTCTGTCTTACAGCCGTCTGATCGCTGGCCTGAAAAAGGCTAACGTTGAAATCGATCGTAAGGTTCTGGCCGATCTGGCCATGAACGAGCAGCAGGCGTTTGCCGCTGTTGTTGAGAAGGCCAAAGCGTCCCTGTGATCGCTTAGCTCTTTCATCGATTGCTGATCGATATGGGCGCCCCATGATTTCATGACGGCGCCTCCTGATAGGGGAAGGGCACGCTCTTCCCCTATTTTTGTTTTTGAAGTTACGTTTTTAAGCACTTCCATTTCTGGTTTGGAGCAGGGTCAATGGAAAACCTGGAGCAACTGGTTCAGGACGGTCTGGCAGCAGTTGATAGCGCCGACAGCCTGCAGGCACTTGATCAAATTCGTGTTGAGTATCTTGGCAAGAAGGGCGTGATTACCCAGCAGGCGAAAACTCTTGGCAAGCTCTCGGCCGAGGAGCGCCCTGCCGCCGGCCAGAAAATCAATGAAGCCAAGGGGCAGGTTGAAGAGGCCATCAATGCCCGGCGAACAGACCTTGAGCGTGCTGCCATTGAGCAGAAGCTCGCCAGCGAATCCATCGATGTGACTTTGCCCGGCCGTGGCCAGGACCTGGGCGGCTTGCACCCGGTTACCCGCACCCTGCAAAGGATTGAGCATTTCTTCGCCCGCGCCGGCTATACCGTCGAGCAGGGGCCCGAGATTGAAGACGATTACCACAACTTCGAAGCGCTCAATATTCCGGGGCATCATCCGGCCCGTGCCATGCACGATACGTTCTATTTCAACCCGGGTACGCTGCTGAGAACCCACACCTCGCCGGTACAGATTCGTACCATGGAAGCGGGCAAGCCGCCGTTTCGGATGATATGCCCCGGGCGGGTTTACCGTTGTGATTCGGATATGACGCACACCCCCATGTTTCACCAGGTGGAGGGTTTGCTGGTCGAGAAAAACGTCAGCTTTGCGGATCTTAAAAGTACAGTCGAAGAGTTCCTGCGAGTGTTCTTTGAGCGGGACCTTCAGGTCCGCTTCCGTCCCTCGTATTTCCCCTTTACGGAGCCTTCTGCAGAAGTGGACATCGAGTGGGGGCGGGAAGCCGACGGCAGCATCAAGTGGCTTGAAGTCATGGGTTGCGGAATGGTGCACCCCAAGGTGTTTGAGTATTGCGGAATCGATGCCGAGGAGTACCGTGGCTTCGCATTTGGCCTGGGCGTAGAGCGCCTGGCCATGCTTCGTTACGGCGTCAACGATCTGCGCATGTTTTTCGAGAACGATCTGCGCTTCCTGCGCCAGTTCCGTTAACAGGCAAGATTACGGGCATCCAACCAAACAGGCATAACCGCATCAGGACAAGGCAATAACCATGAAATTCAGTGAACAGTGGCTGCGCGAGTGGGTAAATCCGCAAATCGATACCCAGGAATTAATGGACCAGATCACCATGGCAGGTCTGGAAGTGGACGGTTTCGAGCCGGTGGCCGGTCAATTCAACGGCGTAGTCGTTGGAGAGGTCAAATCGGTAGGTCCACATCCTGACGCAGATAAACTGCGGGTCTGCCAGGTCAGTGACGGCACTTCTGAAATGCAGGTGGTTTGTGGCGCTCCCAATGTCCGTGAAGGAATGAAGGTGCCTTTTGCAGTGGTTGGTGCGGTCCTGCCCGGTGATTTCAAAATCAAGAAGGCCAAGCTTCGCGGCCAGCCCTCCGAGGGCATGCTCTGTTCCGAGTCGGAGCTGGGGCTGTCCGACAATCACGATGGTCTGATGGAGCTCCCCGCGGACGCTCCGGTCGGCCAGGACGTAGCGGACTACCTGAAGCTGAACGATGTCACCATTGACGTGGACCTGACGCCCAACCGCGCCGACTGCCTGTCTATCAAGGGCATCGCCCGGGAAGTGGGTGTTCTGAACAGCATGTTGGTCGACAGCCCCGAAATCGAGCCGGTGGAATCGGTGCACTCTGAAGTGCCTGATATCCGCGTGGAAGCGCCAGCAGGTTGTCCACGGTATCTGGGTCGGATTCTTCGTAACGTGAACCTGCAGGCGGAATCGCCCCTGTGGATGCAGGAAAAGCTGCGCCGTTCCGGGATTCGCTCAATTGACGCCGCCGTGGATGTCACCAATTACGTGATGCTGGAACTTGGTCAGCCCATGCACGCCTTTGACCGTGATGAAATCGAGGGCGGGATCGTTGTCCGGATGGCGCGAATTGGTGAAAAGCTGGTTCTGCTGGATGGCCAGGAAGTCGAACTGACCCAGGGCACCCTGGTAATTGCAGATCACGAAAAACCGATCGCCATTGCCGGTGTCATGGGTGGAGAACATTCCGGTGTCAGTTCCAAAACCCGGGATCTGGTGCTGGAGGCCGCCTATTTCGATCCGATTACGCTGGCAGGCAAGGCTCGTCACTATGGCCTGCACACAGACGCATCGCACCGGTTCGAGCGGGGCGTCGATTACAAGTTGGCGCGGGAGGCCATGGAACGGGCAACCCGTTTGCTGATGGATATCGTGGGCGGTGAGCCTGGAGAAATTGTTGAAGTTGCCAGCGATGAGGATATCCCCGGGGATCGGCATGTCGACTTGCGTGCTCGCCGGCTTAACGACGTTCTGGGTATGGAAATCGACCGTACTACCGTTGAGGAAATTCTCACCCGGCTGGGCCTTCGGGTGGAAAAGCTCCTGAAAGACGGCTGGCGGGTGAGTGTGCCCAGCTTCCGCCCGGATATCTCCATTGAGGAAGATCTGATTGAAGAAGTGGGGCGGATCTATGGCTATAACAATCTGCCCGTAACCGAGCCAACTGGCTCGCTCGGTCTGCGTCCGGAGCAGGAAGCTGTTCGACCGGTATCTGCTATCCGCAACTTCTTTGTGGATCATGGGTATCAGGAGGCAGTGACCTACAGCTTTGTCGATCCGAAAGTTCAGCAGCTGGTGGATCCTGATCGTCAGGGCATTGCGCTGGCCAATCCGATTTCCTCGGATCTGTCGGTGATGCGAACCACCCTATGGAGTGGTCTGCTGAAAACCGTCGCCCACAATCAGAATCGTCAGCAGCCGCGCATCCGGCTATTCGAAACCGGTCTGCGCTTTCTGCGGGAGGGCGAGCGGATTGATCAGCAGCCGATGCTGGCCGGTGTCGTGGTTGGTAGCCAGTATCCTGAAAACTGGGCAAACGGTCGCAGAACAGCGGATTTCTTTGATGTAAAAGGGGATCTGGAGAGTCTGTTCAGGTTGCTGGGTATAGAGATTCAGTTTATCGGCAGCAAACACCCTGCGTTGCATCCGGGACAGACCGCCGAACTGATGCGCGACGGCGAGCACGTGGGCTGGCTGGGTACTCTGCATCCACAAGTTCAGAAAAATCTTGAACTTAATGGCACGATCCTGATGTTTGAGCTATTCTTGAATTCAATCGTTACCGGATATGTGCCTAATTTCAAAGAAATTTCAAAATTCCCGGAAGTTCGTCGGGATTTGGCTATTATTATCGGGAGCGAGGTAGCGTTCGCCGATGTAGAGCGTGTGGCCAGAAAGCATGCCGGTGAGCAGCTGACAGCGTTGCGTGCGTTTGATGTCTATGAGGGCGAGAGCCTGGGTGAAGGTAACCGGAGCCTGGCCCTGAGCCTGTTCTGGCAGCATCCCGAACGTACATTGAACGAGGATGAAGTGCATTCGCTCTTCAACGGTGTGATCGACGCATTGAAAGAAGAGCTGGGGGCAACACTGAGGAGTTGAGAAATGGCGGCTTTGACGAAAGCGGAAATGGCAGAGCGGTTGTACGAGGAATTGGGCCTGAACAAGCGCGAAGCCAAGGAAATGGTAGAAGCTTTTTTCGATGAGATCAGAGGCGCTCTCAGCCATAACGAACAGGTGAAGCTGTCGGGTTTCGGTAACTTCGACCTTCGGGACAAGAAGCAGCGGCCGGGACGGAACCCGAAAACCGGTGAAGAGATTCCCATCAGTGCACGGCGTGTCGTTACGTTTCGCCCGGGACAAAAACTAAAGCAAAAAGTAGAAGCGTATGCTGGAACCCAGTCATAACAACGAACTTCCCACGATTCCGGGGAAGCGCTATTTCACCATCGGTGAGGTGGCGGAGCTGTGCGCGGTAAAAGCGCACGTACTTCGCTATTGGGAACAGGAGTTTCCCCAGCTGTCGCCGGTAAAGCGCCGGGGCAACCGCCGGTATTATCAGCGGGCGGATGTTATTACCATTCGCCAGATTCGGAGCCTGCTCTACGACCAGGGCTACACCATCGGTGGCGCCAAGCAGAAACTCAGTAGCCACGAGGTAAAGGACGACACGTCCCAGTACAAGCAACTGATCCGGCAAATGATTACCGAGCTGGAGGAAGTACTCGAGGTGCTGAACGCGCCCGTCAAATAGAGTTCGCCAGACTCTGAAGAAAAACCGGGACAGCATGACTGCCCCGGTTTTTTTATGCCCGCATGGTTACTGCTTCCTGCAGGTTTTGATGCCCAGCAACGAATAGGCAGGGCAGTTGCCCACTAAAGCGGTTGCCAGGGGCACAATGCCAATCCAGCCCCAGGGTGTTTGCGGGCCCACAAATACGAGAGCCAGCAGTACAATGCCGACGATGGCGCGAATGATACGGTCCGCAGATCCCATATTGATGCTCATGATCCTTTCTCCTTGCTTGATATGCGATGACAGAACGGACTTTAGCGCCTGCTCGCTGGCGGTTCAGTGATAAAGTCACACAAGGCCGGCCGCTGAGCTGAGCTAATCTGATGATCTATGGAAAAGTCGATGGTGCAACACAGCATTCTTGAAACCTTGTCCGGGCCCCTTCGCAAAGAAGTCCTTGGCAGCCTGCAGCCTCTTCATTTTGAGCATGGAAGGATTCTGTTCCGGGCTGGGGATCCCTGTCAGGGGCTTCCTCTGGTGCTGAATGGAACTGTGAAGGTTCAGATGACCGGCCTGTCCGGTCACAGCATCGTGCTTTATCGGATGGGGGCTGATGACATTTGCACACTGTCTATCGGTTGTCTGATGACAGGCGATGGCTTTCGTGCAGAGGCAGTGGTTGAAGAGGATGCCGAAGTGTTTATGGTGCCCAGGGGGCTGTTTGACCGGCTGATGGACCAGTCTGCCGGTTTCAGGCTTGGCATTATGGAATCCTACGGACGCCGTTTGAATGACCTGATGTTACTGGTGGAAGAGGTCGCTTTCAGGCGTATGGATGAGCGTCTGTTTCAGTGGCTTGAGGCCAGGGTCGGACAGGGAATGATGACTATCACCCATCAGGAACTTGCCGTGGAGTTGGGAACCGCCAGGGAAGTGGTTAGCCGACTGCTGAAAGAGTTTGAACGCAAGGGCATGCTGCGGCTTGCCCGAGGAAAGATCGAGTTCACCAATTCGTTTCCCGGTAAGCCCTGAAGCAAAAAGCCCAGACCTTTCGGCCCGGGCTTTTTGTCGGAATCTGGTCGGGACGGTAGGATTTGAACCTACGACCCCTTGCACCCCATGCAAGTGCGCTACCAAGCTGCGCTACGCCCCGATTCGCTCTTTGCCCACTGGAAAAACTTGAGAGTATTCTCAGTGGCTTAGCGGGAGCGAAGTCTACACGAGCCCATGGAAAAAATAAACATCCGATGGCGATTTTGATGCCCGTTTTTTAGCGCAGCTTGGTTTCCCGGAGTTTCAGGATAAATTCGGGTGGTTCAAAGGTGTCTGGCCGGGCAAATTCCCAGTATTTGTCGAACACCGTCAGCCCGGTTTTTCCCTCCAGCAGGGCCCCGGGTTCCAGGAATGGAAACAGATCCATATAAGAGTGCACCTCTGTTTTGGATACCCGCCGAACGATGTGCTCCGGGCCGAGTTCGGAAGGGTGCCTGAGCCCCGAGGCTTCCAGCAGGTTCTGCAGCGCGTCGAGCGTATTCTTGTGGTAGTTGTATACCCTCTGGCTCTTGTGCTCTACGTCGAGCTTGTTACCGCGTCGGGGGTCCTGGGTGGCTACGCCGCTCGGGCAGCGCCCGGTGTGGCAATTGAGCGCCTGTATGCAGCCCAGCGCAAACATATAGCCCCTGGCCGCGTTGCACCAGTCAGCCCCCAGCGCCAGGGTTCGCGCAATGTTGAAGGCCGAGGTGATCTTGCCGGCGGCGCCAATGGCAATGTCCTCCCGAAGATTGGTACCCACCAGAGTGTTGTGAACCAGCAGGAGCGCTTCGGTCATTGGCATTCCCAACCGATTAATAAACTCGAGGGGAGCCGCACCGGTGCCGCCTTCGCCGCCGTCGACCACGATAAAATCCGGTTTTCGCCCGGTCTCCAGCATGGCTTTAACGATGGCAAACCATTCCCATGGGTGGCCGATAGCGAGCTTGAAGCCAACGGGCTTGCCTCCGGACAGCTCCCGCAGCCGGTCAATGAATTCCAGCATTTCTGTTGGTGTTGAGAACGCCGAATGGCTGGCAGGGGAGACGCAGTCCTCGCCAACAGAAACGCCCCGGGCTTCGGCGATCTCGGGCGTTACCTTGGCGCCGGGCAAAATTCCACCATGACCGGGCTTTGCGCCCTGGGATAGTTTGAGCTCTATCATTTTTACCTGATCAATTGAGGCGTTCTCGCGAAACATGTTCTCGTTGAACGAGCCATCTTTATGGCGGCACCCGAAGTAGCCCGAACCGATCTCCCAGACCAGGTCGCCGCCAGGCTGTCTATGGTAGCGGGAAATGGAGCCCTCTCCGGTGTCGTGGTAGAAGCCGCCCATCCTGGCGCCGGTATTGAGACTGAGGATGGCGTTGGCTGACAGCGAGCCAAAGCTCATGGCAGAGATGTTGAACACGCTTGCGTTATAGGGCTTGTCGCAATTTTTTCCGATCAGGATCCGGAAATCGCTACTACTGAGGCGGGTGGGGGCAAGTGAATGATTCATCCACTCGAAACCTTCATCGTACATTCCAAGTTGTGAGCCGAAAGGGCGTTTGTCCAGAACATTCTTCGCGCGCTGATAGACGATGGTGCGCTGTTCCCGTGAAAAGGGACGCTCTTCCGTGTCTGACTGGATGAAATACTGCCGGATTTCAGGGCCCACGGATTCAAGCAGGTAACGAAAATTGGCCATGATGGGATAGTTCCGGCTGACCGTGTGTTTTCGTTGTAGCAGGTCGTAGGTACCCAGGGCCGCGAACGCGCCAAATATTACAGGAAATACATGACCTTCCCTCAGGATCAGGACGAGCACAAGCGAGACAAGAAATCCGGCAATGCTGAGTGCATAGGCGGTATAGCGAAGCGGAAAGGTCTTTGTTTTTTCCATGAGGTCCTCTGATTGTCTCGGAAAAGCCGGCTCGCACAGAGCGGCAGCTGATGAAGAGTTTAGTCGTACGATGCGGGATCCTGTCGCGATTGGTCCCGAATCTGGCTGGTCCGTTTTCGATCATGGTCTATGATTAATATCAAGGCGGCAAAATAATCGTGGTTTTGATGTTTTGAACTCAAAACATTATGATAACGCGCTTGTAATGTCTGAATACCGATTCTGAATAAACGATTTACCAACTCAGGAGGCTCCATAACGTGGGCGAGGTAGTTAAAGACGAATATTCCACGGACTACGTGGCTGGCCAGGACAATATCACTCCGTTCGGGCTGGATCTCCATGCACCGGTATTTCCGATTACGGCGATACTGGTTGTTGCGTTTGTGATAGGCACCCTGATGTTCCCCGGGCCAGCCAAAGAGCTGCTCGACGGGGCAAAATGGGACATTATCGCGACGTTTGACTGGTTTTTCCTGATCAGTGCCAACATCTTCGTGGTGGTGTGCCTGGCTCTGATCTTCCTGCCGATGGGTAAAATCCGCATCGGGGGGCAGGACTGCAAACCTGAATTCTCAACGCTTTCCTGGTTCTGCATGCTTTTCGCCGCCGGTATGGGCATTGGTCTTATGTTCTGGGCCGTGGCCGAGCCGGTGGCTTACTACACGGGATGGTACGAGACGCCGTTCAATGTAGAGGCAAACACAGATGACGCCCGTAATCTTGCGATGGGCGCGACCATGTACCATTGGGGTCTGCATCCCTGGGGCATCTATGCAGTCGTTGCTCTTTCCCTGGCGTTTTTCGCCTTTAACAAAAACATGCCTTTGACCATTCGCTCGGCCTTTTTCCCGCTGCTGAAAGACAAGGTGTGGGGCTGGCCTGGACACATTATCGATGTGCTGGCTGTTGTCGCGACGATCTTTGGTCTGGCAACGTCACTCGGTTTCGGTGCCCAGCAGGCGGCTTCTGGTCTGAACTACCTGTTTGGTACAGGTGCAGATACGAATATCCAGATGGCGATCATTGTCGGCGTCACAGCCCTCGCATTGATCTCGGTGCTCAGGGGGCTCGACGGTGGCGTAAAGATTTTGAGTAATATCAACATGGCCGTTGCGGGCATTCTGCTGTTGTTCGTTATATTTGCCGGTCCGACGATGACAATTCTGGAAACTCTCTGGGTGACTTCCTCCAATTACGTGGGCAACGCATTGCAACTGAGTAATCCGTTTGGCCGCGAGGACGAAGCCTGGTTCCAGGGCTGGACTGTATTCTACTGGGCCTGGTGGATTTCCTGGTCACCGTTCGTAGGTATGTTTATCGCGCGCGTGTCCAAGGGCCGTACCGTTCGTGAATTTGTCACTGCCGTGTTGATCGTCCCGACTGTTATCACTGTTGTATGGATGAGCGCCTTCGGTGGTGCCGCCATTGAACAGATTCAGCAGGGCATTGGTGAACTGGCTGAGAACGGCCTGACCGAGGTTTCGTTGGCTACGTTCCAGATGTTCGCGAACCTCCCGCTGACTGGAATCCTGTCATTTGTCGGTATCGTTCTGGTTCTGGTGTTCTTCGTAACATCTTCCGACTCTGGTTCGCTGGTCATCGACAGTATTACGGCTGGTGGCAAGACTGATGCACCGACCGCCCAGCGTGTGTTCTGGGTAGTTGCCGAGGGTGCGATTGCTGCAGCTCTGATCTTTGGCGGCGGTGAAGATGCACTGGGCGCGATCCAGGCAACCGCTATCAGTGCGGGGCTGCCATTTACGGTGGTTCTCCTGATCATGACCTGGGGGCTTCTGAAGGGCCTCAGTCACGAGCGGCAACTGTTGATCGCCCGGGGCGAACTGTCCTGAGGGGTCGTGGAAATAAAAAACCGGGGCTTTGGCCCCGGTTTTTTTATGTTTGCTATTAACTCAGTTACTGGCAAACGTTTCCATGGCGAAACGTGAACGCTCCAGAGGCGTGAAGTGTGGACGTTTGAGCGCTTCAATCGCGCGGAGTCGGGGAAGCAGTCCGCGGCCATTTGCCATCTGGATTGCCAGTCCGGGCCGGGCGTTCAATTCCAGTAGCAGTGGCCCCTCGTTCGCATCTACCACCAGATCAACCCCCATGTAGCCCAGCCCGGTTGCTTCGTAGCAGCGGGAGGCCATTTCCAGCATCTCATCCCAGGCTTCTATCTGGATATTCTCCAGTGCCAGACCGGTGTCCGGATGTAGGGTTATGGGGCGGTTGAACTGAACGGCATTTAGTCCCTGGCCAGAGCCGATATCCAGGCCAACCCCAACGGCGCCCTGATGCAGGTTTGCCTTACCGTCAGACGCGGTTGTGGCCAGCCTCAGCATCGCCATTACCGGGTAACCCTGGAAGACGATAATCCGGATGTCGGGCACACCCTGGTGAGAGTATTTCGCCAATGAGGGGGCGGACTCCACCAGGTTTTCGACGATCGCCACATCTGGGGTACCCGCGAGCGAGTAGAGCCCGGCCAGAATGTTGGTCAAATGACGTTCCAGGAACGGAGAATCTACCCGCGACCCGGATGCCTTGATGTACTCATCGCCATCCCGACCGGTTATGACGGTAATCCCCTTGCCGCCAGACCCTTTTGCCGGTTTTATCGCAAATCCGGCCAGATCCTCTGCCATTTCCCGGAAGTGTGATATCTCATGCTGTTGGCGGACAACCTGAAGCAGTTTCGGGGTTTTTACGCCGTATTCGGCAACCACCAGTTTTGTTTTCAGTTTGTTGTCTACCAACGGATAGGATGACCGCTCATTGTACCGGGCAATGTAATCCACATTGCGCCGGTTCATGTTCAGCATTCCCAACCTCTTGAGCGATCTCGGCGATATCCAGTCCATGTCAGTCGTACGCCTTCATTGGCGTAAAGCGCCTCAGCTCGCTGAGCTTGTAGCCGGTGTACTGACCCATCAACAGGATCAGACCGAGAATAACAAGGTGCAGCTCCGGGAAGTTGAAGGTGAGGTGGCCGGCCAAGGGTGCGCTCATCAGCAAATAGGCGCAGATGGCCACAAACAGACTGCCTGCACCCTGAACCATGACCTCATGCGCCCCTTCTTCCTCCCAGAGGATGGACATCCGCTCGATGGTCCAGGCGATGATCACCATTGGGAAGAAGGTGACCGTCATGCCGGTATTGAATCCCATCTGATAGCCGATGATGCTCAGGCCTGCGGTAATAAAGATAACCAGGATGATCAGGGCGGATATGCGGGATACCAGCAGCAGGTTAAGGCTGGACAGGTAGCCGCGCATCAGCAAGCCAATGGATACCACCGACAGGAAAGCAATCAAGCCCGGCACCAGAGTTGTCTGGACGAAGGCCACTGCGATCAACACGGGCATGAAGGTGCCAGAGGTGCGAATGCCGATAACAATCCGCATGAAAGCGACCATCAGTGCCCCCAGTGGCAGCAACAGCAGCATTCGGAACATGCTTTGCTCTTCAATGGGCAGCTCGTAAAAGCTCAGGAAGCCGAGACCATTGGCTGCGGATTCCATGGTTGCAAGTTGAAGGGCAGGAACCGTTTGCCTGAGCATCGAGAAGCTTACTTCCGAGTTCTCGCCACCTACCACATCAAGCAATGAGGCTGCCCCCTGGCGCCAAAGCAGGAGGTCTTCAGGCACGCCCTGTTCGGCAGTCTTGGGGTTGAAGGTGAGCCAACGCTTGCCGTTGTAGATTTGCAGGTAGGGCATCAGCTGTTGCCGCCGCCGGGCATCTTCGAGTCTCAGTCCGTCCGCTGTTCTGGCGGCAATACCACTGTGGTTGAGCATGTCGACCAGAAGATCCAGGTAATTCTCTTCTGAAACCAGCAGGGTTGTGTTCTGTGTCCGGCTATCCGGCTGCATCAGCCGGATAAGCTCGCGGGTCATGCTTTCCGGTGTGCTTGAGCGGGCTTCTGCCTGGCTAAGAATTTCCTGTACCGCTGTTGCCTCGGGCTCTTCCCAGAAGGTCCTCGGTGTTTTCGGTTCGCGCGCCGGGATTTCCGGTCCGGCGTCTGGGGCCGGAATGAACTGGGCTTTGAAATATAAAGTCTGCGGCCCGGACACTTCCCGCTTGCTCCATTCCGCCCGGCGGCTGCCCGAGGTGTCGATGATGGAAAAGCCATAGCCGGGCGAAGCCGCCTGTTCGGTCAGGATGCGAAAGCCCGGTGGCTGCTCGGGGATATTGAGGCTGGCAAGAACCGAACCGTCCACTGCGTCAAAATCAATGCGGGCCTCGACCATCCAAACTGGTCGTTGTTCGCCCGTGAGCCAGGGTATGCCAAGCTCAACGTGCCTCCAGACGGCAAGCGAAATGCCCGCAGAGATGAGCAGGAAAACGGCGATGTAAAAAGGCAGGCGCGAGCGGGTGGTCACGATTCGTTCCCATTGCTGTTGCGGATGGATTCAGGCAGCTCGGTTGCATATTCCTTGCCGACATCGATCAGCATGACGTCACGCAGAATATTGCGGCCGATCAGAACCTCGTAGGTGAGGTTGGTTCTGTCGGCAAGTGTAAACTCCGCAACTTGTTGGTGATCGCCAATAAAAAACTGAAGCTCGACGACGACCCGACGCTCCGCTTCATCGGCGCTGGCCTGGATTACGCGAACCCGGCGAGAGATCTCTTTTTCCAGGGTTACAAACTTGTCTGCACCGGGAACAGGTACATCAAAGCGCACCCAATTGTTGCCGTCCCGCTCGAACCGAGTGATGTTGCGTGCGTCTATCGAGGAAGTTTCGGCACCGCTGTCAATGCGAGCCTTGTAGATCAGGCCGGGGCCCGCAAGGTAGAAGTTTTCAACCTCGCCGACAATCACCTTGCCCTTCAGGCGGTCTGCACGCCCTTTCGAATTATCTGTTGCGGGGCATTGTGTCTGGGCCCGCACTGGCGGACATTCAGGTTTTTCCACCTGGGTGGCAATTGCGTCGAGTATGGTCTGAGTCGAAGAGCGGGTTTGGGCAATGGCTTGCTCGTGCCTGACCGCTGAGTTTTCTTCCATGGTAACGAGAGTTGCCCGCTGACTCTTGATGGATCCCTGGAGTTCATTCATATCCGTTTTGGGAACCATGAAATAGCGGTCTGCCGAGCATCCCGTCAGTAGAAGAATGCCTGCAAGTGTGGTGACGGAAAGCTTAGGCAGTCCAGCCCGATACCATTTGAAACCCATTAAGAACCCCTGAGCTGGCAGTCTGTCACGCTCGATACCGAGCTATTGTGACGGTCTATGCGTGTGAAACCGGATAAATAGGAAGGGAAGTATACAACATCCAATCTGTGTGGTTGATTTACAGATGGTTAAGGGGCAGTAGTGTTTACCGTGACAGGAAATTCCCCTCTCCGAGAACAGTCTCAGCGCGCAGGTATTCCTGGATTACCGGGGAGCAGTTAAGGTAGAAAAGCAATAGTTCGCGCTGCACATCCTGATCCTGGATTCTGGCTGCGAAGCTGATCAGCTCCCGGATTTCCTGGTCACTCTCAGACTTGCTGGAGGGCATGCCGAAACTCTTGCCATACCGCGCCTTCAGCAGGTTGGTAAGACGCTCGAGATGAAACTCGCCCGTGTGGGTAATGTGCGGAAGGATTCTGAAGCCGTCCTTGTTGCCGTTCGGACGGGTGCCGAATAAGCCTGCCTGGCTGTCCTGGCCGGAGCAGTCATTGTGCAGAAACTCCGCCTCCAGTTTTCGCCACAGTTCTTTCAGCATGATCTGTTATCCGTTTCTGATCTGGTTCGGGCCCGCCGTGCGGTTAAAAAAGGGTAATAACCACTTGGCGAGTGAACATTTTACCCTTTTAGACGATATTACGTTGGCCGTCCAGAGGCAGATGCCCGAGCTTTAAAATAATGCCAAACAGTCGTGGTCCTTAGTGCCTCGCCATTCTGATTGACGGCGTGCCGGGCAAAAGGTTCCCTTCGTGGGGTAGACTGTTGTGGGGCCGGGAAACACCGGTTCCTCAATCAAACACAGAACCGTAACAGGAGTAGTACCAGGTGTCTGAAGCCCTCACGGAACTGATCTTGTCCCGGCCCGATCTGATGGCGGGATTGATGGTTGTGTTAATCCTTTTGATCGTTCTGAAAGGGCTCTGGGGCAGGAATGGTCGACTTGGGCAGGACGTTGAACAGTGGCGACAGCATGCAACCGCCCTCGAAAATCGGGTGGCCGGTCTGGAGTCGGATCTGGAAAATGGCAAGCAGCGCGTGGCACAGCTGGAGAGCGAGCGTCAGAGCCTGCAGGCGAAGTCGGACGAGCTTTCCCGCGAGCTGGGCGAGGCCCGCGTCGCGCTCCGCGAGAAGGAAGTGACGATTGAGAAGGAACGCCGATCCGCCCATGAAAAACTGGAGTTGCTTGAGCGTAACCGTGATGCCTTGAAGACGGAGTTCGAGAATCTGGCCAACAAGATTTTTGAGCAGAAGAGCGAGCGTTTCAGCCAGCAGACCCGCACCAGCCTTGATACTCTGCTGAACCCCTTCAGGGACCAGTTGCAGGACTTCCGCAAGCGGGTTGAAGACGTGTATACCACCGAAACCCGTGATCGTCAGGCCCTCCGTAGTGAGATCAAGTCACTGCAGGAACTGAATCGCCAGATAACCGAGGAAGCATCCAATCTGACCCGCGCCCTCAAAGGCGACAAGAAGATTCAGGGTAACTGGGGTGAGCTGATCCTTGAACGGGTACTGGAGAAATCCGGTCTGCGCAAGGGCGTGGAGTATGATACCCAGGGAAGCTATCGCGACGGCGACAATCAGCTCTACCGGCCGGACGTCATTGTCCATCTGCCGGATAGCCGCAACCTGATTATCGATTCCAAGGTCTCACTGGTGGCCTACCAGCAGTGGGTGACGGAAGACGAGGATTCCGGGGTCAAGGAGGAGGCGCTCAAGCAACACGTTGAGGCCGTGAGGAATCACATTCGTACCCTTAGCGAAAAAGACTACAGCCAGCTCCACGGCCTCCATTCCCCGGACTTTGTGTTGCTGTTCATGCCGATAGAGCCCGCTTTTGTGGCAGCATTTCAGCAGGACGAGAACCTTTTCGCAGAAGCCTTTGAGCGAAAGATTATTGTGGTAACGCCAACCACGCTGCTGGCAACACTGCGAACTATTGAGAACATCTGGCGGTACGAACGCCAGAGCCAGAATGCCCGGCAAATCGCTGAGCGGGCTGGCGCTGTTTATGACAAACTCAGGGTGTTTGTTGAGGCGATGGAGCGCCTGGGCACACAGTTGCATACTGCCCAGGGAACCTATGATTCGGCCATGAACACCCTGACCCGTGGGCGCGGCAACCTGATCTCCCAGGCGAATCGATTTGTAGAGCTGGGTGTTCGGGTGAAAAAGGAATTGCCGAAGGGGATAATGGACCAGGCCGAAGTGGACGAGGGTGAAGAATTCCGTCATTCAGGGGACAACGACCTGCCTGATTCAGAGAAGCAGGCGATTGGTGCAGATAACGAGCAGGAGTAGATGCCATGGCAGTATTATTTGGAACAGGTCGCTGTTTTGCCCTGGGGGCTGTATTGGCGTCCGCGCTCCTGTCCGGGCCCGCGCTGGCGCTGGCGCCCGAGCACGAGACTCGCAGATTGATGCTCGCTACCGAAGGGGCAGTGGTTGCGGAAAACTGGGGCGAGGCCGCTGAGTATCTGAACCGCTTGCAGCAACTGGAAGGTGAAAAGCCCGCTGATTACTATTTTTATCGGGGGCGGGTGATGCTGCAGTCTTCCCACCTGAACGAAGCCCAGTCTGCTCTTGAGACCTATGTGAGCCGCGCCGGCGCTGAGGGTGCCCACTACCAGGAATCCCTGCAGTTGATCACTTCCATTGAAAAGACCCGAAAGCAGAATGCCCTGGCCCCACAGGCAACCGGTGAGAGTGAACAGGTTGCGGTCATTGAGCCGGCGGGTGAGGGCCGTATCGAGTCTTTGCGCAAGCTGTATCTGGCAGATTCAGACCGCGAGGCACTGACGCTTCATATCAACAGCCTGCTCGAATTGGCTGGCTGGCGCCGTGATCAGGCGGTCGTGCGGCTCGATCGGCCAGCCGATGTTGAATACCGTCTTGGCACCCAGGGAGAGGAAATCCAGATTCAGGAACTGAAGCGCGCCGAGGATGGCCGGATACTGCGAAGCACAGAGACGATGTCGGTGTTTGGCATCAACCCCAGGGTGGAATGGCGTTGTGAGGCGACTGTTTCAACTTGCTGGGTCTATGATCCGAGGGACGGTTCCCGACTGCTTCAACTGGCCGAAAACCGGGAAAGGGCCCAGGAAATCGCCGAAACGCTCGGGCAGCTGATCCGTTCGCTTCAGGCGCCCTCGGGGTCCTGAGTCAATCGGAGAGATCACCACGCTCGCCTTCACGATAGGCGCCTGGCGTCACCCCGGTCCACTTCTTGAAGGCCCGATGGAAGGTTGAGGGTTCGGTGAAACCGACTTTGGCGGCGATGTCGTTAATAGGAAGTTCCTGCCGGCTCAGATAGTAAATAGCCATATCCCGGCGTAACAGATCCTTGATCTCCTGGAACGAGGTATTCTCCTGCTTCAGTCTGCGTCGCAGTGTCTGCGGGCTGGTATGCAGGCCCGCTGCAATCCATTCAAAATCCGGCAACGGCTTCGAAAGATCCCTGCCGATCAGCGCCCGAATGCGTCCCGTAAAGGTGTTACTCTCGTCCGGACGGGATAGCAGGTCTGCCGGGGAGGTCTTAAGGAATTGCCGCATCTCCGGCTTGTCGCGGATGACGGGCGCAGACAGGAAGCGCTTGTCGAAGGTGAGGGCGATTCTGTCAGACTCGAATGCCAGGGGGCAGTGGAAAATGTGCCGGTATTCGTCGCCATGGGCCGGCCGAGGGTAATCGAACTCGGCCTTCTCCAGCTCGATGGGTTGGCCGATGAGCCAACTGCCCAGTCGGTGCCAGATCACCAGAATACTCTCCCGCAGGAAAAAGCTCGGATCGTTGATCTCGCCCTCTATCCGGGTTACGAGCTGAGCCTTGTCCTTGCCAACCTCCAGTTCCATGGACACCATGGGTTCAAACAGACGGGAAAACTGGAAGGCCTGCCGGTATACAGATTCCAGATTGGGGCAGTCAATCACCAACGCGCACATGGTGGCAAAGGTTCCTGTTCGGGCCCTTCTGGGCCCCAGCCCCATGAACTCATCTCCCATGCGGTTCCAGAGCACCTGCATCAAATGGCTGAACTGATCACTGCTGACCCTCGCCATCTCGATGCGCAGCAGGTCGGGAGAGATTCCGGCTTCCCGGAGCATTTCACGGGTATCAAAACCAAGTCGCTCGGCGCCCACAAGGGCCGCCTGTACAAAGTGCTTCGAAACCGTCAGATCGGACATTACGCTCGCCATTCCATGAAAACGAAACCCATCATAAAACCCCGGCAGAACAATGCAACCGAAGCCGTTTGGCCACACTGGTAGAAACGGCCAATCGGAATGAAGGAACCGGCAGTTGGCCCGCTTGGCAAAACCGGGCAGCATGAAGGAAACGAATGCTATTTGCGTAAACCTGAGAATAAAAAGGAGATTATCATGGCGGGTCCTCTGACTTCGCTGAAAGTTCTGGATTTCAGCACCTTGTTGCCCGGCCCCTACGCCACCATGCTGTTGGCGGACATGGGGGCAGATGTATTGCGTGTGGAGGCACCGGACCGAGTGGATCTTACCCGGGTAATGCCACCCCACGATGCCGGCGTGAGCACGGCCCACGGGTTTCTGAACCGTGGCAAGAAGTCGCTCGGGCTTAACCTTAAAGAGGAGGGCAGCCGGGAGAAGGTTCTGGAATTGGTCAAGGACTATGACGTTGTCGTTGAGCAATTCCGGCCGGGAGTGATGGATCGGCTTGGTATCGGCTATGAAGCCCTCAAGTCGGTAAACCCTCGCCTGATCTATTGCTCCATCACCGGCTATGGCCAGACCGGCCCCTACAAGGATCGAGCGGGCCACGACATCAACTATCTCTCCCTGGCTGGAGTAAGCAGTCACTGCGGCCGGGCTGACAGCGGGCCGCCACCGATGGGTATCCAGATTGCGGATGTGGCCGGCGGTTCACACCACGCCGTCATGGGCATTCTGGCTGCTGTTATCCATCGACAGCAGACCGGAGAAGGGCAGTTTGTTGATATCAGCATGACCGACGCGGCCTTTGCGCTGAACGCCATGGCCGGGGCCGCCTGCCTGGCTGGTGGCCAGGAGCAGAAGCCGGAGAGCGCATTGCTCAACGGCGGCTCATTCTACGACTACTACCAGACCAGTGACGGCCGCTGGCTCTCGGTAGGCAGCCTAGAACCCCAGTTCTCCGCCCGCCTGTGCGACACCCTCGGTATTTCCGATATGAAAAGCCTGGCCATGAGCCAGAAGCCCGAGCATCAGCAGCAACTTAAAGCCGCCATCAAGGCAAAAATTGCTGCGAAACCCCTGGCCGAGTGGCAGGAGATCTTTGCCAACCAGGACGCCTGCGTGGAGCCGGTTTTGACGATCTCGGAGGCCGCCAAGCATCCACAACTTAAAGCGCGGGATATGGTGATTGGAGTTGACCGGGGAGACGGCACTCAGCAGCCGCAGATCGGATTCCCGATAAAGTTTGAAAAAACGCCATCGCAAACGTCCCGGATCGGGAAAATGCTTGGGGCTGATAACGAAGATTACCTGTGAGGTTTTTTTGAGAGGAAGGCGCTGACCAAACATTAAGAAAATCAGGTCTTGAGTGGTTGCACGCACAACGCGCGTCACTTCAAACCACTTAACTAATATTTCCGAAAAGGCGGTGAAGGTAGGTTAGAGAATTTCCGAGCAACTCGATGGAAAGACCCGCTTTTTGTATGGTGGCAACAAATTGGAAATTTGGGTTCTTTATTGCAAGAGTCAAGAAGTGAATCCAACCTCCGGTTTTGAAAGATATCTTCTTCGTCAGATTGTGCGAAGCCCATCGCCGGCTGAATTTAAAACCCATACGCAACGAACCCCGGTAAAACCGGGGTTCGTCTGTCTGAGGCCTCCATGTGGAGGCCTTTTTCATTGCGAGTACTTAGGGTGCTGTACACAGGGCAGGCAAGTCTGCCAACGCGACTCCAAACGTTACATAAGTCTCGCAGAGCATGCCACCGAATACTGCAAGGTTGTCGGCGGAGGTAGGTGTCCCATGATTGCCATCTTGATAAGTCGTAATCATGTCGAGACCTATTGTGAGGGGTTTTGTTCCCGCCAGAGGAGCATTGAAGCTGTCTACGGTTACAGGAACAGGAAGTCCGGTTTGCTCCGGCGTAAATGTACCTGATAGAGCGGGAATGCCCCACTGCTGGTCATCAGCTGCGTTCGGTATAACCGTGTCGCCAGCCACCTCTGACAGAAGAACATCTGTCGAAGTGCCGAGTGTATCAACAAAGTTGATCGGGTCTGCTGAGTCAATCGCAGCCTGAAGAACATTGAGGTACGCCTCGAGCGAGGCATCGCCTTGTGTCAGGCCGGCTGCCTGCTGAAGTCCAAGCAAAATGCGCGGTGCAAAAGCAGGTGAGTTTTCGAGCAAGCGGACAATACCACCGCCTGGGGTCAACATGCTGGCAGAAGCAATGTCATTGAAAGTAGATGGAATTTCAGAGCTTCCGTCAGCAGCAGTGAAAATCGTTGAATCTATTTGATTTTCGTTCACCGATGCGACGAAAGGCATGCCTGTAATAGTTCCAAGAGAATGACCGGCAAAATACACGGTATCAGCCGCTGTAACATTAATTCCAGTACCGCTACCGCCGGCGCTCACCGGTCGAGGCAACGTGATGCCAGGCTTGCCTGCGAGGGGGTTGCCAAACAAGGTCGCCCGAAGGTTCATTTGATCAACGACACTCTGACGGTTGTTGTCCCGAGCTGTTAAGAAGTTTTGCAGGTTGATATAAAAACTGCCCGACCCTTCAGTCCCTGCGGGTGCAGCTGGATCAAATACCATGGGTGCTGGAGTGCCACTCGTATCTGAATATAGATTGAAATGGCGTTCGTTGGTGGCCGGAGCAAGCCCCGGAATTGTGCTGCCCGCGTTTGCGACTGTATTCACAAGAGATTGTGCTGTGAGAGTGCTTTCCTGTGTTGCAGTTCCCCCAGCCAGAGCATCCGCAAGATCGGACACGTTGCCCGCTACCACCAGCGGTGCCAAAGCATCCGCTTCGGCTTCAGACGCGCCACCGCCGATCAAAAGTGCAGTAGCTAGCGGCAGTTGCTCATCTGCGGAGAAAGGTGCCACACCATGCAATGGCTGATCAATAGCTACAACAACGAAACCTTGCGCTGCCAAGCCTGTGCCAAAAGTAAGTGCTGCACTGCGGTCAGTAGTAATGCCATGCTGATACATTACTACTCCTCTGATATCCCCGCTGTTAGGGTACAGAGCCAGGAGCGGAACCTCTTGAGTGCTCAACTCCTTAGGGAAGGGGAATATGTAGTTGACTGCAGTAGACACCGTCGGATCCGCTTGCGGCAGAGATACACCAAGTGCGGAAAAGGTTGTGTTGAGCGCTTGGGCCAAATCGCTGTCTGCAGTCCAGTTGGTTGAGTCAAAGCCTGCGATTCCAGCCGCATCGTCTCCGAGATAGTAAGGCAGTGAGACGGTGCCTTGTGCAGCAAGAACACTGTCGGAGCCAGGAACAGCACTTGCCACTGCGGATACTAGGCCTACCGGAGAAATCGTAGAATTGTCGATAGTGATAGTGTTGGTGAAACCACCTGATCCGTCTGCCACATTGCGATTAACGCCAGGAAGGGGAGTCGGCAATTGTCCGGCAAAGTTGGATGCTAGAGCTACGCCTACGCAATTGACAGCTGGCTCGCCGAGGCCACTAACGTTCGCACCGCCAACTTCGCATGCACCTCCGGGGGCAAAAAGAGCGTTAAGAGGAGATTCTGGATTGGGTGGCAAAGAGGTTGGGAATGCGTCGAACGCCGCATCTACCGCGGTCTTAACTTCCGAGTATGAGGCGGCACCGGCTTCAACCGCTTGAGACGCAGCAGTTACTTTGACGAATGTTTCGATCTGATCAGAGAACCAGGAAGCAGGCTCTGCAATGTACTGAAGAACCTTCTCATCGTTTGAAGTAGTGAAACTATAACTTATTGCTATATCCTCTGCAGTAACCGGAATACTGGCGGCATTAAAAAGGCCTACTGCAGTCGCTTCCCAAAGGTTGTTGATCAATGCTTTCACCGGAGCCAAGGCTGGGTTGCCAAGCGGTTGCGCTTCGTCGGTTAAGCTCTGATAGCTCGGAGAGGCCACGATTGCGTCCCCGTTAATGTCGGTAACCCCTTTTGTTACCACAGCCACGTAGCGTTTTCGAGGATTCAGAGGTTCCAGCGGTAAAATTCTTATCGCAGACGTGCCACTGAGTGTTTCAACGTCTGCTCTTGCAGTAGCAAAACCAGTTGGCGTAGGCGGTTCTTGATTGCTTAAGCCCTGAACCGGGTCTCCGCTGGCGTAAGCCAGTTCGACCAGGAAAACCGTCTGGCCATAAATCACGGTATCGGGGTCAATCTGGCCATTAAATTGGATCACTGCTGGAGCAACGGTTGACGCACCGCTCAATTCATTCAATGCGGTTGTTACTGGCGGTGACGTATCACCCACACCGAAAGTACCATCACCCTGCTCTGAGTCAAAAATCAGATCATTCGGAATAGGCAGTTCGCTGGTAATCGGGTTGAAAATCGGCCAGGTTTTCCCTGTGAAATCCGGGTTATTGATCTGGTAGTCCGGATTGGCATTCGCCCCCGTCTCGCCGCTATCAAAGCAGCCTGTAAGTCCAACGGAAGACGCCACGGCAAGACTTATTAGAGTTTTCTTGAACATGGGTGGAACCTTTTCCTGTTGTTGTGTCGTTATGTTCGGCAGCTGACGGGGCCGGTCTGATCCGGTAAGCCCGTTGTCAGTGGCCTGTTCTGCTTAAACTGTTGTCTGAAATTGTAGCCAGCGCTGTAAGCCAATTTCTGTATCTCTGACTATAGCGACAGTATGGCAAGTGTTGATCAGCCAAAAGTGTGATTCTGGTGGTTGGAGTCCTCCCCGCACGATTGGAGTTCGGCCTTTGAGAAAAATAGTTGCCGGATAACGGTTTGTCGAGGTCCGGCAACAGGGAAATTGGGGCCTGGTCGACGTTTATTCGAAGCGCGAGAAATCCGGTTGGCGTTTTTCCATGAAGGCCCGGAAAGCTTCGGCGGCTTCGGGGGATTTCAGCCGTTCTGCAAACAGCTGTCCCTCCTCCAGCATGGTTTCCCGCAGTGCTTCCATGGTTGGCTTGTTCAGAAGCGCCTTGGTGGCCCGAATCGCTGCCGGGGCTTTTTCAGTGAGCCTCTGGCAGGCTTCGAAGGCATTGGCTTCCGTTTGCCCAGGCTCACAAACCCGGTTGATCAGGCCAAGCCGAAGAGCTTCTTCCGCGGAGAAGGCACCACCAAGCATCAGAAGTTCGGCGGTGCGTACCCGGCCGATCCAGGAAGGTAGCAACAGGCTTGAGCCACCTTCGGGGCACAGGCCGAGGCTGGCAAAGGGCATCTGGAATGCCGTGTTGTCGCCGGCGAACACCAGATCACAGTGCAGCAACATGGTTGTGCCGATGCCGACGGCCGCGCCATTGACCGATGCCACCACCGGTTTAGTGGCGCTGGCCAGTAGTAAAAGAAAATGGCCAACGGGCGTCTGCTCGAAATCACCTGGCAGACCTGCGGCAAATTCGCCCAGGTCGTTGCCTGCGGTGAAGCACTCGCTGGTGCCGGTGAACATCACACATCGGATGTTGGTGTCATCCCGGGCCTGTTCCAGCGCGTCGCCCATGGCGGTATACATGGCGTGGGTGAGGGCGTTCTTGCGTTCTGGCCGGTTCAGTCGGACGATGAGGGTCCGGTCTTTGATTTCGGTGAGGACGAGGTCAGTCACGGCGTCTCCTGGGGTGTTATTATCGTTTGGTTAGGATGATACCTTTTTCTGTCGGCGTTTTTCACGGGTTTTAATCCTTGTTTCGCCATCCGTCGAATCACTCGCCAAACCGATTTTCTGGTAAACTCTCGCCTCCCGATTTCTGATGACACGACATAACGATATCAAGCTGATGAGGCGCCTATGACCACCGTAATCCGCCAGGACGACCTGATTGAAAGCGTAGCGGACGCGCTGCAGTTCATTTCCTACTACCACCCGAAGGATTTCATCCAGGGCGTCTATGAGGCCTACCAGAAGGAAGAATCCCAGGCGGCCAAAGATGCCATGGCCCAGATCCTGATTAACTCGCGCATGTGTGCCCAGGGGCACCGCCCGATCTGTCAGGATACAGGCATTGTGACGGTATTCGTGAATGTCGGCATGAACGTCCAGTGGGACTGCGATATGCCGCTGGACGACGTAATCAATGAAGGCGTCCGTCGCGCTTACACCCACCCGGACAACGTGCTGCGCGCCTCGGTGCTGGCCGATCCGGACGGCAAGCGCCAGAACACCAAGGACAACACCCCGGCCATCATCCATTACAAGATTGTTCCGGGTGATACCGTAGAAGTGCACGTGGCTGCCAAGGGTGGCGGTTCTGAAGCCAAGTCCAAGTTCGCGATGCTGAACCCCTCTGACTCAGTCGTGGACTGGGTGCTGAAGATGGTCCCGCAGATGGGTGCTGGCTGGTGTCCGCCGGGCATGCTGGGTATTGGTATCGGTGGCACCGCCGAGAAGGCGATGGAGCTGGCCAAGGAATCCCTGCTGGACCCGATCGATATTCACGACCTAAAAGCCCGGGGCGCTTCCAATCGTGCCGAAGAGCTTCGTCTGGAACTGTTCGACAAGGTCAACGAGCTGGGCATCGGTGCTCAGGGCCTGGGCGGTCTCACCACGGTTCTGGATGTGAAGGTGAAAGACTATCCGACCCACGCGGCCAACAAGCCAGTGGCCATTATCCCGAACTGTGCGGCAACCCGTCACGCCCACTTCACCCTGGACGGTACCGGGCCTTCCCTGCAAACACCGCCGAGCCTGGACGACTGGCCGGAAATCACCTGGGAAGTGGGTGAGAACGTCCGTCGTGTGAATCTGGATACCGTCACTCCGGAAGACGTGAAGGACTGGCAGCCGGGAGAAACCGTTCTGCTTTCCGGCAAAATGCTGACTGGCCGCGATGCTGCCCACAAGAAGATGGTAGACATGATCGAGAAAGGCGAAGAGCTGCCGGTCGATCTGAAGGGGCGCTTCATTTACTACGTGGGCCCGGTTGATCCGGTGCGTGAAGAGGTGGTTGGCCCCGCAGGCCCGACCACTGCCACACGTATGGACAAGTTTACCCACACTATGCTCGAGAAGACTGGCCTCACCGGCATGATTGGTAAAGCCGAGCGCGGTCAGGTGGCCATCGATGCCATCAAGGAATTCGGCGCGGTTTACCTGATGGCCGTGGGCGGTTCCGCCTACCTGGTCTCCAAGGCCATCAAGAACGCCGAAGTGGTCGCCTTCCCGGAGCTGGGTATGGAAGCCATCTACGAGTTCGAGGTGGAGGACATGCCGGTCACTGTCGCCGTCGATTCCCGCGGCTCGTCTGTGCACCAGACAGGGCCTGCGGAATGGCACGAGAAGATCATTGCTGCCAAGGCGGTCTGATCTCCGGAAGTCGCTGAAAAAAGAAAAGGGCCGGACGAATGATCGTCCGGCCCTTTTTCGTTCTGTTGGTCCAGATTTATCAGCTTGAACAGCTGATATTCAGGTGTTTGCCCCAATCCGGCGGCAATGCCGCATAAGCGTCGTTCTCCGGTTGTTCGTCATAGGGCCGCTCAAGCACCTTCAGTAGTGCTTTCATGGGTTCGTAATCCCCGTTCTGGGCTTCCTGAATGACCTGCTGGGCCAGGTAATTCCTCAGCACATACTTCGGATTCACGCGGCGCATGGCGTATTCCCGTTCATCGTGAGCGCGGATTTCGTTCAGTAGTCGTTCCTCGTAGCGCTCCAGCCACTGGTCCGCCACGCTTCGATCCACAAACAGATCACGCACCGGCCCATGGCCGTGGCTATGCAGGTTGGAAAGCGCCCGGAAGAAACGGGTGTAGTCCACATGATGCTCGTGCATCATGCTGAAGGTATCCATGATCAGGCTCAGGTCTGCTTCATCCTCAATGGCAAGGCCCAGCTTGTCCCGCATGTTCTGGAGGAAGCGCTCGTTGTAGGCCACTTCATAGCGGCGAAGCCCCCGGCGCACATCGTCTTCCTCCATCACGGGCAGCAGGGCTGTGGCCAGATAACGGCAATTCTCAAACCCGACTTGCGGCTGACGATTGTAGGCGTAGCGCCCGCCATGGTCGGTATGGTTGCTTATATAGCCGGCATCGAAATCATCGAGAAATGCGTAGGGGCCGTAGTCAAAGGTGTCGCCGATGATCGACATGTTGTCACTGTTCATCACGCCGTGGCAGAAGCCCACCGCCTGCCAGTCCGCAATCGTTCGTGCCGTCCGCTCGACCACTTCCTCGAACCACCGGCTGTACCGTTCGTCATCGGGCAGATTGATCAAGTGGGGGAAGTGCAACGAGATCACGTGTTCGAGTAGCGTCTTGACGGTTTCAGGCCCCTCGTGGTGGGCGGCGAACTCGAAGTGCCCGAAGCGAATGTGCGTTTCGGCTACTCGCACAAGTGCCGCTGCTGTTTCGATGGACTCCCGGCGCACCGGGTCTCTGGCGCTCACCATGAAAAGGGCCCGGGTGGTCGGGATGCCAAGGCCATACATGGCCTCGCTGCATAGATACTCGCGAATGGTGGAGCGAAGCACGGCGCGGCCATCGCCAAAGCGGGAGTAAGGGGTCATGCCGGCGCCTTTGAGGTGCCAGTCCCAGCGTCGTCCATCAGGACCAATGGTTTCCCAGAGGAGCAGGCCACGGCCGTCGCCGAGTTCCGGGTTGTAGACGCCGAACTGGTGGCCGGTGTATTTCATGGCCACCGGGTCCATGCCCTCGAGTAATTCCGATCCTGCGCCCACTCCGGTCCAGTCGGATTCGGCATCGGCGCGAAAGCCCATTTGTTCTGCGAGCTTGTGGTTGAAGCACACCATTTTTGGGTCTTTCAGAGGCGAGGGCTGAACCCGGGTGTAAAAACTGTCCGGGAGCTCCAGGTAGCGATGCTCTATTCGAAAATCGTTGCCACTCATAAAACGCCTATACTCCCATTGGTATGAATTCTGCTGCCGTCTCGCTTAAGTCACCCATTAAACTGGAAACCCAACGTGTCTGATCGCTCACTAAAACAAACCGTCAGTGCCCTGATTCAACAGGAGGGCCTGCCCGACGCCTACGCCGAAACGGTGGAAAAAACCATTCTGCCGCTGGCAGACCGAATCTGTGCGCTCCATGATACGGAAAAGCGGCCCATTGTGGTTGGTATTCACGGAGCCCAGGGCACAGGCAAGTCCACGTTGACCCTTTTTTTACGGGAAATTCTGCTCCGGCACCGCAATCGCCCCACTGCCAATTTCTCCCTCGATGATATTTACCTTACCAGAGCCGAGCGTGAGGCCCTTGCCCGGCGGGTACATCCGTTATTTAAGACCCGGGGTGTGCCAGGAACCCACGACGTGGCGTTGGGCCAACAGATTTTGCACCGTCTGCGCAGTGCGGGGCCCGGAGATGCCACGCCCATTCCAGCCTTCGACAAATCAAGGGACGACAGGGTTCCACGTGAGCATTGGCCTGTTTTCGGAGGAAGGGCAGAGATCATTCTTCTGGAAGGCTGGTGCCTGGGCGCGCGACCGGAGATAGACAGTGCGCTAAGAGAGCCGATGAATCCCCTGGAGGCGAACGAGGATCCTGACGGCGTCTGGCGCAGGTATGTTAATGAGCAGTTGAAGGGGGAATACCAGGCGTTTTTTGGTCAAATCGATTGTCTGGTTATGTTGAAGGCTCCCTCCATGGAGTGTGTGCTTGAGTGGCGTCGACTCCAGGAGCAAAAGCTGGCGACGAAAATCCGTAATGCACCAGAAAAGGGCGAGCTCCATGGTGGTGCACAGGATCTGCGCATCATGAACGACGAAGAAATCGGTCGCTTCGTCATGCACTATGAACGCGTTACCCGATCCTGTCTCGCTGAAATGCCGGGCAGGGCTGATGTTCTTATCAACGTGGCCGAGGACCACTCTCTCGGTCTTCCGCAGTTCCGTGAGTCTTGACGGAGAACGGCCATGGCCCGACCTCATTTGATTATCTTTTCCGACCTCGATGGCACCCTGCTTGATCACGATGATTACCGTTGGCAGGCCGCCGGTCCAGCCCTCGACAGGCTGAAGGCAGCCCAGATACCCCTGGTGCTTAACTCCAGCAAAACCATGCCGGAGATCCGGGCGTTGAGGGAAGAGCTTGGAAATAACGATCCGTTCATAGTCGAAAACGGTGCAGCCGTGGTTATTCCGCCCCATGCACTGGGTAATGCCGAAGAAGAAGTGGTGAATTTTGGTGCAACCCGGGATCGGGTTCTTGAGGTGCTTGGCGCTCAACGTAAGAGGGGAGCTCGATTCACGAGCTTTGCCGACATGTCCGCAAACGAGCTGGCGGCAGAGACGGGCCTGGATCCGGCGGGAGCCGGGAGGGCCAAAGAACGGCTTGGGACCGAACCATTGCTCTGGCAGGGATCGGAAGAGGAGCTGGCGGAATTTGAGGCGGCTCTGGGCTCGGAGGGCCTTCGACTGGTAGCCGGAGGACGTTTTCTTCATGCCATGGGGATATTCGATAAAGCCGATGGGGCCCGGTTCTTGCTAAAAAAATACAGAGAGCAATACCGGGAGCAGTATGGCGATGCGCCCGTGTTGGCCATTGCCCTGGGCGACAGCCCCAACGATCAGCAGATGCTGGAATCGGCTGATATACCGGTGGTAATCCGGGGTGTCAAAAGCGATGAAGTGCGGCTGCCTTCGGCAAAGCACGCCATGCGCTCCCTCAAGCCCGGCCCTGAAGGCTGGAATGAGTGCGTACTCAATCTCCTGTTTGAGTACGGGTACTGACCCGTTTGAATGCGGGTATAAACAAGGAGAGCCGCCATGGGCGACTTTTACCAGAATGGCATTATCACAACCCTTCATAACCTTGTTCGGCGTCCCGTGGAGGACCTGGAAGCGGAGCTGATGAGCTTTCGCAAGGCCCGGCCAATGTCACTGGTGTTGCCGTCGCTGTATTCGGAGCTGGAGGGGCCGGCCCTGAAAAATATTGTGCACGAGCTGGGCAAGGTGCCTTATCTGGATCAGGTGGTCATTGGCCTCGACCGTGCCAATGAGGAGCAATACCGCCACGCTCTGGAATATTTCTCGGAGCTGCCTCAGAACTTCAAGGTGCTCTGGAACGATGGGCCCCGCCTCAGGAGTATCGACCTGAAGCTCAGGGAGCAGAACCTGGCGCCGACGGAGATGGGCAAGGGCCGAAACGTCTGGTACTGCTTTGGCTATGTACTGGCCTCCGGTGTCAGCAAATCCGTTGCCTTGCACGACTGCGACATCCTTACCTATTCCCGGGATCTAGTGGCCCGCCTGATCTACCCTGTGGCCAATCCCGGCTTCAACTACATGTTCTGCAAAGGCTATTACGCCCGTGTCGCCGACGGGAAAATGAACGGACGGGTGAGCCGGCTACTGGTGACGCCGCTGATCCGCGCACTGAAGAAAGTCTGTGGTCCCAACGATTTCCTCGACTACCTCGACAGTTACCGCTACCCCCTGGCCGGGGAATTCTCGTTCCGCACGGATGTGATTAATGATCTGCGCATTCCCAGTGACTGGGGTCTGGAGATCGGTGTGCTTTCGGAGATGAAGCGCAACTACGCCACCAACCGCCTTTGCCAGGTGGACATTGCCGATGTCTATGATCACAAGCACCAGGAACTCTCGGCGGAGGATGTCAGCAAAGGGCTGTCCAAAATGAGCATGGATATCGCCAAGGCCCTGTTCCGGAAGCTGGCGACCAACGGCGAGATTTTCTCCAATGAAAAATTCCGGACCATCAAAGCCACGTATTTCCGCATTGCCCTGGATTTCGTGGAGACCTACCAGAATGACGCCATTATTAACGGATTGACGTTTGATCGGCACAAGGAGGAGAAAGCCGTGGAGCTGTTTGCCCAGAACGTGATGCGGGCCGGCGCCTATTTCCTCGATAATCCGATGGATACACCCTTTATTCCCAGCTGGAACCGGGTCACAAGCGCCATTCCCGACATCAAGGAGCAGTTGCTGGAGGCGGTCGAACTGGATAACGAGGAATTCAAGCCATGACCCAGCCTCTGAAAGCGAAGCTGGTGTCCATGCTGGAGGTGGTTTACCCGGAGCTGGACTGTGACTTTCTGGCCGAGCAGTTATTGACCACCATGGGGCTGGCGCCCAACCAGGAACCGCCGCCTGCGCATCAGAATAACTGGGACGAATCGGATGTGGTGTTGATCACCTACGCCGACACGGTGCAGCGGGCGGACGAAAAGCCTCTGCAGACTCTGCACCGGTTTCTCGGCGATTGTCTGTCGGATTCCATTTCGTCGGTGCACATACTGCCGTTCTTCCCTTATAGCTCCGATGATGGCTTCTCGGTCATGGACTATCTGGCGGTGAACGAGTCCCATGGGAATTGGGAGGATATCGAGAGCATCGCCAGGGACTATAAGCTGATGGCGGATCTGGTCATCAACCATATGTCCGCGCGTAGCCGCTGGTTTGAAAACTTCCGCAAACGGGTGGATCCGGGCAAGGATTATTTCTTCGAGGGTAACCCGAGAGACGACCTGAGTGCCGTGGTGCGCCCCCGTACCTCACCGCTCCTGAACCCGGTCCAGACCGACGATGGCGAGCGGTATGTCTGGTGTACCTTCAGCGAGGATCAGGTCGATCTGAATTTTGCCAATCCGAAGGTTCTGATCGAGTTCGCCGCCATCATCCGGCGCTATCTGGAACGAGGTATTATCATTTTCCGGCTCGATGCCGTCGCCTTTCTCTGGAAGGAGCCGGGTACGCCCTGCATTCATCTGCAGCAAACCCATGAGCTGATCAAGATCCTCCGGCTGCTGATCGAGCATCACAGTCCGGATGCCGTGGTGATTACCGAGACCAACGTACCTAACCGGGAAAACCTGACCTACTTCGGCAACGCCAACGAAGCCCATGTTATCTACAACTTCTCGTTGCCACCCCTGCTGATCAATACCCTGGTGACCGGTGACTGCAAGCACCTGAAAACCTGGCTGATGAGCATGCCGCCGGCCCAGATGGGCACCACCTATCTGAACTTTATTGCCTCCCATGATGGTGTTGGCATGCGGCCGACGGATGGTCTGCTGACGGAAGAGGAAAAGCAGCGGCTGATCAACACCATGGATTCTTTTGGCGGCAAGGTTTCTTTCCGGCGAACGCCGGATGGTCGGGATCAGCCCTACGAAATCAATATTGCCCTGTACGACGCACTTCAGGGCACGGCGGAGTCGGGGCGGGATCACTGGCAACTGCAGCGTTTTATCTGCGCGCACACCGTGATGCTGGCCCTGGAGGGCATTCCGGCGTTCTACATCCACAGTCTGCTGGCGACGGAAAACGATCTGGAGCGAGTGGAGCATACCGGTCGGCTGCGGTCCATCAACCGCAGTCAGTGGCAACTGGACGACCTGGAGCAGAAGCTCGCGGACCCCCTGAGCCATCACAGCAAAGCGTTCCAGGAGCTGAAGCGTTTGATCGCCATTCGGCGCAAACAGCCGGCGTTTCATCCGAATGCCACCCAGTTCACCCTGCATCTCGGGCTTCAGTTGTTCGGTTTCTGGCGCCAAAGTATGCGCCGGGATCAGTCCATCTTCTGCATTCACAATATCAGCAACGAAGTGCAACAGGTTGCCCTGAGCGACATCAATCTGATTGGTACCGATCACTGGCAGGACCTGATTTCCGGGATGACCATCGATGATCTTTCCGGCTCTATCACCCTGAAGCCATACCAGAGCGTGTGGTTGTCCAACCTGGAAGTTACCGTCTGATCATCTGACAACGTCATTTGTGCAATGCTCGAAAAACATAGGGTATCCTGTGCCCATATGAGCAAGGCCGAGACGTGATACATGATCAAAGCAATCAAGGTAACCGGGGGCAACCTCAACTGGGAATCCTGGGAAGGGCCGGGGGAGCCGCCGGAGGACCACGTTGAAATTGAGGTTGTCTGGACAGCCATCAACCGTGCCGACCTGATGCAGCGGGCGGGTGTCTACCCACCGCCGCCGGGCGCGTCCGACATTCTGGGGCTGGAAGTCAGCGGGCGGATTGCCTCGGTGGGATCAGGGGTAACCCGTTTCAAGCCTGGTGACGAGGTCTGCGCCTTGCTCACGGGCGGCGGTTACGCGACCCATGTTGTCGTGCCCGAAGTTCAGGTTTTGCCTATCCCCAAGGGTTTGTCACTCGAGAAAGCAGCGGCCATTCCCGAGGTGCTCGCCACGGCCTGGCTGAACCTTTACCACGAAGCGGCACTGAAACCGGGCGAACGGGTGCTTCTGCACGCAGGCGGAAGCGGTCTCGGCACCGCTGTCATTCAGTTGGCAACGGCCTTCGGTAACCCGGTCTTCGCCACTGCCGGTGACAAAGTCAAGCTGGAGGTTTGTCGGAAGCTGGGGGCCAGCGGTGTCTGGAACCGGAATGACGGTTCCTTTGTGGAGGCCGTTACAGCCTGGGGCGGAGTCGATATGGTTCTGGACCCGGTTGGTGGCAGCTACATTGCCGAAGACCAGCGGGTTCTGAATGTCGATGGCCGGATTGTACTGATCGGGCTGATGGGCGGCCGGATGGCCGAGGTGGATCTGGGCATCATGCTGGTCAAACGCCAGCGTATTATCGGTTCCACACTCCGCTCCCGAACGGTCGAGGATAAGGGTGAGGTCATGCAGGCGCTCTACCGGCATGTCTGGCCGCTGCTGGCCGCCGGCCAGATTGAGCCATTGATCGATAGCACCTGGCCGATCGAACAGTTGGAAGACGCGATGGCCTATGTGGCCGAGAACAGGAACACCGGCAAGGTGCTCCTGAAGATTGCCGACTGAGCAGGCAGCCTGTCGCGCCTTCCTGGATTCGTTAGTCTGCGATATGAACCAGCTGCTTGCCGAAGTTCTGGCCCTTGAGCATGCCCTTGAAGGCGTCAACGGCATTTTCCAGGCCTTCGGCAACAGTTTCCCGGTATTTCAGTTCACCGGAAGCGACCCGTGAGGCCAGAATGTCGGTGATCTCCTGGTGCTGGTCCTGCCATTCGGTCACCAGGAAAAACCGGTGTTCGGGTACCGGGTCCAGTGCCTTGAAGACGTGAAACGGGGTTTCCACGCTGGCCATATCCGTCGCATTGTAGGCAGATACGAAACCGCAGATGGGCACCCGGGCGCCCGTGTTCAACAGCGGTGCCACGGCGCGCGTCACGGCACCACCCACGTTTTCAAAGTAGATATCGATGCCGTCAGGGCAGGCCGCTTTCAGGTCTGCTTCCAGATTGCCGGCCTTGTAATCCACACAGGCGTCGAAACCCAGCTCATTGACCACGTAATTGCACTTTTCGGGGCCGCCGGCAACGCCAACAACCCGGCAGCCCTCTGATTTGGCAGTCTGGCCAACGACGGTTCCTACAGGCCCGGAAGCGGCAGAGACAACCACGGTTTCGCCGGCTTTCGGCTTACCCACGTACATCAGGCCGCAGTACCCCGTGCGCCCAGGCATACCGGCAACGCCGAGATAGGCTTGCAGGGGTACGTTGTCTCGCTGCTGAATCTTGTACACCATCGGCGCATCGCCCGGGAAGGTAACGTATTCCTGCCAACCGGAATAACAAGTGACCAGATCACCGACCTTCAGGGCGTCCGAGCGGGATTCCACCACCCGGGCAACGCTCTCGCCGACAATTGGCTCGTCGATGCCGATAGGGTCCATGTAACCTTTGGCATCGTTCATACGAGGGCGCATGTAAGGATCCAGCGACAGCCAGAGCACCTGTGCGACCACCTCACCCTCATTGGGGGAGCGAACGGGGCGCTCTTCCAGCACCAGATCGCCTTGTTGAATTTCACCCTGGGGGCGCTGTTTGAGTACAACGGCTCGGTTCCTGTATTCGCTCACTTGTTCTCTCCGGTTGCATAATGAAACCAGATTAGGGTGCAGCAGATTCCGGTGCCGGTCAACCTTCTGGCCATGGCGATGTGATTGAAATGTTTTGCATCAGTTGTAGCGATATGCAACAAATGCAATAATCTGTAGCAAGTGAGCAGGTATCTTATCTGGAGGTCACCATGACAACCGCTGTTCGTCTTGACGACACATTAGTTCGCCACGCTGCGGCGGAAGGTGCGGTCCATCGACGCTCGACACCCAAGCAGATAGAGTACTGGGCCGAGATAGGGCGTGCCGTCGCCGGCGACGTGAGCGCCGAAGATCTGATTGCCATTCTCCAGGGTATTCGGCAGGTGAGGGTTGAGCCGGTGGTGGCCGAGCCGGTTTCCAGCGATGACCTCTGGGCTGAGGTGGATCAGGCCCGGGCAAGTGGCGAACTGGAGCGCTCTATCAGCCGCGGGCGTACGGTGTATCAGGCGTCTGGAGAGAAACCGGGCTATCTGGAAGCCATATATCCGGATGGCTCCCGGGAAATCGGTCAGTTTCGCAATGGACGCTTTGAGGCACTGAGTGACCGTGACAACGCAGCCTGAGCTCTGGCTGCTGGTTGGCGGTAACGGTGCGGGCAAAACCACATTTTATGAGCGGTTCCTGGCCCGCCGGAAGATTCCGCTGGTAAACGCCGATAATATTGCCCGCAGCATGTGGCCGGACGCGCCCGAAAAGCACAGTTACGAGGCAGCACTGATTGCGGAAAGGGAACGGCTCAGGCTGATTGAGGAGAGGCAGACCTTCTGCTTCGAAACCGTCTTCTCCCACCCCTCGAAAGTGGATTTTGTCGGGACAGCCAAAGCCGCCGGATTTCGGGTTCGGATGTTTTACTTCCATCTGGAATTGCCCTCCCTGAACAAGGCGCGGGTCGCTTCCCGGGTAACAGCCGGCGGCCACAACGTCCCGGAAGCCAAGATCGAGTCAAGGATTCCACGAACGCTGGCGAATCTGCGCCAATGCATTGGTCTGGCGGACGAATTGCACCTGGTCGATAACTCGCGCCTTGATCAGCCTTACGTACGCGTCGCGGTCTGCGAAAATGGGCAGTGGTGTGCCTTGCAGGATAACTTGCCGCAGTGGGCAAGTGATCTGATTGATCGCTGATCATTCACCCTGGCCAGCTGTCCGGCACTACGAATAAGCGATTGGTTTCCTGCCAGAGGCCGGTGACGGAATTCTGCTTCAGCTTCGCGAACAAGAGCGGGATCTCGGCGCGTTCGATGGTGGCCAGTGCGGCATTCACTGCATCAGGAGCGGGGGATTCGTATTGACGCCACGGGCCGATCCAGTGGGGTTTGTTCAGGAGCACCCAACCGGGAAGGTCCGATGATTCAACCTGTGAGAGGTAGCACCACTGGCCTCGAAGGTGATTTGCAGGCACGGACTGCGGGGCGCTCACCTGTGTTCCGGTCGGGTAAAAAAGGTATCCGGGCATGAAAATGCGGGGCATGACAGGTTCTTTGATACCCATGTCTGCCAGCAGCGCCCTGGCTTCGGGCAGCGTGGTTCGCTGGCTTTGCAAGCGCAACATCCGGTCTGCTTTCAGGTCCAGCCGATCCCGGGCGTTCGGTCCATACCACAGGGTTCTCCCGCTGTGCTCCGGAACCCCCAGGTAATACTTGATGGCAATTTCGTGGTGCTCAATTCGATCTTCATTCCGATTGTGCACGACAAAATCCAGTTCGCCTATGGTTCGCCCGTTGGACTGTATCTGTTGGTTTTGAAGCAGAACTTCCCAGCCCAGCAGATCTTCCAGCAATACCCGGTAAAGCCGTTCGAAGTAGAACCCGAGCCGTTTCTGGGGCGGTTCTCTCAGCAGAGGCGGTGCTGTTTGCGGGTTGTGATCCCAGGCTTGAATTTTTTCCGTTACATCATCAGGCAGAAAGCGACCTGGCTCAAACGTCAGCGGTGACTGCAACAGCTGAGGTGCCTGGCATACCCAGGCAAGGTGTCGGACCTCGGGGGTGGTCAGCTCAGAAGCAGAGTAGGGGGCTGTTTTTGCATCCATATGGCCAGAATACCGTAAACTGTCCGCGGGGCACGATGATCAGTTCGCTTCACTTCTGAAGGAGGCTACATGCAATATCTTCACACCATGATCCGGGTGAGTAATCTGGAAGAGACGCTGCATTTCTTTTGCGATTTGCTGGGAATGGTTGAAATCAGTCGCAAGAGTAGCGACAAAGGCCGGTTTACCCTGGTTTTCCTGGCTGCGCCGGAAGACGAGGCACGTGCCCGAGAAGACCGGGCGCCGATGATCGAGCTCACCTATAACTGGGATCCGGAAGAGTACACTGGCGGACGCAATTTTGGCCACCTTGCTTACCGGGTGGACGACATTTATGCGCTTTGCGAGCACCTCAAAGCCAATGGCGTAACCATTAATCGCCCGCCCCGTGATGGGCATATGGCTTTTATCCGTACCCCGGATAACATCTCTATCGAGCTTTTGCAGAAAGGTGAGGCGCTTCCACCGAAAGAACCCTGGGCCAGCATGGAAAACACTGGTACCTGGTGAGCCCTGCAGGCGGGCCGCCGCGTGAGGCCAGAGCGTGATACAATAACAATCCGCAACAAAGCTTTCGCATCAGGATGATGCATCAAGAACATGGAGACGTTCGATGGACGATTGGCAAGGATGCCTGGATCCCCAGTGCCAGACCGCTTTACTACGAGCCCGGGAAAGCGTTGAACGCCGTGGCGGCTCGGTGATTACCGCTGAAGACTACCTGCTTGCCCTGCTGGACTCTGTACCCGATATTGTCCGCTTTTTGCGGGGCTGCGGCGTGGATATGGATGAACTCATCCGCACCATTCAGTGCGAACAACCGATAGTGACGGAAGTTGGTGGTGAAGGACAGTTGTCATCCCAGTTGATGTATTGGTTCGCATCGGCCAGGGAAACCAGCAATTCCCCATGGCTAGGGTGGTCGCAGCTGCTTGCGACGTTGGTTCGCCACGCGGAGCGGCTGCAGGAAAAAGCCTATGTGGCAGTTTTCGAGCTGGTCCCTCGCTGGCCCGATCCTTCCGAAGAGCGGGAGCCGGCTCCGATCGATGAATTCCAGAGAGCTCCTGTCGTTGTCACTGATTCCGCGTGGGTTGAGCTGGCGGAGGACGTTGCGATCAGTCTGGCGGCGTCCCCGTCAGCCATGCTCTGGGTCCGGGGTGATCGGGGTTCGGGTAAAACAGCGTGGCTGCAATCACTGCTACCGACACTGGAGCTCGATTATGTTGAGCTGGACCTCCGCCGTGAAGCGGAAATCATGGCCAGTGATCTTCCGGTTCTTCCTGAGCGCCGGGTGCAGGGCGAGCTTGGTGATAGTGCATCGCGCTGGCCGGTCCTTGTGCTGGACAATATCTCACCCGCAGATCTCATTGCGCTGATGAATCTGCCCGATGGTCTGGCCTCTGAGTTGTTGCTGCAATGGGCCGGGCCGATTCTTCTGCTGGGTCCCGGCGAGGCCGCCGACAGCAGTTCGGCCGCCACACTCCAGCATCGCCTGGGCCGTACCCTCGACATCTTTGCCATGCCGGCTTCCAGCGTTGTCCAACGGCAGGCTATTCTGACGGCACATCAGGCCGCCTTAGAGAAGCAATGGAATATCCAGATTCCTCGCTCCGTGATCCGGTTTGCGGCCTCTCGCCGAAGCCGTTGTGTGAGCACTCCCGGAGGAATGCTCCAATGGCTGGAGCGCTCGGCTGCCAGGCTCAATCTCTTTGCTCGAAGAGGCCCGGCCGAGGCGGTGGCCCTGTCCGGGCAGGAAGACACTCTGCGACGTCAGTCGCTGGTGGCCCTGGCCCGCAAGGAGCCTCTTGACGATATCGAGGCATCGCTGGGAGAGATACAGCTTCATCGGGTGGCGGCAGAGGTGGCCTGGCATGAGCGTAAGGCGGCCGGCACCTTGCGTCAGCTTTCTGCTGAAGATTTACGACAGGAACTGGAGCGCTGGGTTGCAGCGCGACCCGGGCCGGTTCACTATGTGCTGCATTGTAATCAGCAGGATGGAGATTCAGCGGGTGCAGGATCTGGAAATTTACATTCGTGATCTGGAACCGGGTGCGGTGTCAGGGTGGCTAGAGAATCACCTGGACGAACTGGAACTCGATGATGGTGAGGTGACGCGCGTGATCAAGGGCGTGGGCCGCTACGAGGGCGAAAGACTTCGGATATCGCTCTATCCCGGAGCTTTCGGGAAACGATTTACGTCACTGGTTATTGAAGGCCCCAGAGTGCCCTGGAACAGTGATCTGGACTGCGCGCGCAGTGCCTGGCGTGCAATGGATACCGAGATTCGTTGCAGCCCGGGAGACTGGACAGAAGGGGAGCCTGTAGAGGATGAGAAATGGTGGCGATTGGACCACCGGGGCGAGCAACAGGTCGTCTGGAACTGAAAGAGGCAGCCCGTGGGCTGCCTCTCTTTTTAGCGGGCGATTCAGTCGCTCAGGATGGACACGTTGTCGGCCTGGAGGCCTTTGTCTGCTTCCACAACGTTAAAGCGTACCAGTTGACCCTGGCGCAGAACCCGGCGCCCGCGGCCACGAATGGCACGGAAGTGAACGAATACTTCATCACCACTGTCGCGCACGATGAAGCCGAAGCCTTTCTTGACGTTGAACCACTTTACGGTGCCTTCCTCGTTCCCCTCAGGGCTGCTTTCGTCATAGCCGTCATCATCGTCATCGCGGCTCTGGCTGGGTGCACGGTTGCTCGACCGGGATGTTTGTTGCTTTTCGGCCGGTTTCTTGACTGACAACGCAATGGCCAGGAAGCCCGCAATGCCGAAAACGATCAGCGAGATAATGTAGGCTGCGATGCCACGGTTGCTACCCAGGGCTTCCACAAGTTGGCCCGCAGCGATCAGGCGAAGAGGCTCTGGGGTGAAAGACAGCAAAATGGCAAGCACCAGCGGTGCGGGAATGGCGATCAGGAGAGAAAAAAGGATCGCTTTGGATGGATTACGCATTGACTGAAATTTCTCCATTCTTGTAACGCTAACGATAAAAACCGGATATCGGGTAAAATCGCACATCCGGCCGGTGAAAACCGACAGTACCCCGAAAAACGGGCGCGCTGGCGGGCAAAAGCGGAATGATACCAGATTATCCCGAGCACTGACCAAGCAGCGGGATACGCAGTGTCATCGATCACATTCTAGAGAGATTTACCCAGGGGAGTCCCAATAGCTGATGAGCCAGAACGATTTGGAAACCCGACTGGATGAGCTGGAAACCCGGCTGGCCTTCCAGGATGACGTTATCAATACCCTGAGCGAGCAGGTGGCCAAGCAGGAAATGGATATCCGTGAACTGTGGGAAGCCAAGCGGTTGCTGCACAAGCAGCTGAAGGATGTTTTGCCGTCCAATATCAAGTCGGAGCAGGACGAAACACCTCCTCCTCATTACTGAAGATGGCGCAATAAAAAGGGTCAGGTGGAATCTTCACCTGACCCTTTTTTGTGGGATTCCGATTTTGACCTTTATGCCAGGAGTTCGATCAGAATCTGTTCGTAGATGTCCGACAGAGTGTTGAGATCCTCGGCTTTCACGCATTCATCCACCTTGTGAATGGTGGCATTGATAGGGCCAAGTTCCACCACCTGTGCACCGGTTGGCGCGATGAAACGGCCATCGGACGTGCCGCCGGAGGTCGAAAGCTCGGTTTCCCGGCCGGTCACCGTGCGAATGGCGCTCTGGCTGGCGGATACGAGCGCTCCCTTGTCCGTGAGGAACGGACGGCCACTCAGGTGCCACTGCAGGTCGTATTTCAGGTTGTGGCGGTCCAGGACGGCTACCACCCGTTCTTCCAGACTCTCTGCGGTGTTTTCCGTGCAGTACCGGAAATTGAAATGCACGAGGCACTCACCGGGAATAATGTTGCTTCCGGTGCCCGCTTCCATTCTGGTGATCTGGAATGTGGTTGGCGGGAAGAAGTCGTTGCCGTTATCCCAGAACTCCTTCGCCAACGCATCCAGTGCCGGGGCCACGGAATGAACCGGGTTCTCGGCCAGATGCGGGTAGGCAACATGGCCCTGAACGCCATGCACTGTCAGATAACCATGTAAGGAACCCCGGCGGCCGTTCTTGATCACGTCTCCCACTTCATGGGTGCTGGAGGGTTCGCCGATCAGGCACCAGTCAATCTTTTCGTTCCTGGCTTCGAGGGTTTCCACCACTTTCACGGTGCCGTGTTGGGCCGGGCCCTCTTCATCGCTGGTGATCAGCAGGGCAATGGAGCCCCGGTGGTCGGGGTATTTGGCCACGAATCGCTCACAGGCGGTTACGAAGGCCGCCAGGCTGCCCTTCATGTCGGCTGCGCCACGGCCCAGCAAATAGCCATCCCGGATGACCGGATCAAAGGGCGGGTGTGTCCAGTTCTTCTCCGGACCAGTCGGCACCACATCGGTATGGCCGGCAAAGGCCAGCACCGGCCCCTCTGAGCCCTTGCGGGCCCAGAGGTTATCGGTATCGCCAAATCTCAGGTTTTCGCCAGTGAAGCCCAGAGGTGCCAGCCGCGACATCATCAGTTCCTGGCAGCCGGCATCTTCGGGAGTGACGGACTGCCGGCGGATCAGGTCGATGGCAAGTTCTAGGGTCGGGGAATCAGTTGTTTGCATGCAGCTCTTCATTCAGCTCGATGGCAGACTTGTTGGTTTTGCACTCGACCGCGCCGGTCTGACTGTTGCGGCGGAACAGAAGATCCGGCTGGTTGGCCAGATCGCGAGCCTTGATAACCTCAACCAGCTCGTTGTTGTCGTCGAGCAGGGCAACCTTGGTTCCGGCGGTGATGTACAATCCGGCTTCCACTTTGCAGCGGTCGCCCAGCGGGATACCGATGCCGGCGTTGGCACCGATCAGGCAGTTCTCGCCAACCGCAATGATGATGTTGCCACCACCGGACAGGGTGCCCATGGTGGAGCAGCCACCGCCCAGGTCGGAGCCCTTGCCAACCATAACGCCGGCGGAGATGCGGCCCTCGATCATGCTGGTGCCTTCGGTGCCGGCGTTGAAGTTGATGAAGCCTTCGTGCATGACGGTGGTACCTTCACCAACATAGGCGCCAAGACGGACCCGAGCAGTGTCGGCAATGCGAACACCCTTCGGTACCACATAATCTGTCATCTGCGGGAATTTATCGACGGACTTGACTTCCAATGTGCGGCCTTCGAGGCGGGCCTGTAACTGACGATCGGAGAGCTCGTTCAGGTCGATTGCGCCCTCGTTGGTCCAGGCCAGGTTCGGCAGCAGGCCAAAGATGCCATCGAGCTTCAGACCATGGGGTTTCGCCATGCGGTGGGAAATCAGGTGAAGCTTGAGGTAAACCTCGGGCGTGCTGGAAGCTGTGTCATCGGTTTCCAGGACCGTAACAACGACCGGGCGTTTGCTGTTGGCCGCTTTGTCCGCCAGGGTTGCCTGGTCGGTCTGGCCAATCTGTCGCAAGGCATTGGCGAGCTGGCTGAGCTGTTCGGCGGTCGCGCTGATCGCCTGGTTGCCGCCCTTGTATTCCAGGACATTGGAGATGACGTCCATCAGGGTGTTATCGGGTGTCATGACCGGCTGCTGGTAAAAGACTTCCAGCCACTCGCCCTGGTTGTTCTGGGTGCCGATACCGATACCGAATGCAAAGCTCATCTGATGGTTGCTCCTGTTCTGAATGTTGGGGTAAGAAGTTCGCGCCTTCCGACTCCGGAGTTAAAATTTGGATCTGTTGCCCTGAGATTCAGGCCAGCCATGCAGCCCATTCGTCTGCATTGAAACCCACGCGCACCTCATTGCCGTTTTCCACGACAGGGCGCTTAATGATGGACGGATTTTCCAGCATGATCGCGTGAGCTCTTTGGGCGCTAATGGTATCACGAACCTCCTCGGGAAGTTTGCGCCACGTGGTGCCACGGCGGTTCAACAGGCTTTCCCAGCCAACGGCGCTCTCCCATTTGGACAGCAGATCTTCGCCCAGACCGTCTTTCTTGAAGTCGTGGAACTGGTAGTCAACGCCTTGCTCATCTAGCCACTTGCGGGCTTTCTTCACCGTGTCACAGTTTTTGATGCCGTACAGTTTCATGTCTGGTTCGCCTTAACAAATTCAACAATCCGGTGTGCCGCCTCGACGCATTCTTCCACCGGCGCAACCAGGGCCATCCGGACCCGGTTTTCCCCGGGATTGTGGCCATCCACCGTGCGAGAGAGGTAGCGCCCGGGAAGGACGTGGACGTTCTGCTGGGCGGAGAGTTCCCTGGCAAAGGTTTCATCGTCCATCGGTGTTTCCGGCCACAGGTAAAAGCCGGCGTCCGGGAAATCCACTTCCATGACTTCTCTGAGAATGGGCACTACGGCCTCGAACTTGGCGCGGTAGGCTGCACGGTTCTCCCGAACATGGTCTTCGTCACTCCAGGCGGCGATGCTGGCCAACTGGTTGTGGATGGGCATGGCGCAGCCATGGTAGGTGCGATACTTCAGATAGCCCTCGAGAATGCGAGCGTCACCGGCGACAAAACCGGACCGAAGGCCGGGCAGGTTGCTGCGCTTGGAGAGGCTGTGGAATACCACGCAGCGGCGGTAGTCATCACGCCCAATGGCGGCGCAGGTTTGCAGCAGGCCTTCCGGCGGTTTGCTCTCGTCGGGGTAGAGCTCGGAATAGCATTCGTCGGAGGCGACGATGAAGTCGTGTTTGTCGGCGAGGGCAATAACCCTGGCCAGTGTTTCCCGTGGAATCACCGCGCCACTTGGGTTGCCCGGTGAACACAGGAACAATACCTGACAATCCCGCCAGACGGATTCCGGCACTGCCTCAAAGTCCGGAATAAAGCCGTTGGAGCCGTCGCAGGGAAGGTATACGGGCGTGGCGCCGGCCAGGAACGCAGCACCCTCATAGACCTGATAAAACGGGTTGGGGCTGACCACGGTGGCGGGTTTGCTGGCATCCACCACAGCCTGGACCAGGGAAAAGATGGCTTCGCGCGTACCGTTCACCGGTACGATGTTTTTCGCCGGGCTCAGGCTGTCGGCTTTCAGTTGGAATCGTTGGGTTGCCCAGTGACTGATGGCCTCGCGAAGTTCATCCGTACCCCGGGTGGTCGGGTAATTGGCAAGCTTGTCCAGGTTGTTCGCAATTACCTCTTTGACGAATTCCGGGGAGGGGTGCTTCGGCTCGCCGATCCCGAGAGAGATGGGGTGGAGATGATCAGGCACGCTAATGCCGGCCTTCAGTTTGGCCAGTTTTTCAAACGGGTAGGGGTGGAGTCTGTCCAGATTGGGATTCATTGAATGTCGTCCAGCATTTTGCAGAGATCTTGCTGCAGGGCCTGGCATACGGCCGGGTCCCGGATGGGTTCGCCGTGTTCGTCGGTGACGAAGAAAACGTCCTCTACGCGCTCGCCCAGGGTGGCAATCTTGGCGTTGGTCAATCGTACCCGATGCTCCAGCAACACCTGGCCGACTCGCGCCAGCAGGCCGGGCCGGTCAGGGGTGATCACTTCCATTACGGTGCGCTGGTTGATGGTGTCGTTAGAGAACGTCACCTCCGTCGGGAAGGCGAAATGTTTCAGTTGCCTTGGTGTGCGCCGGTGGATGATATCCGGGTAGTCTTCCGGGTCATCCAGCTCTTCAATCAGGCGTAAACGCACCCGTTCCTTGCGCGCGGGGTCGATTCCAAGAGGCTGGCCCTTTTCATCCAGCACCACGTAGGAGCTGATCGAGTAGGGACCCTCACTGGAGCTGATCCGGGCGTCCACGATGTTCAGGTTCAGCTGCTCAAGCACCGCAGTGGTTGCCGCAAACAGGGCAACCCGGTCCTTCATGTAAATAATGATCTGGGAATAGCCATCCGTGGGTCCGCCCCGTGTGTCGCGAATAAGCACCAGTGGGTCGGGGTTGTTGCCGTGACGGACAATGGCGGCTGTCTGCCAGGCAATATCAACGGTTGAGTCCTGGAGAAAATAATCCTCATCCACGGTGTCCCAGATAACATCGATCTGCTCATCCGTCATATTCTGGGCGTGCAGGATCTCGCGTGCTTCAGATTGGGTGGCGCGCACCCATTCTTGCCGGTCGATGGGGTTTTCCGTGCCCCGGCGCAGGGCCCGTTTGGCCTCGATATACAGTTGGCGTAACAGAGAGGCGCGCCAGGTGTTCCAGAGTTTTGGGTTGGTTGCGCTGATATCGCATACGGTCAGCACATAGAGATAATCGAGGTGCGCCTGGCTCGGTACCGCCCTGGCAAAGGCATGAATGATGTCCGGGTCAGATATGTCTTTGCGCTGCGCGGTCATGGACATCAGCAGGTGGTTTTCCACGAGCCACGAGATCAGCTGTGTGTCCCGCTCACTCAGATGATGCCTGTGGCAGAAAGCCTCGGCATCCATGGCGCCCAGTTCCGAATGGTCACCGCCCCGTCCTTTGGCAACATCATGGTATATGCCCGCAATATAAAGGGTTTCCAGCTTTGGTAACCGATGGATCAGGCGAGAGGCCAGGGGGTATTCGTCCCTCGCCTCGGTGCCGCTCAGCCGAACCATGTTGCGGATGACGCGCATGGTGTGGGCGTCCACGGTGTAAATGTGAAAAAGGTCGTGCTGCATCTGGCCGATAATCTGGCCGAATTCCGGGAGGTACCGGCCTAGCACGTTGTACTTCTTCATGGCGGACAGGGTCTGATCCAGCGCATGGGGCGTTCTGAGCAGCTCCATGAACAAAGTGGTCACAGCCAGATCGGAACGGAACGCATCGTCAATCAGGTGGCGGTGCGCCCGCAGAGAGCGGATGGTGGTCGCGCGAATGCCCTTGATCTCCGGATGCTGGGCCATCAGCACGAAAATTTCCATGATGGCGTAAGGCGCGTAGGCAAAAACCTGGTTGTTAACCGCTTCGATATAATAGTTGCGAATCTGGAAGCGTTTGTTGATCGGCTGGATGGCGTCTTCGGACGCGCTGCCGAGAATGGCCTCGTCATAATACTGCAGGATCACGTCGGTCAGCTCGGCGAGGGCCAGGACCGTTCGATAGTAGGACTGCATCATCAGTTCAACGCCGAGCCGTTTGCCTTCGTCCTTGTAGCCGAGCATCTGGGCAAGGGCACGTTGGTGGTCGAACAACAGGCGGTTCTCATTCCGGTCGGCCAGCAGTTGCAAGCCATAGCGCAGTTGCCACAGGAAGGTTTCACCCTGGAAAAGGATCTGATGCTCTTCCTCGGTGAGAATGCTGAATCGCGTCAGGTCCGCAATGTTCTGCAGTCCAAAGTGGCGTTTGGTAATCCAGCCAATGGTCTGTATGTCCCGCAGGGCGCCCGGGGAGCCTTTAACATTGGGCTCAAGGTTGTATTCGGTATCGCCGTATTTCTGGTGCCGTTGCTGCTGCTCTTCGCGCTTTGCGATGAAGTAGTTGCGATCGGTGCTGACATCGTCGGAGTACACCTGCTCGCTGAGGTCCGAGCGCAGCTCATCCGGGCCGGCGATGGTGCGGGTTTCGAGCAGGTTGGTGAGTATGGTGATGTCTTCACGGGCGGCCGTTTTGCTTTCCTCAATGCTGCGAACGCTGTGACCGATATCCAGTCGCAAATCCCAGAGAAGCGTAACAAAGGCCCCCAGATCATCGTGCCAGCTGTCCTCGATACCATTGCGAGTCAGTATGAGCAAGTCAATGTCTGAGTGGGGGTGAAGCTCACCGCGCCCGTAGCCGCCGACAGCCACCAGGGCAATATCCGGCGAGCCGGAAAAAGGATAACGGTTCCAGATTAGCCTCAGAACGGTATCGACGGTGTCGGCCCGGGAGTGGACAAGGGCGCGGACATCGGCTCCCTGCCGGAAGGCCTCGGCATCTGCATTATACCTTCCCTCTAACAGTTCCCGGGCCGCCTTGACGGGAGAGGGGTCGTTACTGATGCGGGATTCCAGCTCGCTTTGGTCCACTTAGAAGGACTCTTCCTTTCGCTTGGTCAAAACCTCATGGCCGTCAGCAGTCACAAGGATGGTGTGCTCCCATTGTGCAGAGAGCTTGTGGTCCTTGGTAACCACGGTCCAGCCGTCCGGCAGCAGTTTGGTCTGGTACTTGCCCTGGTTGATCATCGGCTCGATGGTGAAGGTCATGCCCTCCTGAAGCTCCAGGCCGGTGCCGGGTTTGCCGTAATGCATAACCTGCGGCTCTTCGTGAAATACCGCGCCGATGCCATGGCCGCAATAATCGCGAACCACAGAGTAGCGGTGTTTCTCGGCGTGTTGCTGAATGACGTGGCCAATATCTCCCAGGCGGGTTCCCGGCTTAACCAGCTCGATACCTTTATAGAGGCACTCCTGGGTAATCTGGATCAGGCGCTCTGTGCCCGGTTTGGGCTTGCCGACGATCCACATCTTACTGGTATCACCGTGGTAGCCATCCTTTATTACGGTGACATCGATATTTAGGATGTCTCCGTCCTTGAGTATTTTCTTCTCTGACGGGATGCCGTGGCAGATCACGTGGTTAACCGAGGTACAGATGGACTTCGGAAATCCTTTATAGTTGAGCGGCGCCGGAATGCACTTTTGCTCGTTAACAATATAGTCGTGGCAAATCCGGTCGAGCTCTTCAGTGGAAACGCCCGGTTTGACGTAATCGCCAATCATCTCGAGCACTTCGGCCGCCAAACGGCCAGCGACGCGCATCTTTTCGATTTCTTCCGGAGTCTTGATCGATACCTGCATTGGGTTTCCCGTTGATTTGTATCAAACCGGCATTTTAAGGGCCCTGCGGCCCGGGTACAAGGAAGCCGGTCGTCAAAAATAATGGCGTTTACCGGCTCGAATATGGTATAAACGCGCCCGCTGGAAACGAATCCGGCAAATTCACACACGTGTCGGCACGTTATCCCAGGGTGCCTGCTCCTGCTTTATAAGGAGCCAGGTTGGGGTAATCGGATACGTGGAGGACTAACCCGAAGCTAAAAAGGTAACTATCATGGCTCAGGTAAATATGCGTGACCTGCTGAAGGCAGGTGCTCACTTCGGTCACCAGACCCGCTACTGGAACCCGAAAATGTCGAAGTTCATCTTCGGCGCCCGTAACAAGATTCATATCATCAACCTTGAGCAGACTGTTCCTGCCATGAACGATGCGCTGAAGTTCGTTCAGCAGCTGGCAGAGAACAAGAACAAGATCCTGTTCGTTGGTACCAAGCGTGCCGCGGCCAAGATCATCAAGGAAGAAGCCGAGCGTGCCGGTCAGCCGTTCGTTAACCATCGCTGGCTCGGTGGCATGCTGACCAACTACAAGACCATCCGTCAGTCTATCCGTCGCTACCGTGATCTGGAAACCCAGAGCCAGGACGGTACTTTCGACAAGCTGACCAAGAAAGAAGCCCTGGATCGCACCCGCGAAATGGACCGCCTCGAGCGTTCCATTGGTGGTATCAAGGACATGGGTGGTCTGCCGGACGCGATGTTCGTGATCGACGTTGACCACGAGCGTATCGCTATCAAGGAAGCCAACAAGCTGGGCATTCCTGTTATCGGCGTTGTGGATACCAACAGTGATCCGGACGGTGTTGATTACGTGATTCCGGGCAACGATGACGCCATTCGCGCGATCCAGATTTACGTGAAAGCCGTTGCTGATACCTGCATCGAAGCGGCCCAGTCTGCCGGTGCCGGCGCTGACGAGTTTGTTGAAGTCAGCGAAGACGCCGAAGGCGCTGCTCCAGCCGCTGAGTAAGGCTTTATCTTCACGTTTGAGATGTAAGGTGTGCCCCGGGTTGCCTCGGGCACACCTCCCCACCGAATTCGGAACTGTTGAGAGGATTGAACATGGCTGCAATTACCGCTGCAATGGTCAAAGAGCTGCGTGAGCGTACCGGCCTTGGCATGATGGAGTGCAAGAAGGCGCTCGTTGAAGCCGAAGGCAGTGTAGACGCCGCAATCGAAGAACTGCGTAAGTCTTCCGGTCTGAAAGCTGCCAAGAAAGCCGGCCGTACCGCCGCTGAAGGCGCTTCACTGATCAAGATTTCTGACGACAACACCGTTGCGTACATTCTGGAAGTGAACTCCGAGACAGACTTCGTGGCTCGCGATGACAACTTCCTGAACTTTGCCAACGATGTCCTGAACGTTGCCTTCGAAAAAGGCGAAACTGACGTAGCCAAGCTGATGGAAGGCGATCTGGAAGCCAAGCGTGAAGCGCTGGTTCAGAAGATCGGCGAAAACATCACTGTTCGTCGCATCGTGAAAGTTGAAGGCCCGGTTGTTGGTGGCTATGTCCACAGCAACAACAAGATTGCTTCTGTTGTTGCCCTGACTGCCGGCGACCCTGAAGTTGCCCGTGATATTGCCATGCACGCAGCTGCGGTTAACCCGCGTGTTGGCAAGCCGGAAGATATGCCGGCAGAAGAGCTTGAAAAAGAGAAGGAAGTAATCAAGGCCCAGCCGGATATGGAAGGCAAGCCTGCCGAGATCGTCGAGAAGATGATGGGCGGCCGCATCAAGAAGTTCCTCAAGGAAAACAGCCTTGTTGAGCAGCCTTTCGTCAAGAACCCGGATCAGACCGTGGGCGAGCTGATCAAGTCCAACGGTGGCGAGCTGGTTGGCTTCGTGCGCCTGGAAGTGGGTGAAGGCATTGAGAAGGAAGAAGTGGACTTCGCTGCCGAGGTTGCTGCTGCAGCCGGCACAGGCAAGGCCTGATCCTTCGTTTGATGCAGCGGGCGCTCTGCCTCTGCATCACCTGAGTCTGCCACGTTAGCCGGAAACTTCCGGCTCTCGTGGCGGGCTTGTATCTGAGATACCCCTTTTTTGAGGAGTATGTCAGATACAAGCCTGCAACGGGTATCACGCCGGATAGCAGCCAACAGACGACAAGGGGATCATCATGCCGACATCATCGAAAACCCAGCCCAGATACAAGCGTGTTCTGCTCAAGCTCAGTGGCGAAGCCCTGATGGGTGAGCACGATTTCGGTATTGATCCCAAAGTTCTTGACCGCATGGCACTGGAAATCGGTGCGCTGATTGGTATTGGCGTACAGGTTGGTCTGGTGATTGGTGGCGGTAACCTGTTCCGTGGAGCAGCCCTGAATGCTGCGGGCATGGACCGGGTGACCGGCGACCATATGGGTATGCTGGCCACGGTCATGAACGGTCTGGCGATGCGTGACGCTCTGGAGCGCTCCAACATCCGCACCCGCGTAATGTCGGCAATTCCGATGAGTGGGATCGTCGAGCACTACGACAGACGCCGAGCAGTCAGGGATCTCAAGGACGGCGATGTCGTGATTTTCTGTGCCGGTACCGGCAACCCCTTCTTCACGACAGACTCCGCTGCCTGTCTGCGTGGTATTGAAATCGAGGCGGATGCCGTACTCAAAGCGACCAAGGTGGATGGCGTATACTCAGCGGATCCGCACCTGGACAGCAGTGCAGAGAAATACGACTACCTCACCTATGATGAGGTTCTGGACAAGAAGTTGGGCGTGATGGATCTGACAGCCATCTGTCTCGCCCGTGATCACGGTATGCCGCTGCGGGTGTTCGATATGAACCGTGCAGGCGCGCTGACTCGCATCGTAACCGGCGAGAAAGAAGGTACACTGATCGAATAAAACGTTGTCCAGGTCCCATGGGAGTTTGGGGCCATAGTGCAAAAAGACATGACGAACGAATTGAGGATGCTGAAGTGATTAACGACATCAAAGCAGAAGCCGAAAAGAAGATGAAGAAGAGCCTGGAGTCCCTGAACAATGCGTTTAACAAGATTCGCACTGGTCGGGCCCATCCTTCTATCCTGGATAGCGTCACCGTGAACTATTACGGCCAGGAGACGCCGCTGAAACAGGTGGCAAGTGTCAACGTCGAGGATAACCGGACTCTGACGGTCTCTCCCTGGGAGAAGAACCTGATGCCGACCATCGAGAAGGCGATCATGGCGTCAGACCTTGGTCTGAACCCGGCTACCAGTGGCGATATCATTCGGATTCCAATGCCGATGCTGACTGAAGAAACCCGTAAGGAAATGGTCAAGCAGGCAAAAGCGGACGCCGAGCACGGTCGTGTTTCCATCCGCAACGCACGTCGCGATGCCAACAGCATGATCAAGGATCTGTTGAAGGAAAAGGAAATTACTGAAGACGACGAGCGCAAGGGCGAGGATGAGATCCAGAAGTTGACCGACCGCTACATTGCGGAAGTCGAGAAGATGCTCAAGGCCAAAGAAGAGGACCTGATGGCGGTTTAACCGTTCGGGTTCACTTGCAAGCGAATTGAAAGGCCGCGGCAATCAAGCGCTTCGGCCGCACAGGGGATTTCATGACGGGAACTGTATCCGCAGAGATTCCGGTGTCGGCAGACAGCCGACCCCGGCATGTGGCCATCATCATGGACGGGAATAATCGATGGGCCAAGGCCCGTCGTCTCAAGGGAGTGGCTGGCCACAAGGCCGGAGTGGATGCGGTCAGGGCAGTGGTAGAAACCTGCGCCCGCGAAGGTGTGGAAGTTCTCACTCTGTTTGCCTTTTCCAGTGAAAACTGGCGGCGCCCCAAGGACGAAGTGTCGGCCCTGATGAAGCTGTTCCTGTTCGCGCTCGAGCGCGAAGTGCGGAAGCTTCATCGCAACGACATCCGGTTGCGCATAATTGGTGACCGGTCCGCCTTCAGTTCTGCGCTTCGCGAACATATGGAAGCGGCGGAGGAGCTGACCCGCAACAACACCCGGATGACGCTCGTGATTGCAGCGAACTACGGCGGACACTGGGATATCACTCAGGCCACGCGCAAGGTGGCGGAACAGGTGCGTGTCGGGCATTTGGCGCCATCCGATATTACCGATGACCTGATCCAGCAGCACCTCAGTATTGGTGACCTGCCAATGCCTGATCTGATGATTCGCACGGCCGGTGAGCAGAGAATCAGCAACTTCATGCTGTGGCACCTGGCTTACACAGAGCTTTACTTTTCTCCGGTGTATTGGCCTGATTTTCAGCAGGAAGAGATGCTCAAGGCCCTGCAGGCATATGCCGGTCGACAGCGTCGTTTTGGCCAGACAGATGATCAGATAGCGGCCAAGGCTCTACAACAATAACGAACGATAGCGACGTTAACCGTGTTAAAAACCCGAATTATCACCGCATTGATTCTCGCCCCGATCGCCATCGGCGGGATCTTCTTTCTCCCTCCGCTGGGGTTTGCTCTCTTCACAGGTGTCATCATCTCTATAGGTGCCTGGGAGTGGGCAAATATGTCTGGCATTGGGCATCCTGCTGGTCGGATCGGTTATGCGCTGCTAACCGCCCTGATTCTATACGGGCTTCTCAACGTGCCGTTTGTGGCGGTGCTCTGGCTGGCGCTGTTCTGGTGGGGCATCTGTTTTCTTCTGGTTCGCAGTTACCCCGCAGGGTCTGATAAATGGGGCAGTCTGCCGGTCAGAGCCGTAATGGGGCTGTTCGTGCTGGTGCCCGCCTGGGTTGGCCTGAATCACCTGCGTACCGGTGGCTTCCAGTTTGGCGACAGCAGCAACAACCTGCTGCTCATTCTTTACGTGTTCTGCGTGGTCTGGGTTGCTGATATCGGTGCTTACTTTGCCGGTCGGGCGTTTGGAAAAGCAAAGTTGGCACCCCGGGTCAGCCCCGGTAAGTCCTGGGCGGGTGTCTGGGGTGGTCTGGTGGCCGTGGGAGCCTTTGCTCTTGTGGTGAGTTTTCTGGCTTCAGCAGGGGCAGGACAGACACTGCTCCTGATTGTTGCCAGTCTCGCCACCGGCCTGGTTTCGGTGTTGGGTGATTTGCTGGAAAGCATGCTCAAGCGGCATCGGGGCATCAAGGACAGTAGTCAGTTGCTACCCGGCCATGGCGGGATTATGGATCGAATCGATAGTCTGACAGCGGCGATTCCGGTTTTCGCTCTCATCATTACCCAACTTGGTTGGCTCACAACCGGGCACTGGTGACTATGGCAACCCGCTCTATCAGCATTCTCGGAGCCACGGGCTCCATTGGCCTCAGCACCCTGGATGTTGTTCGAAGGCACCCGGAACGTTTCTCGGTTTATGCATTAACCGCCAGCACCCGCGCGGAGGAACTGGCTGTATTGTGCCGGGAATTCCGTCCCAAGGTGGCCGTCATGGCCGATCCAGAGGCTGCCAATATGCTCTCCGAGCTGCTGGCAGACTTGCCGGACACCGAGGTGCTCGCCGGCCTGGATGGGTTGTGTCAGGCAGCCTCGGCGCCTGACGTTGATACCGTGATGGCAGCCATTGTTGGCGCGGCGGGATTATCGCCTACGCTTTCAGCGGTAAGGGCAGGGAAGCGGGTGCTGCTTGCCAATAAAGAAGCCTTGGTGATGTCCGGGAAATTGTTCATGGACGCCGTGACCGAGGCCGGTGCCGAACTGCTGCCGATCGATTCCGAGCACAACGCGATTTTCCAGTGCATGCCGGCAGACAAGATCCGGGATCCTGCTGGTGCCGGTATTACGAGGATCTTGCTGACTGCCTCCGGTGGCCCCTTCCGCGAGCACTCTGCTGAAGATCTCCGGTCGGTAACTCCGGCCCAGGCGTGTGCCCACCCCAACTGGTCCATGGGGCAAAAGATTTCCGTAGACTCCGCCACCTTGATGAATAAGGGCCTGGAACTGATTGAAGCCTGCTGGCTTTTCAACACAACACCTCAGAAAGTCGAGGTGCATGTTCATCCAGAGAGTATCATCCACTCCATGGTGGAATATGCCGATGGATCCGTGTTGGCACAGCTTGGCAGTCCGGATATGAGAACACCGATTGCCAACGGCCTGGCCTGGCCCGAGCGCATTGATGCCGGAGTTGCCCCCCTGGATCTGTTCGCTATCGGGCGCTTTCACTTCGAACGCCCGGATCTGGGGCGTTTCCCCTGTCTGCGTCTTGCTGCGGAAGCTTTCGAGGCGGGCGGCACTGCACCTGCGGTTCTGAATGCGGCCAATGAAGTGGCGGTTGCCGCTTTTCTCGACGGTACCCTGTGTTTTTCGGATATCCCCGTTATCATAGAGCGAACGCTCGCTGCGACCGCCGTTGAGCCAGCAGACAGCTTTGAGATCATTTTTGCCAAGGATAAAGAGGCACGGGGTCGTGCGCGGGAACAGATAGGTCTGTTAACTGTCTGATAGTCGCAGCCTTAGGCTGCCCGGCTGAAGCCATTCAATCAGGAACGCTATGCAGATTATTGAAACCGTCCTCGCACTCGCGCTTACCCTCGGCATCCTCGTGACCTTACACGAATACGGTCATTTCTGGGTGGCCCGGCGGTGCGGGGTAAAAGTGCTCCGATTCTCGGTGGGTTTCGGGAAACCCATGTTTTCCTGGTATGACAAGCATGGAACCGAGTTCGCGATTGCGGCCATTCCACTGGGTGGCTACGTCAAGATGCTTGATGAGCGCGAGGGGCCGGTACCCGAGGAACTCCGAGACCAGGCCTTCACGTCCAAGCCGCCCGGCCAACGTATTGCCATTGCCGCGGCTGGCCCCGTAGCCAATTTCATATTTGCCATTTTTGCTTACTGGCTATTAAGCGTGGTTGGCGTTACCCATGTTGCGCCCATTGTTGGCCAGATTGCCGACGAGAGCGTGGCCGAGCGGGTGGGGCTGCAGGAAGGCATGGAGATTCACGCCGTGGATGGCCATCGGGTCAGTTCCTGGCGTGATGTGAACATGCGCATCCTTGAGCGGACCGGCGAGCACGGTTCGATCTCCATGGAGGTGTCCGAGGATGGCGCCCGGGGAACCGTCAGCGGTGAGCTTTCCGGATGGGGCCTGAGTGATGACACACCCAACCCGCTGGCTGAGTTTGGCATCACGCCATGGCGACCCGCTGTGCCGCCTGTATTGGGTCAGATTTCCGAGGGTGGGCGTGCAGAGGCAGCCGGGTTGCGGCCCGGAGATCGCATCGTTGCCGTGAATGGCGAGGCGATCGGCAGCTGGTTTGAGCTGGTAGATTTCATTCGCAAGGCTCCGGAGCAGACACTTCAGATCACTGTGGAGCGCAACGGCTCGGAACAATCCCTGAGCGTGACCCCGGAAGCAAGGACCGAGGAAAGTGGCGAGTCGATCGGTTTCGTCGGGGCAGGCGTGGAGGCGATCTCGTGGCCGGAGGAAGTTCTGCGTGATGTCAGCTACGGTCCGTTCGCTGCCATCCCGGTAGCCCTCAGCGAAACCTGGGCGGACACCCGTCTTACGCTCGTGGCCATCAAGAAAATGGTCACCGGACTGTTGTCGCCCACGAACCTCAGTGGTCCGATAACCATTGCCCGGGTTGCAGAGGCCAGCGTCAGCTCCGGATTCGAAGATTTCGTGCGTTTTCTTGCTTATCTGAGCGTAAGTCTGGGCATTTTGAACCTTCTGCCTGTACCGGTTTTGGATGGTGGTCATATCGTTTACTACACCATTGAAGCCCTCCGGGGAAAGCCGCTTTCCGAGCAGGCTCAGGCGTTTGGATTACGAATTGGTATGGCAATGATCCTCACATTAATGGTGTTTGCTCTTTACAACGACCTGATGCGGTTGTGAGAATTGCGAGCTCTTTACGCGCATTAACCAGGCGAAATATTTGAATGAGACGTTCTCTTCTAAGTGTAGCCGTTGGCCTCGCTGTGGCCGTGTCCGGTCTGAAGCCAGCACTTGCTGATCAGTTCACTGTTGCGGATATTGAGGTTGAAGGCCTGCAGAGGGTATCTGCAGGTACTGTTTTTTCTGCGTTCCCTGTCAATATTGGTGAACAGGTGGACGAGACCGAGCTGGCTGATGCGATCAAGTCGCTGTTCCGGACCGGGCTTTTCACCGACATTGAGGCCAGCCGGGAAGCTGGCGTACTCATTCTGACGGTTCGAGAGCGTCCCTCCATCAGTGATATCGAGATCGAGGGCAATAAGAACATTGAAACCGAGATGTTGATGGACGCGCTGGCAGGGGCCGGGCTTCAGGAAGGCCAGGTGTTTCGGCGCGCGACCCTTGAGCGTCTGGAGCTTGAAATACTGCGCTCATACATTGCCCAGGGCCGCTACAATGCCCGGGTAAAGGCAACAGCGGAAGAGCTTCCGAGAAACCGGGTTTCGATTCGTCTGGATATCAATGAAGGTTCTGTTGCCGCGATTCACCACATCAATCTCATTGGCAACCGGGATTTCACCGACGAGGAGCTGCAGGATCTGTTCGAGCTGCAGAGCACGAGCTGGTGGAACTCGATAACCAACGCGGATAAATACGCCAGAGAACGTCTGAGCGGCGATCTGGAGTCGCTTCGGTCATTCTATCTTGATCGGGGCTATCTCGATTTCAACGTCGAGTCCAGCCAGGTGTCCATCTCTCCGGACAAGCAAAAAGTCTTCATTGCGATCGCTGTAAATGAAGGTCCCCAGTACACCATTTCCGAAATTAACCTTCGCGGTGAGCTGATCGTGGGTGAGGAGGAATTGCGCTCGCTGATTCCGGTCGAGGAAGGTGATGTATTCTCCCGGTCCCGCATGACAGCAATTTCCGAATCCCTGGCATTCCGGCTTGGCCGGGAGGGCTATGCCTTTGCCAACGTCAATGCCGTTCCGGAGCCGGGCGAAAATAACACAGCCGCAGTCACGTTTTTTGTGGAGCCTGGCAAACGGGCCTACGTGCGAAGAATCAATTTCGATGGCAACGTGTCTACACGCGATGATGTCCTGCGCCAGGAAATGACGCAAATGGAGGGCGGTGTCGCGTCTTCCGACCGAATCGAGTTCTCCAAGACCAAGCTGGAACGTCTTGGCTTCTTCCAGACTGTTAACGTGGACACCGTCCCGGTACCCGGCACCGACGACCTGGTGGACGTCAATTACTCCGTTGAGGAGCAGCCAACAGGCAGCCTTTCGGCCTCCATTGGCTTTTCCCAGGATTCGGGTGTGATTCTCGGTGCCAATGTCTCTGAGAATAACTTCTTTGGTACCGGCAAGCGGGTATCCTTCGGCGTGAACGTCAGTGACTCCATCAAGAGCGCAAACATCTCCTATCTGGACCCTTACTACACCGTTGATGGCGTGAGCCGCGGGTTCAGTGTATTCGCCCGGGAGACTGACTACGAAGAGGAAGATATTTCATCGTTCCTGCTGGATGAGTACGGTGGCCGCGTTACCTTCGGCTACCCCACGGACAGTATTACCCGCCTGAATTTTGGTGCCGGTGTCACTCAGTCGAATCTGAAGGAAGGCCTCTTTACGTCACAGGAGGTGAGTGAATTCATTGATGAGGAAGGCGACTCGTTCACCAACTTTTTCCTGTTCGGAAGCTGGCGTCGCAGTACTCTGAACCGTGGCGTGTTGCCGACTGATGGTTACAGCCACTCACTGTCCCTGGATGTGGCGGTGCCGGGTAGTGATCTGACCTTCTACAAAGCCACCCACAAAACGGATTTCTACTACCCTGTGACCGATAATAATCGCTGGGTCTTCCGGGCACGGTCAGAGATCGGCTACGGCGATGGCTATGGTGATCGCAGCCAGATGCCGTTCTACGAGCACTTCTACACCGGTGGTTATGGTTCGGTTCGTGGATACGAAGCCAACTCGCTGGGGCTCAGGGCAACGAATAACGTAAACGACCTTTCGGATCCGGATCCGTTTGGCGGCAACCTTTTGACCGAGGGTGGTCTGGAACTGATCTTCCCGACGCCGTTTGCCGGCGATACCCGCTCAATGAGAACGGCATTCTTCCTGGATGCCGGCCAGGTGTTTGATACAGCCAGGGGGTTCGATCCGGAACTGAGCGAAATCAGGATGGCAGCCGGTGTCGGCTTCCAGTGGATAACGGCTGTTGGCCCATTGGCATTCAGTCTCGCTTACCCTCTGAACGACAAAGCTGGCGACGACACACAGGTGTTCCAGTTCTCGCTGGGCCAGACCTTCTAAAGCATGGATAATAATAATCGACGGATGAAAATCAGGAGAAAACCAATGTCCCGATTTGTTTTGATGTTCGCTGCTGTGATTATGGCGTTTTCATGCCCGGCGATGGCCGAAACCCGGATTGGTGTAGTCGATCTGCGTCAGGCACTGTTCTCGTCTGACGATGCCAAGACATTCAGCGAATCGCTTCAGAAGGATTTTGCCGGGGACGAAGCCCGCGTCCGTGAAGCCCAGGAAGCAGCTCGCAAGCTCCAGGAACGCCTTGAAAAAGACGGAGCCATGATGAACGAGAGCGAGCGTAACAAGCTGGCGGGAGAGTTCCAGGAGAAGGTAAAGGAGTTCAACTTTCTCAAGCAGCGGCTGGATTCAACGGTGAACCAGCGCAAGCAGGCGTTTCTGGAGCAGGCTCGTCCCGAGGTGGACGCAGCGGTCAAGGAGCTTCTTGAGGAGAACAACCTCGACCTTATCCTGCCAAGCGAAGCGGTTGTCTATGTAAAGCCTGAAATGAATCTAACCTCTCAGCTTCTTGAAAAACTGAACCGTTAATCTGTGACGGGCACCCCGGTGCCCTGATCGTTGCTTGGGAGTTCGCAATGACAGAAAGGTCCTATCGCCTTGGGGAAATTGCCAATGCCCTTGGTGCGGAGCTACGGGGTGACCCTGATGTAAAGGTTTCGGGTCTGGCGACGTTGCAGGCGGCTGGTCCCGGTCAGATCAGCTTCCTGGCGAATCCGTCCTATGGCAAATATCTGCCAGACACGCGTGCTTCGGCCGTTATTGTTGCACCTGCCTCGGCGAAAGATGCTCCGACCAACGCCCTGTTACTGGACAACCCCTATCTCGGATATGCTCGGTTGAGCCACTGGTTTGACCCCGCCCCCGTTGCTTCGCCCGGCATTCACCCGTCCGCAGTAGTAGACCCGTCAGCGACCATTGCTGAGGATGCCAGCATAGGCCCGAATGTGGTGGTGGAAGCCGGAGCGGATATTGGTGAGAGGGTTGTTGTTGGAGCCGGCTCGATTGTTGGAGCCCGCGCCAGAATCGGAGCCCGGACTCTGATTCGGCCCCGGGTGACTCTGGCTCACGACGTGATGATTGGCGAACGTTGCCACATACTCAGCGGTGCTGTGATAGGCTCCGACGGTTTTGGTTTCGCGAACGAGAAGGGCGTTTGGCACCGTATTGCACAGCTCGGGCGCGTTGTTCTCGGGAATGATGTGGAAGTGGGCGCCAACACCACTATCGATCGCGGGGCTCTTGATGACACCGTGATTGGCGACGGTGTGAAGCTCGATAACCTGATCCAGATTGCCCATAACGTATGCATAGGCGAGCACAGTGCCATGGCGGCTATGGTTGGCATTGCCGGCAGCACCCGCGTTGGCAGGCACTGTGTTTTCGGTGGCGCATCCGGCGTTGCTGGCCATCTTGAAATCGCCGATCAGGTTCATCTGACCGGTATGACTCTGGTAACCGGTGACATCCGGGAGCCAGGTGTCTATTCATCAGGCACGAGTGCCGATACCAACCGTCAGTGGCGCAAGAATGCGGTGCGCTTCCGGCAGTTGGATGTTCTGGCGCGACGGGTAAAAGAACTCGAAAAGAAATTAGAGGGCTGAGGCCGATCAACATGATGAACATCGACGAAATTCTGGAGTACCTTCCACACCGATACCCGTTTTTGCTGGTGGATCGGGTAACGGAGGTCGAAAAGGGAAAATCGATCAAGGGCTACAAGAATATTTCGTTTAACGAGCCGTTCTTCCAGGGCCACTTCCCGAATAATCCCATCATGCCGGGCGTCTTGATCATTGAGGCGATGGCGCAGTTATCCGGCATTCTCGGTTTTGTGACTGTGGGCCGGAAACCTTCTGACGGCGTGGTACAATACTTGGCCGGTTCGAGCAAGGCCAGGTTCAAACGCCCGGTATTGCCAGGGGATCAACTGTGCATGGAGTCGGAATTTATTTCCGGTAAACGGGGTATATACAAATTCGAGTGTCGCGCTCTGGTCGACGGAGAAGTCGTTTGCGTGGCAGAGATTCTGACCGCTGAGAGAGAAGTTTGATGGCGACAAATGACTGGTCGGGAGTCCATCCTCAGGCAATTGTAGACCCGTCAGCCAGGCTCGGGGACAACGTCACCGTAGGGCCGTGGAGTTACATTGGTCCGGATGTGGAAATCGGCGATGGCACAGAGATCCTGTCGCACGTTGTTGTTAAAGGGCCTACGATCATTGGCCGGAACAATCGCATCTTCCAGTTCTCCAGTATCGGTGAAGAGTGTCAGGACAAGAAATACGCCGGCGAGCCGACCACGTTGGTGATTGGTGACAACAATGTGATTCGCGAGAATTGCACCATCCACCGCGGCACGGTCCAGGATCGTGGCGAAACCCGCATTGGCAGCGGTAACCTTCTCATGGCTTATGTGCATGTCGCCCACGACTGCATTGTGGGGGATAACACCATCCTGGCCAATTGCGCGACCCTTGCGGGCCATGTCTCGGTCGGTGATTTTGCGATCCTCGGTGGTGGCACCATGGTTCACCAGTTTTGCCATATTGGCCCCCACAGCATGGCGGCCGGTGGCAGCATCGTACTCAAGGATATTCCCGCCTACGTTATGGCCAGTGGTCAGTCAGCGGAGCCTCATGGCATGAACGTCGAAGGCCTCAAGCGCCGCGGTTTCAGTAAAGATGTTTTGCTGGCCTTACGCCGTGCCTACAAGGTCATCTACCGCCAGGGGCTCACGACCGAACAGGCCGTTGAAGAACTCGAGAAATCCTATTCCGATGTCGCGGAGATTCGCCCGCTCATTGACTCCCTGCGTGGAGCACACCGCGGCATCATCCGCTAACCCGGCAGGAGCCTGTCGGTGACAGATCTTTCTCACTCGATCATCAGCGAACGCAAAATCACATTCGGTATCATTGCCGGCGAGGCATCGGGGGATATCCTCGGTGCCGGGCTGATTCGTTCCCTCCGGCAGCGTTATCCCCGTGCCCGTTTCGTCGGAATTGGCGGAGAGGAGATGGTTGCTGAAGGTTTTCACTCGCTGGTGCCGATGGAGCGCCTTTCGGTCATGGGCCTGGTTGAGGTCCTGGGTCGGATTCGCGAACTATTCAGCATCCGGGCCCGAGTGCTGGACTATTTCTTCACGACTCCGCCGGACGTGGTCATTGGTATTGATTCCCCGGATTTTACGCTGGCTATCGAGCGACGCTGTCGCGAGGCCGGTATCCTCTCTGTCCATTATGTCAGCCCATCCGTGTGGGCCTGGCGGCAAAAGCGGATTTTTAAAATCGCCAAGTCCGTCAACCTTATGCTGACCCTGTTCCCGTTTGAGGCTCGTTTCTATGAGGAACACCACGTGCCCGTGGCGTTCGTGGGTCACCCCCTGGCCGATCGCATTCCCATGGAACCGGATACCCTCAAGATGCGGGAGTCGCTGGGTATAGACCTCGAAGCGTCGGTACTTGCCGTCCTGCCGGGCAGCCGGGCAGGGGAGGTGGAAAGACTCGGCACCCTGTTTTTGGAAGCGTCTCGCTGGATCCAGGAGCGACGCCCGGATCTTCAACTGGTGATTCCCTGTGTAAACAGGGATCGCGAAAAACAGGTGCGGGATCTGGTTGATGCGCTCGAGGTGAAACTGTCAGTCACGATTGTGCGAGGCAGGTCCCGAGACGTGATGGCCGCCTCCGATGTTGTGCTGCTTGCTTCGGGAACTGCAACGCTGGAAGCGATGCTGTTGAAAAAGCCGATGGTCGTGGGCTATCGCTTGAGCGGATTCAGCTATGCCCTGTTGTCGAAATTGGTCAAGGTACCTCACGTCGCGTTGCCCAATTTGCTTGCCAAGCGCCAGCTGGTTCCGGAACTGCTTCAGGACGACGCCACGGCGGAGAGTCTGGGCGCCGCAGTGCTCGAGCGCCTGGAAAACACTAAAGAGCGGGTTCGGCTCAAAGAAGCCTTTACTGACTTGCACCACACCTTGAGGCAGGGTGCCGATGAAAAAGCCGCCCAGGCGATCTCTGACCTGTTAGAGCAGGGTGCCCGCTGATGCCGAAAAAGCCATTGCCGCCGTTCGAATGCCGCTATACGGGCTCTCTCCTGGCTGGTGTCGACGAGGTCGGTCGGGGTCCGCTGATTGGGGCTGTCGTAACGGCGGCGGTGATTCTGGACCCGGACCGGCCGATTGCCGGCCTGGCGGACTCAAAGAAGCTTACTGACAAACGCCGCAGCGCGCTCTATGGGGAGATCCTGGAGCATGCCAAAGCCTGGAGCATAGGCCGGTGCGAGGCCCATGAGATTGATGAGCTGAACATCTATCAGGCCACGATGCTGGCCATGGAGCGTGCGGTTTCAGGTTTGGCGATCGCCCCCGAATACGTTCTGGTGGACGGTAACCGCTGTCCGAAGTGGCACTGGCCATCGGAGCCTGTTGTGAAGGGTGATAGCAGGGTCGAAGCCATCAGCGCCGCCTCCATCATTGCCAAGGTAACCCGTGACCGGGAAATGGAAGCGCTGGAGACGCGTTTCCCTGGTTTCGGCCTGGCACAGCACAAGGGCTACCCAACACCGATCCATCTGGAAGCCCTGCGCCGTCTCGGTGCGACTTCCGAGCACCGCCGCTCGTTTCGCCCGGTACAGGAAGTGATCGAGCAGGTGGGCTTCTATCGCGAGAAAGTGGCGCCAGAGCCAAAGCCAGAGCCAGAGCAACTGCAATATCGAACCGATCTTTTCGAAGATATTGATTGACAGTGGTGCATCCAATCCTTAATATACGCGCACGTTGATCGGGGCAAACCCATCAACAACCAGTTTTGATGCGGGGTGGAGCAGTCTGGTAGCTCGTCGGGCTCATAACCCGAAGGTCGTTGGTTCGAATCCAGCCCCCGCTACCAAATTCAAAAAAGGCAGATCAGTTAGTCACTGGTCTGCCTTTTTTGTTGCGATATTAAAAACTTGTTAGCGAAATCGCCCGTCCAAAACTCCGTCGTTCTGGGGTATGCTTCGGGACTGAGTTTCCGAAACCATCGTTTGATGAATAAAACAACATAAATGGAGCCTCCGATGAGTTCAATGAAGCGCCTGCTTGCCGCGTTTGCATCCTTTGCAGTTATGTCCAGTGCCGCCGTTGAGGCCCGCGATTTTCGCCTCGGCTTGATCACGCCACCGCCCCACATCTGGACCAAGGCAGCCAACGAGTTCGGGCAGGATCTGAACGAGAAGTCCGGAGGAGAGCATTCGGTAACGGTTTTCCCGGCCAGGCAGCTGGGTAACGAGGCGCAGATGGTTCAGCAGCTGCAAACGGGCGCACTGGATATGGCGTTCCTAACCATTGCTGAAGTGTCCAACCGGGTGCCGGATTTCGGCGCGCTATATGCGCCTTATCTGGTCGACAACATTGACCAGGCCGCAGAATTGTTACGCTCCGACGAAGCGAACAAACTTCTGGACCAACTGCCGGCCAACGTTGGCCTGGTAGGTGTAGGTTATGCCATGGCTGGAATGCGCCAGGTGCTCAGCCGGGATGAGGTTTCCGGTCCTGCCGATCTTGAGGGCAAGAAGCTACGCATTACCCCGTTCGAGCCCATTCGGGATTTCTACAACGCCGTCGGCGCGGCACCCACGCCGTTGCCACTTCCTGCGGTCTATGACGCGCTGGCGAATGGCCAGGTTGACGCCATCGACATGGATTTCGACTCCATCCTGGTGCTCAAGTTTTACGAGCGCGCCGACCACCTGCTGATTTCCAACCACATGATGTTCCCCATGGTGGGCGTGGTATCTGGCAAGGTCTGGCGTGACCTGGGGAACGAAGACAGACAGCTCATCCAGGAAACCATGAAAGCTCACCTGAATGCCGTGATGGACAAGTTTGTGGCCCAGGAGAAGGACCAGGAACAGCAGCTCAGAGAGCTGGATATCACCGTGAGGAAGGCAAACCGCAGTGAATTCGCTGACGCCATTTCCGCCTGGGAAGACATCTGGGCTGAGAAAGCCCCGTCTCTTGGTATCCTGCGCAACGTCGCCGAGGACATCAAAGCCCAATAATCCGGGCGATGCACCATGCTTAAAGCTGTTTCGGATTTTGTCGCACGCATTGAAGCTGTCATCGCCGCATCGCTTGCCGGTGCGGTGACCCTGCTGATACTTCTTAACATCGTCACTCGTTTTGCCGGTTACGCCATCTACTGGGTGGATGAGCTGGCGATCTACTGCATGATCTGGATGACTTTCTTCGCGACATCCGTGCTGCTCAAACGGCGGGAAAGCGTTGCCGTGGGTCTGCTGACCGAGTATGTAAAAGGTGGAACCCGAACCGTACTGGCGAAAATTAGCGACCTGATGGTGCTTCTGTTTGGCGGCATTCTGGCCTGGCTCAGCTGGCGCTGGTATGACCCGGTCACGCTATATCAAGTGGGGTTTGACCTGCAAAGCTTTCAGGCAGAAACCTTCAACTTCATGTACGCGGAGAACACCAGCACCCTGGGCATTAAAAAGTTCTGGGTGTGGATGGTGCTGCCGATTCTGTCGATTACGTTGACCATTCATGGTTTAGCTAATCTTCTCCGTTCCGAGTCCGCTCCCGAACAGAGCGGGGGTACGACATGACCGCGGTTGTCTTCGCCGTTCTGTTGTTTTTGGCAGTGCCGATCTCCTTGGTATTGGCACTGACGGCGCTCTGGTATATCTACGATTCGGGTAACACCGTGCTGCTGGATTCCTACTTGCAACAGCTATTCGGCGCTATCCAGAGCTATGGACTGCTGGCGATACCCCTGTTCATGCTCGCCGGCGAATTGATGAATGAGGGTGGCCTTACCAGCAGGCTGGTGAACCTGGCGCGCATCCTGGTCGGTGGGTTCCGCGGAGGCATGGCTTATATCAACCTGGTGGCCAACATGATGATGGCGGCCATTATGGGCTCTGCTGCCTCACAGATCGCCATGATGTCTCGCGCCATGGTGCCTGCCATGGAGAAAGACGGTTACGAAAAGCCTTATGCCGCCGCCATAACCGCTGCCGGGGGATTGCTCTCGCCCATTATCCCGCCGTCCATGCTGTTCGTGCTGTTTGGCGTTCTGGCCCAGGTACCGATTGCGGATATGTTTATTGCGGGCATTATTCCAGGGCTGGTGATGTCCTTCCTGTTTTTTATCGCTATCAGCCTGCTCGGCCTGAAATACCAGTATCCGAAAGGGAGCTGGCCAACGCGCCAGCAGGCTAAACAGTATTTCCTGATGGGCATCCCGGCGGCGCTTATCCCGCTGATCATCATCGGCGGCATCCTCACCGGGCTGGCCACGCCCACAGAATCAGCCGCGCTGGCTTCAATGGGTGCGCTGGTGATTGGCAAATATGTTTATAGAGACCTCAAATACAAAAACCTTTTCGGCGTTCTGAGGCGGACCGCCTTCAATTCCGGCATGGTCATCATGCTGATTGCCGCGGCCGGCGTATTCGGCTGGGTGATCATCTTCGAAAAGATCCCGCAAAGCGCGGCCAGCTGGATCGCCGCACAAACCACAGACCCTTTCATGTTTCTGATGCTGGTCGTGGGTATCCTGCTGCTGGTGGGCATGGTGATCGATGGCATTGCCGCACTGATATTGGTCGTGCCGATCCTAATGCCCATAGCGGAAGCTCAGTTCGGCATCAGCGCTTACCAGTTCGGCGTGGTGGTGTGCCTGACTTTGGTTCTTGGCTTGCTTACGCCACCGGTTGGTGCGGGCCTTTATATTTGTTCCGCCATGACCGGCGCATCGCCGATGGCTATTTTCCGGGCTTTGCTTCCGTTCCTTCTGGCAACTATTCTGACGCTGGTGTTGATCAGTTGGGAAGAGGGGTTGGTGCTGGCGTTGTTGTAGGTAGCACCTGATTTACATAGAGACACGCTCTAGCACTTGAGTATGGTCTCCTGTCATTCCAAGTTATGCTCATACCTTCCTTCATCTCTTTCCCGGCTTAGACTTTTTTCCAGTAGCTCACGCCGCTATCGCCCTTTCCGGGCAAATTTTTGCCTTGCTAGTCAGTGATTTCCCTGCTTCATTACCATTATCTGACGAGAAATTGACAATTTCGTAACTAGGGGAATGACAGACTTCACATCGATAATCAGCCCCGTTTTATACAATTTCACAAAATCGACGTAAAAATGGTGCTGAATATAAATGAAACGCGTCATCAAAATGTCACAGGCATGGATTGCCGCGTTTATTCTGGGATTACTACTCACAGGGTGTGGCGGTGGTGGTTCTTCCGAGTCCGCAGGAACACAGACAGGTTCCAGTGGCTCGACTTCCTCTCCGGAGCGTTCCGCAGTATTGAGCTGGAGCGCCCCGCTGACTCGCGTGAACGGCGAGAGCATCCCCATGGGTGAACTGGACAAATACGTGATCCGTTATGGCCAGGATGCAAATGAACTGAGCGAAGAGGTTGTTGTCACCAATGCCCAGGCCGAGGCGGAAATGTCCTATGAAGTAAGCGGGCTGGACGTGGGGACCTGGTATTTCACCATTCAGGTTCAGGATACCAACGGGCTGATCAGTGAGCCCTCCGATGTTGTAAGCAAGTCTATCCGGTCCTGAGACGGGAATTCCCGGCCTGAAGTTTGAAGTCTCAGGCCAGCGGATCTGCAATTGGAAGTTTCAAGGTGAAGGCAGAACCTTCACTCGGTGTCGATGACACCGATATCTCTCCCCTGTGTTTTTCCACGACGGTCTTTACGAACGAAAGCCCCAGCCCGGTACCGTGTACTCCGGCCAATTCCGAGCTCTTCTGCCGACGGTAGCGGTCAAACAGGTGCGGCAGTTCTTCCGGATCGATGCCTGTGCCTTCGTCCGCGATCGTCAAACAGGCCTGGTGACCGGCGCGGAAGACCTGAATGCTGACGTCGGATCCACTCGGGCTGTATTGAACCGCATTGGTGAGCAGGTTGATAACGGCCCGCTCCAGAAGCTCCGCGTTGCCTTTCAGCCAAAGATCTTCGGTGCCCTGAAGCTGGAGCTGTATCTGCTTCTCGATGGCCTGTTCGCTGACGCTATCACGGGCATTCTCCACGATGGCCAGAAACTCGCATTCGTAGAACCGGGTTTCTGTCAGCTGTTCGGCTCGTGCCAGTTGTACGAACTCCTCCGCCAGGTGATAGCTTCGTCGGGCCAGCCGTCCCAGCTGGTCCAGTTGTTCCTGTTCAATGTGGCTGGGGTCTCGTTTCAACTGTTCGATCAGGGCAAGCTGTGAAACCAGTGGCGAACGTACGTCGTGGGAAATAAAGTCGATGGCTTCGCGGTGCTGGCGCTGCTGTTCCCGCAGTTCCGAAATGTCCGAAATGTTGGCAATGATGCCTTGTTGGTCAGTGTCGGGCAGTGAAAACGGCGCGAAATGAATCAGAAAATCCTTGTCGCGAATTCTCAGATCCACGGTTCGGCTCTGTTGCAGTGTCAGGGTATCGGAAACCGTTTCGTGCCAAGGCGGCGTTTCCCGAGGGTCATGTCCTTCGAGCAACCTGACCAGGGGCAGGCCTGCAAGGCTCGGCATGGGTTCGCGGAACCACTCTTCAATATGGCCGTTGGCAAAGCGGATAACGCCCAGTTCGTCGGTAACAATGATGCCGTCGGGCATGCGCTCGAAGCTTCTGCGAATAAATTGTTGCATGTGATTCAGCCGATCCGTGGCGATACGCACCCGCTCAATTCGCGCTGAGATATTTTCGCTGGGTCTTGAGGTTGAATCCGCCAGTGCAGGCTGCTCCAGATGAAGTCTGCGCAAGTAACGCTGGACAGCTTCGCGGCCGAGATCATTGGGCAGCATCAGGCCCAGGTGATAGCGGGTACCTGCGCGCAATAGCTGAATCCAGCTGCGGTTGCTGTCGTGGAACCAGTGGCCGGGGGTCAGATCAGAGGGAACATCGGCCAGGGACAATCCGCGGGCGGAAAGAACCTCGTTCTCCTCAAGTAAAAGCCAGCCAGTGGGCCGGAAGAGGGCTTGAAAGTGCTCCAGAAGTTGCGTTGGGTTTCTTCCCGAGGGTGCGGGCAGGGCAACTTGCGGGCTTCTGGCAAGGTCGTCCAATTGCCGGTTAAGAAAACGATTGGTCATGGCGAGCCTGAGGCCGCTTGAGACTGGAAAGGCCAGGAGCGGCACCAGCAAAGCGTTCGCCAGGGGAATCCACCATTTCAGCGCCAGAAGCATGAACAGATAGAGACCGACCAGTCCGACCAGAGCCGCTGCGCAGGCGAGCAGAGTGCGTGCCGGGCGCATCGGAGGCAGGGCGAGCGCGAGGATCAGAATGGTTGTTAAAGACAGAAGGGCCGAAGCCCATTCCGGTGCCTGGCGAATCAACAGCCCCTGGGTTCTGGCGGAGAACACGTTGGCGTGAAATTCAACACCGGCCATAGGTCGACTCAGGCCTGAGAAAGGTGTTGGCAGTATGTCTCCGAAACCTGCGGCTGTGGCGCCGACAAAGACGGTTTTGCCTCTGAAACGTTCAGGGGCTGGCGGTTGTGTAAGAACCTCTGCAAAGGAGTACGACTGCAGGGAGCCGGCACCACCGATCAAGGGGATGGCCCGATACTGATCGCGAACATTGACATAGGGAAGGGCCTCTTCCGTCCCCGAATTTTGTGGCCCTATCCCGCTAGCGGCCAGCGCTAGGCTCGGCCAGAGCTGACGACCCAGACCATTAAACAGGTAGAGACCACGCGCAACGCCGTCGCTGTCCAGTTCCACGTGAGCGTGCCCGAGACCGTTGGCCGCTGAAGCCAGTTGTCCAACCGGCAATTGTTCGCTCAACAGATACTGGGATGTGGGGGGCGACAGATAGACCGGCAGGATGACGTTGCCATGGCTGCGCATCTGTTCTGCCAGTTGCTGGTCATGGGGTGACGGTTCTGCAAACAGAATATCGAAGACAATGGTTTTGGCGCCTGCCTGCTCAAGCTTGGCAATAAGCTCTGCGTGCAGTGTGCGAGGCCATGGCCAACGCCCGAGGCGGTTCAGACTCAGCTCATCAATGGTTACCAGTACTACCTCGTCCGAGGCATTTACAGGATTTGAAGTAATGGCCTGATCGTAGAGCCAGAAATCAAGGCGCTGGGGCAAATCCGTGGTCTGGATGAGCAGAAGGAGCGCCAGCAGTATCAGGCCCAGAGTCCAGGGGGTCGTTTTAATTGACAGCCAATCCCGGTTCATGAGCCCTGCTGTGTGTGTTTCGTTCGATCAACGGATTATTCCAGGTACAGTTCCCTCCCAGGTCCCCAGCGGCTTTGCAAAGGACCATCAGAAAGAGCTTTCAGGCGCACAAAATACCGCCTTCCGGGAATAAGACGCAAGGCTGCGGTGGTGTCAGACAGCGTTGCTTCCTTGATGATGTTGTTGAAACCGGGCTCTTCCGACAGCTGTAGGCGATAGTCAGTGGCTGTGTCCACCTTCTCCCAGAAGACCCTGACCTGGCTGTCGATGTAGTTCACACTGATGATTCGCACTGGGGGCAGGCTGCCATTGACCACAAGCTCTCGCGGCTCGGTGGTAGCGACGGAGTTTCCGCCTGCCTCGGTAACCACCCGCCAGTAGTATTTGCCGGGCCCCAGCGGGCGTGAAGGCAGCGCTGCAGTTTCCGGCGCCCATTCGCTGGTGGCGATAACGTTCCGGAAATCCCGGTCCTCGGCAACTTCCACTCGAGCCACTTCATTGTCGCCGTTCAACTGCCAGCGAAACTCGGGCATATCATCGTTTACCGTGTCTCCATCGGCGGGAGACAAAAGGCTGGCGGTTCTTGCCTGAAGATCGACCTCCACCGGAATTACACGAGGCATGCCGGCGGTTCCGCGAGCATCGAGGGCCGCCAGGTGCACTTCATAGCTGCCGTTATCCAGCCGGCCGATATCAAAGCTGCTGCCAGTGAGTTTGCGGCTTTCCACCCAGCGGCCGGTGTCACTTTCGAAAATATCCACGCGATGCATGGGGGCACGGCTTTCCTGCCAGGTCATCGTGGCCGGCAGTTGGGTCAATTTTGGTGGAAGTGGGTCAAGGGCCGGCGCTGGTGGCAGGCGTCGAATGCTGAGGCCATCATTGCCCGCGGTGGACAGGCTGGCACCGAAACCCGCGGGAATGCGGCGGGTCTTGCCGGGTGCTCCGAAGTCAACATTTCCCTCGGTTACCTGCAGGCGAGTACCCTCTGCGGATGTCTGAAGTGCAAATGCGGTCCCGCGCACAGCGGCGACGGCGGATGGCGTTTCAATCTCGAATCGGGCGCCGCCCTCCATCACCGGTTTTACGCGGGTGTGGATCTCGCCCCTGTCCAGTCGCAGCCGGGTATCCACCATGCCGGCTTTGCCATATTGGGTCAGGCGATTGAAGATCAGCCGTGAATTCGGGGAAATCCGGACTTCCGAGCCGTCTGCCAGTTCAATAGTCGCGGTTCCGGACGCTGACAGAATTTCATCACCGACGCGGATCAGGGCATCTTCACTGAGCGGCGTTTTCCGACCCGAGTTTCCGGAAATCAGTTGTACAGTTCCGGTGACCGAGGTTGCCCTTGCAGGTTGTGGTTGGCGTTTCAACCAGGCAAGAGGAATGCGAACACTGTCGCCGGCACCGAGCGTGGCACCGTTTTCAATCTTGTTGTATTGCAAAAGGCGACTTGCCGGAAAGTTCGGCGCTAGAAGGTCGCTGGCCACTTCCGAAAAACTCTCGCCTGGCCGTAACGTGTAGATCCACTCAGGCACTGTGTTGGCGGGCGATGCGTCGGAATGGCCGGCAGAACCGCGAGTCACTGACAGCTCTGCAGCCGTGGGTGCGGCGCAAGCAAGCAGAGCGAGTATCAGCAGCAGTACGGGCAATCGCGGAGCCGGGCTTTCAGTCATTGGCGGCCCTGGCGGGTTCTTGATCATCAAACGCCTGATCCTGTGCCTTCATGGCCTCCAGGCGGTAACCGCGCTGGTAAATTGTCTTGATGCGGAAACCATTTTCGGGATTGAGCCCCAGGCGACGGCGAAGGCGGCTCATGTGTGTATCCACAGTGCGGGTATTGATGTCTCTGGCCAGCCCCCAGACACGCTCGAGCAGCATTTCCCGGGTCAGCAGACGCCCCTGGTTCTGGAAGAGGAACAAGGTCAGGTCGAAATCCTTGTCGGTCAGCGTGAGCTCTTCACCATGAAGCGCAATGACTCGCTGCTGCGTATTGATTTCGAACGGGCCGTAGCGAAGCACCTCCTTCTCGCTGTCAGGATTGGACCGTCTCGCCAGGGCGTTGATGCGCGCGACCAGTTCCGCAGCCCGGGCGGGTTTTGCCAGGTAATCGTCGGCGCCGGCATCGAGGGCGCGAACGATGTCTGCCTCGCTGTCCCGTTGGGTGAGGAAAACCACGGGAATTGGCCAGTTGAGCTGGGCCCGGACGCTCTCCAGAACGTCGATGCCAGTCATATCCGGAATCTGCCAATCCAGAATAAGCAGGTCGTAGCTACGATGCAGAACTGCGCTCAGGAAATTTTGGCCGGTAGGGAAGCTATCGCAGTGATGCCCGCGCTCAGACAGAATTGACTGGATGTGCTGTGCCTGTTCGGTTTCATCTTCAAGCAAAGCAATACGCATTAAGCCTCTCCCGGAGTGTTGCTCTCTTGCCTGTTATGGAGCAGAGCGCTTGACGGACTACTCTGCTATATCAACCAATTATCACAAAATGTGGATCTGCCTTCAGTATCGTTATGTAGACTTGCGTAAACGGACTGCAGGCTTTCCGTTGTCGTCGTCCAGTGTTTGTCGGCAGCCCGGGAAATTACTGCAGCCCCAGAACCAGCCTTTTTTGCCTTTTCGCCGCACCAGGGGCGAGAAACAATGGGGGCAGGGAATGGGTTTTTGGCCAGTACCATCCTGGGGTGCGGCTTCCTCCAGTGGTCGGGTACCCCGGCAATCGGGGTAGCGGGTGCAGGCATAGAATCGGCCGAACTTGCCGTCCCGCTCCGTCATTGGGGCACGGCATTTGGGGCAATGGGGCCGGGCCTCGGCTGATTCTGTCCCGGCATGCTCGCAGTCCTGGGCGGGCTGGCCCTGGGGTTTGTCCAGAAAGGCGCGTATTTCATCTTTCAGGATTTCCAGGAACTGCCGCGGGTCACCCTCTCCGCGGCGAATGCTTTCCAGATTAGCTTCCCATACAGCTGTGCGATCCGGTTTGCTGACAGATTTGGGCAGGGCGCCGATCAATGCCTTGGCTTTGTCGGTAGCCCGGATGTGTCGACTGTCACGGTATAGGTAATCCCGCTTGAAGAGGGTTTCGATGATGGAAGCCCGGGTTGCCTCGGTGCCCAGGCCATCGGTTTCCCGCAGGGTTTTTCTGAGTTCGGTATCGGTGACAAACCGGGCAATGTTGGTCATCGCCGATAGCAGGGTCGCATCGGTAAAATGCTGCGGCGGCTGGGTCTTCCGTTCAGTGAGGCTGCTATCTTCACAGAATACCGGCTCGCCTTTTTCCAGCCTCGGCAGGGGCGTCTTGTCCGGCTCGTTGCGCCCTTCCCGGAGTTTCAGTTCCAGCGCTTTCCAGCCCGGCTCCAGGATGGCGGTTTCCGTTGCGCGGAATTCGTGCTCTGACACTCGAACCGTCAGTTTGCCTTCCCGGTGCACGGCATCAGGCGCGAACTGCATCAGGTAATACCGGCTGATCAGGCCGTAGATTTTTTCTTCTGCTGCAGTGAGTTTGCCGTTGGGCGTGGGGCGGCTGGTTGGAATAATGGCATGGTGGGCGTCGACCTGTTTATCGTTCCACGCAGCCGTCCGGCGATCGAGATCTGCGCCGCTACAGGCCTCCTGAAGATCGGGTGCGACCCGGGCAATGGCCCTTACCACCTGTTCCCGCTGGCCGTAATGGCCCTCCGGTAGATACCGGCAATCAGATCGAGGGTAGGTGATGAGCTGGTGACGCTCGTACAGGTTCTGGGCGGTATCCAGGACCTCTTTGGCGCCCATCCGGAACAGTCGGCCTGCTTCGATTTGCAGGGCCGATAGGGAAAGCGGCAAAGGTGGCGCTTCGGACCGATCCCGAAAGCGGGATTCGGTGATTGTGCCGGGGCGGCTTCGGACACTGTCGGCAATCTGTTCAGCAATTTCCCGATTCAGCAGGCGATTTTCTTCATCCAGATAATCCTGGAACTGTTCGTTGGGCAACCAACGGGCGGTGAAGCTTCGCTGGTCGGCTTCCTCTTCCTGAGCCTTGAATCGGGCTTCAATCCGGTAATAGGGCTTAGGCTGGAAGTTTTCGATGGTGTTGTCACGCTCAACCACAAGGCCAAGTACCGGGGTTTGGACCCGGCCAACGGAATAGACGCCTTGCTCCCCTTGTTGCTGGTAACTGAGCGTGTAGAAGCGGGTCAGGTTGATACCATACAACCAGTCTGCCCGTTGCCGGGCGAGCGCTGAATGGGACAGTCGACGGAAATCGCGGTTGTCTTTGGGGCTCTGTATAGCGCGAGATACGGCCGCTGGGGTCAGATCGTTGATTAGAATGCGCTGCACCGGTGCTCTGGTGCCGAAATAGCGGATAACCTCGTCTACCAGCAGTTGGCCCTCACGGTCCGGGTCGCCGGCATGAATAATGATCTGGGCCTGTCTAATCAGGGATTCCAAAACCTTGAGTTGCTGGCGCACGCTGTCCTTGGGCATGACTTCCCATTTGTCGGGAAACATGGGCAGGTCTTCCTGGCGCCATTTTTTCCACGCCGGGTTGTAGCGCGCCGGTTCTGCCGGTTCCAGGAGGTGGCCAATGCACCAGCTTACCGTGGCAGCATTTTCGCCGTTGCCACAACGTATCCAGCCCTGGCCTTTCTGGTGAGGGCCGGGGAGGGCGGCGGCGATGGCGCGGCCCAGGCTTGGTTTTTCGGCGATGTAGAGGTGCATGGGGTTTGGGTGTTTTGGAATCGGGATGGGAATGTGGCGCTTTGGCTCTGTAGTGTCAAGGCTCTCGGGTGTGTGCTGTATGTGTAGTAGACTGGTTGGTGTAGGGGAGGCGGCTGTGGCGATGGCTTTCCCAAAAGACGCCGTGAACCCATCCCTGGGGGCTTGGCGTTGCCATCCATGGCAACGCACACTTTTGGGAAAGCCATCGCCACACCCGCTTCTGACAACGTGCCATTCGCCTCTCTAGTTCAAATGCGGAGGCAGGAGTATTGAAACATGAAGATCCAGAACGCAATTGAAACCAAGCTGAACGAGGCCTTCGAGGCCCGTGTGCTTCAGGTGGAGAACGAGAGCCACAAGCACAGTGTGCCGCCGAACTCTGAAACCCATTTCAAGGTGACCCTGGTGTCTCCGGAGTTTGAGGGGCAGATGAAGGTGCGTCGGCATCAGGCGATTTACAAGGTGCTCGCCGAAGAGCTGGCGGGGCCGGTTCATGCGTTGGCGTTGCATCTATACTCACCGGCAGAGTGGGAGGCGACCGGTCACGCTGCGCCGGATTCTCCGAATTGTATGGGTGGGTCCAAGAAGGATCCGGTGATGGCGGCGCGGACCGCTCAGGGAGAGGGTTCATGAGTCAGTTTTTCCAGATTCATCCGGAGACGCCGCAGAAGCGTCTGATCAATCAGGCGGTGGATATTCTGCGTCGTGGCGGGGTGATTGTGTATCCCACGGATTCCGCCTATGCCATCGGCTGCCACCTGGGCGATAAACAGGCAGCGGATCGGATCAAGCGGATTCGCAGGCTGGATGACAAGCATAACTTCACCCTCGTATGCCGGGATCTGTCGGACATCGGGGTGTACGCGAAGGTGGATAATACCCAGTACCGGTTGCTGAAGAATTTCACGCCCGGCCCCTACACGTTCATTCTGGATGCCACCAGTGAAGTGCCCCGGCGGCTGCTGCATCCGAAACGCCGCTCGGTGGGCGTAAGGGTGCCGGATAATGCGATTGTTCAGGAGCTGCTGGGTGAACTTGGTGAGCCAATCATGAGCAGCACCCTGATCCTGCCCGGAGAAACCGATCCGATGACAGACCCCTATGACATCCGGGAAACCCTGGAGCATGAGCTGGATCTGATTATCGACGGTGGTTTTTGCGGTATGGAAGCGACTACGGTGGTGGACTTTACTGGCGAGGCTCCGGTGGTTACCCGAGTTGGCAAGGGAGATCCAGCGCCGTTTGAGGTCTGATCTCCCTTCTGGATTATGCCCGGGCGTTCAAATTAAAGGCGTACGCCCGGCTATTTCCCGCAGCTTCCATTTGCTCAGCACTCACCGAGCGCCGCATGGTGTCGTAACGGTGTACCAGATCCTGCAGGCCATTGAACTGCTGGTTCTCGCTGATCAATGTGTCCAGTAACGGGTTGTTCACGCCGTAGGCCTGGTTCAACTTGAGCGCATTATCCATGAAATGCAGGGTCGGCTCGGTGACGCTCAGGCGATTGAACGCTTCCTTGAAGTTCTTGTTCACGTTCAGGTCTTTTTCAATCTGGGCACGGGTGTTGTCCGCAATTTTCCCCTCTACCGTAACGCTGCCGTTTTCGTTTTTGCTCACGTTCAATGCAGTTGCGGGGTGTAAATTGTATTCGGCAAGTTTGTGCCGCAGTGTCTCGCGAATGAAGGCAAGATCCTGCCCCACCGTTTGCTTGTAGTCTGCCATTGCCAGCCGCCGCGCTTTCAGGCGTGAGAGATCAGCCTCGCTGCTGTCAGAGGGCGTGAAACGGTCATCGCCAGATGTCGGTTCGGCTTCTACAGCTTTGGGCTGGGCCTTGCCAGTCGCGGCTTCCGGAGCTGTTGAGGGCGTCTGGCGCTTTTCCATGGCCTGCTGGAACTGGGTGCTTGCCCGGATCAGAGAGGTCAGTAGGGACATGGATGGGATTCCTCCTTCGGTGAACCGTAATGCGGTTTCCGAACAGTCTGCGTTGGACATAACGGATACTCGTTATCTAGCTCTGCAGCTTTCAGGCCAACTCCATCAAGTCCCTGCCTAAGGGCTCCCCTCTCTTGTTATGCAAATGACCTTTCCCGGATCTGATCTGGGTCAGGAAATAATTGACGCATATCTATAAAGTTTGGCGACAGTTAGTTGTCGCCATAAAACGTCAAAACAACTCTCAGGCCGCGCGGCCTTGGTGTCGGATTATCATGAAAAAACATTACTCCATCCGCTTCCTGCTACTTGCGGCCCTGGCGGCTGCCTTCTCGCTGATTCTCGTGTTTACCGTGCTCTACAGCGCCGACTCCCAGCGTGATCATCTCGAAGAGTTCAGCCACAAATATGTGGATGGGCTGGCGAAATCATACTTCGATGGGCTGAACACCATGATGGTCACCGGCACCATCGGTAATCGGGATGTACTACGGCAAAAGGTGATGGCATCCGAGGATGTGCTGGATGTGCGGGTGATTCGCAGTGATCATTTGAACCGCACCTTCGGGGCTGGCAATGCATCGGAGCAGATAAGAGAGCCTCTGGATGAGAAAGCGCTGGCAGGCGAGAGGGTGGAAGCCTATTCCAGCAATGAGGAGGGCCGCGTCTACACGCTGATTGAGCCGGTGATCGCTATGGAAAACTACCAGGGTGTGAACTGCCTGGGCTGTCACCAGGCCAAGGAGGGTGATGTTCTCGGTGCCATTCGGGTGGATTATTCCCTGGCTGACAGCGATGCCCGGTTGCAGCAACAGCTCCTGACTAGTGGCGGCATCCAGGTGGCCATTTTTGCTGCAGTGTTTTTCATGACCGCAGCCGCCTTGGGCCGTCTGGTGTTTTCCCGCCTTCGGCGACTCCACGACCGTATGGATGAGATTTCCAGCAATTCGGATCTGACCATTGAGCTTGAGGTTACCCGCAACGACGAAATCGGTTCCGTTTCCCGCGCCTTCAACCGGATGATGGCCAAGATCCGCGAGAGCATGAATACAGTAATGGACAACGCCGAACAGGTTGAGCAGGCGGCCAGAAGTATTGCTGGCAAGGCGGACACCACTGAGCGGGAAGTGCTCGCCCAACGTGACAACACCGATCAGGTGGCCAGCGCCACGACAGAGATGGCCGCGTCAGCGGTTCAGGTCCGGGAAAACGCCATCCACACGACTCGCAAATCCGCAGATACCGCGGAATCCGCCAGCAAGGGGGAAAGCCTTGCCCGCAATGCGGTTGAAGGAATTGAGGCATTGAACAGCGAGGTCCAGAGTGGCGCGCAGCGCATTGAGCAACTGGATCAACGGACAAGCCAGATGTCAGATATGCTGGAGGTGATTTCCAATATTGCCGACCAAACCAACCTGCTGGCGCTCAATGCCGCCATTGAGGCGGCGCGGGCCGGCGAGCAGGGGCGAGGTTTTTCGGTGGTGGCCGATGAGGTACGGGCGCTGGCCTCAAGAACCCAGGATTCAACGGAGGAAATCCGAAACACCATCAATGGACTCAAGGGCGAGGTCGTCGATTGTGTGGCCACCATGCGCCATGCCTCGGAAATGGCAGAGCTGCAGGTTTCAGCGATTCTGACCGTGGAGTCGGAGTTACAGACGATTGCCGCTGCCGTGCGCGAGATTACCGATCTCAATCAGGAAATGGAGAGCGCCGCCAACGAGCAGAGCGATGTCTCCGAGTCCATCAATCACAACGTGATTGAAATCAGCCGCTCAGCAGAGCAGACCTCCGGGGATGCCAAGGAGACGGCGAGGATCGCCGGTGACCTGCTGGCCATGGCGGAGAATTTGAGGAAGACCATCGAACAGTTCCGGCTGAATCAGGAGGGCCGTAAATAAAAAAGCGACCCGGGGCTGAAGAAAGGCTCAGCCCCTATGGTCGGAGACGAAAGGGTTGGTGGCTCGTTCCTGGCCAAATGTGGACATCGGACCGTGTCCGGGAATGAACGCAACCTCATCTCCGAGCGGGAACAGTTGTTCCTTGATCGAGCGGATCAGTGTTGCGTGATCCCCCTTGGGAAAATCCGTGCGCCCGATGGAGCCATTGAACAGCACGTCACCGACCAGCGCCAGACCGGATTCCTTGTGGTAAAAAACCACATGTCCCGGTGTGTGGCCGGGGCAGTGAAGGACTTCCAGGGTCTGGTTACCCACGGTGACCTGCTGCCCATCTTCCAGCCAACGATCCGGGCTGAAAACTTCCGGGGCCGGAAACCCGAACATCTGCGCCTGCTGGGGCAGGCCGACAATCCAGAAATTGTCTTCCTTCTGCGGCCCCTCAATGGGAATACCCAGCTCTTTGGACAGCTCCGCAGTTCCGCCGGCATGGTCAATGTGGGCATGGGTAAGCAGAATCTTTTCGACCGTTACACCTTCCTCGTCCACGGCGGCGCGGATCTTCTCAAGATCGCCGCCTGGGTCCACCACGGCTGCCTTGCGTGTCTTCTCGCACCAGATCAATGAGCAGTTCTGTTGGAAAGGTGTAACCGGGATGATTCTGTACTTCAGTGACATAGGTTTTCTCTAAAACAGGGGGGATAGCTTCTTCGAATAGCTTACCACGCCAGCCAGATAACGTGGCGGGCACCCTTGCCCGGCCGCAGAGCCCTCACTGTGACCGCTTCAACAGAAAATCCGGCCCGGCGTAGCCTCTCGGTGAAGGCATGCTCCTGGCCGGCTGACCAGTAGGCGAGTATGCCGTCAGGACGCAGGGCTTTCTGGGCGGCCGCAATGCCTTCCGGTGAATAGATCCAGTCGTTTTCTTTGCGGGTCAGTCCTTCCGGACCGTTGTCGACATCGAGAAGGATGGCGTCCCACTCGCTGTTTGAATTTCTCAGTAATTCCGCCACATCACCGATCTGTACCCGGGCTCTCGGATCATTCAGCGGGTTGCCCGCTGCAGAGCCTAGCGGCCCTCGATTCCAGGCTTCTACTTCGGGAACCAGCTCGGCAACCGTTACCTGCGCATCCTCTCCAAGGGCGGACAATGCTGCGGCCAGCGTGAACCCCATGCCCAGGCCGCCAATCAGCACTCGCGGAGTGGGTTGATCGGCAATGCGTTCGCACGCCAGGGTAGCCAGGGCATCTTCCGAGCCGTGTATTCGGCTGTTCATCAATTCGCCCGTTGTACCAGCGATCTTGATAGAGAACTCTTCATTACGCTGCAACAGACGCAATTGCGTCCCTTTGCCTGGGATGGTCGCAGTGCCGATTTCGGTGAAGCGTGCCATTTGCGGTACCGGGGTGAAATATTGGCGGGCAGTGTAACCCGCTTCATATCTGGTGAATACAATGGGCTGGGGCCGGAGTCGGAAACAAGCCTTTCGTCTGGCTTGTCTTTACCTCTATATTTGAAAAATTAACAAATGAAAGTCTCTGAGAAGGGCATCACGGGTGGAGTTTTCCAGTCACTACAAAGGCCTCGAACAGGACATCAAGGACCTCGTCATATCAACCTTTACTGACTCGGAAGGCTCTGACGAAGGAGAGCTTATCGGTGAACTCGTCCTTAACCTGCTCAGCGATACAGCACCTGATGACATCCAGGTTTTTCTTGCCAGAGCAGGGGATGAACTGGTTGGGGCGGCTGTTTTCACCCGGCTGACTTATCCAGATGATCCCAGAGTGGTCTTTTTGCTATCGCCGATGGCGGTGGCAACCCGGTGGCAAGGCAAGGGTGTCGGTCAGCGCCTATTGACCCATGCCCTGGATTCACTCCCTGAAGGGGGCGTTGATGTGGCGATCACCTACGGTGATCCGGCGTTTTACGGCAAGGTCGGATTCAAACCCCTCTCCCAATCAATCGCCCGGCCACCTCTGCCATTGAGTCAGCCCGAGGGTTGGATCGGGCAGTCGCTCACAAAAGAGCCCTTGGCGGCACTGAGCGGGACATCAATTTGCGTGGCAGCGTTGAACGATCCGTCTTTCTGGTAGTGAGCTATTCGGTTTTTGATTCAACAGGACGGGATGGCAGGTTCTGATTCAGGTGAGGTGGTACCCCCGGCAGGAGCCGAAACCTTGATTTAAGGCTATGTTTTATATGGCGTGGCTGTTGATTGAGGTTTCCGAGTACCCACAAAAGTACCCGCAAAATCACGCGCTGCATCCAAAAACCATGATGGAGACGTGACCATGAACAAGTTCTCAAACCGCCTTACTGATTGCCGCTCTCGCCTGCTCGATGCTGAAGCAATTCTGAACCACTTGCATCATCCGGAGAATCTACACCATCTTCTGGAGAACTGCTCTCCTGAAGTTACTATCGGCGCCATGATAGACAAAGCATGGGACCTGGTCGCCAATGCCAGCGGCGACTGTGAGGCCATGACAGAGGCCAGCGAGGAGGATCTGAAGGCAGAGCTGCATCAAACAGTGAGACGTTTGCAGGGAGCGGCCCCAGAGTCTCAGGAAACCGACAGCTCCTCTTTCGCCCAGCACATCGACACAATAGACGAGATCCACGAACAGAGCCGCTCTATGCTTTGCATGTTAATGCTGTACCTCAGCCAGGCGCGTGAGGGCGGGGAAACACTCACTGAATCAATGCTTGAAAACTACACCTGGCAGTTGCAGGCCAATATGGAAAGGGCCATAGAGGCCTCATGCGCTTTGAGCGAAAACCTGAGAAAGGGAGCTGCACAATGAGCTTTCTCATTCTACGGCTAGACAATCAACCAGCCATCAGAGGAGAGAGATTAGGGCCGGAGATGGCGCGGATACTTCGGGAGATGGCTGACAGTATGGAAATGGGTGAAATGCCAGACCCTGAAGGCTCGCTGCTTGATGATATTAACGGCAAACCGGTTGGCAAGGCCTTTTTCTACCCTGAGCCGAGAGATAGCATCAGGGCGGTCAAGTAGTAACTAGAGCCCCGGTTCGCCGGGGTTTACTCTCTCTGCTTTACCCTGAATGAGTGAGCTACCGGTGGAGACGCGAGGGAGCGCTTGTTGACGTTTGTTGAGATCCTCTTCGCTGGTCTGCTCAGAAAATAAACACTCGTGGTTGTGCTAGTTTTATGGGCACGGGAAGTCCTATCCCTTGGATATGGAGCAAATAGATTATGGACAATTACGGAACGCCCCTTGGCCCTCTCGGATTGCTTGTGATTCCCCTTTCAATTGGCCTTGTCTTTGCTTTTGATTCGTTTTGGGTAGCGGTATCAGTGGGCGCTGGCATTGGGCTCTTCATCGCCAATATCAGGGCAGTGCTCTTTGTGGGCAGGTTCAGGACTGAGTCCAAAGAGAACCCAATGTTTCAAATGCAAAACACCATTCATGGGGTAGGGGCCTCTACTCAGATTCGATTCATAGCTGTTCAATCGATTATCGGGGCGCTTGTGGTTGGCCTCTGGGTAGCAGTTATTGGCGGTCTGGTGTCTCTACTCTAATTTGCCGCCTTGAAGGCGAACTATGGATAGCCGTGATTTTAGTATCAAATGGGCAGTTGTTGCCTGTGTCATCTTGTCTCTGTGGATCACAGTGGCAAAAGGTGGTGTCGGGATCTTTACCGCAACAATTATCACGGTGGTTCTTCTCGTTGTGGGCTACTTCGCCAGGTTTGAGTGAGAGGCTTAACTGATTCTCACTGTTTGGTTTTGGGCGGCTCGAAATTGGTTTTCGTTACTCTGTCGTAGTTCCGCTTTGCGTTTCCGCGTGCCGCCTCGTTGAGAAAGCCTGCTTCATCTTTACTCAGTTCATCTTGGAACTCTAAAAGCAAAACCATACCGTGAGCCATGCTCAGATAACGCTCAAGCTGAGTCTCATTGTCGGCCGTTTCCATTGACTGGAAAACCCAGCCGAGAGGATGCTTCTGGAAACGCTCACTAAACTCCTCACTAGTCATAACCGGGTACTCCTTTTCGGTTTCAGGTTCTTCCGCTGAGAAACATCGTATCAGGAATTGAGCGGCGTTCTGATTTTGTAACAGCATGGGCGGTTGCCCCTGAATTCCAAAGAACAGCTGGCGTCCTTGTCTGTTCATGGGCTCCGAAAACCCTGGGGCTACTGCAAATTGAACTCATGGTAGGTAAGGTTTTTCTGTGTATTCCGTGATCTCGAGCGCTCTGTAATGTCGAAGTGTTTTAGATCTGGGAAACCCGAAGCGCCAAGGTCGTCAAACGACTCAGATTTCTTGAGGCATTGGAGGAAGTATTCCCTGTCATACAACTGGCAGCATCTTTCGTGTCGCAGGATGGATCTGATTCCGCTCACGCCAAATATCATGGATGCTGCAAAAACGAGTATTGCCCAAAGTTCGTCTGACTCTCCAATCCAAAGCCAGAGCGCCCCAGCCAGGCAGGCTCCCGCGGCAAAGCAATGAAATATTGTCCTGAAGCCGGATTCTCTGCATTCGCGCCCATACTCGCTGGCTGATATCGCCTTCCTGATTGCTTCAAAGTCCACTCTTGAGTCGTAGAGCATTAGCAAATTCTTCCTTAAATACAGAGAGCCTCAACAGCCCAAATATAGATCAATTAAAGGTGCTTGGCTTTCATTGCCGCTGCGTTCGTTCCGGACTAAGGTTTGATGTATTGGAAACGGACATCATTCGGATAACAGGGAGATTTCATTGAGACATGCTTGGTTGTTGGCTATCGCTTTGTTCAGCTTTTCTCTCTCCGCTCAGGAATCAGAGGACGGTGCAAACCTCGCCAAAAGAATGTTGGTGACCGGCAAGATGTCAGGTGGCTGCGGCATCATGCAGCTGCAGATTCAGTATCAGCAGAACACCGGGCTTGAGGGTGGAACCAATTTCATCGTTAGGTTTTGGACGGCAGAGGCTGCTCGCCTTGGGATGACCCTGGATGAGTATGCAGGGCAATGCCGTCGAGTTGTCGAAAATTACCAGGAATTCTACGAAATGTTCGACTCTGGGGAATAGCGGAGAGCTCTTATGTGGCGATCGACGAATGAATGGTGCGTTCTCATTGCCGTTGCATTAGTTTGCGTTCTGGTCTTTGGCCCCTCTGCGATCCCCGAAATTCTGCTAACGATTGGGGCTCTGTTGGTCGTCGAGTCCGTCTTTCGTTTCATCCTGCGATGGTGGATTGGCGTTAGCGATGAGTGAGGCTGCCAGGCCAGCATCTGCGATGACCCGATTCTGCGATTTCAACAGTGGTTTGAAGTCGGCGCCGGATCTCAGCAACAGCCCTGTAAGCTCCTCAACACTCCGCTCTGACTTCGGTACGCTCCGCATATATGCCATCGCAATCTTTCGTCCATCCTTGCCGGCGCGCACTACCAGGTCAGCTAACTGAGCGTTTCTCTGGGTGAGTCGCTGGGCCACATTCTTGGCTGCTTGGCCAATGACTGGAATAGCGACAGCACCAGCAGGCCCGCCAACGGCAGCGCCGCCAGCAACGCCGAGAGAGCCCAACAACATGTTTGTTGCTTGGCCCTCCGTGAATCCAAACTTGCCGATTGCTTTGGCGAGGTTCTCGGCTGAGCCGCCTCGAACTACCAATTTCAGTGCGTCTTTTTCATCTTTGGTGAAACCTCGCATCTTCTTCGGATTGTTTATGAGTGAGCGAAGCTGAACACGGATCCCATTCTCAAAGCCGCTCGCTTGGTTCTTCGCCTTTTCCACGGCCTGTTCGATCAACTCTCCCTTTTTCGCTTGAGACCAATAGGCGCGTGCCTCACGAAATAGGGGGCCAACGCGTTGCTCCTGATTTCCGACGAGGGCGGTTGTCGGTATGTCGTCCAGGAAATCATCAATCTTCTGCATGATGATCCCGCCGAGTCGAGCCTCGTCTGGCTCGATGCTTCTGGCGGCCGATTGAGCTACTCGCCTCATAATGTCCATTTCACTGATGGTCATAGGGCCTTCACCTGATGCGGCTACTTCGTCTAGCACAGCGCTGACCTTCGGATGGATCCTGGCGTTGAAGCCCTGGCGTCTAACTGTTCTGGTAATGTCGTCTGCAAGCTGGCCAACTGCCGGCTGGCTAACTGTAACGCCCATATCATCAAGGCGGTTGTAGATCTGGCGGGCCTCGTCTTTCAGTCGATTAGGTGAGGGGGCTGCTTCCTTCAAAAGCTTTGTTGCTTGGGGTGTTCGGGCTACGGATTTGGCTAATTCTAGTGGACCAGATGCGAAGGCGCCCGCAGTGGCCCCCACAAGTCTTCCAGTGTCTCCGCCGACCTCCTCGCCAATCCTACCGCCAGCGCCCGCACCAGCGCCTGCTATGGCATCCTGAGTGGCTGAACCGCCCCCAAGCTGGCGGACAGTTCCTCTAGCCGCGGATTCGCCTTGAGTGAAGGCGGGCATTCGACCTGCCATCGTTCTTAGCATCTGACCAAACGCAACGGCCATTGGTGCCATTTCACCAGACTCCCTAACTGTGTCACGAGCCAGGCCAGGCTCCATGTATCCGCCCTCCGATGATAAGGTTTCGCTAAGGGTAGGAACACGCTTGTCGCTGCCAGCAATCTCCAGAATTGCATTAACGGTATCTGGCCCTAAGAAGTCGATCATGTCGAATATGCTGCGGTTAGCCGCCGCGGCAAACTCACCAAGGGCGGGAGCTCCCGGGATCCTCAGGAAGGCCTCGTCCAGGTCCCGCAGGATAGCTGTGTCCTCCCGAGGTTCTGGTTTTTTGGGTTCCAAAAAAGATAGATCGAATTTCTGTTCGTCCGGCGCTTTTGCCGCAAGCGGCTCACGCTGTTCTTCTTGGCGCTTTAGAAACGAGAGGTCATATTCTGTCTTTGGCTCTTCAAAAGGGTTTCCCTCTACCGGTGTAAGCGTGACTTTTCGCTTTTCTTGGCCTTTCTCAAAAGGATTGCCCTCAACTGGGGTTAGCGTATATCCGTTGCCTGACTGCGAAATGTCTTCTCGAGTTGCCATCTTTCTGTACTCCGCGAATTGTTGGGGGCCGTGATGGGCGCTCAGGAAGCGCTGGCTTCGCTCTTTGGCGGTTTTGAGCTATCCATGTGGTGGAGTTCAATCAGCTTGCCAGCGGCCATCAGGTCGCCCTGGTCCGCCGCACTACGAAGCATTGCGTAGTAACTCTTTAGGGCTTGCTTAGTGGGCTTCACGTTGGTCGAGCCTTTGGTTCGGGCCATAGTCTTGCCTCCAGGTAGCAGTTAGTCCCGCTTACGGGTTACTGCGGGATTGTCAGACAATGTTTGACATAAAGTCATTGTTCGACTGTCCTACAAATATATCATTTTTGCTTTGAGATATGTATGGATAACCAGTATTTATTCGTGAGGCGTTGGAGGGCGTTTTCGGACCAGTACGCGCGTGAGGTGGTTGGATTTTCGACCCGCGGTGTGCAAATGCCGTTAGAGAGACAGATTGAAAGACAACTACCCTTGGTAATCTATAAAGGTGTACACATAGCGGGTAGTGGAAGCCGAAAAAATAGGCTGACTGGTACACATAGCGGGTAATTCCAGAGCGAAACGTGATGCCTTTTTCATGACTGGCCCACATAGCGGGTAAGTAGTCCCACATAGCGGGCACCGGTTTTAATTTTCAGGCGGTCAACTTGATTGGCTCTTTCCACAAGCCGCTTGGGGACCTTGTTGGCCGGACGTCCAATTTCCCTTTGCACTCGTCTATAGCTCTCCAGGTAACCGCGTAAAGTGAGCATCTGTTTTTGCCCCCTTGCCGGGTCTGCTCGATCAGGCCTGCCTCCAGTAAGTTGTTCAGCGACTTGTGCAGCGTACCCTTTGAGCGCCACCCTTTCTCCCGCATGATGGTCCAGGCGGCGCACAGGTCGCCGTTGTTGCCGCCGTTGAATTGGCCTGCCAGATCCACCAGCAGCTTGGCAGTCCATCCGTCCTGAGAGCGGTAGGCGTCGCTGTTAAGGACTTCGTGCGGTATATGGAGAAAAGAGGCATTTCCCTTTCTCCCTTTGTGTTTCGCTCGTTTGTCCTGCACTGACTCACCCCGCGAAATTGGCCAATAACCTGAAGGCCAGGCGGCGCGATTTCTCGTGTAAGACGTACACACAGAATGTCACCGGCTTTCCATCACGGTCATGGCTTTTGCGCTCGCTTGTGTCGATCTGGAGCCCTTTCTCACGCAGCGTTGAGATGAGCTGTGGGACACCATTGCAACCAACACTGTCAAACAGCTGGCGAACTGAGCGAGGGCCACACATCAGCTCCCGGAGAGCCCTATATTGGCGAGGAGAATGCAGCCGGTTTGTGGTAGGCTGATTTTGTGCTTTGGAAGTCGCCTTGGAGCCCCTTGCCGGATTGCGGCCGGTGGGGGCTTTTCTTTGGTCGCTCATTTTGCATTCTCCCCCCATCCGGTGGCGCGTAACTCCACATAACGAAACACATCGCATAGAGGCACCACCCGGCAACCGGCAATGCGTTCAGTCTCGAAGTGGCCATTTACGATGGCGGCTTCAACCTCGACATTTGTCATCTGTGCTGTTTGAGCAATGTGACTTACGGCGAGAAAAGGCTTGGTGCCTTTGAAGAACCAGCCGGGTTGATAGCGTTCTGTAAATTTCATTGTGCTACCTCCGCTCGCTCGTCCATCCATTGCTGAATGTCACGTTCACGCCAGGCGATAGCGCGGCCAATCTTGAGGGGTTTGGGGAAAAGGCCTTTGCTCATCCAGAAGTAGATGGTTGAACGGCGAAAGCCGGTCACTTCCTCTACTTCGCGATAACGCAAAAGGCGGTCAATATTTGATGCGGGGCGTTTCGTTTCGGTCATTGCTGATTAACCTCATCCAGTGCTGTACACGGGAATCAGTTAACCAAGCACAAGAAAAACCATCACCGACAAAGGGCAATTATATGAAGGCGGTTATTGTCGCCACTTGAGTGAGTATTCAAGTCATATTTTGGGGACAGAAAACCATGGTTGGATACCACGGTTTCTGTCCATGCGCGACCGTTCTCTTTCTTCTTCGCGAACGGCGTAAAGGTGGTAAGACAAATTTTGAGTCTGTTTTTTCACGCGGTCCCAAATTCTCTCAATGGTCTTGGCTTCGATTTCTATATTCTCATCGATAAAGCCCATTCCCATTAGTATCGGTACAAGATCTTTTCGACCGTCTTTAAAGGTGGAGTAGTTTACAAGTAGGAGTTCAGAGGCGACTAACCTCGCTTCAAGTGCGCGGTCTTTTCGGTGTGTAGTTACTGCATCGAGTTCTGGCGCATTAATAGTTTTTTGGAGGAGAGTAAGGCTCTTTTGAGTATCATCAAACAATTGCTTGGCGCCCCAGCCTCCAAACGCCATGTTGCTCTCAATGTAGGCAAACCCGGGCGAGTCAAGAACATTTGAGAGGCGCTCAGCGAGTGAGCGAGCTTCGGCAACCTTCTCTCTAGCCTCGATAGCACCTTTGTAGAGGCTGCCATCCAAGTATTTTTCTGCAAACAATGAGAGGTATAAGGCCCACTTTAGACTGCGTTCCATATATTTGCGCACTGAAGCTATGCGAAACTTTTTTACCCCACCTTTTTTCCAGATATGCAGTATGCGCTCAGCAACCGTTCTAACTAAGAACTCCGTGGAGGCGTCACTCGTGAATTTCGCTTTCTTAAGTGCCAATCTGAAAGCTAGGTCATTATCCCAAAAGTAGGAGACGTTAGGGTGATGCTCATTAATGTCGTCAAGTGTGCTTTGTAGATCGCCTGCGTAGTGTTCAATAGCGCGATCGAACCGTACTCTAAAATCTTCGCTTTCGTCTATGTCAATACCGTCCCCGTTATAGCTTTCATCGAGAAATGCTAAGGATTTGCTAAGGTACTGGGCGTATTGGCGAAACTCGTTTGGAGTCGGTACTTGGAATGAACTGGTCATAATTTGTCCTTACGCCTCCAGCTTCGTTTTGAACGGCACGACTGAGCCGCCTTTTTTCAGGTTGTCCAGGTAATCAGCCCATTGCTGCATCATGGCCGTGCGCTCATCCATTCGGGCAGATCGGTTGTACGCGGCTGCTACTTGGTTGCGTTGTTGGTGTGCCAGTTGGAGTTCAATGATTTCTGGAGGCCAGCCCATCTCATGCAGTAGCGTTGAGGCGGTCGCTCTGAATCCATGCCCGACCATCGTGTCACTATCGTAGCCCATGCTTCTCAGGGCGGTGTTGATGGTGTTGTCTGAGAGGGGGCGGCCTGGCTTGATCGATTCGAAAACATACGGCCTTTTCCCGGTCAGCTGCTTGAGCGGTTTCAGGATCTCGATAGCCTGGCGGGGTAGGGGTATTTTGTGGTCAGGCACACGACCCGCTCGCTTTGCTTTCAACGTCCCTTTCATCCGGTCGCCGGGAACAATCCATATACCTGCCTTGAGATCGATCTCAGCCCAGACGGCCTTTCTCAGTTCGCCAGGACGCACGAAAAGCATCGGGGCCAGTTGCAAGGCGGCACACGTTGCCGGCTGTCCTGAATAGGCTTCAATGGCTCTGAGAAGGCCTCCAAGTTCCTCGGGTTTTGTGATGGCGGCTCTGTTCTTTGCGGGTACCGCTTTCAGGAGTCCCCGCAAATCGGCGGCAGGGTCTCGGCTGGCTCTGCCCTCGGATATGGCGAAGCGGTATATCTGGCTGATTCTCTGGCGCATCCGGTGCGCGGTTTCGTGCTTGCCCTTGGTTTCGATCTTGCGCAGTACCTGCAGCACTAGAGGCGGCTCAATCTCAGTTATTGGCATAGTGCCAAGGTGCGGATAGATCCAATTGGTCAGACGGTTGCGGGTAACGTCTATGGTACTGTCCTGCAACTGGCCCTTCTGGAGCTTGAGCCAGTCCTCGGCAACGGCCTTGAAGGTATTGGAAGCGGCTGAAAGGTTCTTGGCGCCCTCTGAGCGGCGATGCGTAACGGGGTCTTTCTTCTGCTGCAGTAGCTTACGGGCTGCGTCTCGTCCCTCGCGGGCGTCCTTTAGTGAGACCTCTGGATAACTGCCCAGGCTGTAAGTCTTTTCCTTTCCGCCAAACCGATAGCGAAACCACCAGACTTTTGATTCGGGTTTGATGACTAGTGTCAGGCCACCACCGTCCGCCAGCTTTCGCCTTTTCTGGCCTTCGGGTTTGGCAGCCTTGACCATGCTGTCGGTCAGCTTGTTGATTTCTCTCGCCATACGCGCCACCTGTGCATCATTGCGGGTACCAGTGGTCATTCATTGACCAAGTACCCGCAACAGTACCCGCATTTTGTGGGTACGTCTAGTATTGTGCAGAGGTGTACAGTGTGTGCTATGGTTGTTCTTGAAGTCTTGCAGCGCGGGGCTTTCGAGCTAATTTGTGGGGCGGGGTAGACGCTGAACTGGTACCCCCGGCAGGACTCGAACCTGCTACCTTCCCCTTAGGAGGGGGACGCTCTATCCAGATGAGCTACGGGGGCATTATCGCGAGAAGGGCGCTATGATAGCGGGCTAAGCCAAGAGGCTCAAGGTGCGACCCGGTTTCGGTGATTGTCACGGAGTTTGTTTTGCCAGACCCTTTCTCGTTAAGTGTGATTGTTCCTGTATGGATGGAGGCGGCGGGTGTAACGGAAACCCTGCGTGCCCTGCAAACGATTCGTGCACGGGGGCATGAGGTGGTTGTCGTTGATGGTGGTAGCACCGATCGAACCGTTGAGCTGACCCGGCCGCTTTGCGACAGGGTGGTTGTCGCAGAGAAGGGACGGGCGCTTCAGATGAACGCCGGGGCAGCGGCGGCAACAGGCGATCTTCTGTTGTTTTTGCACGCGGATACGCGCCTGCCGGACAACACTCTTGAGCACCTCGCACGTTTCGTCCAGACGCGCCGGGCCTGGGGACGGTTCGATGTGCGGTTGAGCGGTGAGCGACCGCTGTTCCGGGTTATTGCCTGGTTCATGAATCAGCGCTCCCGCCTGACCGGCATCTGCACCGGCGATCAGGGCATGTTTGTACGACGGGATACTTTCGAGGCGCTGGGCGGCTTTCAGCCTATGCCGCTGATGGAAGATGTGGAGTTTTCACGTCGTCTTTGCCTGGTGTCCCGTCCCTTCTGTATAAACGAACCTGTTGTTACCGATAGCCGCCGTTGGCAGAAAAATGGTGCCTGGCGAACAATTCTTCTTATGTGGCAACTGCGCTGGCGTTACTGGCGTGGTGAATCGCCAGAGTCTCTGGCCCAAATCTATCGATCGGATGTGCGCAATGCCCCAAAGTAACTTTCCGTCGGCGGTCTTTCTGCAGTTTGCCAAATGGCCGGAGGCTGGCCGGGTAAAAACCCGTTTGATGCCGGAGTTAGGCGCTGTGGGCGCACTTGATGCCCACATCCGACTTACGCTGGCGGTGCTGGATAACCTGTGTGCGACCGGCTACCCGGTAGAGTTCTGGTGGGACCGACCGGCTGATGATCGGCCCGGCGAGGCCGAATCGATTGTTGAAGAACTGGAAGGTGCAGGTCTGCATCAGGGCGTCCAGCAGGGCAGGACGCTCGGGGAGCGGATGCACCGCGCCCTCAGTCAGTCACTTGGGGATTACGAGCGGGCCCTGATTGTTGGCAGTGATTGCCCGTCGGTGGACCCGGATTATGCCCGCAAGGCGGTTGCCTGTTTGGCGGATTATGACGTCGTGCTCGGCCCGTCAGACGATGGCGGCTATGTGCTGATTGGGGCCTCCAGAGTGGCGGAGGGAATGCTCGACGACATTGCCTGGGGGACGCCCGAAGTTCTGACTCAAACCTGTGATCGACTGGAAGAGTCGGGGCTCAGCTATTGTTTGCTCGAGCCCCGCTGGGATGTTGACGAGCCCGAGGACTGGGCTCGTTTTCTGCGTACCTGCTAATGTTTTCAGCTGGCGGGTACCGGTGGCAGTTCCGTTAGCCTGCCCAAAGCCCGACTCGCCTCAAGGCCGTCTCCGCCGGTCACAACCTGCAGGCTCTGGTCTCGCTCCAGAACCGACTTCCGGAACGTTTCAAGCAGTGCCGCTTTACTCACGCCTCGCACCGCGTCGGCCAGTTGCTCACGGGAATCAAAGCTTTCCATGTCTCGATCAATCTCGCGCCAGTAGCGGCTGGAGATCTCGCTAAGTTGCCGGTCTTTCTCCAGCAGTTTGCTGATGACGGCCTGCTTTTCGCGTTCCAGACGCTCCGCTGTCAATGCTGACAAGGTCTCCTCGAAGCTGTTGGAAAACTCCTGAACGGCCTGGTCGATCTCTGCGCGCGTTGCCGACGGCGATTGCACTACAAACCCGAGGGCAGGCGTCTCCAGCATTTCGAAAGGCGTCGCGTATACGATATAGCCCAACTGGCGGTTGGTTCTTATTTCCTCATAGAACGGGCTGCTGATGATCTGGGCCAGCAGACGGAATCGGGCCCGTTCCTCGAAGCTGGTGTTGTCGCCCTGCATGTAGAGTGTATAGCCGGTGTCCGGATGGTCTGCCTCAATGGAAACCATCGTTTCAGTGTCTGGCAACTGACGTACCTGACTGCGGTCTACCTCGGTCAATTCACTGTTGCCCAGAACAATCGCGTCGATCTGCCGCGCCAGGTTCAGGGCCGAGGCTTCCGTGAGATTTCCATGGGCCAGCATGACCGGGTCCACCTGTGAGAGCAGGGCCTCCGAGAAGGAGTTCAGTTCATCGAAGCTCACCTCCCGGGCAGCCTTGAGCTTGGCGTCAGTCGGCCAGGCACCTTCGATAAGGGACGTCTGTACGAACTCCGAGGTCTGTTCCACCGGGCGGTCCTTGGCCTTGTTCTGAAGGCCGTCAATCAGCTGTTGCCGGGCGATTTCAAAACGCTGCTTCGTTAGCTCTGGTGTAGCCACCTGGACCAGTATCCGGTTCATCAGGGTATGGAGTTTATCGTTGTAACCGCCGACACGAACCGTGATACCCCTCAGATGAGGGTAAACGCTGTAATCCAGGCCCGCGAGGCTGGCGGAGTAAGCCCAGGCATTCAGATTAGTATTGATGGTGTCTACCAGCAGCTGGGTCAGAACGTAGCTGCGGGCCGAAGCCCGGGTGGCTGGCGTTCGCAGCCCCACGAACACATTGGCTTTCGGGGTATCAAACCGGGTGTCCCGGGCAAACCAGACATCCATTCCTTCAAGTGCGCCGAGTCTTGTCGGCTGTTCCATCGTGCTTCCCGATACCATCGCCAGGTCTTCCGGCACGAAGGGGTTTTCAGGGGGTAAACGCAGCTGGGCCGAGAGCTCTGGGAGGCGACGAGCCGTGAGCGTTTCCGGGTTCAGGGCTTCCCGGGTCCAGGCGGCGTTGTACCAGTCGGTGCGATTCGGATTCTCCAGTTCAGGTTCTGGTGCCAGAACGAAGGCAAGCAGGTTATCCGGTGTCAGTCTGTCCAGAATGTCGCGATACTGCTCCGGTGCAAAGCGCTCAACCAGCCAGGGAGCCCGCAGTACGTCTTCCGGCGGATAGTCCTGCAGGTAGCGTGAGAGGCGCATCGCTTCATGCAGGGGATTACCCTGCTCGCGGAACCGAAAATCTATTCGTGCCAGGTTCTGCATCTCGAGGAAGCGCTGCTCGCTGATTCCTTTCTGGCGAACCTTTTCAATGTACTCGAACACCAACGGCAAAATGTCCTCATGGCGAGCTAGCCCCTCTGGTGTCAGGGAAATGCTGATCTCGAGGGTGGCGTTTTCACCGGTATCCATGCCCAGACCTGCGGAGAGGCTCTCGGCCAGACCGGCCTTTTTAAGCACATCGAAAAGACTGCCTGGGCCCTCATGGCCAAGCAGGTTGGCCACGTAGCTGACGGGCTTGGTGCGGTAGTTTTCTTCCTGGGATGGAATCGGGAAGGTAAGCGACAGGCTGCGAACATCCTTGAGCGCTTCTGCTGTTACCTTGGCCGGGAGGTCCTCCGCCCGGTAAAGGCTGGCCACATGGCGTTTGGTTTCGAGGTTTCGGTTTTCGATGGCATCGAACCGGCCTCGCACCATGGATTCCAGTTCGTCCAGGGTTTGCGGCCCGTAAACCGCCAGGCTCATGATGTTCGAGGAGTAGTGCTGCTTCCAGAACTCGATCAGGTCAGGCCGGAGCGGGTTGTCTTCGGTGTTCTCCAGGGTGCTGAGGTTGCCCACCGCAAACTGGCTGAAGGCGTGGTCGGGATTACTGGCGGCTTTTTTTACGGAATAGAATCGGCGCCCATCGTCTTTTTGTTTGGCGCTGAATTCCGAGTGCACGGCGTTGCGTTCACGGTCCACCAGTTCGGCGGTAAACAGGGGTGCGGAAAACTGCTGCGCGAATCGGTCCAGGGCCGGTTCCAGAAATTCGGCCTGAACATCGAAGAAATAATTCGTGTCCTGGAATGCAGTGAAGGCATTGTGCTGGCCGCCATGGCTCTTGATGAACTGCTGGTATTCCCCTGGATCCGGATATTTCTCGGTTCCAAGGAACAGCATGTGCTCCAGGAAGTGGGAGAGTCCTTCCCGATCCGCCGGATCATCGCCACTACCGACGGCAACGTTCATCGAGGCAGCCGCTTTGTCGGCATCCTGATCCGAAACCAGAATCACCTTCAGGGCATTATCCAGTTCGATGAACCGGTACTGGTTATCGTCATTGGGGCTCTTCTCCGGAATCTGGGCTGCAAAAGCAAGGGTGCTGAACAGCACAAGTGTCAGCAGGGAAAACAGGCGTGATATCGGGTTCTGCATTGAGTTCTTCCTGACGGTGCGTGTGTTCATAGGTTCTCTGTGATTCGGAGAAGAGTTTCGTGTATCAGTGCATCGGCGCGCTGCGTGTGCTCTCTGGTTGCTGGTCCAATGTTTTACGAGCGAGATCCGCGGCTTTCTCACCGTCCAGCTGGCCAGAGGCGATACGCTCCAGAACCGTGGCCATGATGGCGACGGACTGTCGGTAATCGGCAAACTCGGCCTGGAAGGCTTGATCAATGGCCTCGTAGACCGCCTGGATTTTCTCCTCGCGGGAACCTGCGTTTTCGGCGGTGTCGTTTATGGCCCTCAAACAGGCTCGGGCAATGGAAATGTATCGTTCTGCGTTGGGATTGTCTTTTTGCATGATTGGTGGTTCCGAAGATCGGTTTTCCTGTGAAAAGAAGAGATGCCAGAAGGCGCGATAAGTTCCCGATTATGTCATTGCTGGCGGGCGCTTTCATTGCTTTGCGGTAATCCGGAAATTGGGCATGCATGGGCCAATTCCTGTGCTAGTCTCAAAAGCATTGTGTCGGCGAACCGGACAGGCCCGTTGAGCGTGCGGGAGAAAATTTTTAGAGTAATAGCTCTATGCAAAACAAAGGCTTACAGAGTAAAAGCTCTAAAAAAGTTCGATACATGAAGGTTGCAATTAAGTACAATGCCGGCGTTTCCGGAAAACTCTAAGACTTTAGTTGTATGAGTGCCGGCATGGATAGACAACAACAGAGCAACAGGCAGGGTGGAAGATCGATGAATTATTTCCTGACGGGTGGCACCGGATTTATTGGCCGTTTCCTCGTGGAGAAGCTTCTGGCACGTGGGGGTACTGTCCACGTTCTGGTGCGTGAACAATCCCAGGACAAGTTGGACAAATTGCGCGAGCGGTGGGGTGCGGATGAAACCCAGGTGAAGGCTGTCATAGGCGACCTGACCAGCAAAAATCTGGGTATTGACGCCAAGACACTGAAAGCCCTGAAAGGGAAAATCGACCACTTCTTTCACCTCGCCGCCGTGTACGACATGGGGGCCGACGAAGAAGCTCAGCAGGCGACCAACATCGAGGGCACTCGGGCTGCGGTGAGTGCTGCCGAGGCAATGGGCGCCAAACACTTCCATCACGTGTCTTCCATCGCGGCTGCCGGGCTGTTCAAGGGGATTTTCCGCGAAGACATGTTCGAGGAAGCCGAGAAGCTGGACCATCCTTACCTGCGCACCAAGCACGAATCTGAAAAGGTGGTTCGGGAGGAATGTAAGGTTCCCTTCCGCATTTACCGCCCGGGCATGGTAATTGGTCATTCTTCCACCGGCGAAATGGACAAGGTGGATGGCCCCTACTACTTCTTCAAGATGATTCAGAAAATTCGCCATGCGCTACCCCAGTGGGTGCCGACCATTGGTGTCGAAGGCGGGCGTCTGAACATTGTGCCGGTGGATTTCGTAGTTAACGCCATGGACCACATTGCCCACCTTGAGGGTGAAGACGGCAAGTGCTTCCACCTGGTGGACAGTGATCCGTACAAGGTTGGCGAAATCCTCAATATCTTTAGTGAGGCGGGGCACGCACCCAAGATGGGGATGCGGATTGATTCCAGAATGTTCGGCTTTATTCCGCCGTTCATTCGCCAGAGTCTGAAGAATCTTCCGCCCGTGAAGCGGCTGACCTCGGCAATCCTCGACGACATGGGCATTCCGCCCTCCGTGATGTCATTCATCAATTACCCGACCCGGTTCGACGCCCGTGAAACCGAGCGCGTTTTGAAAGGCACCGGTATTGAAGTGCCCCGGCTGCCGGACTACGCGCCGGTGATCTGGGACTACTGGGAGCGCAATCTGGACCCGGACCTGTTCAAGGACCGCACGCTCAAGGGCACGGTTGAAGGTCGCGTGTGCGTAGTGACAGGTGCAACGTCCGGTATCGGTCTGGCCACGGCGCAAAAACTGGCAGACGCTGGCGCCATCCTGGTGATCGGCGCCCGGAAACTGGAGCGTCTGAAGGAAGTGACCGCGGAGCTGGAGTCTCGCGGAGCGAGCGTGCACGCCTATCCGTGCGATTTCTCCGACATGGACGCGTGCGATGAGTTTGTGAAGACCGTTCTGGATAACCACGGCCACGTGGATGTGCTGGTCAACAATGCCGGGCGTTCCATTCGCCGGTCACTGGACCTGTCGTTCGATCGATTCCACGATTTCGAGCGCACCATGCAGCTGAACTACTTCGGTTCCGTGCGCCTGATCATGGGCTTTGCGCCGAAGATGCTGGAGAACCGCCGAGGGCACGTAGTGAACATCTCGTCTATCGGGGTGTTGACCAACGCGCCCCGATTCTCGGCCTACGTGGCGTCCAAGTCTGCCCTGGATGCATTCAGCCGTTGCGCTGCTGCGGAGTGGTCAGATCGCAACGTGACCTTCACCACCATCAACATGCCGTTGGTGAAGACCCCGATGATTGCGCCGACCAAGATCTACGATTCTGTGCCTACCCTGACGCCGGACGAGGCCGCAGGCATGGTCGCTGACGCGATTGTTTATCGACCGAAACGCATCGCGACTCGTCTCGGGATTTTTGCCCAGGTGCTGCATGCCCTGGCACCCAAGATGGGCGAGATTGTCATGAACACCGGTTACCGGATGTTCCCGGATTCACCTGCCGCCGCCGGCAGTCGATCCGGCGAGAAGCCGAAGGTGTCCACAGAGCAGGTGGCTTTCGCCGCCATCATGCGGGGCATCTACTGGTAACGTGGTAGCGCCTGAATCGAGTGGGAGGGGAGTTACTTCCCCTCCCATTTCAATTGGTTAAACAAGATTCGCCTCTTTTTTGAGTTGTTCTGGGCTAAAGAAAACCTGCCGATAGCCGATGGTTAACATAAGAACAATATAAAAGAAGGGCTATTGATGACTCTCAAGAAACGTCTTTTGCTGACCTTGCTGCTGGTTGGCCTGCTTCCCGTCATTGCCATCTCGTTTTTTAACGCCGAAATTGCCCGACAGAGCCTGACGGAACAGGCGTTGCAACAACTCTCTATTGCGGCTACCAACAAGCAGCATAGTGTTGAAGATTATCTCAGCACTATTGCCCGGCAGCTGAAAGCCATGGCCAATAATCGCGGGACCCGAACGGCGGCCCAGGGGTTTGGTTTGGCATTTCAGAATTACGAAAAACTGGTACAAGAGGAGCAGTCGACCTTACGAGAAAACGTCGAGGCTTATTATCAGCAGAATTTCTTGCCACCCTTACAGCAAAATGGTGGTGCTAAGGGACGTTCAGCCTCGGATTTCGTTGCATCCCTCAGCAAAAACAGCCTGGCTCTGCAGATGGGTTACATCGTGGACAACCCGAATCCTGTGGGGCAGAAAGACGAATTGGTATCGGCCGACGTCCATATCGCGCAGTTTTATAACACCCTTCACAAACAGTGGCACACCTCGTTCAAGGAGTTTCAGGAGGCGTTCGGCTACTACGATATTTATCTCATTGATGCCGATACAGGCCATGTTATCTATTCCGTAGCCAAAGAGGTTGATTTTGCTACCTCCCTGAAAGACGGTCCCTACGCGGATTCCGGCCTTGCGGCAGCTTATCGTCAGGCGCTGTCTGACGGACAGGATACTGCTCCGACTTTTGTTGATTTTACTCGGTATGTACCGTCCTACGGTGCGCCCGCCGGATTTGTGGCAACCCCCATATATTCCGAAAAGGATGAGCGGCTGGCCGTGCTGGCCTTCCAGTTCCCCATCGACAGCCTGAACGACATCATGATGGAGCGAGATGGCATGGGCGAAACCGGGGATGCCTATCTGGTGGGCCCGGATAACCTGATGCGGTCAGACTCATACCTGGATCCGGAAAACCGCAGCGTTGTCGCTTCCTTTGCCGACCCGGAGAATGGGCGCATAAGTTCGACATCGGTGGATGAAGCTCTGGCTGGGAATTCCGGTGAAGGCGTGGTTACGTCCTACCGGGGCGAACCAGTGTTTTCCGCCCACAGGCCAGTTGCTGTAGGCGGGTTGAACTGGGCGCTGGTGGCGGAGATCAGCGAAGACGAGGCCTTGGCGCCCGTGCGTGAAATGTGGACGCTGGCCGCGATAGCCATTGCTATTGTGATCCTGGCTGTAGTGGCCGTGGCGGTCTGGACCGCAGTGCGGATCATGAAACCCCTCGGCAGAGACCCGGCCGAATTGCAGGCACTGGCGGAGCAGGTGGCTGCGGGTAATCTGGTCATCGATTCGTCCGAAAGTGACAGGGCAACGGGTGTTTACGGCTCCATGCTCAAAATGGTGTCGGACCTGAAAGAAGTGATCTTCAGGGTCGAGGAGGCTTCCCAGCGCCAGGCCAGTGCATCTGAACAATTGTCGGGTACTTCCTCACATACTCTGGAGAGTGTGAATCAGCAGGCAGAGCAGACTGAGCAGGTGGCGTCGGCCATTGAGGAAATGTCCTCCGCCATCAACGAAGTGTCCCAGAACACCGCGGAATCGGCAGCCAGCGCCAAGCGCACTCATGAGGCGGTCAGCCGCAGCGCAGCCGAGGTGGAATCCTCCGCTGAGGACACCCGTGCTATGGCCAGGGAACTGGAGGAAGCTGAGGCCGGCATAGAGGACTTGCGAAAGAATATGGAATCCATCACCAGGGTTCTGGATTCGATAAAGTCCATCGCCGACCAGACCAATTTGCTGGCTCTGAATGCCGCTATTGAAGCGGCCCGGGCCGGTGAACAGGGCCGGGGCTTCGCGGTGGTTGCGGATGAGGTGCGCAGCCTGGCCCAGAATAGCCAGAAGGCGACCGAGGAGATCAGTAGTTCCATCGAAACTCTGGTGAATTCGTCGGAGCGTGCTTCACAGGTGGTTACCCGCTGCAGCGTCCAGGCCAGCGGTATTTCCGAGCGGGCAGGAGCCGTTGTATTACAGCTTCGCGAGGCAGTGGAGGAGGTCACCCGGATGTCCGGTATGGCGGAGCAGATTGCAACTGCATCCGAAGAGCAATCAGCCACAGCCGAAGAAGTAACGCGCAACGTATCTACAATTGCAGAAAAGTCCGTTGAGACCAAACAGGCCATGGCCCAGATATCAGAAGCCAGTGGTGACCTGGCCGAGTTGTCTCATCAGCTCAAGGATTCGCTGTCCCGGTTTAAAGTCAGCTGAGTACCAGAAGGCGTTGAAATCTTAGGCCATGCTCGGCACACAAATAAAAACCCGCTACGGCGGGTTTTTTTAATGGCGGTTACTCGGTCTCTTCGGGGATCACAGGAGGTGGAAAGCCGCCCAGCTCTTTCCATCGATTCACAATGCCGCAGAACAGGTCCGCAGTCTTTTCCGCATCATAGGCTGCGGAGTGGGCTTCCTTATTGCTGAACGGAATGCCCGCGATCTTACAAGCCTGGGCCAGAACCGTATGGCCGTACGCCAGGCCGGCCAGAGTGGCGGTATCGAAAGTGGAAAAGGGATGAAATGGATTGCGCCGGATATCTGCTCGCAGTGCGGCCGCAAAGATGAAATTGTGGTCAAAAGTGGCGTTATGTCCCACCAGAACGGCCCGCTTGCAGTCGTGGTTTTTCACTGCCTTGCGAATCGGGCTGAAGATTTCACTGAGACCTTCCCGCTCGGGAACCGCTTCACGCTCTGGATTCCACGGATCGATGCCGGTGAAATCCAGGGCGGATTGCTCCAGATTGGCGCCTTCAAAGGGATCAATCTGTTGTACGTGGGTCTCCGCTCGCCGCACCCAGCCGTCGTCGTCCATGGTCAGTATTACCGCCGCCACCTCCAGCAGGGCATCCCGCTCGGGATTGAATCCTGCGGTTTCCACGTCGACGACAACGGGTAGAAATCCGCGGAAGCGGCGGGACATGGGATGCGGTGGTTTGTTTTCGTCAGTCACTCAAGCTCCGGTCTTGGCCGTGGGTGAGAAGGAATAGATCAGGTTTACGCCAGTCGCCAGTGAACGGTTTCACCTGCCTTGAGAGGCACGATGGTTCCGTCAGCCAATGGCAGCTCCGCCGGCATGGTCCAGGGTTCGCGAACCAGGGTAATGGTATCGGTGTTGCGCGGCAGGCCGTAGAAGTCAGGGCCGTTGAAGCTGGCGAATGCCTCAAGCTTGTCCAGAATGCCAAGCTCTTCAAAAATATCCGCATACAGGCCGATGGCGCCATAGGCTGAGTAACAGCCAGCACAGCCGCAGGCAGCCTCCTTGCGATCCTTGGCATGGGGAGCAGAATCCGTGCCCAGGAAAAAGCGTTTGTCGCAGCTGACTACTGCGTCCCGCAACGCCTTCTGATGGCGGTTGCGCTTCAGAATTGGCAGGCAATAAAGGTGCGGGCGAATGCCGCCGACCAGCATATGGTTGCGGTTATACATCAAATGCTGGGGCGTCAGCGTCGCGGCAAGGTTGTCGCCGGTGTGCTGCTGGACAAACTCGGCGGAATCGGCTGTCGTAATATGTTCCAGCACAACCTTGAGATTCGGGAAAGCCTCCAGGGTGGGGGCCAGGACCCGCTCGAGAAACACCTTTTCACGGTCAAAGATATCGATATCGGCGTCGGTTACTTCACCATGAACCAGAAGAAGCATGCCGCAGTCTGCCATTGCTTCCAGCACGGGATAGATGTTCCGTATATCCTTCACTCCGGAGTCGGAGTTCGTTGTCGCTCCCGCCGGGTAAAGCTTGGCGGCCACAACACCGGCGGCTTTGGCCTCGCGGATGGTTTCCGGTGTCATGCTCTCGGTCAGGTACAGGGTCATCAACGGCTCGAAGCCGGTGCCTTTGGCAGCCGCGAGAATCCGCTCCCGATAGGCTGTGGCATCAGCGGCGGTTGTGACCGGTGGCACCAGGTTAGGCATGATGATGGCGCGGCCGAAGCAGGCCGCTGTGGCCGGTACCACGTCGCTAAGAATGTCACCATCCCGAACGTGAAGGTGCCAGTCGTCGGGCCGGGTAAGAGTAAGCTTTTCTGTCATGGCAGTTGTCCGCAATACCTTATGCGAGGCGTGCTGTGGGGCCCTGGAGGATAGAGCCCCGAAAAATTTGGCGAATTATACCAGAAGGCGCGGGTGATTGTTTTCCGCCCGGAGCTAAAGAAAGGCAGACGCGGGCCGTTAAGCAATCAGAATCTGTTAACTACCGGACACTGATGGCACGTACTATGGGATTCCGCCTCGGAAAACGTCTCAATACACTGCTGGCTTGCAGTCTTCCTGTGCTGCTTTTGCCGGCTGCCGGGCAGGCTGCCAGCTATGGTGCCGGTATCGAGAATAGCCAGTGGTATCTTGCCGAATCGGTATTCGAGTGTCGCCTGGTGCACGAGGTTCCCGGTTACGGTCGGGCCGTGTTCAATCATCGCGCGGGTGAAAGTCTGAGCTTTTTCCTGGAGTCTGATTCGACACCAATGCGACCAGGGCGGGGGAGTCTCGTGGTGGAGGCACCGGCCTGGCGTCCGGGTGTGGCGCCGAAGCCCCTGGGCACGGTCAATGTGTCGGATGATCGCCGCCAGGTCTCCCTGGATACACGCCAGGCCTTTGTTGTTGCCCACGGCCTGCTGGAGGGTATGCGCCCCACGGTTACCCGGGAATCCTGGTTTGATGGTCGTCCGGTGCGGGTGCAGGTGTCCAATATCAATTTTGCTGGTGAATACCAGCGCTATCAGCGCTGCACGTCGAATCTCTTGCCGGTGAACTTTGATCAGATTCAGCGTTCAAGGGTGCCCTTTGCCAGTGGCAGCACTCAACTGTCTGACGCCGACAGGCAGTTGCTGGACAACATCGTGCGCTACGTGAATGCCGACACCACGGTTGAGAGAATTTTCGTGGATGGCCACAGTGACAGCATTGGCAGTCGTATCGACAACCGCGCGCTTTCCGAAGATCGTGCCAACGTGGTGGCCGACTACCTCAAGGCGAGCGGTATTGATGAAAACATGATTACCGTTCGGGCCCACGGTGACCAATACCCGGTATCCAACCGGCCGGCGGATAACCGCCGCACCAATATCCGCTTGCAGAGGGCAGGTGATCGCCCGGAGCTTCAGCAGGCCAACGGGTATGGCGGCGAGCCCCGGGGATAATCGCTTTCAGTAAACCGAGTTCAATACTTCCAGATGGGCGTTTACGCTTTCTGCCAGGGCCCTCAGGTGGTATCCGCCCTCCAGCGTTGAAATGATGCGGTCGTTGCTGTGCTCGCGTGCAACAGACACGATCATTTCCGTCAACCAGCGGTAGTCGTCGGTATCCAGATTAAGTTCCGCCATCGGGTCAAGTCTATGGGCATCAAAACCCGCGGAAATCAGAATGAGTTGCGGTTTGAAGTCGTTCAGCCGCTTCAGCCAACCTGCCTCCACCTGTTTCCGATACTCTTCAGACGAACAGTTCGCTGCAATCGGAATGTTGACGATGTTGTCGGCCTGGCGGTGCACATGGGAATGCGGGTAGAACGGGTGCTGGAAGCTGGAGCACATCAGGATTCGCTCGTCACCACCGACAATGTCCACGGTTCCGTTGCCCTGGTGCACATCGAAATCAATGATCGCGACCCGTTCAAGGTGATGGAAGGTGAGAGCGCGCATGGCGGCCAGGGCGACGTTATTGTAGAAGCAGAAGCCCATGGATTTCGCTCGCTCGGCATGATGGCCGGGCGGGCGCGCGCAAACGAAGGCGTTGGTTACCTGGCTACTCATAACCATATCCACGGCCTGGATGTTGGCGCCAGCGGCAAGGCGGGCTGCCCGCAAAGTGTCCGGCATCATGGCCGTATCCGGATCGGTAAACACGCGGCCCCTTGTGGGTTGCATCAGATCGAGTTGATGCAGGTACTTTTCGGGATGCACCGTCAATAACTGGTCCCGGGTGATCTCTTCCGGCCTCACCCAGTCGAGCTTCTGATCAAGACCGGTATCAGCCAGGTAGCTGATGATCGCCGCCAGACGCTCAGGGCTTTCCGGATGTTCCGGCCCCATGTTGTGTTTCATGAAGTCATCGTGGGAAAAGAATGCCGTGGTCATACGTCTCGAACTGCCTTCGATGTGCTTATATTTTCTTCAAGCTTATCAGGGAAAACCGCCTGATGCCGTGTTTCTTTGGTCTTATAGGGACGATAGCCATTTCACATCGGGGAATCAGGGCCTAAGATAAGGGTTACACTCATAAGTAACCTGTTTTATTACATTTATTCGCCAACGGCCTGCCGGCCACTCACATAGGAGAGTCAGCTTGAGCACCCGGTATCTGGAGAGCCTTTTCAATCCCGCGTCCATTGCGGTGATCGGTGCGTCGGAGCGGGCAGACAATCTTGGCGGCATGGTATTGCGGAACCTGATGGGTGGCGGTTATCCGGGGCGCCTGCTGGTGGTCAACCAGAACGATTACGACAACGTGCACGGTGTACCCTGCGTCAAGAAAGTCTCCAAAATGGACTTTTCCCCGGATCTGGCCATTATCTGCACGCCGCCGGATACTGTGGCCAAGACCATCAAGCGGCTCGGGGAAGCCGGGGTGCGCACCGCCATTGTCATGACCGGTGGAATGTCTCGTACTCACAGTAAAACCGGTCAGCCTTTGATGTATTCCGTACGCGAGGCCGCCAGGGAAACCGGGATCCGGGTGCTCGGCCCCAACACGATTGGTTTGATGGTTCCGGCACGTAGCCTGAACGCCACCTATGCCCACATGGGCGCGATCCCGGGACGGGTTGCTTTCGTAGGCCAATCCGGCACCATTGCCAGTTCGGTTATAGACTGGGCCTTTGCCCGGGGGGTGGGGTTTTCCTACTTCCTGACCCTCGGCGATGGCATGGATATCGATCACGACGATCTGATCGACTATCTGGCGCAGGACACCCAGACCCGCGCGATTCTTCTGCACATCGAGAACATTCCGAATGCCCGGCGGTTTATGTCGGCGGTGCGGGTAGCCTCCCGCACCAAGCCAGTGATCGCAGTAAAATCCGGGCGGGTACCGGAATCGGAGTGGTTTCCCCACGATCTGCCGGCCGGTTTGAAGCGCAGCGATCCGATATACGATGCCATGCTCCAGCGGGCCGGTGTGCTTCGGGTGGACGGTCTTGGCCAGATGTTCGATGCGCTCGAGACGTTAACCCGGATGCGGCCATTGCGCCGGGAAAGCCTGGCGATCATGGCCAACGGGGTTGGCCCGGGGGTGTTGGCCGTGGACCGCCTGGCGGACCTGGGCGGCGAGCTGGCGGAGTTGTCGGATGCCAGTATCGAGGCCCTGGCCGAGCTGCTGCCACCTTACTGGACCCGCAAGAACCCGATCGATCTCAACTACGATGCTTCCCCGGAGTTGTATGGGAAGGCGATCAAGATTCTTGCCAAGGATCCGGAAGTGGCAAACGTTCTGGTGATGTATGCGCCAAGTCTGACAGAGGACAGCCTCCAGATTGCTGACGCTGTGGTACAGGCTTCCAAGGGCACCCGTCTGAACGTGTTCACCTGCTGGCTGGGCCAGAGTACGGTCATGGATGCGCGGGAAGAGTTTTACCGGGCCGGGCTGCCGTCGTTCTTCAATCCCGAAAAAGCCGTCATGGCGTTCATGCAGCATGTGCGTCATCAGCGTGTTCAGCGGCTGCTCACGGAAACACCCGAGTCCTTTACCGATCACTTTGCAGACCGAACCCACACCCGTCATGTGGTCAGCCGGGCATTGCGCTCTGGCCGGTATCATCTGTCGAACCGGGAAGCCCGGGATCTGGTGAGTGACTATGGCATTAGCACCATCGACACCATGTACTGCGACGATATGGAAGAGGTCCTCGAGGTTTTCGCAGTTGAGCGGCGTCCCATCGATATCACCATCATCCATGAGCAGGCCTGCCACCCTTTCCTCGACCTGAGTCCTACCCAGCGCCGATACAAGGGCACGGTTCAGAAGCTCAACAGCGAAGCGGCCATCATGGACTCCTGCCGCTACCTGATGGAGGAATACCAGAGCCACTTTCCGGGCAGTGGCTTCCTCGGCTTCGCTGTTCAGCGTTCCTATCAGCACGTGGGCGGGATTGAGTTCAGTGTTGGTATTACCCGGGATCCGTTATTTGGCCCCCTGGTGGTATGTGGCGCAGCGGGCGCCCAGATTAACGTGATGACCGACCGGCAGATTGCACTGCCGCCATTGAACATGGTGCTGGCCCGGGAGCTTCTGCGCCGGACTTATATGTACAAGCTGTTGAAAGAACACAGCCTGAAGCCGGAAGAGGATATCCGGGCGGTGTCCGAGACGCTGGTCACCCTCTCCCAGATCGTCATCGACATTCCCGAAATACAGGGTCTGGAGATTTCGCCGCTGCTGTTCAACGAGCAGGGGGCCGTGGCTGTGAATATCGCCATCAATCTGGCCGACAAGCCAGGCCGGCCGATTATCCAGCCATACCCGCGCGAACTCGAGGAGTGGATTGTACTGCCGAAGTCCGGGCGGCGGGTCATCATCCGGCCGGTACTGGCCGAAGATGAGCCCGCGCACCGGGCGTTTCATGAGCTACAGTCGCCAGAATCCATCCGCTACCGGTTCTTCCAGTACCGGAAGCATTTCTCCCGGGAGGACGTTGCCCAGATGGTGCAAATCGACTACGACCGGGAAATGGTCTTTATTGCCAACGCGCCGAGGGAAGACGGAGAAGGTGAGGAAACCCTGGGCACCGTGCGCACCTGGACTGACGCAGACAACCTGCAATGCGAGTTCGCGGTCATGGTGCACGATAAAATGAAGGGAGAGGGCCTGGGCGTCGCCCTGATGCAGAAGATGATCGATTACTGCCGTTCCCGGGGCACCATGGAAATGGTTGGCAACGTGTTGCCGGACAATCGCCCCATGTTGCAGCTTGCGGAACACCTGGGCTTCGAGATCAAGTTCAATATCGAAGAGGAGGTGATGGACCTGCGGCTGGTTCTGAACGAACCGGAAAAGGACTGGCAGAGAGAACGCCTGGGCAAGAGCGCCCATTGAGCGGTAAGGGGAAAGACGGGGTCAGATTGATTATGCACCTGACCCCGGTGTATCAGCTTTATTCTTCGACAATCGCTGAACGGTCTTCACCACCCAAGGCTTCGAGAAGCCCCGGGATCAAGCGGGACAGCTCCAGGGTCATCAGCGTGAAGGCTGCATCAAACTTGGCAACGGCATCATCCACATCGACGTCGTCCAGTTGATCCTGGAGAGTTTCGCCGAATTTCAGGCGACGAATGCCCAGCTCCTCATCGAGTACGAATGAGACGTTGTCGTCCCAGGTCAGTGACAGCTTGGTTACCTGCATGCCCGCGTCGAGATGATTGCGGATTTCATCGGCTTTCAGGTCCAGGCCTTTGCAGCGCACCACTCCACCATCTTCAGACGGATCTTTCAGCTCGCATTCACTGCCCAGAACCACCTTGCCAGGCAGATCGACGGATTCGTTCAGCCAGCCGGTGAAGGTAAAGGCAGGCGCCTGCTCCACGGCGGGCGGACGAACTGGTAGTGAGCCAAGGCTCTTGCGCAAGGTGGAGGCCAGATCTTCCGCCTGTTTGGCGGAGCCGGCATCCACGACCAGGACACCGTCCTGGGGCGCGAGGTAGGCGAAGCAGCGGCGATTTTTGGAGAAAGCCTGGGGCAGCATCTCCAGCATCACCTGTTCCTTGATTTCATCCTTTTCTTTGCGGCGGACCTTGCGGCCCTGCTCGAACTCGATAGCCTCCGCTTTCTCTTCCACGGCTTCCTTCACCACCGGGCCAGGAAGGATTTTCTCTTCTTTGCGCAGGGCAATCAGGTGATAGCCGTTAGCACTGTGAACCAGCTGTTCGCCATGCTTGCCCAGGGGTGGAACCCAGCCCTGGCGGCTGGTTTCCTGGGGGCCGCAGGGTTTGAAGGCGTCGGCCTGCAGTTTTTCTTCCAGCTCTTCGGCGGAGATATCAAACGGTTTGGTAAAACGGAATACGCGGGCGTTGCGAAACCACATCAGGGCTGGTCCTTGTCGTTCATATTTGCATGATCTCTACGAGTACGGTCTTGATAATAAAGCCCACAACGCCGGCGCCCAGCACCGTAAACAGGGCGATGGTGCCGAATCTTCCGGCCTGGGATTTCTTGGCCAGGTCCCAGACGATGATACCCATCCAGACAATCAGGCCGGTCAGAAACACCAGCATGGCGATCTGGGAAAACACTGCTTCGTTCATTGCTTACTCCGATGTCAACGTGGATTACTGTTCATCCCGCAGGAAAACCCAGTTGTTCTTATCGGATTGGTCTTCGCTGAAGTAATAGCCTTCGAGGTTAAAACCTTTGAGGTCGTCGGCCTGGGTAATGCGGTTCTGGATGGCAAATCGGCACATCAGGCCGCGGGCTTTCTTGGCGTAGAAGCTGATCATCTTGTACTGACCATTCTTCCAATCCTTGAATTGGGGGGTAATCAGCCTACCTTCAAGGTCTTTCTTCTTTACACTTTTGAAATACTCATTGGAGGCCAGGTTTACCAGCACGCCGTCGTCGTCTGCCAGCAGCCGGTTGATCTCGTCAGTAATCTTGCTCCCCCAGAAGGCATACAGGTCCTTGCCACGGTTATTCTCGAACCGGGTACCCATCTCCAGGCGATAGGGTTGCATCAGGTCCAGCGGTTTCAGGACCCCATACAGGCCGGAGAGCATGCGCAGATGCTGTTGGGCAAACTCGAAGTCCTCCTCGCTGTAGCTCTCTGCGTCCAGGCCGGTATAAACATCACCCTTGAAGGCCAGTACCGCCTGGCGGGCATTCTCGGGGGTGAACGGCGTGTGCCAGTTCTGGAAGCGCTCCGCGTTCAGCTGGCCCAGCTTGTCGCTGATGCTCATCAGGTTGCTTATCTGATGCGGCTCCAGTTCCTTCAGTTGGTCAACCAGCTCACAGGCGTCGTCGAGAAATTCCGGCTGGGTATAGGTGTCAGTTGCCAGCGGGCTTTCGTAGTCCAGCGTTTTTGCAGGGGAAATAACCATCAACATGTCAGGCAATCCTCATTGCAGGAATGTGAGTAATTCATCCCTGGTAAACGGCCAGTCCAGTTCCGCACCGGTGTCGTTGCGTCGCAGCACTGGAATCCGGGTGCCGTACCGCTCCACCAGCTTTTCGGACTGGGCAATATCCACCACGTCTACCGGTATGGGTTCCGGCATGGGCGTACTGACAAGCAGGGCTTCAGCCAGCTCGCACAAATGGCACTGGGATGTCGTGTAGAAAAGCAGTTCCATTATTTCGGCTGTGCGTCCAGTTTCTGGCCGTTGACGCCTTGGCTGTCCTTGCCCATGAGATACAGGTAAATCGGCATCAGGTCTTCCGGTGCCGGATTTTGCTGTGGGTTCTCCGCCGGGTAGGCGTGGGCTCTCATATTGGTACGGGTCGCGCCCGGGTTCAGACTGTTCACCCGGACATTGTGGCGTTCGTCATCCAGTTCTTCGGACAGAAGTTGACTGAGGCCTTCAACCGCAAACTTGGAGACTGCGTAAGCGCCCCAGTAGGCTTTGGCTTTGCGACCGACACCGGAAGACGTGAAAATCACCGAAGCATCGTCGGATTTGCGCAGCAGGGGGATCATGGCCCGGCTGAGCAGAAACGGGGCTGTTGCATTGACGTGCATGACCTTGTTCCAGGTTTCCGGGTCATACAGTTCAACCGGGCTGCGATCGCCCAGGATGGCCGCGTTGTGCAGTAAACCGTCCAGTTGGCCGAAGTTGTCTTCCAGCGTCATGGCCAGTTCTTCATAGTCCTTCACCGCAGCGCCCTCAAAGTTCATGGGCACGATGGCGGGCTTGGGGTGCCCGGCGGCCTCGATTTCGTCGTAGACCGTTTCCAGCTTTCCTACAGTTCGGCCAACAAGTACGACGGTCGCACCATGGGCGGCAAAGGCCTTTGCCGCAGCCCGGCCAATGCCGCTGCCGGCACCCGTCACCATAACGATACGGTCTTTCAGAAGATCGGCGGGTGCTTGGTAATCATGCATAACCTGTCTCCGTGTCAGGCTGTTACCGGTTAAACACCGGATCCTAAAATTGATCGACTATTGTAACAGCTTTGCCAGGTCAGTGACGGTGTCGGCAATAAGATCCGCTTGCCACAGGTCAATGGTTTCCGGCTCTTCGATATAACCGTAGCGGACCGCGATAGTCTTCATTCCGGCATTGCGACCTGCTTCGATGTCCCGTTCGTGATCGCCTACATAAATCCCTGAACCAGGCTCGGTTCCCATTTGCTGGCAGGCGAGAAACAGGGCCTCCGGATGAGGTTTGCGCTGGGCAACATGATCGGGGCACACCAGGACTGCGCATCGGTTCGCAAGATTTAAGGCTTCGATTAGCGGAACCGCAAAACGGGCAGGCTTGTTGGTGACAATGCCCCAGGGGATCCCCTGTTCCTCAAGAGCCTGGAGTAATTCATCCATGCCTTCGAACAGGCGGGTTTCTACAGCGACTCCGGCCTCGTAGAGGTCGAGGAAGGCTGTGTGTTTTTCCAGGTACTCCGGGTGCTCCGGTTCCAGGCCGAAGCCGACCCGGATCATGGCCCGAGCGCCGTTTGAGACGGAGCGTCGAATATGCTCCGGGGGCAGGGCGGGCATGCCGTATTGTTCCCGCAACTGATTGAGGCAGCGTATGAAATCCGGTGCCGTGTCAATCAGAGTACCATCCAGGTCGAACAGGACTGCCGAGGCTTGATGCGTGTTTTCAGGCTTCACGGATATCCCTGGCGTGCATCAGGTAGTTAACGTCCACGTCCCTACCGAGTTTGTAGATCTTGGTAATCGGGTTATAGGTCATACCCGTCAGTTCCCGGACATCCAGGCCTGCGTTGCGCAGATGATCGGACATTTCAGAGGGCCGGATAAACTTCTTCCATTCGTGAGTGCCCTTTGGCAGCAAACGAAGCACGTATTCGGCGCCGACAATGGCAAACAGGAACGACTTGGGGTTCCGGTTGATGGTTGAGACAAACAGGTGTCCGCCGGGTTTGAGCATGGCGGCACACGCCTTGATGACCGATGCCGGATCCGGGACATGCTCCAGCATTTCCAGACAGGTCACGACATCGTACTGGCCAGCATGTTCGCTGTCCTGCGCCAGTTCTTCGACGGTGATTTGCTGGTAATCCACGTTCACACCGCTCTCCATGCCATGGAGTCGAGCGACCGCAAGGGGCGCCTCGCCCATATCGATACCGGTAACATGGGCGCCGCGCTGGGCCATGCCCTCAGACAAAAGGCCGCCACCGCAGCCGACATCCAGGGCGCGCTTGCCAGCCAGGGATACGCGCTCATCAATGTAATTCAGGCGTAGCGGATTGATGTCGTGTAGCGGTTTGAATTCGCTCGTGGGGTCCCACCAGCGACTGGCCAGGGCCTCGAACTTGGCGATTTCGTTCCGGTCTACATTCTGGTTTGTCATGGTTGGTTCTGCCTGATGGATCAATAAGAAATCGGTTAGTTTGCCTTTGTACGGATACGCCCGGCCCAATCTTCAACCCGGAGCATGAGATCGGCGACGTCAATGCGGGTTAGCCGGCCGTCCTGTAATTGTGGTACGCCGTTAATCCAGCTGTGGCTTACTGATCGACCATGGTTGCTGTAGACGAGGTGCGAAGCCGGATCGTAAACCGGCTGCAAAAACGGGTCACTCAGGTCAATGGCAATGATGTCTGCCAGCTTGCCCTCAACCAGTGATCCGAGTTCGTGGTCCCGCCCCAGGGCCCGGGCTCCGTTGATGGTTGCCATTTCCAGAGCCTTGTGGGCAGACAACGCCGAGGCATCACCGGCTACTACTTTGGCCACCATGGCAGCGGTGCGAAGTTCTCCGAACAGATCCAGGTCGTTGTTGCTGGCGGCGCCGTCAGTGCCAATCGCAACATTAATCCCGTTGTCCAGAAGGTCCTGCACCGGGCAAAGGCCGCTGGCCAATTTCAGGTTCGATTCCGGACAGTGAATGACATGGGCTCCCGATTGTTTCAGCAGGTTCACATCGCTTTCATCGATCTGCGTCATGTGCACGCACTGGGTCTCCGGGCGAAGTACGCCGAGGTCTGCCAGTCTGGCCGTCGGGCGCTGGCCACCTTTTTCAATGGCCTCGGTTACTTCAAAGGCAGTTTCGTGCAGATGTACCTGGATGACGGCACCGGTTTTTTCCGATAGCCGTACCGCTTCAGCCATCGGGCCGTCGGAAACCGTGTAGGGGGCATGGGGGCCAATGGCCGGCATGATGTAGCCGTCGGTCTTCCAGGTGTCTATAAAGTCGGCACCTTTGCTCAGATACTCGTCCGGACCGGCACCCCAGGGTGTCGGGAAATCCAGCAGCGGAAAACAGATCTGGGCGCGCATGCCCGCATCATGGGCGACCTGTGCAGCGATCTCCGGAAAGAAATACATGTCCGAGAACGTGGTGGTTCCGGTGCGCAGCATTTCTGCCATGGCCAGTTGCGTGCCATCGGCAATGAACTGTTCGCTGATAAAGCGACCTTCGGCCGGCCAGATGTGATCATTCAACCAGGTCATGAGCGGCAGATCATCCGCCATCCCCCGAAACAGTGTCATGGCCGCGTGGCCGTGCATATTGATCAAGCCGGGCATGACAACATGGTGGGGAAGATCGACAGTTTCGCGGGTTCGGAACGTCTGGTCCGCCTGCTCCTGAGGGATAACGGCGACCAGGCTGCTCCCCTGAATTATGACGGCGTGATTCTCAAGCACTGTGCCTGCTGGTTCAATTGGAATCAGCCAGCGCGCGTTGATGCGGATATCGGCTGCGGTGATGGTATCTGCCGTCATTCATTCCTGCCTTACAGCGCTTGGTGCGACCCTGCCGCACCTTGAAAATGTAGCCCGGAAGTATAACCGTTATACTGGCAGTTTTCAGCGCTGAAAAACCGGAGCAGTTTTCTATGGCAACCACCCCGAAACCCTCTTCTGAACGCGGCTTTGGTACCGTTGCAATACGCTGGCATGGCAGCAGTCTCGAATTGCTGGACCAACGTCTGCTGCCCGGGGAGGAACACTGGATCACCCTGGAGGGCGCTGCGGGTGTGGCGCAAAGCATCCGGGACATGGTGGTTCGTGGCGCTCCGGCGATCGGCATCAGCGCAGCCTACGGGGTGGCCCTGGCAGCCAGGCATGCCGGCGGTGGCGACTGGAAAGCTGAAATCAAACAATCCATTCGTGAGCTGGCGGCATCACGGCCCACGGCGGTGAACCTGTTCTGGGCGTTGCAACGGATGGAACGGGTCTTCCACGACTGTCACTCTCTCGACGAAGCGGAGAAACGTTTGGCCAATGAGGCCGAGGCAATCCATGAAGAAGATCTGGCTGCCAATTTTGCCATGGCGGACCATGCCCTGGAATTCATCGGTGCAGAGAAACCGCTTTCGGTGTTGACCCACTGCAACACCGGTGCACTTGCCACCGGTGGCTACGGCACGGCTCTGGGCGTTGTTCGACGGCTGCACGAGGAAAAACTGTTGAAAGACGTCTATGCCGATGAAACCCGACCCTGGCTTCAGGGTGGCCGGCTAACGGCCTGGGAACTCTCTCGGGACGGCATTCCTGTCACTTTGAACGCGGATGGCGCTGCGGCAGCAATATTGGCTCGTAACGATGTCCGTTGGGTCATTGTCGGCGCCGACCGCATCACCGCCAATGGCGATGTGGTTAACAAGATTGGCACCTACAGTCTTGCGGTGCTGGCCAGGCATCATAAAGTGGGCTTCATGGTGGTGGCACCGTCGAGCACCGTGGATATGGCTCTGGAGTCAGGCGCGGATGTTCCCATAGAAGAACGGGACGGGATTGAGGTGCGGGAAATCCGGGGTATTCCTCTGGCGCCGGAAGGCGTCAATGTGTTCAACCCGGTTTTTGATGTGACACCGGCCAACCTTATCGACGCCATCGTTACTGAAAAGGGCGTCGTGCATAACCCGAATATTACCGGTATGAGAGCACTATTTGGTTGAAGACGGGCCGCCCGCCTGCCGCTTCTTTCGGACGGGGGATTTCTCGGGTCTGGATGGCCCTTCGGGGTGTTTGTCCTCGTAGACAGCCTGAAGTTCGGCCACCTCCCGTTCCTGTTCTTCGATAAAGTGCAGGGACATCTCAAAGCTCTGGCGGGTGAACTCCAGCACTTTCTGGAAGCCCTCATCCGAGAGCGTCCGTGCGTCGTCATGCCGGCGGAAGATGTTGATGAATTCGCGTTCCCGCTCGAACTGCAGGGGGAGTTTCGCCACACCCCAGTCATTCAGAATCTGCCAGACTTCCGGGTTGTAGTTGCGCGTGGTGCGCATGATAAAAGGGATTGGATCATTCCGGGCAATGAGAGCCGCGAGACGCAGAATCAGCTCGAAGGAGAGAGTGGAGGTGCCATTCTCAATGGCCTCGAGAACCGACTTGTCCCGCAGGTTCAGGGCCTCGCTCATTTCCGACAAGGTTAGACCGGCCACTTCCCGGATGTCCTTCAGGGACTGACCCGCCGTGAGCATCGCCCGCAACTGATCCTGGGAATTCATCAGGGCCCGACCAACCCGAAGTGACGTATCTGTGGCCTTCACCCCGAACCGGAGCGCTGACCCGGTGAGGCTGGCCAGGCGGTCGATAAGACCTTCCGGCGTCCGTTCCTGGGTTACCGGTTTTTCCAGCCCTTCCACCTGCTCCAGCGAGCGCATGGCATGCAGCGCATCCAGAAGCATGTCCTGGAGCATTCGCGCTTTCTGGCGGCTATCCTGCCCGCTGGTGTCCTTTTCAGTCATGGGCCTGAAGGCATCCGCTTACCGGGTTACCGCGGAGGCCGGAGCCTGTGCGGCGAACTGTTGCGGGTCCAGGATGGACGCCATGCGGTTATCCAGGTCCAGCATGTCAGCCATGATATGGCCACCTTCACGAATCACGAAATCCAGTTCTTCGTCGGTGGAATCCAGGTCAGCTGCCTGTTGGTCCTGCCAGTCTTCGAGGGCTTCAAGGGAATCGAATGGTGGCTGCCCTTTCAGTTCCCGCCTGGCATTCGCAATTGTCAGACGCGTGCGCTCAATTTGTTCGTGTTCGGCACGACGCTCTTCCAGATTAAGGCTGACGCTGTCCGTGGCGCGCTGCTTGGTGAGGAAGTCGATTTCCTGCTGCAACAGACTGAATTCAGGGTTGGTTGAGAATCGCTCTTCGTGTCGCTTGCGAAGCTCATCAATAATACCGCTGAAATCAAAGTAACGCGTGTGCGGCACGGCTTCGATCTGGTCCCAGGGCAGGGCATGGTCGAGGGCGTCCTCACCGATGCGGGTCTTGTCGATGCGGGATGGAATCTCGATATCCGGAATCACCCCTTTGTGCTGGGTGGAGCCGCCTGATACCCGATAGAACTTCGACTGGGTGATCTTGAGTTGGCCATGGTTCAGCGGACGCACCGCCTGAACGGTACCTTTGCCGAAGGTCTGGGAACCAACGACCAGCCCCCTGCCATAGTCCTGGACGGCGCCGGCGAAAATTTCGGACGCTGACGCGCTCATACGGTTGGTGAGTACCACCAGCGGGCCATCATAGGCGACCGAAGGGTCCTCATCGTTCAGTACCTGCACATCGTTATTGGCATTGCGGATCTGAACAGTGGGGCCTTTATCGATAAACAGCCCTACCAGATCGTTGGCCTCGTGCAGGGCGCCACCACCATTGTTGCGCAAATCCATGACCAGTCCATCAACGCCCTCGGCTTCGAGTTCCGCGATGAGGTTACGAACGTCCCGGGTTGTACTCTTGTAGTTTGGGTCTCCGGCCTGCATGGCCTGGAAATCGGCATAGAACGTGGGGATGGTGATTACGCCAATCGTGTATTCCTTGCCGCCGCGCTCAATCCGGATGGTGTCCTTGCTGGCGCTCTGTTCTTCCAGTTTCACCTCATCCCGCTTGATGGCAATAGTTTCGGTGATGGTCTCGTCAGACGCGTTAGCCGGAATGACTTCCAGGGTGACAGTCGAGTTCCTCGGCCCGCGAATCAGATCCACAACTTCGTCCAGCCGCCAACCGATCACGTTCACCGGTTTTTCACCTTCCTGTGCCACCGAGACTATGCGGTCTGCGGGCTCAAGCTGACCTTGCTTGGACGCCGGTCCGCCGGGCACCAGTCTCACTACCTTGGTGTATTCGTTATCTGACTGAAGGACCGCTCCAATGCCTTCCAGGGAAAGGCTCATGTTGATGTTGAAGTTCTCGGAGGTGCGCGGTGAAAAGTAGGATGTGTGCGGATCCCACATTCCGGTAAACGCATTCATGTAGGCCTGGAAAGCATCTTCGCTTCTGGCCTGGTACGCGCGCTTGAGCTGACCTTCGTAGCGCCGGCGCAGAGTTTCAACGATGGCCTCATCGTCGGCGCCGTTCAGTCGCTGTGCCAATACTGCGTTTTTGATGCGTTTTACCCACAGTTCGTCCAGCGCCTTGGCATCCGCCTCCCAGTCCGCTTCTGAGCGGTCCACCAGAATGCTCTCGTTGGCCGAGAAGTCCAGCGAGTCTATGCCGTTGTCGATGATTGCCAGTGCAAACTGCAGACGCTCGATAATCCGTTGCTGAACAAGGTTGTAGATATCAAAGCCCGGCTGGAGCTGGCCGGTTTTCAGGGCAGAGCCCAACTGGGTCCGGATTTTGTCGAATTTCGCAATGTCGTCTTGTGACAGGTAGATTCGCTGGCCGTCCAGATAGTCCAGGTAGGCATCAAACACGTCGCCAGACAATTCGTCGCTGATTCCAAGGTCGCGGAAATGCGTAAACTGCAGCTGACGGGCAATCAGAATGTTAGCGCGCGCCTGATCGATCGTCGGCGCAACCGGCTCGTAGACAGCTGGGGTTTCAACCTTGGCATGCAGTCCCAGTGGCGTCGACAGTAGCAAGGCTACAGCCATTGCCTTGCACACCCCGGATCGACCAGTTCCGGCCAGGGTGCGACGAGCCATAATTCTTTCCGCGATGGTCATAAATGCGTACCTGACGGTGTGGGGAGCCCCTCGGCTTTCGGAGGGAGTGTCTACCCGTGACTTATAAATTTATTGTAGGCAAGCACTACACCCGATGCCATAGGCAGGGCGTATCGGTTCGTGACAATCTGTCCATGAAGGCGCCAGGTTGGTAACCGGATGATGGTCGATTGCGTAGGTCTTTGATTGGTAGGGGTGCCGGGCGGAAGCGCATCCCGCCCGGCAATGAGTCAGCAGGGTTTGATCAGGCGAACGTTGTGTTGGTTTCCGCCTTTTCCTGCAGCAGTCTGGGCGGTGCAAAGCGCTCACCATAGGTTTTGGCGAGCTCTGATGCCCGTTCCGTGAACGCTCTCACTCCGTATTGATTGATGAACTGGATGGCGCCACCGGTCCAGGGCGCATAGCCAATGCCGAAGATGCTGCCGATGTTGGCGTCTTCCACCGTGCGCAATACGCCTTCCTCGAGGCAGCGCACCGTTTCAATGGCCTGAATGAACAGTATCCGGTCCTTCAGCTCCTGCAGTTCGACTGCCCGAGCCTTGCCGCTATCCACGAACAGGTTTTCCAGTTCCGGCCAAAGGTGTTTTTTGCCACTGGCGGGGTAGTCGTAGAACCCGGCGCCCGAGGCTTTGCCTTTGCGCCCGTGCTCGTTGACCATGGCATCAATCACCGCCTCAGCCGGGTGGGGGTTCCAGGTGCCGCCTGCCGCCTCGGTGTCTTTCTTGCTCTGGTCCCGGATGTGCTGCATAAGGGTCATGCTGACTTCGTCCGAGATCGCCAGAGGTCCCACCGGCATGCCGGCCAGTAGTCCTGCATTCTCAATGCTGGATGGGTGGATGCCTTCGCCCAGCATGCAGATGCCTTCATTGACAAAGGTGCCAAAAACCCGGGAAGTGAAGAATCCCCGGCTGTCATTCACCACCACCGGGATCTTGCCGATCTGCTGAACGTAGTCGAACGAGCGTGCCAGCGTTTCATCAGAGGTTTTCTCGCCGACGATGATTTCCACCAGTTGCATCTTGTCTACCGGTGAGAAGAAATGCAGGCCAATAAAGTTCTCGGCGTTCGCGGAGGCCTCGGCGAGTTGGGTGATGGGGATAGTGGACGTGTTGGAGGCGAAGATTCCGTTGTTTACCAGCTTCGGTTCAGCTTCCTGGGTTACCCTGGCTTTCAGTTCGCTGTCTTCAAAGACGGCTTCGATTACCAGATCGCAGCCTTCCAGATCATCCGCAGAATCCGTGGCTTTGATGCGCCCGAGGATCTCTGCCTTCTGCGTTTCGCTCATCCGGCCACGGCTGACTTTCTTGGCCAGCAATTTCTCGGAGTAGCTCTTGCCTTTTTCGGCGTTCTCCACGGAGACATCTTTCAACACCACGTCGATTCCCCGCGTGGCTGTGGAATAGGCAATACCTGCGCCCATCATGCCGGCGCCAAGCACGCCAACCTTGCGGAAGGTTTCTTTCTCGACGCCATCGGGCCGGCTGCCGCCCGCCTTGATGGCGTTCAGCTGGAACCAGAAGGTGCCGGTCATGTTCTTGGCGACCTGGCCGATCACCAGCTCGGCAAAATACCGGGTCTCGATCAGGCTACCGTTGTCGAAATCCACCTGGGCTCCCTCGACGGCCGCGGAGAGAATGCGTTCAGGCGCCGGGTAGCAGCCTTTGGTTTTCTGCTTCAGCATGGCCGGTGCGATGGCCAGTTTCTGGGCCATGGCGGGATGGTGAGGCGCCCCGCCAGGAAACTTGAAGCCTTTCTGGTCCCACGGCTGATGACACTTGGGATTGGCATCGATGAATGCCCGGGCCTTGGTGATCATGTCGTCGGCAGAATCGGCCAGTTCGTCGACAATGCCAGCCTTAAGTGCGGCTTCGGGGTTCACCTTTTTGCCTTCCATCAGAAACGGGAAGGCTGCCTCCAGGCCAATCATCCGGGGCAGTCGCTGGGTTCCGCCACCGCCGGGAAGCAGGCCCAGCGTCACCTCCGGCAAGCCCAGTTGAATGCTGACGTCGTCAATCGCCACGCGATGGTGGCAGGCCAGGGCGATCTCCAGACCACCGCCCAGGGCAGAGCCGTTGATAGCGGCCACCACGGGTTTGCCGGTGGTTTCGAGGAAGCGCATGTGGGCTTTCAGGCCGTTGACCATGTCCTCAAAGGTTTTGGCGTCGGCCTGTGTGACCTTGTGCAGCTCTGTCAGATCGCCGCCGGCAAAGAAGGTTTTTTTGGCTGAGGTAATGATCACGCCGCGGATGTTGTCCAGGTCATCTTTTACTTTCGCTGCCGTCTCCGAGAGGGCGTCCCGGAAAGTGGCATTCATGGTGTTGGCGGACTGGCCCGGCATGTCGATGGTGAGGGTCAGGATCTGATCTGAACCCAGTTCGTAACGGATGGCACTCATAATCGGTTCTCCTGGAAAAGTGGACGGGTTCAGACGCGCTCAATGATGGTGGCAATGCCCATGCCGCCACCAACGCAGAGGGTAGCCAGGCCGTAGCGCAGTTCACGCCGCTCCAGCTCATCCAGCAAGGTGCCAAGAATCATGGCGCCGGTGGCACCCAGCGGATGGCCCATGGCGATGGCGCCGCCGTTCACGTTCACTTTTTCGTCGGGAACCGAGAGTTCCCGCTGGAAGCGCATCACCACGGACGCGAAGGCCTCGTTCACTTCAAACAGGTCAATCTGGTCGGCGGTCATGCCCGCTTTTTCCAGCGCTTTGCGCGCCGCCGGCGCCGGACCGGTGAGCATGATGGTTGGATCGGTGCTGGTGACGGCTGTGGCAACGATGCGGGCGCGAGGTGTCAGGCCCATGGCCTTGCCCTTGGCTTCGCTGCCGATCAGCATGGCGGTGGCGCCGTCGACAATGCCGGAGGAGTTACCGGCGTGATGCACGTGGTTGATCTTCTCAACGTAGTGGTACTTCTCCCGGGCGACACCGTCGAAGCCCATTTCGCCCATCATCTGAAAGGAGGGTTTGAGGCCACCCAGGCTCTCCAGCGTCGTGTTGCCGCGCACATGCTCGTCACGGTCGAGGATCACGACACCGTTCTGATCCGTGACGGGAACAATGGATTTTGCAAAGTAGCCGTTCTGCCATGCATTGGCGGCCTTCTGCTGGGATTTCACCGCAAAGCCATCGACATCTTCACGGCTGAAGCCCTCGAGTGTGGCAATAAGGTCCGCGCCGATACCCTGGGGCATGAAACCGGTATGCAGGTTGGTTTCCGGGTCCGTGGCCCAGGCTCCCCCGTCAGAGCCCATGGGTACCCGCGACATGGCCTCCACGCCACCAGCAACCACCATGTCCTCCCAACCGGAGCGTACTTTCATGGCGGCCAGGTTAACGGCTTCAAGCCCGGACGCGCAGAAACGATTTAGCGTAACGCCGGCCACTTTTTCATCCCAGTCGGCCGCCAGAGCGGCTGTCTTGGCGATGTCCGCACCCTGGTCGCCAACGGCGGTCACGCAGCCCATTACGATGTCATCCACCTGGGCGGTGTCCAGGCTGTTCCTCTCCTGCAGCGCGTGGAGCACTGTGGTCAACAGCGTGATGGGTTTGACGCTGTGAAGTGATCCGTCTTTTTTTCCACGCCCTCTGGGGGTGCGGACTGCATCGAAGATATACGCCTCGGTGGTCATTGCTTGTCCTCTGGTCATATTGTTTTCGGAATTGATTTACCGATGACACAACCATAGCCCGTTGCGACCAGGGGGCGTAATGACGCGGGCTGCCAATCGCATTGGCGAAATTGCTCAGGAACCATGACAAGGCGGGAGGTGGCTTCTATGGTGTTAGAAACCGCAGACGAATTCAGGAGGCGAAAGCCATGTCGCTGCGAGATGCGATCGACAACTTTTACGAACGACTGGTGGTGGATGCCATTGAGGCAACGCGGGAGGAGTCCGACACGGCGGATTATCTTACCGATGTGATGTGCGTGGCCCTGAACCGCCTTCCAACGCGGTATTATCGGCATTCAATCGATATGATGTTCTACCTGGCCGACGAAGAACTCAAGGGGATGAAACAGAAATCCCTGGCCGCCGTTAAGGAGGCCAGGGACTTTGTCAGAGAGCACCAGCGGGAATAAACCGCCGGGTGCTTCAGGCCTGGTTCAGGTTGGCAAGGGCCTTGTTCAGGCGCTCGGCCAGCTCTGTGTTTGCGTCTTTGCCGATTCCGGCCAGGCACCAGCTCGCGAGCAGCTTTTCCACGTCCTGCATTTGATCATTGCCGTTGTCGGCGGATCCCATGCCATCAGCGAGGCGCCGTACCTGTATTTCCATGCGGCGCTGCTGGTCGGTTTCGGGTGAGGGGACGCCGCACAGAATTTCCGCCCGTATCACCAGCTCGGCCGGATCACTGGCGTCTGAGGCATCCGCCAGCGCGGCCCAGTGTTTGGGCACGGAATCATTGGCGGTTTCACCCGTTGTGGCAGCCATTACAAGAGACTGCCACGATGCCATTTTTGCCCGAAGCTTCAGCTCGGAAAGCGCCTTGTTCAGCCGCTGCTTTTTCTGCTGAACCTGCTCTCTGACGCCCTTGGACAGGTTTGACTCGTCGATTCCACGAAGCGTCGCCAGGGCCGCCGTTACTGACTCCTCATGACTGTCTGAGGATGCCTCGGCAACCTGCTCCAGAGCCGCCTGCGCTGACTCGTCGGCGGCCCGCGATGCCTGCTGCTGTTCTGTGCGCTCGGCATCGCGGCGGGCAAAAATCTGGTCGCAGGCCTTGCGGAAAGCCTGCCATAGTTTGCGGTCTTCCCTGTGACGGGTAATGCCGATCGCCTGCCAGTCCCCCTGCAGGGCCTTGGCCTGATTCATGGCCTCCTGGAGCGGTTCGTGGTCAACCAGTGCCTCGGCCTTTTCGACAATCGCCTGTTTCAGTGCTTCGTTTTTCCGGCGCTCCTCATCGAGTGGCGCCTCAAGCTTCTTGAGCAGTTCATCGAAGCGTTTCTGGACGGCACGATTGTCCCGGAATTCCACGGGCCACGCTTCCTTCCACTCTTGGCGCGCTGTCTGGTGGATTCGCTCTGCGGCTTTCCAGTCGATCGATGACCAGTCAGCATTGTTGAGGAAACTCTCAAGTTGCTCGCAAATGGCGGATCGCTTCTCCAGATTGGCCTGTTTAAGGCCGGACTTCGCAGAAAAGTAGGCTTTGCAAGGCTCATAGGCCTTGTCGGAGGCAGCTTTGAACCGGGACCAGAGGTTGCGGTCTGAAGAGCCGCCCAGATCGCGCCACTCATTCTGCAGTTCCTTGATTCGCTCCGCCTTGGCTTCTGGATCCATGGGTTGTTCTGCCAGGTATTCCATTTGCTCGCATAGGGCAATCTGCTTTGGCTGGGTGGCAAAGCCCTGCCAGTCCGAGAGTTCTCTCAATTGTCCGTTAAGGAGTTGCACCCGGGCCTGATAGGGTTTGGCGTGGCGCTGGTCCAAATCACGTAAATGTTGCTGGGCGGTTTTGAACAGCTGCTTCGATTCCTTGAGTTGCTTGGCCTCAAGTGCCGCTTCGAGCTTTTCGAGATCGTTCTCAAGGCGCTTCGCCAGGGCCCTCTGCTGCTCCTGGTCAACACGGGGCTGGGGCTTTGACCTGGGCTTACCGGCCAGCTTTCGCAAGGGCTCAAGCAGCGTGGGAGTGGGGTAGCCTTCCGGCCAGTTGATTTCCGCGATCAGGGTTTTTGCCTGCGCGCGCTGTTCTTCAGTAGCGTCGTCTTCCCCCTCTACCAAAGTGCCGAGTTCGACAATGGCGTCCCGGTCCTGAGTGATCCGACGGATCGAACCGAGGTAATTGCGCAGTGCCAGCATGGCTGTTTCGTAGGACTTCTGTTCCTGCTTGTCCACGGCAGTATCCCGGGTCGCTTCCAGCCAGCGGTTTTCCTGGGTTTTCTGCAATGCATCCAGAGAGGCGAGTGAGGGCAGGGTCTCTGGCGGTTGGGCCTTGAGCTCATCCATTGTGCGGGTAAGCAGGTCGAGCGTTTCCTGGCGCTGTTGCTGCTGATCTCGCTGGCGCTTTTCCTCCTCCGCTGCAGATTGCAGGGTCGCAATGCGTTCTTTGCACTGGTGCACCGCTTCCAGGAATGCTTGCGCCTGTTCCGGGGTTGCGTGTTCTTCCACCTCTGTCCATTGTTTCAGCAGGGCATCAAGCCGGGCCTCGTAAAGTTTGGTGTCGTCGCTTTTTGCCTGGTCCCGCGCGTGACGTATCAAGGTGGCAATGGTCTGGCTGATGCTGTCCAGTCGAGCCTGTTCTTCACGGCGTTGCTGAAGGGCCGATTTAACGGTTTGGTAGACCCCTTTGTCCCGGCCTTTGGCCTGTTTCTGTACTGCCTGGAGACTGGCTTCGTCGGTCAGTCTGCCGGCTGCGGTCTGTCGGATATCCGCTGTGACACCTTCCATCGCGAGTTTGGCCAGGAGACTTTGCGACGGAGAGCCCTCAAGGGCTTTAAGCTGTTCTTCTCTCTGGCTGGCCCGGGTATCCTCCTGTTCGACAGGCTCGGGCTGTACAGCTTTTCGTTGCTTAGGCGCTGCCTCGGGTGTCTTGCGGGATCTGAACAGTTTCTGGATGAACGCAGCCATAAAAGTATCCTTGGGTGTTGAAACCAGTTCACGGTGTCGGGCAAAGTTGGACCGCCACCGGCCATCGGCCTCCGGTTCGGAAGGCCGGGTAGTTTGACTGGCCAGCCTGGGAGGCTGATCAGTCGGAAAATTTCGCGGCTAGTCTAGCGTTTTGTGTGCGTATGCGGAAAGGGTCTGTATGGCAAAACAGGAAAATCAGGGCGATCAGGAATATAAGGCCCGGGCAACAGCGCTAAGATTGCTTGCCAGAAGGGAGCATAGCCGCTTTGAGCTGAGTCTGAAACTGCGTCAGAGAAAGGTGTCGGGAGACATTATTGACGCTGTTCTGGATGACTATGAGAAAGAAGGCTGGCTCGATGATGACCGGTTTGCCGACGTTTATGCCCGCCAGAGAATGGATCTTGGTTATGGACCGCTCAGGATTCTGGGGGAACTTCAGCAACGAGGGGTGAATCGGACTCCGGAGTGCGTTGATGAAATGACTGAGGAAGATTGGTGTGAACGGGCTGTTGCCATCCGGGACAAACGGTTTGGGCTGGCGGATCTCAGTGAAGACTGGGATGAAAAAGTGCGTCAGGCGCGTTTTCTGAATCGTCGGGGTTATTCCGCTAGCCAGGTTGAAAGGGCACTGGAAGCCCGTGCCGACTAAACCACTTCGGGGAAACGCTTCAAAGGGTCGGGGGGATCATTCCCAGCTCTGCCGGCAAGCCAGCCCGGAGTTTTTCGTCCGGCTGCAGTCTGTCTGAAAGAACTCCGGCTTTTTGGCTTTCCTCCATCTGTACGATTTGCGCTTCCTGGTCTGGCGCAGGCGTCGCGGGTTCGTTGAGTCGGGCCAGGACATCGTAATAACGCCGGATATTCTGAACGTAGATGACTGGCTCGTGGCCGCGGGCATAGCCAAAGCGGGTCTTGGTATACCACTCCTTCTCAGCCAGCAGCGGCAGGAATTCCTTCACATCCATCCACCGGTCCGGGTCTTTTCCTGCACCTTCCGTCAGGCGACGGGCGTCCTCAAGGTGGCCAAATCCCACGTTGTAAGAGGCGAGGGCGAACCAGGTACGGTCTGGTTCGGGGATACGTTCGGGAATCTTCTCATGCACGATCCGGAAATACTTGGCACCGCCCTGGATGCTTTCCTCTGCATCCAACCGGTTGTTGATCCCGATGTGGCTGGCTGTGTTCCGCGTCAGCATCATCAGACCGCGGACGCCGGTGGGGGATACCGCGTTGGGACGCCAGTGGGATTCCTGGTAACCGATGGCCGCAAGAAGCCGCCAGTCCATTTCGAATTCCCTGGCATAGTCCCGAAACAGCGATTCGTACTTGGGCAAGCGGTTTTCGACGTGGTGCATGAAGGTGCGGGCGCCGACATAATTGAGTCGGTCCAGGTGCCCATAGAAGCGTTCGGCAATCTGGGCCAGGGTGCCGTCGGCCTCCAGGGTTTCGATGAATTGCCGGGCGGCTTTTGCCAGGGAGTCATCTTGCGCCGACGGGAAAAACCAGGCCAGTTCGCCAGGTTCGCCCACCGCAAATGCCTCCTTGACCATTGGATAAAACACGTGGTTCAGATCAAGTTCGTTGGAGGAAACCATCGCATATGGAAATTCGCCGCTCTCGACCCGGGACAGAATCCCAGCAGCGTCCAGCCCGGGGTGCACTTGCCACTGAAGCTCCGAGATTTCTTCCCGGGCCTGATTCAGGCGATGTTCATGATTGCTGTCAGCCACCACGTGGAGGGGTTTTCCGGCCAGGTCTGCCAGTGATTCAGGGCGCTCCATTTCCCGGTTATAAACCAGTATCGATTGTGCGTTGATGCCGGTAGCCACGGTATGGTGCTGGCCGACCGCTTCCGGCTGGCTGGAGAGTCCCAGCATGCCCAGGTGGGCGTAGTTCTTCTCCAGCACTGACAGAATTTCGGTATTGTCCTCGGCGACCCGGATCCGGAGTTTCACGCCCAGCTCGTTGGCGAACAGTTTGGCCAGTTCATAGTCGTAACCGGTTGGGCCGTCCTCACTTTCCACATAGATAGAAGGTGCCGTACGGGTAATGACATGCAGCACACCCTCCTCCCGAATTTCCTGGAGAGTGCTGGGCTGTGAACATCCGGTCAATGTCAGGGCCGCGCCAAGGAGGCAAGCTATCTTGGCGGATGCGCCTGTAAATGCAGCAAAAATTCTGGGCAAGTCCCGAGTCTCCGTCACGGCTGGATCATCTGGTTGCTTTACCGATGGCGGCTTGGCAACCCTCGCTATCCTGAGTGTGGAAATCCGTTCCACATTGCCAATGATCCTTGGTGGTGGATGTCCGGTCAATAAATCTGGTTAATTAATATGCAAAACAATGTCAATTGTGCGGTCGGGGATTAACGCTTCAAGCGCTGTATCCCGAACCCGCTTTCGAGTATCATGGCGGCCTTTCAAATTGCACCCAGACTTCCCCGTTTCGCGCGATACAGGTTGATATCATGCTTGAACTTCGCGGCGCACCCGCGCTCTCGCCATTCCGTTCCCGCAAACTGCATTCCCGGATTCAGGATATCGTGCCTGAAGTCGAACACGTTTATGCAGAGTTCATGCACTTTGTCGATCTGGAGGCGGACCTCTCCGACGCAGAGCAGGCTATTCTGGACCGGCTACTGACCTATGGCCCGAGTGTGCCGGTGGAAGAGCCGGACGGGGTGCTCTTTCTGGTGGTTCCGCGCCCGGGAACCCTGTCACCCTGGTCAAGCAAGGCAACGGACATTGCCCGAAATTGCGGCCTTCGTCAGATACACCGAATCGAGCGGGGCACGGCTTATTACATTCGTTCCGGTCGGAAGCTGGGGCTTGAACAGCGCGAGAAGATCGCAGCACTGCTGCATGACCGCATGACCCAGAAGGTCTTCCATGAAATGGGCGGTGCGGAGTTGTTGTTCAGTCATGAAGAACCGCGCCTCCTTGGTCGGGTTCCCGTTCTGGCGGGTGGCCGCGATGCGCTGGTTGAGGCGAACTCACGCCTGGGGTTGGCGCTCGCCGAAGATGAAATCGACTACCTGGTGAAGTCTTTCACGGATCTTGAAAGGGATCCGACCGATGTTGAGCTCATGATGTTTGCACAGGCGAACTCCGAGCACTGTCGACACAAGATATTCAATGCGTCCTGGGATATTGACGGCGAAGGTCAGGAAAAATCTTTGTTCGCCATGATCCGCAATACCTTCGAAATGAACAGCGAGGGCGTTCTCTCGGCGTACAAGGATAACGCCTCTGTTATCCGGGGCAGCCGGGGTGGCCGCTTCTTCCCGGATCCGGAGACTGGGGTCTACGGGTACAACGAGGAAGATATCCATATCCTCATGAAGGTAGAGACCCACAATCACCCCACGGCGATTGCCCCGGCGGCCGGCGCGGCGACAGGTTCCGGCGGCGAGATTCGCGATGAGGGCGCAACCGGGCGGGGCTCCAAGCCCAAGGCCGGTCTGACCGGTTTTACAGTCTCCAACCTGAACCTGCCGGACGACCCCCAGCCCTGGGAAATCAATTATGGCAAACCGGAGCGGATTGCTTCAGCTCTGGATATCATGATCGAGGGCCCGATTGGCGGTGCGGCGTTCAACAACGAATTCGGCCGTCCCAATCTGGCCGGCTATTTCCGGACCTTTGAAGAGAAAGTGCCGGGTGCCGCTGGCGAGGAAGTACGCGGTTACCACAAGCCGATCATGATTGCCGGCGGTCTCGGCAACATTCGTGAAGAGCACGTGGAGAAGGGCAATATCCCGGTGGGTGCCAAACTCATCGTGCTGGGTGGGCCCTCGATGCTGATTGGCCTCGGTGGCGGGGCGGCCTCGTCCATGGATTCGGGTTCCAGTAATGAAAACCTGGACTTCGCGTCGGTGCAGCGGGATAACCCGGAGATGGAGCGTCGCTGCCAGGAAGTGATCGACCGTTGCTGGCAGATGGGGGACCAGAACCCGATCGCGTTTATCCACGATGTGGGTGCCGGCGGTCTTTCCAACGCCATGCCGGAGCTCGTGAAGGATGGCGGCCGCGGCGGCAAATTCGAGCTTCGCGACATTCCCAGTGACGAACCAGGCATGTCACCGCTGGAGATCTGGTGTAACGAATCCCAGGAACGGTATGTCATGGCTGTGGCTCCGGAAAATCTGGAGGGGTTCGATGCCCTTTGCCGCCGTGAGCGTTGCCCTTATGCGGTGATTGGTGAAGCGACAGAGGCTCATCATCTTGAGCTGGGTGATTCCTATTTTGATGACAAGCCGGTGGACCTGCCGATGGAAGTGCTGTTTGGCAAGCCGCCTCGCATGCACCGGAGTGTCAGTCGCGCGTCCTTTACCAAGCCCATATTCGACTCCACCAAAATCGACCTGGACGATGCCATTCGCCGTGTTCTGCGTCTACCATCGGTTGGTTCCAAGAGCTTTTTGATCACCATCGGTGACCGGACCATTACCGGCCTGGTAGCACGGGACCAGATGGTTGGGCCCTGGCAGGTCCCGGTTGCCGATGTCGCCGTTACCGCTACGTCCTTCGATGTCCGGACGGGAGAGGCTATGGCCATGGGCGAGCGAACGCCGGTTGCAACGATTGATGCCCCGGCGTCCGGCCGCATGGCTGTTGGTGAAGTCATTACCAATATGGCCGCCGCGCCGATCGGTAAATTGTCGGATATACGGTTGTCGGCGAACTGGATGGCAGCTGCCGGACACCCGGGCGAAGATGAAAATCTCTATGAGACGGTTCGCGCGGTAGGCATGGAGCTGTGCCCGGAACTTGGAATCACGATTCCGGTGGGCAAGGACTCCATGTCCATGAAGACCATGTGGGAAGAAGACAACGGCGAGCAGAAGAGCGTAACCGCACCGCTTTCACTGATCGTTAGTGGCTTTGCCCCGGTAACCGATGTTGCCAGAACGCTGACACCCCAATTGGTTCAGGATGCTGGTGAGACCGATTTGATCCTGGTGGATCTTGCCGCGGGCCAGAACCGCCTGGGTGGTTCGGCTCTGGCTCAGGTTTACCGTCAGGTCGGCGCCGTGGCACCGGACCTGGATGATCCAGAGGACATCAAGGCTTTCTTTGCGGTGATCCAGGGTCTTAACTCTGACGATAAGCTGTTGGCTTATCATGACCGTTCCGATGGTGGCCTGTTCGTCACATTGGCCGAAATGTGCTTTGCCGGCCACTGTGGCGTTGATATCAAGCTGGACGGCTTGGCTGAGGATCGCAGTCAGTTTGCCAGGGAACTGTTTAACGAAGAGCTGGGTGCGGTCATCCAGGTGCGCAGGGAAGACACGGGCTTTGTTCTGCAGCAGTTCTCTGCCGCGGGTCTGGGTGATTACATCAGCGTGATTGGCAGCCCGAACGACACCGACAGTCTTCGCCTCACTTTCGAGGGTGGCATCGTTGTGGATGAACCTCGTGTAGAGCTTCAGCGTCTTTGGGCAGAAACCAGTTACCGAGTTCAGTCTCTGCGGGATAACGCCGATTGTGCCCGTGAAGAATTCGATAATCTGTTGGATGTGGAAGATCCGGGCCTTCATGCCGAGCTTACCTACGACATCAACGAAGATGTGGCGGCCCCCTATATCAACAAAGGCATCCGACCGAAGGTTGCGGTTCTGCGAGAGCAGGGCGTGAATGGCCAGGTCGAAATGGCTGCTGCCTTTGATCGCGCCGGTTTCGATTCTGTCGACGTGCATATGAGCGATTTGCTCTCCGGTCGGGTTACGCTGGATGGTTTCAATAGCCTGGTTGCCTGTGGCGGCTTCTCATACGGCGACGTTTTGGGCGCTGGTGAAGGTTGGGCCAAATCGATTCTCTTCAGTGATCGCGTCAGGGACCAGTTCGCGGCATTCTTCAATCGCCAGGACACTTTGGCGCTGGGCGTGTGCAATGGCTGTCAGATGCTGTCTAATCTGCACGAACTGATTCCCGGCAGCGAGGGCTGGCCTCGTTTTGTCCGCAACCAATCGGAACAGTTTGAAGCAAGGCTGGTCATGGCTGAGGTGATGCCGTCGCCTTCTGCGTTCATGGATGGCATGGCCGGGTCCCGTATGCCGATTGCGGTAGCTCATGGCGAAGGCAGGGTTGAATTTGCCAGCGGCACTTCCGCAGAGGCGCTCTCCGAGAACGAGCTCGTGGCTCTGCGCTACGTGGATAACCGGGGGCAGGCAACGGTTCGTTACCCCTATAACCCGAACGGATCGGAAGCCGGAATTACCGGTGTTACCACTCGCGATGGCAGGGTTACCATCATGATGCCGCATCCCGAGCGGGTGTTCCGAGCTGTTCAGCATTCCTGGCGGCCGTCAGAATGGCAGGAGGACGGTTCCTGGATTCGCATGTTCCGAAATGCGAGACGCTGGTTCGGTTAATCCTCAGCGTCAGGAAGAGCCGGTTTTGGATGCGTTCAACATGAGCGTTCACTCCAAAGCCGGCTTTTTTATTGGCTGCCCCGTTTCCGGGCGTTTTTCAAGGGAAAAAATTGGCGAAATTGGCAAAAATCCCCTTGACTCAGTATTTTTATGCACATTGCTGGTGCCTTCTTGTTTGTTCTGTGCACAAAGACCGGGAAATCGGTTCAACTTTTGCGCAAAATTCATAACCTATTGAAAAGTAAAGATTAAATGAATCGGGTGATTTTGTCGCCAATTTAACGAAAGTGCAGTGATTACGGGGTTTGGGGCCGTGTTCCCAAAAACTTTCCCCAGAGTTATCCACAGAATCTGTGGGTAAGTGTCTAAGCTATTAATCTGTACAAAAAATATCCGATCCGGAGGAGGGTTTGCTATGTACAAGCTGTGTTATTTCGTTCCGGAAACCCACGTAGAGCAAACCAAGCAGGCCTTGTTTGATGCCGGAGCTGGCCGTATCGGCGATTACGATTGCTGTGCCTGGCAATGTCTAGGACAGGGCCAGTTTCGTCCGCTTGAGGGAAGCGACCCGTTTCTTGGCAAAGCCGGTGCGATTGAAGCGGTAGACGAGTACAAGGTTGAGCTGGTCTGTGCCGATGAGCTGATTCGGGAGGCCCTCGCAGCGCTCAAACGGGCTCATCCCTACGAGGAGCCCGCTTACGAGGTTTATCGGATGGCGGAGTTATAGTTTGCGGCGTTATTTGCGGTCTTTTGCCATGGGGTGGCGTATGTCGCTCACATGGACGTCGAAAGATTCGCGCCTGTAGTCGGCCAGGAACAGCTCGAGGGTTCGCTTCACGGTTGGAAATGAGATCTCCTCCCAGGGAATCTCGTCGAGGCCGAAAAGCCTGGATTCCAGGGACTCTTCACCGGCGCCGAATTGCCCGTTCTTCAGGGTGGCTCGGTAGAACATATGAACCTGATTGATGTGTGGCACATCGATAATCGAATAGAGCCCCTCAATGTTTACTTCAGCGAGAGCCTCCTCCATGGTTTCACGCTCGGCGGCTTCAATGGTGGTTTCTGCGTTCTCCATGAATCCAGCGGGCAGCGTCCAGTAGCCATAGCGCGGTTCGATCGCTCTTCGGCACAGCAGTATCTGCCCCTCCCATACGGGAACGGTTCCGGCGACAATGCGCGGGTTCTGGTAATGTATGGTATCGCAGCTTACACAGACATAGCGGTGCCGGTTATCGCCATCGGGGATGCGTTGTTCAACCGGCTCACCGCATGTGCTGCAGTACTTCATGATTTTCCCCGTATACTGAATTGGTTTGGTAGTCAGTTTAACGATCCCGGCTGCCTCTGTCTCATCCAACCTCCGGATGTAACGTGGAGACGAACATTGCGTGATTTACTTGCCGAGCGACTCGCCGGCTATGCGCCACGGCAGCTGGCGCTGGATTATCCCGAGGCCGGGATACTGGTTCCGGTGACCGATGATCACCGAAACCCTGAAATGATCTTTACGCTCAGGTCTGAAAATCTGTCCACCCATCGCGGACAGGTAGCTTACCCTGGCGGTAAGCGGGATCCCGGGGACCCATCTCTTGCAGCAACTGCGTTGCGTGAAACCCACGAGGAAATTGGGCTGCCGCCGGAGCAGGTCCAGATTATTGCGCCGCTCAGCCAGGTGATGTCCCGCTATGGAATTCTGGTTACTCCTTACGTCGGTGTCATTCCCGGGGATCATCCTCTGGAGCCGAATCCTAACGAGATCGAAAGTGTATTTCGAGTGCCTCTCTCCTTTTTTCTGGAGGACCAGCGAGAGCGCACGGATGCTCTGAACTTTCTCAACCATACCTTTTACGTTCCGTGTTATCGGTGGGAACATTACGAAATCTGGGGGCTGTCGGCCGTGGTTCTGGTTGATTTCCTGAACGCTGTGTACGATGCCGGAATTGACTTGCTTGAACCGCCTGAAGGAGGCTGACATGTTTTACCAGTTGAATGACCGAACGCCGGAATTGTCGGGTGAGGGGCACTTCGTAGCTGACAATGCGTCGGTGATAGGCAATGTGAGGCTCATGGATAATGCCAGCGTCTGGTTTAACGCCGTTATCCGCGGGGACAATGAGTTGATTACCATTGGGCCGGAAACGAATATCCAGGATGGCTCAGTTCTGCACACCGACCCGGGTATGCCGCTTACGCTTGGAAGGGGCGTAACGGTCGGCCACAAGGTCATGCTTCACGGCTGTGAGATCGGAGACTATTCGTTGATTGGCATCAACGCGGTTGTACTTAATGGAGCGAAGATCGGCAAGCATTGCCTGATTGGTGCCAACGCCCTCATTCCAGAGGGAATGGAGGTACCGGATGGTTCCATGGTTGTTGGCTCTCCCGGCAAGATCAAGCGGGAGCTGAACGACAACCAGAAAAAGATGCTCGAAATGAGCGCGCAACACTACGTGCGGAACGCGGCCCGCTATGTCGATGAACTCAAGCCCTGCGAGCCGAAGAAATGAGTGTCGCTGATAAAGTGCGTTCACCCTGCGTGAGCATCTGTGCACTGGATGAGAATGATGTCTGTGTCGGGTGTCATCGGAGCGGGGACGAAATCACCCGCTGGACCCGAATGGATAACGAAGAACGTCGCGAGGTGCTACGAAAGGTGTCGGAGCGAGAAAAGAGATCCCTGATTCACGGCTAATAGAGGTGCTGGCAGATCATGACTGACTCAGTTCGAATTGGTACTCCCCTCAAAGGTAATGCTTTCAGGGTTCTGTTTTGTGGATCCGGTGAGCTCGGAAAAGAAGTTGTTCTCGAGTTGCAGCGCTATGGCGTTGAAGTGATCGCGGTCGACCGTTATGCCGATGCGCCTGCCATGCAGGTGGCCCATCGAAGTCACGTCATCGATATGTTGGATGGCGCCAGCCTGCGCCGCGTCATCGAGCAGGAAAAGCCAAATCTGATTGTTCCTGAGATTGAAGCCATAGCAACGCCGGAACTGGTTAAGTTGGAAGAGGAGGGGTACCACGTTATCCCAACCGCCAGAGCGGTGAACCTCACAATGAATCGTGAGGGAATTCGTCGCCTTGCGGCCGAAGAGCTCGGATTGCCAACCTCACCATACCGCTTTGCAGGTTCCCGGGAGGAGTATCTTGCTGCCGTTCAGGAAATCGGCCTGCCACTGGTCGTTAAGCCGGTGATGAGCTCCTCGGGAAAAGGGCAAAGTACGGTCAAGATCGAAGATGATATTGAGGCCGCGTGGGAATATGCGCAATCTGGCGGGCGAGCCGGCAAGGGAAGGGTGATCGTTGAGGGTTTCGTGGACTTTGATTATGAGATAACTCTTCTGACCGTAAAGCACCGGGATGGAGTTTCGTTTTGTGAGCCCATAGGGCATCGTCAGGAAGACGGAGACTACCGTGAGTCGTGGCAACCGCAGCCGATGGCGCCGCTGGCCTATGAGCGCTCGGCTGAAGTTGCCCGTGCTGTGGTGGAAAATCTCGGCGGATATGGCATCTATGGCGTCGAGCTATTCGTTAAAGAGGATAACGTCTGGTTCTCTGAGGTATCGCCACGCCCTCATGATACCGGGTTGGTAACCCTTGTTTCCCAGGACCTTTCCGAGTTTGCACTACACGCGCGGGCGATCCTGGGTCTGCCGATCCCCTCGATACGTCAGACCGGCCCGTCAGCTTCGGCGGTGATTCTCCCCGAGGGGGATTCAGCAGAAGTCTCTTATACAGGGTTGGAGTCCGCGCTATCGGAGCCGGATACCCAGTTGCGCCTGTTCGGAAAGCCAGAGCTAAAAGGGCGTCGTCGAATGGGGGTTGCGCTTGCGAAGGGTGCCTCAATAGAAGAGGCGCGGAAAAAGGCGCGCGATGCTGCGCAATCGGTTATCGTTGAATTATGAATCTTTCTTGGAATTGGGTGTCAAAAATCGGCTTGGTGAGGTTTTTCGAAAAAAATTCGAAGCAAGCGTTGACACCTCCTGAGAGGTCTGTAGAATGCGCACCACTTCTGAGGGACAAGCCACTCACGGCGGTCTTCCGAAGCGATGCAACTGTTTGAAAGTATTGAAGAAAACGAGTTTTAAAATTCTTCAAATAAACGGTTGACAAGGTGGCGGAACGATGTAGAATACGCGGCCTTGATTGAGCAACAGCTCAAACGCTCTTTAAAAAGTTGACCAAGTAATTCGTGTGGGCGCTGGCCGAGGTATTTCGGATATGAAATATCAGGACAGTGACTCGTCGAAATTGAGTTTTGTCTTGAGCATGATTTTGAAACCTTCGGGTTTCAGTATGATTTAAACTGAAGAGTTTGATCATGGCTCAGATTGAACGCTGGCGGCAGGCTTAACACATGCAAGTCGAGCGGTAACAGGGGTAGCTTGCTACCCGCTGACGAGCGGCGGACGGGTGAGTAATGCATAGGAAACTGCCCAGTAGTGGGGGATAGCCCGGGGAAACCCGGATTAATACCGCGTACGCCCTTCGGGGGAAAGCAGGGGATCTTCGGACCTTGCGCTATTGGATGTGCCTATGTCGGATTAGCTAGTTGGTGGGGTAAAGGCCTACCAAGGCGACGATCCGTAGCTGGTCTGAGAGGATG
>NZ_JAYMEW010000005.1:0-321480 GCF_037029655.1 Marinobacter sp. CH_CUG1437-1 | reverse complement strand
AGAGATTTATGACTTGGCTCGAGAGATCCCTAAAGACTTGGCGGCAATTGATGTTGTTCCACAACGATGGTGGAAATGATTTTTAAGTACCGTCTGAACCTCGCATGGAGACTCATCATTAAGATTTTAAATAAAAAAAACAACAAGGGCGCACGTATCAGTCCTTGTTAAAGGAGGATTTATGTATTCATTTTTAGAGCGCCGAGTTTCAGAGAGTAAAAAAAAGAAAGCCTGGACTTTAGCTTTGTGGATCAATGAAAACGTTGAACGTTATATCGTCATTTTTCTATATGCAATGCTTGCAATCGTAGTCGTGGGCGATGTGGCTTCTCGGGTGATTACCGGTAACCAGAGTCAGTGGGGTTCTAGTATAAGTATCTACCTATTCATTTGGCTTTCCTGGGTTGGCTGCTCCTACCATGTAAAAAAACGATCTCATCTACGTTTTGGATCATTTCGAAAAAATCTACCTCGTCGGTTTCAAGCGGCGCTTTATATCTTTGATGATTTTCTTTGGATTGGATTGAGTTTTGTTGTTATTTGGGGTGTGAATAGCCTCATATCTATGCAGCTAATGCTCCAAAACTTAATTCAAGGGACTTCATTGCCGCTGGCTCTAGCAACTATATCGATTCCTATTGGGTGGTCTCTGGTAATTATCCGTGCACTATTCGACGTACTACACGTGGTCATGGACTATCACAATGGAACTGAATTTGAAACTGAGATTTCCTTAAACAGCGACTAAAATCGAGGGGGACAAAATGGATACAGGTTCATTGGTGTTATTAATTACCTTACTTATGGCGGTTTTTTTTGCAATAGGTGTTCCAGTCGTATTGTGTATGGGAGTGTGGGCTACTTCGGTTCTGTACTTTACTGAGGCTATGCCGATTATGAATATAGGGCAAGGTGCATTTTTTGGACTAAGTTCTTTTGCCTTACTTGCTATGCCTTTGTTTATTTTGACGGGTGATCTAGTCAGGGAGGGTGGGATTGCAAGACGATTCATTACGCTATCCAAAGCCATGTTGGCGCGTTTACCCGCGCGGTTACCGGTTTCCACCCTTGGTGCTTCCGCTATGTTTTCTGCAATCAGCGGATCTAACGCAGCAACAACGGCTACATTGGGCCGGATGATGATCCCGTCGATGGTTGAAGAACGCGCGCCCACAGCCTTTGCGGCAGCGGTAACCGCTGCGGGAGGAACATTGGGAATTATGATTCCGCCTAGTCTCATAATGATTGTGTATGGCGTACTAATGAATGTTTCTCCATCCGATCTGTTCATTGCGGGCTTGCTCCCAGGCTTATTAATGGTTGTCGGCATGGTTTTAATCACTGTTTTTATCGGTTGGAAGAAGGGCTGGACCGCGCCTGTTGAAAAAGAAGCCCCCGTGTCCGTCTGGAAAGCTGCCTGGGATGCGAAGAGTGGAGCTGGCGCGATGGTAATTGGGCTGGGCGGTATATATGCGGGAATTTTCTCACCCACTGAGGCTGCTGGTATTGCAGCGGCGTATTGCTTAATTATCGGAGTTTTTCTCACCAAAGAGCTAAAAGTAGGAAAAATTGGAAATGTATTATTCTCCAGCGGTGCTGTAGCGGGAATTATTGCCCCGATTGTTGCATTTGCAATGGTTATACAAGAGGTCGTCACAGTACTTAGCCTTCAGGATGCAATATGGGAATTTGTATTGGGATTTGCGTCTTCTCCTTTAGCTATCCTCGGAATAGCAATGATTGCCGTATTAATTTTCGGGTGCGTACTGGAATCAATTCCGAATATTATCATCCTTGCACCTATCTTTGCGCCACTTGCAATCGATGCAGGGGTTGATCCAATTCACTTCGCTATCGTGTTTGTGATGGGGAGTACAATCGGATTTATAACACCCCCTTATGGATTAAATCTGTTTGTCGCAAGCAGTGTGTCTGGGGCGTCTATTTTTTCCATATCTCGAGCAGTGTTGCCTTATCTGGTCATGCTGATCATAGTTTGGATAATTGTTGCATTGGTTCCTTCTATAAGTTTGTTCTTACTTTAAAAAATTGGGAGAAAAATGATGGCTTCTGAAACAAAACTGAAGCGAAAAAAGGTAACCCCACAGGAGATCCGATCTCGAAAGTGTGGAGGTGAAAAAATAACCCTAGTGACTGCGTATGATTACCCATTTTCCAAATGGGCAGACGAATCGGGGATTGACTTTATATTTGTAAGTGATGCTTTGAGTACGGTTGGTTTAGGCCGAGATAATGTTTATACCGTTTCAATTGAGGAAATGGTTTATCACACGAAGGCCGTTAAAAGAGGCATAAACGATAGCCTTCTTCTTGTGGCTATGCCTTTTCTTTCTTACAGTTCAAAAGAAAGCGCTTTAGCTTCTGCAAAAGTCCTAATAAAGGAGGGAGGCGCGGCTGCCTTGGAGATTGAAGGAGGAAAAGAAACGTCTGTAATTATCAAGGCATTAGTGAATGAAGGAATTCCTGTAGTCGGGCATGTAGGTCTGACGAAGAAAACGGCATTCTCTGCGGGAGAGTATCGAATCCAGGGAAAAAATGCGGAGGATATAGAGCGAATAATTAACGATGCGATCGCAGTGGCTGCCGCTGGTGCTTTTGCCATTATTTTAGAGTGTATTCCAGACCGAGTTGCGGGAATTATCTCTGAGGCGATCGATATACCAACTATCAGTTTCGGGGCTGGACCATACTGTGATGGCCAAGCTCTAGTGACACAGGATATGTTGGGAATGTTTGACGAGTTTTGTCCTAAGTTCGTCCGCAGATACGCTGAAGTAGGCTCTTTGGTTAGAGAAAGCTTTACTTTGTATCGTGAGGAAGTCACTGGGTTAGCTTTCCCTGCACAGAAGCATTCAATAAATATCTCGGACAGTGAACTTTCGATCGTAGCAGAAGCTATGGGCGAAAGCATAAAACCCGCAACGAAGGGGAAAAAAGGTGGAAACGGAACCAAACAAAAAGATTGTGATGAAGACGCCTATGTCAAGGTAATCGCGAATGCCATTCGTAGAAGATTAGAGACAGAAAAGGGGGAACATTTATCGATATAGACTTACTAGTGATGATGTAATTTATACACGTATTTAAAGTTTTTATTTAATAATGTCGAGGTGACTAAAATGTCTGAACAAAAGAGAAAAAAAGTAACCGTAAAGTCCCTGCTTGAAAAAAAACAACGAGGAGAAAAAATCGTTGCTCTTGGTGTATATGATGCGCCGATGGCGAAGATTGCGGACGATATTGGATTTGATATGTTAATTAACGGCAATGCTGGGCCAATGTCCCTTCTTGCGCACCCTACCCCAATGACCGTGCGTTTCGAAGAACAGCTAATACTTACTCAAGCTGTGTCAAGGGTCGCGAAATATGGAATGGTTGTAGGTCATATGCCATATATGACCTATCACTTTTCGAAAGAAGACGCTATTCGCAACGCGGCACGTCTTATCGCAGAAGGTGGAGCGGATGCCGTTAAATGTGAGGGAAACAGATATACTGCAAAAATTGTAGCGGAGATCGTGAGGGCTGGAATTCCTGTAATTGGACACATTGGAATGCAAGCTTCTCGGAAGCTGGAACAAAGCGGATATGGATTTAAAGGTAAACATGCCGAGGAGGCCGCGAAAATTGTAGATGATGCGCGAGCGTTTGTTGAGGCGGGCGTTTTTGCATTTATTCTCGAATATGTTCCTGTTGAAATCACAAACTACTTGGCAGAAACACTGCCGGTGCCTGTGATTAGTGTAGGGGCGGGGCCCTCACCGGATGGCACTTATCTAATTAGTGGTGATGCTGTAGGTTATAGTGCATTTCCAAAACCAAAAAATGAAGCAAGTTTTGTTGATGTGAGACCAATAATTCAAAAGGGATTGGAGGAGTATAAAGACCAAGTCCTTTCTGGAGCCTATCCTGGAGAAAAGTACACACACCGAATGGAGCCAGCGGAGGCAAGAAAATTTGAGAGCTTGGTAAATAAGCAAAGTTCTTAAAACTTTAAGTTAGGCTGTTTCTGATGCGAAAAAAAGAGCCATCTGAAAACGGTTAGAGCGCTTTAGGGCATGCGCGTCCTTTTGAACGAGGATCGGGTTATTATTTGTTACCTGATCAACATTCAAGCGGCGCCTATGGTTAGCCATTGGACACGTTCATGCCCCTAAGTTACTGCTTGGATATCGCCTCATTAATAGTGCTGAATGATTTTCATTCGTCAGAGCCCGAATATGGTGACCAAGCCTCTATGTAATTAAGATTACCAAACCAATGTAAGGAAGGCAACAAAATGCAAAGCAATTATAGAAATTTAATTAAGGATGGCCTGGCGAGGAAAGAGTTCATCTACACCCTTGAGCATGTTCCTGAGCTTCTTGCAAATATTGATCAAGGCCTTTCGATTCTGGAATCTGAAGCAGAACTGGTTGCCACTGATGATCGGGTTAGAGGTGTGAATATTGGAGACCGTGTAAAGTCCATGCACTCTGTTAGTACGGTCGAATGTGGGAGCGTAGCAGCAAAGGCAAGTGGCAAAATGCCGTTACTTCATCTTGCGGGTAAGAATCGTGAAGTTGGTGAGGCAAGAGCGGTATTTAAAGAAGCTTCAGAGCTGGGTTTAAAAAACTATCTCATTATTTCAGGAGACAGGGTTACCGAGGAAACTCATGAAGGTCGAACCCGCTACCTTGACTCTGTTATTGGAATTGTTGAAGCGAAAAAGATCGTGCCAGATTCGTTTATTGCCGCAGGCGTAACACCCTTTAAATATAAAGAAGAGGAGCTGCTTAATCAATATCTAAAGATGGCAAAGAAAATTAATGCCGGAGTTGATTATTTTATTACGAACTGCGGTTGGGACATGGATAAATTTCAGGAGCTTATTTGGTACCGAGACGCACGCGGGTTCGATACTCCTATTGTGGCTAATCTACTGATGCCTATGCCTCAGTGGGCGAAAGGAATTCATGCTAAACGGTTGCCGGGAGTTTTTATGTCGGACGACCTATACGCGAAGATTCAAGAGGAAATATCTAAGGACGATGCAAAACGCAGTGGTTTTCAGCGTCTGGTGTTGCAGATAGTTGGGGTGAAGCTTATGGGCTATGCAGGAGTTCAGCTTAGTGGCGTAGATACCTATAGCGAACTGCGGGAAGTCATGGAAGCTGCGGAAGATTTGGAGAAAGAACTCACGAGTATGGATCTTTGGAGAGAAGCCTGGGATCGATTTAATACGCTAGGTAATGGCGAAGTCGTCGAATTCGCCCCAGAACATGCCCTTTATCTTTTTCCAGATGGCGAGCCTCGGAAAAATAGCCTAAGCGGGCCACCTGTTTTGCCGGGCAATAGGCCTAACTCCGCGCAAATGCGGAAATACCATTTTATGCATTACGTACATGAGCACATGTTTAAGAGCGGTTCTTTTGGGGCGGCAATTCTCGCGCCGGTTTTTCGTTTTATGGATAAGACGACTGTTGGCAGATCAATTCTATTGAAGGCTGAGCATAGCTTTAAGGAACCCATGCTAGGGTGTGAGTCTTGTGGATTCTGTCGCATTCAGTACTTGTCCTATGCCTGCCCTGAGACATGTCCAAAAGGACTCGCTAACGGACCTTGTGCTGGAACCGATGAGAATACATGTGAATTCAAGGATAGAGAGTGCATTCATAATCTTAAGTATCGAATTGCTAAGGAAGTAAATAAGCTGGGTGATCTTGAAAAGATTTATATACCTGCAGTAGAGGGAACGCGAAATACACCTTCATGGGCAAATGAATTCAAAGAAGACGCCCCTGTTGCGCAGGTATTAGGGCGTCGTAATGATTGTGATGGGGTAAAGCTCATTGATGTTGTGGAGGTTCATAGATAGGTCTTAATTTTGATTAACGGGAAACGCTTTTCGGTTATGGTTAATTAGAGGTGTGGTGTAATGTGTGATAATAGAAAAAATTTTATCATTGCGGTTGCCTGCCCTGCTAGATCCGGTATCGTTGTGTCGGTCGTTTCGTTTTTGACGGGAAGTAACTGTTATATAAGTGAACTCTCTCAATTTGACGATGAGCAAAGTGGTCGTTTCTTCCTGCGCGCGAGGTTTTATTTTAATGATTGGTTAGATGAAGATATCGATGCGTTGAGATCAGGATTTAATGTGGTTGCGGAACAATTTCTGATGGAATGGGGGATACACGATAGCGCCACTTCAATGCGTGTATTGGTTATGGTAAGTAAAGAAGATCACTGCCTGGAGGACTTGCTTTATCGACGACGTAAAAGTGAGCTTCAAATAGATATACCCGCAATAATTTCCAATCATCTAGATTTGAAATCGATTGCCGATCGTGAGGCCATTCCTTTTATATTTCTTCCAGTTACAAACGATAATAAAAGTGAACAAGAAGGAAAGTTGCTTGATATTGTAATGGAAACTAAATCTGAGTTGATAGTTCTTGCGAGATATATGCAGGTTTTTTCAGACAGTCTCTGCCAGGAACTCTTTGGTCGAGTGATTAATATTCATCACTCCTTCTTGCCGGGGTTTAAGGGCGGAAGGGCCTATCATCAAGCCTTTGAAAGGGGTGTGAAGCTCATTGGAGCTACCTCTCATTATGTTACCCCTGACTTAGACGAAGGCCCAATCATTGATCAGGAGGTTCGTCCTGTTGATCACACCTACCTTACGGAAGATCTGGTCGCTGCTGGTAGACAAACGGAGACGGTAGCATTATCCCGATCGGTTAAATACCACATAGAGCATCGCGTTTTTATTAACGGTAACAAGACAGTCGTAATAAAGTGATTTTTCTGGTTTGGGTCTTATTTATGAAATTATGCGAATGAAGGTGGCGTATTCGTGGTTGTTGTGTGTAGGCGCCAAGGATTTCGGAAAAGTCGGATTTTGGTGAAGTTTACGATAATCGTTGGCTTTCATAAAGGATTTGGTTATGCGGGCTAGAAAAGTATTATTAAAGCTATTGCCGTTCCTAAGATGGAAAAGGGCCTCATTGCATGACATCCGTTCAGATTCTATTGCTGGCATATCAGTGGGCCTTGTATTGATACCTCAGGCCCTTGCCTATGCCCAGCTTGCCGGAATGCCTCCTGTTACGGGATTATATGCTGCGCTTTTGCCTGGAATAGTTGGAGCTCTTTTTGGGTCTTCGTCTTTACTCGCTGTGGGTCCCGTTGCGTTGACAAGTCTTTTGACGTTTTCTGCACTTCAGCCGCTAGCTGAGCCAGGAACGCCAGAATGGATTAACCTAGCTATCTGGCTGTCCTTGTACTCTGGAGTCATGCAGTTTGCGATGGGTGTATTTCGCATGGGAATTGTTGCAAACCTCGTTTCTAACTCGGTCGTTCAGGGCTTTATTAATGCGGCTGCTATAATAATTATTCTATCACAGTTGCCGGCCCTCTTTGGCCTTGGAAGGATTTCTGAAGGTGATTGGTTTTCTAAAGTTGAGTTCATATGGAGCTATGCGCCTTTAGATATGTTGGTTACGGCTGGTTTTGGTCTTTTCGGAATTATTTTCTTGGTTTTGATTAAAAGGATTTTGCCAAGATTCCCCGGTGTTATGATTCTTACCCTGCTTGGTATAGCACTTAGCCAATGGGTAGGGTTTGAGCAGTTAGGTGGGGACGTTGTTGGGCACGTTGGAGGAGGGCTTCCGCATTTTTCAATAAATCTTGATCTTTCCCTCGCTAAGCACATAGACCTGTTAGTTCCCGCCGCAATCATCGCCTTAATCAGCTTTACAGAAGCAATGTCTAGTTGCCGAACTATGTCAAGGTTAACTGGCGAGCCGTGGGACCGAAATCAGGAACTTATTGGCCAGGGTATGGCAAAGATCTCGAGTGGTCTCAGCGGTGCCTTTCCGGTAAGCGGATCCTTTTCCAGAACCGCGCTGAATGCCTTTAGTGGTGCGAAGACAGGTCGTGCGACTCTGGTTACGTCGTTTGTAGTGTTAATCTCCCTTTTCGGATTTACAGGTTTACTCTACCACCTTCCAACCGCAATACTGGCTGCGATTATTATAGTTCCAGTTGTGCGGTTGATCGACATTCCAGGCCTCATCAAGTTGTGCCGAGGAAGTCCAAAGGATGGCGGCGTTGCACTGATTACTTTAGCCGTCACTCTCTTTACTGTGCCTGAGTTATATTGGGGGGTGTTAGCCGGTATAGCAGCATCCCTTATTGCGTTTCTTCACAACCATACTATGCCTCGTATAATCGAGCTCGGTATACACGAGACCGGAGCCTTAAGAGACCGGAAGCTATACCATTTAGCACCTATTTCTGATGGGGTTCTCACGGTTCGCATGGACGCCGCATTGACTTACCTGACTGCACCTGTCCTCGAACGTTACTTGCGAGGAAAAGTTGATTCAGATCCGAATATTCGATTTGTTTTAATCTCTGCATCCTCATTGAATCAAGTAGATTCGACCGGAATCGATACTCTAAAGGAGATCTGGTCGTTGTTAGAATCAAGAAGGATTAAACTCTATTTATCCGGACCGAAACTGCCGCTGAGGGAAGCACTTGAAAAGGCAGGGTTGATTGATGTTATTTCTGCTAGTTGCATCTTCCCAACTGATGAAAAAGCAATAGAGTCGCTGCGTAAGGTGCGAGAATGATGATTTTTCGCCTTGGCATAGTGAAAATCTGACGTGAACCGTGCTCTTTCGCTTCGCGCAATTCAGGGGTCTACCCAGTTACTGCGGACATTCCTAGAAGAGGCGAACTGTGCCAAAGGAGTGTTCATGTCCTATAGGCCAGAATTCAAAACGCGAAGGCATTGCTTTAGCCCGGCAACCCGCTGTGAGTTGTCGCCAGATACCCCTAAAGGTTGGAGGTAATCCCAACCTGTTGTCCCGGTGGCGCAGAGAAGCGGATGAGGAGAGAGGTAAGGCCTTCAATGGCTCTAACTTCCCAAGAGAACAGGAGGTTGCCCATCTCAAGCTAGAGCTCGCCCGTGTGAAGAAGGAAAGTGATTTTTTGCTCGAAGCGGCGGTGTTCTTCGCAAAGGAGTCGTCCTGAGGTATCAGGCGATTCAACATTGTCGCAATCAGTTTCCAATACGTCTTATGTGCCGATGCCTGAAGGTGTCGGCCAGCGGTTATTATGCTTGAGTATCTCGCGCTCCGTCCGCCACGGCAAAAGCTAATCAGTACTTGTTGTCGCGCATCAGAGAGATTCACGATGACGGCGGTGCCGTTATTGGTTCACCCCGTATGCATGAGGATCTGGTTGCCTAGCTTGCTTCAACAAGCCTGAACCGTGTTGCGCGATTGATGGCCATGCGTGGTATTCAGGGGTGCCACGCGAGAAGCGCGGACGCTTGGGACGTCGATCTTATCGGCCACCGGGTGTATGGAATCATCTGGAGCGGATTTTCTCTGATTTGGAGCCAGACACCAAGTGGGTGACGGGTATTGCAAAGATATCCACGCAGGAAGGAAAGCTCTTTCTGTGCGTGGTTCTGGACCTGTTCAGCAAGCTGATCGTTGGCTGGCCCATGAATCACAGACAGGATCGCCAGATGGTGATCAGAGCCGTTGAAATGGCCGTTTAGCAACGCCAAGGGGAAGTCCCGGTGATTTTACGCTCTGATCGAGGCAGTTAATTGACCAGTGGCGACTACCAGCGATGTCTCGTCAATAACCGTCTGGTGAGCGGCATGAGTGTGGTCGGCCTCTATGGCGATAACGCTGCCTGAGCGGGGTTCTTCGGAATGCTCAAGCGTGAGCGAGCGCACCATCGGCGTTATCGTACTCAGAATGAAGCGAGAGCTGATGTATTCGACTACGTTGAGCGGTTCCCTAATCCCAGGATGCGACTCAGAGTTGCCGCTCAAGACAGGAAGTTGTCCGCCGTTTTAAAGCCGTCCGTGGAGACAGGGTAGAACCCTCGCGCCGGTATCGTGACTGGAATCTCACCAACTCAAATTTCTTCATTTATAGAGTCCGCGCCTGCCGAAACGCACGATAAGCAAATAGGAACTGTAAAAAACAGTTTGACCATCGGGAATCTCAGACTTGGAGGTTAATGGTTTGAGACGGTAAGCTACCTTAGGAAGTTGGCAGGTGTTGATAATAGCCACAAGCTTTGGAGCTTATCGAGCGGATGAATGAGTAATTTGGGCAAGGTTTTTGGTATGGCCTTGTAGAGAAGGGGCGGCATGGATGAAAATTTAAATCGAATGGCCGATAGATAAAGTGCGATAGGTGACTAGACACTGCACACGTTGGATTCTGGTATTAAAGGCGGCATAATAGAGGGCTGTTGCTCCTAACTAATTGAAAGCAAAGGGTGTTAATCGTTGTTTGGTGAGGCGAAGGCCGGAATGTTGGTTGTGCATAATTAAAAATGCACAGTGGTTATGTGTACTTGCAATCCACCCACCCTGGCGTGTTGTGCAAAAATATGGTCGTATGAAGATCTAGGGGGTGCCGTTCAATATTGCCTCCTACGCTCTGCTCACGCACATGATTGCCCAGCAGTGCGACCTGGAGGTTGGTGAGTTCGTGCATACCTTTGGCGACTGTCACCTGTACCAGAACCATCTGACCGATGACATCGTCTTCGAGCAGCTGAAGCGGGAGCCCCGCGCGCTGCCGACGCTGGTGATCAAACGCAAGCCCGCGAGCATCTTCGAGTACGAGCTGGAGGACTTCGAGTTTGAGGGTTATGACCCGTATCCGGGCATCAAGGCACCGATTGCCATCTGATTCCATTCCAAACAGGCGAGTCCATGAGAAAAGCACTGATTGTCGCCATGTCCCGCAACCGGGTCATCGGCCGGAACAACAAATTGCCCTGGTATCTGCCCGGAGACCTGCGTTATTTCAAACAGGCTACGATGGGAAAGCCCATTATCATGGGTCGAAAAACCTGGGACTCCATCGGTCGACCGCTGCCGGGACGGATGAATGTCGTGATTTCCAGGAATGAAACCTGGGAAGCGCCGACCGGAACGGTCGCCGCCAAGTCATTGCCCGAGGCGCTGGTGAAAGCCGAAGCCCAGGCCGAGCTTGAGGGTGGTGACGAGGTGATGATCATCGGTGGCGGGCAGATCTACGCCGAGGCTTTGCCGATGGTTGATCGGATGTACATCACCCAGGTGCACGCTGAGGTTGACGGCGATGCGTTTTTTCCGGAAGTGAACTGGGATGAGTGGGAAGAAATCGGACGGGAGGATTTCTCCGCGTCCGATAACAACCCTTACGACTACAGCTTCGTGGTCTATCAGCGCCAGGCTTAAGCCTGGCGAGGTGGGCGCTTGCCAGCGGGCTTGCCGCCCTTACCGGGAGACTTGCCTTTGGGCCCCGGGCCGCCGCGTCCCTTCGGTCCTTTCTTGAATCCGCCTTTCGGGCCTTTGCGGTTATCGCCCGGGCGGCCACCCTTGCGGTCGCGACGCGGCGGAGGCGTGGCGGAGACCACCGGCAGTGCCTCGGGCTGCTCCAGAGGCAGGGAACCGGGTTGGGCCGCTTCCATCCAGCAGGCCAGGGCACCCGCCACCATGGCCATATCCATCTCGTTGCGCTCGGCGATCTCGTCCAGCAGGGCCATGGTCTTGGCCAGCTTCTTGTCTTCAGCGAACGCCAGTAGCTGGGTTTCAAACTGCTGCTCGCGCATTTTCTTCAGTTCAACCGGTGACGGCAGCTCATAGGCCTGCATAGGGGAGTTGGTGGCACGTTCCAGCGTGCGCAGCCAGCTCCGCTCCCGGGGCGTGACCAGCAGAATGGCCTTGCCTTCCCGACCGGCGCGGCCGGTACGGCCAACACGGTGGATGTAGGCTTCGGTGTCGTAGGGCACATCGTAGTTGATCACGTGGGTAATGCGCGGCACGTCCAGACCGCGGGCCGCTACGTCGGTCGCCACGATAATGTCTTTCTTGCTGCGCTTGAGGTCTTCAACGGTCTGCTCGCGCTGGCGCTGGTTCAAATCGCCGTTCAGTGGTGCCACCGCGTGCCCGCGTGCCGACAGTTTCTCGGCCAGCAGTGTGGTTTCCGCCTTGGTGCGCACGAAGATGATGGAGGCGTCAAACGGCTCCACTTCGAGAATCCGTGTCAGGGCGTCGAGTTTACGCTCGGCGTAGACCGGCAAAACAAACTGGGAGATGCGCTCGACCGTGCGGGTTTCGCTTTCAATGCGAACTTCCGTGGCGTTGCGCAGGTAAGTCTGGGCCACTTTCTTGATTTGCGGCGGCATGGTGGCTGAAAACAGGGCGCGTTGGCAGTTCTCCGGTGTTTTCGCCAGGATCGCTTCCACGTCGTCGATAAAGCCCATGCGCAGCATTTCATCGGCTTCATCCAGAACCAGCGCCTTCAGGCCGTCCAGTTTCAGGGTGCCTTTGCGCAGGTGGTCAAGCATGCGGCCCGGGGTACCCACGACGACCTGGGCTCCGCGGCGGAGGCCCTTGATCTGGGGGTAAAAATCCTGGCCGCCGTAGATGGGCAGCACATGGAAATTCCGGAACTTGCTGGCATAGGTGGTAAAGGCTTCAGCCACCTGGATGGCCAGTTCCCGTGTTGGTGCCAGCACCAGAATCTGGGGTTCGGTAACAGAGGCGTCAATCCGGCTCAGCAGGGGCAGTGCAAATGCCGCGGTTTTACCGGTACCTGTCTGGGCAACACCCAACAGATGGTTGCCGGCAAGCAGCGCGGGAATAGACTGGGCCTGGATGGGAGACGGGGTTTCGTAGCCAACGGCGGACACAGCTTCAAGTACGGCTGGATCAAGCCCCAGTTCGGCAAAGGACAATTCAGACATTGATTCACTCGGAATTCGGGAGGTAGAGCATTGCCGGGCAATGCATGATGTGCGGGCATTATAGCGGTTTTGTTGATGTTTTAATACGCAAAACCCCGGAGGCGCTGTAGGTACTTGCCGGGGACCGGTTATTGCGTTGCCGTCCGATCTTGGGCAGGCTTCGTATTATCCCGATAGGTTGCTAACAGGAACTTGAGATGACCTTTGACGAATTATTGCGGGCGGCCCGTGGCAGCGAGGAACTGATCATGCCCGGCAGCTGGTCCCAGGGAAGAGCTACATTCGGTGGTCTTACGGCTGCATTGATGTTCGAGAGAATGGAGATGCTTGTTGCCGAGGGCCGCGCCATGCGGTCATTGCAGGTCTCGTTCGTGGGACCGGTGGAGCCCGAAGTGCCGGCCAGATTCGAGGCCGAGATTCTGCGTGAGGGAAAAGCGGTCAGTCAGGTGCAAGGGCGCATTGTCCAGAAAGGAGAAACCCGGCTGGTCTGTCTGGCCAGCTTTGGCGGCGACCGGGAGTCGGAGGTACAGGTGGACGCGCTTCCTGCGCCCGAGGCGCCCCCGATCGATCAATGTCACGGGCTGGACTATATCGAGGGTGTGACACCGGAATTCATCCAGCAGATTGAGATGCGATGGGCGTTCGGAAACCTGCCGTTCAGTGGCAAAGGCGGTCGGGAACTGGGCGGCTGGATGCAGTTCCGGAAAACTCCGGAGTCGTTCTCTGACGCCCATATCGTTGCCCTCGTTGATGCCTGGCCCCCGGCAGTACTGCCGTATGTGAAACAGCGGGTACGAACCAGTTCCCTGAGCTGGGCTCTGGACATCGTGCATCCCAGGCCGGCCATGGAACCGGGAGACTGGCTGTTGTACAAGGTCTCTATCGATCAGGCGGGTGCCGGTTACGGTCATACCCAGGCCGGTATATGGACTGCCAAAGGCGAGCTTGTGGCTTTGAGCCGCCAGACGGTGACCGTGTTTGGGTGATGGAAATGGCGGCTCAGGCCGCCATTTCCGATTTCAGGGCATCGATGATAATGCGGGCGAAGTCTTCCGGTGAATCTTCCTGCAGGAAGTGCCCGCCCCGGAGCGTTATGTGGGGTTGGCCATGGGCACCGGGAATCCGACGCTGCATATGCCTGTCGCCGCCCCGGGTAATAGGGTCGCCACTGCTGAAACAGGTGATAAACGGCTTTTTCCAACTTTCAAGCACCTGCCAGGCGGCCTTGTTTGCATCGCTGTCCGGTGTGCCAGGCTCAGTTGGCACCAGCTTCGGAAACGCCCGGGCTCCGGCCTTGAACTCTGCTGATGGAAACGGAGCTTCGTAGGCGGCCAGTTCAGCCTTGCTCAGCGTGCGATCGGTGCCCAGCTGCACAATGCGCCCAACCGGAAACCAGGGGCTGTGTGTGGCAAAGGCTTTCCAGACTGAGAATACCGCAGGCACAGGCGCCTCCCCGGTTGGCAGCATGCCATTGCTCACGATGATGCGACTGAAGCGCTGTCGGTGTTCTGCTGCCAGACGCAGGCCCAGCAGCGATCCCCAGTTCTGGCACACCAGGGTGATGTTGGTGAGGTCCAGCTGTTCCAGCCAACTAGTCAGCCATGCCAGGTGGCGGCCATAACTGTAGTCGGTCACCGAGGCCGGCTTGTCGGATTTGCCAAAGCCGATCAGATCCGGAGCCAGTACCCGATGTCCGGCGCTTGCCACGAGGGGAATCATGTGCCGGTAAAGGTAGGACCAGGATGGTTCGCCGTGGAGCATGATTACCGGCGACGCGCCTCGCGGGCCCTCGTCAACGTAGTGCATCCGGAGCCCGGGTTCTACGTCGAGATGGTTTGGAGTAAAAGGGTAATCCGGAAGACCTGCGAAGCGGGCTTCATCGGTTCTCAGAATACGCATGCCATCGACTGTCCTGACTGATTGGTTGCGTGATTGCCGGGCGGCATCCGGTGATCAGAATGCCCTACTACAATCGTCGAATATCAGGATAAAGCAGATGGAAAATTTGTGTGTTTGAGTTGCGTAACAGAGCGTTGCCGCTTTGAATCAGGACGCGATGCCGAACAGGCGTTCGGGGTTGTCAACGCGGGCCAGAGCCTCGTCGCAGCAATTGACTGCACCGCAATCGTCAGCTGAACAAAGGCCAATGGTGCGGCATTCCATGTCCTGCTGGTGGTCACCCTGATTGTTGAAAATCCGGGCCCTGGAGAGAATCGAATGGCAGTGGCCGCACAGCAGGGTAGGAACCGCGCTGCCCTCAGCCAGAAGTGCCGTGTAATGCTGTGTTTGAGTCATAAATATCCTCCTGATACTGCCCAACATATGGGCCAAGTATGACATTTCAAAGTCGGGTTGCCGGATTTATACGGCTTAACTGTCTGGATCGACCAGTGGCCGACGGTTGGATCGCTTGTCATCCCAGTCCAGCTCCTTCGGGTCATACCAGCCAATCGCCTCCAGAACTCTTTCCCGTGTCTGTGGCGACAGTGTGGGCCAGAGCTCCTGGAAGTCCTCCAGGCCAAGGTCCCGCTGCTTCTGTTGCTTGCTCTGAAGTCGGTTGATGATACGTGGCAACTGCAGGGCTTCGCCGAGCTGACCGGGCACCACGACTTCCTGGCCCATCACCTTGCGCCGGTGCGTTCTGGCGGCCAGTACCTTGCGCAGCTCGGTGGCCGCGTCCAGGGCTGTTTCGACAGTGAAGGTTTCCAGTTCCAACAACATGACCTGTCTGTTAGTTGAACAACAACCGTCCACTATAACCCGAAGAGAGCTACAGTGGCCACGCCAGCGTGGTAGGGTAGAATGCATTCGTTAACATGCAGAACCACATCAGGGAACCGCAAAAATTATGTACGCAAAACTTGAAACACGGACTTTTCTGGCGTTGCTGGTCGGCGTTTCCCTTGCCTTTGTATTTCTGATGAAGCCCTTCTTCGGGCCCATATTCTGGGCGGTCGCCATCGCCCTGATTTTTCACCCGGTGCAGCAACTGCTCGTACGTAAACTGGGTGACCGGCCAAACATCAACGCGCTGATTACCCTGTGCATCTGCATGTTTATTGTGGTTATCCCGGTTCTGGTTCTGGTGACATCTCTGGTTGCCGAGGGCGTCGCGCTCTACCAGCAGATCCAGAGTGGCGCCATTCGCCCCGGGGAATACATTGATCGGGTCAATCAGTCTTTTCCGGCTATTCAGGCGTTCCTGGCACAGTTTGACATCAGCTTTGCCGAGTTGAGGGACCGGGCGGTGAGTATTTTTGTCGGCGGCAGTCAGTTCCTTGGCAAGCAGGCCCTGGGCGTTGGCCAGAACACCTTCCAGTTTTTCCTCGGCCTGGCCTTGATGGTGTATCTGGCGTTCTTCCTGCTGCGGGATGGCAGTGCACTGGTGGAGTTGATCATCCGGGCGCTGCCACTGGGCGACGAACGGGAGCGGTTGCTGTTCGCCAAGTTTGCAGAGGTAACCCGGGCGACCGTCAAGGGAAACCTGCTGATTGCAATCATCCAGGGGGCCCTGGGCGGGCTGATTTTCTGGGTCCTCGGGATCTCAGGGGCCTTGCTCTGGGGTGTGGTCATGGCGATCGTATCGCTGTTGCCGGCGGTGGGTGCCGCTTTGGTCTGGGTGCCCGCTGCCATCTACCTCGCGGCGGTTGGAGACGTGATCGAAGCGGTGGTTCTGACGGCCTTCGGAGTAGTGGTCATAGGGCTGGCGGACAACCTGTTGCGCCCGGTACTGGTTGGTCGCGATACCAAACTGCCGGATTACATTGTCCTGCTGTCGACTCTTGGCGGCATCGTCATGTTCGGCATCAACGGGTTCGTGATGGGGCCGTTGGTGGCAGCCCTGTTCATGGCGTTCTGGGGGATTTTCATCCGCGAGTTCAGCGAAGAGGCCCACCGCCAACCGGCCACTGTGGAAGATGAAGCGCATGAGTCTGACAGGTCAACGGGACATGATGTCCGGTAAGGCGACATACGACAAAAGTATGGTAGGCTTTTAACCGTTTGCCCCAGCCTGTGGAGATAGGCACCACATAACAAGAAAGAAACGGATATCGAAGAGATATCAGGAGTTAGCAGGTGAGTACCATGAAAAAAGCAACTTCCCGACTGGGACGCCTGACCGCCGCGGCCGGACTGGCGGTCACACTGGGCTTTGCCCCTGCAGCCTTCGCTGATGAGATCGTTGCACTCAAGAATGCACTTTACGGAGCCGGGTACGATATTACCAATGTCAGCCCGCAGATGGACGACTCTACCCGGTCTGCGTTGACCCGGTTCCAGCAGGATAACGGTCTCCAGGCCACCGGTATTTTGGACGATCCGACCAAGGAAGCCCTGGGCATGATTTCGGTTCAGGTGGCCGCGTCGGCGCCAGCACAGTCTACCGGAACCAGTAGCGCTCCGGCTCAGGAATCAGCGTCTTCCGCAGCGGCGGAGACTTCGGCCCCGGAGCCTGAGCAGGACGACGCCATCGAAGAAGATGACGACGGCGGCTGGTCGCTCTGGTAACCGGAATCTTCTGAACAGAAAAAGCCCGCCGGGTTTCCCCGCCGGGCTTTTTTGCTGGCCAGCGTTCAGGATTTTCAGTCGAGCTTTTCCAGATCCCGAACGGCACCCTTGTCGGCACTTGTGGCCAGTAGCGCGTAGGCTTTCAGGGCTGCAGATACCTTGCGGTCCCGCGGCAGTTCCGGTTTCCAGCCCTTGGCATCCCGGGCTTCCCGACGACGATCGAGCTCGCGCTGGTCGACTTCAACGTTGATGCTACGGCTCGGAATGTCGATGCGGATCGTATCGCCATTCTCGATCAGGCCAATGGCTCCACCGGCGGCTGCCTCCGGCGACGCGTGGCCGATGGACAGGCCCGAGGTGCCGCCTGAGAAACGTCCGTCTGTCAGCAGTGCGCAATCCTTCCCGAGGCCCTTGGATTTCAGATAGCTGGTCGGATAGAGCATTTCCTGCATGCCCGGGCCACCACGGGGGCCTTCATAGCGGATGATCACAACCTCACCCGGCTTGACCTCGTCTGCGAGAATGCCGGCAACGGCAGAATCCTGGCTCTCGAATACCCGGGCCTTGCCTTCGAATACAAAGATGCTTTCGTCCACCCCCGCGGTTTTGACCACGCAGCCGTCAAGGGCAATATTGCCGTAAAGCACTGCCAGGCCGCCCTCGGAGCTGTAGGCGTGCTCAACCGAGCGTATGCAGCCGGTTTCCCGGTCGCCATCGAGTGTTGGCCAACGGGTGCTCTGGGAGAAGGCCGTCTGGGTGGGAATGCCGGCCGGCCCGGCTTTGTAGAACTCGACCACTTCGGTGGTCGGCGACCTCATGATGTCCCAGGTCTCCAACGCTTCTTTCATGGTTTTGCTGTGCACCGTCGGAAGATCGGTGTTGATCAATCCGCCTCGTTCCAATTCGCCGAGAATACCCATGATGCCACCTGCACGGTGCACGTCTTCCATATGGTATTTGGGCGAGTTGGGCGCGACTTTGCACAGCTGCGGAACTTTACGCGACAGCTGGTCGATTTCGTTCAGGGTGAACGGAACGCCGCCTTCCTGGGCGGCCGCCAGCAAGTGAAGGATGGTGTTTGTCGAGCCGCCCATGGCGATGTCCATAACCATGGCATTCTCAAAGGCTGCCATTGAGGCAATGCTCAGAGGCAGTACGCTGGCGTCGTCTTCCTCGTAATAGCGCCGTGCATTCTCCACAATCTGTCGACCGGCCTTCAGGAACAGTTGCTCCCGATCGGCGTGCGTTGCCAGGAGTGAACCGTTGCCGGGCAGTGCCAGACCGATGGCTTCGGTGAGGCAGTTCATGGAGTTGGCGGTGAACATGCCGGAACAGGAGCCGCAGGTGGGACAGGCGCTGCGCTCATACTCTTCCACCTGTTCGTCGGAGGCGTTGGGGTCTGCAGCAATGACCATGGCGTCCACCAGATCGAGCTTGTGCTCGGACAGTTTGGTCTTGCCTGCTTCCATGGGGCCGCCGGAGACGAAGATCGTGGGGATGTTCAGGCGCATGGCGGCCATCAGCATGCCCGGGGTGATCTTGTCGCAGTTGGAAATACAGACGAGAGCGTCGGCGCAGTGGGCGTTCACCATGTACTCTACCGAATCCGCAATGATTTCCCGGGAGGGAAGGGAGTACAGCATGCCGTCGTGGCCCATGGCGATGCCGTCGTCGACCGCGATGGTGTTGAATTCCTTGGCAACACCCCCGGCTGCCTCGATTTCGCGGCACACCAGCTGACCGAGGTCTTTGAGGTGCACATGGCCCGGCACGAACTGAGTGAAAGAGTTGGCAACCGCGATAATGGGTTTGCCGAAATCTCCGTCTTTCATACCGGTAGCGCGCCAAAGGGCGCGGGCGCCGGCCATGTTGCGACCTGCGGTGGATGTCCGCGAACGATACTGAGGCATGGTGTTCTGTTCTCTCTGTTGTTACCTGATGACGGTGATCAAAAAAACAGAGGATACCAGATTAGACTCGAGGCGCATGGTTGTTTTCAGAGTCGCTGTTTACAATAGTTAACACAATTGCCAACTTATTTTCCGGTTTGAACCGACAAGGAGTATGCCTATGGCCGGCCAGGAAAGCCTGCCGCTTCGTCGCCTGAAAGAGTTTCAGCCGTTGAACCGGCTGACCGATGATCAACTGGTCCTGCTTGCCAGCCGCGCCGAGCGACGGACTCATGGGCCCGGACAAAGGGTTCTGGAACGGGGTGTCCGGGATGGTCTGGACTTTTTCCTGGTAGCGGGAAAGATCGAACTTGAATCTGTGGATGGCCGGAAAACAATCATCGAAGCCGAAACCGAGAAGGCCCAGAACCCCATTGCCCGGCTCCAACCCAGGATGTATGACGTTACGGCTGTCAAACCCTCTGAATTCCTGGTTGTCGAGCAGGACATCCTTAACCAGTTGCTGCGTTCGGCGCCTGTCGAACAGGTTGAGATGGATTCAGGTGAAGGTAATGGAGGGCTGGAGAGCGAGGAGCATCACCTGCTGATGGAGTTCCTGTCGGAGTTGCGGTCGAACCAGGTCAAGCTGCCCAGTGTGCCGGATGTGGCGTGGAAAGTGCGGCGAGCGGTCGATCGAGAGGAATCAACGGCGGATCAGGTAGCGCTGGCGGTGTCAGCGGACCCGGCTATGGCGGCCAAACTGGTCCGCGCCTGCAACAGCCCTCTGTACAGAGGGTTCAGTGACGTCCGGAACGTCCGGGAAGCCGTGGTTCGCCTTGGCATGCGTACCACCCGGCAACTGGTGACGGTGTTTTCCATGCGGGAGGTATTCAAGACCCGCCAGGCGTCACTTCAGAAAGAGATGGAAAAGCTCTGGCGGCATTCCCGGGAGGTGGCAGCCCTGTGCTGGGTGCTGGCGGATCACGCCACGAAACTGAACCCGGAGGAGGCGTTGCTGGCGGGCTTGCTCCACGATATTGGCGTGGTGCCGATACTCGTCCAGGCTGAACACCATGTGAACCTCTTTGCCGATGAGGCCAACCTGAGTCATGCGATCAGGGAACTCAGGGCAGACGTCGGAACGGCGGTACTCGAGAATTGGTCCTTCCCGCCGGCCTTTGTGGAAGCGGTCCGCCATGCCGAAGACTGGGGTTATGAATGCCGCGAGACGACGCCCCAGCTCGTGGATGTCGTTATCGTGGCGCAATTGCATTCGATGATAGGTTCCAGCCAGAATGCCGAGCTGCCCCCGTTCGATCAGGTGCCGGCGTATCGGCGTCTGGGTGAACTTGAACTCAATGCCTCCCGCAGTTTGCAGCTTCTGACGGAGGCCAGGGCCCGGGTCGACGAAGTACAGCAATTGTTAGCCATCCGATGATCCGGGCCGTGTAAACTGTGGAGTCTGCTTTCCGGTGACTGTTGCGCTTATGAATGTACCTTTGTTCCCCCTGAATTCCATCGTCCTGCCCAGGGGGAGGATTCCATTGCAGCTGTTCGAGCCGCGCTACATCGACATGCTGACGCGTTGTCTCAAGGAGGATCGCGGGTTCGTTGTGGTGCTGTTGCAGGAAGGCGGAGAGACCGGGCGCACCGCAGCCTTTTACGACATTGGCACCTATGTGCGAATTATCGATTTCCAACAGCTTGATAACGGCCTTCTGGGGATTACTGTTGAGGGCGAATCCAAGGTGTCGGTGGTCCGGAGCTGGCAACAGGAAGACGGGCTGAATGTTGGCGACGTGGAGTGCCTGCTGGAAGAGGCAGAGAGTGAGGTGCCGGCGCGCTATAGCGAACTGCCCTCCGTGCTCAAGGCGCTGTTCCGGCATCCGGTCATCCGCGATCTGAACATGGACATTGATTATGGCGATGCTCGGGATGTTGGCTGGCGGCTTACGGAGCTATTGCCTCTGGACAAACAGGAAAAGCAGAAACTGGTAGAGTTGCAGGACCCGCTGGAACGGCTCAGCCGACTTCAGGAGCTTCTGGAAGCGCTCGAGGAGGGCTAGGTTCTAGCCGATCGGACGGAAATTCAGTACGGCTTCGTCCCATGACAGCACGATATACCCGCAAGCAAATACCGCCCATACAACTGCTGCAGCCACGATGGTTATATCCGGTGCCAAAGGGACCTTGTCGTACCGGCTGTAGCTCGCCCGTACGGCTCCGGTGACAGCCAGCGCCAGTAGCAACCCGCCAATCACGTCAGTGAACCAGTGAACCCCCAGGTAAAGCCGGCTTAGAGCCACAGGAACCAATGGGAGAGACAGCAGGACATAGTAGTGCCAGCGCTTTCGGTGCCGGCTTTCACCGGCAACGAAGCTTGCCAGCAGGGTAACCAGCAAGGTAATACCTGCCGTATGGCCGCTCGGGAAGGCGCCGGAATTCGGTGGCCCCATGACTTCTTCCGGCCGGGGAACGCCGAGCAGAGATTTCAGGGCCCAGACCAGAACCACCGTTAAAACGACGGCCACCACAATATGGACAGCAGCGGCGTAGTAGCCTCGGAACATCAGTGCTGCGCATGCCAGGGCACCGGCAGCCACAAGTACCGGGGCGTCACCAAGCAGCGTGATGGCAATGAAGGGACCGTCCAGCAGCGGCTGGCGGAGTTGCTCGAACCAGAGAAGAGTCGCCCGGTCGAACCCATCAAGCAGGTGAGTCGCTGTGGCCAGTTGTCCCCAGAGTAACAGCAGGGCGGAAGCGCCCAGTGCGAGCATGAATGAGGCCAGCGGAAATTCACCTTCCCGGGCCGGGCGCTGATTGGTATACAGGCGCCAGAATCGGTGAGTGGCGTCGTACTGTGCCATCCACTGTTTTAGCCATTGGTAGAAGCGGCTGCTTTCGCCAAGCCCCAGCTGGAACCGCAATAGCACGAAATAGACCACGGTCAGGGCCGCGAGGCTGATGCCGATCACCGCATAGAAGTGCGCAGGCGGCCTGATCTCGCTAGCCAGGGCACTGCCCACGAGAAATCCCGGGAAGATATAAACCGGTGCCCAGGCGATCGCCGAGCCGATGTTGAAGGCCAGAAAGCGACGCCAGGACATCATCAGGGCCCCGGCCACGAGTGGAATAACCGGTCGTACCGGCCCGACAAAGCGACCTATGATCACGCTTTTGCCACCGTGACGGTTAAAGAAGCGCTCTCCAGTGCTTATGATTTTGGGGTAACGGCTCAGCGGCCAGGACGTTGTGAGGCGACCCTGCAGCAACCGCCCGAGACCGAAGCTTGCCGTATCGCCTGCAATGGCGCCCAGTCCCGCCCAGAGCAGTGCTTCTGGCAAGGGCATCCCGGTTTCACCGGCCAGCACAGCGACGGCAAACAGGATGGCAACACCCGGGACAATAATGCCGGCGATGGCAAGGGATTCGATAAAGGCGGTTGTAAACAGCGCCGTAGCAAGCCAGCCGGGATGCAGGCTCAGCCATGCCGACAGGTCATTCAGCCAGGCACTGCTCATGTTTCGATGGTTTCTCCCGGGCTGAACCAGACCGAATCCGTGCCGCGTCTGCGAGCTTCCTCCATGGCCTGGTGGGCCCGATTGCGGAGTGTGTCGGTTCGGGTGTCGCCGCTGCCCCGGGTGGTGCAGCCCAGGCTGACAGTAGCTTTGCCTACCACAGGCCAATGGTGTTCAGCGATGGTCCGGCGAATCCGCTCGGCTATCACCCTCACCCCTTCCTCCGGCGTAAATGGCAGGATCAGGAAAAACTCGAAGTCTTTCAGGGTATACAGGGTGTCACCGGCACGAATCACGCCAAAGAGGTGTTCGGTCATATCCCGGAACAGGCCCTGGACCTGATCTCTGCCGTGGAGGTCGGCTACCTCATCCGCGTAATCGATGCTCAGGTCGATCACTGAGAGGCAATGGCCGGTGGCTATGGCGCGGCTGATTTCTTTCTGCAGGGTTTCATCGAGGAAGCGCGCGTTGTGGGCGCCGGTGACCGGATCGGTGATGGCCAGATCCTCGGCCGACTGTGCCATATGATCGTAGTGCCAGATGTACAGGGCGGCGACCGCCAGAAGAATAAACAGCCCCCCGGTAATGGCAATGGCGTCAGCCGGCGCCTGTTCCAGGAACAGGAGGATCGTCATGGGCACCAACAGCAAAAGGGAGAGCCCCACACCCTGTCGCAACGGCAGGATCAGCAGGTTCAGTACGAGCAGGGGCATTGCCCAGTGGCTGATGCCGGGTGCATCCATGGTCAGCAGTGCTGCCAGCATGCCGCTGTTCAGGCCGGAGAGAATGATAAGGTGCCCTGGCGCTGACAGTTGGTGCCGGCGACAGATAATGGTGTAAATGGCGCCAGCCAGGGTCAGGACCGCCATCCCGGAGGCCAGATAGAAAAGCTCGTAGAAGCCGTAACGCAGGTTCTGCATGGCCAGGGTGAAAATGAACAGGCAGGCGATGCCATAGCCGAAGGCGTGGGTCCAGGTTCGGAGTCGGGTCTCTGTCATGATGCCGGTCCCTGTGCCTGAGGTTGGCCCGGTTGCGCCGGCTGCGACCATGAACTGTAGGCCTGGCTCCGGTTGCCACCCTGCTGCTGGGCCCGGCGCAGGGCATTCGCTGCGCTTTGCTGAAGGCTGTTGGCATCGTCACCGATATTCAGGCCGGCGATCCCGGTGCTGACAGTGAGGTTCATGCCGTGGGACTCGAGAAGTGTTGCCAGGCCCTTGCGGATCGTCTCGGCACGGGTGATGGCGTCGCTGGTGGAGATGCCTGGCAGGATCACCAGAAACTGAAGATCGGCCACCCGGTAATAGGTATCGAAGTCACGGATCTGGGAGTGCAGGTAGCGACCAATGCGAGGAAGTATCGAGCGTATGTCTTCGTCGGGATCATTGTCGCTGAGGTGGGTGTCCAGTCCGATCATGATAACGGACATGTCCGTACCTTCCCGCTCGCTGCGCTGGATTTCCTTGTGCAGATCAGCGGAAAGATATTCCCGGCTGGCAGCCTGGGTAAGTTCATCGGTCCGACGCAACGGGGCCAGTTGCCGGGCTTTGTAGTCGCGAAGGAAGACCAGCAGCGCAGAGAGCAGCATGGTGAGCAGAAAAGCGCTGATCATTTGGTGGCGGTCGGCAAGGCCAACGGCCCATTGTGTCGCGATCATCGCCAGAACAGCGATCAGCAGCGTCACCAGTACAGCGGCCGCGGGCGGAACCAGTGCGAAAGCGGCCAGTGGAAGTGCGTAGAGCCAGTGGCTAAGCACCCAGGGGCCGGTCCAGAAGCCGGCCAGAAGAATCAGCAGAAGAATGGCAAAAAAGACCTGCTGGACTCGGGGCCAGGGCTGATTCACCCGGCTGGGGTGGAAGGTTTTGCCAGAGATTACAATGCCTGAGGCCGCAGCTGCGGCTGCTGCAACCATGGGCTCTCCCAGCAAGGCACAAAGCGTCGCAATGGCGATCAGGGCCGCGAAACCTGCCCGTGACAATTTGCTTAACAGGAATTTTTCGGCCATCTGGGCCATGGTGTCCTTCCTTTTCCTGAGCTCCCTGAAAAAAAACGTCCCCGGGGAGTTGATCAAAAGCTCCTTCAGGTTCCGAGTATGGCATATCGCAGCGGTATAATATCTGTTTGGGATGCGTACTTGAAACGGGAAAGGTAAAGTTAGGCACTTATTCCTGATTCCGCTTGAAAACAGAAAGGTATTTGAATGGATATTGCAGCGTACATGGCTGAGGTTGGGCAGCAAGCCCGAGCAGCGGCAACCGGAGTGGCTCGTTCGACCACGGCAGTGCGTAATCAGGCGCTCCTGGCGACGGCCGAGGCTCTGGATGCAGCCCGGGAAGAACTGGGCCTGGCCAATGGCAAAGACCTGCAGAGGGGTCGTGAAAATGGCCTGGATGCGGCGATGCTCGATCGTCTGGAGCTCACGCCCCAGCGAATCGATACGATGATCGAGGGCCTTCGTCAGGTCGCGTCGTTGCAGGACCCGATCGGTGCCATTACCGACATGGCCTACCGTCCCTCCGGTATCCAGGTGGGCAAGATGCGTGTTCCGCTTGGCGTCATCGGTATTATTTACGAGTCACGCCCCAATGTGACGGTCGAGGCTGCGAGTCTGTGCCTGAAATCCGGCAATGCAACCATTCTCCGGGGCGGCTCCGAGTCCATTCATTCCAACCAGGCGATCGCCCGTTGTCTTTCTGAGGGGCTGGCGAAAGCCGGGCTGCCCGAGAACGCGGTACAGGTAATCAAAACAACGGATCGCGCGGCCGTGGGTGAGTTGATCACCATGCCGGAGTATGTCGATGTGATTGTGCCCAGAGGTGGCAAAGGCCTGATCGAGCGCATCAGCCGAGATGCCCGGGTGCCGGTCATCAAGCACCTGGATGGTGTCTGTCATGTCTACATCGACAGCCATGCGGATCCGGAAAAGGCGATGAAAGTGGCGATCAATGCCAAAACCCATCGGTACGGTACCTGCAACACCATGGAAACCCTGCTGGTCGACGCCGAGATCGCTGAGGATATCCTGCCTCTGCTGGCTCAGGCCTTCGTTGAGAAAGGTGTGGAACTGCGGGGCTGTGAACGGACCCGGGTCATCGTAGACGGCGTGGCAGAAGCCACCGAGGCAGACTGGGAGGCCGAATACCTGGCTCCGGTGCTGGCGGTGCGCGTGGTTGACGGGCTGGATGGCGCCATTGAGCATATCAACCGTTACAGTTCCCAGCATACCGACAGTATCATCACCGAGAACTACACGCGGGCGCGTCGGTTCATCACGGAGGTGGATTCCAGTTCGGTGATGGTTAATGCGTCCACGCGCTTCGCGGACGGCTTTGAATATGGTCTGGGGGCTGAAATCGGTATCTCCACTGACAAGATCCACGCCCGGGGTCCGGTGGGGCTCGAGGGGCTCACGTCCCAGAAGTACGTGGTCTTCGGTGACGGGCATATCCGGACCTGATGCCCATGCATGTCATTTATGGTGGAACCTTCGATCCGGTGCATCATGGCCACCTGAGGCTAGCCCTTGAAATCAGTGACCGTCTTGGCGTGGAGTACGTCAGCCTGGTGCCCTGTCATATTCCGCCGCATCGGGGCCAGACCGGGGCTTCCTCTGGCCAGCGCCTGGCGCTGCTGAGGCTGGCGGTGGCCAACGAGCCCCAGTTACGGATTGACGACCGGGAACTGGCGCGGGAGGGGGCCTCCTACACGGCCGATACCCTGCGTCAGCTGCGGGCCGAGCTGGGACCCCGTGAGCCCCTGGTGATGGTGGTTGGCACCGATGCCTTTGCCGGGTTCGATCACTGGCGGGAATGGCAGCAGATTCCGGAACTGGCCCACGTGGTGGTAGTCCGCCGGCCCGGTCCGGCACTGGACGCCGCGGGCGAACCTGCCCGGATGCTCGCTGAACGGGGCGTGAGCGGTCCCGAGGCTCTGCACGAGAGGGCCTTTGGCCATTTCCTCGAGCTGGATCCACCACTCATGGATATTTCCGCCACCGGCATCCGGGAACGGATTGGTGACGGGCGGTCGCCACGCTACCTGATGCCGGATCCCGTATGGGCAGAAATTCGTCGCCTGGGGCTCTATGGTGCATGCCCCGACGGGAACTTTTAGTGCTACAATCGCGTCTGAATATGACATTTCGGGCGGCCATACCGGCAAACGCCCGTCCAACAGGGTGATTATGCAGGCAGAGCAACTGAAAGATCTGGTAATTAATGCGCTTGAAGATGTGAAAGCACAGGACATCAGCGTGATTGATGTCCGTGACCGCACCAGTGTCACCGACTTCATGGTTCTGGCATCCGGAACGTCCAATCGACATGTAAAATCTCTCGCCGACTCCGTGGTTATTGAAGCCAAAGAGCAGGGTGTGCGAGCAAGCAATGTTGAAGGCGCTGGCGTCAGCGACTGGATCCTCGTGGACCTGGGCGATGTGGTTGTTCACGTAATGATGCCTGCCACACGGGAGTTTTACGATCTGGAGCGCTTCTGGCGCGATGCTCCCGATCTTGGTGTTGCGGGCAGCGAATAATCATGCGGTTACGTCTGATCTGCGTGGGGCAGAAAATGCCCGACTGGGTCAGTACCGGATTCGGAGATTACGCTCGCCGCATGCCGCCGGAGCTACCCGTGGAACTGGTTGAAATTCCCGTCGCCCACCGGGGCAAGAATCCCGACATTCCCAGACTGATGCAGCGTGAAAGTGACGCCATCCTCGCGGCGACTGGTCCGAAAGACCGGGTGATCGCACTGGAGGTTGGCGGTCGCCCCTGGTCGACGGAAAAACTGGCGACCCAACTGGAAAACTGGCAGCAGGATGGCCGAGATGTGAGCTTTCTGGTTGGCGGACCAGACGGCCTTGCCGAAGATTGCCGGAAGCGGGCCGACCAGCAGTGGTCGCTGTCCGCGCTCACCTTGCCCCACCCGCTGGTACGCATTGTTCTGGCAGAACAGCTGTACCGGGCCTGGTCGATCACCCGCAATCACCCGTATCACCGGGCCTAGGGGCTAGTTATGCCATGGGGTGAATTCAAGGATACAGCGGCAGAACGCCGGCTCTTCCAGCGCCGGACCCTGGTAATGCTGGCTTTTGTAATGCTGGCGATTGGCGGCCTTATTGCGCGGATGTACCAGCTTCAGGTCGTCGAACACGAGGTATACACCACCCTTTCGGACAAAAACCGCGTCCAGGTTCAGTCAGTGCCACCCCCGCGGGGGCTGGTGTACGATCGTAATGACACCCTGCTAGCCGAGAACCGGCCCGTTTTCAGCGTAACGCTCGTTCCTGAGCGGGTGCAGGGCATGGATGATACCCTGGCTCAGCTTGGCAAAATCCTGGATATTTCCGACGAAGACCGCGAACGTTTCCAGCGCCGGCTTCAGGAACCCCGTCGACCCTTCCAGGAAATTCCCCTCCGCTACGACCTGAATGAACAGGAGATGGCCCGTCTCGCTGTGCATCGTCATGAGCTTCCTGGGGTAGAGGTCAAGGCTGAGCTTGTTCGTTTCTACCCGCACAGTGAATTGACGGCCCATGCCCTTGGCTTTGTCGGGCGTATAAATCGCGACGAGTTGCAGCGGATCGATCCGGTCAACTATGCCGGCACCAACTACATCGGCAAGTCGGGCATCGAACGTTTCTATGAAGAGATCCTTCACGGTCAGGTCGGCTACCAGCATGTTGAAACCAACGCACGGGGTCGAACGCTGCGAGTGCTGGAGCGGGAAAACCCTGTGCCTGGAGAAGATCTGCAGCTGCACCTGGATCTCAGGTTGCAGCAGCGCGCCCACGAGCTATTGGACGGTCGCAGGGGTGCCATTATTGCGATTGAACCTGATACCGGTGGCATTCTTGCCCTGGCCAGTGTGCCGGGTTTCGACGCCAATAAATTCGTTACCGGGATCAGCGTCAACGACTATCGGGAGCTGAGCGACAGTAAGGATAAGCCCTTGTTCAATCGGGCCTTGCGGGGGCAGTACCCTCCGGGTTCGACGGTGAAACCGATGCTAGCGGTAGCCGCCCTGGATAGCGGCGCCACCACCCGGGATTACACCATCTGGGATCCCGGGCATTTCCGTCTGCGTGAAGGCGGCCGGCTATGGCGGGACTGGAAGCGTACCGGACATGGCTGGGTGGATCTCAAGGATGCCGTCGCCGAATCCTGCGACGTTTATTTCTACGAGGTAGCCGTGGAGATGGGGGTGGATACCATGCACAGTTACCTGTCCCATTTCGGTTTCGGAGAAGACGCTACTCTCGATGTCTCGGGTGCCCTGAGCGGTTTGCTGCCTTCCCGGGACTGGAAACGCGCGGTCCGGAATGAGCCCTGGTATCCGGGGGATTCCGTCAATATGGGCATTGGTCAGGGTTTCATGTTGGCTACACCCCTGCAGTTGGCCACGGCAACCGCCTTGATTGCCAACCGTGGCCGATGGGTAGAGCCAAGGCTGCTGAAAGACATTAAAGGGGACCGGCCGGTCGAGGAATTCCTGCCTGCCGAGACTCACGAACCGCTGAATCTCAAGAACCCCGACGACTGGGAATACGTCGTCGACACCATGGTTGAGGTCATGCATGGGCCGAAAGGAACGGCACGCTCTGTCGGCCGGGGTGCGTCTTACAAGATGGCGGGAAAGACTGGTACTGCGCAGGTTTTCAGTCTTGCAGAAGATGAAGAATACGATGAAGAGGAAATCCGCGAGCGGCTCCGGGATCACGCGCTTTTTGTCGGTTTTGCGCCGGCGGATAAGCCGGAAATCGCGGTTGCTGTCATTGTCGAAAATGGGGGTAGCGGTAGCGGTACCGCCGCGCCGGTGGCCCGGGCCCTGTTTGATTCCTGGCTGCTAGAGTACGGCCATGCCGATGGCGCACTGGTCAGTGGAGTTGGCGAGGTGGCCAACTGATGGCGTTCAAGGCGTTACTGGATTCAACCGCAAGCAACCCTCTTGGCCGGCACCGGAGCATCTGGACCGCGCTGCATCTGGATCCAATCCTGTTGTTGCTGTTACTCCTGCTGGTGTCCGGCGGACTGTTCGTACTCTACAGCGGTGCCGACCGGAACCTGGAGGTCGTCAAGGCCCAGGGCATACGCCTGGGTGTGGCGTTTGTGGTGATGCTGGTGTTTGCCCAGCTGGATCCTTCGGTGTTCCGCCGATGGGCGCCCTGGCTATACGCAGCCGGCATTGTTGCTTTGATTGCCGTCATGTTGGTAGGTGTCGGTGCCAAGGGCGCTCAGCGTTGGCTGGCGATACCGGGGCTGCCTCGTTTCCAGCCCTCGGAGCTTATGAAGCTGGTGGTTCCCATGATGGCGGCCTGGTACCTGTCCAGGCATTTCCTGCCACCGAGGTTCCGGCATGTGGCTGTGGGGCTCGCGATCGTTCTTGTGCCCATGATCATGATCATGCAGCAGCCGGATCTGGGGACGTCCCTGCTGGTGGGCATGGCGGGCATTTTCGTGGTGTTTTTCGCAGGCATCAGCTGGAAACTGATCACCGCTTTTGTGGCCCTGGTGTCCGTATCGGCTCCGCTGATGTGGTTCTTCGTCATGAGGGAATACCAGAAACAACGGGTACTGACACTCCTGGATCCGCAAAGTGACCCCCTGGGTGCTGGCTGGAACATCATCCAGTCCAAGACGGCGATTGGTTCCGGGGGCGTAGAGGGGAAAGGCTGGCTGCAAGGGACCCAGTCACACCTAGAATTTCTTCCCGAGAGTCATACTGACTTTATCGTTGCGGTGCTGGCGGAAGAGTTCGGGTTTGTGGGAATGCTGATCCTGATGACGGTGTATTTCCTGATTATCCTTCGTTGCCTGTACATTGCCGCCACCGCTCAGGACTCGTTCAGTCGGCTGCTGGCCGGTGCGCTCACCATGACGTTCTTTATCTACATCTTCGTGAATGTCGGGATGGTAAGCGGACTTTTGCCCGTGGTTGGTGTGCCATTGCCCCTGATCAGCTATGGTGGCACTTCGGGTGTGACCCTGATGGCAGCGTTTGGCGTTCTGATGTCGATCCATACGCATCGACGAATGATTGGTGCCTGACCGGTGGTAAATCGAACCATGGCGGTCGGGTAATGGTGATTGCGGCGCAGAACCCGTTACAATGTTAGCCAGACCGTCGCACACCTGATGGCGGTGCCAGTGAAGTCAAGAGGAACTCCGGACAGTGAACTTCAAGCCCTCATTCTTTCTGCTGCTGATGGTTGTGGTGTCCGCGATACTCGGCGGCTGCGCGTCAGCTCCGGAAACCGACCACTCCTCTCGCTACACCCTGGCGACCGACCGGGCGCCCTCGGGCAATTTTGATGTCTCCGGGCTTGATGATGCGGTCCCGGTCTATGAGGCGCCCCGCAGGGCCGGTAATAAATCGCCCTACAAGGTCTGGGGAAAGCAGTATCACGTCCTCGACAGCAACGATGGTTATGTTGCCCGGGGCACGGCCAGCTGGTACGGGGAGAAATTCCATGGCCACAAGACGTCCAATGGCGAAACCTTTGACATGTATGCCATGTCCGCCGCGCACAAATCCCTGCGGATTCCTGGTTTTGCCCGGGTAACGAATCTGGATAATGGCCGCTCGGTGATCGTCCGTGTCAACGATCGTGGGCCTTTTCACAGCGACAGAATCATCGATCTGTCCTACGCTGCCGCTAAAAAGCTGGGCTACCAGGCCCGGGGCACGGCGAGGGTGGAAGTCGCCGCCATTACGGTCAGGCCGGATGGAGCCATGTTCATCGCCGGTCAGCCCTTTTCTCCGGGAGACGCGACCTCATACGCAGAAAGCCGGGTGAAGGCGAGCGGCGACATGGCGATGAGCAACCGGTCATTGTTTGTACAGCTGGGCTCCTTCAGCAGCCGGGACCCGGCCGAGAAGCTGCTTAGCCAGGTAAGGTCGGTGCTGGAAAACCCGATGCGTGTTCGGGCTGTTGATACCTCCTCGGGGCGATTTCACCGGGTTCAGGTGGGCCCGTTCAGTGATGAAGACAGCGCCAGGCGCACACAGAGCCTCCTGGAAGCTCGGGGGTTCGATCAGTCCATCGTGCTGACCGATACGCACTGAGCATGGCAAACAAGACACCTTCATAAGAAACACACTTAACGACGAATGAATGGACCCATGGCCTTAAACTCTGTTTTTCGAACCCTATCTATTGTCTTTGTGTTGATGCTTGCTCTGACAGGCAAGGCGATGTCCCAGGCGGTACTGATTCCGTCGCCGCCGCAGATTGCTGGCAGCTCTTATGTGCTGATGGATCCCAAGAGCGGACGGATCATCATGGAGGAGAACAGCCACGAGCGTTTGCCGCCCGCCAGTCTGACCAAAATGATGACCGCGTATATCGTTGAGCGGGAGCTTGATGAGGGCCGGATTGCCATGTCCGACATGGTGCCGATCAGCGTGAATGCCTGGAAAACCGAGGGGTCCCGAACCTTCGTCCGGGAAGGCACTCAGGTGTCGGTTGAGGATCTGCTCAGGGGTGTGATCATTCAGTCGGGCAACGATGCCTCAGTCGCCCTTGCGGAATTTGTTGCCGGTAGCGAAGACGCCTTCGTTGATATCATGAACCAGCAGGCCCAGTTGCTGGGCATGAAAGACACCAACTTCGAAAACGCTACCGGTCTGCCGTCGCCGGATCATTTTTCAACAGCCTATGACCTGGCCATGCTGGCGCAGGCAATCATCAATGATTACCCGGAAAACTATCCGCTGTACGCTGAAAAGCACTTCACCTATAACAATATCCGCCAACCGAACCGGAACAGCCTGCTCTGGCGTGATGACAGCGTCGATGGTTTGAAGACCGGTCACACCGAGGAAGCCGGCTACTGTCTGGTTGCTTCGGCCAAGCGCAACGACACACGCCTTATTGCAGTCGTCATGGGTACCAGCAGCTCAGAAGCTCGGGCTCAGGAAATCCAGAAGATGCTGAATTACGGCTTCCGCTACTACGAGAGCGAACGCCTGTTCCAGTCCGGCCAGGAGCTGATTGAAGCCCGTGTCTGGGGTGGCCAGACTGACCAACTGTCAGTCGGCATGACCGAAGACGTCTATGTCACCATCCCTCGGGGTTCAAGAAACGATCTGGAGTCCACGGTTGACCTTGATTCTGTAATCAAAGCACCCATCAAGGTCGGGGATGAGCTGGGCCGGGTCAAGGTGTCCTATAACGGTGAGGTACTGGTTGATCAGCCGGTGCTGGCCCTGACCGAAATTCCGGAGGGCGGATTCTTCAAACGCATCTGGGATGCCATCAAGCTCTTTTTCGTTCAGTTATTTCAGTAGGGTGATGTTGATCCCGGGGAGTAAAGCGGCATGAGTCAGCCGAAAGCACCAAAAATTGAGTTTCCTTGCGACTACGTGATCAAGGTGATCGGCAATGCAGCGCCGGATTTCACCGAGTTCGTAGTTGAGGTTGTGGAGCAGCATGCGCCCGGGATCAGCGAAACCGACATCACGGTTAACGACAGCAGCAAGGGCCGGTTTTCCTCGGTCCAGCTCAAGATTGTGGCAACGGGTGAAGCACAGCTCAAAGCCCTGTTCGAAGATCTCAAGGCCAGCGGCCGCGTGCACATGGTGCTCTGAGCCCGATGCCTGACCTGATTGTTCGATCCCTCGGGGAGCAGCCCTACCTGGAAACCTGGGAGGCCATGAAAGCGTTCACCGCCGACCGCGATGACAGCGTGGCGGACGAGTTATGGTGCCTTGAGCACCCCCGGGTCTATACCCAGGGCCAGGCGGGTAAGGCGGAGCATATCCTCGCTCCGGGCGATATTCCGGTGATCCCGGTTGATCGGGGCGGGCAGGTGACCTATCACGGGCCCGGTCAGTTGGTGATTTACCTGATGATCAACCTGACTCGAAAAAAAATGGGTGTGCGTTCCCTGGTGGATGAGATTGAACAGTCCATAGTCCGGACCCTGGCCGATTTGGGTGTTGAGGCCGCCCCCAGGCCGGATGCGCCCGGTGTTTACGTGGGAGATGCCAAGATCGCTTCCCTCGGCCTCAGGGTTCGCCGTGGTTGTTCTTTCCACGGACTGGCATTGAACGTGGATATGGACATGGAACCCTTCCAGCGGATTAATCCCTGTGGCTATGCCGGCATGGCCATGTGCCAGGTGCGGGACTTTGTTCCGGGTATAACCCTGGCCGACGTGCAGCAACGACTGTCAGAGCAACTCGTCAACGGCCTGGCCCGCGGGGATGTCGAGTTCTGCCAGGGTTGGTAGTTCAGGCCGCCGCTTCATCCTCATAACCGCAGGCGCGGTTTCGGCCCTCGGATTTGGCCCGGTACAGGGCTTCATCTGCACGCTGAAGGAGGCGGTCGATGGACTCGGATCCCCGGATTGATGCCACGCCCACACTGATTGTGGCCTGCACCTGACCCTGCTCGGTGCTGACGGATCTTTCGGAAAATGCTTCCCGGATCCGGTTGGCAGAGGACATGGCCTCCTCGGTGGTTGTCTCCGGCAGCAGTACCAGGTATTCCTCACCGCCCCACCGGGCCAGGGTGTCAACCTTGCGACATTGCTCCCGCAGGGTTCTGGCCACCAGGGTGATCAATTCGTCCCCGACGTGATGTCCGTAGTTATCGTTGACGCTCTTGAACAGGTCGATGTCCATCAGCAGTACAGAAAACGACCGGGCGTTGCGAAGGTAGCGCTGGTATTCGATGTCCAGCTGCTCGAGGGCTTCCCGTCGATTGGCAAGGCCGGTGAGTGCATCATGCTTGGCCGCATACTCGAATTCCGCGGCCAGCTTCAGCAGGCCCAGTTTGCTGCGCCGGCGGCTCTGGTCAAGGATGTAGCAGGTGACCATCTCAAAGCCCAGTACCGCCACCATGGTAATCCGGAAGCTGGCGCTGTGAGGAGGCTCGAACAGCAGGTCTCCCAGCGGGCTGAACAGTAGAATGACGGCGGCGAAGCCGCCACTGCAGGCGAGCACGCCAACCCGGGATTCGCTGATGTAGAAAATAATGGGGGGGTAGGCGAACAGCCAGATAATGGCGGACCCGTCCTCAACCGCATGGATCGCCAGGTAGGTGAACAGCACCGTGATAAGGGTAATAAAAGCCCGGCGTTGCAACGTTCTGTTGCCGGACAGTAAATAGGTCAGAGAGTTGGCCGTCAGAAGCACGGCAAAGCCAATCAGCAATGGCGGTGTAATCGGGTCATTCTGCAGACTTGAGCGCCAGGCGAAGAAGAACAGCAGGGGAACGGCAACGGCAGTCAGCCAGTTGATCAGAATCGGGACAGGAATCTCGCCCTTGACCCGGAACTGGGACAGTTCCGTATCCGGCGTTTTTCTGGCGGATTGCGGCATGTTCGGATCTTGTTCTTGTGATAATCGTTGCTGGACCTTACGTATGTAGAAATACTAGACCGGTTTCCTGCCAGAAACTGTGTCGAAACGTAAACGATCCGGTTGCCCAGATGTAAACCGGGGGCGGTGTTGGCACATTGGCCCCGTGGCCGCAGATAGCCGGTCGACTCGGTTAGGTCAGCTCCCCTGACTATCCGTATAATGGTGTTAGACGCCAAACGTGGTGAAATTCTCTGATCCGAACAGGTCATTATGTCTTCCAGACGTTCAGGAAATTCGGTTTCCCGCATCAAGACAGGCAGTTTCGAGCGCAGGTTGAGCCTGACCCGTGCCGGGTTGTTTGCGGGTACCCGTATGGCTTCGCATATGGCAACCAACTGGTTCAGCAGCCGGGAAAACCGGGAGAAGCGGCACCGCGCCATGCTCTCTAACCAGGCGCGGTTCCTGGTGGATGAGCTGGGACAGCTGAAGGGTAGCGTGGTCAAGATCGGACAGGTCATGGCCCTGTATGGCGAGCATTTCCTGCCCGAGGAAGTCACGGAAGCCCTTCACACCCTGGAGGACCAGACCACGTCACTGGAATGGCCGGCCATAGAGCGCGTTCTGAAAGACGAGCTGGGAGCCGATCGCCTGGCTCAATTGGATGTGGAACCCGAACCCATTGGGGCGGCCTCGCTGGGGCAGGTGCACCGGGCCTGGCGTAAAAGTGACGGCCTGGAATTGGTGCTCAAGGTTCAGTACCCCGGCGTTGCCGATGCGGTTGATAGCGATTTGAATGCGGTTGCCCAGTTGTTGCGGGTGGCAAGGCTGGTCAGTTTTGGCCCGGAGTTTAATGACTGGCTGGAAGAAGTCCGGCAGATGATGCACCGGGAAGTGGATTATCGTCTGGAGGCGAAAACCACCGAGAAATTCCGCACCATGCTGGCGTCGGATCCCAGGTTCATCGTACCCAGGGTCCTGCCGGAATTCTCAACGGCGCACGTGATTTGTTCGACCTACGAACATGGCCATTCGGTCAGTTCCCAGGCGGTAAAAGACCTTCCTCTGGAGCGTCGGAGCGCCCTGGGCAAGGCTGCCCTGGAGCTGTTCTTCCGCGAGCTGTTCGTCTGGGGTGAGATACAGACCGATCCGAACTTCGGCAACTACCGCATCCGGATTGCTGGCGAAGAAGGTGATGACCCGGGTTACGACCGCATAGTCCTGCTTGATTTCGGGGCTGTTCAGGCCTACTCGGATGACTTCCTCAAACCGGTTATCCAGATGATCAGGGCGTCCTATGAGAACGATCTGCAGGCGGTGATTGATGGTGGTGTCAAGTTGCGCTTCATGAGCACCGAGTGGCCCGACGAAGTGCTGGAGAAATTCGGCCAGGTGTGTATGTCGGTGCTCGAGCCGCTATCCAGTGACAAGAACGCCTGGCCGGATTATGCGGTGAACAGCCACGGCGAATACCGCTGGAAGCAGAGTGAGTTGCCGTCCCGAGTGGCAAGACAGGCCGCCCGATCGGCTATCAGTCGCTATTTCCGTGTGCCTCCGAAGGAATTTGTTTTCCTTAACCGGAAACTGATCGGGGTCTACACCTTTGTTGCGGTGCTGAATTCCGAGTTCAACGGCGAGCCACTGCTCAGGAAATACCTCTACGGTGAGGGTGATGACGCGCCGGATGCCTCGGCAACAAGCCAGAGCACGAAGGCGTAGCGGGCGCCCTTGCCAATCCCCACCAGAATGACAAAGTTGAGCCAGGGCACGCGCATGATCCCGCCAACGAGGGTCAGCGCGTCACCCCCCAGGGGCAGCCAGCCCATCAACAGTGACCACTGGCCATAACGGTTAAATCGGTTCCGCGCCTTGTGCAGCTGCATTTCGCTGACCGGAAACCAGCGTTTATGCTTAAAGCGATCCACCTGCCGGCCGATAACTCCATTAACGACCGAGCCCAGCGTGTTGCCCAGCGTTGCCCAGAACCAGAGCCACCACCAGGAGTAGCCCTGGGTTATCAGGGTGCCAAGCAGGACTTCCGAGTAGGCAGGCAGCAGCGTGGCGGCAGCGAACGCGGTCAGAAATAGCGTCAGGTAGGCCACCGTGCCCTCCGTGCTTTAAGATGAAACGAACCTCCAACACTCCGCAGGTCCGGCCTTACCATGAAACAGTTATCGCTGCGCTTCAAGCTCTATGCCCTCGTTGTGTCACTGCTCCTGATCATGGGCATCAGCATTGTGGTCACCGCCCAGTTATCCCTCGGCGACATGGAAGAAAGACTGACGGCAGAAACCCGGGATACAGTGCAGGGTATTGTGATGGATCAGCTCGGCGCAACCGCCGGCAAATATGGTGAGCTGGTCAGTGGCCAGTTTGCGACCGCTTTTCGCACGCCGGAAGTCGTTCGCAACGTCATCATCCGCAATATTCAGACCGACAGCTCCGGGCGTATCAGCCGGTCAGCCCTTCAGGAGACCGTTGGCGCGGTTCTGGAGGAGCAGAAAAGCCTGAGCTCGATTTACGCCCAGTTCGAACCGGATGGCTACGATGGCCAGGATCGCTATTTCACCGGTGGTGTTGAAGAGCACAGCAGCGACGAGGGCACCCTGGAGATTTACTACTACCGGGAGCCGGACGGGCAGGTCCAGTTCAGCCGCACAGAGGACCCCTCCACCAAGTATCTGGATAACCTCAACGAATTCGGGATCAGGGAGGCCGAGTGGTATCTCTGTTCGCGGGACACCAAAGCGCCCTGCATTATGGAGCCCTACGAATATGAAATCAGTGAGGGCTATTCCGAGCTGATGACCAGTCTGGTGGTTCCGATTCTGGATGACGGAACATTCGCCGGTGTGGTGGGTGTCGATATCAATCTTTCGACCCTGCAGAAAACCATTGCCGGTGTCAGCCAGGAGCTGTTTGGAGGCCAGTCCAGGGTCACGCTGATCAGTGAGCAGGGTCTTATCGCGGCCTCCAGCCATTATGAGTCGCACCTTGGCCGGCCTCTGCAGGAAGCCGTGCCCGATCACGGCAGCACCTTCGCAGGGCTGCACCAGGGTGAGGGCACCTTTGATGACGGTCAGACCCTGGCCGTGGCCTATCCCGTTGAGATCCGGTTGCCGGATGCCGAGTGGTCGCTGCTGATTGAGTTGCCCCGGGATGCCGCGCTGGCAAGCGTTTCGGAAATTACTGGCCTGTTGTCGGACGAAGTTGCCGCCACCGCCACTCGCCAGAGCCTTGTGGGTATCGGTGTGGTTGTCCTGGCCATTGTGGCCCTGGTGCTGCTGGTGCGCTCGGTGACCCGCCCGCTGGATGAAATTCGGGATCGGATGAAGAACCTGGCCAGCGCCGAAGGAGACCTGACCCGTGAACTGGAAATCGACACCCACGCCGAACTGATCGAGCTGGCCGGCGGGTTCAATGCCTTCCTGGCGCGTCTGAGAGAGATGATCAATGATCTGAAGGACGTGAATGTAAAGGTCCGCGAACAGGCCAGGGATGTAGGCAGCATTGCGGTCGAGACCGATGAACAGACAGGTCGACAGCACCAGGACATCGACAGCGTGGTCACCGCCATGAACGAAATGTCCGCCGCTGCAGGAGAGGTGGCAGGGTTTGCCGGCGAAGCGGCCGATAACGCCCGGATGGCCCAGGACGGCATCCGGTTTACCCAGGATACGCTGTCATCGGCGGTGAATGGAGTAAGCGCGGTGGCCAACGATATGGGCGAGGCCAGTACGGCAATCGGGCAGGTGGCCAATCGCAGCGAGGATATCAATCGCATCCTGGATGTCATCCGAGGCATCGCCGAGCAAACCAACCTTCTTGCCCTCAACGCTGCCATCGAGGCCGCCAGGGCTGGCGAACAGGGACGCGGATTCGCCGTGGTTGCCGATGAGGTCCGCACGCTGGCCTCCCGCACTCGGGAATCCACCGATGAAATCAGTACCATGATCGACGGCCTCAAGCAGGATGTGAACGGTGCCGTTTCGGTGATACAGAGCGGCGTTGATCGCGCCACCTCGGCGGTTGATGGCACCCAGGAAGCGGCCCATTCGCTGGCCACGGTAGTCGACCGGATCGGGACCATCGTGGAGCATGTAACCCAGGTGGCCACTGCGGCGGAAGAACAGAGCTCGGTGAGCGAGGAAATCAACCGCAACCTCACTCATATCGGCGATGCGGCCAACGATCTCCGGGAGCTTGCCAGCAGGGTCAAGGGCAGTGGTCAGGCCCTGGACCACGAGGTGCAGGTTCTGGAGCGTGAGCTCAGCCGGCTCAGAACATGATGGCTCGCTACTATGGCGGCGATTCAAAGCATCAATTTTCAATTACCGGGTGCCGTGTCATGATTCGCTCATACGATTTTAATCCCGGAATTTACCGCCAGAGATCTTGGAGGTGTTTATGGAGCAGGTCACGATTTACGGCCGCTCAAGTTGTGGGTTCTGTGTGCAGGCCAGGCACCTGTGTGAGGCCAGAAACATTCCCTATGTGTGGGTCGATATGATCGAGAAGGGTATGAGTAAGCAGGATATTGCCGACAGGATCGGCCGGCCAGTTTACACAGTGCCGCAGATTCTTGTGGGGAGCCAGTATGTTGGAGGTTTTGATCAGTTCTACGCCTATGTTCGAGACCATCAGGCGGAATTGGCTCGCTAGCACACAGCGATGACTCTTCAAGCAACCAAAAAAGCCTGACAGCGTAAACTGTCAGGCTTTTTTATTCGCTGAGTCCTGCAGTGGACTAGAGTTCAAAATCCGTTTTCAGCTTCTTCTCGGTCAGCGTGTTCTGGAGCCTGGCAACCCGAGGCAGGCCATTATCGAACGGCGGGAAGCTCTCTCCGGCAATGAGGGGCTCCAGGTAGTCCCGGCAATCCTGGGTGATGCCAAAGCCATCATCGGTGATGAAGTGGATCGGCATCTTCTTTTCCTGGTTTGCCACCTCACTGAGGGGCGCTTCGCCAATCTTCCAGCGGTACGGCTTTGCCTGCTCGCGCACGATGGTGGGCATCAGCGCCTGTTTGCCTTCCAGGGCCATTTCCACCGCTGCCTTGCCAACCGCATACGCCTGTTCAACGTCGGTAGCGGCGGCAATGTGGCGAGCGCTGCGTTGCAGGTAGTCGGCAACGGCCCAGTGGTATTTGTGGCCCAGGGCCTGCTTGACCATGTTGGCCAGGGCGGGGGCAACACCACCGAGCTGGGTGTGGCCGAACGCGTCCTTGGCTCCGGCATCTGCCAGGAAGCGGCCATCTTCATACTGGGCACCTTCGGAGGCGACGACAACACAGTAGCCGTATTCCTTCACACAGTGGTCTACGCGCGCCAGGAAAGCGTCGCGATTGAAAGGAATTTCAGGGAACAGAATGATGTGGGGCGGCTCGCCCTCGCCCTGTCCCGCCAGGCCGCCGGATGCGGCAATCCAGCCGGCATGGCGCCCCATCACTTCCAGGATGAACACCTTGGTGGACGTCTCGCACATGGATTTGATGTCGAGGCTGGCTTCCAAAGTGGACGTGGCAATGTACTTGGCAACCGAGCCGAAGCCCGGGCAGCAGTCGGTGAACGGCAGATCGTTGTCCACGGTCTTGGGCACGCCGATACAGGTAATGGGATAACCCATCTTGTCTGCGATCTGGGAGACCTTGTAGGCGGTATCCTGTGAATCCCCGCCGCCGTTATAGAAGAAATAGCCAATGTCGTGAGCCCGGAATACCTCAATCAGACGCTCATACTCGCGGCGGTTTTCGGAAATGTTCTTGAGCTTGTGGCGACAGGAGCCGAAAGCGCCGCCCGGGGTATGAATCAGTGCCTGGATGTCATCGTCGCTCTCGAGGCTGGTATCAATCAGTTCTTCCTTCAGCGCCCCGATAATGCCGTTGCGTCCGGCAAACACTTTGCCGATTTTGTCCGGATGCTTGCGGGCAGTCTGGATGACGCCACAGGCACTGGCATTGATGACGGCGGTGACACCGCCGGACTGAGCGTAGAATGCGTTCTTGATGGCCATCGCGGGCTGGAGCCTCCTGCTGGTTCGACAATGGCGCAGATGATACGCCAATCGCCGGCAATTTTCATGAGCAGGATTGCGGATAGCGTGGCTCTTGACGGGGTGGGGCGGATACGGGAGGCTTGTCGGGTTTCAACTCAGAGGACAGTTGCCGAATGCACATTCATATACTCGGAATCTGTGGCACCTTTATGGGCAGCCTGGCCGTTCTTGCCCGGGAGCTTGGCCACACCGTGACTGGCTCTGATCAAGGTGTCTATCCGCCCATGAGCACACAGCTGGAGGCTCAGGGTATCAGCCTGATGGAAGGTTACAGCGCGGATCACCTTGAGCCCAAACCGGATCTGGTTCTGATCGGTAACGCCATGTCCCGGGGCAATCCGGAAGTCGAAGCGGTGCTTAACCGCAATATCGACTACATGGCCGGGCCCGAGTGGCTGAGCCGCGAGGTGCTTCGGCATCGTTGGGTGATGGCGGTGGCCGGTACCCATGGCAAGACCACAACCACGTCCATGCTGCTCTGGATCCTGGACCAGGCCGGATTCGAACCGGGTTACCTGGTGGGCGGTGTTCCCCGGGACTTCCCCGTCTCGGCACGGCTGGGCAACAGCGACTTTTTTGTGATCGAGGCGGATGAATACGACAGCGCCTTCTTCGACAAGCGCTCCAAGTTCGTCCATTACCGTCCCCACACCCTGATCCTGAATAATCTGGAGTTTGATCACGCGGATATTTTCGACAACGTCGAGGCGATTGAGCGACAGTTCCATCATCTGGTTCGGACGGTCCCCTCCCAGGGCCTGATCATTCGTCCCGCAGTAGATCGCCACCTGGATAATGCCCTGGAATTGGGCTGCTGGAGCCCGGTCCAGGACACCGCGATTGGCAGCGAGACTCCTCGCATGTCAGATTGGCGCGCCGAGCTGCTCTCGGAGGATGGCAGCCGGTTTCTGGTTATTCACCACGAGCAGCCGGTGGCAACGCTGAAGTGGGATCAGACCGGTCTTCACAATGTCAGAAACGCCCTGTCTGCCATTGCCGCTGCCCGCCATGTGGGTGTCACTCCCGATCATGCCGTGGCGGCGCTTTGCCGGTTCTCTGGCGTCAAGCGGCGCATGGAGTTGCTGGCAGACATCGACGGCGTGCGGGTCTACGATGACTTCGCCCACCACCCGACCGCTATTGCCACCACCCTTGAGGGCTTGCGTAATCAGGTGGGTGAGGAGCCTATCCTGGCGTTGATTGAACCGCGCTCGAACACTATGAAGCAGGGCGTTCACCAGCAGACGTTGCTGCCAAGTGCAGAAACCGCCGATCGGGTTCTGTGGGCCAACCTGAACAATATGGACTGGCTGCCGGAACTGATTGCCGGATGGCAGGCGCTCAACGCTGGCTCCGAGAGGCACAGGGTAGAGGCCTCGGTGGAAGACTTGCTGGCACGTACCCTGGAAGATCTGCCCAGCCCCTGCCACATTGTGATCATGAGCAACGGTGGCTTTGGCGGTATCCACAGTAAACTCATTGCCGAGCTTGAGCGTATTCGTGGCTGATCCGGCGTGGCCGGTGACTTTTCCTGACTGACAAGTGGCGACATCCATGAGCAACGACCAGAACCGGCCTTCAACAGTTAACCTGGCCATGACCGGCGCCTCGGGCGCCCAGTATGGTCTGCGCCTGCTGCAGTGCCTGGTATCGGCCGGCTGCCGGGTGAATGTGATGGTCAGCCGGGCCGCGCAGGTAGTGATCGCCACGGAAACCGACCTCAAGCTGCCGGGAACCCCGCCGGCCATGCAGGAAACCCTGTCTGCCTATTCAGGCGCGGAGCCGGGCCAGGTTCTGGTGTTTGGCCGGGAAGACTGGTTTGCACCGCCGGCCTCCGGTTCCGGGGAGAAAGCGCCGCTGGTGGTATGTCCCTGCAGTACGGGAACGCTCTCGGCCCTGGCGACCGGCGCCAGCAATAACCTGATCGAGCGGGCCGGCGATGTGGCCCTGAAGGAACGTCGCCCGCTGATTCTTGTGCCCAGAGAAGCGCCTTTCTCCGAGGTGCATCTGGAGAACATGCTGAAACTGACCCGGATGGGGTCCGTCATCATGCCGGCGAGCCCTGGCTTCTACCACAAACCCCAGGCAGTCGAGGACCTGGTGGACTTTATTGTTGCCCGCATCCTTGATCATCTGAATCTGCCCCAGGATCTCATGCCCCGCTGGGGCGAAGCCCGCGCCGAGGATAAGCGCAAGGCCTGAGTCTGCCCGAGACGATGGTTTTGGCCAGCCCGATTGATGCTTTTCATCATTGAGCAAACCGGGCTCCGGGCCGAGACTTGGTGAACGACAATCACAACACAGGTCATTCACTGAGGTTCACCATGATTCCACGTACTCTCTTCGACGCCGACCTTGAAGGCTTCCGCGATTCTGTCCGCAAGTTTCTGGAGCAGGAGGCTGCGCCTTACCATGATCAGTGGGAGAAGGACGGCCAGGTCAGCCGCGAACTCTGGCAGAAGGCTGGCGAGTTGGGTTTTCTGTGTCCCTGCCTGCCAGAGGAGTTTGGCGGTGTAGGCGCGGACTTCCGGTACAGCGCGGTGTTGATCGAAGAGGTCGCCAGGGCCGGCTTGACGGGGATAGGCTGGGGCCTGCACTCTGACATCGTGGCGCCTTACGTGCTCAACTACGGCTCGGACGAGCTGAAAAATCATTATCTGCCCAAACTGGCCAGCGGTGAAATGATTGGCGCCATCGCCATGACCGAGCCGGGGGCCGGCTCGGATCTGCAGGGTGTGAAAACCACGGCGGTCAAGAACGGCGATCATTACGTTCTGAACGGTTCGAAAACCTTTATTACCAACGGTCAGCTTGCCGATGTGGTTATCGTGGTCGCCAAGACCGACCCGAAGGAAGGTGCCAAGGGTATCAGCCTGTTCATGGTGGAGACCGCCTGGGAAGGATTCGAGAAAGGCCAGAACCTGAACAAGGTGGGTATGAAGGCCCAGGACACCTCCGAGCTGTTCTTCCAGGACGTAAAGGTACCTGAAAAGAATCTGATCGGTCCGGGCGAAGGTCAGGGCTTTTTCCAGCTGATGCAGGAGCTGGCGGCCGAGCGCCTGCAGGTGGCTCTGGGCGCTGTTGCCGCTGCCGAAGCTGCCTGGCAGTGGACGCTGGATTACGTCAAGGAGCGCAACGCCTTTGGCAAGCCGGTGATTGCGTTCCAGAATACACGCTTCAAGATGGCGGAGATGAAGGCGGAAATCACCGCTGCCCGGGTGTTCACCGATCGGTGCCTGGAGCTGCATCTGGACAAAAAGCTCGACATCCCCACCGCGGCGATGCTCAAGCAGCTCACCACAGACCTGCAGTGCAAGGTAATGGATGAATGCGTGCAGCTTCACGGGGGCTACGGGTACATGTGGGAATATCCGATCGCACGGGCCTGGGCAGACTCACGAGTGCAGCGGATCTACGCCGGCACTAATGAAATCATGAAGGAAATCGTTGCCCGTTCATTCTGAACCCTCGCCACATGGGCTGGTCATAAGGGCAATTGAGGGCAGTGCTGGCACTGCCCGTTTCCTTTGATCACGAGAGGTACAGATGAACAAGCCGTTGTCGCGAGAAACCTGTTTCGAAGTGACCAACCTCGAAGAACTTGCACCGATGGCTGACTATTCGCTGATGGATTGCCTGAACGGTGATCCGGATGCCACGCCCGATGGCGTTGACCATCGACCAAGACAGGTCTATTCGGGGCATTATGTTCCCGTCCGGCCAACGCCCATCGCGAATCCTGACTACGTGGCGCACAGCCCCGGCTTGTTCCGCGAATTGGGTTTTGCAGACAGCCTGGCTCAATCCGATGACTTTGTCCGAATGTTCTCCGGAGACCTCTCACAGGTGCCGGCGCCCATGAGCAAAGTCGGCTGGGCCTGTGGCTATGCACTTTCCATCTACGGCACCGAATACACCCAACAGTGCCCGTTCCAGACCGGCAACGGCTATGGCGACGGTCGCGCCATTTCGGTTTTGGAAGCTGTTCTGAACGGTCAGCGCTGGGAAATGCAGCTCAAGGGTGGCGGACAGACGCCGTATTGCCGTGGTGGTGATGGCCGTGCGGTCCTGCGTTCCAGCGTTCGTGAATTCCTGGCCCAGGAGCACATGCACGCACTGGGTGTGCCGACCTCCCGGTCGCTGAGCCTCTATGTTTCGAAAACAGAGAGAGTACGGCGCCCCTGGTACTCTCCGGGCTCCCATTCCCTGGATCCCGACCAGCTCATTTCGGAGCCGGTTGCCATCTCCACACGTGTCGCCCCGTCCTTCATTCGGGTGGGCCAGCTGGAACTTTTCGGGCGCAGGGCTCGAAAGCAGGAGCACCCCCGCGCCCATGAAGAACTCGAACAGCTGGTGCTGCACCTGATTGATCGGGAGTACCACGGTGTTATTGACCAGTCCCTCGATACGCCCACAAAAATCGTGATGCTCGCGCGGGAGTTCCGCAGCCGCCTTGCCTCGCTGGTGGCGAACTGGATTCGGGTTGGTTACTGCCAGGGCAATTTCAACAGCGACAATTGCGCCGCTGGCGGCTTCACGCTGGATTACGGGCCTTTTGGCTTCTGCGAAGTATTCGAGCCGTTCTACCAGCCCTGGACCGGTGGTGGACAGCACTTCTCTTTCCTTAACCAACCTGCAGCGGCGGAACGGAACTTCAAGAGTTTCTGTTCGGCCCTTCAGCCGCTGCTGTCAGATCACGAGAACGAGCAGGCGCAACTTCAGGAGATTCACGGTGGATTTGCCGAGGTAATGCAGGCGGAGCTGGAAAAGATGTGGGCAGCGAAGCTGGGCCTTGGCACTTTTGACGCCGAACTCTTCAGGGAACTGATTACGCTGATGGCCCGGACCCCTGTGGATTATACGATGTTTTTCCGGGAGCTTTCCTCCGTACCCGAAGACATCGAGCCCTTCAAAAACAGCTTCTACAGATCATTGGATGAGTCAGCAGGGGGCGATCCGGAAGGGCTGCTCAACCGCTGGTCAGAATGGTTGGCCAGATGGAAATCGCAGATTGGGATCGATGGCTCTACTGGCGGCTCCCAATTCCGTGAGGAGCTATGTCGGAACATGAAACTGGTGAACCCTAAATACACCATGCGTGAGTGGTTCGTGGTTCCTGCTTATCAGCGAGCAGCAGAGGGCGATTACCAGCCCCTGCGTGCTTTGCAGGGTGTTTTTACGCAACCCTACGCCGAGCAGTCGAATGCCGTTGAGGCACAATACTACCGGCTGAAGCCGTCAGAGTTGTTCAATCTTGGCGGGGTTTCACACTACAGCTGCTCGTCGTGACTGGCACCCCGTCTGGTTACCAAACTTTACAAATTGCCAAACCTATCAAGGTCTACAGTCACCACATCCCCTAAAGTAGCGGCACAACCTCTAACAAGGATAAACGGTTGCCGCGATGAAACGCCTGATTGGTCTGCCTGTTACTGCTGTCTCCCTCATCCTCGCCGGTTGCGGTGAAGAATCCGAACAGTTGCCTGTGGACGGGCGGGATTTCGATGGCGTGGAATACAGCGAGCCTGCGCCTTACACGGGTAAGGTCATCGACGGCTACCTGAAGAACGCCCGGGTCTGGCTCGACATGGATGGGGACAGTCAGTTCACCCCGGGGCCTCTGGTTGTCGAGCTGGAGAACGGCAGGGAAGTTACCCTTGCCTCGGGGGAGCCCACCGCCATGAGTGGTGCCGGCGGTCGTTTCGCAATGGATATTTCGGAACTGGTCCTGGACCCTTCAGTGGGGCCGGATCTTGATCCACGGGATTATGCGCTGCACGCCGTAGCCCTTCCGGGTAAAACCCTTGAGGAAACGCGTAACGGGGAGGTTCCGGTGATCAGAGCCTACCTGATGTCGGCGCCTCCGGGTGTCCGCAATATCACGCCATTGACCACGCTGGCCCGTTACCGGGGCATCGTCGGCCTTGGTACCTTTCTGCAAACACCTTCCGGCGCGGCAGCGAGCCTGGCGGACCTGAATCTGGTGCGGGACTATATCCTCGCCCAGGACGAGCGCTCACATGCCTATGCCCGGGCACTGGCAAGGTTCATGGCCAGCCAGATTCCCTCTGCCTACAACGACTTGTTGGCGGCCGGGGACAGTGACGGTACGGAGCGATTCTTGAGCAGGGAAGCGGCGTTTCTATTGGGCGTATCGCTGGTGCAGAATGCTGCAGATGTGATCGCGGTGGTTGATGATGTCGCCCAGGGTGATTTTGCCAATGTCGATGTGGACGCCCTGGTGCTCCCCGAAGTGGATGTGGAATTGAGCGACCCGGTGCTGCTGACCAGCCAGAAGGTATACGCCGAGCCCTCCAATCAGGACAGCCTGCCTGCCAACCGATCCGGCCTGCAGATCTCCGCCGAGCTGGCGTTCGCTTACAGTGAGAGCGGGCGCCTGCTATCCGTCTCCGCGAACGGCTGCCTGTCACCCTCCATGCCGGAGCTGGCACGACTGATCGATGTTAACGGCTACATGGCGGACCTGGAAACCCAGTGGTTGCCCTCCGCCGCGCTTTCGGAGCAGAGCCGTCTGAATTTCGACGAAGAGGGCACGGATGAGCGGCTGGTTTTCGATTGGGGGAATCGCCGCATTCACTTCGAGACCAGCACCACCTGCCATGAACACAGGGGAATTGCAGCGGATTCAACGGAATTGGGCGGCCCTCCAGAGGTCTCCTACAGCTGGACGAAGGACAGCGGCGATCTGGTGGAACTGGTTGCTGAGACCAGCAGTGGTGCAAGGCGCACGCTGGTTCCGGAAACCGACAATTCCTCGTCCGTTTTTCCCGGATACCGGATTTCAGAGCAGGGCGTTGAGGTGGAGGCCGTAACCTTTTCGGCGGGTATAGACAGCTGCGCTCCACAGCAAGAGGCTGTCGACGCGAGTCAGGTTGTGACAGGCGTTCAGGCATACCAGTTTTCCGGCTATGATCCCCAGCCTGCGGGTTTCACCGATCCGGTGCTTGAATTTGATCGACGGGAGTTTTCCGGGCCCGAACAACCGAATCTCCGCCTGTTGCGCTATGGATTCCTGGATCCGGATCTTATCCAGCTGCCCCGTGTGACTGGCGATGGCAGTTTCGAGTGGGCGATAAACTATCCGGCAGCAGACGGGCCAGGCTTTGTTGCAGAACAACCGAACCTTATCCGCGATGCCTATCTGAAAAATTACAATTCGTCCGGAGAATGCGGCCGCGAGTTTGAGGGTGTGCCCAACTCTGCTTATGCGAAGGTAGAGTTTGGTTACCAGAGGTTGTCTGAGTACCTGGTGGGACTGCTGGAATAGAGGCGATCAGTGGCAACCTGGCTTCTGGCAAGAAGGCTTCGTAGATCGGATGCTATTTGAGGAAATTAACGACGTCGCCGGTTGGCTGTCTTGCCATTTCCTGAGGAAGGAAATGGTGCCGAGGAGAGGACTTGAACCTCCACGGGGTTGCCCCCACTAGCACCTGAAGCTAGCGTGTCTACCAATTTCACCACCTCGGCAGGTGATTTGCAGAAGCTTAGCTTGTTGAAAACTAAACGTTTCTGCCAGCGTTGAGGTGTGTCCCTCAACCGATGGCGCGTACTTTAATAATTCCCGCCGAGGCTGTCAAACATTTTTTCGCAAAAAGAATGGCAGGTATTTGTGCCTATTCCTTGCAGGTTGATAGGCAGGAGCTCCGTCCCAACGTTATACTCCATTGCAAACGAATCTGAACTGTGCCGCGTTGGTACAGCCTCTTAACAAGGATCCGAATGGTTTCCAGGAAGAAAAACGACCGGGATCCTCACGCCAGCCGTGAGGCCCAGAAATACGAAAATCCTATTCAAAGCCGGGAATTTATCCTCGCGCATCTCAAAGAGCGTGGCGCTCCCGCAACCCACGAAACACTGTGTTCAGAACTTGGTCAGTCGTCAGAGGAGGGCATTGAAGCCCTTCGTCGGCGATTGATTGCCATGTGTCGGGACGGGCAGTTGATTTGTAACCGGCGTGGCGCCTACCTTCCCATTGAGGAAGCCGACCTGGTGACGGGGCGGGTGATTGGGCACAAAGATGGCTTCGGCTTTCTGGTGCCGGATGACGGGGGCTCCGATCTGTTTCTCACTGCCCGACAGATGCGTCAGGTGTTTCATGGGGATCGGGTGGCCGCTCGGGTTGATCGGGTTGATGATCGAGGCCGGCGCGAAGGTGTGATTGTTGAAGTTCTGGAATACCGGACCAGCCAGACGGTGGGACGCTTTTTCCAGGAAAGTGGTATCAACTTCGTTGTTCCTGAAAACGCGCGGATCAATCACGAAGTACTGATTCCCCAGGAGAATTGCGGCAATGCCCGCCACGGCCAGTATGTTGTGGTGGACATAGTTCGCCAGCCCACCGTGCGCACTCAGCCACTGGGCAAGGTTGTTGAAGTGCTTGGCGAACACATGGCGCCAGGGATGGAAATTGACGTTGCCATCCGTTCCTACGACATTCCCCACAGCTGGCCGCCCGCTGTCGGTGAGCAGACGGCACAGATTCCGGAAGAGGTCACTGAGAAAGACAAGGCCAACCGGAAGGACATCCGAAATCTCAGGCTGGTAACCATCGATGACGAAACGGCCCGGGATTTCGACGATGCTGTCTATTGCGAGCCAAGGCCTCGTGGTGGCTATCGTCTGATCGTTGCGATTGCCGACGTGTCCCATTACGTCCGGCCCGGCTCCCCACTGGATGAAGAGGCGTTAAACCGCAGTACCTCGGTCTATTTTCCGGACCACGTTGTGCCAATGCTGCCAGAAAAGCTGTCCAATGGCCTTTGCTCGTTGAATCCGGGCGTCGATCGCCTCTGCATGGTGGCCGATATGACCATTAGCGCCGCCGGTAACATCAGCAGCTACAACTTTTATCAGGCGGTCATGTTCAGTCATGCGCGGCTTACCTACAACAAGGTAAGTACCATGCTGGAGCACCCGGACACCGAGCAGGGCTATAAGCTGTGCGAGCAATACGCCAACGTGCTCCCGCAGTTGCACAATCTTTATGGTCTTTACCAGTTGTTGCGCAAGGCGCGTACCGAGCGTGGTGCAATTGATTTCGAAACCACCGAAACCAAGATCGTGTTTGACGCCGACCGGAAGATAGAAGAGATCGTGCCGGTACAGCGCAACGATGCCCACAAGATCATCGAGGAGTGCATGCTGTGTGCGAACGTTGCCACAGCGCGATTCCTGAAAAAACACAAACTCCCGGCGCTTTATCGCGTGCATGATGGCCCGTCAGAAGAGCGGCTCAATGCGGTTCGGCTGTTCCTGGGTGAGCTGGGTCTGCAACTGGGCGGCGGTGATAACCCCACGTCTGCGGACTACCAAGAGCTTCTGAACAGTATCAAGGACCGCTCGGATGCCAATGTTATCCAGACGGTGATGCTGCGTTCACTCAGCCAGGCCGTTTACAGCCCTGAAGAGGGCGGCCATTTTGGCCTTGGTTATGCGGGTTATGCTCACTTCACGTCGCCAATCCGACGTTATCCGGACCTGATCAATCACCGGGCCATCAAGTCGGTTATTCACGGAGGGAAGCCTTCCAAGGATGTGGTTCCGCCTCCCAAACCGGATCCCGAGCTCGCCGAGTACCCCTATGATATGGCCCGGATGGAGCAACTGGGTGAGCATACTTCAATGGCGGAACGCCGTGCCGATGATGCCACCCGGGATGTCATGGCCTGGCTGAAGTGTGAGTACCTCAGTGATCATGTCGGTGAGGAGTACGATGGCGTCATTGCCTCCGTCGTGCCCTTCGGTTTCTTTGTGGAGCTTTCTGGCGTCTACATAGAAGGTCTGGTGCACGTGTCGACGCTAAGCGGTGACTTCTTCCATCACGATTCAGCCAAGCATCGCCTCATCGGTGAGCGCACAGCAATGAGTTTCCGGCTCGGGGATGAGGTCCGTGTGAAGGTCGTTCGGGTTGGAATGGAGGACCGCAAGATCGACCTGGAGCTGATCAGCGAACCGGTCCACCGACAGGCTGATCGCGACGCGCTTGCGGTTCCTGATAAAGGCGAGCGTGGAAAGGCCAGGCGTAACGCCGGCAAAGGCGGCAAGCCGCCGGGCAAAGCCAAGCCTGCACGAAAGAGTGCATCACCCGGCGAACCTGGCCTGAAGCGCCCGAGGAAACGCCCGGCGTCGACGTCATCAAAGAAAAAGGGGCCTGAGGCCTTCGATGATAATGAAACGCCTTCTGCCAGGGATGAGCTGGTTGCGAAGGCCGCGAAACTCGCCCTGAAAAAAGGCAAGAAGGGCAGTGGCGCTGGCAAAGGCGACAAGAAAGGCAAGCCGCGCAAATCAGGCAAGTAACAGGAAGCAGAATCAGTGTCCGGAGAATTTGTGTTTGGCTGGCACGCGGTTGAGGCTGTCCTCAAGCGCGAGCCTGAGCGTCTGCAGCAGGTCTGGATCCAGACCGGCCGGCAGGATAAGCGGGTCAAGAGTATTACCGATACCCTCGATAGCCTCGGCGTGCGCTGGAAAGTTGTGCACCGTAAAGAACTGGACGAGCGGGTGTCCGGTGTTCATCAGGGGATTGTCGCTGCTGTCAGCGAAAGTCGCGAGTGGACCGAAGACGATTTGCTGGCGCAGCTGGCAGGCAGTGACAAGCCGCCGTTTTTACTTGTCCTTGATGGCGTGACCGATCCCCATAATCTTGGCGCCTGTATGCGCACGGCCGATGCCGTGGGTGTTCAGGCGGTCATTGTTCCCAAGGACAAGTCCGCTTCGCTGACTCCGGTTGCCCGCAAGGTTGCCTGTGGTGCTGCCGAGACGGTGCCCTTTGTACGGGTCACCAATCTCGCACGTTTTCTGCGCAGTTTGCAGGATCAGGGTGTTTGGCTGATCGGTACTGCCGGTGAGGCAAAGGCAACGCTATACCAGGCCGATTTCAAGGGCCCGGTGGCGTTGGTGATGGGGGCCGAAGGCAAAGGGATGCGCCGACTGACACGGGAGCACTGCGACCAGCTGATCAATATCCCTATGCTTGGTCATGTCGACAGTCTCAACGTGTCCGTGGCTACGGGTGTTTGCCTATACGAAGCCCTGCGTCAACGGCTTGGTTAACCCTTGCACACAAGGGCTTCCCCGCCTAGAATACGTGACCCCTTTTTTAAGGGGTGGTTTTGTATTGTCTGAATACCGGCAATCCGAAGCCAAGCTTTTGATCAAGCCTTTCTTGTAAAGCCTTATTGATAAAGCAAAAAGAAACCGGCAGCAGAATGCTGTCAACTCCTTGCTTTCATGTTTGTCGGTCGCGGGTTCAGATCCGTGCCGGGAAAAAGGAAGCTGTTTAAACCGTAGGGAGAACTCATGCGTCACTACGAAATCGTTTTTATGGTACATCCGGATCAGAGCGAGCAGGTGCCCGCGATGATCGAGCGTTATACCGGCGTCATCACTGAAGATGGCGGCAAGGTACATCGCCTGGAAGATTGGGGCCGTCGTCACCTGGCATACCCGATCAACAAGATTCACAAGGCTCACTACGTACTGATGAACGTTGAATGTTCACAGGCCGCAATGGACGAGCTGACTCACAACTTCCGTTTCAACGATGCAATCATCCGCGACATGATCCTGCGCCGCGATGGTGCGGATACAGAACTGTCCCCGATGAAAGCTTCCGAGTCCCGTGAAGACCGTCGTGGCGGCGATGATCGCCCGCGTCGTTCAGCCGAATCTGACGAGCCACGTCAGCGTGCTGAATCCCAGGACGAAGAAGAGTAATTAACCGGAGTTGAGGAGTTAAGTTATGGCTCGTTTTTTCAGACGTCGTAAGTTCTGCCGCTTCACGGCAGAGGGTGTCAAGGAGATCGATTACAAAGATCTGGACACTCTGAAAGGCTACATCACTGAAACCGGCAAAATCGTGCCCAGCCGCATTACCGGCACCAAAGCACGTTATCAGCGTCAGCTGGCTACCGCTATCAAGCGTGCCCGCTACCTGGCACTGCTGCCGTACTCGGACAGCCACGATAACTAAGTAACAGAAACACAGGACTTGGGACCATGCGTGCACTTGCACAGTATGTAATGCGCGGTCCCCTCCAGGCCGGTGGGGTAGCAGCAGTAACAACTGCCGTACCCTTGTTGTTCTGGATTGGCGCAGCCGTTGTTGGCCTGGTCATTCTCAGGCTTGGCATCAGTCAGGGGCTCAATATCGGGCTCTGGGCATTACTTCCGGCGCTTGGCTGGAGCATTTTCGGGCAGGACCCGACCGCTCTGGCCGTGTTGCTCCAGGTGATGCTTATGGCGTCATTGATCAGGACAACGCTGTCCTGGGAAAAAGCTCTGCTTGCGGGAAGTTTTCTCGCAATCGTCACGGGCCTGATGTTGCCTGTGGTGTACCCGGGGCTGCTGGATGATCTGGTCCAGGCCGGGGTGAGTTTTTACCAACAGTACAATGCCGAAATTGCGCAGAGTCTCGGCGATGACCTCGATAAGGTTATCCGGGACACGATGAACGCGAGCATGGCGGGCACTTACCTGGCAACGGGTGTAGGCATGACCATGCTGGCGCGGGCCTGGCAGGCGGGGCTTTATAACCCCGGTGGATTCCGCAAGGAATTCCATGGCCTGAGGCTATCACCGCCTATTGCGGTGTTGTGCGCGGTGACCATGGTAGTCGGTCCGTTCCTCGGGCTGAATTCCATGCTGCTGGCCTGGGCCGCGGGAACGCCGCTGTTTCTGGCCAGCCTGGCGCTGGTGCACGGCGTTGTTGGTTTGAAACAGCTCAGTGGGAACTGGTTGGCGATGTTCTACGTAGCGCTGATCCTTCTGGGCCCAAGTCTGATGATTCTGTTAGTGGTTCTGGCTTTTGTGGATAGCTGGCTGGATATCCGGAGGCGTATAAGCCCTGCCGGGCCGGCTGAATAAAGCACGAAGAGGTTAACGAGATGGAAGTTATTCTGCTCGAGAAAGTTGCAAACCTTGGCTCACTGGGTGACAAGGTGAAGGTTAAGGCCGGTTACGGTCGTAATTTCCTGCTTCCTTATGGCAAGGCTGTACCTGCCACCGAAGCAAATCTGAAAGCGTTCGAAGAGCGTCGTGCCGAGCTTGAGAAAGCGGCTGCTGAGAAGCTGTCTGCTGCCCAGGCCCGCGCCGAGGCCCTCGAGGGTGCTGCTTTCACCATCAGCTCCAAGGCCGGTGAAGAAGGCAAGCTGTTCGGCTCTATCGGTGTCCGCGACATTGCTGACGCGATCACTGCCGGTGGTACCGAAGTCGAGAAGAGCGAAGTTCGTCTGCCGGAAGGCCCGATCCGGGTGACTGGCGAGTACGAGATCGAGCTTCAGCTGCACTCCGACGTTGAAGTTACGGTCAAGCTGGCGGTCGTTGCCGAGTAAGCCGTTTTCCCTGAAAACGGCGTCGGGGTTGCCCGGCTCTGGTAATACGCTGGTGGCCCTCGCTTCCTCTTTATGAGGTCCAGCGCTGGCCAACCTGACAGGCCCGAACCGCATCTCGCGGCTTTCGGGCCTGTTGCTTTCTGGTATGCTGTTAAGTCCCTGTAACCCTCTCCCATTGCTGCGACAGGTCGCTTAAACTGTCGTGGTTGTGATGTGCAACTGAAGATGTGTTCATGGCCAAGCCCAATCTGAAGCCCGCGAGTACTGATCTCGAAACCAGCCGTATCAAGGTGCCTCCCCACTCTGTGGAAGCAGAGCAGGCGGTATTGGGCGGCCTGATGCTGGATAACCGCCGGTTCGACGAGATCTCGGAAGTGATTTCGGCCGCCGATTTCTATCGGCAGGACCACCGCCTGATTTTTGGCGCCGTGGAGCGTCTTGCCAGTGAGAGCGAGCCACTGGATGTTGTTACCCTGGCGGAATTCCTGGAGCGCGCCGGCGATATTGAGGATGCCGGTGGCTTGTCCTATCTGGCGGAATTGGCTGAGAAAACTCCGGGCGCAGCAAACATCCGTGCCTACGCGGATATTGTCCGTGAGCGGTCCATTCTGCGACAGCTGGTAGAGGTGTCCGGCAAGATTTCCGATTCGGCCTTCAACCCGCTCGGCAGGAACAGTAATGAAATTCTCGACGAGGCCGAGCGGAGCGTATTCCAGATTGCTGAAGCGAGGGTCAAGGAAGGTTCCGGTCCACAGGCCATAAACCCGATTCTGGCCAAGACCCTGAGCCGGATAGAGGAATTGTTTGAGTCTGGCGAGCAGACCACCGGTCTGACGACGGGCTTCAAGGATCTGGACGAACAGACCTCGGGCATGCAGCCCTCGGATCTGATCATTGTGGCGGGTCGTCCCTCCATGGGTAAGACGACGTTTGCCATGAATATCGTGGAAAATGCCCTGATCAGCACCGGCACGCCGGTGCTGGTGTTCAGTATGGAAATGCCGGCGGATGCCCTTGCCATGCGGATGCTCTCGTCGCTCGGGCGCATTGATCAGACCAAGGTCCGTGGCGGTAAGTTGGAAGAGGACGACTGGCCCCGGCTGACGTCGGCGGTGAGTCTGCTCAAGGACAAACCTCTTTATATCGATGATACGCCGGGTCTGAGTCCCACGGAAATGCGCTCCCGGGCCCGACGCATTGCCCGGGAGAATGACGGCAAGATAGGCCTGATCATGGTCGACTACCTGCAGTTGATGCGGGTCCCCGGCAACACCGAAGGCCGGACGGCCGAGATTTCGGAAATCTCGCGGTCCCTGAAGGGTATTGCCAAAGAGCTTAGCTGCCCGGTGGTGGCGCTGTCCCAGCTTAACCGGAGCCTTGAGCAGCGGCCCAACAAGCGCCCGGTTAACTCGGATCTTCGGGAATCGGGCGCCATCGAGCAGGACGCCGACGTCATCATGTTTGTGTACCGGGATGAGGTCTATAACGAAGACACGCCGGACAAGGGCATTGCCGAGATCATCATTGGCAAGCAGCGGAACGGCCCCATCGGCACTATCCGCCTGGCTTTTATCGGCAAGTACACAAAATTCGAGGACCTGGCCCACGGCGATTACAGCGACTATGGCGGGGAGTATTGATGCCCCGCAGCACTGTTGCCCGGATTGATCTCGACGCCCTTCGCAGGAACTATCAGACAGCCCTGAATCGGGCCGGCGGGGCGCAGGTGATGGCCGTGGTCAAGGCCGACGGCTATGGCCACGGCATAGGGCCGGTGGCCTCGGCCCTGGACAGCCTGGCCCCGAAATTTGCGGTGGCGTGCATCGAAGAGGCGGCGGCCATCCGGGAAGCGGGCCTGGCACAGCCGGTAGCCCTGCTGCAGGGTGTCCACGCCGAAGCGGATATTGATGAGTGCGCCCGGAACAGGTTTGAGCCGGTTTTCCACAGTTTCCAGCAACTGTCGTGGCTGGAGCGCCTTGAAACACGACCGGCGTTCTGGCTGAAAGTGAACAGCGGCATGAACCGTCTGGGCTTTCATCCGGACGAACTGGCCGGAGTTATGAGCCGACTGCAGGCCATGAGTGCGGAGAAGGGACTGCTGGGCTTTGTGACCCACTTCGCCTGTGCCGACGATCCGGATAGTGCCATGACGGCGCAGCAGACATCGGTGTTTGAGAAGGCTACCTCTGCGTTTCCCGGGCTGATGAAGAGTGTGGCCAATTCGGCCGCCCACTTTCATCCGGGCCAGCCGATGTTTGACTGGAGCCGACCGGGCATCATGCTGTATGGCGGTTCGCCAATGGTTGGCAAAACCGGCCCGGAGCTTGGTCTGGAACCGGTGATGTCGCTGGAGGCACCGTTGATCAGCACCCGAATGGTGCCAGCGGGAGAGTCTGTTGGGTACGGAGCCGGCTGGGTCGCCGATCGGGACACCCGGATGGGTATGGTGGCCATTGGTTATGGCGATGGTTATCCCCGGCATGCGGGCACCAACACACCGGCGGCGATCAATGGACAGCGGATCCGGCTCATCGGTCGGGTATCCATGGATATGCTGGCGGTTGATCTCACCAATGCTCCGGATTCGAAGGAGGGCGACACTGTCGAACTCTGGGGGCGCACAGTTGGTGTTGATGAGGTGGCGACCTGTGCCGGCACCATCTCCTACGAGTTGATGACCGGCATCACCGGGCGGGTACCGCGGCAATACCGGTAGCATTCAAGAGCGCCTCGTCAGCCCGCTTCCGGTTCGTGAATGATTTCCTCGATAAAGTCGAGGATGGCAGCGAGGCTGCGGTCGTCCAGCTTTTTGAGCACCTTGTGTACGACCATCTTGCTGCCCTTGAGCATGCTGCTGATGCCCATTTTGGCCATGCCCATCATCATGTTGCTGGCATGGAGGCGGCGAAGCGGCTCCAGGAAAAAGAAGTCCAGACCTTCTTCGGTCATGTCCACAATCAGGTTGAAGAGCTTGTCGATGGCCTCCTTGTCGGCCTTGCCCCGCTCGCGCAGTTCGCCGACGGTGTATAGGGCCCGGGTTCGCAACTCGTCGGGGATCGGCGCCACAATGTGGCTCTGTTGTTTCAGCATGACAGTTCCTGTTGTTGTATGCTCTTGAAAGAAATAGCAAAGCATTAAGTTCAGACTGCATCAGTGTAGGCGCCGGAATCCAGAAGCCATTGGCCAGACCGGTTCCGAAATACCGTCACATAAGTGATACCAGGAGGCATTGAATCCTCGTGCATGTACTTGTTGTCCACGATTACGGCCCTTTGGGGAAGGTTCTGCTGGAGCGTTTGCGGGCTACGCACCTGCACGTCAGCCCATTGCTTGTCAGTGACCCCTCCAATGCCGACCTTGATGCACTGGAGAACTGGATTCCCGAGGATACCGATCTGATTGTTAACGCACTCTGGATGGCCGATCCCGAGGTCGCCGAGAAAGACCCAGAGGGCGTCCACATGGCTGCGTTTTCGCTACCCCTGGCCATGGCGGAGTTTGCCCGTGATCGCGGTATGGCGCTGCTACAGCTTTCCTCCTGTTACGTATTCGATGGCCGTAAGCAGAGTGGATATATCACCTCTAACCCCGGGCAGCCGGTGAACGAATTGGGGAACTGGCAATGGGAGTGCGAGCAGGCTTTGCGCACCCTGCTGCCGAGACACATTATCCTGCGAACCGGCTGGAGCCTGGCGCGATTTATACGAAAGGTTCAGGCCAGCACTGCTGCCGGTGAGGTGCTGTCATTACCTGGGCGGTGCCGTGGCCAGCCTGTGGCGGTTCGGGATTTGGCCCGGGTGATCGAGGCGGTGGTTCTTCAGCTTGATTGTGGGGCCGAAGTGTGGGGCACCTATCAGTACGCCGGCGCCGAGGAAATCAATCTCTACGAGCTCGGCCTGGCAATCGCCGGCCTTCCAGGGATCCCGGAAGGTATTCGGGTCGTGGATGAGGTGCCGGAGTGGGGGCATCTTGAACCGGTGAATACCACGCTGATCTGCACCAAGATCCGAAACACATTCGGGATCAAACAGATGCCATGGCGTTCGGGCCTGGTGGATGAGCTGGCCATGTTGAAAAAGAATAACGGGAGGGAAGTGGAGAGCGAGCCCGCCGGTTCATGAAACCGACGGACACAAAGCAGCTTCTCAGTTATTGCACTGGCGAGAAAATTCCCGGCTGACCATCTGCAGGCCTTCGATATCCAAGAGTTCGACTTCCCGGCCCCTGGCCTTGATGAGCCCCTGATTCTGGAAACGCGTGAAGACCCGGCTCACGGTTTCGACAGCCAGTCCTAGGAAGTTGGCGATGTCGTTACGTGCCATGGGCAGACTGAAGTTGGTCGGAGACATGCGTCGGCGCTGGAAGCGGCTGGACAGCGATAACAGCAGTGCGGCAATGCGCTCTTCGGCGGTATTCTTGCTTAGCAGCATGGCCAACTGGTGACTGTTCTGGATCTCCTGGCTCATCAGGTGATACATGTGATGCTGCAGTTCCGGCAGCTTGCCAGTGAGCTCCTCCAGTTTGTCGATCGGAAACTCGCAGATGCTGGTCCGCTCCAGAGCCTTGGCGGTGCACGCATAGTTCTCACTGCCAATGCTGTCCAGACCCACCAGTTCACCGGGCATGAAAAAGCCGGTTACCTGTTCTTCGCCACTCTCGGTGATAATCGACGTCTTGATGGAACCACTTTTCACCGCAAAGCACGCGCGGTAGGGCGTGCTCTGGTCAAAGATATGTTCGCCGCGGTTGAAGATTCGCCCCTGCTGGACAATGTCTTCCAGCCGATCAAGGTCGTTCTCTTCAACTGCCAGGGGAAGGCAAAGATTGCTCAGGCTGCACTGGTGGCAAGAGGCCTTGAGGGGAGAAGCCTGACGAAACGGAATTGCTTGAGCCATACGTGATGATCCGTCCGATTTGATCCATATCAACTATGTACCTTAATACGGATAGCGGTCTTTGCCAATAATCAAGCTTAATGATCTGAGAATATAATTGTTAAAAATAAGGGCCCGAAGGCCTTTGTGCCACTCATGCTTACAGTTTTTCAAATACCAGAGACGCGTTCGTCCCACCAAAGCCGAAACTGTTGGACATCACGGTGTTCAGTGCGCCTTCGCGACTTTTCGGGCCGACTAACGGCATGTCGCTGATTTTCTCGTCCGGATCGCTGAGGTTTCTGGTGCCTGCAATGAAGCCATTCTGCAGCATCAGGAGCGAGTAGATCGCCTCCTGCACGCCTGCAGCACCAAGGGAGTGGCCGGTCAGTGATTTGGTAGATGAAATGGCGGGGATGTCGGAACCAAAAGTTGAACGCACCGCGCCCATCTCGGCAACATCGCCAACCGGGGTGCTGGTGCCGTGCGCGTTGATGTAGTCGATCTTGCCACGGATCGTGGCCATCGCCTGTTTCATGCAGCGCTGGGCGCCTTCGCCCGAGGGAGCGACCATGTCGTAGCCGTCTGAGGTGGCGCCATAGCCGGTAAGTTCGGCAATGATGTTGGCACCGCGTTTCTTCGCATGCTCCAGCTCTTCCAGTACCATCATGCCGCCACCGCCGGCGATCACGAAACCGTCTCGGCCGGCGTCGAAGGGGCGCGAGGCTGTCTCGGGAGCGTCGTTGTACTTGGTGGAAAGGGCGCCCATGGCGTCGAACATCATTGTCAGGCTCCAGTCCTCTTCTTCTCCGCCGCCGGCGAACACGATGTCCTGCTTGCCCGCCTGGATCTGCTCCATGGCATGGCCGATGCAGTGGGCACTCGTGGCGCAGGCCGAAGACATGGAGTAGTTCACGCCGCGGATTTTGTATGCTGTGGCCAGACAGGCGGAAACCGTGCTGGTCATGATGCGGGGCACCATATACGGCCCGATGCGCTTCACGCCTCTCTCACGCATGATGTCGGTGGCTTCAACCTGGCTGGAACAGGACGCGCCGCCTGAGCCCGCGATCAGACCGGTGCGGTCATTGGAGATCAGCTCCTCGGTCAGCCCTGCCTGGGCAATGGCCTGCTCCATGGACAGGAAACTGTACATGGCCGACGGGCCCATGAACCGGCGGATCTTGCGGTCGATAACGGATGTGTCGACATCCACCGAGCCTGCAATCTGGCTGCGAAAGCCCATTTCCTTATAGGTTTCGTTGAAACGGATGCCGGACTTTCCATTTTTAAGGCTGTCCCTGACTTCATCCAGTGAATTGCCAATGCAGGACACAATGCCCATACCGGTGACGACGACGCGTCTCATAAGTTCCTCCTTACCGACCGGCCGATGCGGCCGACCTTGCGATCAATAACGTTATTTAACAGTCTAGGCGCTTTGGCCCGGATACGATATTTGACCTTGGTAAGGGGAGAAGGCCGGATAAAGCCCCACAGAGTGTTCAGCGCTTGCCGCTTCGACCCTTTCTGGCGCCCTTCTTTGCGCCGCTGGCCTCCTCGCGAGCGGCTTTCTCAGCCGCGGCTGCCTCGGCTTCCCGGGCTTCGCGTTCGACCATCTCAGGGGTTTCCAGCGAGATGCGTCCCAGAGTTCCGGCCCGGAATTCGTTGAGCAACACCTCCGATACTTTGTGCAGATCCGGGATGCCACCGCGACCGAAGAATCTCCGCTTCTCGGCAATTCCGTCCATCAGCGCCAGGGCATCTTTCGGTAGTTCCTCGAAGCCGTAGCGGGCTTTGACCAGCTCTGGATAGGCTTCCAGAAGGTACTCGGCCTCGAACATGGCCACATCCTCAAAGTCCAGCACCGCGCTGCGAATCGCCCCAGTTACCGCCAGACGATAACCACAGGCTTCGGGAGACAGTTTCGGCCAGAGGAAGCCGGGCGTGTCGTAGAGCAGAATGTTGTTGGGCAGTTTGATGGCCTGTTGCGCCCTGGTTACGGCTGGCTCGTTCCCGGTCTTGGCCGCAGGGCGCCCTGCCAGGGTATTGATCAGGGTGGATTTACCGACATTGGGAATGCCCAGAATCATCACCCGCAGTGCACTCTTCTGGCGATCATGATCGGGCGTCATTTCCTCCGCCAGTTTGAGGATAGCCAGCGCTTCATTGCGTTGGTTGTGGGTAAGCGTAATGGCGCGGACGCCGCGCTCTTTCTCGAGCCAGGCTAACCACTGCTCAGTGATTTCTGGATCTGCCAGATCGCGTTTGTTCAATACCTTGATCAGCGGGGTATCACCGCGCAGGGCAGGTACCAGCGGGTTTTCGCTGCTGAAAGGAATGCGCGCATCAACCACTTCGATGATGAGGTCCATCTGTGGCATGACTTTTTTGATCTCCTTGCGGGCCTTGTGCATGTGCCCTGGAAACCAGTTGATGGCCATCGTATCTGCTCCGGATTGGTTTGAACGGCGCCATTATGAAGGGGAATGACCAAACTTTCACATTTGTTTGAATCCCCGTGTGTGGCGGCTTTTGGCGTGGAAGACTGAGAAGTATGTACAAAAAGAGGGCTGATCGGGGTGAAAAACCGTATCCGTATGTTTTAGGGTGTAGTCCCTGAACGATGAAACCAATGTATTTCGGTGGTATTTCAATTGTGGCCACCTTGTTTATGGAGAGAGTTATGAAGCTTGCAAAATTGTTTGGTACTGCCCTGGTTGCCCTGAGCCTTTCGGTCCCGGCCGTGGCCCAGCAGTCCGGCGGCCAGCCTGATCAGGTTGACCAGCTGGCCCAGATGGTAGGGCTGACCGAAGAGCAGCAGACCGAAATCCGCGCCATCATCGACGAGATGCAGGGCGAAATCGGCGAGCTCCGCCAGGAAGCCCGCGCGCTACAGCAGCAGATGCAGGGTGAGATCAAATCAGACTTTGATGAAGCTGCGATTCGCGAGCAGGCCAAAGAGCTTGGGGAAGTGACCGGCGAGATTGCAGCTCTGTCCACTTTGATGCAGGCGAAGGTAGACAGCGTGTTTACCCAGGAGCAGCGCGACGAGCTGGATAAGCGTATGCAGCAGATGCAACAGCAAATGCAGCAGCGTCGTCAGATGCAACAGCAGATGCAGCAGGGGCAAGGTCAGGGCATGCAATGATCCTGCTTTCCCTCTGACTTTGTTGGAGAAGGGCCGCATCCTTGGGTGTGGCCCTTTTTTTTGGTCTGTAGCCTGCTGGTTTTGGGGGAGGAACAGGGGCGTGGCGCCCTCCCAAAAACCGCTACGAGCACATCCATGTGCGCTTGGCTGTGGCCATCCTTGGCCACAGACATTTTTGGGAGGGCACCACACCCCTGTTCTTCGAACGGTTCAGTAATCGCTTACTGATCATAAGGTTGGCTGAAAGATTTGGCGCGGAGTGTCTTCCGATAACTCCTATTTCTGAAGCTTGGCGGGTGTGGGCCTTTGACAGAATGTCGGCGGCCAAGGATGGCCGACGTCAAGCGCACATGGATGTGCTCGTAGCGGTTCTGGCAAAGGCCTACACCCGCCGAGCCACCCCCAAAACCAGAAGGCTAGGAGCCCAAGCCCGAAGCCCCGCTAGAGCCAAAGGGTTTAACCAGAACAATAAGCCGGGGAAGCAGGGTAAGCGCCCCCACCAGAGCCATGAACATGGCAAACCCGGTGAACAACCCGAAGTAGATGGTCGGGATGAAGTTGGACAGCACCAGTATCGAGAAGCCGGAGATGATGGTCAGCGAGGTGAAGAACATGGCCTGGCCGATGCTTCGGTGGCAGCGGTGCATGGTGGCGATGTAGTCGCCGTCTTTCTGGAACTCGGTTTTGAACCGATGAATATAGTGGATGGTGTCATCCACTGCGATGCCCACGGTGATGGCGGCCACGGTGATGGTCATCATATCCAGGGGGATGCCCATCCAGCCCATCAGGCCGAGTACGGAGCCTGCTGCGATCAGGTTGGGGGCGATGCCGATCAGGGCCAGCTTCAGCGAGCGGAACAGGATCAGGAACATTGCCATGATGGCGGCGAAGACCACGCCGATGGTTTTGATCTGGGAATCAAACAGGCTTTGCAGCATGTTGTTGTACATCACGGTCATGCCGGCAAAGAGCACCTGGTCTTTCGAGTAGCCCAATTCCGTGGTCAGGTGTTCGTGGATGCGGTTCAACAGCTCCTGTCGACGCAGTTCCGGCATGGTCTCCAGGATCCGGATGCTGAATCTCGCCTGGTCGTGCTCCTCGGAGATGTAGGGCGTCAGCAGGGTGTCCTGCAGGTCGTCCGGCACGGCCGCCGGTACAAACGCCAGCTCCAGGGCGTCCAGAGGCTCGCCCTGGTTGATTCTGGCGAGGATCTCCAGGGTGGTGTTGATGGACAGTACCTTGCCGGTTTCGGGTAATCCGTCCAGATACTCGTGAACGGCTTCCAGTTCCTCCATTTTCTGGTAGGTGTACCAGGTATCCCGGTATTCCTCGCCGGCGCCGCAATCCTCCACAAACGGATCACAGTCGCTGGCAAACGGGTCGCCGCCGTTAGCGCCTTCTGGTGGCGGGTCGTCGGTAATCACTACGTCCAGGGGGGTAGTACCGCCCAGGCGGTTGTCGATGGTGATCATGCCCTGGTGGATTTCGGTGGAGGATTTGAAATAATCGATGAAGCTGTTTTCCACCGTCAGCTTGCTCAGGCCGACCACGCAGAGCACCGCAATCACGCCGGAGCCGACCAGTACCGTTTTGCCGAAGTGCTCCGTGAAGCGGGCAAAGGCATCGGTGAAGGGAATCTGATCGGAGGTAACCCGGCTGTCCAGTGGTGGCGGCAGCAGGGTCAACAGGGCCGGGAATATGACGAAGGTAATGAGGAAGGCCACCGTCAGCCCCAGGGTCATCATCCAGCCAAAGTCGATAACCGGGCGAATGCCGCTGAAGGTGAGGGAACCAAAGGCGACAATGGTGGTGATGGCCATGTAGAAGCAGGGCTTGATCATCGCCATCACGGTGTTGCGCAAGGTGTCTTTTGCGCTGGCCTCTGGCTCGTCATGCTGGAACTCCCGGTAGCGCACGATCAGGTGAATGGTGAGCGACAGGGTCATGATCAGCAGCAGGGAAATGAAGTTGGAGGAGATAACCGTCACCGGCCACTGGGCCCACCCCAGAAAGCCAATCATCAGCCAGACCGTAAAGCCGCAGCACAGCAGTGGGACCAGCACCCAGCGCCATTGCCGGAAGATAATGGCCAGGGTGAGTAGCAGAAATGCGAGCACGCCTAGCCCGAAGGTCGAGAGGTCGTTTTCGATAAACCGGATCATGTCCGCCACAATCATGGGCACGCCGCCCAGGTGGATCTCTGCGCCATCCCGGTACTTGTCCAGTATGGAGCGAACGGTGCGGATGGTGGCATCGCGTTCCACACCGAGGGTTTCGGTAAAGTCGATGAACTCCTGCTTTACATGCTCCAGTTCTGCCAGCTCGGCTTCGGAGGCTTCGCCAGCGTCGGCCTTGTCTCTCAGGTCGTTGCGTTTTCTCAGCAACTCGAAATATCGATCCGGCGTGGGCAGGTTGACCTGTATCGCCGTGGTGCGGCCATCTTCACTGATCAGCAGGTTGGGGTAGAGCGGGTTGTTCAGCAGCGCCTCGCGGGCCGTCTCTGGGGCCACACCGTGTTCGTCGAGGGTCTTGATCTCGCTGTCCACGGTGTCCAGCGTCAGATTCGGGCTATGCAGGAGCGGCACATTCAGGATGCTGTTGGTGGAGCCTACTGCGTCCAAACTCTGCAGCTCATCTCGCAACGCGCCCAGCCGGGCGAGGCCCTCTTCCGAGAACAGTTCACCCTCGGGGGTATAGGTGACGATCAGGAAATCATCCGAGGTGGTGAAGCGGCGGTTTACCTGACGGTATTGCTCCAGGGAGCGGTCGTTTTCGAGTACCAGGGATTCGGCAGAGGCATCCAGCCGGAACTCGCCGAATTTGATAGCGGCGAGCGCCAGCAAAACAGCAAAGGCCGAGAGGATGATAAACGGGTGTGGAAAAACCAGGCGATCATACAGGGCGCGAAGACGATTCATGAACAACTACTCTGCCAGTTCAAACGAGTGCAGAGTGTGCCACAAACCTCAGTGAACCGTGACCTTTGACGAGGCTTCTTCCAGGGAATCGATCAGCATTTTCAGGCGTCGGCTCATTTCCGCGCTCTCGGCGAGCTGGGTCACCATGCTCTGGGTGGTTTCGCGAATGCCCTGAACGTTAGCCAGTACATCGTCGGTGCCAGCGGTCTGGTCCGCGGAAACATTGGCGATTTCCTGGTTGGTATGATCGATCCGGCTGACTACCTCGTTGATGGCTTCCAGGGCACGGCGGCCTTCTTCGGATTCCTCGACGCAGCGGGTGGCGTCCTCGGAGCTGCCCGTCATCTGGTGTACAGCCGTGTTAATGGCATTGAGAAGTCGGTCGATGGTGCCCTGAATCTGATCAGTGGAGTCCTGAACCCGTTGAGCCAGTTTGCGTACTTCATCAGCCACCACAGCAAACCCTCGGCCCTGTTCGCCGGCCCGGGCGGCCTCGATGGCTGCGTTCAGGGCCAGCAAATTGGTCTGTTCGGCAATACCCCGGATCTCGGTGATGGCGTGGCTGATTTCATGGCTGTTCTCGGCGAGCGCTTCGACGCTGCTGGCGGAATTGCGCACCACATCCGCAAGCTTGCGGATACTGTCGGCGCTCTGTCCGACACGGGTGCTGCCGTCGCGAGCAGCATCGCTGGCTTCGTGGGAGAGAGTCTTGGCAATGCCGGCCTGTTCGGCGATGCCGGTGAAGCTCTGGAGCATGGTTTCGATGACTTCCGCGGACCGGTCGGCGCCCTGTTGTTGGCGACCGAGGTCATCCCGGCGCGCTTCGGCGGCAGCGGTCAGTTCCTCGACCTCCCGGTGCAGCCGTTCGATGGCTTCCTTCATGCTTCGAACCACGCCCACGGTGCGGTCCTGCATGGCGTTAAAGGCGCTGGCCATTTCGCCGATTTCGTCGGTGGAATCCACCACCGCCCGCTGACTCAGGTTGCCCGAGGCCTGGACGTCGACCATGGTGTTTTTCAGGCGATTCACGTGGCGCTCGATAAACGAAATCAGCAACTGGGAGCCGGCCATCTCCAGCACCATGAGTACGGCTACGACCAGCGCAAAACCGGGCGCTGTTTCGGCGAACACCTGATCGAACGTCTTGCCGGTCTGCCCGGCAATGGTGTTCATGGCGTAGAGAACGAGCAAGCAGAGAACTGCAAAAACGACAATGTTCAGCAACCAGAATTTGTACTTCAGCCGGGCATTTCGCAGCAGTGTCAGCATGTATGTTCTCAGTCGATGGCCTTCACCGGAATCTGCATGGCATTGGAAGTCTGGGGGACCTCGGGCACGGCAAGACCAAGATTGTTTTTGTCGAATACCTTATCGGCCCGGTAACTTGAGCGGACCATGGGGCCGGATGGCACTTCCATGAAGCCCTTCTCCAGGCCGATTTCCCGGTAACGGTTGAATTCTTCCGGGGTGACATAACGTTCCACCGGAAGGTGATTCGGGGTAGGGCGCAGGTACTGGCCCAGGGTCAGGATATCCACACCGATGGCCCGCAGGTCGTCCATGGTCTCCAGGATTTCCTCTTCGGTTTCACCCAGGCCCAGCATCAGGCTGGTCTTGGTGAGCACATCCGGGCGATGCTTCTTGGCATGTTCCAGAACCCGCAGTGTTTTTTCATAACCGGCGCGCGGGTCACGGACCCGGCTGGTCAGGCGTTTGACGGTTTCGACGTTCTGGGCGAAGACATCCAGCCCCGAATCCACCACCTTCTCAACGTCCGACATGACCGCGTCAAAATCCGGTGTCAGTGCTTCAACGGCGACTTCCGGCGTGCGCTGTTTGATGGCCGAGACACAGGCGGCGTAGTGGGCAGCGCCACCATCGTCGAGGTCGTCGCGGTCTACGGAGGTAAGCACAATGTAGCGAAGACCCATGAGCTCTACGGACTTGGCCGTGTTCTCTGGTTCCTCAGGATCCAGCCAGCCCTTCGGGTTGCCGGTATCCACCGCGCAGAACTTGCAGGCCCGGGTACAGACTGAGCCCATCACCATGATGGTGGCGGTACCGGCGGTCCAGCATTCCCCGATGTTCGGGCAGTGGGATTCCTGGCAAACAGTGCTCAGCCTGTGCTCACTGACGTTCTTGCGTACTGCTTCAAAGCGCTCGCCGCCGGGCATGCGTGCCCGGAGCCATTTCGGCTTCGGCTCAGGCTTCACCGCGGCTGTGGCTTCCTGCTTTGATGACCGCTTGACGCCATCCTTGATGGCCGAGAAGCCATGCTCGTTGCGGAATTTGGAACCACTGGTAATGCGGGTTTTTGCGCTTTCGCTCATTGAAACCGGACTCTCGATTCGGGCATAGGGAACATTTAAGAGTAATGGGCCGGCGGGGGAGTTACAAGACAGATAGGGGCAATCACGGGGGTACCGGGCACGACATTGGTCGTACCCGGTCGACCTTTATCAAGCCTGGGCTTTGTCCAGGGCCTGGGAAATGTCGGCAATGATGTCGTCGACATGCTCGATGCCGATGGACAGCCGCACCAGATCCTCACTCACCCCGGCACTCTTCAGTTCCTCCGGGTTCAACTGGCGATGGGTGGTGGTTGCCGGATGGCAGGCCAGGGACTTGGCGTCACCAATGTTTACCAGGCGCAGGATCAGCTCCAGAGCATCAATGAACTTTGCTCCGGCTTCCCGGCCACCCTTGATGCCGAAGCTCAGGATGCCGGAGGCCTTACCGCCGCAGATCTTGTCGCATGTCGCCTTGTACGGGCTGTTGGCAAGGGTTGCGTAATTCACCCACTCAACAGACGGGTGGTCCTGCAGGAAGTTGGCGACTTTCTCTGCGTTCTCACAATGACGTTCCATGCGCAGCGCCAGGGTTTCCAGGCCCTGCATGATCAGGAAGGCATTGAAAGGCGACAGCGCCGCACCCGTGTTGCGCAGTGGTACCACGCGGCAGCGGCCGATAAAGGCGGCGGGGCCGAGCGCATCGGTGTAGACCACGCCGTGATAGGACGGATCCGGCTCGTTCAGCATCGGGAACTTGTCGGCGCTGGCCTTCCAGTCAAATTTGCCGGAATCCACGACAACACCGGCTACCGTGGTGCCGTGGCCGCCGATGTACTTGGTAAGCGAGTGGATAACGATATCGGCACCGTGTTCGATCGGGCGGCACAGGAAAGGCGTGGCAACGGTGTTGTCCACCATCAGCGGAATGCCATGCTTGTGAGCGATCTCGGCCCAGCGCTGGATGTCGACCACGTTGCCCGCCGGGTTGCCAATGGATTCGCAGAACAGGGCGCGGGTGTTGTCATCAATGGCCTTTTCCACGGCATCGAAATCGTCGTGGGCGACCATCCTGCACTCAATGCCCTGGTTCGGCAGGGAGTGGGCAAACAGGTTGTAGGTGCCGCCGTACAGCTGGCTGGTGCTGACAATGTTGTTGCCCACCTTGCAGATGGTCTGCAGGGCGTAGGTGATGGCCGCCATGCCAGAAGCTACCGCCAGTGCGCCAACACCACCTTCCAGTTCCGTCATCCGTTCTTCGAGAACTGCGTTGGTGGGGTTCATGATGCGGGTGTAGATATTGCCCTGAACCTTCAGGTCGAACAGATCGGCACCGTGCTGGGTGTCGTCGAAGGTGTAGGACGTGGTCTGGTAAATCGGCGTGGTCGCCGCCCGGGTAGTGGGATCGCTTTTGAAGCCTGCGTGCAGCGCGAGGGTTTCCGGTTTCATGTCAACGGTCCTTGCTGGTGTGTTGTTCTTTATGGGTTTCAGCCCGTGAGTATGCCACAGAGTTTCTTGTGAGAGGATCGTTGGAGCTTGGAAGGAAAAGAATCGGGGTGAGGGGTGGTCCCGAAGCACACTAGTCGTCGCGCTGCCTGCTTTTAGCCTTCAGAAAGTCGCTGATGGATGGATAGAAAAAGATCCCCAGGCAAGCCCAGAAAACGCTGATCGACACGATGGCCGCCTTCACGCTCGCGCCGGCGAAGCCAAGGGCAATGGGAACCAGTATAACGGCCAGAAACACCGTGAGTGCATGGCGAGACTTCATGATGCGATACAGCCTTGAAACGCATTGGGGCGAAGTCTCTATCTTATCCGACTCTCGGCCCCGGGATTGTCAAAGTTTGTTTAAGTGGCGTTGGGTTTCTTGGCGTCCGTGTCAGGAAATATGGTGTCGTAACACCAGGTGAATACGAACGCATGCACCAGATAGAACACCACGAATGCAACATCCAGTGTCCGCGCACAAAAGACCATGAATTTCGACGGTCAAAGCCCGTTTAATGACGCAGAACATGAAAGAATGGCCAGAAAATGGGCAATTTGTCTGTTTGATCACTATCCTTGTGCGTAGTGGTGATCTGTCTACCATTGAATGGCAGCGTTTTAGCGACTTGATGCAGTCAAAAAGCACGTACCGGAACCGCGTGCTTCGGAGGTGGAAACATGGATCGGCTTCTTTCACCCAAACTTATCCAGTTTGTTTGGTTGTCCTTATTTTCCCTATCCCTGTTTGCTGACTCGAAAAGCCCCCATGTCATTGGGCTTTTCGAAGGTATCGATAGGGAAATAGCTGTTGAAGATGGCGAGCTCGTGGGACGGTTTGCGCCTTATTATCAGTGTGTTTTTAGCCGAGTGCAGGGCGATTTCCAATTCGTTGAAATGCCATTGGCCCAGATGCTTTACCGCTTGGAGAAAGGTGGTATTTCTGCTGGTTTGCCGATGGTTCAGACGGCCGAGCGGGATGAATACGCTGATTTTGGTGGGCTACTGTTCCAGACGGAGTATGTCTATCTGTTGCTTCAGGATTTACCTCCCCTCGATAGTCTGAGTGGCCTCAGATTCGCGTTTGTCCGGCAGTTCGTTGGAGACAAGCTCTTGAGAGGCGCTGATCCCCAGGTGATTCATGTCTCTGACTGGGGACAGGCTGTCGAGATGCTCAAGCGTGGTCGTGTGGATGTTGTTGTTCTCCCCTGGGTTCTCATCGACACCTATATGAAAGGGTATGACAAGCCTTACTTCGATAGGACCGCCGCCTGGGTGGATCTCTCTATGTATATTTCACATCGCTTGGACGATAGCGATTTAACGGAAGATCTCCGAAAGGCAATCAGAAAATGCCGGTTTATTGCGGAGCAGAACCAGGGAGGCTGGGATATTCCTGTCAGACGTCAGGATCTGAAAAATTGACCATGATGCAGTCAAATAGATGAGCGCAGTGCCGACACGGCAGCTACCATGAAGAGAGTGTTTTAAGCTAAGGATTAGTTAACTTTCACCGTTGTTCGCTTGAATGCTTTGGATAGTGCGCACTGTATTCGCACGATTGGGAGGGAGGCATGCGAAGGCTGGTATTGCCCAAGCTTCTGAATTTCTTTTTATTTCTGTTTTTTTCTCTATCCCTGTCCGCCGATTCAAAACGCCACCATATTGTGGGAGTCTTTGCCGATATAGAGCGCGAAATTTCGGTAGAAAATGGAAGGCTCGTGGGTCGTTTTGCGCCTTACTACCGGTGTGTTTTTAGCCGCGTAGATGGGGAATTCAAATTCGTTAACATGCCACTGGCCCAGATACTTCGACAGCTGGAAAAGGGTGGTATTTCGATTGGATTGCCGTTAATTCAAACGGTAGAAAGGGACCAGTATGCGGACTTTGGTGGTCCGTTGTTCCAACTGGAATATGTGTATCTCATGGTTCAGGATTTGCCGCCTTTGGAGAGCATGACGGACCTCAGGTTTGGATTTGTCCGAAAATTTGCTGGTCTGGATCTTTTAAAAGGCGATAGCCCTAACGTGATACATGTCTCTGATTGGGCGCAGGCGGTCGAAATGCTAAGGCTCGGTCGTGTGGATGTCGTGGTTCTACCTTGGATTATGCTGGATCTCTATCTCGAAGGTTATGGCGGGCCACATTATGAACGGACCGCCGCCTGGATAGATTTATCCATGTATATTTCCCACAAAGTGAAGGATAGCCGGCTCAAGGACGACTTCAGGGATGCAATACGAGCCTGTCGCTTGATTGGCGAGAAGAGTCATGATGCCTGGGATATCCCCGGGAGACAGCGAGATCCGGAAGGCTGACTTGGCGTCGATGGGTTGTCTGCCGACCTTTCAGGCATTAAAAAAGCCCGACTCTCGCGAACCGGGCTTTCTAAATACTGGTAGCAAGGGGCGGAGTCGAACCGCCGACCCCAGCATTATGAGTGCTGTGCTCTAACCAACTGAGCTACCTTGCCATTTCGCTTTGGGCATCGCCCCAAACGAGGCGCGTATTTTCAGTAAATGGGCCCTTCCTGTCAAGGCTTGGGGGCAGTTTTTCCTGAAAAATTACACGTTGAAGCGGAAGTGGATAACGTCGCCGTCTTTGACGATGTAGTCCTTGCCTTCCAGACGCCATTTGCCGGCATCCTTGGCCCCGGCTTCACCGTTGTACTGAACGAAATCGTCGTAGCTCACTACTTCTGCCCGGATGAACCCGCGTTCGAAGTCGGTGTGGATCACACCGGCTGCCTGGGGCGCTGTGGCGCCGATTTTCACGGTCCAGGCGCGGACTTCCTTTACCCCGGCGGTAAAGTAGGTCTGCAGGCCCAGTAGGCCGTAGCCGCCGCGAATTACGCGATCCAGGCCAGGCTCTTCCATGCCCATCTCCTCCAGGAACATGGATTTTTCATCGTCTTCCAGTTCGGAGATTTCGGCTTCGATCTTGTTGCAGATGGGCACAACCACGGCATTTTCCGACTCGGCGATCTTGCGCACCGTGTCCAGATGCGGGTTGTTCTCAAACCCGTCTTCGCTGACGTTGGCAATGTACATGGTGGGCTTCACGGTCAGCAGGCAGAGCTCCCGGATCAGCGCCATCTGGTCCTTGTCGAGGTTCATGCTGCGCACCGGCTTACCCTCGTTGAGCACGGGCAGCAGTTTCTCGAACATCTCCAGCTGGGCCTTGGCTTCTTTATCACCGCTCTTGGCGACGCGCTGAACCCGCTTGATGGCCTTTTCGACGGTTTCCAGGTCGGCCAGGGCCAGTTCGGTGTTGATCACCTCGATGTCGGAGGCCGGGTCTACCTTGTTGGCCACATGAATGACGTTGCCGTCTTCAAAGCAGCGTACCACGTGAGCGATGGCATCGGTCTGGCGGATATTGGCCAGGAACTGGTTGCCCAGGCCCTCGCCCTTGGACGCGCCTGCTACCAGGCCGGCGATGTCGACGAATTCCATGGTGGTAGGCACGACCCGCTCCGGCTTTACGATCTCCGCCAGCTTGTTGAGGCGCGGATCCGGCATGGCGACAACGCCAGCGTTGGGCTCGATGGTGCAGAACGGGAAGTTCTCCGCGCCAATACCCGATTTGGTCAGTGCGTTGAACAGGGTGGATTTGCCGACATTGGGAAGGCCGACGATGCCGCAGTTAAATCCCATGGAGTGCCTCTGCTGGTACTGGAAAATTTGGGCGGATTATACCGGTTTGAAACTGTGCAGGCGATTCATGGCGGCTGGTAGTTTGCCGCTGGCTGCATCCGGTAATACCCGCATGATTTCGTCGATTACGGCGTTCAGTTCCTCGGTTTCCTGTTTGCCCAGGCGGCCGAGTACGTAGCCTGTAACCCTGCGGCTGTCGCCGGGGTGGCCAATGCCGATGCGCAGTCTCTGAAAATCGTTGGTGCCCAGGTGGGCGATGGTGTCACGCAATCCATTATGTCCGCCGTGGCCACCACCTTTTTTCAATTTGGCGGTACCCGGTGGCAGGTCGAGCTCGTCGTGGGCAATCAGGATCTGGTGGGGCTGAATCTTGAAGAAGTCTGCCAGCGCCTTGATGGCCAGGCCGCTGCGATTCATAAAGGTCGTAGGATTCAGGAGGTGCAGGTCCAGGCCCTGCCATTGAATGCGGGCGTAGAGCCCGTGGTATTTCTTTTCGGGGCGGAGCGTCTGGCCCGCACTGCGGGCCAGAGCTTCGACGAAAAGGGCGCCGGCGTTGTGGCGGGTATTCTCGTAGTCAGCGCCGGGATTTCCCAGTCCAACCACCATGACAATATCCTGCGCCATTCGCCATTGCCCTCCTCAAGCCAGGAGTGATTACTCCTTGTCTTCGCCGCTTTCTTCGCCTTCTTCGCCTTCTTCGCCTTCGTCATCAACCTTGGCGCCACGCGGCTTGTGGATAGCCACAACCGGCAGGTCGTGATCTTCACCCTGGAGCAGGGCGGCGATCTTGACGTCTTTCGGCAGCTTCAGGTCGCTCAGGTGAACAACCTGGTCCATCTCGACAGTGGTCATGTCCACTTCGATGAACTCGGGCAGGTTCTGCGGCAGACAGATCACTTCAACTTCGTTGATCTGGTGGTTCGCTACGCCGCCGTGGAGCTTGATAGCCGGTGCGGTATCTTCGTTGATGAAGTGCAGCGGTACGTTGACGTGGATCTCGTGGTCCTTGTCAACGCGCAGGAAGTCAGCGTGGGTCAGGATCGGCTTGTACGGGTGACGCTGCAGATCCTTCAGGATTACGCTTTCTTTCTTGCCACCGAGCTCGATGGTCAGGATGTGAGAGAAGAAGGCTTCGTTTTCCAGGGCCTTTTTCAGCTCGTTGTGCCAGATGGCAACCGGAGTAGCGTCTTTTCCGCCACCATAGATGATGGCCGGAATTTTACGCTCCTCACGACGCAGGCGGCGGCTCGCACCTCTCCCCTGATCGTCGCGAGGAAATGCTTCGATAACAAATTCCTGAGACATGGTAATAACCTCATTCGTCACCTGAACTGCCCGCGACCAGGCGTTGGATCAGGTGATGTTTCTGAAAAGCCGGATTTTTCCGGCTGACTAAAAGAGTCGGGAGCCTGTGTAGGCTCCCGACCCGGTAACTGCTTGTAATGCCATGATATTACGACCGTTAGGTCACTCAGGCATTCTCGAACATGGCGCTGATGGACTCTTCGTTGCTTACGCGGCGAATAGACTCCGCGAGCAGCCCGGCCATTCCGAGGACGCGGATTCTATCACAATTATGTGCTTTGTCACCCAGCGGGATGGTGTCACAAACCACAAGTTCGTCCAGTTGAGAGGCATTGATGTTATCAATGGCCGGGCCGGAGAGAACCGGGTGGGTGATGTAGGCAACCACGCGGGCCGCGCCGTGCTCTTTCAGGGCGTTGGCGGCTTTGCACAGAGTGCCGGCGGTGTCAATGATGTCGTCTACCAGAATACAGGTCTTGTCTTTGACATCACCGATGATGTGCATGACCTGGGAAACGTTCGCTTTCGGGCGGCGCTTGTCGATGATCGCGAGATCGGCGTCGTCCAGGCGCTTGGCCACGGCACGGGCACGGACCACGCCGCCAACGTCAGGAGATACCACGACAAAGTTCTCGAAGCGCTGCTTGAAGATGTCTTCGAGCATGACCGGTGTGGCGTAAATGTTGTCCACCGGAATATCGAAGAAGCCCTGGATCTGATCAGCGTGCAGGTCGACGGTCAGAACCCGGTCTACGCCGATGCTGGAAATCATGTCGGCTACTACCTTGGCGCTGATGGCAACACGGGTAGAGCGTACCCGACGATCTTGGCGCGCATATCCGTAGTAGGGGATAACGGCGGTGACTCGTGTAGCGGAAGCACGGCGAAGTGCGTCGGCCATCACGATCAGTTCCATCAGGTTATCGTTGGTGGGATAGCAGGTCGGCTGGATGATGAACACATCATGGCCGCGGACATTCTCATTGATCTCGACGGTGGTTTCTCCGTCGCTGAAACGGCCTACAGTAGCCTGACCCATGGGAATGTGGAGTTTGCGGGCAATCGCCTGAGCCAGTTCAGGGTTGGCGTTACCAGCGAAGATCATCAGTTTGGACACGACGGCATCCTTCTCAGTATCGGCGTTTGATTCAGAAGAAGCGGGAGAAAGGTGGCTGGGGTGGCAGGATTCGAACCTGCGCATGACGGGATCAAAACCCGTTGCCTTACCACTTGGCGACACCCCAGTATCGTGCTTTTTTGGCATCATTTCAGCTCTGTTAGCTTTTTGTGTAGAGGTGATATGTTCACCCCTTTAGCTACGAACCCCGTGACGCCGGAGGGTTTGCTTTCCCAGATGATCCGGGCTGCGGATTCTGTCGGGAAACGTCCAAATATGCAAGCCCCGGTTCCGGTTAATCTTGCAGGTCCGAATTGTGAAAGCCATTCCAGGCTCTGGTTAACCTCAGGATACAGTTTGCGAACTACATCCTCACAGTCGTTTCGGTACCTCGAGGCGTCTCCCTCAAAAGCGGGCGCTATTTTGATTCTCGGGGTGTTCCTTGTCAACCCTTGCTCGGAAAAAATCTTGCCAGTGTTTATGTTGCAGCCAGGCTTGAGAACAACAAACCAGTCTTCCGGCGGATTGGCATTGGTCAGTGTTTCACCAACACCTTCACCGAAGGCGGCATGGCCACGGACAAATACGGGAACATCGGCGCCCAGCCTCAGGCCGATCTCTGCGAGTTCATCGGTGCTCAGCTCGAGTCGCCAGAGATGGTTGAGTCCCAGCAGGGTGGTTGCGGCGTTGGAGCTCCCGCCGCCAAGACCGCCGCCCATGGGTAGCCGTTTGTTAATGCCGATGGTGACTCCGGGCAGCTCGCATCGGGACCGTTCAAGAAGGGCTCGGGCCGCGCGGATGATGAGATTGTCCTCGTCGTTAACACCAGGGACAGGCTCCGCGAGCCTTGCGCCGGGCTCTCCGGGCGTGAGGGTGAAGCTCAGATCGTCACCGTAGTCTAGAAACTGGAACAGGGTCTGGAGCTCGTGATAGCCGTCGTCCCGGCGCCCGACAATGTGCAGGAACAGATTCAGCTTGGCCGGAGAGGGCAGTATCAGGTCGGGTGTCATTCAGGCTGCTCCTGCCAGTCGCTCACCACCAGGCGGACCCGTTTTTCTTCTTTCAGGGCTGTGATACGGGCGGGGAGTGCAGGATAGCTCGGCAGGAAGGTCTGCCAACGGTCGTAGCGGATCTCCCAGCCGTTCTGGCGGATGATGGCGAGGGTGCCCTGATCGTCAAACAGCAGACGGTAGTCGCTGGCCGGTGATGGCAGGCCGCGAATCCACCAGGTCAGGTTCTCCAGGGGCAGTTGCCAGCCCGTGGCAGCTTCAACCAGTGCTTCCGGCTCGCCCGATCGGTAGGTTTCGCCGTTTGGCAGGGTCAGCTCAATAAAGCCGGGCACGCCTTTGAGGGTTGTGCTGCCCATGCCGAGAAAGGACGAGGAAAGAGCCAGGTCGTAGGCCTCGCCGTCCTGAATCCAGTGATTGATGATGGCGGTGCCGCTGTCGGAAGGTTGTCGGACGGCCAGCTTGCCCGTCAGCTTCCAGTGATTGAGCTCACCGAGACTGGCGGCGCGAGTGGTCCAGCCCGCGGGAGGCTGGTCGGTCATGCCCTCCGGCAATGGCTCGACCTGGATCGTGGTGCAGGCGCCGAGGGTGGCAAGCACTGTCAGTGTTGCCATAATTCGGGCCAGCCTCATTCCGACTCACCGCCGTTGGTCAACCGGTCAATGGTTTCTCTGAGTACTTCGTGGTCGCTGTCCTGCTCCAGACCTTCCTGCCAGATGATCCGGGCCTGTTCTTCGGCGCCGTTCATCCAGAGTGCCTCACCGTAGTGGGCGGCAACTTCGGGGTCCGGGAAGGCGGCCCAGGCGCGGGACAGGTAGTCGAGCGAAGGTTCAATCTGGCCCTCCAGGAAGAGGACCCAGCCCATGCTGTCGAGGATGGCCGGGTTATCCGGGTCCAGTTGCAGCGCTTTCTCGATATAGCCGCGGGCTTCCCTGAGCCTGTCGGTCCGGGTGGTCAGGATGTAGCCCAGGGCATTCAGGGCCACGGCGTTTTCCGGCTCCTGCTCAATAATCTGCCTGAGGTCGGCTTCGGCGTCGGCAGTCTGGCCAATGCCGTCGTAAAGCATGGCCCGAGCGTACCGTATCTCAATATTGTCCGGATGCTCTTCCAGGGCCTCCGTGGCGGTACTCAGGGCCTCCTGTTGCTGTTCCTGATCCAGAAGCAGGTTGACCTCCAGCAGCCAGAAGTTTTCTGCCTGCCGGGGATTGGCTTCGCGGAGCCTGCGGATGCGGTCAATGGCGTCTTCGAGCCGGCCGTTCTCGGCCAGCAGGGAGCTGGCGCGGGCCAGGGCCGGGAAATAGTAGTTGCCCTGTTCCACGCTCTGGTAGTAGCCAATGGCCTGCTCGGTGTTGCCCGCCTGGTCCTCAATGCGACCCAGATAGTAATTGGCTTCGCTGGTGTGGTGGCCCTGTTCGGCCAGTTTTGTCAGTTCTTCCCGAGCAAGGTCGGTCTGGCTATTCTCGAGGGCAACCAGGGCGTGGGAAAGCCGCAGGCCCGGCGTTTCAGGGTATCGCTTGACCAGTCTTGCAAATTCATCCTGGGCAGCCTGTAATTCGCCTTCGTTTATGAGCATGCGGCCGTAAAGTGTGCCCATCTGTCGGTTGGCAGGAAATCGGCGGGTGTTGGTCAGCAGGTAATCCAGGGCGCTGCTTTTCTGGCCGGTCTGATAGAGCAGGTCACCCTTGAGAATGATGGCTGGCTGGAAATTCGCATTCTCCTCCAGCAGCGGTTCAAGCCTGTCGAGCGCTTCCTGCGGCTGCCCGGTGACTTTTAATAGCAGTGCGATGCTGTATTCGAGTTCCGGCGTGTCGGGATGGCGGCCTGACATTTCTTTGTAAAGTGCAAGCAGCTCCTGCTGTTGTTCCGGTGGCAGGTTTGCGGCCATGGCCGCCAGGCTGTCAAAGTCAGCATCGCCCCCCTGATCCATGATCCGTTCCATGTGATGGATGGCGGTCTGGAGGTCGTTTCCTTTTACAGCCTGGATGGCAGAGATTCGATGTGCCTGGAGGTTGTCCGGATCGATTTCCAGCCAGAGTTCGGCCAGCTGCTTCTGGGCGTTATCGCCGTTCAGAGACTGGGCAATTCTCATGGCCCGTTCGATAACCGCCTGGTCGCGGGACTGCTTGGCAGCTTTCAGGTAATTGACGAGGGTAATGTCGTAGCGGCCGCGCTGGGCCGCAATTTCGGCAGACAGTAACAGATAAAGGGTTTCGGGCTCGAAATCGGCGTATTCAACCGGCAGCTGTGGCTCCGTTTTCGTCTCGGTGGCGGCTTTTTCGCCAGGAGCAGGCGCTTCCTCAGTGCCGGTAAGGCTGGCACACCCTGCCAGTGTGAGGCCAAGCAGGCAGGTAACCAGAAACGGTACGGACTTGTGCATGCAACTTCCCATGGTCTGTCGAAAACGCATCAATAATAACCACGCTCCAGCCCCTTTCTTGAGGTAGATCGGGTCCCGGCCTCGGCCGAATCCCTATAATGGCATAAGCGTCTGATCTTGCCCAACCTGTCCGCACTTGCCGAAGCGATGGCGGTTTCGGGTGGCAGCTCAGGCCGCTGACCGTTAAAATGTCCAGTAATTGCGCGTATCTGCACCGCTCATCGGCAAAGGGTTGTAAAACCACGAAATGGCACTGGTAACGCTGGGAATCAATCATCGCACGGCCCCCGTTGAATTACGGGAGCGAGTTGCGTTTACGCCTGAGCGTATGGCGGAGGCCTTTGCCGAGCTAAGGGCAACCTCTGGCGCCTCCGAGGCAGCGATCCTGTCCACCTGTAACCGGACCGAGCTATATCTGGCGGGCGATGACGACTGCGCACCCATGGTGTTGCGCTGGATGGCAGGGTTCCACGGCCTGGATGCCGCAGAGCTGGAAGATGCGTTGTATGTGTACCGGGATGGTGATGCCGTCAGGCACATGATGCGCGTGGCCGCTGGCCTGGACTCCATGGTGCTGGGCGAGCCGCAGATTCTCGGGCAGTTGAAGGATGCCTACACCCTGGCCCGGGAGCACGGCGCCAGTGGCTCGTTCCTGTCCCGGCTGTTTGAACACACGTTCTCGGTCGCCAAGCGCGTGCGGACCCAGACTGCTATTGGCGAGAATCCGGTCTCCGTTGCTTATGCAGCGGTGAGCATGGCGCACCATATTTTTGCCGATATGTCCCGTAACAAGGCTCTTCTGATTGGTGCCGGCAAAACCATTGAACTGGTAGCCCGGCATCTTGCAGATGCAGGCGTGAAAGATTTCCTGGTGGCCAATCGTACTCTTGAGCGGGCGCAGGCACTGGCCGAATCCCGTGGCGGCAAGGGGATCGTGTTGTCCGAGATCCCCGAGCACCTGGCGGATGTTGATATCATTATTTCCTCCACCGCCAGTCCACTGCCGATTCTGGGTAAAGGCGCCGTTGAACGGGCACTGAAGAAGCGCAAGCATCGTCCCTATTTTATGGTGGATATTGCCGTGCCCCGGGATATCGAGCCGGAAGTCGCCTCACTGGACGACGTCTATTTATACACGGTTGACGACCTGCGCCAGGTTATTGAAGAAAATATACGATCTCGCGAGGGCGCGGCCCGGGAAGCGGAGAACCTGGTGGCGTCCGGGGTGCAGGATTTCCTGAACCAGTTGCGGGCGCTGGATGCGGTGTCCACCCTCAAACAGTTCCGTCAGCGGGCCGAATTGCTGCGCGATGCCGAGACCGAAAAAGCCCTGCGCGCCCTGCGTAACGGCACAGATCCCGAAACCGTGCTGCGCAGTATGGCGCGCGGCCTCACCAACAAGCTCCTGCATGAACCCTCTGTGCAGGTTCGAAAGGCCACTACAGAAGGTCGCACCGAGGTGACAGAGTGGCTGCGTGAGTTGCACCAGCTGGATGCACTGGACGCGGACACGACGACTACCCCGGAAAAACTATGAAGCCATCGATCCAATCCCGCCTCGAGCAGCTCACCGACCGCTTCGAGGAAGTCAGCGCATTGCTCAGTGACTCTTCCATTATTTCCCAGCAGGACAAGTTCCGGGACCTTTCCCGGGAGTTCGCCGAGATTGAACCCATCGTTCAGTGCTTTCAGGCCTGGCAGCAATCGCTCGATGACATCGAGGCCGCCCGTGAGCTGGCGAAAGATGGCGACGCCGATATGCGGGAAATGGCCGAGGAAGAGCTGCAACTGGCCGAGCAGAAAAGCGAGGAGCTGGATGAAGAGCTCCAGCGCCTGATGCTGCCCAAAGACCCGAATGACGGCAAGAACGTTTTCCTGGAGATCCGTGCAGGCACCGGCGGTGATGAAGCCGCTATCTTTGCCGGCGATCTGTTCAGGATGTACCTGCGCTATGCCGAGCGGCGGCGCTGGCAGGTCGAAGTGCTGAGCGAGAGCGAAGGTGAGCACGGGGGCTACAAGGAGCTGATTGCCCGTGTGGCTGGCGATGGGGTGTACGGTGCCCTGAAGTTCGAGTCCGGGGCCCACCGGGTGCAACGTGTACCGGAAACCGAATCACAGGGGCGTATTCACACCTCCGCCTGTACCGTGGCGGTGATGCCGGAGGCCGATGAAGCCGAAGCCATTGAACTGAACAAGGCAGACCTGCGGGTGGACACCTTCCGCGCGTCCGGTGCCGGCGGTCAGCACGTCAACAAGACTGACTCTGCAATCCGGATAACTCACCTGCCAACGGGCATTGTGGTGGAGTGCCAGGAAGAGCGGTCGCAGCACAAGAACCGGGCGAAAGCTCTGAGCCTGCTGGCCTCGCGTCTGCAGAACGCTGAGACTGAGCGGCAGCAGAAGTCCATGGCCGAAACTCGCAAGAGCCTGGTGGGCAGTGGCGACCGGTCTGAGCGCATTCGCACCTACAATTTTCCCCAGGGGCGGGTCACGGATCACCGTATTAATCTGACCCTATACAAACTCGACGAAGTTATTGCCGGCGATCTGGACGCTGTGGTGGTGCCCTTGCAGCAGGAGCACCAGGCCGAGTTGCTTGCCTCCCTTGCCGATGACCAGTAAATCCTCACTGACCTGTGAAGCCCTTCTGCGAGATGCCTTGGCAAGAATTAAGAGTGATTCGCCGAGGCTGGATGCCGAGCTTCTTCTCAGCCACGTAACCGGGCTGAGTCGGACCAATTTCCGGGCCTGGCCAGAACGGGAGATTACCAATGCTCACGCCGAGGTCTTTGAGGAGCTTTTGCAGGAGCGGGTGGCCGGCCGACCCGTGGCACACCTCTTGGGGCAGCAGGAATTCTGGTCGCTGCCGCTGAAAGTCAGTGCCTCAACCCTGATCCCGAGGCCGGATACCGAATGCCTGGTGGAAGTTGCTCTGGGTTTGCCGTTGCCCCGGCGGGCCCGAGTACTGGATCTGGGAACAGGAACCGGTGCCATCGCCCTGGCGCTTGCCAGTGAGCACCCGGAGTGGGCGATCACTGCCTGCGATGCGGTGGCTGAGGCCGTTGAGCTTGCCCGTGAAAACACCGAAGCACTGGGTCTGGCAGTTTCCGTGGTTCAGAGCTCCTGGTTTTCCGAGCTTGAGGCTGGCCGGTTTGATCTGATTGTTTCCAATCCGCCCTATATTCCGGATAGCGATCATCACCTGACGGAAGGTGATGTCAGATTCGAGCCTGCCGCGGCCCTGGTTTCCGGCAGCGATGGCCTGGATGACCTCAGGCTCATTGTTGATCAGGCGCCAGACTGGCTGATTGAAGACGGATGGCTTCTGGTGGAGCATGGTTTTGACCAGGCGGAGGCCGTCGCAGGGTTGTTCCATGCCCGGGGCTTTAAAGACGTTGAGACCCGCCAGGATTATGGCAACCGGGACCGGATGACGCTTGGGCGATGGAGCTCCGGTGCTGCGGTCCCTGATCCGGCATTAAACAGGGGAGATGCAGATGCTCAGTGACGACGAATTATTGCGCTACAGCCGGCAGATCCTGATGCCACGGTTCGACATTTCCGGCCAGGAAAAGCTGCAGTCTGCCCGGGTTCTGGTGCTGGGTGCGGGTGGCCTGGGATGCCCCGTCGCTCTCTATCTCGGTGCCGCCGGCGTCGGGACGCTGACCCTGGTGGATGATGACAGTATTGAACTGGCCAACCTCCAGCGCCAGATCGGTTTCGAAACCGCGCAGTTGGGGGAGTCAAAGGCGGAAAGCCTCGCCGACCGGATTCGGCGGATCAATCCTCTGGTATCCGTGAATGCCCTGAATCAGCGCCTTGAGGGTGAGGTTCTGGCGCGCATGGTTGCAGAGGCGACCCTGGTGGTCGACTGCACGGATAACTTCAACACCCGCTTCGCTTTGAATCGGGCCTGCGTGGCTGCAAAAGTGCCGCTGGTGTCCGGTGCGGCCATCCGTGGTGAAGGCCAGGTTTCTGTTTACGACAGCCGGCGTGAGGACAGCCCCTGTTATCACTGTCTGTATCCGGAGCAGGGCAATGAGGATCTGACCTGTTCAGAGGCGGGGGTGATTGCGCCGCTGGTGGGAATGATCGGGGCGACCCAGGCCATGGAGGCGATCAAGGTGATTTCCGGGGTGGGGACGCCGTTGATCGGGCGGTTGCTGATTCTGGATGCGTGGGAGATGCAGTGGCGGGAGATGAAGTTGGCTCGGGATCCTTCCTGTCCGGTTTGTTCTGGCTGACTTTGGTGCTGGCGGGCTTGGGAGCTTTCGGGCTGCAGCGCCGGGGATGACCTTCCCAAAACACGCTCCTTGCGGCACATCCCTGTGGCGCTTGGGCTACGCCATCCATGGCTCCGCACAGTTTTGGGAAGGCCATCCCCGGCGCTGCGTCAGAGCCTTGGAGTAGCCCGCCCCGTTGTGTTCCTCAGTTTTTCAATTCCTGAAACTTCGCTATAGCTTCTTTCCTGCTTTCTTTCAGATCAACGATCTGGCGCGGATATCCCTTCGGAATTACGCCCTCTTTCGCCCCCGGATCGTGAATCCGTTTGCGATCCAGTCTCGCTAGCTCTGGTACCCACTCCCGGATGAAATCCCCATCGGGGTCGAATCGCTCGCTCTGGGTAACCGGGTTGAAAACCCGGAAGTAGGGCGCTGCGTCGGTGCCGGTGGAGGCGCTCCATTGCCAGCCGCCGTTATTGGAGGCCAGGAAGCCGTCGATCAGTTTTGACATGAAGTAGGCTTCGCCCAGGCGCCAGTCGATGAAGAGGTTCTTGGTCAGGTACATGGCAGTGACCATGCGCAGGCGGTTGTGCATCCAGCCGGTCTGGTTGAGCTGGCGCATGGCGGCGTCGACGATGGGGACGCCGGTGTTGCCGGTTTTCCAGGCTTCGAACTTGGCGCCCGGGGTGTTCCATTGCAGAGCTTCGGTTTCCGGTTTGAAGGCGCGGTGCATGCTGACCCGGGGGTAGTGATACAGGATGTTGATGTAGAAATCCCGCCAGGCGATTTCGGTGATCCAGGTTCCCAGGCCTTCCTGGTTGCCGCCCGCGCCCTGTGCCTGTCTGCCGGCTATCAGGCACTGCCGGCCTGAGAGAACGCCGTTGGCGAGGTAAGGGGATATCAGGCTGGTGCCGTCGATTGCCGGGAAGTCCCGTTTTTCCTTGTACGCGCCTCCGCGTTCGTCCAGGAAGCGTTCGAGCCGGTCGTGGGCAGCACTTTCACCGGTTGCCACCAGGGGTTCCGGGGCGTCTTGAAAGGCATCCGGTATGGTGTCTATCTGTTCCGGGCTTACTGCGTTGCCCCTGGCTTTGGGGACCGGGAACAGGCCCGGATGGGTCTCGTCTATCCAGCTGCGCCAGCGTCTGGAGAAGGGCGTAAATACTGAATAGGGTTCGTCCTGTTGGGTGAGGATTTCGCCTACCGGCGCAACCGTCTGGTCCCGGTATTTGCGAACGGCTATTCTGAGCTCGTCAAATCGGTATTTGACGGCTTTGTCGCGTTTGCGTTCGTTGACACCATACTCCTCGTTGAAGTGCAGTGTTGTCACCTTGTGTTCTTCACAATGGCTCTGCAGTTTCTCGATACTGTCGTCGAAGCGGTTGGCGTAGATAAAGGACAGGGGAATGCCGAGCCGGGCCAGTTCTTCGGCCAGGGCATTGGCGTGGGCGATGACAAATTGTACCCGGGCGGGCGACCAGTCGTGTTCCTGCCATTGGTCCGGGGTGAGAATAAAACAGGCTCGCGCTGCTTCGCTGCTCTCGCAGGCGGCGGTGAGGGCCGGGTTGTCGGCAACCCGGAGATCGTTTCGGAACCAGACCAGTTGTGTCATCCGTAATCCATAGTCGTCTGAGGGATTGATATAAGTGTAAATACAGCCCGGTGTTTCAATAAAATCACCAACTTGGATATTCGCCCGAGCTGCCTGATTGGATTATAGTTAAGGCACTTTTACAGCAAATCAGTCGGCCGATCTCGAGGGAGTTCTGTGGCAGGAATGGAGAACAATACCGAAGGTCGTCGTGATGGCGTGTGGGCCCAGCCGTACGTTCTGGCTTCCGGCCAGACCCAATTTCATGAGTTGGGGCATATTCGTTTATGGGTCACCCTGCTGGATCAGGAATGGCAGATTCGTTCCGAAATGCTGGACCTGGATACGGACCCAGCCAGCTGGACAGAAACCATCGGCCATACTTTGCCATCTGCGTCTGTTCCGCTGCAGCGGTTCATTCGGGAAAACCAGTCATCAACCGTCATGTTCCTGCCGGCTCTCGCTAACCGGCCTACCGTCATTCGGCCATTCCAGCCACTGACTATTCCCGCTGGCGGGCGATGCACAATCTATGTGGGAACCCTGCTCTGGATGAAAGTTTGCGTCGGCGACAAGCAAACCGTTCTGACGGAGATCCCTCTGGCGTCGCCGTCCATGACCTGGGTGGGTCGGACTACCATGGAGGGCGAGCTTTGCTATGCCTCGCCCAGTTTTGCCAGATTGGTCCTCGAGGCCGTGCCCAAACGTCCCTGGCGAGCAGTTACCCCGGTCACTCTCATCAACCGTCGGGAAGAGCCCCTGTTACTGGAGCGGTTCAGTCTGCCAACACCGTTGCTCTCATTGCACCAGAATGAGCGAGGGCAGCTTTGGACGCCCGGTGTAACGGTTGAAGTAGAGACCGATATGAATTCCGCCAGTCTGCATGTGGAGCCGTCATTGTTGGCTGCAGCCGGTGTTTGCAAGCATGTGGCGGATGCCCGTGAGAAGGTTGCCCGTGGCCGGTTGGTGCGCGCTTTTGACCGGATGTTTGGCTGAAATGGACCAGAGGGAGTCAGCGCTTTGCTCGAAACAATAGAGACCGGTGTGATGAAGGTGTTTACCGACATCGCCTGGGGGCAGTGGATCAGTTCCGCTTTTCTTGTCGTGCTCGGGCTGTTTCTCGGTTCCCTGGCCGCCCGCAGCGTTGGCCGTTTCATGGCCCAGCGCACGTCCCGCCACCATACTGTCATGGTCCGGCGGCTGGTGTTCTATGTCATCGTTCTATTGTTTTTCGTGGCGGCCCTGCGGGAGGCGGGGTTCTCCCTGGATGTGGTGCTTGGGGCCGCCGGTATCCTGACCGTTGCCATCGGCTTTGCCTCCCAGACCTCCGCCTCGAACATGATCAGCGGTTTGTTTCTGCTGGTGGAAAAACCCTTCGAAATCGGTGACTTCATTGAGGTAGATGCCACCATCGGCGAGGTAGTCGCAATCGATATGCTCAGCGTGAAATTGCGCACTCCAGACAACCTGTACGTTCGGATTCCCAACGAAACGCTGATCAAAACCCGGGTTGTCAATCGTTCCCGGTTTCCAATCCGCCGGCTCGACCTGACCGTGGGAATTGCCTACGCTGAAGATGTAGAACGTGTAGAAAGCCTGCTGCTGGACCTCGCGGAAAAGAACCCGGTCTGTCTCGAAGAGCCCAAGCCGTTCACGCTGGTAACAGCGTTTGGCCCCTCCTCTGTGGATTTGCAGTTCTCGTATTGGGTGCCCAAGGAAAAGGTGCTTGAGGGGCGAAGCGGTATGATGGTTGCGATCAAGAAAACCCTGGATCGGGAAGGCATTGAAATTCCGTTCCCGCATACCAGCGTGTATGCGGGTAGCCATTCAGAGCCGTTCCGTGTTCAGCTGTTGGGGCCGGAAAAAATCACTGAAAAGGATCTCCCGGATGTCGACAAAGACAGCTGAAGTTATCAAAACCATCCCGCCGACCCCAGCCGAGAACAAGATGAGTCTTGGCTGGCGTGAATGGGTGGCGTTGCCGGATCTGGATATCAGCCGTATCAAGGCGAAAATCGACACGGGAGCTCGAACTTCCTGCCTCCACACATTCCGGACCGAGCCCTACACAGAAAATGGTGAACGTCGCGTACGCTTCTGGGTGCATCCGGTGCAAAACGATCTGCATCAGGTTGTCGAGTGCGATGCCAAGGTGCTGGACGAGCGGAACGTCTCCGACTCCGGTGGCCACAAGGAAATGCGCCTGGTTATCGAAACCACTCTGCTTATTGGCGGCCAGCAATGGCCCATTGAAATGACGTTGACCAACCGGGATTCCATGCGGTTCCGGATGTTGTTGGGCCGCACTGCCATGTCAGGGCGCTCAGTGATCTATCCCGAAGCTTCCTATCTTGCCGGCGAACCGGCCCTAAGGACTGAAAAATGAAAATTGCGGTACTGTCGCGAAATCGTCACCTCTACTCGACCCGTCGTCTGGTGGAGGAGGGCATCAATCGTGGCCATGAGGTGAAGGTTATCGACTGCCTTCACTGTTCGATGAATATCACCTCAGCCAACCCCCAGATCCACTATCACGAGGAGGTTCTGGAGGATTTTGACGTGGTGATCCCCCGTATCGGTGCATCGGTGACCTTCTACGGCACGGCGGTATTGCGCCAGTTCGAGATGATGGGCGTGTTCCCGGTGAATGAATCTGTGGCCATCAGCCGGTCCCGGGACAAGCTGCGCTCGCTGCAACTGCTGGCCCGGAAGGGTGTGGGTATGCCGATTACCGGTTTCGCGAACAAGCCGGACAACGTTCCAGAGTTGCTACAGATGGTGGGCGGGGCGCCGGTGGTGATCAAGCTGTTGCAAGGCACCCAGGGCATCGGTGTGGTGCTTGCAGAAACCCGCAAGGCTGCAGAAAGTGTGATTGAGGCTTTCATGGGCCTGAAGGCGGATATCCTGGTGCAGGAGTTCATCAAGGAAGCCGGTGGCGCTGATATCCGGTGCTTCGTAATTGGCGACAAAGTGATTGCCGCCATGAAACGTCAGGGGGCTGAGGGCGAGTTCAGGTCGAATCTTCACCGGGGCGGCACCGCTTCACTGATTCGAATTACCCCGCAGGAACGCAGTACTGCGATCAAAGCCGCCAAAGCCATGGGGCTGAACGTTGCCGGTGTGGACCTTCTGCGCTCCAGCAGGGGGCCGCTGGTAATGGAGGTGAACTCATCGCCGGGACTGGAAGGTATCGAGAATGCTACCGGCAAGAATGTGGCGGGCATGATCATCAACTGGACCGAGAAAAATCAGAAGCCCTGGAAAACGGGCACCAAGGGCGGGAGAGGCTGACCGATGGCCCGAGCGCCCTTTGAAATTGCCGGCACCGAGATTAAGGCAGGCACCCGTCAAACCGTGGAAGTGCCGGTGGCTAAGCTCTATACCCACACTCCCCTACATATTCCGGTGGAAGTGGTGCACGGGCGCCGGAACGGTCCGGTACTGATGGTGTGCGGCGCAATTCATGGCGATGAGATCAATGGCGTCGAAATCGTCCGCCGGGTGCTCACCAATTCGGCACTGAGGCATCTTCGCGGTACCCTGGTGGCGGTGCCAATCGTCAATATTTTTGGCTTTGTGCAACGCACCCGTTACCTGCCAGACCGGAGGGATCTGAACCGCTGTTTCCCTGGCAGCGAGACAGGGTCTCTGGGCGGGCGCATTGCCTATCTGCTGCGCACCCAGATCATGGAGCGGGTAACCCACATCATCGACTTGCACACCGGAGCGATCCACCGGTTCAACCTGCCACAAATTCGTGCCGAGCTGAAGAACTCGGAAACTGTGCGGATGGCCGAGGCTTTTGGTGCACCGATCATTATCAATTCTGGACTGCGCGAGGGCAGTCTTCGTGCGTACGCCGATTCACAGGATATTCCGGTGATCACCTTTGAGGGGGGCGAGGCGCTGCGCTTTGATGATGTCGTGATTGGCAGCGGTGTGAAAGGCGTGATCCGGGTTATGCGTGAGCTGGAAATGATTCCGGCGAAAAAAGGGCCCAGGGCACCGAGAAAACGGTCTGAAACCGCTGCCAACTCCCAATGGGTGCGGGCAGATATCGACGGCATCATGCGGCCGGTAGCCCGGTTGGGTCAGAAGGTGCGCAAAGGCCAGAGGCTGGCGATGGTGGCGGACCCCTTCGGCGAATCAGAAACTGCAGTGGTGTCGCCCTGCTCGGGTATCGTAATCTGCGTTAACAACCTGCCACTGGTGAACGAGGGCGAGGCCATTTATCACGTTGCCCGGTTTGACGAGCTGAGCGAGGCGGAAAAGGCCATGGATTATTTCCGTAGCAGCTATGAAGGCGATGTCGGCGACGACGTTGTTCCGGTTCACCCCTGGGATGATCGGCAGAAATAGACGGGAGGGTCACCATGATCTGGGATCAGTCGTTGATCGAATTGGCGCCTCTGCCCAGGGGCTTCCATCTGGTAACCAATGAAATCGTGGCCCAGGCGCCGGATATGACCAACTGCGAGGTTGGGCTACTGCACCTTTTCATCCAGCACACGTCGGCCTCCCTGGCGGTGAATGAAAATGCGGACCCGGATGTACGAGGCGACCTGGAACGCCATTTCAATGTCATGGTTCCGGAGAATGCGCCGCATTATGAGCATGTGATGGAAGGGCCGGACGATATGCCGGCCCATATCAAAAGCATACTGATCGGTCCCTCCCTGACCCTGCCGGTCAGTCATGGTCATCTGGCCCTGGGAACCTGGCAGGGGCTTTACCTCTGCGAGCACCGGGACCGGTCCGGAAGCCGGCGTATTGTGGCAACCTTGCAGGGACGCTGGTAACCCTGCGCTTGTGCTGCCCCGATGCCGTGGAACGTGTTGGTCTTCACCCATTGGCTCTTGCTGATGGGTGGATATCCACCCATTTTCAGCCCAGAATCCTTTCCTGACTTCACTAATGCTCTGTTTTAAATAATTAATTCGGAACTGGTCTGCTCCTTGCTCTTGGGATTACCCACCGAGGCAACATAGCTTCGTTGAGCACCCAACAAACAAAATGAAACGGGAGCATTCTCTATGAAAACCCAAGCCGTAATGGCGGTAGCATTCGCCTCCACCTTCGCCGTCGCAACCCCCGCAGCAGCCCAGGACCGTTCAGACTGGCCCACCAACTTCACCGTTGGTACTGCCAGCCAGGGTGGGACCTACTTTGCCTATGGTTCCGGTTGGGCCAACTTTGTGGCTGAAAACCTGGGCGTCTCCGGTGGCGCAGAAATCACCGGCGGTCCGGTGCAGAACATGGCGCTCGTGCATACCGGCGACCTCAAATTCGGCCTGACCACCATGGGTCCCGCCCGTGAGTCCATGGAGGGTAATAGCCCGCTGGCTCCGGGTATGATGATGGACAATGTCTGCGCCATGTTCCCGATGTACGAGACGCCGTTCTCGGTAACCGCGCTCTCCAGCTCCGGCATCACCTCCATTGCTGATATACCGGATGGCGCGACCATAGGCTTCGGACCGGCGGGTTCCACCTCCGATACCTACTTCCCGCGCATGATGGAAACCCTGGGTGTGAACTTTGAGCGCCGTAACGGCAGCTGGTCCGATCTGGGTGGTCAGCTCCAGGATGGCCTGATTGACGTGGTGGCTTTCGCGGCAGGTATCCCTATTCCGGCGGTCAGCCAGCTGGAAGTCCAGACTGATGTGAATATCATCGGTATGACCGATGCCGAGGCAGAAACCATCATCAATAACTTCCCGGTCTCCGAATTCATCATCCCTGCGTCCACCTACCAGTCCCTGGATGCACCTTCCCGCGTGGTGTCCATGTGGAACTTCGCGATGGTTAACTGTGATGTGTCCGAAAGCTTCGTGTATGAGATCACCAAGCTGACCATGGAGAACAATGACAAGATGGTTTCCATCCACAAGGCGGCCCGCAATTCGGTTCCCGAGAACTACACAAAGAACAACGTTCTGCCCTGGCACCCGGGCGCGGCACGTTGGTTTAACGAGAACGGTTACCCGATCGAAGACAGCAAGATCAAGTAACAGTGCTCAGGCGGGGGGCGGCCTGGCGGCCCCCCGCAAATTAAGACCAGCAGGGTTCTGGTCCCGATTTGCCTGCAAGCAGGGTGTGTCATGACTACCGAACAAAACTCGAAAGATCTTCCGGACATCGAAGTGGGCGAGGACCATGTGCTCGCACACAACGTGGATGATGAGCCGGTCGAAGCCAACCGTCGCCTGTTTGAAGGCGGCTTGCTGAAATTTGTCGCCATGCTGGCGATCGCCTATTCAGCCTTTCACCTGTATTCCCTGAACATAGCGCCCCTTGAGACCTGGTCGTTCCGGATCGTTCACATCGCCGGCGCCCTGGTACTGGGTTTCGTGCTGTTTGCCGGCGCCCGGTTCGTATCATCCGAAGAGGGTGGTGCCCGCCATCGGTGGACGACCTGGATCAGTGCTGGCGCCATGCTGCCGGCTCTCTATGTGTTGTATCAGACGTTCTCGTTCTGGCAGATGGTCCAGAATGGCGCCATGCGAATCCCTGCTGAACTTGAGGTGTGGCACTTTGGCTGGCCTTTGCTGGCGGCAACCGGTGCCGGCATTGTCATGAGCTGGTTTCACCAACGCGAGCGATCGGTGTTCAGCGTTCCCGATCTGGTGCTGATCGCCTGCTCGCTGGCCGTTGCCGCTTACTTTCTGGTGGTCTACAACACGTCTATGCGTATGTCGACCGGTACGTCCTTCGCGCCGGTAGGTATTTCCTTTGCCGCTATTGCGGGTACCGCCTTGATCATGGAGCTGACCCGGCGTGTTGCTGGCATGGCGCTGGTGATCATTGGCCTGGTTTTCCTGGCTTATGTGTTCGCCGGCCCTTACCTGCCGGGTTTTCTTGGCTACCCCGGTCTTTCCGTACAGCGGTTCTTCAGCCAGGTCTACACGGACGCCGGGATTCTCGGGCCAACCACCGCAGTGTCCTCGACCTACATCATTCTCTTCATTATTTTTGCCGCCTTCCTGCAGTCCTCGAAGGTGGGCGACTACTTCGTGAATTTTGCATTTGCTGCGGCTGGCCGTTCCCGGGGTGGCCCGGCCAAGGTCTCGATCTTCGCGTCCGGTTTGATGGGTATGATCAACGGCACCAGTGCCGGCAACGTGGTCTCTACGGGTTCACTGACGATTCCGTTGATGAAAAAGGTGGGCTATAGCAAACAGTCTGCCGGCGCTGTCGAGGCGGCTGCGTCTACTGGCGGGCAGATCATGCCACCGATCATGGGCGCCGGTGCCTTTATCATGGCTGAGATTACCGGCATTCCCTACACCGAGATTGCTATTGCGGCGATTATCCCGGCGATCCTGTATTTCGCCTCGGTCTACTTCATGGTGGATTTTGAGGCCGCCAAGACAGGTATGCGCGGCATGCGTGAAGATGAGCTGCCGAAGCTCAAAACCATGATGAAGCAGTGCTACCTGTTCGTGCCGATCATCATATTGATCGTGGCGCTGTTCATGGGTTACTCGGTGATCCGGGCAGGTACCCTGGCGACCGTTTCTGCCGCTGTGGTGAGCTGGTTGTCTCCCAACAAGATGGGCCTGCGGCAAATCCTTCAGGCGTTGGAAATCGCATCCTACATGGCAATCCAGATTATCGTGGTGTGCGCCGCGGCCGGGGTTATCGTGGGCGTAATCTCCCTGACCGGAGTTGGTGCACGCTTCTCTGTGTTGTTGTTGGATGTTGCTGCCACCAGCCAGCTGCTGGCGCTGATTTTCGCCATGTTCATCTCCATTCTTTTGGGTATGGGAATGCCCACCACGGCGGCTTATGCGGTTGCCGCTTCTGTGGTAGCTCCAGGCCTGGTGCAGTTGGGGATTGAGCCGCTGACCGCTCACTTCTTTGTGTTCTACTTCGCTGTGGTGTCGGCGATCACGCCACCGGTTGCGCTTGCGTCCTATGCTGCGGCAGGGATTTCCGGCGCCAACGCCATGGAAACCTCGGTGGCCTCGTTCCGGATTGGCATTGCAGCCTTCATCGTGCCCTTCATGTTCTTCTACAACAGTGCTCTGTTGATGGAAGCGGGGTGGTTCGAGATCGCAAGGGCGCTGGTAACCGCAACGTTTGGTGTCTACATGCTGTCTGGCGGTGTGCTTGGCTGGTTTGCGAGGGTTTCTGCTTCCTGGGTAACCCGAGTCCTCCTGATTGCCGCCGCGCTACTGATGATCGAGGGCGGGCTCTGGACAGACCTTACCGGTATTGCCCTGGCGGTTCTGGCCTTCGTCATCCAGAAACAGCGGAAAGCTCGCCTTGCCACGGCAGGTGTCGTGTAAAGAGGCATGGCTGCGAGGATCTGCAACAGAACAACCGTACCCTGTTAGCCAGGGTACGGTTGTTCTGGCTTCAGCCTGCCTATACTCTAGCGGCTTTCCGCGGTTGTTCAGGAACCGGATGCTATGTCCTACCGGATCGGTGCTGTTCTTGTTTTCGTTGCCACACTGGTTGTGTCCTGGCTGCTTGGAGGCTGGGTCGGATACCGGCAGGTGGAGCAGGAGAGCCTGGAAGAGTCGTTCCGTTACCGGCAGCTGGTTGCCAATGAGTTGAACCGGTATCTGCCGGTCCCCGAGTTGATGGCAGAGCATCCGCTGCTTGAACGGGCACTGACTGACCCGGGTAATCCGGACGTTATTCTCGAGGCCAACGAGCAGATGCAGCGTATGGCCACCATTGTGGGTAGCTCCGACGTTTACCTGATGGATGTAAACGGCCTGACCATCGCCGCCAACAACTATCAGCAAGCCGACAGCTTTGTCGGCAGCAACTACGCTTTCCGGCCCTATTTTTCAGAAGCAGTGTCTAATCGGGATTCGGCCATCTATTTTGCTTTGGGGCTTATGTCGGGAGTCCGCGGCCTGTACTTTTCACATCCTGTCATCGACGACTCGGGCCGTCTTCTCGGAGTGGTGGCCGTAAAGGTTCTTGTTCATGAGCTGGAATCCCAGTGGGATCGGCCTGCTTCTCTCAGGGAAGCAGAAATGGTCGTGCTGGATGACGCTGGTATCAGTTTTCTGGCAAGCAAACCCAATTGGTTGTATCGGAACTTTTCAAATGCGGGGGTGGCCCCGGACGCGGCTTCCCGTCAGCGTTATCCGGACCGCGACCTGAACCCGATCGAATTCGATAACCTGGGTAAGCCCTGGGGCTTGTCGGAGAATTCCACTGCCATCAATATTCTTGAAAACGGCGAGGTCAGAGAGTATCTAAGCGTTCGAACGCCGCTGCCGAAACTGGACTGGAATCTTCAGGTAATGGTGAGCACGCGCTCTGTGGTCTGGACCCGGCTTGGATTTCTGGTTGGTGGTACCGCGCTGTTTTTTGGTGGTCTTCTGACCTGGCTTTATCTGCGCGAACGCTACCGGCGCGAAGCTGAACTTGCCTTGCGAGGCGAGCAACTGGAGCGCAGCGTGGCCGAGAGGACCGCAGACCTGGAGAACTCCAACCGCAAGCTGGTGGAAGAAATTCGGGAACGTGAACGCACCCAGAACGAACTTCGGGAAACCCAGCAGGAGTTGATTCAGGCGGCAAAACTGGCGGTGCTAGGACAGATGTCTGCAGGGCTCAACCACGAAATGAACCAGCCTCTGACGGCCATTCAGACCTACGCACGAAACAGCCGGCGCTTCCTTGAGAAAGGCGCAAGCGAGATGGTCGATGCTAACCTGTCAGAGATCATCGTCCTGTGTGACAAGATGGCGGAGCTGACCCGGCAGTTCAAGGTGTTCGCCCGCAAATCCGAGGGCCCGCCTGCAGTGGTCGATCTCCGGCAACCGATTGATGCTTCGTTGAAAATCATCGTAGCCCAGCAATCGAGCTCAGAGATCGACATCCAGTGGCGCCGCCCGGAGGCGCCGGTGATGTGCCACGGCGACTTGATCCGGATAGAGCAGGTCATGGTCAACCTGATGGCCAATGCGGTTCAGGCGGTTGAGGGTGGCGAGCGACCGGAAATCCGGATCGATATAGAAGAGACCGAGCATTGTTGGAAATGTCTGGTCCGTGACAATGGGCCCGGGTTGCAGGGCGACACCGAACAGATCTTCGAGCCCTTTTTTACCACCAAGTCGGTTAAACAGGGCCTGGGCCTGGGGCTTTCCATATCGCGCCAGATCGTGGATGCGCTGGGTGGCAGCCTGATCGGCCGCAATCGCAAGGACGGCCCCGGCGCCGAATTCGTTGTAACCCTCAAGAAGCGGGAGGCCACGGAATGACAGAATCTTCGGTAATCTTTGTGGACGATGATCCACACATCCGCCAGGCCATTGCCCAGACGCTGACCCTGGAGGACCTGCCGGTCAGCTGTTTCGAGGGGGCGCCGTCGGCACTCAAGCACATCAATGCCGAGTATGACGGTGTGGTTCTGTGTGATTACAACATGCCGGATATGAACGGCCTGGAGATGCTGGACCGGATCCGATCGATTGATGACACCATTCCGGTGATCATCCTTACCGGCCAGGGGGACATAAGCACCGCCGTTACGGCAATGCAGCAAGGGGCGTACGATTTCATTGAAAAGCCCTTTGATCATGACGAGCTGATTGAGCTGCTTCGCCACGCCCTTGAGAAACGACACCTTGCCCTCGAAAACCGCCGTCTCAAGGCCCAGTTGCGTCACCTGGCCAGGCCCGGCCCCCGGATGCTTGGCGATTCGCCGTCCATGCGGAAAGTCATGGCCACTATTGATCCGATTCTTGATATTTCCGCCAATATTCTGCTGCATGGAGAGACCGGGTCGGGTAAGGACGCGCTGGCCCGGTATATCCACGAGAACAGTGGCCGCAGCGCCCATAATTTTGTTGCAATCAACTGTGGGGCGGTCCCCGAGAACCTGATCGAGAGCGAACTGTTTGGCCACGAGGCCGGTGCCTTCACCGGAGCGGAGAAACGCCGTATCGGCAAGATCGAGCATGCCCACAAGGGCACCCTGTTCCTGGACGAAGTGGAAAGCATGCCCATGCCGTTACAGGTTAAGCTGTTGCGGGTGCTGGAGGAACAACGGGTAGAGCGCCTGGGTAGCAATCAGGTTCAGGAAGTGGACGTGCGCATCATTGCTGCCACCAAGGCCGACCTGAAAAAACTCAGTGACGAGGGCGAGTTCCGGTCTGATCTCTACTACCGCCTAAACGTTGTGAAAGTGGATATTCCGCCTTTGCGAGAGCGCAAGGAAGACGTGCCGATGCTTTTCCACCACTTCGTACTCATTGCGGCCGCTCGCTACGATCGCGAAAGCATTCCCCTGGATGCCGGCCAGGCGGCCCGGCTGATGCAGCATTCCTGGCCCGGCAATGTTCGTGAACTCAGGAACCTGGCGGAGCGCTATGTGTTATTGGGGCCTGCAGCACTGGACGAGAATGAGCCGTCGGATGCCGGCAACGTAGCAGGCCGCCAGACGCTGGCTGAAATGATGGATGGTTTCGAACGCTCTGCTATTGTCAGCGCCCTCAACGCCAGCCATGGCAGCATCAAGGACACCATGGTGCAGCTTGGTATTGCCCGTAAAACCCTGTACGACAAGATGCGCAAGCACGGGCTGGATAAAGCCCAGTTCAAGGACTGAGCTACAAAATTTTACCGTCGCGGTTACCGGGCAGAAACAAACTACGCATTATCATCAATGATAATTCCGGCGGTTTTTTCGTAGTCTTGCGGGTTTTTCCGTGCCGGGCCACCCGGCTCCCTGATTGTTCAACCTGAAAGACGACCAGCCATGAAAAACCTGACCATCCAGACACGGGTGCTATTGCTGGCCCTGGTGCCGGTGATTGTCCTTACCGCATTCCTGACAAGCTACAACCTGAATCAGGCCAGATTTATTGGCGAGGAGGCCGTTGCCGGCTTCTCCTCCGATATGGAGGAGAGTAAGCGGCAGGAGCTGCAAAATTATCTGGCCGTCGCCAAGTCCTCTATCGCGCATCTCTACGATCAACCGGGCTCCGCGGACGATCCGGAGGTTCGCGAAAAAGCCTGGGAGATACTCCGACAGCTTCGCTTCAACGATTCGGGAAGTACTGGTTATTTCTTTGCCTATGACACCAAAGGCGTCAACGTAATGCACGGTGTTAACCAGTCGCTCGAGGGCAGGAATCTCTGGGATTTCCAGGACCCGAATGGGACCTATCTCATCCGTGAGTTGGTGAAGGCGGCGCGTGGTGGCGGCGGCTACGTTCCCTATGGCTGGAAGAACAGCGATACCGGGGAAGTGGCCCCCAAACTGGGTTACGCAGAAATGCTGCCGAAGTGGGGCATTATGATCGGGACCGGATTCTGGGTTGATGGCCTGGAAACGCAGGTCACCGAGATGGAAAACCATGTCGGCGATTCCTTGCGCGATGCGATCATCGGGTCAGTCACCACTTCACTGATTGCACTGGCGCTGATCGTCCTGCTTGCGCTGGTTGTGGTTCGCAGCATCATTCGTCCCCTGAAATCTGCGGTTTCAGCGATGAACGATATTGCCAGTGGTGATGGCGATCTGACCCGGCGCCTGGACGTTTCCGGCAAAGATGAGCTTGGACAGCTGGCAACCGCCTTCAACAGTTTTGCCGACCAGGTCCATGGACTGGTTGAGCGGGTACTGTCATCCACCCGGACACTGAACGAGGCCACGGCAGATCTGAATCAGGTCATGACCGAAGCCGAACAGGGTGTTGAGCGGCAGAAGTCCGAGAGTGATCAGGTTGCCACGGCCATGAATGAGATGACGGCTGCTGCCCAGGAGGTTGCCAGCAACGCCAGTGAAGCCTCCACGGCAGCCGACCATGCCAATGGGCAGGTCTGTGACGCTCAGGGTCTGGTGCACCAGGCTACCGAGGTCATTGGTGGGCTTTCAGAGCAGGTCAGTGAGGGGGTTCGCGTTATTGAACAGCTGGGCGCTGACTCCCGTCGCATTGACAGTGTGCTTGAGGTCATTCGTGAAATTGCCGATCAGACCAACCTGCTGGCGCTCAACGCGGCGATCGAAGCAGCACGAGCCGGTGAGGCCGGGCGAGGTTTTGCCGTGGTTGCCGATGAGGTGCGCACGCTGGCTCGCCGGACCCAGCAGAGTACCCAGGAAATCCAGGACATGATTGAGCGGTTGCAGTCCGGTGCCGGCAATGCGGTCAAACTGATCGGCTCAATCAGTGAGCGCAGTGAAGCAACCGTTGAAGAAACCCGCCAGGTGAACGAGGCGCTGCAGCGCATTGGTCAGGCGGTGGCAACAATCACGGATATGAACACCCAGATTGCCAGCGCTGCGGAAGAGCAGACCAGTGTTTCTGAAACCATTAACCAGAATGTGCACGAGATTGTTGCCATTACCGAACAGACGGCCCAAGGCACTCGCCGAGCCGGTGACGCAACTCAGCGCCTGAAGAATCTGGCGTCGGAGATGTCGGATGAGGTTAGCCGCTACCGGGTCTGATTCCAGCCGGTAATCTCGGGGGAAAGGGCAGAACGCGCGTTCTGCCCTTTTTTGTATCCGTGTCCCGTCCTGGACTGTCAGAGATTGGCTTCGGCAAACTCCGCCAGGACCGAGCGGGGTACACCCTGCAGGTGGATGTGGGCGCCATGGCGGAAGCCCTTGAAGCGCTCGGTCATATAGGTGAGGCCAGAACTCAGGGCGCTCAGATAGGGTGTATCGATCTGCGCAAGGTTGCCCAGACAGATTACCTTCGAGCCATTACCTGCCCGGGTAATAATGGTCTTGATCTGGTGCGGCGTCAGGTTCTGGGACTCGTCTATGATGATCAGGCTGTGCTGGAAACTGCGGCCCCGGATGTAATTCATGGACTTGAAGTGCAGGGGTACCTTGCTGAGGATGTAGTCGACGCTGGCGGTCATGTTCTCGTCGTCTTCGTGGAGCGCTTCCAGGTTGTCGACGATGGCGCCCAGCCAGGGCTCCATTTTTTCAGCCTCGGTGCCGGGCAGGAACCCGATGTCCTCATCCAGCCCCTGGGTGGAACGGGTGGCGATAATGCGCTTGTAAAGCTTGCTGGCCACGGTCATCTCGATACAGGCGGCCAGGGCCAGGATGGTTTTACCGGAACCGGCAGAACCGGTGAGGTTGACCAGATGGATATCCGGGTCCAGAAGCAGGTTCAGCGCCATGGCCTGATAGATGTCCCGGGGTACCAGCCCCCAGACTTCCTCGTTCATCAGGTCGTGCTGATGCAGATCCTTGATGATCACCTGGGTGTCTGAAAGGTCTACCACCTTGCCGACAAAGCCCATTTCATCGATCACAAACTCATTGATGTTGAGCTTTGCCAGTTCTCCCTCGCGCTTGAGGATGTGTTCGGTGGTGCCTTCCCGCTGAACGGTCTCTACTTTCTCGATGGTGTCCCAGAAAGAGTTTGGAAATTCCCGATAGCCCTTGGGCAGAAGATCAATGTCATCAAGCAACTGGTCGTTGTGGTAGTCCTGCGCCTCCACGCCAAAGCCTCGCGCCTTCAGGCGCATATTGATGTCCTTGGACACCAGGATAATATCCCGGGACTTGTGGCGGTTCTGGAGCGCGGCCAGGGTATTGATGATCTTGTTGTCGTTCAGGTGCTCGGGCAGCGAGTGGTTGCCGCTGTCACCGGTGCTCATCAGGATCGAAAGACTGCCCAGGGGCTCGGCCTTCTTGCCACGTACAATGGGTACACCCTTTTCGATGACTTTCGGGCTGGCATCGCCCAGCAACTTGTCGATGTTGCGAATCGCCTGCCGGCAGTCAGCGGCCACGGCTTGCTTGCCGGATTTGAGGCTGTCGAGTTCTTCGAGGACCGTCATCGGGATGATGACATCGTGTTCTTCAAAGTTGAGGAGGGCGTTCGGGTCGTGGATCAGGACGTTGGTGTCGAGGACGTACATCTTTCTGCGAGCTTGCGGTGCTCTGGGCATAGGTGGCGCTACCTCTCTGGTGGCTCAGTCGTTATCGGCGCAGCGTTGCGTGAGTTCCTCATCCGAGATCACTTTCAGCATATCGTAAGTCGTTATGATGCCGGTAATTTTTGAATCATTGGTGACAAAGATCCGGTGCAGGTGCTCGCGCATCATGATATTGGCAATGTCGCGCACCGGCGTCTTCTCGTCAACAGATAAAACGATCGGGGTCATGATGTCACGAACTTCTACCGGCACCTTTCCCATTTCTTCAAAGATTACCATCCGCAGACGACGGGCTTCCTCGCGTTCCTCTGGTGTCAGATGCCTGTCGGCATCGGAGCGAGTGGCGTTCCAGCGGAATTCGGTGATGTCTTTCAGAGTGGCAATACCGACAATCTCGCCATCGTCGTCGGTGACAGGGCTGCCGGTTATTTCGTTGTCGGTGAGAAAGCGTGCCAGGCGGTCCATGGTCCAGGATTGGGGAACGGCCTTTATACTGGGTGTCATGATCTCGTAGGCGAGAACGGTCATTGATCTGGGCTGCCTTATGAAGTCCTTTCCGAAAGCTTAGCGCGTGATCCCTTGCGCGTCATCCCTTCACAGGTCTGACGGGTCAGGAACCGGGCGGACTGATGCCAATGAGTTGGCCATCCTCATCGTAGACCAGTTGATAGCCGCGATACCTGTCCCGGTTGGCAACGCGTTCCAGCTCTTCCATGGAGCGCACCGGAATATCCACCAGCAGCGAGTTCACCAGCCATCCCGGAAGTGAGCCATTGGGATCCGTGTGCTGAACCCAGACCATCCTGGTTTTGTCTCCTTCCGGGGTGAAACGGTACAGGGTGTCGGACCGGTCGACCCTGACCCGGCTGCTGCTCTCTGCCCGCTGATCGGGCATAGCGTTGAGATCCATGACAATCTCACCAGAAGCCCGGTCGCCCCGCGTCCGGATGCGCAGCACATAGTCCCGGTCGGTCACCGGCCATGGCATGTCATTCACCGAATAGGCAAAGCGATCATGGAACTCGCCATCGCCGAAGGCATAGGATTCAGAACAGTTGTGCACCCACTCAACACAGGAGCCGGGATTGGCCATGACGGCCATCAGGTTTTCGATGGGTGCATCGAGAACCGCCACGGCCTTGAAGGCCTTGAAGCTGGAGTCAGGCTGCTCGATGGTATACACCCGGATATGATCGGCTTCCTTTCGCAGTGTCCATTCCTCGCTGGTTTCATTGGGCAGTTCAGCCCGGGCGCTGGCGGCAACGGCAAATACCAGCAGTGCACAGACCAGCCCGCTGATGACCGAGGCCCAGCCCGTAATGCCATGGGCTATGCTCTTCCTCATAGGGTACACTTCCTTGCAGATGGTCGGCCGAGTCTAGCATGAGGCTTTTACTGGCATGGCCACAGAAACAGTGGATTGTGAACCAGGTAGCGACCCGCTGATACGATTCACCGAATTGGCCTGATCTGACGACGACAATGACCATGGAAAAGCTGATCAACGGCAAAGGGCAGATAGTTCCCGGGGTGCTGGATGAACCGGTCAAAGAGATTAACTATCTGGACTATGACCTACGCACGGTGATGGATCGCCCCCGCTCACGGCTGGCCAGGCGCTGGCGCTTCAACCAGTTCCAGTTTGTCAGCGCCATGGGCCCGGGATGGGTGTTTGGCCTGGCGGTGGTGGATCTGAAACTGCTCGGAAGCGGGTTCTTCTACATTTACGATTTCGAGACCGGCCAGATGATGGAACAATCGTTCCTTCAGCCACTGGCCAGGCAAACCCGCATCGAACCACTGCCTGAGGAAGGCGTGGCAACGTTCAGCAAAGGCGAGGTAGACGTGCGAATCGCGCCAACGGTTGATGGCCGGACGATTACGGTGTCTGCCCCCGGTGATATCCGTATCGAGCTTACCCTGAATGAGGATCGGGATCCGCTCCGGCTGGTGTGTCCGGCCGGTTACAATGGCTGGGTGTTTACCCGCAAGTCGGCGGGCTTGCCGGTGGAAGGGGAAGTGCGCTGGGATCATCGTATCTGGCGCTGCGACGAGCAGACCCGGGGCACCGTGGACTGGAGTTGTGGCTTCATGCGCCGGGAAACGGCCTGGAACTGGGCTTGTCTAGCGGGTCAGCTTCCGGATAGCCGATCTCTGGGACTGAACCTCGCAGCCGGAGTCAATGAAACCGGTATGACAGAAAACGCGCTTTGGCTGGATGGTGTCTGCCACAAACTGGGGGCAGCACAGTTCCGTTTTGATCGCTATCAGCCGGGCAGTGACTGGCATGTGACCACAGAGGATGGTCGGGTCGATCTGCATTTTGTTCCGGCCGGCGTGCGCAAAGAGAAACTGGATGCCTGGGTGTTGGCGTCCAACTTCCGGCAGTACGTGGGCACGTTCAATGGAACGGTGACGGATGAGGCTGGAAGGAAAATCGAGGTCAAAGGTCTGCGGGGCCTGATGGAAGACCACTTTGCGAGATGGTAAGAGATGGCCTGTCCCGCGGCGGACAGGCCAGATCCAAAGCTTTATCGCTCGGGCAGCGTGACGTTCAGTTCCAGAACCGAACAACTTTCGTTGCGGTCCACTTCCACCTGAACCATATCGTCGCTGATCTGAACGTACTTGCGGATGACCTCGAGCAGCTCCTGCTGAAGCTGGGGCAGGTAATCCGGCTGCTCGCGCTGGCCGCGCTCGTGAGCCACGATGATCTGCAGGCGCTCTTTGGCCACGCTGGCGGTGTTCTTCTTTTTACCCTTGAAATAATCGAGGAAACTCATCCCTTAGCCCCCCTTGAACATCCGTGAGAAGAAACCCTTCTTCTGGGCGGTCATGAAGCGGTGCTCCCGCTCCTCGCCCAGCAAGCGTGCGACTGCGTCTTCATAGGCCTGGCCGGCATCGCTGTCCTCTTCGAGGATGACGGGCAGACCCTGGTTCGACGCATTCAGTACAATCTGGCTTTCCGGGATGACACCCAGAAGTGGGATCGCAAGGATCTCTTCTACGTCTGCCACGGACAGCATCTCGCCCTTTTCAACCCTGGCCGGGTTGTAGCGGGTCAGAAGCAGGTGTTCCTTGACCGGATCCTGGCCCATTTCGGCACGGCGGGACTTGCTCTGCAGAATGCCCAGAATGCGGTCGGAATCCCGGACCGAGGACACCTCGGGATTGGTGACCACAATCGCCTCATCGGCGTAATACAGCGCCATCAGCGCGCCATGCTCAATGCCGGCGGGGGAGTCGCAGACGATGTAATCGAAGGTCTCGGAAAGCTCGTTGATGACCTTTTCGACGCCATCTTTGGTCAGTGCTTCCTTTTCCCGGGTCTGGGAGGCCGGCAGGATGTAGAGGGTATCGACCCGCTTGTCGCGGATCAGGGCCTGGTTCAGGGAGGCCTCGCCCTGGATCACGTTGACGAAGTCGTAGACCACACGACGCTCGCAGTTCATGATCAGGTCCAGATTGCGCAGACCCACGTCAAAATCGATGACTACTGTCTTGTGGCCCCGTTTGGCAAGGCCGGTGCTGATCGAGGCGCTGGTGGTGGTTTTGCCAACGCCGCCCTTTCCTGAGGTAACGACAATGATTCTAGCCAAGGTTCTGTTCCTGTTTCTCGGTGGATTCGTCGTGTCTGCCGAATTATCCGGTCAAGTTATTGTATTCAGCTCCAATATCAGGCCTTGTCCAGTGGCGTTACCACCAGCAGGTCGTCCCTGAGCTGGATTTGCACAGCGCTTTTCCAGCCATTGTCCTGAAGATCTTCGGAGATTTTATAGTGTCCCGCGATGGACACAAGCTCCGCCTCGAGGGATTGGCAGAAAATTCGTGCGGACTCTGCACCATGGATGCCGGCCAGCGCCCGGCCCCGCAGTGGGCCGTAAACATGGATGTTACCTGCCGCCAGCACTTCGGCGCCGGCCTGTACCGGCGCCAGAATAACCAGGTCACCTTCCGGAGCGTGGATCTGTTGGCCTGACCGCACCGGCTGGGAGATGATTTTGGCCGGAGGTGGGTCACCGGCAGCGTTTGTCGAGGCCGCAACAACTGCCGCTTCCGCTTCGTCCGCGGCCGCCTGTTCGGCTTCATGGGTGCGGTCCCGCTGGCCGTTCCCCGGCAGCAGTGCCAGTGCGGCGCCCCGGGCGAGCCGACGCTGGTCGTCGGTACCACCGCGAACGCCAATGACGTGGATGTTATTGCGCCGACAGGTACCGATGATCTTGAAGAAATCCAGTTCACTGTCCAGCCCCTGGTATTTCTCGAGACTGATGATGAGCGGAATGTCCTTGAAGAACCCGGGTGCCTGGTTGATCTTGTCCCGTAGCACGTCTTCGAACTCGCCATCGTCAAAATAGTAGAGCTCCAGGGCTGTCATGGACACGCTGGCGCTTTTTAGCTGAAAACCCTGTTTTACCCCGGAGGTGGCGGTATCGCTCATGAAGGAGTCTCTTCCCTGGTCACGTTGTCGGTTGGGTTTGGGCGCTGCCGGAGCGGCACGCCTTCGAATCGGATGCCTGACCATCCGGTGCTGATGAACTGGCGGATGTTGCCATGGCTTTCGCCCGTCGGGTCGTCCAGAACCTGCTGATAGTGCTCGGCAAAAAGTTTGAGCGTGTCCACTTCGCTCAGGTTGCAGTACTGGCCCAGCCCAAAGATGCGGCAGGACCCGGCATTCTCGCCCTCTGCATTCACCAGCGGGCCGTTGCGAAAGCCGCACGGCTGGTACTCAAAGTGCTGTTCGATCAGGTCAAGGGAATCTTTGAAGCTGGCGTGGCCAGCGTCCAGGGATGCCAGGTGAATCCTTACGGCATCGTTTACGCTCATTATTTGTGGTCCTGCTTGGGGCCGGTCTGATAGAGCGACTTCCAGTCCTCATAGGGCATGCCATAAATCTCTTCCCGGGCCTGGGGATCAGAAATCTCGAAGCCCCGCTCATCCGCTTCTGCCCGATACCATTTCGACAGGCAGTTTCGGCAGAAACCCGCCAGGTTCATCAGGTCGATGTTCTGCACATCGGTGTTTTCGCGCAGGTGTTTGACCAGGCGCCGGAAAGCCGCGGCTTCAATTTCGGTGCGTTCTGCTTCGGGAATCGGGTTGCTCATAATGGCCTCGCAATGGTTGATGCGCCGTTTATCGGGGTTCCTGACATTCTCTGCATGTTAGCTTAAGATACAAGGCTGTATAAATGTACAGAGACTCGACGCGAGCCCCCTGATTATGCCACAACGCAAGATCATCCATGTGGATTGTGACTGCTTCTACGCGGCCGTGGAGATGCGGGACGACCCCAGCCTCCGGGAGGTGCCGCTGGCAGTGGGCGGTGATGGTGGACGGGGCGTGGTAACTACCTGCAATTACAAGGCCCGAGCTTATGGTGTGCGTTCGGCGATGCCCGGCAGCGAGGCACGTCGCCTTTGCCCGGGCCTGGTGACCGTCCCGACGGATATGGGACGCTACCGGGCGGTCTCACAGCAGGTGATGGCGATCCTGCGGGAAATGACGGATCTGGTGGAACCGCTCTCTCTGGATGAAGCTTTTCTGGACGTTTCCGATGTGACCGATCACAAGGGCAGCGCTACGCTAATGGCCCGACACCTACGGGAGCGGGTACGCAGGGAAGTGGGTATTACCATTTCCGCCGGCGTGGCGCCCAATAAATTTCTCGCCAAGATCGCCAGCGACTGGGAAAAGCCGGACGGGCTCTTTGTGATCCGCCCGGAGGACGTTGAAGGTTTCGTGCAGGGATTGCCGGTGGAAAAGCTGTTCGGGGTAGGGCAGGTGACGGCCTCGAAACTCCACGCACTGGGGGTCAAGACCTGCGGGGACATGCAGGCGCTTGGGGCTGATGTGTTAATCGAGCGCTTCGGAAAGCAAGGCTACCGCCTCCACGAGATGGCCCACGGCCGGGATGACCGGGCCGTCGTGGTGTCGCGGATCGCCAAGTCGGTCAGCGTCGAGCGAACCTTTTCGCAGGATTTGCCCGATATGGCCGCCTGCGAGACCGTCATGGCCTCACTGGTTGCGGATCTCAATCTCCGGCTGTCGCGAAAGGCCCGCAGGAAACCGATCCATAAGCTCTTTATCAAGATCCGCTACAGTGATTTTTCTACCCATACATTGGAGCGGGTTCGGGAGCAGGTTAAAGAGCCGGCTCTTGAGGATTATCTCCCGCTTCTTGCAGAACTGGTAACCAACCGTGAGCGGCCGGTGCGGCTGCTGGGTCTTGGTGTGCGTTTTCGCAATGATGACGCCCCTGTTACCCAGTTGCGTTTGTTTGATTAGAAGTGCAGCCAGCTCATGGCCATGTAACCCATCAGCCCGCCGATCAGGGCGCCCGCAGCGACGTCGCTGGGGTAGTGCAGCCCCAGGACCACCCGTGATGCGGCAACACTGAGGGTGAAGGGGAGTACGATCAGCGCGAGCGCCGGCTCGGCCACGCCGAGCATAACCTGGAAGCAGGCGGCGTGAAGTGTGTGGCCAGAGGGAAAACTGTAACGGTCCAGCGGTGGCGTACCACAGTTGATGGCCGGGAAGGATATGAATGGTCGCTCCCGTATAAGCCAGCGCTTGAGCAGCTTGTAGTTGAGGGTACAGGTGAGGCCGGTCAGCGCCATAAGCAGCGCCAGGCCCGGGCCCGATGCTGGGTAGAGAAAGGGGATGGACAGGATCAGGGCATACCAGAACCAGCCGTCTCCCAGTCGGCTTACCAGCCGGAAATAACCGAGAGCTGGCCGAAAACGAACAGCGCGGTTGATAGACTGGCAGAAAGCGACTTCCCGCTGGTCTGCCAGATCAAAGAAGCGAGACGCTTTGCTTGTTGATGCCACGGTATCCGGCCTTTGCGGTTTGGTTGAAAACCAGTTGTTCAAACTGTTCGATCTGCGAATTCCAGCTCTGTTCCAGGGCGTCCAGTCTTGCCTGGGCCCTGATCCGGTTCAGCAGGGTGGGCTGATCGGCCAGTCGGAGTGCACTGTCCACGTAAGCCTCGTCCTGATCCAGCGGCACCTTCATGCCGTTTTCCTCGTGGCGGATGTGTTCGGCTGCTGCCGCGTCGTCAAAGCTGACAACACCCAGGCCGCTGGCCATGGCCTCCAGTACCACGTTGCCAAAGGTGTCGGTCTTGCTGGGAAACAGGAGCAGATCGCCCGAGGCATAATGTCGGGCCAGGTCGTCTCCCCGCCGGGTGCCGCAGAACACGTAATCGGGGTGGCGCTCGGCCAGTTGACGCCGAAGCGGGCCGTCGCCAACGAGGATGAACCTTGCCTGGGGATGAAGGCCGCGGATGCGTTCAAAGCAGGCGACCGCCATGCGCAGGTTTTTCTCCGGCGCGAGCCGACCCACATAAAGGATGGCGCGGTCATTGGCCTGCAATCCCCAGGATTCTCGTAGTGCGCTGTCACGCTTATGGGGCGTGAAGCGGTGACAGTCCACGCCCCGACTCCAGAGCCCGGTAGCCGGGATGCCCATGGCCCTTGTCGCCTGCTGCATTTTTCGGGTGGGTACCAGGGTGATGGCGGTTCGATTGTGGAACCACCGGCCGTAGAGACACAGTAAACGCTCGAGTATTCCAACGCCATAATATCGGCTGTAGCTGTGGAAGTTGGTGTGGAAACCGGAGCTCACCGGAATGCCGATCTGACGCGCCGCTGATGTGGCGGCGACGCCCAGTGGACCCTGGGTGGCAACGTAGAGAGCATCGGGGCGGTCTGCGACCAGGAGCTTTTTCAGGTGGCTGGTTCGGGCCAGGCCAAAGCGCAGGTCCGCGTAGCCGGGTAGAGGCAATCCGGTCACCACATGTTCACGGGTGAACAGGGCTTCGCCGGCACTGGCGAAGTGGCCCTTGCGCTCATGTTGCTGTCGCGGCCGTATAACCGTCACCCGGTGTCCACGCTGCATCAGTCCTTGGCACAGATGCCTGAGCGTGTTTGCCACGCCATTGATTTCCGGCGGAAAAGTCTCCGAAACAATGGTAATGTGTTGTTGACGCCGGTTGGCCTGCATGGTCTCGGTCACGGTGTTTCCTGTGCTTCCTTTGACATGCCCCTACTATGAAAAGCTGGCATGACAGTTATGCGACACTCCCGTGACATTCCCTTTACCCGTTAACCGAACCGAATCGGAGACGATATGCAAACGAGAAAGCTTGGCAAGACGGATCTCGACGTTACCCTGATTTGCCTGGGTACCATGACGTGGGGCGAACAGAACACCGAAAAGGAAGCGTTTGAGCAACTGGATTATGCTGTGAATCAGGGCATCAACTTTATTGATGCCGCCGAGATGTACCCGGTGCCGCCACGGGCGGAAACCCAGGGGTTGACCGAGACCTATCTGGGAAACTGGCTTGCCAGTAGAGGCAAACGCAACGAACTGGTGATTGCCTCCAAAGTAGCGGGGCCGGGCAATGGCCTGAAGTACCTGCGTAATGGCCCCCGCCTTACCCGCGATCACATTCATGAAGCCTGCGACGCCAGCCTCAAACGCCTGCAGACGGATTACATCGACCTTTACCAGGTGCACTGGCCGGATCGCAGCACGAATTTTTTCGGCAAGCTTGGCTATGAACACAACCCCGAGGAGTCCTTCACGCCCATCGAGGAAACCCTTGAGGCACTGGATGAACTGGTGCGCTCTGGCAAGGTGCGGCACATCGGGCTGTCCAATGAGACACCCTGGGGCACTATGGAGTACCTCCGCCTGGCTGCCCAGAAGGGCTGGCCGAGGGTGGCCAGTATCCAGAATCCTTATAATCTCCTGAATCGTTCATTCGAGGTGGGGATGGCGGAAATCGCCCACCGGGAGCAGACCGGCTTGCTGGCTTACTCGCCCCTGGCCTTTGGCATGTTGTCTGGCAAATACCTCGGCGGAAAGTGGCCGGAAAAAGCCCGAATGACCCTCTACGAACGTTTCAGCCGCTATACGAGTGGTCGTGGTATGGATGCCACCCGGGCTTACGTCGAGCTGGCCCGTGAAAACGGCTTGTCCCCTGTTCAGATGGCGCTGGCGTACGTTAACAGCCGCAGTTTCGTAACCAGCAATATCATCGGTGCCACGACCATGGAGCAGTTGCGGGAGAACATCGGGTCGGCGCAGATCTCTCTTAGCCCATCAGTACTCGAAGCCATTGAGTCTATCCATCAGGAGTTCACTTATCCCTGTCCCTGAGTTCGCTGGTTTTCGGCTTTCACCTCCGGTCATCAGGCTCTGGCCGGAGGCGCTGTTACACTCTGAAATATCGGGGATCATAAATTGACAAAAACATGCTGATCTCGTGACAAAAAGTCGGCGTCTTTGTGTGCAGATTCACATCTTTCCGGCCTGTAATCATTAGACTTAAGCCTAAGGTATCCGTAGACTCCCGTGTCGGAAAAAAGGTCTCAGGCAGTGTCATGATTATTCGCATCTTTGTCGCATTACTCGCTCTCAATCTCGTTGCTTTCGTCGTTCGCGCCGAAGCGTCCGAGCGCGTATTCGAGCAGGTCGAGAGCACGACAACCAGCGAGCAGATCTTCGAAGTGCAGGAACGGGTATCCGGCGATTTCGAAGAGGACAGTTCTGACGCCTTTACTGAAATCGGTTCCCGCTTGCTGAGCCTGACGCTTACCCGTTCCAAGCACTCCGGCAAACACTACGCATCTGATCCGGCACAGGCTGACCATGGCGTTGCACTTCTGAATGAGGGCGCCTGCCTGAATCTGAAGTGGAACTTCTGAAACTCAAACCCCTGTTCTTCAGCCCCTGACTCCCCCAAATCGGACAAACCGCAGAATCATGATCTGGCGCATTGTCTGTGTCCGATCGACGTGTGATCATCGCCGCTAGTGCCCCGTCTGGTTAATTCGCTGACCTACTGAGCCACTGAGAGCCTTGAGAGCAAGGCGCGATGGCGAAGGTTTGGTGGTTCCAAATCGAGTCAGCGCAACGCTGCTATCAAGGCTCTCAGTGGCTCCCGGAGGGCGCGGCGCTGAGGCCCCTGGCCGGTGTTGCCAGCACTTGATGGGGAGCCACCACACCTGCGCGCTGGCGCCTTGGCCAGGGGGCTCAGCGCCACGCAGTAGGTCAGCGAATTAACCAGACGGGACACTAACATGCTGATTAGCCGATAAGGAGCTTGGTAATGGCGGGTGATAGAGGGCAGTTATCGAATGATGTGAATGCCTGCGTTGATGAGGTGATTCGCCGGGTTGGCAAGGAAATCACACTGGGGTTGCCGCTCGGGCTCGGGAAGCCGGTCCGCTTCGTGAACGCGCTGTACCAACGGGCCAAGGACGATCCGGAAATTCGTCTGCATATTGTGACGGCGCTGTCGCTGTTGGCGCCAAAGGGTGGTTCCTCACTGGAGAAGCGCTTCATGGGGCCATTTGTAGAGCGCCTCTATGGTCGAATCCCGGAACTGGCCTATGCCCGTGATGTCTCCGCCAATCGCCTTCCCCATAATGTGCAGGTCTCGGAATTCTTCTTCAAGGCCGGTAGTTACCTGAACAATCGTTCCCAGCAACGGCATTATGTTTGTACCAACTACACCCACGCTGTTCGCGATCTGATGGCTGTTGGGGTCAACGTGGTCGCCCAGATGGTGGCGCCAGGCGAAGCCCACGGACAGCCAGGGCTAGTCAGCCTGAGTTGCAATCCTGATCTGACCCTGGACCTGATTCCGCTGCTGCGGGAGCGGGAAGCAGCCGGCTCGCCGGTTGCTCTGGTGGCCGAGATGAACAAAAACCTTCCCTGGCTAGGACATCATGCGGCCATCGAGGCAGACCGGTTCGATGTGCTGCTGGATCAACCCTCCAGTGATTACCCGCTGTTCTCGGCCCCCCAGATGTCGGTCAGCCCGGAAGACCACATGATCGGGTTTTATGCCAGTACCCTGCTAAAGGATGGAGGCACCCTTCAGGTTGGTATCGGCTCACTGGGCGCTGCTCTGGTCCACAGCGCGATTCTTCGGCACAGTCACAACGATGCCTGGCGGAAAGTGTTTGATCATCTGAACGTTGACCAGAAGTTTCCGGTGGTCAGGGAAGATGGTGGCACGGGGCCCTTCGAAAAGGGGCTATATGGTTGCAGCGAAATGATGGTGGATGGTTTTCTGTACCTGATGCAGGAAGGCATACTCAGCCGTGAAGTGTATGATCATGCTGGTCTTCAGGCGTTGCTCAATCGTGGTGACATCAGCGAGGAGGTTTCGCTTGCGACGCTGGATGTCCTGCGGCGGGAGAAGCTGATCGATAGCCCACTCCGGGCAAAGGATGTCCATTGGCTCGCACGGCATGGGATTTTCCGGGAGTCCGTTGAATTCAAGGGCGGCCGCCTACGGGTTGGAGACCAGTCGGTGGAGGGTGACCTGGATAACCCGGAAGCCCGAGAGGCCATCGAAACGCTGATTCTTGGTGAGCGGCTGACTGGCGGTATCGCCATGCACGGCGGTTTTTACGTTGGTCCTGAGCAGTTTTACCAGTACCTCCGCGAGATGAACGACGAGCAGCGTGCAAAAATTTGCATGACCAGCGTGAATTTCATCAACCACCTGTACGATCACCCGTTTGGTGACCAGAAGCTGAAAGCCGCGCAGCGCGTTCATGGCCGCTTTATCAATTCGGCCATGATGTACACCCTCAACGGCGCCGGAGTATCGGATGGCCTTGAGGATGGCCGTGTGGTCAGCGGTGTTGGCGGTCAGTACAACTTCGTTGCCATGGCCCACGAGTTGCCGGGCGCCCGTTCGATCCTGTCGCTGCGTAGCACTCGCTCATCCCACGGCAAGGTGCTTTCCAATATTGTCTTCAATTATGGTCATTGCACCATTCCCCGGCACCTGCGGGATATTGTGATCACCGAGTACGGAATTGCTGACCTGAGGGGGCAGTCCGACGAGCAGGTTTTCCTTCGGCTGATCCGCATTGCCGACTCCCGGTTCCAGCAGGAACTCCTGAAAAAAGCCCAGAAGGCAGGGAAGGTGGATCCCGGGTTCAAGCTGCCTGCCGACTGGTGTAACAACACGCCGCAAGCAATTCGGCGCGCTGTTGCGGCTGCGGGGGATGCCAGCCTGTTCCCGCCGTTCCCGTTTGGCAGGGACTTTACCGACGAAGAGCTGACGTTGGGGAAAGCCCTTAAGGGGCTCAAGGCCGCAACGGCCACTCGTCGTGGTAAACTGTCGACTCTGTTACAGGCCCTCCGGGCCCGGGATGACGAAGGCCGTTACGGGGCCCTGCTTGAGCGCATGGGCCTGAGCAACCCTTCAGGATTGCGGGACAAGCTCGATCAGCGACTGGTTATTCATGGCCTGCAACAGCTCGAAACACCACCGGATACAGGAAACTCGAAAACCTGATGACAGCTTCACAAGCAAGACCCGACGTTTTTACCGTTCACTACGTACTGAAAAACAAGATCGGCGAGCTGGTTGATACTTCCGAAGGCAGTGAGCCCCTGCATTTCGTCTACGGCAGCCCCGAGATTATTGAAGGGATTCAGCAGGCGGTGAAAGACCGCAATGTTGGGGATTGCTTGGAGGTAACGGTGCCGCCCGCCATGGCGTATGGCGAACACAAACCGGAGTTGGTGCGCAAGGTGCCGCGCTCATTGTTTGAAGGCATCGAAAACCTGCAGATAGGCATGAAGTTCCAGACCAACACCGGCGATGAAGCCCAGATCGTGCAGGTTGTCGGGATCGACGGCAATCTGGTGAAAGTGGATGCCAATCACCCGCTGGCGGGCTTCACCCTGTACTTCGATCTGGAGATCGTTGGCCGTCGTGAAGCGACGGAAGATGAGGTAGCCCAGGGTCGTCCCCTGTTCTGAGGAAATCTGTTGCCGGCTCGTCGTACTCGCCGCTGTATATCCGAGTCAGGCCGTCGAGAACGGTTTCTCGCAGGCGAGTGGCCAGTTCACCGGTTGGAGTCTGGTCCGACGGAGAAACCGGTGCGTGGAAGACAACGTCGACCCGGGCAGAGGGCTCTCTGAGCATTCTCAGAAGATGGCAGTGGAACTCATCGTCACCAATGAAGGGCGCCAGATGATCAGGTCGCCCGTTTCTGCGATAGGCGATAGTCACTGGCTGCACTGGCGTTCTGCTTTCCGGCGCGGCCTTGAGTAACAGGCCGTGGAACGGCAATACGGTCAGACCCGCGCTGGTGGTCCCCTCCGGGTATACCAGGACATTCTCTCCGGCCTGTAAATTCTCGATAATCTGGTTCCGAACGCGGCGGGCCTGTCCGCCTCCCCGCCGTATGAAGAGTGTGCCGGCCTGTTGTGCCAGCCAGCCTATGACCGGCCACTGGCCGACCTCCGCTTTCGACAGGAACCGAATCGGTGCCAGGCTTCCCAGAATCGGAATATCTGACCAGCTGATGTGGTTGCTGACCAACAGAACGGTATCGTCGGAAGGTGAGCCGTGCTGGTGTATATCCAGTCCCAGGCACCGGCAGGCCCACCGGAAACAGAATCTGGCCCAGGGTGTCCGATCGATGGCTTTCCGGGTAACCACTTCAGTGATCCGCAAACCGGCGGCCAGCATCGTGGTGGCTGCCAGAAAAGCCACAAAGGCAGTGATTCGAACGCAGAGTCTCAGCCAGCTCATCTCCCAGACTCCCCGATTTCAGGACGCCGTGCGCATGAAATGCCGGCTGTAGCGACCAGCCAGTTTGCTGACTTCCAGCACGACCAGCAGGTCAGCACAGCGAAAATCCAGATCCCAGCAGGGTTCGCCGCAGACCCGGGCGCCCAGGCGCATGTAGGCACGGATCAGGGCGGGGACGTCTACCGGCCGATCGTTGTCCCGGGTGTGGGTCAGGTGCGGCATTGCCCGGAGAGGTTTGACCAGAAAAGCCGGATCGGCCAGATACTCGTTCTGGAGGTGGCGGGCGATGCGCCAGGCTTTCAGTCCTCCGTCCGACATGCCGATGCTCGCGCAGCCGATCATGTAATCTACGCCACGCTCAACGAGGTATTCGGCCACTGCCGACCAGAGCAGGCTGATAGTTGCACCGTTGCGGTAGTCCGGGTGAACACAGGTGCGGCCAAGTTCGGCGATGGTGCCGGGGAGTTTTTCCAGAGCGTTCAGATCGAACTCGCCGGCGGAGTAAAAGCCGCCAACGGCTTTTGTGTCTGCCTGATGCAGGATTCGTGTGGTCGCTACCAGCTCGCCGGAATCCAGGTCGGTGACGATCAGGTGGTCACACACGGTGTCGAACTCGTCGGCGTCGATTCCTGGCGTCTGTGCGCCCAGATCGCTGCCATACTCTTCCGAGAAGACCCGGTAACGCAGTCGCTGGGCCGCCTCCACCTGTATAGGGCACCGGGTCATGTCGGTTTTCAGGCGACGGGCGCTGCGGCGGGCTTTCGCGGTTTGTGTGGTCATGGCGTCGTCTCTTTTGTTTCCATTTCCCGACAAGCCTATGAAGCCGGTATGACACATCGGTGACCACGAGGTGACGTGTCTGTGACACCCGGGAATGAAGTGGCGGTGGTGGGACCCGTGTCACAGGGTGTAACGAAGCAGCGGTTCCATGTATATTTCTGAATAGCATGTATAATTGCTGTTACAGCAGGTTGCCTGTATTGTCGGGTACACAGAATGACCTGAAACCGGAATAACAAAACCAGAGATGGATGGCGTGGAACAGACAAACGAAAGTTGGCGAATTCTGATTGTCGAAGACGACGAGCGGTTGGCGGAATTAACCCGCGAATACCTTGAAAGCAACGGGTTGACTGTCTCCCTGGAAACTCACGGCGGCCCCGCAGTAGAGCGGATCCGTAACGAACAGCCTGATCTGGTGGTGCTGGATCTGATGTTGCCGGGTGAAGACGGGCTGTCTATTTGCCGTAGGGTGCGCCCCTTCTATTCCGGCCCAATCATTATGCTGACCGCCCGCACCGATGATCTGGATCAGGTGCTTGGTCTGGAAATGGGGGCGGATGATTACATCGGCAAACCAGTCAAGCCGCGGGTTCTGCTGGCACGCATACGTGCCATGCTGCGTCGGGTTACCGAGACCGGGCAGGGTGCGGGTGACGAGGCAGGCGGCGAAGAACCGGTGCGTCTCCAGTTCAACGATCTGGTCGTAGACCGCTCCATGCGCGAAGCCTGGTTGAATGATGAAAGCATCGATCTGACCAGTGCCGAATTTGATCTGCTCTGGTTACTGGCGAGCAACGCCGGTCGCGTACTCAGCCGGGAAGAGATCTTCACCGCGTTGCGCGGCATTGAGTACGATGGTCAGGACCGTTCCATTGATGTTCGCGTGTCACGGATTCGTCCCAAAATCGGCGATGACCCCATCCATCCGCGGCGCATCAAGACCGTTCGCAGCAAAGGCTACCTGTTCGTAAAGGAAGCCTGACGATTCAGTCTCTGGAGCCGGTGTGCCCCTCGCCCGCACGCCGGTGTTCCATGCCAGGGTTGGTATCATGCCCCTGAAGTTCTTTCTCAAGCTCTACGCCCGCCTTGCCGGCCTGACTGCGTTGGTGGTCCTGTTATGTGTCCTGCTGTTCACCGGTATCAATACGGTACGCTCGCAGTTCTGGCACGAACGATTTCCTGAGCCCCTGATGCGCTGGTTGGCGACTGCTCCGGCACCCGTTCAACAGTATCATTGGCTTACATCGACGGTAGATCTTCGCGTCGGCGCCCCTTCCCGGTTCAACCTGTCCCCGGTGGCCCTGGAGCGGCTTGGTTACGGCCAGGTGGTTGGTATCGAGAGTGACGTGGGATACCGGGTACTGGTTACCGGGCTTGCCGGGGAGGTTTTGCAACTTCGTCTGAGCGAGCCATACAGGGACGTATCAGAGACCATAGGACTGATCTTCCGATGGCATCTCGATTCAGCCTCGGTGGACGATCGTCTGAATGTTGCCGCTCAGATGGCCCGGTCTCTCAACGTGGAAGTCTACCCTCTGGACGATGCCGACCTGTTACCGGACCCGGACGTTCTGGATCAGGTTGCCGAACGTGGTCTTGCCTTCTATACCGACGATTCGGACGGTTGTGGCCGGGTGATTGTTCAGCTTGCCGATGGCGAGCTGTACCGGATCGATATGCCCCCTGCGTTCAATGCCTGGGCATGGCCGGTTGTCCTGCTGCTGGTGCTGGTGCTGGGTGGGGTGCTGGCTGTCGCCCTGTTCCTCGCACTCCGGGAGGTTGATAGCAATCTCAGAACTGTCGAGTCTGTGGCGGTGCGAATCGCCCGTGGCGAAATGGGTGCCCGGGTCCAGACCGGCGAAGGGACGCTGGTGACGCGTCTGGCCTCGTCATTCAACGGGATGGCCGAGCACATACAGCGCCTGGTACAGGTGCAGCGGGAAATGATCCATGCCGTATCTCACGAATTACGTACCCCGGTGGCCAGGATTCGCTTTGGCGTCCAGATGATTGAAGACTGCCAGGACCAGGCTGCGCTTCAGAAGCAGCTGGATGGCATTGATGGCGATATCCAGGAGCTGGACGAGCTGATCGACGAGATCCTGACCTACGCCCGACTGGAGCAGGGTGGTCCGGTATTTTCGCTTCAGGAAAATTCGGTCACCGATATTGTCCGTCAGGTGGTTTCTGAACAGCAGATGGTTCGGCCCGAGTTGGATATTGAGGGGAACATCGATGAGATCTCCGAGCGTTGGGCGTTGTCGGATATCGAGCCTCGGTACCTGCATCGGGCGATCCAGAATCTGGTGGGCAATGCCGGCCGCTATGCTGCGGGCAAGGTATTGGTAAGTTGCCACTTTGATGAGGACAACTGCCGCATCGACGTTGAGGACGATGGGCCCGGCATTCCCGAGGAAGACTGGGAGAAAGTCTTCACCGCGTTTGCCCGTCTGGATGACAGTCGCACCCGTACTTCCGGAGGTTACGGCCTTGGTTTGTCTATTGTACGCCGCATCCTCTACTGGCATGGGGGCCACGCTTTTGTCAGTAGAAGCGACACGCTTGGGGGCGCAAAATTCAGCCTGGTCTGGCCAAGAAAAAAACCTGTGGACTCAATTGTGTGATGCAGGGCTCATTGCCTCACCTGATGTAACAATGCGACTACACAAGCACTACGGAAGTTTTCCGCTGCCTGATGAATAATCGAAAGCGTAAGGGATGACTTTTGAGGTTGTAGTTCTTACGAACTTTCCTTGTTTCATTCGTCATTTGAGGGCCGGTTTTTCCGGCCCTTTTTTTATGGCTGTTCCCAAATTCCGTATCGGTCACCCTTTACCGGCTGCTCTGCTGTTAGAATCCTCGAAAACAACAGGAGGCCATTCATGACCCGTTATCTGCTTGCCATCGATCAGGGGACAACCAGTTCCCGAGCCATTGTCTTCGACCAAACGGGAAACAGCGTTGCCAGCGATCAGCAGGAATTTCACCAGTATTTCCCCAGAGACGGCTGGGTAGAACACGATGCTCGAGAGATCTGGGACAGCACCCTGGCGGTGTGTCGTGGAGCACTCGAAAAAGCAGGCATCGAAGCCTCAGAACTGGCGGGCATTGGCATCACCAACCAGCGAGAAACAACGGTAATCTGGGACAGGGCAACTGGCGAGCCGATCTACCACGCCATTGTGTGGCAGGATCGACGAACGGCGTCCTGGTGCACCAAGCTGAAATCTGACGGCCATGAGGACATGGTTGTCGACCGTACCGGGCTGTTGATTGATCCTTACTTCTCGGCCACCAAGATAGCCTGGATCCTGGATAACGTGGAAGGCGCGCGGCGTCGGGCTGAATCCGGTGACCTGGCTTTCGGGACCGTGGACAGCTGGCTGCTCTGGAACCTGACCGATGGCAAATCCCACTGTACCGATGCCACCAATGCGTCCAGAACCGCCCTCTTCAATATTCACGAGCAAGACTGGGATGACGACCTTCTGACCCTTTTCCGTGTGCCCCGCCCCCTTTTGCCAGAGGTTTTGGACAGCTCAGCAGATTATGGCACTGCTGAAACGCGGTGGTTAGGTGCTCCGGTGATGATTGCCGGTATTGCTGGAGATCAGCACGCGGCCCTGGTAGGGCAGGCGTGCTTTAGTCCTGGCATGGCCAAAAGCACCTATGGTACCGGTTGCTTCCTTATGCTCAACACCGGCGATGACGCCGTTCGGTCCGAGAACCGGCTGCTGACGACCATGGCCTATCGCCTGAACGGCAAGCCCTGTTACGCGGTGGAGGGCAGCATTTTTGTCGCCGGTGCTGCCATGCAATGGCTGCGGGACGGGCTCAAGTTGATCTCTCACGCCAATGAATCCTCGGCCCACGCGGAGGCAGTCGGAGTCGACAATCCGGTGTACCTGGTCCCGGCGTTTACCGGTCTGGGGGCACCTCATTGGGACCCGCACGCACGCGGCGCCATTATGGGCCTGACCCGGGATACTGGAATTGGCGAGATTGTTACCGCAGGCCTTCAGTCGGTCTGTTATCAGACGAAGGATCTGGTGCGTGCGATTCAGAACGATGGTGCCCGACTTGAATCGCTGCGCGTGGATGGCGGTATGGTGGTGAACGACTGGGTGATGCAGTTTCTGGCCGACATACTGAATGTCACCGTTGATCGGCCCCGGGTAACAGAAACGACCGCTCTTGGCGCGGCCTACCTTGCGGGGCTGCAGACCGGTGTTTTCGATAGTCTTGAACAGATTTCCGGGCTGTGGGAATGCGAGCGGCAGTTCCACCCCGAAATGCGCCCGGCTCTGAGAGAATCGCTTTATGCTGGCTGGCTGGATGCCGTTGAGCGGGTCTGCAACAACTAGTTGGTGGCCTCAGGAGGTGCGTTCGAAGGCGATCAGGTGATCAGCCTCGACTCGCACCGGAACATGCTCGCCCAGATTGAAATCCAGGTGGCTGCGGAACAGGGCCTCGAATTCCGTGTCTTCGGAGCACCGGAAACGGTACAGGGTTGAAGTGCCGGCAAAGGTTTTTTCAACGACCTTTGGCTGCAGATCCGAATCAGGGTCGTGGACAATGTCATCAGGGCGGATCAGCACGTCCACCAGGGTGCCGGGCTCCCATCGGTAGGCCCGGTTACCATGGATCACGCCCAGTTCGGATTCGATAGTGTCCGGCCCGAGGGCGGTGCCCGGGATAAAGCCGCCCTGGCCGACGAAACTGGCCACGAAACGATTCGCCGGTTCATGGTAGAGGTTGTAGGGGACATCCCACTGCTGGATCCTGCCGTTCCGCAACACCGCGACCTGATCGCACATCGCGAAGGCTTCCTGCTGGTCGTGGGTGACCAGGATGGCACTGATGCCCAGAGTCTTGAGAATTTCCCGTACATCCAGGCTCAGGCGCCGGCGCAGATCCGCGTCCAGGTTGGAAAAAGGCTCATCCAGCAGGATCAGGGTCGGTTCGGGTGCCAGGGCGCGTGCCAGAGCAACCCGTTGCTGTTGGCCGCCGGATAGTTCGTGGGGGTAGTTGTCGGCCAGGTCCTGCAGGTGCACAACATTAAGCAGCTCCATGACCTTTTGGCGCTTTTCTGCCTTTTTCAGGTTGCGCAGGCCAAACCCCACGTTGTCAGCAATGGTCAGGTGTGGAAACAGCGCGTAATCCTGAAACACCATGCCGATTCGCCGTTTTTCCGGCGGTAACGTGCGCCCAGGCAGGCTGATGGTCTGTGATTGCAGGCAGATTTCGCCACCGCTGAGCGGGAGAAAACCAGCGAGGGCGCGCAGTATGGTGCTTTTGCCGCAGCCGCTGGGGCCGAGAAGGCAGCCGATGTCGCCATGACTCAGGGCAAAGCTGACGTCCTTGACCACGGAATCCCCGCCGTAACCACAGGACAGGTTATTGACCTCAAGCAGCCAGTCTGCCGGAGATTGCGCGGTTATGCTCATGAATTAGTCCAGACGATTCAGGATGAGAAATTCAAGCAGGGCTTTCTGTGCATGCAGACGGTTTTCGGCCTCGTCCCAGACCACGGACGCGGGGTGTTCCATCATATCGGCGGAGATTTCCTCGCCACGATGGGCAGGCAGACAATGCATGAAGAGCGCATCCTTATCGGCCAGAGCAAGCAGTTCCGGGTTGATCTGATAGCCACTGAATGCTTTTTCGCGAGCCTTCTGCTCGTCTTCCTGGCCCATGGAGGCCCAGACATCGGTTACCAGAAGCTGGGCGTTGCGGGCTGCCTCTGCGGGATCCCGAACGACCTTGACCCGGTCTCCGTGGTCCTTTAGCAGTGCCTCGGCCGGTTCGTAACCTTCGGGGCAGGCAATGTTCAGGTTGAAATCAAACTGGGCGGCAGCGTTGATGTATGAGTGGCACATGTTATTTCCGTCGCCGATCCAGGCCACCGTGGCACCACGGATGCTGCCACGGTGCTCACGATAAGTCTGCATGTCAGCCAGCAGCTGGCAGGGGTGGAAATCGTCGGTCAGGGCATTAATTACCGGGACCCGGGATGCTGCTGCGAACCGCTCCACGGTTTCATGGGCAAAGGTGCGGATCATCACCGCATCCACCATGCTGGATATAACGATAGCGGAGTCTTCAATAGGTTCACCGCGGCCAAGCTGCGTATCCCTGGGCGACAGGAACATTGCGGAGCCACCAAGCTGGGCCATGCCGGCTTCAAAGGACACTCTGGTTCGGGTAGACGATTTCTCGAAGATCATCGCCAGCACCCGGTTTTTCAGGGAGTCCCGAACCTTGCCTTGCCGCCACTCGTTGCGCAATGCCGAGGCATGATCAACCAGGCTTTCCAGCTCGGTGGTTGTCATGTCATTCAATGTCAGAAAATGTCTTGCCGCCATGGGATGGCCCTTATCTCAACGAACCCCGCAGCTGGCGGGATTGCCTGAACGTTGGCTGAAAAAATGGGGCATCAAGTCTAGCCCTTCGAAGCAGGTATGACAACGCTGTAACAGGGCTGGAACTGCAGGCGTTGCGCGAGGTCAAATCAAGGTGTTTGGTGAGGGGTTCGGCACCCGTGTACAATAACGCCAGGAAAATAGCCGTGTGGCAAGACTGTTCCAACAGAGGTAAATGTTCATGGATATCAATGAAACTATCAAAAGCCAGCTCGAAGAGAATCCGATCATCCTTTACATGAAGGGTAGCCCTCAGGCGCCACAGTGTGGATTCTCTGCCAAGACGGTACAGGCAGTGATGGCTTGCGGCGAGCGCTTTGCTTTTGTGAATATCCTGGATAACCAGGAGCTTCGTGAGGCTCTCAAGGTTTACTCCAGCTGGCCGACCTATCCCCAGCTCTATATCAACGGTGAGCTGGTTGGTGGTTGTGACATCGTTCTGGAAATGTCCGAGAGCGGTGAACTGGCCAAGCTTGTAAAAGAGGCCGCGAAGCAGGCAGAAGCCTGATATCGTTGCTGATCAGAGCCGTTTCGGGGTAAATAACAGTTCGACCTCGAAGCGGTTTCGGTTTTCGCCATCTTTCGGTGGCTGGGGGTAGGGGCTCGCTGCCAGAGCCGCCCGATATCCAGCTTCGTCGATAGTCCTGATACCTGTAGAACTCAGCACCTTTGCCCGGGTCAGGGCACCATTTGCCAGCAGTTGCAGTTCCACTTCCATGGCCACTGTCTCGGTCAAATCCCTTAAAGCCGGTACTCTCAGTTTTTCCAGCTCCCGTGCCAGGTGGATGGCCAACTTGACCACGTAAGGGTCCAGTTCGGCCGGCGACTCAGTGATCCGTGTTACCTTCTCGTCTGGATTTTCCGGAGTCGGCTCTGGCTCTGCACCGGCATTGGCGCTGATGCTTTTTTCGGCCGCCGGGCTTTCGGGAGAACGGGTATTAGTCTGCTCACTCGGTGTTGTGGTTTGCGGTTGATTTGTAGTGACAATCTCCGGCTCCGGAGCGGATTCGGGGCGCGGAGGATCAATCTCGAAAGGTGGAATCCTTGATGTGGTCGGGCTCGGGCTGGAGTTCTCAGGCGTATTCGCTGTGGTTTCACGAGCGCCCCGAGGTATCAGCTCGAAACGGACACTGTCCTTATGGGTGACCGCCTGTTCTTCCACGGGGGCCGGGATACCTGACAGCAGCAATGTGTGGAGGAATAGTGCCAGAGATACTGCCAACCCCAGACGGTAAGGAGCCGGCAGGACATGTGGACTGCTTTTTTCAGGCATTGGCGTCAGGCAGTCTTGCTCCGCAGGGTGCCGACGACCGCATCAAGGGCCCGGTCAATCAGCGCCCCCTGCTCAAGCAGGGTCAGCCGGCCGCGCCGCATTTCATGAGCCAGTTCAATTCGGGTTTTCTCAATAACCTTCAGCCCCATCCGGTTCACAAAGACAAAGCAGTCTGCTTCGTCAATGATGGCGGATAGCTTGCACCGGAAATTGGCGCCATTCACGAGACGGAACTCCACCCAGTTGCCGATCTGCAAACCATCTATCTGAACGACATACTCAGACACGGCTGCGTCGTCCAATTCTTGCCGCTTGTTGGTCTGTTTTTGGGAAAGGTTTTCTTCATCCTCGTCGGGTGAAGGTGTCGCATTGGGTCGAGGCTCAATTACTGCATTGGTTCGGAAGGCTTCCGCCAGTTCGTGTTTCAGTTGTCCCATCATTTCATCGAGCTTGGACGAATTGTAGGAAACTTCTTCAAGGCCTGACCTGAGTGATTTCAGCAAGCTTGGAACCACCCGCACCCATTGATCCCTCTCGTCGTCCTCTTGATGGGGGTGCAGGCACCAGATGAGATCATCAACAACCTTTACTGTAGAGTTCCAGCGATGTTCGACATCGTCGCGCAGATAGGCAAGGAAAAGGACACGGCTCCAACCGTTCATCAAAATGTCGTGCACCGGTTGCGGCAATCTATAGCGCGACACCTTCTCTTTCAGCAGGTTGTCGACCGTTTGTTGTGCCGCCTGGGATTTGATACGTCCTCTTTCCGACTCTCGGGTTCGCTGCTCTACAAGTGACGCCTTGCGGTTTTCGCGCTCGAGAAACTCTTCGAACTCCTGATTCAGTTTTTCGAATAGCGAGACGTCACCATCAAACTCGTTGAGAATGCGTTGTACTATGTTGTGAATCTGGTCGTAGAGCTTATCCTTTGATTTTTCGTCACTATTGCTCCAGCCAATCCCTGCACGGGCAAGCGAGTTAAGGAGCCTGCGAGCCGGATGTGTGGAGCGACTGAAAAAGCTCTTGTCCCGAATGACAACCTTAAGGATTGGTATCTGCAGACGACTTATGAGTACCTGTACAGGTGCCGAGAGATTGTAGTCGTCCAGGATGAATTCAAATAGCATGGAGACGAGGTTAATCAGGTCTTCATCGACCTCGTTCAGTGCAGGTTTTCGCCCATCACCATGGTCAGCCTCTTCCTGGAGGAGTTGGTGTACCAACTGCCTGAGGTCTACACTTACAGGTTCTCCATCACTCAGATTGCTCTGGTTCTGCCAGGAAGCGTTGGCAATTGGCAATGCATTAAGCAGGCTTGCTAACTCAGAGTCCCCGATAACTCTCACTGCAGGATCAGATGCTCTTGGGGGTATGCCCGCGTTGGCCCTTTGCAATGCCAGCATCTGGCGAATTTGCTCGAAGACGGCGCTGCTTCCTGCATATTCCTGGCTGCCGTCTCGGGTTGATGTGTCTGCCGTGTCCGGCTCGCCTTTGGCAGAGCTCGCCGTCTTCGCCCCAGAGGCCTCGTGCTGCTTACCGGCTTTCCCGTGATACCTGAAATTCGGAATGATGCCGGCCTGAATCAGTATGCGATTGGCTTCGTCCAGAAGCATGCCCAGATTGGAGACAACGTAGCGGTCAAACTGCTTCAGCAGAATCAGGCGTTCGCGAATCTGGATTTCCAGAGCCTGTATGGCCTCAGTAAAGGCGCTGCAAAGATGTTCAGGTGCCATGGGATTCACCGGTGATTCGTCGGTGGCTTCCGGGTACACCTGGCTGAAGCGGGTCTGGAGTTGAAGCAAGGGGCCCTGAAAGTGCGCTTTCGCCTTGGTGATCATGGCGTTGAGCGCAACCTGCTCTTCCAGGTCGTCATTGCCAACCAGGGAGAGAGTATCTGCGTTGGCCTGCTTGCTCAGGTTTTCCTCTTGAAGCGGGCCGGTATGAGGGGGATTGGCGAAGTACTGGGCTACGGTGTTCTGAAAGTGCCGCTCTACACCCTTCCGTTTGATGCGTATTTCACGCATCGCTTCGAAATACCGGTTTTGTTCATTATTGCTGCGGGCATTGTTGGCCAACTCGAACAGCGAATCGTCGACGGCGTCGAAGGCGCCCTGCAGCAAATCACCGAGTCCGGCGACAACGGTGTCCCGGATGCGGGTGACCTCCGCAGGAACCGGTCTGTTACTTCCGGCTTCCCTGTGCTCGCGGAGGTAATGTATGCCGGACTGCTTGTTCATGGCAGACTCCTGTTTACGCCTCAACCGGATACATGACCGAGCGGGTAATCCTTGAATTCTCGTTATTGGTTAAATTTACCGCATTTTATCCAAAGTTAACATGACCAAACGCTAACGTGAGAGCAAATTCAAAAAAACATGGGGTGCCGGAAAGGCACCCTCATGCAGCTTGCTGACTTGCCTATGAGTTTTCTTTCAACTCACATAGACCGGGCCGATACCCATGCTCCAGATGACGACGCTGATGGCAAGCAGAGCGACAAACATTACCAGACCCACAGTCAGGACTGATGAGGCAAACATGAAGCCCTTTTCCGCGGGTATTTTCATCAGGATAGGTAGGCCTTCGTAAAGCAGGTAGACTGCATAGGCAACAGCTACCAGGCCTGCCAGCATGTTCACCCAGATGTTCGGGTAAGCGGCAATGACTCCGATCAGGAAAATGGGGGTCGCTGTGTAGGCGGCCAGGGTCACGCCTCTGGGCGTTCGCTCCGATGCGTCATAAGTGGCTGCAAAGAAATCAATGAACTTGCCCAGCACAAAGATGCCGGCAAGCATGGCCCCATAAAAAAGCAACGATAGCTGTAGCGCACTCGTCACCGACAACTTCGTAATCTGGCCGTCACCAATCTGCCAGCCTACCTGGGTTGTTCCTATGAAACCGGCAACCGCTGGAATCAGTGCCAATAACAGGATATGGCCGGCGTATAGCTTTGTGACGGACTCGGATTCATTGCGGATCGCTTCCCACTCCTGGTCAGGATGGGCGAGCAGGCCAAACGTGTGTGTCAGACTCATGGACGTATTCCTTGTGATTGTTTTTGTTTCGCACGCTCCTTCAGTGTTGGTGGGGGATCAACGGGGGTCAAGCTGGCGGTTAAATTTTGATCTTTCTAGAATGTGGGGCGCTATAACCGAAGAGTCTATAGCGCCATCCGGAGGGAGGTTTCAGGGGGTTACTGTTTCAGTGACAGTGAGCGCTTTTTGCGTTTTTTCGGGTGCACAATGGCTGCTTTCACGACGTTGTCCTTGATTTGAAGAACCTCCACCCGGTGGCCGTCCACTTTCAGGCAAACGTTGGTGTCGGGGATGTTCTCAAGGGTTTCTGTGATCAGGCCATTGAGCGTTTTCGGCCCGTCCGTGGGGAGTTTCCAGCCCAGTGTCTTGTTGATCGTGCGCACCGCAGAGGTGCCATCGATAATAAAGGTTCCGTTGTCCTGCGGGATAATGTCCGGGCTGGTGGCAGCGTAGTCCGTCGTGAAGTCGCCGACGATTTCTTCAAGTATGTCCTCAAGGGTTGCCAGACCCAGCACGTCGCCGTACTCGTCTACGACAACGCCAAACCTGCGCCGACCCTTCTGGAAGTTGATCAACTGGGTGTTCAGGGGCGTGCTTTCCGGAATGAAATAGGGCTCCTGGCAAAGCTGCATGATCATGGCCTTGTTGATCTCGTCCTGCTGAAGCAGCTTCGAAGCGCTGCGCAGGTGCAGTATGCCCTGAATGTTATTGATGTCGCCCTTGTAAACCGGAAGCCGCGTGTGTTGGCTGCTGCGCAACTGTCGCAGGATCGTGTCGGTGTCATCTTCCAGGTCGATACCGACCACCTCATTGCGCGGCACCATGATGTCATTTACGGTCACTTTCTCCAGATCCAGAATGCTGACAAGCATGTCCTTATGTTTGGCTGGTATCAGGGCTCCGGCCTCGTTCACCAGGGTTCGGAGTTCTTCCCGGCTAAGGTGGTCGTTGGCGGCGTCGGCGGCGGAAACCCCCAAAAGTTTCAGTATGCCGCCGGTAAACAGATTTACGGCCCAGACGATGGGATAGAGGATTTTGAGCAGTGGCCCAAGTATGTAGCTGGCTGGAAAGGCGATTTTCTCGGGAAACAGCGCCGCCAGGGTTTTCGGGGTGACTTCCGCGAAGATCAGAATCACGATTGTCAGCAGTATGGTGGCGATGGCGATGCCGGCATCGCCCCAGACGCGAATGGCAATAACGGTTGCGATCGACGATGCAAAGATGTTGACGAAATTGTTGCCAATCAGAATTACGCCGATCAACTGGTCAGTGCGTTGCAGCAAACCCTGGGCGCGCTTGGCACCTTTATGGCCCGTTTTGGCCATGTGTTTCAGGCGGTATCGGTTCAGGGACATCATCCCGGTTTCAGAGCTTGAGAAGAAACCGGAGAGCAGGATCAGTCCGACCAGGAGGATAAACAGCGCGGTAAGCGATGTTTCGTTCAAAAGAGGTGTCCTTATATTGCTGACAAGTAGCGAAAATAGGGTTTTGGCGAGTGTTGTGTCAAGAGAATACCGGGGGCTCCAGGTGGTCAGCCGCCGCGCTGGAAGATCAGCTCCAGCACAAACTTGCTGCCGTAAAAGGCCAGCATCAGCAGTGCGCAGCCTGCGAGTGTCCATCGGCTCGCAGTAATGCCGCGCCAGCCTTTTGTGTAACGGCCGACTAGTAGCGCCACGAAAACCAGAAGGGAGAGAATCGAGAACAGGGTCTTGTGAGCGAGGTTCTGGGCAAAAAGATCTTCTATAAAGATGGCGCCGGTCACTATTGCCAGGATCAGCATGACAACGCCTGCCCAGACCATTTCAAACAGCAGGGACTCCATGGTCTGCAAAGGTGGCAGGTTACGAACCAGCAGGCTGTTGTAGTTGTGCTTTAGTTGGCGATTCTGGAAATAAAGAAGGACTGCCTGGATGGCCGCCAGGCTGAAGAGGCTGTAGGCTGTCACCGAAAGTGCGATGTGGGAGAGCATGCCATAGCTTTGTTCCGACACCAGTCTCGAGGGGCCGTGCGTAACAAGAGCAAGAATGATGGTGAGGCCTGCCAGGGGGTAGACACCCAGGAACAGGCTCTGCACTGGCTTTTTAAGGTTGAGGCCAAGCAACAGAAACACGATCAGCCAGGAAATCAGGACCGAGCTTTTAAAAAAGCTGAAGTCGAAACCTCCGTCGTGGTGGACCGTCTGACCAATCAGAAGTCCGTGGCTGGTAAGTGCGAGAACGCCGATCAGGGTGGTAATGGCGATATTGCTCTGGACCCGGCCCCTGAAATGCAGGGCCTGCAGCGCGGTACCGACGCTGTAAAGAAAAAGAGAGGTGACCGCGAGAATCAGCGTTCCCATGACTTCCTTATTAACCACTGTTCTGACTGGGGATCGGCGCAGGTTTCGGCCGATTTGACCGGGCTGGTCGTTTCAGGGCGATAGTCTGGTTATAATGTCGCGATTATGCAACTGGAATCAAGGAGTCGTCGCCGGCTCTGCCGATTCACGCACTCAATTTATCCGAGGTACGGAAGAGCAACATGTTTGAGAACCTCCAAGACCGACTTTCCGGCAGTCTGCGCAAGATTTCCGGCCAGGCGCGCCTCACTGATGACAATATAAAGGACACCCTTCGGGAAGTGCGGATGGCGCTGCTGGAGGCAGACGTCGCCCTGCCAGTTGTGAAGGACTTTGTCGAGGGCGTCCGCAAGCGTGCTATTGGTCAGGAGGTTCAGCGCAGTCTGACGCCAGGCCAGGTCTTTGTGAAAGTAGTCCAGCAGGAGCTGGAGCGGGTAATGGGCGAGGGCAACGAGTCCCTCAACCTGAATGTCCAGCCGCCGGCGGTGGTCATGATGGCCGGTCTCCAGGGTGCAGGTAAAACCACGACCGTCGCCAAGCTGTCCCGTTTCCTTAAGGAGCGACAGAAGAAATCCGTGCTTGTGGTCAGTGCAGACGTATATCGTCCTGCCGCGATCCGCCAGCTTGAAACTCTCGCTGGCGATGTTGGTGTAGATTTTTTCCCGAGCAGTGCGGATCAGGACCCCGTGGATATTGCCGAGGGCGCCATCGCAGCGGCCAGGAAAAAGCACATTGATGTGGTGATTCTTGATACCGCCGGTCGGCTGCATGTCGATGAACAGATGATGGGCGAAATCGGCAGGTTGCATAAGGCGGTCAACCCGGTTGAGACCCTGTTTGTGGTTGACGCCATGACCGGCCAGGATGCGGCCAACACCGCCAAGGCATTTAATGATGCTCTGCCGCTGACGGGTGTGGTGCTAACCAAAACCGATGGCGATGCCCGTGGCGGCGCCGCCCTGTCTGTTCGCCACATCACCGGAAAGCCAATCAAGTTCCTGGGTGTCGGTGAAAAGTCCGACGCCCTTGAGCCGTTCTATCCGGATCGTGTCGCGTCCCGGATCCTTGGTATGGGCGACGTGCTTTCGCTGATCGAAGAGGCGGAGCGCAAGCTCGACCAGAAAAAGGCCCAGAAGCTCACCAAGAAAATCAAGAAGGGCAAGAGTTTTGACCTGGAGGATTTTCGCGATCAGCTGCAGCAGATGAAGAATATGGGTGGCATCGGTGGTCTGCTCGACAAGCTGCCGGGCATGGGGCAGATGGCTCAGATGGCGCAACAACAGGTGAATGACAAGTCCATGGGGCAGATGGAAGCCATCATCTGTTCGATGACACCTAAAGAGCGCCGTTATCCGGATGTGATCAACAATTCCCGCAAGCGTCGGATTGCCACCGGGTCCGGAACCCAGATCCAGGATGTGAATCGTCTTCTTAAACAGCATAAGCAAATGCAGAAGATGATGAAAAAGTTTGGCAAGAAGGGCGGCATGGCGAATATGATGCGCGGCATGGGTGGCATGATGCCCCCGGGCGGCGGTGGAGGCGGCGGTATGCCTCCGTTTGGCCGTATGTAAAAAGCCTTACATGGAAAACGGGGAAACAACCGGTTTTGCTGTTTTCTTTGGCGCTTTTTTAGCATAGAATAGCGCCCCTTTCGAGTATGGGTCTTCGCGTCAGCTGGTCTTCAGCAGGCGTGAATCGTACAAAGTTCGTACAACAGAACAGGATATTGGTTAAATGGTAACAATCCGTTTGGCTCGTGGTGGCTCCAAGAAGCGCCCGTTCTACCATCTGACAGTCACCGACAGCCGCAAGTCCCGCGACGGTCGTTTCATTGAGCGCGTTGGCTTCTTTAACCCGGTCGCCCGCGGCCAGGAAGAGCGCCTGCGTGTTGATCGTGACCGTGTTGAATTTTGGCTCGGTCAGGGCGCACAGACCAGTGAGCGCGTTGCACAGCTGTTGAAGGCTGCTGAGTAAGACAGCACTGACGCCGGGGTTTATGGCATGACACAGAATTCGCAGGAAACTGTGATCGGCCGGATTACCTCGGTGTTTGGGGTCAAGGGGTGGCTTAAAGTCTTCTCTTACACTGACCCCAAGGAAGGAATACTGAACTATCCCGAGTGGACGCTCGATCTGGATGGCAAACGTATTCCGGCCAAGCTTGAGGAGGGCCGCCGCCAGGGGCAGGGGATCGTCGTCAGGCTTAAAGGTATCAATGACCGTGATCTGGCTCGCACATACTGCGGTGCCGAGGTCAGGGTCTCGACAGCTGAGTTGCCGGAACTCCCTGAAGGCGAGTTTTACTGGTTTCAGTTGGAGGGCCTTGATGTGTATACGGTCGATGATGAGTGCCTTGGTAAAGTGCACCATCTCATGGAAACCGGGTCCAACGATGTTCTGGTGGTACAAGCTACGGCAGGTTCCATCGATCAACGTGAGCGTCTGATTCCGTATCTGCCGGGCGAAGTTGTCCAGAATGTTGATCTGGATTCAAAGCGCATGGTGGTGGACTGGGATCCGGAGTTCTGACGGGTGTGGATTGGCGCAGTCAGTCTGTTCCCGGAAATGTTCGGTGCGGTAACGGATTACGGGATCACGGGAAGGGCAGTCCGGGATGGTCTTCTGACCTTCCAAAGCTGGAATCCCCGTGAATTCACCCATGATCGGCATCGCACGGTAGACGACAGGCCCTATGGGGGCGGCCCTGGCATGCTGATGAAAATTCAGCCGCTCCGGGACGCGATCCGTGCGGCGCGGGAAGCAGCACCCGGCAAACCCTGTGTGGTTTATCTCTCGCCCCAGGGCGAGACTCTGGATCAGTCTGTTGTGGAGTCGCTGGCTGCTGAGCAGCAACTGATTCTGGTGGCTGGCCGGTACGAGGGTGTTGATGAGCGCCTGATAGCGACGGAAGTCGATCGGGAAGTGTCACTGGGTGATTTTGTGCTTTCCGGTGGCGAATTGGCAGCCATGGCTGTCATTGATGCGGTTACACGCCTCATCCCCGGAGCGCTGGGTCATGCGCAGTCGGCAGAGCAGGATTCTTTCGCCGACGGTTTGCTGGATTGTCCGCACTACACCCGGCCCGAAGTTTACGAAGGTCAGGCGGTGCCGGATGTTTTATTGGGCGGTCACCATGATCAGATCCGGCGTTGGCGGCTGAAACAGTCGCTGAGGCGAACCCGGGAGCGACGCCCCGACCTGCTGGAAAGGCGGGTGTTTACGGACGAAGAGCGTGAGCTGCTGGAAGAGATTTTGAACGAACCGGGTGCCTCTGAATGATCAGGGCATTAACAGATTGGGTATCAGGAGCATTACGATGAGCGGCAAGAACAACATCATCAGTCAACTTGAAGCAGAACAGATGACCAAGGAAATCCCTGCGTTTGCGCCGGGCGACACCGTGGTCGTTCAGGTTCGCGTAACCGAGGGTAACCGTGAGCGTCTGCAGGCGTTCGAGGGTGTTGTCATCGGCAAGCGTAACCGCGGCATGAATTCCTCCTTCACCGTGCGTAAGATCTCTTACGGTGTTGGTGTTGAGCGTACCTTCCAGAGCTTCTCCAAGCTGATCGACAGCATCAGCGTGAAGCGTCGTGGCGATGTTCGCCAGGCCAAGCTCTACTACCTGCGCGACCTGTCCGGTAAGGCGGCTCGCATCAAGGAAAAGCTGGGCTGATCAGCAAGGCGCTGAATCGCAGGCAGAAAAAGGCAGCCAAGGGCTGCCTTTTTTGTGTCTGGGGTTCCGCTATCCTTGCCATAGACCGTTCGAAGTCCGGGAGCTTGCCATGAAAGCGGAAGATGAATCACTGATTGTGCGGTTCGTTGATGCCATCTGGCTGGAGGATGGGCTTGGCGAAAAGACGCGGCAGGCCTACCGAAGTGATTTGTCGCGATTGGCGGAATGGCTGGAAAGCCAGCCCGGTAAGCCCTCGCTGGCGGATGTTCGCCGAGCCGACCTTCTGGCCTGGATGTCGCGGGGGTTGGCCGAAGGAGTCAAGAGCTCCACAGCAGCCCGGCGGCTGTCCGGGCTGCGGCGCTTTTACCGCTTTCTGCTGCGCGAAGGGCTGATCGCTGAAGATCCGACCCTCAGGATCGACAGCCCGAGGTTACCCCGACGTCTTCCGGATTCTCTGACTGAGGAAGAGGTGGATGCACTGCTTTCCGAACCGGACCCGAATATTGCCATCGAACTTCGGGACAAAGCCATGCTCGAGATACTTTATGGTTGTGGTCTGAGGGTCTCCGAGCTGACAGAGTTGCGGGTTGATCAGGTAAACCTGCGCCAGGGCGTCATTCGGATCACCGGCAAGGGTGACAAGGAGCGACTTGTGCCCCTGGGAGAGGAGGCGGTGGACTGGCTGCTGAAGTACATGAAGAGTGCCCGCCCGGAGCTTCTGAAAGGCCGCTCCTGTGATGCGCTGTTTCCCGGCAATCGGGCGGCGGCGATGACCCGCCAGACATTCTGGCACCGCATCAAGCATTACGCCGTGCGGGTTGGTATTCGCAAGCATCTGTCCCCCCACACGCTCAGGCATGCCTTTGCCACGCATCTGCTCAATCATGGCGCGGATCTGCGGGTTGTCCAGATGCTTCTTGGGCACTCGGACCTGTCAACGACCCAGATCTATACCCATGTGGCTCGTCAGCGGCTTCAGTCGCTGCATCAGGCTCATCATCCCAGGGGGTGACAGGCCGACTGGTTGCGCTGCCGGAGGTGAACTTTCCTTTTATGAGCTTGTCGCATTGAATTGATTCCCGGCCTGTGCCAATACTGCCCGGGTTCTTTAACTGATCTCTGAAAAAGGTTGTTTGTCAGAATGAATATTAAACATGCGGTCGTGGCGCTTACCTTCAGTTTCGGCTCACTTGGTATGGCGAATGTCAGTGCCGGTGAAGTCGAAGACCGGATTTCCGAGCGCCTGACCCAGGCCGTCCCGGGCCTTCAGGTGATGTCGGTGAAAGAGTCCGAGGCAAAGGGGCTCTATGAGGTTCAGAGCAACAATGGCGACACGATATACGCGACCGAGGATGGCCAGTATCTGATGACGGGGGATCTTCTTAAGATCACCGAGCAGGGCATTGCCAATGTCACCGAGGCAGCTCGCACTGAGGCCCGTCGCGAAATGATGGCGGACTTTGGTGATAAGGGAGTCATCAGCTTCCCCGCCAAGAACGAAAAAGCCGTCGTGAGTGTGTTCACCGACATCGACTGCCCCTACTGCAGGAAGCTGCATGACGAGGTGCCTCAGCTGAACGATTACGGCATTACCGTCAATTACTATGGGTTTCCCCGGTCCGGTCCCAACACTGCGTCTTTCAGGAAGTACGAGTCGGTCTGGTGTGCTGATGATCAGCAGGCTGCCATGAACGCGGCCAAGGCTGGTCAACAGGTGGCCGATGCAAGCTGTGAAAACCCCGTTCGTGAGCAGTTTGAGCTGGGTGGTCGAGTTGGCGTAACCGGTACGCCTGCCATTGTACTGGAAGACGGCAACATGGTGCGGGGCTATGTTCCGGCGCAGCGATTGGCTGAAGGACTGGGCTTGCTCTGACAACCTTCCGGATCCATTGTCCGGGCTGCGTCACAGGGTATTTTCTCTGGATCCGATTCGGGGCTTATTCAGTGGGGCCTGAATCGGTATACTATGCCCGCCTAATATAATTCATCAGCACCCCTTCGGGATCAGAGGTGAGAGTTTGAAAGACGTCAGTGTCGGAATCTGCGGATTGGGAACCGTCGGCGGCGGTACCTTTAATGTCTTGACCCGCAACGCCAGGCTGATTGCCGGCCGGGCCGGGTGCAATATCCGGATCACCCGGATTGCCAGTCGACGGGCCCGCGAGGATATGGACCTCGGGGACGTGCCTTTCAGCACCGACATTTATGAAGTGGTGAACGATCCCGGTGTCGATATCGTGGTCGAGCTGATCGGTGGCTATGACGCCGCGCGGGAGCTGGTACTCGCGGCCATCCGCAATGGCAAGCACGTGGTGACTGCCAACAAGGCCCTGATCGCCGTCCACGGCAATGAAATCTTTGAAGCGGCCGAGAAAGCTGGCGTTGTGGTGGCCTACGAGGCAGGTGTTGCCGGTGGCATTCCGGTCATCAAGGCCGTACGTGAAGGCATGGCGGCGAACCGCATTGACTGGATTGCCGGCATTATCAACGGTACCGGTAACTACATTCTGACGGAAATGCGTGCCGGTCGGGAATTTTCCGAGGTTCTCAAGGAAGCCCAGGACCTGGGTTATGCGGAAGCGGATCCGACCTTTGATGTTGAGGGGATCGACGCCGCCCACAAACTGACCATTCTGGCATCCGCCGGTTTCGGTGTGCCCCTGCAATTCGAGAAGGGCTTTACCGAGGGGATCTCCAAGATTACCCCTTACGATATTGCCCATGCCGAACTATTGGGTTATCGCATCAAGCACCTCGGTATCGCCCGCCGTCGTGATGATGGTATTGAACTTCGGGTTCATCCGACCCTGGTGCCCCAGAGCCATCTGATCGCCCAGGTTGACGGCGTGCTCAATGCAGTCCTGGTAGACGGCGATGCCGTTGGCCAGACCATGTATTACGGCCCTGGCGCCGGTGATGAGGCCACCGCCTCCGCGGTTATCGCGGATATCGTTGATGTCGCCCGTGCCGTAGCAACAGAAAGCAACCTGCGGGTGCCATACCTTGGGTTCTCACCGGAGGCCATGGAAGAGCTGGACGTGCTCTCTATGGAGGACATCCAGTCGGCGTACTACCTGCGAATTACCGCTCTTGATCGTCCGGGTGTGCTGGCCAAGATTGCCTCCATCCTGAGCGAGCACGGCATCAATATCGAGTCGATCATGCAGAAGGAATCCGAACTGAAAGACGGTCGGATTCCGGTGATCATCCTGACCCACACCGTTCAGGAACGGCAGATCAACCGTGCGATTGAAGAGCTGGAAGCCCTGTCCGATACCGACGGCCAGGTTGTCCGCATCCGCGCAGAAAACTTCAACTGACAGGTACGAACGTGAGATACATCAGTACGCGGGGTGAAGCGCCCGCACTGGGTTTTGAAGACGTATTGCTGACGGGCCTTGCCACCGATGGCGGGCTTTACGTTCCCGAATCCCTGCCGCATTTCAGTCTGGAGGAAATCCGTAGCTGGCGTGGGCTCCCATACAGTGAGCTGGCCTTCAAGGTCATGCATCCGTTCGTGGACGACGCCATCCCGGCAGACGACTTCCGCAAGATGCTGGATGAGACCTATTCGGTCTTTGCCCATAAGGCAGTCGCTCCGCTGGTTCAGCTGGATACCAACGAGTGGGTGATGGAGCTTTTCCGCGGCCCGACCCTGGCGTTCAAGGACTTTGCACTGCAGCTGCTCGGCCGCCTGCTGGACTACGTGTTGGAAAAGCGCAAGCAGCACGTGGTGATCATGGGGGCGACTTCCGGTGACACCGGCTCCGCTGCAATCGAAGGTTGCCGCCGGTGCGAGCATGTGGATATTTTCATCCTGCATCCGCACCAGCGCGTATCTGAAGTCCAACGCCGCCAGATGACCACCGTTCAGGGGGACAACATCCACAACATTGCGGTGCGTGGCAACTTCGATGACTGCCAGCGCATGGTAAAAGAAAGTTTTGGCAACCAGTCGTTCCTGGGCGGAAAAACCCAGCTGGCCGCCGTGAACTCCATCAACTGGGCCCGGATCATGGCCCAGATTGTTTACTACTTCCATGCGTCCCTCGCCCTGGGTGGGCCGGATCGCAGCATGGCGTTCTCCGTTCCAACTGGAAACTTCGGGGACATCTTTGCCGGCTATCTGGCGAAGAAGATGGGGCTGCCGATCTCACAGCTGGTGATTGCCACCAACCGCAACGACATCCTGCACCGCTTCATGAGCGGCAACAAATACGAGCAGCATCAGCTCGAGCACACGTTGTCACCCAGCATGGATATCATGGTGTCCAGCAACTTCGAGCGCCTGCTGTTTGATCTGCATGGTCGCGATGGGCTGGCTGTGAAGACCCTGCTGGAAAATGCAGCCAAAGGCCCGGTCAGCATTGAAGATTACCGCTGGAAACACGCCCGGAAGCTGTTCGACAGCGACGCGGTGGACGACAAGACGACCTGTGACACCATCCGCGAGATCTACGAGCAGAACGAGTATCTGCTGGATCCCCACACCGCCATCGGGGTGCGCGCTGCGCGCAATTGCCGCCGAGATCCGGCGGTACCGATGATCACCCTGGGTACTGCGCACCCGGCCAAGTTCCCGGATGCAGTAGCCGAGTCCGGCTTGACTGTGGAGCCGCCTCTGCCAGCTCACATGGCTGACCTGTTCGAACGGGAAGAGCGCTACACGGTGCTGGATAACGACATCTCCGGGGTTCAGGAGTTTATTGCCAAGCACTGGAAAAACGCCTGATCGGGTATGACACCAAAAAAGATCCTGCGTCGCCCCCAGCCGGAGATAGTCCCGGACTGGGGGCAAAACCTGCCTCCGTTGCTTCGCCGTCTCTACGCCGCCCGTGGCGTAACCTCTGATGAGCAGCTGAGTTACACTCTCAGACATCTTGCATCTCCCCTGTCGCTGAGAGGTATCGACCGGGCAGTTGAGCTGCTGTCGGAAGCGATCCAGCAGCAACAGCGGGTTCTGGTGCTCGGCGATTTCGATGCCGATGGCGCCACTAGCACCGCCGTAGCCATGCTTGGCCTTTCAATGCTCGGTTTGCAGAGCATTGATTTTCGGGTGCCCAGCCGTTTTGCCGACGGCTATGGCCTGACGCCAGGCATTATTGAGCGGCTGCGCGATGAGGGTGAGCTTCCCGACCTGATGGTCACCGTTGATAACGGTATATCCGCCGTTGAAGGTGTCAGAGCGGCCAAAGAGCTCGGGGTGAAAGTCGTGGTGACGGATCACCATCTGGCCGGTGATGAGCTCCCGGACGCCGATGCCGTCGTCAATCCCAATCAGCCGGGTTGTCCATTCCTGAGCAAGAACGCCGCCGGTGTTGGTGTCATGTTCTACGTGCTCACGGCACTGCGCAAGCGGCTTCGGGAAAGCAATCAACTCCCGGATCCTGAACCCAATCTGGGGAGCCTCCTGGACCTGGTGGCGCTGGGTACAGTCGCCGATGTCGTACCCCTGGATCATAACAACCGGATTTTCGTAGAGCAGGGCTTGCGCCGGATAAGGCAGGGTGAGGCCCGGCCCGGTATCCTTGCGTTGCTTGAAGTCGCCGGCCGCGATCATACTGCAATCAGTTCTACCGATCTTGGGTTTGTGGTCGGCCCCCGATTGAATGCCGCCGGGCGGCTGGATGATATGAGCATCGGCATTGCCTGCCTTCTCGCCGACAGCCAGGACGAAGCAAGGCGCCTGGCCCGGGAGCTGGATACCTTCAATAGGGAGCGCCGCACCATCGAGAAGGATATGAAAGCCCAGGCTCAGGGTCTGCTTGCTTCCATGTCCCTGGATCTTGAAGGTCTGCCGTGGGGCCTGGCCCTGTTCGATCCCGACTGGCACCAGGGTGTCATCGGCATCCTCGCGGCACGTATTCGAGAGCAGACCCACCGGCCCACCATTGCCTTCGCGCCGGATGACAACGGCGAGGATATCAAGGGCTCCGCCCGGTCGATTCCCGGGCTGCATATCCGTGATGTGCTCGCCGTGGTCGACTCCCGCCATCCCGGTATGCTGAAGAAGTTTGGCGGCCACGCCATGGCCGCCGGCATGACCCTGGCCAAAGCGGATCTGGATGCCTTCTCGGAAGCCTTCGATCGGGCCGTGCGAGACAGCGCCTCCGCCGAAGACCTGGAGGCTGCCATCACAACCGATGGGCCTCTGGCCCTCGAAGAGCTTTCCCTGGACACCGCCGCACTGCTCAAGCGGGCCGGCCCCTGGGGGCAGCATTTCCCGGAGCCGCTGTTCGACGGCGAGTTTCGGGTGGTGGGCCAGAGAATCGTCGGTGAAAACCATCTGAAGCTGGTTCTGCAACCGGTTGAGGGCGGCGGGATCATTGACGGCATTGCCTTCAATACCGGGCCGGAAGTGCCGGATTACACCCGAACCGGTGCCCGGGTGGTGTATAAGCCGGATGCCAATACCTTTCGGGGGCGGACCAATCTTCAGCTTTTGGTCGATTATCTCGAGCCGCTATCCTGATCAAGCCTGCCTCCCGCTTACTCTGAAGTAGCGGTCAACCACGGCTGATTTACGAACTGATTTCCGGTAAACTCCGCCCTCTGTTTTTACTCTCCATTTTCAAGAGCGAGTAAGGGTTTCATGGAAATTAATCCCATTGTGACGAAGATCAAAGAGCTTCGTGAGCGCACTGAAGCGCTCAGGGGGTATCTTTGACTACGATCAGCGTAGTGAGCGACTGATCGAAGTTGAGCGCGAACTGGAGCAGCCAAGCGTCTGGGACGACCCCGAGCGGGCGCAGGCGCTGGGCAAAGAGCGCGCGGATCTTGAGCTGATAGTCAAGACCATCGATAACCTCACCTCCGGCCTGGAAGACGCCGAAGGCCTGCTGGATATTGCCGCAGAAGAAGAGGACGAAGGCACCGTTGCCGAGATCGAGTCCGATCTTGAGGGCCTTGATAAAGAGCTCGAAAAGCTCGAATTCCGCCGCATGTTCTCCGGTGAAATGGACGCCAACAACGCCTACCTCGATATCCAGGCTGGTTCCGGTGGCACCGAAGCCCAGGACTGGGCCAATATGCTGTTGCGTATGTACCTGCGCTGGGCTGAGCGCCGTGGCTTCAAGGCCGAGATTGTCGAGCTGATGGAAGGTGAAGTGGCGGGCATCAAGAGCGCCACCATTCACATCCAGGGCGACTATGCCTATGGCTGGCTGCGTACCGAAACCGGCGTACACCGGCTGGTGCGTAAATCACCGTTTGATTCCGGCAACCGTAGGCATACTTCGTTCTCTTCCGTGTTTGTATCACCGGAAGTAGATGACAGCTTCGAGATCGAGATCAATCCGGCGGATTTGCGGGTGGATGTCTATCGTGCCTCCGGCGCCGGTGGTCAGCACGTTAACCGGACCGAGTCGGCGGTGCGTCTGACCCACAATCCCACCGGTATTGTTGTGGCCTGTCAGGCTGGCCGGAGCCAGCACCAGAACAAGGACCAGGCCATGAAACAGCTGAAGGCCAAGCTGTTTGAGCGCGAGATGCAGGAGCGTAACGCCGAGAAGCAGAAGGCCGAGGACGCCAAGGCCGATATCGGTTGGGGCAGCCAGATCCGTTCCTACGTTCTGGATGACAGCCGTATCAAGGACCTGCGTACCAAGGTTGAAACCAGTAATACCCAGTCGGTGCTGGACGGTGACATTGACAAGTTCATCGAAGCCAGCCTGAAGATGGCGCTGTAACCAGCGCCTTTGCCACGCTAACCCGGACAACCCGATTCCTAGTGAGCCAAAATGACTGATCAAACTCAGAATGCCGCACAGCATGAGGACAACAAGCTGATTGCCGAGCGCCGCGCCAAACTGTCAGAGATGCGCGACCAGGGCAACGCCTTCCCGAACGACTTCCGTCGTGACGCCACCGCCGCCGAACTGCAGGCAAAATACGGCGAGAAAACCAAGGAAGAGCTGGAGTCCCTGGGTATCAAGGTGGCCATTGCCGGCCGCATGATGCTGGATCGCAAGGCATTCAAGGTGGTTCAGGACATGACTGGCCGGATCCAGATCTATGCTTCCAAGGATGTCCAGAAAGACACCAAGCACTGGGATCTGGGGGACATCGTGGGCGTCCGTGGAACCCTTTCCAAGTCAGGCAAGGGCGACCTGTACGTAACCATGGATGAGTACGTGCTGCTCACCAAGTCCCTGCGTCCGTTGCCTGAGAAGCACAAGGGCCTGACGGACACGGAAGCCCGCTACCGTCACCGCTACGTCGATTTGATGGTCAACGAGGACAGTCGCCGGGTGTTCCATGCGCGTTCGAAGATCATCAGCGCCATGCGCCAGTACTTCACCGACCGGGAGTTCATGGAAGTGGAAACCCCGATGCTTCAGGTGATTCCCGGTGGTGCCACCGCGCGGCCCTTCGTGACCCATCACAACGCCCTGGGCATCGACATGTACCTGCGTATTGCCCCGGAATTGTTCCTGAAGCGCCTGGTCGTCGGCGGCTTTGAGCGGGTGTTCGAGATCAACCGGAACTTCCGGAACGAGGGGCTTTCCACCCGTCATAATCCGGAATTCACCATGGTTGAGTTCTACCAGGCCTACGCAGACTACAACGACCTGATGGATCTGACCGAGGACATGCTGCGCACCATCACCGAGAAAGTGCTGGGCACCACCACGGTGGTGAACACCCGCACCCTGGCGGATGGCAGCGAAGAGACCATCGAGTACGACTTCGGCAAGACCTTCGAGCGCCTCACCGTTGTTGATGCCATCCTCCGCTATAACCCGGACATCAAGCCCGAGCAGCTGGCAGATGAGGCCAGCGCCCGCCAGGTCGCCAAAGATCTGGGTATTCACCTCAAGGAAGGCTGGGGTCTGGGTAAGGTGCAGATCGAGATCTTTGAGGCAACGGCGGAGCATCGCCTGATGCAACCGACCTTTATCACCGAGTACCCGAAAGAAGTGTCGCCCCTGGCCCGCTGCAAAGACAGTAACCCGTTCGTCACCGAACGCTTCGAGTTCTTCGTGGGAGGCCGCGAGATTGCCAACGGATTCTCCGAGCTGAACGACGCCGAAGACCAGGCCGAGCGCTTCCAGGCCCAGGTGGCCGAGAAGGATGCCGGTGACGACGAGGCCATGTTCTACGACGAGGACTACGTCATGGCCCTGGAATATGGCCTGCCGCCCACCGCCGGCGAGGGCATCGGTATCGACCGCCTGGCCATGTTGCTGACCAACTCGGCTTCCATCCGCGACGTCATCCTGTTCCCGGCCATGCGCCCAGAACAAAAGCCTGAAAGCCGCAAAGACGAGGAGTGATCCATGAGCCCGGTTGAGGTACTGGCAAGCCAGCTCAGGCCCGACCGGGGCTGGAAAGAACATCTCTCCGAAGAATTCCGCCAGCCCTACATGCAGGGCCTGGCGGAATTCCTGGCTGCCGAGGAGCAAGCCGGCAAAGTCCTGTTCCCCGCCAGCCAACACTGCTTCAACGCACTGAACAGCACGCCGCTGGAAAACGTAAGGGTGGTGATTCTCGGGCAAGACCCCTACCACGGCCCCGGCCAGGCCCACGGCCTGTGCTTCTCCGTGCGCCCGAACGTGGCCATCCCGCCCTCGCTGGTCAACATCTTCAAGGAAATTCAGGACGACCTGGGCATTGCTCCGCCCGATCACGGCTGCCTTCAACCCTGGGCAGAACAGGGCGTATTGCTACTCAACAGCGTCCTCACCGTCGTCCAGGGCCAGGCCGGCGCCCACCAGGGCAAAGGCTGGGAAACCTTCACCGACAAAGTCATCGAAACCATTAACCGTGAACGGGAAGGCGTGGTATTCCTGCTCTGGGGCAGCTACGCCAAAAAGAAAGGCCAGCACATCGACCGCACCAAGCACCTCGTCCTCGATGGCCCCCATCCCTCGCCACTGAGCGCTTACCGGGGCTTCTTCGGTTGCAAACACTTCTCAAAGGCGAACGACTGGTTGCAACGGCAGGGAAAGCCCACCGTTAACTGGGCGTTGCCCAGCAAAGCTGAGTTGATCGAGAGATACAAGAAGAGCTGAAGGTCTGCCCGAAAGTAGTCTTCGGGATGGGGTCAGGCTCCCAGAACCGTGCGGAGCCATGGATGGCGGAGCCGAGCGTACAGGGATGTATTTACAGCGTGTTTTGGGAGCCTGACCCCATCTTGAAGACGGGCGGTCAAACTCCCAGCACAAATTACTGAAGCAGCGCCATGGCTGCTTCCATCTGGGCGTTCAGATCCTCTTCCTCGCTCATGTCGATATTGGGATCCAACCCAAGACGATCAAACGCCGAAATCTTCGTCCAGTCCATTTCGTTCCAGGGATGCTCTGAACCTGCAACCAGCTGCAGATTAGCCACCATGACCAGATCCGCATAGTCCGCAGCGGGAACCTGGCGGCTGAAGTTGGCGTATTCGAGGGGAACGTTCTGCAACTCCTTCGGGAAATCCCACTTCTTGAGGATGGTCGCCCCGATCTTCGGATGCAGCTCATCGACCACATTATCCAACATGATGCTGCTGATCTGGATATCCTGGTCTTCCACATAGCGCAGAATCGGCAGCACGCCGATCAGATGCACCAGGCCTGCAAGGGTGGCCTGGTCCGGCTTGAGCTTGGTGTAGTGTTGCGCCAGAACATGGCAGACACCGGCCACTTCGGTGCTGGTCTGCCAGGTGGCCCGCATGCGCTTGTCGATCATGTCGGAGGTGGCCTGGAACATCTGCTCCATTGCCAGACCCATGGCCAGGTTGCTGGTATAGGCCATGCCGAGGCGGCTTACCGCCATGTTCAGATTCTCGATGGCGCGGCTGCCGCGGAACAGCGGGCTATTGGTCACCCGGATAATGCGGGCGGACAGGGCCGTGTCATTGCTGATGACCTTCACCAGGTCCGCTATTGAAGAATCCTCGGATTGCGCAATGTCTCTGACCTGAAGAGCTACTTCGGGAAGGGTGGGCAGCACCAGCTTGTCATTTTCGATAGCTGCGTTGAGATCGGCTTTGATGGTTTCAACAATATTCGACATGGTCAGTAAAGGTCCGCTTAAAGAGTTCGACGAGTGGCCGGAATGTCCGAGTCACGGTCCGAACAATCAAATATGTGAGCTACTGCATAGCAAAATAGCAAATTCTGGCGCGTTTGCCTGTCAACTTATGTATCTGATTGTGCGCTTTTTTCCCTTTCAGGCACCGAGTAGGGCAGCGGCAGAGGCTCCAGAACTACCTCCGGCAGGCCCTCCGGATGAATGGGGGCGTCGGAGGCATCGTGGCGCACAACGGCGAGCAGTTCCATGCTGCCGTCACGGTATCTGATCGAGTTGACGACTTCTCCCACGGATCGCTCGCCAGCAAACAGAGCGCTTCCGGGGGCGGGCAGCTCTTTCGCCTCTTCCGCACGGAACCGGAACAGGCTTTTTTTTAATTGCCCCAGGAAATGCATGCGGGCAATCACTTCCTGACCCGTGTAGCAGCCCTTTTTGAAATGAACCCCGCCTACATGTTGCCAGTTCAGCATCTGTGGCACGAAGGATTCCTGGGTGGCGGCCGTGAGGGAGGCGACACCCGACGCAATCTCGGATGCCTGCCAGTCTGCCACCGACATCCGGTCGCTGGCGGGTAGTGTTATTTCGCCACCCCGGGTATGCCAGAACTCGAAGCGGGCCGTGCCTTCAGCTGTCGATTGGGTTTTCACAAGGATGCCGTCACGGAGTACGCAAGAGTCACCCGGTTCCCTCAGGCTGCCCATTGCAGTTTCGGCGAGCTTTTCGGCCAGCTCATTGCCCAGAATCCCGACGATGCTGGTTTCCTGGGCCAGCTCCATGGTGGTCCCGCGAAACAGCATCAAGTACTTGCGCAAGTGGCTGATGATGTCGTCAGCGAGCTCGGAGGGAAAGTCCATCAGGATGTCGTCACCGGCCCGGACCATGCGGGTGAGGCAGTAGGCGCGGCCCTTGGGCGTCGCCGCTGCCGCTCGCGGGGAGCGATCCGGGGTTACCTCGTCCAGGTTCTGGCTGAACTGGCCCTGGAGAAACTTGTCGGTGCCCGGGCCGCTGATCCGCACAACCACCCGGTCGTCGAGAACCGCCCAGCCGCTATTGGGTAGGGGGAAGTCTGCAACGGCTGATACAGGAGAGTCTGTGTCGGTCATGGCGTGCTCCAGATTGGTGGATCAGATGGATGGTTGCCCGGATCGGCCCAGTCTGAGCCATACCCGCAGGCGACGAAAATCGTATTTCGAAACGTTACCCGGTCTACCGGATGACGGTGCCAGCAGTATCGTATTGTACGACCGGAATCTGGTGCCAGTCGGACGCAGTTTCAAGAGTGCCAGTCCGGCCCAGACACGACTGGAAGCCGATGGACGGACCTGAACCTGCCGGTTGTCTCCGGTCTTGACGTACAACTCGCCATCCTCGACGACAAGCCCATTGACGGACCCGCCTCCGCGGAGCAAACCGTTGGACCGATACTGCATCGCAGCTAGGCCGAGCGCAATGGGCGCTGCAGTGAGTAGCCATAACTTGCCGGCCAGCGCCGCAATGAAAAGGAACGCCAGCAGCAACAGCCAGGGCAGCACTGCCAGAGCGCCAACCAGCAGGGAGGGGGTGAGCGTCAGCTCAATACGGCTGGACACGCTTGAGGATGATGTCGACCATACGTTGGAGGTCCGGATCTGCCGGGCGGCTGCGCTGCATGAACCACTCGAACATGTCGCTGTCCTCACAGGCGAGCAGTTTCTTGTAGCGGGCCTGATCTTCGGCGTCCAGATCGCGAAAGGCTTCCTCCATGAATGGAATCAGGAGGTTGTCCAGCTCCAGCATCCCGCGACGGCTATGCCACCACAGGCGGTTGAATTCTGCTTTTTCGGACGATGCAGGTGTCTCTGACATAGTGTTTACCATTGAATCGATTGTAACAGTCGGCGTTGGTTCAGGGCGCGAGCGTTCGGTAGGTCGTGGGAACCAGTACGGTATCACGGACCTCGTTGAGTAGTCCCGGATAATCCAGTGTGTAGTGCAACCCCCGACTTTCCCTACGCTGCAGTGCCGAACAGATGATCAGGTCGGAGACGGTGACCAGGTTCCGAAGTTCCAGCAGGTCGTTGGTCACACGGTAATTGCTGTAAAACTCTCCGATCTCTGCGGACAGCAGGTCCACCCTGTGCTTGGCCCGCTGGAGCCGCTTGGTGGTCCGCACAATGCCCACGTAGTCCCACATGAAATGGCGCAGCTCATCCCAGTTATGGGAGATAACAACGTCTTCATCAGAATCCCGTACCTGGCTTTCGTCCCAGTCCGGGGCTTCTGGCGGTGGCGGAATGTCGGCTTCCCGGCGCGTAATATCCGCAGCGGCGGCGCGTCCATACACCAGGCACTCAAGCAGAGAGTTACTGGCCATGCGGTTGGCACCATGGAGTCCGGTGAAGGCGGCCTCGCCAACCACATAGAGCTGATTTACGTCCGTTCTGGCCCGCTCGTCACTCATGACGCCGCCACAGGTATAGTGGGCTGCCGGAACCACGGGAATGGGCTCGCGGGTGATATCAATGCCAAAGCCCAGGCACTTCCCGTAAATGGTGGGGAAGTGGTGTTTGATGAAGTCGGCGGGTTTGTGGCTGATGTCCAGGTACAGATGATCAGCGCCCAGTCGTTTCATCTCATGGTCAATGGCCCGGGCAACGATATCCCTTGGTGCCAGCTCGCCACGCTCGTCAAAGCGATCCATGAACCGGGACCCGTCGGGGAGTTTGAGCAGGCCACCCTCGCCCCTGACCGCTTCCGTGATCAAAAAGGATTTGGCGTGGGGGTGGTACAGGCACGTTGGGTGGAATTGATTGAATTCCATGTTAGCGACGCGACACCCCGCCCGCCACGCCATGGCAATCCCGTCTCCGGAGGCACCGTCCGGATTCGTTGTATAGCGATAGGCCTTGGAGGCACCACCGGTAGCAATCACCGTGAATCGTGCCCGGAACAGCTCCACATGGTTGTCTTCAAGATTCAGGATATAGGCACCGACACATCGGTTTCCCGGCAGCGACAGTTTGCGATTGGTGATCAGGTCGACTGCCACCCTTCCCGACATGAGCTCGATGTTCGGACGCGCCTCTGCCTGGGACGTCAAAGTCGTTGAAACCGCATGGCCGGTGGCATCTGCTGCGTGAATGATGCGCCGGTGGCTGTGCCCACCTTCCCGCGTAAGGTGGTAATGCTCATCGCGGTCCCGGGTAAAATCAACGCCGGAATCGATCAGCCAATCGATGCTCTCCTTGCCGTGCTCCACGGTGAAACGTACGGCGTCTTCGTGGCAAAGGCCAGCGCCAGCATTCAGGGTGTCAGTAATGTGGTTTTCAGTGGAATCCTGATCATCCAGGACCGCAGCGATTCCGCCTTGCGCCCAGAGGGTTGCTCCACTGCTGATCTGCGCCTTGCTCACCACGCAGACTTTCAGATGCTCTGGCAGATTGAGGGCGACGGTGAGGCCGGCAGCGCCGCTGCCGATAATGAGAACATCGTATTCGAAGGACTGTGGCATCGGGTCGTTATCGCAGGCCATAATGTGGACGTGTATTGAACTAAACTTTACGCTTGCTGTCTATTTGGCCTGACAGGGTGAGCCGCCTGCCAGGAGGCTTCAGCCCGTTCCATTAACGGACGCCGGATAGCATCAATGACGCAGCGCAACTTGGTACAGGCCGGACAGCTGGCCATCAAATCAGGGAATCCCGGCAACCAGGTCATGACTCCGGATACAGAGAAACGACAGGGCGATCACCCAGACAGCCAGACAGACCTGCAACTGGTACGCAAGGTGCGTAATGGTGATCGCGCCGCCTTCGATCTTCTGGTGGTCAAATACCAGTCCAGGGTCGCCTCAATCATCAGCCGGTACGTCTACGACAGCCAGGAAGTCATGGATCTGACCCAGGAGACCTTCGTCAAAGCGTTCAGGGCAATTGAGCGTTTCCGGGGCGACAGCGCCTTTTATACGTGGCTCTACCGGATAGCCGTGAACACTGCGAAGAATTATCTGGAGTCCCGGGGGCGGCGCCCGCGGGGTAGTGCCGACTCGGCCGAGGCGGAGAATTTCGATGATGGCTCACGACTCCGGGACACTGCATCACCAGAAAGGCTTTTGCAACGGGAACAGCTCCAGAAAGAACTGAACAGGGCTATCGCCCAGCTTCCCGAGGAGCTGCGCTCTGCCTTTTTGCTCCGGGAATACGATGGCCTGAGTTATGAGGATATCGCAGGCATCCTGGAGTGTCCGATCGGCACTGTCCGCTCACGAATATTCAGGGCCCGGGATGCGGTTGATAGGCATCTTGGACCTTTACTCAATCACTCCGTGACGTAATCGAGGTTGCATCCCATGGATGATCGTCTCAGAGAAACATTGTCCGCCATGATGGACGACGAAGCTGACGAACTGTCGGTACGTCGCCTGCTGTCACACGATAGCCAGGATGACGTACGGGCACAGTGGCAGCGTTGGCAGGACGTGCGGGATCTCATGCATGATGGCCACTCCCCGGCCCATGGAATGGACGTCAGTGTTGCTGTCCGTGAATTGCTTGATGGCCGCGGTCCCGCCACAGCCCGGTCAGAGCCGGTTGTCCAGGACAGCAGAGTGGGTCGATGGCACTGGCCGGCGGCGGCTATGGTTGCGATGGCTCTGCTGGTCGGGTTTGGCGCTGGTGCAGGTTGGGACTCGCCCGGTGCCGGTCCGGTTCAGTCCGTGACTGCGGCCGCACCGGAAACGTCTGTGCAGGAACCACCGGTCAGGGAGATTGCCCTGCAGGGTCTGGATGAGGAACAGTGGGAATACATGAGCCGTTACCTGCTCGAGCATGCGCAGCATAACAGCGTAGGTGCCGGGCGTGGTGCCGTCGGCTATGCCCGCCTGGTCAGCGCCAATGGCGCCGGCTACTGAACCCCGGAGCAAGTGTCGTTATGCCCCATACCTTTATCAAGTTGTCCCGATGCCAGGCGCTGTCAGTGCTTTTGGGCCTTCTGCTTGTGCTTGCCGCGCCGCTTCCGGCTGCGGCAGACGAAGAAGAGGCATCCGCCTGGCTTGAAAAGCTGGGGCCGGCATTGAACATGACCTCCTATCGTGGCGTGTTTGTGTACGCCCGCGGCGAGAGTGTTCACTCCATGCAGATTGCCCATCGCTACCGCGATGGTGTTGTCGAGGAGCGACTGGTTCTGCAGGATGGTGGCAGCGGCGAAATCGTTCGCAAAGGCATGAACGTGGTTTGCGTGCTCCCCGAAACCGGCCGTGTGAAGCTTGATCAGGTGATTCCATCAGGCCCGTTTGCCGAAGCATTCACAAGCCAACTGGTACCGGTGAGCCGCTGGTATCGTGCGGAAATGAAAGGCGAGGACCGGGTCGCCGGCTATGAAGTGGTTTCGGTGGCGCTGAGCGCCAGAGATTCTTACCGCTATAGTCACAGACTCTGGCTGGAGAAATCCACCGGGCTGTTGGTAAAGAGTCACGTCAGGAATGCTGAGGGTGAGGTGCTTGAGCAGTTCCAGTTCACCAGCCTGCACATTGGCGAGGACATTCCCGACACCGAATTTGAAATCCGTACCGAAGGTCGGGAAATTTCCAGAACGCTGGATGAGCCCGCTTCCCCGGCAGCCGTGGGGCAACGTATGAACGGCTGGCGGCTGGGCTGGCGTCCCGACGGTTTTGTGCCCGCCGCCGCACCCCGTTCCGGCAAGGGCCAGGCCGTTGCCTTCTCCGATGGCCTGGCAGCTTTCTCGGTGTTTGTTGAGCCGGCCGGGCCGGTAACCATGCCCACTGGCGCCTCCAAAATTGGCGCCACGACGGTTTACATGCATGAGGTAAAGGAAGGAGAGAGCGCCTTCCTGGTCACCGTCGTGGGCGAACTACCGCCGCAAACAGCCCGTCAGGTTGCTGAGTCGGTACGCATCGAAGATTCATTGGCCCTGGGTGCGGCTGAATCGTGATTACCGAAACCGGCAAGGTTGTCGCGCTCAAGGGCGACCGGGTCTGGGTCCAGACGATTCGAACCAGTGCCTGTCAGAGTTGTGCAGCTCGCAGTGGCTGTGGTCAGAAAGTGCTGGCCGCGGCATCTGGCGGGCGCGCCAACCAGATCCTGGTAATGAACTCGGTCAATGCCAGGGTAGGGGATGAAGTCACCATCGGTATTGACGAGCAAGCCCTGCTGGGCGCTTCTCTTCTGGTCTATGCCCTACCGCTGATCCTGATGGTGGTTGCCAGTGTCCTTGGTCACCAGCTGTCCGGTGGGCACGATGGCGCGGCGATGCTCGCTGCAGTCGCTGGGTTGGCCGTGGGCTTTTTCGCAGGGCGAAAATGGCAGCGGGCCGGTAACCGGGATTATGAGCCCCATCTGGTCCGGGTAAACCGGATTACCTCTGAAAACTGTCCGTAAACCCTACGGTTTTGTAAGTTGAAAATCGATGGGGTGAGCCCCAAATTTACGCCTAGATGTGAGAACAACAGGGGGTACTACATGTCGAGTGCAACAGCAGTTGCCCAACCGCTACGGAATGTTATATCCACAAGGATGCCGGCCATTGTGTTTCTCTTACTGTCCACCGTGCTTCTGGTGGTGTGGAGCCAGGCCAGTGTAGCCCGAAGTTTGCCCGATTTTACCGAGCTGGTTGAAGACAATGCCGGTGCGGTGGTGAACATCAGTACAACCACCGAGCCCCGACGCGGAAATTCCCGCTCTCCTGGCATGCCGTTCGATGAACGCCAGCTCGAACAGCTTCCCGAATTTTTCCAGGATTTCTTTCGCGGCCCCCAGTCTCCATTTGGTGGCGGGCCTGGTAGTTCGCAGCCGCGCCGCTCCATGGGCTCCGGGTTTATCGTATCCTCTGACGGCTACGTACTGACCAACAACCATGTGGTTGAAGGTGCTGATGAGATCATCGTTCGTCTGAACGACCGCCGCGAACTGCCTGCAACCCTGGTTGGAACCGATCCCCGTTCCGATATGGCTGTGCTCAAGATTGAAAACGGCGATGACCTGCCAGTCGTGAAAGTAGGCCAGTCCCGGGATCTGAAAGTTGGTGAATGGGTCTTTGCGATTGGTTCGCCGTTCGGGTTCGACTATACGGTAACTGCCGGAATCGTCAGCGCCCTGGGTCGCTCACTCCCGTCGGAAAACTACGTGCCATTCATCCAGACTGATGTGGCGATTAATCCCGGCAATTCAGGCGGCCCTCTGTTTAACCTGGATGGCGAAGTTGTGGGTATCAACTCCCAGATCTATACCCGATCCGGCGGCTTCATGGGCGTCTCGTTTGCCATCCCCATTGACGATGCAATGAATGTATTCCGCCAACTGCGCGACAAGGGTTCGGTGTCCCGCGGCTGGCTCGGGGTGTTGATTCAGGAGGTCAACCGTGATCTGGCCGAGTCCTTTGGCCTGAAACGTCCCCGCGGCGCGCTGATCGCCGAAGTCATGGCGGACTCACCAGCTCAGAAAGCCGGTCTTCAGGCTGGGGATATTGTTCTCAGCTATGATGGCGATGAGGTTCAGCTTTCTTCTGATTTGCCACCTATGGTGGGCCGCACTCCAGTTGGTGAAACGGCCGAGCTGCAAGTCCTCCGTGGTGGCGAAGAGATCGAACTTCAGGTTGAAATTGGTCGACTCCCCGAGGAGGGAAGTCAGCAGGCTTCAGCGCCGTCCAGCGACAGCAGTGGTCCCGCGTCGGCGCCTCTGGGCATGATGGTTGAGCCGCTTCCTGCGGATATGGCCGACTCCATGGGTGTTGAAGGCGGCGTTGTGGTCAATAATGTTGCCCGAGGTGCTGCGGCTGATGCCGGCATTCGGGCGGGCGATGTGATCACTGAAATTAACCGCAAGAAAGTGAGATCCGTAGAGGAGTTCCGCGAAGCCGTGCGGTCACTGCCCGAGGGCAAGGCGGTATCGGTACGGGTGGTGCGTCAGGGGCGTGCTCTGTACCTGGTGATGAAGCCCTGATATTGCCCGGCTGAACCGGTCTGGCTAATCCAAAAGCCCCCGCAGGTGTCGGAAACGACACCTGCGGGGGCTTTTGTTATACTTGGTCGACCAATAAAAACGAGTGGCCATGGAACGGACCAGCCCCATGATGAACAGACAGGAACTCTCTCTTCGCAAGTTACTCGAATTTCGCAATGCCTGGGTTGCCTGGCTGATTTTTGCAGTTGCCATTGCCGTCACCGTACTGCTCTGGCAGGTTTCCATCAGGCTGGTCGAAGACCGCACGGAAGCCCGCTTTCGCACCCAATCCCTGCAACTGAAATCCGCCATCGAAGAACGCCTGCTGAACTACGAACAGGTGCTGGCTGGTAGTGCCGGTCTGTTTGCAGTGACCGGTGATGTTTCCCGCGATCAGTGGCGCGAATATGTCGACAAGGTGGATATTAACCGTTACTACCCCGGCATTCAGGGTATTGGCTATGTTCGCCGTATCGGTGTCCGCCAGATGGCCGATCACATTGCGTCTGTCCGGGCGGAGGGGGTACACAATTACCTTGTGAATCCGCTGGGCAGTGGCCCTTATTACTATCCCATGGTTTACCTGGAGCCGGGCACTGAACGCAATCGCCGGGCCCTTGGCTACGATGCCTTCAGCGATCCCATCCATCGTCGGGCCATGGAACAGGCACGTGATGAGGCCGTCCCCACCGTGACTGCCAAGGTGGTGTTGGTTCAGGAGGAGCTCGGCGAAGATCAGGCAAGTTTCCTGATGTATTACCCGGTGTACCAGGGCGGGACCGTGCCCGAGATCAGGGCCGAGCGTCGCATGATGCTGGCCGGTTACGTGTTCAGTGCCTTCCGGATGAACAACCTGATCGACGGAATCGTCGGCCTCATTTCGCCATTTCTGGATGTCCGCATCTACGATGCCGGGGTGGTGGACCGGCAGAACCTGATGTATGGCTCCAATCTGGGTTCCCTCGATAACGAATTCAGTTTCCAGATGAGCCAGACAATCAGCCACGGTGGTCGCGATTGGCTGTTGCAGACCCGCTCCACCCCCGCCTTTGATTTTCTGGCATCGGACCCACGCCCCCCAATCGTTCTGGGCAGCGGCCTGGTGATCAGTGCCTTGTTGTTCCTCTTCGTGCTGGCCCTGATCCGGTCACGCCTGATGGCGCAGATCAGTGCCGGTCGGTATCGGGCGATTACCGAGGGCGCCGCCAATGTTACTCTGGTGATGGATCGCGCGGGCAAAGCTCTGTATGCGAGCCCGTCCAGCCTCGATATTCTTGGCTTCGAGCCAGACCAGGTTCAGTCACTGGACTTTGAAGAGCTGGTCCACGGTGATGACTGGCCTCAGCTGAAGAAAGGCTTTGACGATTCCGTGCAGTCGCCGGGCAAACAGATGCCGGTGATTCGGGTTCGTATTCGCGATGCCGAGGGGCAGTGGCGGGATATGGAAGGCACCTTCACCGCCATGTTGTCGGTGCCCGGTGTTAATGGCGTCGTGCTCAGTCTGCGCGATCTGACCCAGCTCAAGGCCGCCCAATCGGAGCTGCACCGGCTGGCCTTCTACGATCCGCTCACTGGTCTGGCGAACCGGCAACTGTTCCGTGACCGACTCAACCATGTGGTCAGCCGCAGCCGCCGAAGCGGTGAGCCGGCCGCACTCATGTTCCTGGACCTGGACGGGTTCAAGCGTATCAACGATACCCTGGGGCATGATTCCGGTGACGAGCTCCTGCGCCAGGTGGCCCAATGGCTGGTGGGGTGTGTTCGCGAGGAGGACTCGGTTGCCCGGCTCGGCGGCGACGAGTTTGTGGTGTTATTGTCCCGCATCAGCGATTCGGACGCCGCCAGCAAGGTGGCAGAGACGATCCTGCGCAGTTTGTGCCAGCGGATCCGGCTGAACGATCACGAAGTCGGGATCACGGTCAGTATTGGCATTACCATGATCCCGCACGACAGCGAGGATGCCGGGACCCTGATGAAATATGCCGACCTGGCCATGTATCGCGCCAAGGAGCTCGGGCGGAATACTTTCCAGTTCTTCACGCCGGCCATGAATATCAAGGCGGCCCGCCGTCTTCTGCAGCAGGAGGAGTTGGCGACGGCCCTGGGCGGCGACCGCTTCGTTCTGCATTACCAGCCGAAGATTGATCTGGCCAGTGAACGGGTCATCGGGGTTGAGGCGTTCCTGCGTTGGCATCACCCTGAGAAGGGCCTGGTCTCTGCCCAGCAGTTCATCGGTCTGGCCGAGGAGACGGGTCTGATTGTGCGCCTCGGTGAGTGGGCCCTGCGGCAGGCCTGTATTCAGGTGCAGGCTCTTGAGCGGGCCGGTTTTGAATCCCTGAAAATGGCGGTGAATCTGTCGGTTCGACAGCTGACCGATTCGGGCTTTCTGGACATGATCCGGCAGGTTATTACGGAAACAGGCGTTTCACCCGAGCGCCTGGAGCTCGAAATGCCGGCGGAACTGCTCAATGAAGATCCGCGAATGCTCCGGGAGTTGCTGGTATCGCTCCATGATCTTGGGGTCTGCCTGATTCTCGACGATTTTGGGACCGGTTCCTGTTCGCTGGTCTCGCTGCAACAGTTGCCGCTCGATGTGATCAAGATCGATCACCGTTTCATTCGGGATATTCCTTACAATGTCAGTGCGACGGACGTCGCATCGGCGGTCATTGCCCTGGCCCGCAAGCTCCATCTCACGGTGGTCGCAGAGGGTGTGGAAACCCCGCAGCAGCTGAGCTTCCTCAAAACCCATGGCTGCGCCCAGTGCCAGGGGAACCTGTTCAGCTATCCGCTGGACGAGGATGCCCTCATTGGTTTCCTGATCCGGCAGTACGAAAGGCCGCTGATTTCCTGATCATGGCAATGGCGGCCGGTAACCGGTAAAATCACGCCGTTCCCGGACCCCGGTAGCGGCCTCTCCGGGCTCAATCCTTCGTCTTAACTGAGTATTCATTGTCTGTGACTGAACTGAGCCGAATCCGTAACTTTTCCATCATCGCCCACATCGACCATGGCAAATCCACGCTGGCAGACCGTTTTATCCAGGTTTGCGGCGGCCTGACCGACCGTGAAATGGCCGAGCAGGTCCTGGATTCCATGGATCTTGAGCGGGAGCGGGGGATTACCATCAAGGCCCAGAGTGTCACTCTGAATTACAAAGCCCGTGACGGTCAGGAATACAAACTGAACTTCATCGACACCCCGGGCCATGTGGATTTTTCTTACGAGGTATCACGCTCGCTCTATGCCTGCGAAGGGGCCCTGCTGGTGGTGGATGCCGGGCAGGGCGTCGAGGCCCAGTCCGTGGCCAACTGCTATACCGCCATTGAGCAGGGGCTGGAAGTGGTGCCGGTTCTGAACAAGATGGATCTGCCCCAGGCCGAGCCGGAGCGGGTAGCGGCGGAGATCGAGGATATCATCGGTATCGAAGCCTCTGATGCGGTCCGCTGCAGCGCCAAAAGCGGCATGGGTGTTGAAGACGTGCTTGAGGATTTGATCAAGAAGATCCCGCCGCCCAAGGGTGACCGGGATGCGCCGCTGCAGGCTCTGATCATCGATTCCTGGTTCGACAACTATCTCGGCGTGGTATCTCTGGTGCGGGTGACCGAGGGTACCCTGAAAAAGGGTGACAAGATCGTTATCAAGTCTACCGGCAAGGCCTGGAACGCCGACAAGGTCGGTATATTCAATCCCAAGCCGAAAGACACTGACGTACTCGAATCCGGTGACGTTGGCTTTGTTGTGGCCGGTATCAAGGATATCCACGGTGCGCCGGTGGGTGACACCATCGTGCATCAGAAGTTTGCCGAACAGACCCCCATGCTTCCCGGGTTCAAGAAGGTCAAACCCCAGGTTTATGCCGGGCTGTTCCCGGTCAGTGCCGATGACTACAACGATTTCCGGGATGCCCTGGAAAAGCTCACCCTGAACGATGCCTCCCTGTTTTTCGAGCCGGAAAACTCCGATGCCCTCGGTTTCGGTTTCCGCTGTGGTTTCCTGGGCATGCTGCACATGGAGATTATCCAGGAGCGGCTGGAGCGGGAATACGACATCGACCTGATTACCACCGCACCAACGGTGATCTATGAGGTGGTTACCAAGCAGGGTGAGACTCTGTCGGTAGACAACCCGTCGCGGCTTCCGGATATTGGTTCCATTGAGGAAATGCGTGAGCCGATTGTGGAAGCGAATATCCTGGTGCCCCAGGAACATATCGGCAACGTCATCGCCCTGTGCGAGGAAAAGCGTGGCGTTCAGAAGAACATGCACTTCATGACCACCCAGGTTCAGCTTACCTATGAGCTGCCCATGGCGGAGGTGGTGATGGACTTCTTCGACCGGATCAAGTCTGCCAGCCGCGGCTTTGCCTCACTGGACTATCACTTTACCCGATTCCAGACCGCCAACCTGGTGCGGCTGGATGTACTGATCAATGGCGAACGAGTTGATGCCCTGGCCTTGATCGTGCACAAAGAACAGGCTCATCACAAAGGTCGGCAGCTGATCGAAAAGATGAAGGAACTGATTCCTCGGCAGATGTTCGATATTGCCATTCAGGCCGCCATCGGCAACCAGGTGGTGTCGCGGGTCACGGTCAAGGCGCTGCGCAAGAACGTAACCGCCAAGTGTTACGGTGGTGACGTCAGCCGGAAGAAGAAACTGCTGCAGAAGCAGAAAGAAGGTAAAAAGCGTATGAAGCAGCTGGGTAATGTCGAGGTGCCTCAGGAAGCGTTTCTTGCCGTATTGAAAGTAGATAAATAAAAGGCTTCCCGGATGGATATTGATTTTCCCCTGGTACTGGTGGTGCTGACCTTTGCGACAGGTCTGATCTGGCTGGCGGACAAGCTGTTTCTTCGTGAGCGCCGGCTTTCTGCCTACCGTGCCAGTGGTGCTTCCGGAGAGGTCGGTGAGGGCTCATCGGAGGAATCGGAGGAGCCGAAAGAGCCCTACCTGGTCGACCTGAGCCGATCGTTTTTTCCGGTACTGGCGATTGTCTTGGTGCTGCGCTCCTTCCTGGTGGAGCCCTTTCAGATTCCATCGGGATCCATGCTGCCGACCCTTGAGGTGGGCGACTTCATTCTGGTGAACAAATACGCCTACGGCCTAAGGCTGCCTGTTGCCGGAACCAAAGTGGTTCCCGTCGGCGATCCCCAGCGCGGCGATGTCATGGTGTTCCGCTATCCGGAAGATGGCCAGACCAACTACATCAAACGAGTGATTGGCCTGCCCGGCGATCATGTTCGCTATCGTGACAAGCAGCTGTACATCAACGGGGAGAAGGTCGAAACCCGATTTATCGCCAGACTCCCGCCGATGGAGCTGCGTCGTGAGGACCTGGGTGAAGTCGAACACGACATTTTCCTGACCATGGGCCGGCCCGGTGGCAGTGGTGAGGGCGAGTGGGTGGTGCCCGAAGGCCATTATTTTGTCATGGGTGACAATCGCGATAACAGTAATGACAGCCGCTACTGGGGCACGGTCCCGGACGAGCTGGTAGTGGGCAAGGCCTTCGCTATCTGGATGCACTGGAAATCCCTAACCAGTCTGCCATCCTTTGATCGTGTAGGCGGAATCGAGTAATTCGGACTATCTGGAGCGCAGTCATAATGCAGAAAAACAATCTTTCCGGCATGGGCCGTCAGCGGGGTGCCTCGGCATTGACCATGATGGTTATGGTGCTGTTTTTTGGTGGCTTGCTGACGCTGGTGATCAAGCTGGGTCCCGCCTACCTTGATGACATCACCATTCAGGAAGCGCTGGAAAGCCTGGATGGTACAGAAGGCCTCTCTCAGATGGGGCCAGCCCAGGTTCGCACACTGATTAACAAGCGGCTCAGTGTGAACAATGTCCGGGGCTTTGATGCCAAGAACATTTCAGTCGATAAGGATGGCGACCTGGTCGTCATCAACGTTGATTACGAAGTGCGTAACAACCTGTTCAGCAATGTGGATACGGTGGTTCACTTCAAACACACCTATGAGATGAAGGGCAAGTGAGTTCACAACCGGACCTGGATCAGTTACAGCGACGCATCGGCTATCAGTTCAAATCGCCGGAGCGACTTCTGCTGGCACTTACTCACCGGAGCTACGGAAACCAGAATAACGAGCGTCTGGAATTTCTCGGCGACTCCATCGTGAACATGGTGATTGCCGAGTATCTGTTTCTGCACTTCGAAAAAGCCCGAGAAGGCCAGCTGAGCCGCCTGCGGGCCAGGATGGTCAAGGGCGTGACCCTGGCTGAGATTGGCCGGGAATTCCAGCTTGGAGGTTACCTCCGGCTGGGCTCCGGAGAGTTGAAAAGCGGAGGCTACCGTCGGGAATCCATCCTGGCCGATGCCGTGGAATCGATCATCGGCGCCATCTACCTGGACAGCGATTTTCACACCTGCCGGGAGCAGGTCCTGCGTTGGTTTGAACACCGGTTGGAGAAGCTTGATCTCCAGGATACCCAGAAAGATCCCAAGACCCGTTTGCAGGAATACCTCCAGTCCCGCCAGTTTCCATTGCCACGCTATGACGTCATTTCCGTAGACGGCGAGGCTCACAACCAGACATTTCACGTATCCTGTGCGCTGCCTTCGCTGGACCGAAAGACCACCGGGACTGGTAGCAGCCGCCGGGTGGCCGAGCAGCAGGCAGCCCGTAACGCCCTGAAAGAACTGGGCGTGGAGAATCAGTAATGAACGATATCACCCGTCCGGAAAACCCGGACAGTCGTTGCGGTTTCGTGGCCATCGTCGGTCGTCCGAACGTCGGGAAGTCCACGCTGCTCAATCACATCCTCGGGCAGAAACTGAGCATTACCTCCCGCAAGCCTCAGACCACCCGTCATCAGGTGCTTGGTATCAAGACCGTCGGTCCGGTCCAGGCGATCTATGTGGACACACCGGGCATGCACGAGGAAGAGCCACGGGCCATCAACCGTTATATGAACAAGGCCGCCACCTCTGCGCTCATTGATGTCGATGTGGTGGTTTTCGTGGTGGACCAGCTGGCCTGGACCACCGCGGATGAGATGGTGCTGGAGAAGCTCAGCCGGCTGAAATGCCCGGTGATTCTGGCGGTAAACAAGGTCGATAAGATCGAAAAGCGGGAAAGCCTGCTACCGCATCTGGATATGCTCTCGAAAAAGCGTGAATTTGCCGAGATCATTCCGCTTTCGGCACTGAAAGAGACCAATCTCGAGCCTTTGGAAGAGGCGGTCGGGCGCTACCTGCCTGAGAGTATCCACTTCTACCCGGACGATCAGATCACCGATCGCAGTGAACGTTTCCTGGCATCGGAGATTGTCCGGGAAAAGATTACCCGCCAGTTGGGGGCCGAATTGCCATACTCCGTGGCCGTGGAGATCGAGGAGTTCAAGCGGGAGGGCAAGACCCTGCACATTTCCGCCCTGATCCTGGTCGAGCGCGAAGGTCAGAAGAAGATCATCATCGGCGAGAAGGGCGAGCGGATGCGTCGGATTGGTCAGGAGGCTCGCACGGACATGGAGCGACTGTTCGACAGCAAAATCATGCTCAGACTTTGGGTCAAGGTGAAGCGCGGCTGGGCAGACAGCGACCGGGCCCTGAAGAGCCTGGGCATGAACGACCTCTGAGGCGGTTATGAAGGGGCCTGAGCTGCAGGAGCCGGCTTATGTCCTTCATCGCCGCCCCTGGCGGGAAACCAGCCTTATGGTGGATCTGTTTTCCCTGAACCATGGCCGGATGACCGTCATCGCCCGGGGCGCGAACAGCGCGAAAAGCCCCCTGAAAGCCCAGCTACAACCTTTTCAGCCCCTGATCGTGGACTGGGCCGGCCGGGGCGACCTGAAAACCCTTACCCAGGTAGATGTCCGAACCGGCCCGACCCTGAGTCGGACAGTTTCACTATACAGCGGCCTTTACCTGAATGAACTCTTGCAACGGGTTCTGCCCGCAGCTGACCCCCATCCGACCCTCTTTGCAGCCTATATAGATGCCATCCGGCAGCTGTCCGACACCACGGATGTTGAGCCGGTGCTGCGGAGGTTCGAACGGGCCTTTGCCGCCGCCCTGGGCTTCGACTTCGCCTGGGACCTCGCCACTGATAGCGGGCAATCCGTCGAGCCCGGCCGGGAGTATTGTTATGATCCGGAGCAGGGCATTGTTTTCGGGCTGTCACCGGGTGTGCGCCTGCGGAATCTCCCGGGTGATGTTTTACTGGATTTGGCCCGCGATGATCTGCAATCGGACAGCGCCCGGCGGTTGGCGAAACGGGTCATGCGGGTACTGATTGACTATCTTCTGCAGGGTCGCCCCCTGAACAGTCGCAGCCTTTTCACTCACCTTCGGGGAGAATCCCATGAATCCTAGAGTACTGCTTGGCGTCAACATTGATCACGTAGCCACCCTCCGCCAGGCGAGGGGAACCCGGTATCCCGACCCGGTGCAGGCAGCACTGATGGCCGAGGAAGCCGGGGCGGACGGCATCACGATCCATCCCAGGGAAGACCGGCGTCATATCCAGGATCGGGATGTGCTGTTACTCAAGGAAGTGCTCCAGACCAAGATGAACCTGGAAATGGCCGTTACCGATGCCATGCTGGCGTTCGCCGAGCAGGTGCGGCCGGAATGTGTCTGCCTGGTGCCGGAAAAGCGTGAGGAATTGACCACCGAAGGCGGTCTGGATGTCGAGGGTCAGGAATCCCGCGTGGCCAAAGCCTGTGAGCGTCTCGCCCGCATTGGCTCCGAAGTGTCATTGTTTATTGACCCGGACCCGGCCCAGATAGATGCCGCAGTGCGTTGCGGAGCGCCGGTGGTGGAGCTGCACACCGGTGAGTATGCCGAAGCGGAGACGCCAGAGGCTGAGAACGCTGCGTTCAAGACGATTGCCGATGCGGTGGCCTATGCCCGCAAGAAAGGGCTGATCGTCAATGCCGGCCACGGTCTGCATTATCACAACACCGAGCGGGTGGCGGCGATTCACGGTATCAACGAATTGAATATTGGCCATGCCATTATCGCCCGCGCGGTGTTTACCGGTCTGAAAGAGGCGGTTCGGGATATGAAGGCCATTATCGATCAGGCCCGGAGCCGGGCCTGATTCGGCGTTTTGTCAGGTGGTTTCCGCGGCCTCGCGGCGTTCGCGGAACAGCTGTTGCCAGTCGGTCTGGTCACTCCAGATCTCAAGCCGCTCCATCGCGGACAGCAACTGGTCTTTCTGGTGTTCCAGATCCGGTGCGGCGCATTTGATCGCCGTTTCCAGGTGATTGGCCGCGGCCCGCAGTTCCGGTACGCCGCAGTATCGGGTCGCGCCGTGGAGTTTGTGGACGCACTCGAGCAACTCATCCATATGCCCGCCGGTCCAGAGCTCCGGTATTCGCGCCCGATCCACATGGACCTGTTCCAGCAGCATACTGAACAGTTCTTCGGCGAGGTCGGCCTTTCCGGCGGCGAGCTGAATACTCTCCTCGACACTGACGCAGTCCTGTTGCATTTTTCGGGTTGACGGCCGCAGGGCCCGGCGCGTGTCGCGGACTTCCGGCACCGGGAGCCGACCGTTGCCACTGTTCTTGGGGCAGATATAGCCAGTGTACTCATGGATGATTTCGGTCAGCTGTCCGCTGCTGATCGGTTTTGGCATGTAGCCATCGAAACCTTGCTTGGTCAGCCGTTCCTGCTCGTCGGCCAGGGCATGGGCAGTTAGGGCTATGATCGGCGTCCGGTGATTGCCGATATCCATCTCCCTCAGCCTGGCCGTGGTTTCCACTCCGTCCATGCCGGGCATCTGCAGATCCATGAACACCAGGTCGAAGGGCTTCTGTCTGGCCTTGCTCAGGGCCTCAAAACCACTGGAGGCGCTTTCGGCCTCCAGTTGGCAGTCTTCCAACAGGGTCATCACCAGTTTCAGGTTGGCGTCGTTGTCATCCACCGCCAGCACCCTGGGAACATTGGCAGTGGTCACACGGTTGGCGGAAGTCTCGTACTCAGGGGCCCGACCGCCGGAATGGATGCCGTGCACCAGTAGCAGAAGCTCATCGTAAAGCGAGTCCCTGCACACCGGTTTGGTGAGATGGCCGCTGGCAAGCCCCGATAGGGGTGTGTCGTGCGTTTCCAGCGTGGGCGTCAGCAACAGGGTCCGGCAATCCCGTTCAATCTCCAGGGTACGGACAAGGCCACAGTACTGGCTGGAATTGAGCAGGTGGCGGGTGATGCCGACAATGGCCACGGCATAACCGGCCTGGCTTTTCTGGGCCTCTTCGATCTGTTCCTGCAGTGCTCCGGGTGAGGCCACCCGATCCACCACCATGCCCCAATCCCGCAGCAGGTGTTCCACCGCCAGCCCGGTGGTTTTCTGTTGTTCCAGGTAGATCACCCGTTCCCCACGCAGGCCATCCCGCGGGGCAATGGCCTCTCCGCTGGTGGTAAGCTCCGAGGTCAGGGTGAACCAGAAGGTCGAGCCTTTGCCTAGCTCGCTCTCAAGTCCTATCTTGCCTCCCATTTCTTCGACCAGGCGTTTGGAAATGGCCAGTCCCAGGCCGGTGCCACCGTATTGCCGGGCGGTGGAAGCATCGGCCTGACTGAAGGCGTTGAACAGGGATTGCTGCTGGGCGCGGGAGAGGCCCACGCCGGAATCCGTGATGCTCAGGCGCAGGGTTACACGGTTGGTATCGGCTTCTTCCTCTTCCAGGCTTGCCCGCAGGACCACCTCGCCGGTCTGGGTAAACTTGATGGCGTTGTTGACCAGGTTGGTGATCACCTGTTTGACGCGCAAAGGGTCACCCATGATGTTGTCCGGCACATCGTTGTAGACCAGTGGCACCAGATCCAGATTCTTGGCATGGGCGGCCGGCGCCAGCATGACCATGACTTCCTCGACAATATCCCGCAACTGGAAGGGCACCCGGTCCAGGATCAGCTTGCCGGCTTCAATCTTCGAGAAATCCAGAATGTCGTTAATGATGGTCAGAAGAATCTCTGAGGACTTCCTGATGGTGCTCAGATGGTCCCGTTGCTGCCTTGGCAGGGGGCTCTTCAGGAGCAGTTCGGTGAAACCGATGATGCCATTCAGCGGGGTTCGGATCTCGTGGGACATGTTGGCCAGGAACTCTGATTTTATCCGGCTGGCCTCGAGCGCCTCTTTCCTGGCGAAATCCAGCTCAATGTTCTGGATCTCGATGGTTTCCAGGGTTTCCCGCAGGTCTTCGGTGGCCTGGTCGATGTTCTGCTGCATTTCTGCCTGGGCCTTGCTCAGCTCTTCAGCCATGGCATTGAGGCCGGACTCCAGTTGTTCAAACTCGGGGCCGGCGCCGGTGTATACGCGGGTATCCAGCTTGCCTTCCTTGAGTTTGGCCACCGCCTCGTTCAGTTCAAATACCGGGTTGGTGAACGCGCGGCTCAGGCGCAGTGCAATGGCCATGCTGAGAATAACGCCGCCGATAATGAGCAGCAGGGAGATCAGCAGGGCCTTGTAGGTCTCTTTTTCGGTGCGGATGTGTGACATTTCCACAACCACCCAGCCCAGAGGCTCCCGCAGATTCGACATGGACTGGCGGGCATCCGGGTCGAGCATGCTCTCGATCATCAGATCCTGAAGAAAGACGGGGGTGATAAACCGGGTGCTGTTTTCCCGGGAAATCCGGGTTGCGTGCTCGGCGGTAAGTTCCTCCGACCTGACAGTCTCCGAGCTTCCCGGCCCGGTGTGAAGCAGGCGCGAGCCGTCGCTACCGAAGAAGGTAATGGAGCGCACGTCCTGCTCTTCCAGGAGCGCATTGGAGAGGCTGCTCAGGAGGCTACGGTTTGCGGTAAACAGGCCATATTCGGAACCAGCGGCGAGCTGGCGGGAGAGAGATTCGCCCCGGTCCTTCAGAAGGCTCTCGATATTGTTGACCCAGCTGTAGGTGAAGAAAAGCCCCAGCATCAGGGTGGTCAGCAGGGTGGGAACCAGCGTGACCACCAAAACTTTCTTGCGAATGCCCCAACGTCGCATACCGTGTTCCTGAATTATTGCTTTTGTCCGCACCGCAGGGCGGAAAACGTCCGTGTTAAGAATAGCTGATCCGGAACGGGATAACTGTGGTATCAGTCCCGGCGGTACCGGAAAATCCCGCATCGGATATAGCCGCCGGTCATGGATATAGCGAGAAGCTGTATTGGGAGACCGGGGCGATAACGCGTATCATGCGAAGCCAAAAGTGTACCACAGGGTTATCATATGCATTTTCCCACCATTGAAGATTATGTCGGGCACACCCCTCTGGTTCGCCTGCAGCGTCTCCCCGGTGAGACCAGTAACGTGATTCTGGCCAAGCTGGAGGGTAACAATCCGGCCGGCTCGGTGAAGGATCGTCCGGCCATCAGCATGATCCAGGAGGCTGAGCGCCGGGGCGACATAAAACCGGGTGACACCCTGATCGAGGCAACCAGCGGTAACACCGGCATTGCCCTTGCCATGGCGGCTGCGATCAAGGGTTACCGCATGGTACTGATTATGCCCGCGAACATGAGTGAGGAGCGCCGGGCGTCCATGCGCGCCTATGGTGCGGAGATTGTCACGGTCACCAAGGAAGAGGGGATGGAAACGGCCCGTGACCTGGCGCTCAAGATGCAGGCAGAGGGCAAGGGCAGGGTGCTGGATCAGTTCAGCAACCAGGACAACCCGCTGGCGCACTACCGCACCACCGGTCCCGAGATTTGGGAACAGACCGGTGGCCGTGTCACCCATTTTGTCAGCTCCATGGGAACCACCGGCACCATCATGGGCGTGTCCCGTTACCTGAAGGAGCGCAACCCGGATATCCAGATTATCGGGCTTCAGCCCAAAGAAGGCGCGGCCATACCCGGGATCCGGCGCTGGCCAGAGGCCTACCTGCCCAAAATCTATGATGCCGCACGGGTGGACGAGGTTCTTGATATTGGCCAGGAAGAAGCCGAGAACACCATGCGAGCCCTGGCTTCCGAGGAAGGCATCTTCTGTGGTGTCTCTTCCGGTGGTTCGATCGCGGCGGCTCTCAAACTCTCTGAGCAGGTTGAAAACGCCATCATCGTGGCCATTATCTGTGACCGCGGCGACCGCTATCTCTCCACCGGTGTGTTCCCCGGCGCCTGAACACGACTTTACCAAGAGACCCGAGTATGAGCAGACGACGCAGGAAGGTTCTTCCGAAAGAGCCCGTGCGCTGTGAGATTGAAACCCTGAGCCACGACGGCCGGGGTATTGCCCGTCAGGACGGCAAAACGCAGTTTGTGGATGGAGCCCTGCCGGGCGAAACGGTCATGGCGAAAGTGGTGTCCAGCCGAAGCAAGTTCGACGAGTTGCGCACTGAAGAGGTTCTGGAAGCCGCGCCGGACCGCCAGACGCCACCCTGCGAGTTTGCCGACCTGTGCGGTGGCTGCAGCCTCCAGCATATGAGTGGCGATGCCCAGATCGCGTTCAAGGAAAACACCCTTCGGGAGCATTTTGCCCATTTTGGGGGCATTGAGCCCGAGGAATGGATTGAGCCCCTGCGTTCCGAGGAGAGTCTTGGCTATCGTCGCAAGGCTCGTTTGGGCGTTCGTTACGTCAAGGCCAGGGAGTCGGTTCTGGTCGGCTTCCGGGAAAAGCGCAACAGTTTCCTGACCGACATTGATCGTTGCGCGGTGCTGGACCCCAGAATTGGTGAGCGCATATTGCCCCTGCGCAACATGCTGCATGATCTGGACGCGTACAGCCGGATTGCCCAGGTAGAAGTTGCCTGTGGTGACGATGTGGCCGTGATGGTGTTCCGGAACATGGATGATCTGTCGAACGGTGACCGGGAAAAGCTGATCGCCTTTGGTCAGGCCCACGACTTGCATATCTACCTGCAGCCCAAGGGGCCTGACACCGTGCATCGGATCTGGCCCGAATCCTCGGGTCCGGATGACGAACGGTTGAGTTACCGGCTGGATGAATTCGACCTGACCATGAAATTTCATCCCATGGACTTTACCCAGGTCAATGCAGGCGTTAACCGCGCGATGGTACACAGGGCCGTGGAGTGGCTGGATGTCCAGCCGGGAGAGCGTGTGCTGGATCTCTTCTGTGGTCTGGGCAACTTCACGTTGCCTCTGGCCCGAAGAGGAGGGCAGGTCGTTGGCGTGGAAGGCGACGAGACCATGGTCGTGCGCGGCCAGGAGAATGCGGAACTGAATGGTCTGGACAATGTCGATTTCCACGGTGCGGATCTGCACGGGGATTTCACCGGCCAGAGTTGGGCGAAGGAAGGGTTCGACAAGATTCTGATTGACCCGCCCCGCTCCGGTGCCGAGGAAATCTGCAAGTACCTCACCGCCTTCGGGGCGCGACGGATCGTCTACGTCTCCTGTAACCCGGCGACCCTCGCGCGGGATGCAGGCGTTATGGTGCGCAACGGCTACCGTCTGGTGCGCGCGGGTGTGATGGACATGTTTCCCCACACCACCCACGTGGAATCCATCGCGTTGTTTGAGCGGGATTCCGGCTGACAATGTTGTGGGCAGCCAGGGATGGCTGCGTAAACCATCAGGAACAACAAGACTGATATGGTAAAAGTTCGCGAAGACTACGCAATGACGGGCGATGGCCAGGTGGATATCGAGGGCTGGGTTCAGCAGATCGCCTCGCAGACACACCTGGAAGACCCCGATCAGTTCCGGCAGGCATGCGAAAAAGCGGCCGAAATTGACCTTCAGGCCTTCCGGCAGGACCGTCAGTGGGCCCCCGGTTCCAGTAGCTTCCGGATCGGCATTGAAATGGCTCAGGTGCTGGCAGAGCTGCACCTGGACCAGGCCAGCCTGGTAGCAGCGATTCTTTACCGGGCGGTACGCGAAGAGCGTGTTCCACTGGAAACCATCCGCAAGGAATTTGGCGACGAGGTGGCGGGCCTGATCAACGGCGTGCAGCAGATGGCGGCGATTTCATCCATCCATCACCCGCTGAAAGGGAACGTCCTCGGGCAGAGTGAGGGGCAGTTGGACAACGTCCGCAAGATGCTCGTCACCATGATTGACGACGTCCGGGTTGCCCTGATCAAACTGGCCGAGCGGACCTGCGCCATTCGGGCCGTCAAGGACGCTCCGGAAGAAAAGCGCATGCGTGTGGCCCGGGAAGTGTTCGATATCTATGCGCCGCTGGCCCATCGTCTTGGTATCGGTCATATAAAATGGGAGTTGGAGGACCTGTCCTTCCGCTACCTGCATGAGTCCGCCTACAAAAAGATCGCCAAGCTGCTCGACGAGAAGCGCCTGGACCGTGATAGCTACATCAAGCGCGTCATTGCGACTCTGCAGACCGAACTCAAAGCCTATGGCATTGAGGGTGAGCTGTCCGGCCGCGCCAAGCACATCTACAGCATCTGGCGGAAAATGCGGCGCAAGGGCATCGATTTCTCCCAGGTCTACGATGTTCGCGCCGTGCGTATTCTTGTTCCGGAAGTGCGCGACTGTTACGCCGCCCTGGGTATTGTCCACACTCTGTGGCGCCATATTCCGAACGAATTCGATGATTACATAGCCAACCCCAAGGAAAACGGTTACCAATCCCTGCACACAGCGGTGATCGGGCCGGAGGGCAAGGTTATGGAAGTGCAGATCCGCACCCACAAGATGCATGAGGAGGCGGAACTGGGCGTCTGTGCCCACTGGTTGTACAAGGGGATGGACAAGAGCAACAAGTCCACCGGTTACGATGCCAAGATCAACTGGCTGCGCCAGGTGCTGGAGTGGCAGGAAGAGCTGGGCGACCTGTCCGGGCTGGCCGACCACCTGAAATCCGATGTGGCCTCAGACAGGGTGTATGTTTTCACGCCCGAGGGCCATGTGGTGGATCTGCCCCAGGGGGCAACGCCGGTGGACTTTGCTTATCGGGTGCATACCGAGATCGGCCATGCCTGCCGTGGCGCCAGGGTGAACAGCCGGATCGTGCCGCTGACCTATCCACTGAAAACCGGCGACCAGGTGTTCATTCTGACCTCCAACAATCCGGCCCCCAGCCGCGACTGGCTGAATCCGAGCCTGGGCTACATCCAGACCTCCCGGGCAAGAGCCAAGGTTACCCACTGGTTCAAGCAGCAGGATCGGGGCCGGAATATCGTTGATGGCCGTGCCATTCTCGAGGACGAATTCAAGCGCCTGTCCCTGTACGACGTGGATCTTGGCGAGCTCGCGAAGAAGGTCAATTATCACAGTGCCGAGGACATGTTTGCTGCGACAGGTGCTGGCGATCTTCGTCCGACTCATGTTGCCAATGTGGCTCAGCAGATGCTGGAGCCCAAATCCGAACAGCTGGATCTGAAGCTCAGCACCCAGCGCCGCAAACCGTACGATACGGAATCGGATATCCAGATCCTGGGCGTTGGCAAGCTCAAGACTCAGGTGGCGAAATGCTGCAAACCCCTGCCGGGAGATGCGATCGGTGGCTACATCACGGTCGGTCGGGGCGTGACGGTGCATCGTCAGGACTGCCTCACATTTCTGAATCTGCGAGAGTTTGAGCCCAACCGGATCATTGAGGTGAGTTGGGGTGGCCGGCAGGCAGCGGTTTATCCGGTTGATATCGAAATCGAGGCCTATGACCGGTCCGGGTTGCTTCGGGATATCACCCAGGTGCTGTCGGCTTCGAAGAGTGATGTACTGTCGCTCAATACCCTGAGCAACAAGGACGAAAACACGGCCACCATGACGGTGACCGTGGAGATCTCCAGTCTGGAGCAGCTGGCCCGATTGCTGGCACAGATTCGCAACCTGCCCAATATCATTGATGTAAGGCGTAAACGCGGATGAGCTATACCATCGAGGATCTGAAATATCTGATGGCCCGGCTACGGGATCCGGATACCGGCTGTCCATGGGATACGAAGCAATCTTACAAGTCCATCGTGCCTCACACGCTGGAGGAAGCCTACGAAGTTGCCGATGCCATCGAACGTGAGGATTACCCGCATCTGAAAGACGAGCTGGGAGATCTGCTGTTCCAGGTGATTTTCTATGCTCAGATCGGACGGGAAGACGGGCATTTCGACTTCGACGGCGTTGTCGATCATCTGGTGCGCAAACTGGTGCGCCGGCATCCACATGTTTTTCCGGAAGGAACCCTGGAGAGTCGAATCGATCCGGATAACCGGCCGGATGAGGCGTGGATCAAGGAAAGTTGGGAACGTATCAAGGCCGAGGAGCGGGCACTGAAGCCGGCACCGGATGCCGGCGCACCGGAAAGTCGGCTTGACGGCATTGCCCGCACCCTGCCGGCCATGGCACGGGCCGAAAAGCTCCAGAAACGGGCGGCGCGCCACGGCTTTGACTGGCCGGATATCGCCCCCGTGTTCGACAAGCTCCATGAGGAAATTGACGAGCTCAAGGAGGCCTGGGAAGCGGCGCAAACCGGCGCTGGTGATCCGGACGCCGTTGAGGATGAGCTGGGCGATCTCCTGTTTGTCTGTGTGAACCTGGCACGGTTCATGAAGGTTAATCCCGAGCAGGCTCTCAATCGGACCAATCACAAGTTCGATGCCCGGTTCCGGGCCATTGAAAAAGTGCTTGAGCGTGAGGGCCGCGACATGGACGAAGAATCACTGGAGGCGCTGGATGCCGTCTGGCAGGCGGTCAAAGGCGTGGAGCGGGGAGGAAGAGAGGGCTGAACAGGGCGGATCGGTAAGTACAATCCGTTACCAATTTTCTCGCCCCCGGACCGACGGCTTCGTCTACACTTCCGGAAACGGACGCACAGTTTTCGTGCGCCGTGCGCCATCAATAAGATGCAGGAGTGAAGGCACCATGAAAATCAAAGATCTGGTCAATTACTGGGACAAGCATGCACGTGGTCGGCTTACCCGAGACGCCTATTTCATGGCGTTGTCTGACCAGCATCACAAGCGCCTCGAAAAGCTCGCAGCGCTTTATCCGATGAAGTCACCTCAGGATCTGATGCGGGATCTGATTTCTGCAGCACTGGATGAAATGGAGACCAGCTTTCCTTATGTCCAGGGCACCAAGGTGGTGGCGTATGACGAGGACGGCTTCGAGATCTATGAGGACCAGGGTCTCACCCCAAAATTCGTCAGTCTGAGCCAGAAGCACATCCAGCGCCTCAAGGCTCGCCAGCTCGAGTCAGTGGCCTGACGAAAGGGCAGCTAACGCTGCCCCTCGTTTCTTACTTGTCTTTCCCTTCCAGCTTGTCCTTCAGCGGGCTCTGGCGAACGAGATCGTCCAGCGCTGCGCCAATCATATCGTTCAGAATGTCGCTCTCGCTGCGATCCGGGTAAAGCTCCGCCAGTGCGGCCACGCGTGCGGCATCTTCCAGCGGCAGGCGCAGATTGTAATCGTGCGTGCGCTCCACGGGCTCTTTTTGCTTCTCCCAGTGTTTGGGCAAATCAGTGACCTTCATGATGACTCCTTGCAGCTACAGGCTTGAATCGCCAATAGACTTTCTCGACTGTTCCTTAGTATCGTAAGTTTACTTCGCCTCCGTCAATTCAAAAGGACGTCAATGTGACTGAGCTTCATCCCGAACTCCGAGAAAACGTACGAATGCTGGGCGAACTGCTTGGCCAGAGCATACGGCGGTATCCAGGACAGGATTGCTATGAACTGATCGAGGAAATCCGTGCGGCGGCCAAGGCAGATCGCCGCCAGGAAAGCGGATCCGGGCAGCGGCTTGTAAACCTGCTGGGCAAGTTGAGCGATGATGAACTGCTTCCGGTTACCCGGGCGTTCAACCAGTTTCTGAACCTGGCCAACCTGGCCGAGCAATACCATGGCATCCGTCGCAAGCGCGGCCATCAGTCAGACCTGATGGTGGAATCTCTCGGTGAAGTGTTTGAGCGGTTGAAGCAGGGCGATGTGACGCCGGAAGAACTTCATCAGAGGGTCGCGGACCTGCGCATCGAGTTCGTCCTTACGGCCCACCCTACTGAAGTGGCCCGGCGCACCCTGATCATGAAATACGACGAAATGTCGGACTGCCTGGCACGGCTGGACCATGACGATCTGATGCCGGCCGAGCGGGAGGAGATCGTTACGCGCCTGTCCCAGTTGGTTACGGAAGCCTGGCACACCGACGAAATTCGCCATGAGCGACCAACCGCAGTGGATGAGGCCAAGTGGGGCTTTGCGGTTATCGAAAACAGTCTGTGGCAGGCACTGCCCCAATTTCTGAGAAGCCTGGATACTTCCTTGCAGGACGCCACCGGGAAGGGCCTGCCCCTACAGGCATCCCCCATCCGGATTGCATCCTGGATGGGCGGTGATCGCGATGGTAATCCGAATGTTACCCATAAGGTCACCCGCCGGGTCTTCCTGCTTGGCCGCTGGATGGCAGCGGATCTTTACCTTCGTGATATTCAGGCGCTGCGGGCGGAACTGTCCATGTGGCAGGCAAGCGACGAACTCAAGGCAGTTGTCGGTGATTCCCGGGAACCCTATCGCCATGTGCTCGCCGAACTTCGTGAACGGCTGATCAAAACCCGGGACTGGGCCGAGTCGAGCGTCAATGGCGAAACCGCGGATGCGAGCGGGATCCTATTTGAGAATGAGGATTTCACCGGCCCCCTGGAACTCTGCTACCGATCCCTGGTTGAGTGTGGGCTGGAAGATATTGCCAACGGCCCTCTGCTGGATACCATCCGGCGGGCACATACCTTCGGCCTGCCGTTGATCCGTCTGGACATCCGCCAGGAAGCGAGCCGTCACGCCGAGGCCGTCGCCGAGATGGTCGACTACCTCGGCCTGGGGGATTACCTGTCCTGGTCCGAACAGGAGCGTCAGGCGTTCCTCGTGCAGGAGCTACAGGGCCGACGTCCGCTGGTCCCCCGCAATTGGGAGCCCTCTGAATCCGTTGCCGAGGTGCTGGCGACCTGCGAGGTAGTGGCGCAACAAACCCCGGAAGCTCTCGGCTCCTACGTGATTAGCATGGCCAGCAAGCCCTCCGACGTGTTGAGCGTGATTCTGCTGCTGCGGGAATCGGGGATGAAGTTTCCGATGCGGGTCGTCCCTCTGTTTGAAACCCTGGACGACCTGCGTGGCGCGCCGGACAGCATGTCGGCTCTGTACGAGGTTGAATGGTACCGGGAGTATTGCCAGGGCCGTCAGGAAGTGATGATCGGCTACTCGGATTCCTCCAAGGATGCGGGACAGCTGATGGCGGCGTGGGCCCAGTATCAGGCCCAGGAGAAACTTACCCACGTTGCCCGCCAGTATGGTGTCCATCTGACCCTGTTCCACGGTCGGGGCGGCACCGTTGGCCGAGGCGGTGGGCCTGCCAACCGGGCAATTCTGTCCCAGCCGCCGGGCTCGGTTAACGGCAGTTTCCGGATCACCGAGCAGGGGGAGATGATTCGTTTCAAGTTCGGTTTGCCCCGGCTGGCTGTTCAAAGTCTGACGCTCTACACCACCGCCGTCATTGAAGCCACACTGGCTCCGCCACCCAAACCGGAGGACAGCTGGCGTGAGACCATGGACTGGCTCACCGAACGCTCCCTGAAAGCCTACCGCGATGTGGTTCGGGAGAATCCGGATTTCGTGCCTTATTTCCGTCAGGTCACACCCGAGCAGGCCCTGGGCAAGCTTGCGCTCGGCAGCCGACCGGCGCGGCGCAAGGCCACCGGCGGCGTGGAAAGCCTGCGGGCAATACCCTGGATCTTCGCCTGGACCCAGATGCGGCTGATGCTGCCCAGCTGGCTTGGCAGCGACGTGGCGCTTGAGGAAGCGGCCCGCGATAACCGGTTGCCGGTACTGAGGGAGATGATGCAGGGCTGGCCGTTTTTCCGCACCTACGTCGACATGCTGGAAATGGTACTGGCCAAGGCGGATCTGCGGATCGCGAGTTATTATGAACAGACCCTGCTTGATGATGACCAACTGAAAGCCCTGGGTGAAAGCCTTCGAACCCGGCTCCAGGGGTGCATCGAGCGGCTTCTGGAACTCAAGGAGCAAACGGATCTGCTTGAGGCGGAGCCCGTGTTCGCGCACTCTATGCGAGTCCGCAACCCCTACACCGATCCATTGCACTACCTGCAGGCCGAGCTGCTGCGACGAGATCGGGAAAGTGAGGGCAAGGGCGAGGTTCCCGAACTGGTGGAGCGCGCCCTCAAAGTCACCATGGCGGGTATCGCTGCAGGTATGCGCAACACCGGCTGATCAATACAGGTGTCGAAAACAGTGCTGGCAAAGGCCGGGTAGCCTGGCCGCTGACAACGAACGAAGGGAGTAAGCTGTGGCTCTGGCTGCACGATTGGAACGTTTTCTTGCCCGCAAGGGCATCAGCTATCGGGAGTTGCCGATTGATCAGGTGACCAGCCTCGATGCGGCAGTTATGGCCTCGGGACTGTCGCAGGATGCCTTCATTCAAGCCACTCTCCTGATCGACATTACCGGTGTCGTGATGGCAGTGCACAAGTTCGATAGTTCCCTTGATCCGGATGCCGTTCACCAGTTGACCGGCCGGCGCCTCCAGCCACTTACCGCACGGCAGACCATGCGGCTGTTCGGGGATAGCGACCCCGGCTTCACGCCGCCCATCGGGCAGGCCTATGAACTGCCCGTGATCGTGGATGAGGATGTGATACTCGCGGATCAGGTCGTGTTCTCTAGTGGTACCGATCATTCGCTGATACAGATGGATGGTCGCTCACTCCGGTTGGCGCTGGCAGGCGCCAGGGAAGGCCACCTGGTTATCCGGGGGCCGGGCAATGGTAACCGCGAGGCCCTGACGCTCGAGGAAGTGGCCGACAAGCTTCAGAAACTCTACCGGTTGCCACCAATGCCGGCTCTCGCCCTGCGCATTCTGCGGTTGACCGCCAATACCGATGCCACCGCCCGGGAGCTTGCCGAGCTGATCGAGTTTGACCCGAGCCTGACCGCCCAGATCATGCGCTATGCCCGGTCTGCACTGTTCAATTATCCCGGCCAGATCAACTCGGTCCAGGAAGCGGTTACCCGTGTTCTGGGCTTTGATCGCGTGGCACATATCGCCTTGGGCATTGCCTCCGTTCGCGCCTTTGAAGTGCCCCGCCAGGGAATGCTGGGTATGGACAATTTCTGGCGCCACTCGCTGTATTGCGCGTTCCTGTGCCAGATCATTGCTCCGCGATGCGGCGCCGAGAAAGGACTGGGTTATCTGTGCGGTCTGCTGCACAACTTCGGCCTGTTGCTGGTGGGGCATCTTTTCCCGGCAGAATTTGATGAACTCAATGAGCTTCGCGAGGCCAATCCCGAAGCCAGCATGCACTCTCTCGAACAACAGGTCTTCGGACAGGGCAATGGGCAGGAAATCCTGTCGGTTGGCCATGGTGCCATTGGCGGAATACTCCACCGTTTGTGGCAACTGCCGGATCCGGTGGTCAAGGCGGCCGGTGTTCATCAGCAGTCGGGTTACCATGGTGAGCATGAGAACTACGTCCTCATGGTTCAGTTGGCGAATGCCCTTCTGAAGGATCGCGGTATTGGCGATGAGTTTAACCCCGATGATGTGCCCTCTCTGCTGGAAGGCCTGGGGCTGCAGCCGGACGTTGTGGAAGAACTGAACTCCGAACTGGAGCGTGTTGCTCCCGATCTGGACGCACTGGCCAACTCCCTGTCATCCTGACACCCTGTCTGTATTCGCTGGGAAATGCGCACTTCCGGTGCATGATACGGAGGTCGACTTTCTCTGACGTGGCTGACTTCGTATAATGCGCCTTCGCCGTTTCCGGCTGACACCTGTTCCGTGCAGGAGAGGCTGTCGCAAAGGCAGAGGTTTTTGCCACAGCTTTTCAAATGATAATGACTAAAACGGGAGCACAGCGTTATGCGAATCATCATGTTAGGCGCACCGGGCGCAGGCAAGGGGACTCAGGCCCAGTTCATTACGGAACGGTTTGATATTCCCCAGATCTCTACCGGTGACATGCTGCGCGCGGCGGTAAAGGCGGAGTCCGAGCTGGGCAAGCAGGTCAAGGAAGTCATGGCAACGGGCGGGCTGGTGTCGGACGACATCATCATTGCGCTGATCGAGGAGCGCATCCAGCAGCCAGACTGCAAGAACGGTTTCCTGCTGGATGGTTTTCCCCGCACAATTCCCCAGGCCGAGGCTTTGAAAGAGCAGGGGATTGCCATTGATTATGTGGTTGAAATTGCCGTCGATGACGAGGAAATCGTCAGTCGTCTGTCCGGTCGCCGGGTACATGAAGGCAGCGGTCGCATCTACCACGTGAAATACGATCCGCCCAAAGTTGAGGGCAAGGATGATGAAACCGGTGAACCTCTGGTTCAGCGCGAGGACGACAAGGAAGAGACGGTTCGCAAGCGTCTGAAGATCTATCACGACCAGACCGCACCGCTGGTCGGCTACTACCAGGACTGGGCTTCGAAAGACCCTGCAGCCGCGCCGAAATATGTTCGCGTGGAAGGCGTTGGCAGCCTTGACAGCATTCGCGACCAGATCCTTTCAGAACTCAAGTAAATTATTGGCATCCTGACCTGAGGTTTTCACACCGGTGAAACTGTTGGCATTGGATACGTCATCAGAGGGCTGCTCGGCAGCCCTTCTTGTTGATGGCGAGATCTCCGAACGCTTCGAGCTTGCCCCCAGAGGCCACACCCGGCTGCTGATGCCAATGGTGCGGGAACTGCTGGCAGAGAAAAATCTGGCCCCGGCCGAGCTGGATGCCCTGGCGTTCGCCCGCGGCCCCGGATCTTTCACTGGCGTGAGAATCGCAACCGGTGTCGTGCAGGGGCTTGCCTGGGGGCTGGATATCCCGGTGGTGCCCGTGTCGTCACTGGAGGCGGTTGCATTGGGCGCCATTGATAGCATGGATATTCCCGAGAACGGCGGCATTGCGGTGGCATTCGACGCGCGTATGGGAGAGCTTTATTGGGGGTGTTTTGCCGCCCGTTCAGGACTGCCGGTGGCTCTGGCTCCGGAACAGGTCTGTCCGCCGGAGGCAGTTAGCCTGCCCGCCGCCACCGAAGGCTGGTGCGGAGCCGGTCCGGGCTGGCAGTATCGCTCCGCAATGCCGGTGGAGGTATCTGAGAGTGTTGATAACGTAGATGAGACTCTGGTACTTCGTGCTGCCTGGGTAGCGCGTCTTGCGGCGAATGCATACGAGCAGGGGAAGACGGTGTCAGCGGAGCAGGCTCAACCGGTGTATATCAGGGATGAAGTGGCCTGGAAAAAACTGCCAGGCCGATAGTCTCACCGGCTGTCTTCGCGAATCCCGGAACGCCAGGCTGGGTAAAAAGTGATCATCCACCTTTTCTTCCTCAAGATAATCTTCCATACTTTCGGTTCACGTTTTCCTGTCATCCGGCCAGCGGTATCTGAACATGATTGGCGGTATTAATCCGGGTAACAATTTCAATTTCCAGACCGGCAACAACAGCCCTGTCCGGGAGCGCAGTGATACGGCCCGGGCGCCTGCATCAACGCCGGAGAAAACACCCGATGCGGCTCGCCGTGACCTCGCCGATGGTCGCCAGGGCATTGTCAGCGAACGCAATGCGACCGAAAGCCTCGAGCGCCGTGTTGAGGCCCGTCGTGCCGCCGAAGACGCCCGTCTGGAGCGTTTCCGTGCGGACGAGGTCTCGTTGCCAGCCGCTAGGGCTCTCTCCACATTTGCCTCTGTAGCCGCTGCCGGTCAGGAAGCAGGCGGCGATGGTAGTCTGGCCGGGATTGATATTCTGGTCTGATGTCTGAGTCCTCCTCGCCCGAACCCTCTGCCCTTTGCAGCACCATCGCTGTTGCCCACAGTGCACTTGGCGACCGAGTCCAGGCCGAAACTCTGGCACAATCGCTTGGGCTGACTAACCTGGGTGTTGTTCGCCCAAGAGATGTCACGGACTTCCCGGTTTTACTATTTCTTGATGAGCTGGGCCTTGGCCTACAGGTCACCGGCAAAGGTGCGCCAGGGCCGGTTCGTGCAGAGTTCGTTACCGGAAAAATGGGGTACCGGCGTGAGCATGGTGGTGGCGCGGGCCAACTGGTGGCCAAGGCGGTTGGCCTGCAGAAAACCCGAGCCACCCTGGATGTGGTTGATGCAACGGCGGGACTGGGCCAGGATGCCTTTGTTCTCGCCAGCCTTGGCTGCAGGGTCACATTGTTCGAACGCAATCCGGTTATTCATGCGCTGTTGGCTGACGGTTTGGCGCGGGCAGCTATGAACGTGGATTGCGCCGCCATTGTCGAGCGCATGCGGCTGCTGGAAGGCAGCAGTATTGAGTGGCTGGCACAAAGTGAAATCGAAGCCGCGGACGTTGTCTATCTGGATCCGATGTTTCCCCATCGAGACAAGTCGGCCCTGGTAAAAAAAGAAATGCAGGTGTTTCGCACCATCGTGGGTGACGACGAAGATTCCGGACAATTGCTGGCGAGCGCGCTCGAGCATGCTCGTTACCGGGTGGTGGTGAAGCGGCCCCGTAAGGCGTCGGCGATTGAAGGACCGGAGCCGACCACCCGCGTGGAAGGCAAAAGTAGCCGCTACGATGTGTATTCGATTCGGGCGCTGCCGGCCCGGTGAGCGCCGTCAGGCGCCCATCATGGTAACCTGCTGGATAGCCTGTCGCTTCTCGACGCTCAGCACCAGACGGGCATCATCAGCCACCTCATCCAGCCCTTCCCCGTAGCACAGCAAGCCATTATCGTCGGTGGTGATCACGCCATTGTTCTGCATATTGGCAATGAAGTTCCGGAACAGGCTCTTGTCAAAGAATTCCGGTGCATTGAGACCGAACAGGATGGACATGCGTTCGGCGAGCAGGGCGCTCTGCTCTTCCAGTTCGGCGGCGCTGATCTTGCCCGAACCGTACTTGCGCAGAATGCCCAGGGCAATGTGGTAGCGCTCGACCGTCTGGATGATAAAGCGGGACAGCACCCTGAGCCTGAGCATGGCTTCGGTGCCTTCCTCCGGCCGTCCGATCCGGTCATCGTCCAGGGGCTTTAGCAGGCCCTGTTCAATAAGAACATCAATCCACTGATTGATCACGTTTCTGGCTTCATCCGGCTGGTACTTCAGGAAAAGCTCGGATTGAAGGTAGGGGTAGGCCACGCTGGCAAGGAAGACGATCTTGTCGCGCCCCAGTGAATCCTTGTTTTCAAACAGGCTGGCAATCAGTGAGGGCAGTGCGAACAGGTGCTGGATGTTGTTCCTGTAGTAGGTCATCAGGATCGCGTTGCTGCCCTCCAGGGCAATGATATCGCCGAGCTTTTGCGGCTGCCGGCTGATCAGACCCATACCCTCGCAGTATGCGACCCAGTCTTTGCCCGAGCCCTCGGGCAGGGTCACCGTTTCCGCGTAGGGGAAGGCCTTGAGCAGGGCTGCGTATTGATCCATCAGGCGGATCAACTGGCCCTCATCCATCGCCAGTCGTTCGGTACCCAGCAGCACCGTTGCGGTCATGCCGATCGGGTTGACGGCAACAGAGGCGTTAATGCTGGACGCCACCCGGAACGACAGTTCTGAAACCGCGCTGTTGAGCCACTTGGGACGATACTCGGCGTCGTAGGCCTCGTCTCGCCAGCTGCTGTTTACGTCGTCGAGAACCTCGGACAGATGGATGGCCTCGCCGAAGTTTACCGCAACGCGACCAAAGGAGTTGCTGAGTTTGCGGACGGTCTTGGCCAGGCCGAAGACGCTCTCTTTCTCTTTTTTCTTGCCGCGAAGTTCGCCTAGGTAGGAGCGCCCTTCCATAACCTTTTCATAGCCAATGTAAACGGGCACGAACACAATGGGTTTGCGATGGTCGCGCAGGAAGCTGCGAACGGTCATTGCCAGCATGCCTGGCCGGGGTTGAAGCATCCGGCCCGTGCGGCTGCGACCACCCTCGACAAAATACTCCACGGAATAGCCCCGGGAGAACATCACATGCATGTATTCATTGAAAACGGTAGCGTACAGGGGATTGTCCTTGAAGCTGCGGCGCATGAAGAAGGCCCCGCCGCGGCGCAGGATCGGTCCGACAATGGGCATGTTGAGATTGATACCTGCCGCGATGTGCGGCGGCATCAGGCCATTCTTGTAGAGCACGTAGGACAGCAGCAGGTAGTCGATGTGTGACCGGTGGCAAGGCACGTATACCACCGCGTTGTCCTGGGCGACTTCTTTCACCACCCGGATATTGTTGATGGCAATACCGTTGTAGATCCGGTTCCACAGCCATGACAGCACCACCTCAAGGAAGCGGATGGTGACGATGGACATGCTGGCGGCGATTTCGTCCGCGTATTTGTAAGCCTTGGCACGTACTTTTTCCGGCGGGATGTCGTCTTTGGCTGCGGTCTCCCTGATGGCCTCCTTGACTGCCTGAGTGCGCACCAGCCCTGCCACCAGAGTACGACGATGGGAGAGATCTGGGCCCAGAACGGCCTGGCGAACGCGGCGGAAGTGGGTTCTCAGAATCCGTGCCAGCTTGCGGTTGGCGCGCTCCTCGCTGTGCCGGTATTCATCGATAACCTGCTTCAGCGAAAGCGGCTGGTTGAACTGCACGTAGGTATTGCGGCCGTGAACCATGATGATCAGGAACTTCTGAAGCCGGCCGGCAATGGACCAGGTATCAGACAGCAGCAGTTTGACCAGGGATTTCTCCTTGTCAGGGGAGCGGCCCCAGAACAGGGAGACAGGCACAATCTGGACATCCTGGTCCGGGTGTTCCAGACCATAGCGCACCAGTGCCTGGAATTCGTTCGTAGGTGCCGGAGCCTGGCGACCTCGGAAAAAACCACCAATCCGGCGATAGAGAAAAAAGAAGGAGTGGGATGGGCCATTTTTCACTGGGAGTGCTTCGGAGGCGCCCGGCAGTCCCGCCCGGATGACTTCCTGCTCGAGAACCAGACGGCTGGAAAGGGAGCTGTATTGCAGCACATAGCAGACCGGTTTGTCGGGATCCAGGGCGAGGGCGTCAACGCTGTTGCCGCTGACATCGGTCCGGACCCAGATGAACAGTATCTTGCGGAAAAGGGTCAGGATCAGGCTGCGAATGCCCTGGTAAAGACGCATAAAGTGCAACTCCGTTGAATAAACAGGTGCCAAGTTTACTTGGTTGAGTTCAGGGCGGAAAGTCGAGCTTTCATTCTTGGCCGGTGTAGCAATGTGGTACATTTCGGACTCATCTTTTTATCACCCAGTTGATTCATCGAATGGTGGTCGCAATGACTCAGTGGATACCCGGCTGGACGACCCGGCGGCCAGAAAAAACCGATCTGATCCTCGCCTTGTCGGGGTCTGGAGTGGTCAAGGCTGAAAACGGCTGGCTGCATTCCGGCGACAGCGATCTTTTCGAGGGCGGGTTGCCCGAGTCAGTGTCACTGGGCAGCTACGACGGCCGGGACCTGTTTGTTACCGAATTACCGGAGTCTGGTCTTGGTGACCAGGAGGTGATTCCGCTTCGGGATGCTTTGCTGATGCTGAGCGACGCGCCTGCGGATATGCTCAGTACCGGCTTCCAGGTCTGGCAGTGGTGGCGAGACCACCGGTATTGCGGCCGCTGTGGACAGGAAACCGGTTTTCATCCCCGGGAACGGGCCAAATGGTGCGACCCTTGCGGCCTTCCCTGGTATCCGAGGTTGGCGCCCTGCGTGATCGTGGTCATACGCAGGGAGGATCGGTTTCTGCTCGCCAAGTCCTCAAGGGTCAAGCGGCACTTTTACAGCCTCATTGCCGGATTTGTCGAGCCGGGGGAAAGTCTTGAGGGCGCCGTGCACCGTGAGGTGAAAGAGGAGACCGGACTGGATGTCACCAACATCCGCTATCACGCCTCGCAACCCTGGCCATTCCCCCATCAGCTGATGGTCGGCTTCTTTGCCGACTACGCGGGAGGGGAACTGGTACTCCAGGAAGACGAACTTGCCGATGCTGACTGGTTCCTGCCCGGTGATACGCCACCGGTGCCGCCGGAAACCACGATTTCTGGCCGCCTTATCCGGGCCATGGAAAATGAGATTTCCCGGGGAGGCATTCCGGTTTGAACGAGCAGGGGCCTCCAAGGGTATTGGTGTTCGACTCCGGCGTGGGTGGGCTGAGCGTCGCAGCCTGTATTCACCGGCATTTGCCCGGGCTGGAGCTCGTCTACCTGGCGGATAACGCAGGTTTCCCCTACGGCGACAAATCCGAAACAGTCGTGATTGATCGCTGTTGCGCACTGATTAATTCAGCCCTGGCGCTTTACCCGTCGGACGTTATCGTGGTGGCCTGTAACACGGCCAGCACGGTGGTTTTACCCCATTTAAGGGCCATGACAAAGGTGCCGGTTGTGGGTGTAGTGCCCGCCATCAAGCCGGCGGCGGCAAAGACGATTAACCGGCGGCTGGGGTTGTTGGCAACACCGGCAACAGTTCGCAGACCGTACCTCGACAGGCTGGTCGAGGAATTTGCCGGCGATTGCCGGGTAGAACGTATTGGCCATCCGGGGTTGGTGCGCTGGGCGGAAGACCTGGTTTCTGGTATCGAGGTTCCTTTTGAGGAGCTGAACGAGGCAATGAAGCCTTTCCGGGAAGCGGATGTGGACACGGTGGTTCTCGGCTGCACTCATTATCCACTGTTGCTGGAGAGCCTGAAGCAGAGCTTGCCGTCGGTTCGTTTCTGGGTGGACTCGGGAGAGGCTATTGCACGGCGAGTGGCCTGGCTGCTGGATCAGGCGGGGCAACGTGCGTTGGCTGAAGGCCAGATCTGCAGGGAAGGGGAGTGTCCCGTGATCGCGGCTTTGTTTTCAGGGTCGGCGCCTGACGGAATCACAGCCTTCATGACGGGGCTTGGACTGGCGCCCAAAGAGCTCAACGAAGGCTGGCCCGGCGGAGCGCCGGGGGCTATAGCAACCGGGTCAGCTTGAACATGGCGAAGAATTCCAGCGCCGGGATCGATCGCTTGTGACAACAGTAGGTCTTGATATTCTCACCCCGGAAACGCGACTTGGTGAATTCCAGGCCCTTGAAGTTGTAAAGGAAATTACCCTTCTCATAGACTCCGTGCAAAAGGCGCTTCAGCAGCCGGCTCTCCTGATGTTCCGTCGCCGAATCCAGTGACAGGGGAATCAGGCCCAGATCGAGATAGGGTACGCCCTCGGCCCTGAACACTTCCATCGCATGGGCCATAAGGGTATAGAAAATGCCCTGGCGGAAATCGGCATTGGCCCGGGAAATGTTGGGCACATAGCTGATGATCTCGTTATTCCGATAGATCGGGTCGAAATAGATGAACCCGACGGCTTTGCCGTCCTGGTAGGCGTAGAAATGCCGTTCATTTTCCCGATAGTCCATTTCCATGGGACGGATCAGAAAACGGATTTCATTGCTTTTGCATTTCCGGGTTCGAATCCAGGCTTCGGAGATCTCCCGGGTGTGGTCGTCGCTGAACCGTTCCTTGACGGTGATGCCGTTTTTCTCAGCCTGGTTCAGTGCGGTCCTGAGAATCTGTTTCTTCTTTCCGCTCAGGGACCACTTGCTCAAATCAATGCGGGACTCGCTGCCGAACTGTGTGCCGTAAAGGCCGAAGCGCAGATGGAGAAAATCGACCACAGGCTTGGATACCTGTATGTAGCTGGCATTGGGAAATTTCTGGTGAAAGCTCTCCAGCAGGCTGCCAAAGTCTTCCGGGGCACAGACCGGATCAGAGAGCACGAAGGTCGCACCCCATTTGCGCATGTAGGCGATGTAGCCCATGCCCGGTACATCGAAATACTGCATGCCCGGCTGCAGGGTCGAGAACGACTGGGAGTGGGTTCCGTACTTCTTCAGGAATCCGACCCGCTCGGTAAACGTGAATGAGCCGCTTTCCAGTGTGCCAACCCTGTCCAGTGCGAGGATCTGATCCGACATGCTGCTGCTCCCTGTTTGTTTTTGTTGGGTGACTCTCTAGCGAAGGTAATCAGGCCTGTTTGCGTCCGAGAATGGACCAGTAGCAGTTCATGTTCAGAAGCTTGAAGTGCTTCTTGTCGGTGACCTGAAGGCCCAGGCGCTGCATGTGCTCGGGATAGTTATAGATTTTGTGGAAGGCGTTGTTGGCGAACAGCCAGAAGATGAAGACTGCCATGTACCAGTAGAGCTTTTTGAACATTCGGGAAAGCAGGTTGCCCGTGGGGTAGGAAAAGTCGCCAACAACCACGCGGGCGTCTGCTTTGCCCAGGCGTATCAGGTGCTCGAGGACCCGGACCATCATGTCTTCGTCGAATACGTTGAGGAAAAAGTTGGCCACCACCATGTCGTACTGTTCAAACTCATCCACCTTCATGATGTCGCTGTGGATGCGACGGATAGTAAGGTGCGGGGCTTCCTTTTCCTGAGCCTCGGCAAACTTTCTCAGCATGGTTTCGGAAAGGTCCACCACGGTTACATCGGCGCCCAGCTCGGCGGCCCGAATGGCATCCCGACCGTGGCCGACCCCGGCAAACAGTATTTTGTCCCCTGGCTGCACGGTTTCAACGTCCAGCATCGCTGTCTTGCAGCGGTGAATGTTTTTTCCGCTGTAAAGGTTGCTCAGGAAATCGTAGACGGGACCAATGTACTTGTACTTGTCGCGCATGATGACTGCTGCCTGTTCTTGTTCCTTGGATGCCGTCACCGTTTTTGTCGTTATTGGTCCGAGAATGTCGGACATTCCGGTGATCAGCGCCTATGGAATCGAGCTTAGAGAACAGGGTGGGAGAAATATGTGCAGTAATGCGCATTTCCGGATACACAAAGTAACGTACTGCAATACTTTGCAAACCAGATCGCGGTTTTATATCGGAGTGTCAGACAATAAATAATCGTCTATCAGAATGATGCGGCTTTGGCTCTCGTGGTGCCCAGGGTTCTGGAAATTTCGGCGGCAGGCCTGGCAGGGCCATAGAAAAAGCCCTGGACCTGATGGCAGCCCAGGCCTCGAAGGTATTCCAGTTGCTCGTCGGTTTCCACGCCTTCGGCAACAATCTCCAGCTTCAGCCCGTGAGCCATGGCGACGATGGCATTCACGATACACGCGCCGTCTTCGCCGCTGCGGATGGCTTTCACGAAAGACTGGTCAACCTTGAGGGTATGGATGGGCAGTCGGTGCAGGTAATTCAGGGAGGAATAACCGGTGCCAAAATCGTCTATCGCTATCCGGACACCCAGAGCTGCCAGTTCACGGAGTTTCTGGGAGATCTGCTCAAGATCGTTCATGATCACGTTTTCAGTGATTTCGATTTCCAGGTTGCCGGCCGGGAAGTTGTGGGCCTTTACCTGCTGCATGAGGGTTTCCACGAACCGCGGGTGCTCGACCTGGATGGGTGACAGGTTGACTGCCAGCCGGAGGTCGGCATGGCCGGCCCGGATCCATTGGCCAACATCCTCGCAGGCCTGATTGAGAACCCGTTCGCTGAGCTGGCCGATCAGCTTGGTTTCTTCTGCCAGAGGCAGAAAGTCCCTGGGATAGAGCAGTCCGCGCTCGGGGTGCTGCCACCTTACCAGGGCCTCAAGGCCGACCACCCGGTTGGTTGTGGAGCACACCTGGGGTTGGTAGAAAACCCTCAACTCGTCCCGTTCCAGAGCGAGGCGCAGGTCCCGCTCCAGGTTGAGCCGGTTGGCGGTATCGATGCTCATGCTGTCGGAGTAGAAGCGGTAACCGTCCTTGCCCTTGCCTTTGACGTGGTACATGGCGATGTCCGCATTCTGGATGAGCTGGTCCATGGTTTCGCCGGCTTCCGGGAAGATGGCTATGCCGATGCTCACACCAACGAACACCTCGTGATCACCCAGCTGAAAAGGCGCCCTGAGGGCATCAATCAGTTTCTTGGCGATCTGTCTGGCATCGTCGTGATTGTGTATGGAGGGCAGCAACAGGGTAAATTCGTCGCCACCGAACCGCGACAGTGTGTCGCCCTTACGCAGACATTTTTCAAGGCGGTGGGTGACTGCCTGCAGCAGACGATCTCCCATGGCGTGGCCGAGGGTGTCGTTGATGACCTTGAAGCGGTCCAGATCCAGGAACATCACGGCGAGTTTCTGGCCGCCGCGTTTCGCGTGGGTTATCGCAAGCTCAAGGCGGTCCTTGAAAAGTGCCCGGTTTGGCAGGCGGGTCAGCAGGTCGTGATAGGCCTGGAAATTGATGAACGCCTCGGCTTCCTTTCGCTCGGTGACATCCCGGGCAGTGCCGTAGTAGCGAGCGCCATTGCCATTTCCGCCTCCCTGGGTGCTTCCGGAATGGGGCCAGGTTTGCGGGTCGATTGGAAAGGCAGTGATCTCGAAGTGTCGGGTTGCCCGGCGGCTGCCCCGGGTTTTCAGGCGAACTTCCAGGGTCCTGGGGTTGTCCGCGGTGATGTTGGGGCCCTTCAGGGCCAGGGTTCCCCGGGTCACGTCACGGTCATCCAGGATGTGTCGGAAGTGCTGGCCACAGAGTTCCGCAGGCTGGTATCCGAGCAGGCTCTCGACCTTGCTGTTTACAAAGCAGAAGTGGCCATCGTGATCGAGCATAAACACGATATCCGGGGAACTGTTAACGATGTAGCGATGCAGGGCCTCGGATTTCTCTAGCCGCATCTGAATATGCTCGTGGGCCTCGAGCAGAGACTTCTTTCCAATAACACTCTCAACGGTGGCCAGAAGCTCTTCAGGGTCAAAGGGTTTGCGAATGTAGTCCAAGGCACCCCGCCGCAAGGCTCGGCTCACGGCACTGAAGGAGCTCTCGCCGCTGACGACAATCACTCCGCAATCCGGTTGGCTATTGGTAAGATGGGCCATGACGTCGAAGCCGCTGACTTCCGGCATCCTGAGATCCAGCAGCGCCAGATCGAACGTCTCCTCGTCAATCAGGTCACAGGCTTTTTGACCACCGTGGGCTTCCGCCACTTGGTAACCCCGGCTGCGTAACAGCGAAGCGAGCGTGTTCAGCAAACGGAGTTCGTCGTCCGCTACCAGTATCCGTGCCGTTAACCCGTGACTGAAAGGCTGATCAGTTTGTTCAGGTGCCATCGGTCTGTGTCCGTTGTTTCTGCGTCAGTCGGTCTCGTTCTTTTTATGGCTGGCCGCCGGGAGCAAAATCCTGAAGGTGGTGCCCTCCTGCCCCGTCCGACAAGCTATGATGCCCTCCATGTCATCGACTAGCTGCTTCACAATACTCAGGCCCAAACCGCTGTGGCCTTCTCCCTTTGTGGTTTTTACCGGTGAGAACAGGGTGTCCCGTATTTCACCGGGTATTCCTCTGCCTGTATCTTTGATTTCCAGCTCAACCCAGGTGCGATGATTCTGCCACACTGGAGAAGCGGTATGAATTTCAACAGTGCCACTATCCTCGGGTAGGCTTTCCGCAGCGTTACGAACCAGGTTGATCACTACCTGGCGAATTCGGGTGGTGCCGGCCGCAACCCGTGTTGGTTCGCTGCACAGTGACAACTTCAGGTTTCGGTTCCCGGAGCTGAACAAGCTATCTTCAAGGATACGTGCGAGACTTTCCAGCTCAGTATTGAGTTCAACTCCTTCGTCACCGGGACCCACGGCGTCAGTATGGCTCATTTGCAGCAAAAGGTTGCCGGCCCGGTCCAGCTCATCTCGAATGACGTCCAGTTCCTGCTGGACATCGGCATCCTCAAGCCTGCCGCGAAGCTGATAAATGTACTGTCTGATGATGGTAAGCGGGTTGCTGACCTCGTGCACCTGTTTGCGCAGCCGTTCGCGGGCTATTTCCTGATCCAGTCTTTCTGTTCCACTCTCTGCGCTGGCTGTCGCAAGGGTTCGGTTTGCCAGCACGGAGGACAACTGGCGGGTAAAGATATCAGCCAGTTCCAGAGTCGTCGGTAGATGGTCATTGTCGGTACCAAGGGCGAAGACGCCCGGGCAATCGTCGCTGCCCTTCACCGGCACGGCCAGCAGTGACGGTGTGTGTAATAGCGAGAGTAACTGACGGTCCAGTACCGTGGGTGAGCGTCCCCCAAGGCTGACTGGCAGCCCGGAAATAAAAGCTTCCGTGAGAACACTCCCGCCTGGCTTGGCAGTTACCGCAAGTTCGGGGATGTCGCCAATGGTGCCGGACAGGAGCACGAGATTGTCTCCCATGTGCCCAAAGCACAGTGCCGGAAGGCCTGTGATCAGGGTAAGGCTGTTGACGGTTTCGGCGAGAATATCTTCGGTTTCACCGGTCAGGTCGGCCAGGTTGATGGCCTGGTTCGCCATGGCCTGACGAAGAATGGTCTGTTTCAGCTGCCTAGAGGCACTTTCGCCACAGTAATCCTCGTCCAGCGGGATTCCCATGGAGGCCGCCATGCCGGAGACTTCATGACCGATGCGGCGGTTGATTTCACGGGTCAGTTCTTCGTTGAGCCCGAATACCGTGCCTGCCGCTGCAATGCCGGCGGCATCGGACAGAGCCAGGCGGGTTGCGAGACTGATCAGCTTCACCAGGTGGCCGGCATCCCTGAGTTCCGAGGGCAGCGCCTGCTGATAACGCATGGCATCGGCTGCCATGGGGCCCAGGCCCCAGGAGGCCACGAGTTCGGCGGCAATGTCTGACTGGTGATCAAGATAGTGTTGCTTCGCCTCGGTGGCTGGCGTTTTAATAGCGATCAGTTCGCCGATGTTGTGCAGCATGCCCAGCATGAAGGCTTCGTCTGGCTCCGGATACCGGGTAAGCGTTGCCAACGCCCGTGCGGTTAGTGCGGTAGTCAGCGAGTGGCGCCAGAAGTCTCTGAGTTGCTGCCATTCCTCGCCGCCCAGCTCGAACAGCAGCTGTCTCAGGGCTGCGGTCAGAACCAGGGTGTGAAAACGGCGGGTGCCGAGTCTGAGGAGTGCCTGGTCAACCGATCGAATGGGGGTAGAGGGGCCGTAAAGGGCGGAATTGGCCAGTGCCAGTATGCGAGCCACCAGCGCCGTATCGGCAGAGACAATTTCGCTGATTTTTCTGTAGCTCTCGTCCTGATGGCATGCATCGAGCGCCCGCAGGGTCACCTCCGGTAGACTCGGTAGCTGTAGATCAGGCGCGATGTGCATAGGCTTACCTGCCGCGACGAAAAAGTCAGTATCTGACGGAGCGTTCATTCTTATTGTCCGAAAAGAGCTTAGACAATAATCCGTCGTTATTAAATACTTATTGCTCTTTTTTTAAGCAATATATTATCTGATTCGTGATATGTGTAGAATTTTTACAGGTTAAAATACTGAAAACCGAAAAATCAGGGACCTAGATTACCGGTGATGAACGCCAGAGAACCTGTCAAGCACAATTCGAACCAACCCCGCACCATCGCAATTGCTGGCGGTAAAGGTGGGGTGGGTAAGACCTCGGTCGCCCTGAATCTTGCGCTCACCCTGGCAAGGCAGGATAACCGGGTTTTGTTGCTGGATGGCGACACCGACCTTGCCAATGTCAGCATCATGGTTGGCCTGTACCCGAGAAAAACCCTTGCCAATGTGATGGCCGGAGAGTGTCGTCTGGAGGACGTCATCCTTGAGACCGATTACGGGCTGCACATTGTACCAGGGGCCTCCGGTGTCCAGGAGTGCATGGACATGGGGCCGACCGAGAGCCTTCGAATCCTGCGGGCACTCTATAACCTGGAAAATCGTTACGATTACGTCATTACCGATACCGCTGCCGGCCTGCAGGCTGCCGGGCTCCATATGATTGCCGCAACAGAACTGGCTTGTATGGTGGTGACCCCGGATCCCGCGTCCCTGACGGACGCCTTCTCGCTGATCAAGGTGCTCAGGCGCAGGGGCTACAATCGGATACCTAGCATTCTTGTGAATATGGCCCAGGGGGCCAGCCAGGCCAGGTCCGTCTTCCAGCGTCTGGATGCCGCTGCCCAGCGCCACCTGGGGATCTCGCTCCACTACATGGGTGGCATCTGGCGCGACGAGACCCTTCGCCAGTCGGTTCTCAACCAGAAGCCTGTCGCGCTTCTGCCTGTGTCGGACCCCTCATGCCGACAGTTCCACACCCTTGCCGACATGCTGGACGTGAGGCTTTCCCAGCTGCCCAGGCGAAAGGCAGGCATTGCGGCTTACTGGCATAAGGTGTCAAAAAGGGAATCTGCAAATCCGAAAGCGTTGGGCAAGCCCGAACCTCAAACCGGGAACGAGACGCCATCGCTGAAGCATCGGTGCCTGAAGGCCGTGGATGAGATTGAGGCGGTGTTCAGTGAAGCACCGATCGACCCACTGCTGCGTTATGAAGCATTCACTCGGCTTTTTGCACTGCTTGGGAGCACGCTGGATAGTGATGTCATCGAGATTATCCAGACCGGACTGGGAGCGTTCCAGTGGGAGAATCTCAGCCCCGAGCGCAAGAGTCATCTGGCGATCCACCTCCGTGACCTGGCGGACCAGATTTCGCCCCCCGCACAGGAACCGCAAAGCCGTGAGTTGATCCACCCGGTACTGCGCGAGCCTTTCTACGACCGAATCAGCTTTGGCGAGCAGGATCGCCTGGTGCGGGTGCTGAAGGAGCAGCCGGCGGATATCTCCCTGGATCAGCTCCTGCGGTCTCTTTCAGGTAATGATCAGGGACGCTCCTGACCGGTAAAAATACCTGCCTCCTTTTCCGTCATTTTATTAGCACTTTTTGTAGCGTAACTTTGCTGTGTGTCACCGCTCTGTAAATAAAGTTGTGCAAGGATTGAGCATAAATCTGAATCGTGGCCCGCAATATGCACTGAGTCTTCCGTACCTGATTCACAAACTTTTCTTTGGTTGGCAGGTGTGCGCCGACAACGAATCGAAATGAGAAGGAGTTCTCCCATGGCAACACAGCAGTTGAATCCCGAAGCGTCGTCCAAAGTACTTGAGCGGCTAAGGGGCAAGCATGTTCTGATTACCGGCACCACCGGTTTTCTCGGCAAGGTGGTACTGGAAAAGCTGATTCGCGCCGTCCCTGACATCGGCGGCATTCACCTGCTGATCCGTGGTAACAAGCGCCATCCCAATGCCCGGGAGCGTTTTTTTGACGAGATCGCGACCTCGTCAGTCTTTGATCGGCTGCGCCAGGATGACAACGAAGCGTTCGAAACCTTTATCGATGAGCGCGTGCACTGCGTGACCGGGGAAGTGACCGAGCCATTGTTTGGCCTGTCCGCAGACCGTTTCCGCAAACTGGCCGGAGGTATTGATGTGGTCATCAATTCCGCCGCCAGTGTGAATTTCCGTGAAGAGCTCGACAAGGCGCTTGCGATCAATACGCAGTGCCTTGAAAACGTCGCCGAACTTGCCCGACAGAACAAGTCCCTGGCGGTTCTTCAGGTTTCCACCTGTTATGTGAACGGCATGAATTCGGGGCAGATCACTGAGACGGTAATCAAGCCGGCCGGTGAGCCTATCCCCCGGAGTACGGAAGGCTATTACGAGATCGAGGAACTGGTTCGGCTGCTGGAAGACAAGATTGCGGACGTTCGTTCTCGCTATTCGGGAAAAATGCTTGAAAAGAAGCTGGTGGACCTTGGCATCCGTGAAGCCAACCATTACGGCTGGAGCGATACCTACACCTTTACCAAGTGGTTGGGTGAGCAGCTTTTGCTCAAGGCCCTGGCAGGGCGTGCCCTGACCATTGTCCGTCCATCGATTATCGAGAGCGCACTCGAGGAGCCCGCGCCGGGCTGGATTGAGGGCGTGAAGGTGGCCGACGCGATCATCCTTGCCTACGCTCGAGAGAAGGTTGCGCTATTCCCGGGCAAGCGGTCCGGCATTATCGATGTGATCCCCGTGGATCTGGTGGCCAATGCAATCATCCTGGCCGCTGCCGAAGCCATTGCTGATACTCCCCGTCACCGGATATACCAATGTTGCAGTGGCAGCTCTAACCCGGTTTCCCTGGGGCAATTCATTGATCACCTGATGGCGGAATCCAAAACCAACTTCGCAGAATACGATCAGCTGTTCTATCGCCAGCCGACCAAGCCCTTTATTGCGGTGAACCGCCGGTTGTTCGACGCCGTTGTCGGCGGGGTGCGCATTCCCCTGAGCATTACCGGGAAAGTCTTGCGTATGCTGGGCCAGAACCGCGAGCTGAAAGTGCTTCGCAACCTGGATACCACCCGCTCCCTGGCAACCATCTTTGGTTTCTATACCGCGCCGGACTATATCTTCCGCAATGACGACCTGCTGGCCCTGGCCGCTAGGATGGGGGAGCTGGACAAGGTGCTGTTTCCGGTAGACGCACGACAGATTGACTGGGCGGTATACCTGCGCAAGATTCACCTTGCAGGGCTCAACCGCTATGCCCTCAAGGAGCGCAAGGTATACAGCCTGCGCTCAGCCAAGGCCCGTAAAAAGGCAGCATGAGTCCGAAGCCCGGTCCCGCAGACCGGGCTTTTCTACCCGGCCTCCTCCCTTCCCGGTTTGCCATCGGCTCCAACCGAACTATCCTTTAGAAAGCTTCTCGTTCGGCGCAATTTACCGTTGTTTTCTTGCGGGATATCGACTTTTTTGGGCTAAAAGTTCAGGCGGATTAGGACGTTAGTCTAATTCATTGTGTAGTGGCTAGCATGGTGAACTACCACTATCCGTCTAAAGGGCCGGAGAGGCCGCAACGTCTGAATTCCAAAACCGACAATGACAACAGACTCTGACTAAAGGGGGAGCACAATGACTGATAAACAGGTATATCCGGTAAGTCCGGAAGTTGCCAAGCAGGCGCTTCTGAACCGGGAACAGTACGAAAAAATGTATCGCCAGTCAGTCGATGACCCGGATACCTTCTGGGGTGAGCACGGCAAGCGCCTTGAGTGGATCAAGCCCTACACCAAGGTGAAAAACACGACCTACGACTACAACAACCTGTCCATCAAATGGTTCGAAGATGGCCAGCTGAATGCCTCTGCCAACTGCCTGGACCGTCACCTCGAGAAGCGTGGCGACCAGACCGCCATCATCTTTGAAGGTGATGATCCTGCCGATTCGCGTCACGTGACCTATCGCGAACTGCACGAAGAGACCAGCAAATTCGCCAACGTCCTGAAAGGGCTGGGCGTGAAAAAGGGTGATGTAGTTACCATCTACATGCCAATGATTGTCGAGACAGCCGTCGCCATGCTCGCCTGCGCCCGGATCGGCGCAATCCACTCTGTGGTTTTTGGTGGTTTCTCTCCGGAAGCTCTGGGTGCGCGCATTGTAAACGGCAAATCCCGTTTCGTGGTGACTGCCGATGAGGGTGTTCGCGGCGGCCGCAAGATTCCGTTGAAGAAGAACGTGGATGCGGCCCTCAAGAACGAAGACACCGCCAATGTAGAAAAAGTCGTGGTTGTCACCCGCACCGGTAATTCCGAAGTGCCCTGGAATAACGCCCGCGACGAGCGTTACGAAGATCTGATGAAGTCTGCCTCTGCAGACTGCCCGCCAGAGCCCATGAACGCCGAAGATCCGTTGTTCATGCTTTACACTTCCGGCTCCACTGGCGCACCGAAGGGTGTGCTCCACACCACCGGCGGGTACATGGTCTATGCCTCCATGACCCACGAGTATGTGTTCGATTATCACCCGGGTGACGTGTACTGGTGTACGGCCGATTTTGGCTGGGTGACCGGCCACAGCTACATCCTGTATGGCCCGTTGGCCAACGGTGCCATCACCGTTCTGTTCGAAGGTGTGCCTAACTACCCGGACAGCTCGCGCATGGGGCAGGTGGTCGACAAACACAAAGTGAATATTCTCTACACCGCACCGACCGCGATCCGTGCCCTGATGGCTGAAGGCGAGTCCTGCATGAACGGCACGACCCGTGAAAGCCTGAAATTGCTGGGCTCCGTGGGTGAACCCATCAACCCTGAAGCCTGGGAGTGGTACCACCGGGTTATCGGCAACAGCAAGTGTCCGATCGTGGATACCTGGTGGCAGACCGAGACCGGCGGCATCCTGATTTCGCCGCTGCCCGGCGCCATTGATCTGAAGCCCGGCTCCGCAACGGTTCCGTTCTTCGGTGTCCAGCCGGCACTGGTGGATAACGACGGCAATATTCTTGAGGGCAAGACCGAGGGTAACCTGGTTATCCTGGACAGCTGGCCTGGCCAGATGCGCACAATCTATGGCGATCATGAACGTTTCGCCCAGACCTATTTCAGCACCTACAAGGGCATGTACTTTACCGGTGATGGCGCCCGTCGCGATGAGGACGGCTACTACTGGATCACCGGCCGAGTGGACGACGTTCTGAACGTGTCCGGTCACCGCTTGGGTACAGCGGAAGTAGAGAGCGCGCTGGTTGCCCATGATAAAGTCGCCGAAGCGGCCGTCGTTGGCTATCCCCATGAAATCAAGGGGCAGGGCATCTACGTCTACGTAACCCTGGTTCATGGCGAAGAGCCTTCTGATGAGCTGAAGAAAGAGCTGGTGCAGTGGGTCCGCAAGGAGATCGGCCCGATTGCCTCGCCGGATGTGATCCAGTGGGCGCCTGGACTGCCGAAAACCCGTTCTGGCAAGATTATGCGCCGGATTTTGCGTAAGATTGCCTCTAACGAGCACGACCAGTTGGGTGATACGTCGACGCTGGCAGATCCGGGTGTAGTCGATGACCTGATCAGCGGTCGTGCGAACCAGTAACGCCTGTGTGTTACCAGGCCACGTACCTGTAAGGAATTTGTTGAATGGCACAAACAATTATCGTCGCTGATGATCACCCGCTGTTTCGCGCAGCATTGAAGCAGGCGGTCAGTCAGGCGGTGCCCGATGCCGAGACGGTGGAAGTCGACAGCATCAAGGCACTGCAGGCGGCGGTAGAGTCGCATCCGGATGCGGATCTGGTTCTGCTGGATCTCAATATGCCGGGTGCCCACGGCTTCTCCGGGCTCGTGTTCATGCGCGGGCAATACCCGGGGCTGCCGGTGGTGGTTGTGTCAGGATCGGAGGAGTTGCAGGTGATGCGCCGCTCGATTGACTACGGCGCTTCTGGCTTCATTCCGAAGTCGGCGCCGTTGCCCACCATCACGGAGGCGATTCAGGCGGTCCTGGAAGGGGATGTCTGGTTGCCGGCGGGAGTGGCTGAGAAGATCGAGCGGATGCATTCGGACGCCACGGACTTTTCCGAGAAGTTGGCGTCGCTTACGCCACAGCAGTTCCGGGTGCTGGGTATGCTGGCCGAGGGGCTTCTGAACAAGCAGATTGCCTATGATCTGGATGTTTCCGAAGCAACCATCAAGGCGCATATCACGGCGGTGTTCCGGAAGCTTGGGGTTCGGAATCGGACCCAGGCGGTGATTGCGATTCAGCAGATGGAGATCGATCCTTCGGATCAGTCGTTGTCTGGTAGCTGATTTGGTTTTACTGGTTTGGATTTGAAACGGGAGCCTTCGGGCTCCCGTTTTTGTTTCTTTTATTGTGGTCCTCGTCCTTGGGGGTGGTGCCGAATGAAAAGGGCCTCCTCAGGACCGCTACGAGCACCCGCAAGCGGGTCCAGCCAGCAATCACAGATTGCTGTCGTTCGGCTGTCGCATGAAGCTTCGCTTCATAAACGCTCGGCCTCACCCATGTGCGCTTGGCTTTGGCCATCCATGGCCAAAGACATCCTGTGGAGGTCCTCTCCACCCGGCACTCTCAAGTCTCAGAACGATTTTCCGGTGTTATAAATTCGGTACAGATGTTCTATTTTATATCTCCTTTTTCTCGGTATCTAATCATTGGTGTTGCCATAACAGTTGTTGTTCGCTAAATTCAGCGCACAGTTGTACTCTCAAATAAAATTCTATGGCTGAATTTAATCGATTAGTAAAAGGTGAAAAATGAACGCTGCCGTACAACCCGACTCACTGCGCCCGACCGGTTTTGGCAAGCCAGACGAGCGGGAACTCAGGGATAGAATGAAGAAGGAACTGCCGGCGGATACGTTCAAGCCGCAAACCTGGCGGGTCATCTGGTTCCTGCCGTTGCAACTGATGATCTGGGGAGGCATTGCCACTATTTTGCTGGCGGGACTGCCGTGGTATGGGAATCTGGGGCTTGGTCTGCTGGTGGGCCATACCATTGGTTGTCAGGCGTTGCTGGCTCATGAGGTGCTGCATGGGGCGCTGGGGATGAGCCGGCGCTGGCAGAACTTTTTCGGCTGGTTGGGGTTCGGGCCGTTGATTGTGCCGCCTGAGTTCTGGCGCCGTTGGCATAATGTGGTGCATCACGGAAATACCAATGCGGGTGATGTGGACCCGGACAGCTTTGGCACCCTGCGTCGCTATAAGGCGGACCCCAAGCAGAAGAAGTTCACCAAACTGGCTCCCGGTTCAGGTACCTGGTACAGCTATCTGTTTCTGGCTTACTCCTTTACCTTCCACGCCCAGCTGGTGCTGTGGTTTCAGGCCAGACGGCGGAAGCAGTTCAAAGGGTTTGATCGCCGCAGGGCCATTCGGCAATCATTCGCTTGTGTGGCGGCGTGGGCGGTGTTGGCAATCGCCTCCGGACCGCTGGCGGTGTTTACGGTTTTGATTCCAATTATGGCCGCCAACGCTTTGGGGCAGGGTTATATCCTCACCAATCATTTCCTGCGCCCGCAAACGGCAACCAATAACCCGCTGGATAACTCCATGAGTCTGCGTAGCCACCCGCTGCTGGACCGACTGCATTTCCGGTTCAGTCACCACGTTGAGCATCACTTCTTTCCGAAAATGGGCCACAACATGGCGCCGCGGGTTCGTCGGTGGTTGGAGGACAATTATGGCGACCGGTATGTAGCCATGCCGCATGGTACGGCGCTAAAGCTGCTTTACCGCACGCCTCGGGTTTACAAGTCACCGACGGAGCTGGTGGATCCGAATAATCCGGAACGTGTGTTTGATTTGTTGCCTTTGCAGCAGAGGTTTTCCGCAAGTAATCGTGTGTAGGCGAGTATAGTCGGATTACGCCTAAGGCTAATCCGACCTACGGTCGCCCACACCCCTGGATCCGGACTCAACTACTTGCTACCGGCGTACCCCAGTTCCTTGTCCACCAGGTTGAACAGCTCCTCGCCTTTGTGCCAGCGGTCGAAGTTCTCCAGGAACTGGTCGGTCAGGGCCCGCTTCCAGCCGATGAAGTCGCCGGCCATATGGGCTGTCATGGTGACGTTCTCCATGTCCCAGAGCGGGTGATCTTCAGGTAGCGGCTCTTCCTCGAAGACGTCCAGGCCGGCGCCGGCGATTTCGCCACTTTTCAGGGCTGTTATCAGATCATCGGTTTTGACGATCGGGCCGCGGCCGATGTTGATCAGTCGGGCGGACTTTTTCATGGCCTTGAAGGCCTTCTCGTCAAACAGGCCCTCGGTCTGGGGTGTCAGGGGTGCTGCAATTACCACGAAGTCCGCGTGCCCCAGCTGCTCGTAAAGGTCGTCGTTGCCGTGTACCGCGACAAAATCCGGATCCTCTTTTCTCGGTTTGCGGGCAATGCCGTGGGCCTTCAATCCGGCAGCGCCAACCAGCCGGCCGATCTGGCGGCCGATAGAGCCTGCTCCAACAACCAGAACCTGCTTGCCTTCTGCGCGCTCGGTGTCCCGGTGCTTCCACTGGTGCTTCATCTGCAGCCGGATGGAGTTCGGGAAATCCTTGGCGAACATCAGGATGGTGCAGAGCACGTACTCGGCAATGGTGCGGTCGAAAATGCCGCGGGCGTTGGTCACGGTGACATCGCCTTTGATCAGGTCCGGGAACATCAGTGCATCAACGCCAGCACTGGTGGCGTGGATCCATTTCAGCTTGTCTGCCGTGTGCCAGGCGGCCGCCAGGGCCTCTGTGCGAAAGTCCGTCACCATCATGATGTCGGTGCCGGGCAAGGTGTCGCGAAGGGTCGGCTCGTCACAGGCAAATCGAACCTCGGCGCGGGCCCTGACGGCGTCCATTCCTGGCGGTTCCTGTTCCTCGGGTGCGGTGAGAACGGTAACAACAGGTTTGCTGTGCTGAGTCATTGAGCCTCCGCCTATGATGATGAGTGACTGTCTGTGCCTGGTGTTCGTCCATGGCCAATTTACAGTCTGGTCGGCAGGTACTGTCGGGTCAACTTGCGGGGCAACAGATTTTGCTCTGACCGCGGTGATGGCGGTACTTTCACGTACATCATCTATATGATTTTTTGTCTTGTAGAGGCTTGCCATACTGACTAACCTGCAGGAGTGGATTCTATTTGCCCCGTTTGCAGGAGGTGTTTATGGCAGAAGCCGCCAACAAAGAAACCGGCCAGACCAAACCGCGTCGAGTGAAGTACCGGAAGAACAAGGCCAGTTGGAACCCTGCCATGCAGGCGATTCCGGTGCCCGGCATCAGGCGCATGGTGAATATGGCGGCCACCATGAAGGATGTCATTCATCTTTCCATCGGTCAGCCGGACCTGCCGACCCCCAAGCACGTCATTGATGCCTATGTCGACGCGCTCAATGCGGGGCAGACCGGCTACACCATGGATGCCGGACTGCCGGAACTGCTGGTGGCCCTGCGCGACTATTATGGCAAGCGTTACAACCGCAAACTGACCCGGGATAACATCCTGATTACCAGCGGCGCCACAGAGGCCATGTACCTGGCCATTTCCGCCACCTCTGCGCCAGGGCGGCAGTTTATCGTAACGGACCCGTCCTTCCTGCTGTATGCGCCCCTGATCCGGATGAATGGTGGCGAGGTGAAATTCGTCCAGACCCGGGCGGAGAACAACCACCAGCTGGATCCGGATGAGGTAATCCGGGCGATGGGGCCCCGCACCTTCGCGCTGATCCTGAACAACCCCAACAACCCGACCGGGGCGGTTTATCCGCGCAGCACTGTTGAAACCATCCTTGAGGAGTGTGCCTACCGGGGTATCCAGGTTTATGCGGACGAAGTCTACGACCATCTGATCTTTGATGATGACGACTTCGCCAGTGTGCTGAACTGCTCGATGGATCTGGACAACATCATGTGCATCAGCAGCTTCTCCAAAACCTACAGTATGGCGGGGCTGCGTGTTGGCTGGGTGATTTCCAGCCAGGCCGCCATAAAATCGCTGCGGCGCTACCATATGTTCACCACGTCGGTGGCCAATACCCCCTCCCAGTTTGCCGGTGTGGCAGCGCTCACGGGGGACCAGCAGTGCGTTCGCGATATGGTCGACATTTACCGGGAACGTCGGGACAAGGTGGTTGAACTGGTTGATCAGACCCCCTACATGACCGGGTACAAGCCGGGCGGTGCGTTTTTTGCGTTTCCTGACCTTCCACCCCATGTGGATGGTTCGGATCTGGCCCTGCGGATGCTGAAGGAAACCGGTGTCTGCATGGTGCCCGGTGATGCCTTCGGTGAAGGGTGTACCAACGCCGTCAGGATCAGTTTCTCCACAACCTGCGAGAAACTGGAAGAGGCGTTTGATCGCGTCATTCCGTGGATGGCCAAACAACAGTTCTGAGGTGATGCCATGTCAGCCCTGGACTCGGTATTGATTCAGTGCCCGTACTGCTGGGAGACGCTGGATATCAGCGTCGACCCGTCAGTGCCGGAACAGGAGTATGTCGAGGATTGCCAGGTCTGCTGCAGGCCCATACTGTTGCGCGTGGTTTTTGACGACAATCTGACACCTCATGTAGAGGCCCGGGCTGAGAATGAATAGAACGTCGCTGTATGTTTGCCGCACGCTTCTGGTCCTGGTGGTGGTGCTTGCCAGCGGCTGCGCCAGTCTGTCGCCTTATTCGATTTCTGAAGGCGAGCTGGAGAGGCATCTCCAGGATGTTGTGAGCGAATTTGATCGAAACCAGTTGAACAGCGGCTCCCCGCTGAGCCTGAGTCTCGATGACGCCAACATCACCCTGGGGCCCGATGGCCGGGACGTGGCAGTAATCGATGTGAGGGGGCAGGTTGCCCTGAATGCGTTGATGGCGAAGCTACCGGTGGATATTGCCCTGAAGGTTGAGGGGGCGCCGGTTTACGACAGCTCGGAGAAAGCCATCTTCATACGGCGATTGCAACTTCTTGAAAGCAGTATCGACTCTCCGTTCTTCAAGGGGGATCTGAAGCCGGTAACCGATACGGTCATGCGGCTGGTGGCCCAGATGCTGGAGACCATGCCGGTATACCGGCTGGACGAAACCGATTTCGCCCAGCGTATGTTCGGTATGATGCCAGTAGATGTGCGCGTGGCGCCTGGCCGCCTGGAATTCGTGATGGCCGACCAGTAGCCCTGGTTTACTGAGACAGTCTCTCGCAGATTGCAGAACCGATTTCGTGGGTGCCACGCCGACGACCTGAGTTTTCGGCCAGGTCTGCAGCTACGGCATCGAACAGTTCCTTCCCTGCGGCGGCAATGGCAGGATCCTTGCGCCCCAGCCATTCGAGCATGCGGGCGGCAGTGAAAAGCATGGCGGTGGGGTCCGCCAGGCCCTGCCCGGCGATATCCGGAGCACTTCCGTGGGTGGGCTCGAACATCGAGGGCATATCCGGATCGGTGGGATTCAGGTTGCAGGAAGGTGCAACGCCCATGCCCCCTGAAAGCACTGCGGCAAGATCCGTCAGAATGTCACCCTGGAGGTTGCTGGCCACCACGACATCGAAAGCCCAGGGGCTTTGCACAAACTTCATGCAGGCCGCGTCCACCAGTTCATGGTGCGTGGCCACATCCGGGTACTCTTTGCTGATTTCGTCAAAGGCCTCGGTGTACATATCACCCCAGTAGCGTAGGGCATTTCGCTTGGTGATCAGGCAAACCTGGCTTTCGCAGGTGCGGCCATCCAGTGTCCGGAAGGTCCGCGTCCGGCCTTCCTTGACCCGATCAGCAGCACGGTTTCGCGCTTGTTCGAACCCATAACGGATGATCCGGTCGGTTGCTTTGCGTGTAAAAACCTCCATCTGCGTTGCCACTTCGTCCGGCGTGCCTTTGCGCAACCGCCCGCCCTGGCTGACATATTCACCCTCGGAGTTTTCCCGAATCACAAGCATGTCGATGTCTTTGGCGCGTTCGTCCGCCAGATACTGCCGGGCGCCCGGCAAAAGCCGGGCCGGACGCTCGCAGACCCACTGGTCGAACCCCTTGCGCATGTCCAGCAGCGGGGCCAGGGATATGCTGTCTGGCAACAGGTAGCGGTCCGGATCGTCCATAGGGCCCGGATCGCCAAGGGCGCCCAATAGAATGGCGTCGTATTTCTGAAGCTGGGCGAGGGCATCCGCCGGCATGGATTCACCATGTTCTTCGTGCCAGGCGTGGGAGGGCCAAGGGAATCGCGTCCACTCAAGGTCCAGGCCGTGTTTTGCACGCAGGGCTTCCAGGCAGCGCACAGCCTCGGCCACCACTTCGGGGCCTATGCCGTCGCCCGGGGTTACAGCGATACGGGTAGATTGGGCCATTCGGGAAACTCCTTTTGGGGACAGATACGTATAAACAAACCCCAGTTTAGTCATGTAATCCGGGGATTCCACCGTTTGACATGCTTTAACCACAAAGTGGTTTTACCAGGGAGGGGTTCGCAGCTATATTGGTCAAAAACATGTCTAATAAACACAGTAAAACCGCCAGAACTGCAGTCAGGAGTTGAAGTGAACCAGCCCGCCGTACTTTTTGATGAGTCTCATTGTGAGCAATGTGCCTGTGGAGCAGGACTGGATTTTTCCTTCAGCTTCGCATTTCAGCCAATAGTCGATGTTATCAACAAATCTGTTTACGCCTACGAAGCCCTGGTAAGGGGCACGGAAGGCGAGGGCGCCATGAGCGTACTCTCCCAGGTAAATGAGCACAATCGCTATGCGTTTGATCAGGTATGCCGCGTGAAAGCGGTTAAGCTGGCCGCCAGGCTGGGCATGGACACGATGCTCAGCATCAATTTCATGCCGAATGCGGTCTACCGGGCCGAATACTGTATTCGTACAACCCTGGCAGCGGCCAAGACCTACGATTTCGATACCCGAAAAATCATTTTCGAGCTGACCGAGGATGAGGCGCTTAACTCAACGTCTGTCGATCATCTCGTGTCTATTATCGAGGCTTACCAGGAAATGGGGTTTAGTACCGCCATTGATGACTTTGGCGCCGGCTTTTCGCGCTACAACATCATGATGGCGAGCCCGCCCAATCTCCTTAAACTGGATATGGCGCTGGTTCGTAATATTCACAACGAACCCAACAAGCAGGCGGTGGTGGCCGGGATCATCACAATGATGAAACAGCTGGGCGGTGAGATTATTGCCGAGGGCGTCGAGACGAAGGAAGAGTATTTCTGGCTTCGATCCCAGGGCATCAATCTCTACCAGGGATACCTGTTTGCCAAACCTGGTTTCGAGTGCCTTCCGGAGCCCGCGTTCCCGGCATAAACCGCCTTTGAACTGACAGGAACAAAATCTTGCTATACAGAATGATTACCTTTGTGGGCGGGTTGGTTTTCGTAATCATCCTGTTCGCCCTGATCTGGTTTTTCTGCAAGAAATTTCTTGAGCATCATGGTGTTACTGACCAGGTAAAAGACCGTGCCATGGTTCTGTCTACCTGGACTTTCGCCGGTATCAGCGTGGGGCTGGTCTTCGCGGTAGTTGGCGCGTTCGTCCTTGGCCCTTGGGCTTTCTACCGAACCCTCAGGGGGCACGGTGTGGATATATCCGATGGTGCTGCCGTCTGGTGGGGGCTTGGGATCGTAGTGGCCTCCCTGGGCATCACGGCTATCGGATTTTTCGGTTTCCTGATGCTTGTGGGGGCCTACTGATTCTTAACTGATAGCCTTCAATTGCTCCCGGAACCAGATCAGCGCTGGCTCCCTCTCATAAGCCTTGTGCCAATAAAGGTGAACATCGATGGATGGCAGGTCCGCTGGCGGGTCCATTATCCTGATGTTGGCCCGTTCGGCGATGATTCGGGCGTACGCCTCTGGCATGGTCAGCAGCAGATCGGTTTCCTCCACCACTCTGCAAGCAGCGTAGTAATGCTGGCAACGAAGCCGTATGCTCCGTTGAACTCCCAGCCTTGATAGCTCGAAGTCTTCAATGCCGGGTCCTTCAGTCCGTGACGACACCAGTACGTGTTTTGCGGACAGGTACCCTTCCATATCCAGAGTGCCGTCTGCCAGTGGATGCCCCTCCCGGGCCAGCACTACCAGGCGGTCGCGCCGCAACAGTTCGTGAGATGTCTGATTGCTTACCGGCAGCAGCACATCCACGGCAAAGTCCAGTTTGCCTGCAGCCAGTTGCGTCTCCATGTCGCGCCGCGCGATCCGCTGGCTGACAATCTCCAGTTCCGGGTAAGCGTCAAGGCGAGCCATAAGGCGCGGGAGGAAGGTGGATTCCAGAATGTCCCGCAATCCGAGCGAATAGGTTTTGCGCTGGGTGGCCGGATCAAAGGCATGAAACTGGTTTACCGCGCCCTGTATCTGAGTAAGCCCTGGCCGCATGGATTCGAGGAACCGGCGTGCCAGGGGGGTTGGCACCATCTGATTGCCCTGGCGGGTAAACAATGGATCATCAAAATGGTCCCGAAGCCGGGAGAGTGAATGGCTGACGGCCGGCTGGGTCAGATGCAGCGCTCTGGCCGCGCGGGTCAGGCTGCCTTCCCGGTAAATGGTATCGAACACGTGCAACAGGTTCAGATCAAGGCGATTGAGGGCCATGGGTGGAGTCCGTTTACGATTCGTTTTGAATAAGCGTGGTTAATAATAAACGATAAGGAAAATTCAGTCGCGTAATAGTTTGGTTATCCCTAGACTGGCCCTAATGTGATTTTCCGTGCATACCACGGCGCAACAGTCAGCGAGGATACGGCGATGGATTTCAATATTTCCGAGAGAGGCCAGGATTATCTCAACCGCGTGAAGCAGTTCATGAAGGATGAGATTTTTCCCATTGAAGAGCAGTACCACAAGGACCTTGCCTCCCTGGATAACCGGTGGGTGGTGCTTCCGATCATCCGGGAGCTGAAGGAAAAGGCCAAAGCCCAGGGCCTCTGGAACATGTTCTTTCCGGACGACAAATACGGCTGTGGCCTGCTGAACTCCGACTATGCCCTGATTGCCGAGGAAACCGGGCGCAGCTTTATTGCGCCGGAGATCTTCAACTGCAACGCGCCGGATACGGGCAATATGGAAGTACTGATCCACTACGGCTCTGAAGAGCAGAAAGCCGAGTGGTTGCCGCGTTTGCTAAGTGGTGAGATTCGCTCCGCCTTCTGCATGACCGAGCCGGCGGTAGCCTCCTCCGATGCCACCAATATGGAAGCCACCGCCGTTATTGAAGGCGACGAAGTTGTTTTGAACGGTCGCAAATGGTGGAGTACCGGCATCGGACACCCTGATTGCAAGGTTGCCATCTTCATGGGGCTGACGGATCCCGATGCCCACAAGCACCGTCGCCACTCCATGGTGCTGGTGCCGCTGGACACCCCGGGCGTCAAGATCGAGCGCATGCTGCCGGTATTCGGTGAATACGATGAGCCCTATGGCCATGGCGAGGTGCTGTTCGACAACGTCCGGTTGCCCAAGAGCGCTTTCATTGCCGGTCCGGGCCGCGGGTTCGAGATCGCCCAGGGTCGCCTTGGGCCGGGACGAGTTCACCATTGCATGCGGGCCATCGGGGCAGCGGAGCGCACGCTGGAGATTCTGATCAAGCGTGCAACCACCCGTGAGGCTTTCGGCAAGCCCATCGCCAAGCTGGGCGGCAATCCGGACATTATTGCCAACGCGCGGATGGCCATTGAGCAGGCCCGCCTGCTGACACTGAAATGTGCCTGGGCACTGGATACCAAGGGCATCATGGGGGCGCTTCAGGAAGTCTCCATGATCAAGGCGGTGATTCCGTCCATGCTGCAGACCATTGTGGATCAGGCCATTCAGATTCACGGTGGGGCCGGGGTGAGTGATGACGACTTCCCGCTGACGCAATTGTTCGCCTATGCTCGAGTTCTGCGGCTGGCCGATGGGCCCGACGAGGTGCATCGGGCTATGGTGGCTCGTCTGGAGCTTCGAAAGTACAAATCCTGAGTAGTATTCGACCGTTGGTGCCGGGACCGGGTGGGGACAGGCTTCTGAAACACGCTCCTTGCGGCACATCCCTGTGACGCTTGGGCTCCGCCATCCATGGCTCCGCACAGTTTCAGAAACCTGTCCCCACCCGATCCTGCAAACATTAGGATTGGATTCTGAACAGCTTGCACATGAGTCTGGGAGCTCTACCCGGTAGCGGCTCTTGCACCTAACATGACAAATAGCTAGCGCGAACGATAACGGAGAAAACCAAGCATGACACAACGAGTATTCATAACCGGCGGAGCCAGCGGCCTCGGCCGGGCGATTGCATTACGGTATGCCAAAGAAGGCGCGAAAGTCTGTATTGGCGACATCAATCCGGAGCAGGGCGTTGGTGTTGAGAAAGAGATCAACGCCGCCGGGGGCGAGGGCTACTTCGTTGAGTGTGATGTTCGACGGCTGACGGACTTTGAGAAGGTTCGGGATGATCTGGTGAAGAAATGGGGTGGCGTCGATGTGGTGGTGAACAACGCCGGCGTGGCCTCGGCCGGTTCCATCGAGGACACCACTATGGCGGACTGGGAGTGGATTCTCGATATCAACGTGCTCGGCGTCGTTCGCGGCTGTAAGGCGTTTACACCGCAGTTCAAGCAGCAGGGCTCCGGGGCCTTTGTAAATGTGGCTTCGATGGCAGGGTTGATGCTCGCGCCATTGATGGATAGCTACAATGTGACCAAGGCTGGCGTGATCGCCCTGTCCGAGACACTCAGCCAGGAGCTTCGGGATGCCGGTATTCATGTGAGCTGCGTGTGCCCGGCGTTTTTCCAGACCAATCTGACCAGCAGCATGCGTTCAGATATTCCCGGCATTCAGCAGAACGTGAACAAGCTGATGAAGCGCTCCACGGTAACCGCCGAGGATGTGGCCGAGGATATTTTCCGTTCGGTGAACAACAAGAGCTTCTGGGTGCTGCCCCACGCCAAGGAGCGTCGCATGTGGATGCTCAAGCGCCATGCCCCCAAGGCGTTTGACTGGCTGATGCACCAGGAAAGCAAGCGCTGGATGAGCAAGATGGATGGCAGCAAGGCCTGATGGCGCCGTTTTTAACTGTTTCAAAGTGAAGATTCAAAAGGAGAGTCCTGAATGACCCAGATCGACCAGGCCGTGGACATCCGGGAAGGTGAGGAACTGGACGCCGTCGCGGTAGACCGGTTCATGAAAGCGGCGATTCCGGACCTGCAAGGCGAGCCGGAGATTCGTCAATACCCGGGTGGCGCCTCCAATCTGACCTACCAGGTGGATTACGGTGATCGCTCTTATGTTCTGCGCCGGCCGCCGTTCGGCAAGATCGCCAAGTCCGCCCACGACATGCTGCGTGAGGCGAAGGTTATGCGGGCGCTCAAGCCGGTCTATCCCTACGTGCCCAACATCATTGCCATCTGCGATGATCACGACGTGCTGGGTTGCGATTTCTACGTGATGGAGCGGTTGAAGGGCATTATCCTGCGCCAGGACTTTCCGAAGGATTTCGAGCTCAGTGAATCCGATACCCGCAAGCTTTGCCTGAATGTGATCGACAAGCTGGTGGATCTTCACCGGGTTGATGCCAAAGCCGCAGGCCTGGACAAACTGGGCAAAGGCGAGGGCTATGTTCAACGCCAGATTGGCGGCTGGAGTGACCGCTTCCGCAAGGCCCGCACCGACGATGTGGGCGACTTTGAGCAGGTCATGGGCTGGCTCAACGACAAGATGCCCGAAGACATTGCCCAGGTGGTGATCCACAACGATTTCCGCTTCGACAACGTGGTGCTGAATCCGGACAACCCGTTCGAGGTGATCGGCGTGCTGGACTGGGAGATGGCCACCATCGGCGATCCGCTGATGGATCTGGGTAACAGTCTCGCCTACTGGATCGAAGCCGATGATGAAGGCCCGTTCCAGATGCTGCGCCGGCAGCCGACCCATCGCCCGGGCATGCTCACCCGCAAGGAGGTGGTGGAGTATTACATGGAGCAGTCGGGCTTCAAGGTCGATAACTTCGACTTCTATGAGATCTACGGCTTGTTCCGGCTGGCAGTCATCATCCAGCAGATTTATTACCGTTTCTACCATGGCCAGACCAAAGACAAGCGTTTCGCAGCCTTTGGCCACGCCGCCAATTACCTGGAAAAGCGCTGCCAGCGACTGATTGCGGAGAGCACCCTGTAATGGCGACGATTTATCTGGTTCGCCACGGTCAGGCCAGTTTTGGCAAGGAGAACTACGACCAGTTGTCTCCGCATGGCTGGGAGCAGGGCAGGGTGCTTGGCCGCTGGCTGGCCGGTAAGGTTGAACCGGCCGCGATTTTCGGGGGGGATCTGGAGCGTCACCGGGAAACGGTGGAAGCCATCACCACCGGCTACGGCAGTGCACTGCCGGATATGCAGGTAGCTCCGGGTTTCAACGAGTTCGACCATACCACAGTGGTGGCCCGATACCGCCCGGAGTGGAGTGACCGTGCGGTCATGGCGCGCGATCTCAAGGCATTCCCCAAGCCGGCCAAGGCGTTTCAGGAGGCCTTCGTACATGCAGTGCGTCGATGGGCCTCGGGTGAATTTGATCACGAATACGAGGAAAGCTGGCCCGACTTCAAGGCCCGGGTTCTCGCAGCATTCGAGGACATGATCGAGTATGCCGATGGCGGTGACGTACTGGTGGCCACCTCCGGCGGACCGATTTCCGTGATTGCCCAGTATCTGCTTGGGCTGGACGATGCCCGGGCACTTGCCCTGAATGAGGTGATAGCGAATACCAGCGTTTCGCGGGTCTTGTATTCAGGCCCCCGGCGCAGCCTGGCCGTTTTTAACAACTACAGCCACCTGGAAGCGGATGACCCCGCCCTGGTGACATTCCGATAGTGAATCGAGGTGAACGAATGAGCAGCAAGAACCTGTTTGATCTGACCGGCAAGGTTGCCCTGATTACCGGCGCCAGCCGCGGCATCGGCGAAAGCATTGCCCGGACCCTGGCCGAGTATGGCGCGCACGTCATCGTCAGCAGCCGCAAGATCGATGGCTGCGAGGCCGTGGCCAGCAGCATCCGGGATGCCGGCGGCAGCGCCGAAGCTTACGCCTGCCACATTGGTGAGATGGATCAGATCGACAGCATCTGGGCCCACATTGAGCAGACCCACGGCAAACTGGACATTCTGGTAAACAACGCTGCCGCCAATCCCTATTTCGGTCCGGTTGAAGATACCGATCTGGGTGCCTTCAACAAAACCGTGGATGTGAATATCCGGGGCTATTTCTTCATGTGTGCCCGGGGCGCCCAGATGATGAAGAAAGCCGGTGGCGGTTCCATCGTGAATGTTGCTTCCGTGAACGGGGTTAATCCGGGGCACTACCAGGGAATTTACTCGGTCACCAAGGCCGCTGTGATCTCCATGACCAAATCGTTTGCCATGGAGCTGGGGCAGCAGAAGATTCGCGTGAATGCACTATTGCCAGGGCTGACCGATACCAAGTTCGCCAGCGCCCTCACTACCAATGAGGCGATCAAGAAGCAGGCCATGGCGCATATCCCGATGAAGCGTGTGGCTGACCCAAGCGAGATGGCCGGTACCGTGCTTTATCTGGTGTCTGATGCTTCGAGCTATACCACGGGCGCCTGCATTAATGCGGATGGTGGTTATCTGACAGTCTGAAGCTTATCTGAGGTTGAGGCGGGGTCGGATGATTGCTTTCATCTGACCTCGGTTCGATCAACCTGAATGCTCAGGCTGGTGAGCAGGTAAGCGCTGCAAAGTCACTGTTGAGCTCTACCGCCCGGTTCTGAAGGTGGGCAAGCGTTGCAGCGTCACCTGCCGTTATCATGTCATGCATCAGCGAGGCCATGGCCGCCCGACTCTCTGCCATCATGGCTTTGTAATCCTCGCCCCGCACTTCCTCGGAATTGAGAATCAGGTATTCCAGTTCTGCCCCAAACGTCGGCTCGTTTCTTCTTTCAAGTGCCTCAAGTAAGGCCAATTGCCAGTTCCTTCGGCCCTGCAGCCAGATTTTAGTCTGGGCGCCCCGGTTGGCAGACCATTGCCGCACGATGTCGCGCTGCTTGTTGTTCAGATTCCCCAACCAACGCTCAACCCGCTCTGCTGTCCTTTCGGCCCGGGCCTCGGCAGTCGCTTCCGGGGAATCGGCCAGAAACTCCTCTTCCATTTCCCGCTGACTCTGAGCCATGTTTTCCGCCAACTCGTTGACCTGCTCGTCGCTCAGACTTGAAAGCAGATTTGCCGCCACCGGTGTTGCCCGCTCCAAAAGACTGGGGAAGAAACCGAAAAGCTGTTGCTGGTGGTATTCGACAGTGGGCTGATCTGGCGGGCTACTGGCTACGTCAGATTCAAGCTCATCCAGCCAGGCCTGATAGCGGGGCAACTCGGCACTGCAATGCCACTGCCGGAGTTGCTCAATATCGTTGTTTAGCTGCTGTTTCTGGTCGGCCGTCAGTGTCACGTAGTCTTCTACCCACCACACGATGCCCCAGTCCGCGTATCGATAAGCGAGCTTGGTTGAACTGCAGCCAACCAGAGCAAACGCCAGTACCAGAATTAGGACAAACGGTTTGGAAAAGCCGGGTGCCCCGTGTTTGGCAGTATCCATGGCCCACCTGTCTTGGTAAAAAGGCTTATCGAAAAAAGATTGCAAGCTCACTATCATTTTAGGTTTGACTGACAACAGTGTACGTCATATCACCCCTTTCAGATGCTGTTCCGGGGATCCCTGGAGCATTGTTCAGGAGAAGTCATGAGCAAAATGAGACTTTCACGTCTACGCCAGCTGATTTTTGGTTTTTACATGTCCGGAATTATGTCGCTGCTGATGTCCGGGGTGATCACCTTCATCAACACGGGCATCGACGGTGAATTCCACTACCGGTGGGGGCCCGCTTTTCTCGTTGCCTGGGCCGTTGCTTTTCCGCTCGTGACTTTCATCGCGCCGCTTGCCGGGAAGATGACTGAGTTCACCATGCGCAGGTTCGATTAATTGCGTACATCTGTAAGCTTAAATGTTAAAAGTTGCAAATCCGTTCTTTCTGACTCCCCGTAAATGCAGTGACGCAAGATTCATGGATGGAAATTGTGCAGGTTCGAACCACTCAAATCCTGGTAAACAACCTCAAAAGTGGGGAGTGTGAAAAATGAAGACAAAATACGCTTTACCGATGGTTTTGGCGGGCAGTGTCGCGCTGTCCGGGTGTTGGCTGGATGACGACGATGATCCGGCAACCACCAGTGTCCGAATCCTGCATGCGTCTTCGGATGCACCTGCGGTTAATGTTCTTGTGAATGGTGATGTCGTCGTTCCGGGAGCGGATTACAAGCAGGCCGCGGTTCTGGCGCCGAGTGCCGGTCTCGCTGATATCGCTGTCGATGGATTGCTGCCGGGCGGTGAAACGGTGACAGTGATTTCTGCCGATGGGGTTTCGCTGCGTTCCGATACCAGCTATGACGTAATTGCAGTCGGAAAAGTAGGTGACGAGACCATTGATCCGCTGATTCTGACCGATGATGGCGCCCGTGAAGATGCTGATAGTGCGCGTTTGCGAGTTGTCCATCTGTCGCCTGAGGCCCAGACCGCCGCCGCTGGTCCTGTCGATGTTTATGTCACGGCTTCAGGCGACCCGCTTCCCGCCGAAGCTACCTTCAGCTTCTCCTTCAAGGAGAGTGTAGGCCCGTTGGAGCTTCCTGCCTCAAACGACTATCAGATTCGGGTTACCCCTGCAGGCTCCGATACTGTTGTCTTTGATAGTGGCCAAATCGGCTTGCCAGCAGGTTCTGACCTTCTGGTCGGCGCCGTTGACAATACTGGCGCCAATGGCGATGCAAGCCCTATCAGCTTGGTCGTGTTGAACGGCAGTAATGTTGCCGAAATTTTTGACGCGGGCCAGCAGTCTGGAGTTCGTGTTGTTCACAACTCCTATGATGCTCCTGACGTAGATGTGCTTTTGAATGACGTTGTGTCGGTGAACGACTTGGCTTACCCAGAGGCTGCTCCCGGCGCTATGCTGGATAACTACGCACAGGTTCCGGTTGGGACCCAGAACGTTAAGGTTACGCCATTCAACGACAATGCCACCGTTGTGATTGAGGCCGATTTGGCATTCTCTGCTGGTACTGGGTATACGGTGATCGCAAACGGTTTGTTGGCGAACATCGAGGCGCTGGTGTTAACTGATACTGTTCGCGACATCGCAACTCAGGCGTCGGTTCGTGTAGTACATGGGTCGACACTGGCCGGTCCGGTTAATGTTTATCTTCTGCCCGATGGGCAAACCGAAGTGGGTAATGCTTCGCCTGCTTTGAGCGGCGTACAGTTCGGCGAAGAATCGGGCTATTTGGCTGTTGCGCCCGGGACCTACAATCTTGTCGTAACAGATCCTGATGGGAACGTCGCGATAGGGCCTGCGGAAATAAATCTCGAAGCAAGTGGCATTTACACTGCTATCGCCAGAGATAATGACGCCTTTGACGGTGCAGATCTTATTCTACTGGACGATTTCGTGATGCCGCCGACTTGATCGGTATGTTTAAGCGTATCAAAGCCCCGGCCACGGCCGGGGCTTTTTATTGAATACTGGTTTCAGATGTGCCGGAAGGGGCATGGGAAATGGCAGTCCCTGTTGGCGGCCGGAAATGCAGCGAATACAGAATCCGGTCCAGCACCGCCTGACCATTCCAGGCCGGATCGTTATTCACCATTCCCACCACGGCCCAGGTGGTGTCATTGGCATCCCGCGTGAAGCCTGCGATTGATCTCACGTTTTCCAGGTAGCCGGTCTTGATACGGCCCTCCCCATCCATGCCGGTATTGCGCAGGCGGCGTGCCATGGTTCCATCCATCGCGATGATGGGCATGGAGGCCATCAGGTCTGCCGAGTAAGCGCTATTCCAGGCGTGCTGGAGAATCTGTGCGCCCTGGCGGGCGGTAATGCGACCGTGCCGGGTGAGGCCGGCACCGTTGTCGATGACCATACCTGCGGTGTTGATGCCTTTGTCTTCGAGCCATTCATAGATCACCCGAATGCCGGCAACCCGGTCGTCGTTCTCATCTTCCAGGCGGTTCTCGGCGCCAATGGTAAGCAGCAGCTGGCGCGCCATCACGTTGCTGCTCCACTTGTTTATATCCCTCACCATAGTGACCAGATCCGGCGAGGTGGTTTTCATGACCAGCCGTGCGTCTTCTGGAGTGACGCCATTGAGGTCTTCGCCTGAAATAACTACTCCCAGGTCGGCCAGCAAAGAACGGATCAACGAGGCGCTGTACTGCTCATGGGGCAGCAGCGACAGGTAGGTGGTGCTCCGGCAGCCCTGGGGCAGCTCACCGGTAACCCGAACAGTCACCCGATGGTCTTCATGAATAATGGGTTCCCATTCGAAGTTTCTTCGGGACGGGCAGGGGCCCTCGGCAGTGGCCACTACTCGGTTATCGATGACGACTTCGCCCAGAGACGGCGTGCTCCATGCCTGGGTGCCGCGCTCATCGGCGCGCACCTGGAAGTGCATCAGGTTCAGGTTTGTCAGGTAAGCAGAAGGTTCTACCAGAAATGGCGCGTGGGGGTTGTCGCCGTTGTCTTCAAACGCGGGAAAACCACCATCGACTTCAAAGTAACTGCCATCAAGAACCAGGTCGCCCTCGATTCTGTTAATCCCCATGCTGCGCAGCTCGCTCAGCGTTGTCCAGAGCCGTTCGATGGTGAGCTTGGGGTCGCCGCCAAAGCGGACGTAGAGATTACCTTCAAGGGTGTCGCCCGCCATCACTCCATCGGTCAGGAAATCGGTATCCCAGTGGTGATTGGGGCCGAGTACCTCCAGTGCAGCAAAGGTGGTTACCAGCTTCATGATGGAGCCGGGGCTCATCAGGGCATCAGCATTGATGTACTGGTTGATGCCGGGACCATTCAGCGGAATGGCCGCCATGCTCATGGCATCTTCATTCTGCAGGGACTGAGCCGCGTAATCTTTCAGCTCATTGGTCCAGAGGCGATTCCCGGAGAAACCGGCGGCGTCGCTCTCGGCAAAGGCAAGAGGGGCAGCCGCGATCACAGAGAGAGCCACAAGGGGTGCCAGCATGGGGCGTCTGAATCGAGGACACAGTTTTTCGGCTCTCGAAGAGCCAGAGCGTCGCATACCCGGGGTTACCATGGTCACCATCCAATGAGTTCTTATACTTCCACAATAGCCCATCCTGGCGGTTTGTACTATGCAGAAAAGCTCTACATGACGTTAAAAAATGGCAGTAGTGTCGTTGTTTGTATTGAAGTTTTGTGACGCGATGTAAGTGCCCTTGCGAATCATGGGCTTAGGTGGACAAAAATTAACCCCCGGGTTGTCAATGACCTTGCGTTCAGATTTATGGGTGCTTTTTCCGGCGGTTCAGTCATGGAATCCGCATCCAAAAGGGCGTTTCCTAGGGAGTGTGTAACCAAGTGTTCCGAAAACAACAAAAGGAGGGCACCATGATTGGTATTCCATTGGGTCTTTTGACCGCCAATGCCGTGGAATGGGTATTCCACAAACACGTTCTTCATGAACTGGGCCGAAACCGGGAGAGTTTCTGGTCGTTTCATTGGCACAATCATCATCGCAATGTGCGCCGGAACGGCTTTCTTGATCACGATTACCGTCATCCGCCCTTGACCTGGAACGCCCAGACCAAGGAAGTGGCTGCCCTGGTTGCCGGGGCAGCAGCAGTCACTCCGCTACTGCCTTTAGCTCCATTCTTTGTCGGCACGCTCTACTACAGCGCCTGGAATTACTACCGGGTACATAAGCGCTCACATCTGGATCCGGATTGGGCGCGGGAGAATCTGCCCTGGCACTATGATCACCATATGGGGCCGAACCCCAATGCCAACTGGTGTGTGACCAAACCCTGGTTTGATCACATCATGGGTACCCGGGAGCCAATGGAAAATCGTCAGATTGCGTGATAATGGCGCGGTCTCCAACAGAAGGTTTGTTTATGTCGAATATGCTGTCTCATAACGTCCACATACTGGGTTCGGTCGCCACGTCGTCCCTCACTGCCTGGCGCGGTTGCCTGGTGGTTAAAAACGTCCCGCAGCCGGAAAAGCCCATTGTGCTCTACGACATGGAGGGCTGTCCCTACTGCCGGCGGGTTCGTGAGGCCCTGACGGCCCTGAATCTCGATGTGGAAATCCGGCCCTGTCCGCAGGGTGGTTCGGTTTTCCGGGCCCAGGCGGAGGCACTGGGAGGCAAGCAACAGTTCCCATTACTGGCGGACCAGAACACCGGCACGGTCATGTACGAATCCGAGGAAATCATCGAGTACCTGTTCCGGCAATACGCGGACCGGCCGGTGCCATCCTACTATCGCGGCCGGGTGTGGCAGCCGGTTCTGGGTTCGGTGGCTTCGGTGACCAGTGCCATGCGGGGGCTGCGGTTCAGCCCGGGTAAGCGTCCGGAGCAGCCATTGCACCTGTGGAGTTTCGAGGGCAGTCCGTTCTCGCGTTTGGTGCGGGAACGGGTTTGTGAGCTGGAAATTCCCTATACCTTGCACAACCTGGGGAAGGAGCACTGGACGGAAATCGGGCCGGCGAAACAGCGTATCAAGCCAGGGCCCTATACGCCGATTCCCGGTGGCAAGCGGGATGCGTTTTTCCAGGTGCACAAGCGGGTTCAGGTGCCCTATCTTGAAGACCCCAATACTGGCGAAGGCTTATTCGAATCTGCCCGGATTCTTAAGTATCTGGATCGTGAGTACGGGAACTGACTTGTTTGTAAGACTGTCAGCCATGTAGCTGCCGCCCGGGTGGGTCATCCCTTCTCCAGACACGCCGTAAATACTTCCATGTAGGCTCGGTCGGGCCATCCATGGCCCTCCACGGTCTGGAGAAGGGATGACCCACCCGCGCTGCTTGCGCTTTGTGCTATTCGCACTGAAATTTATGTCAGTGGGGGAGCTGATATGGCGAATTGGATTACTCGAAGGAAGTTTCTTATCAGTTCCGGCCTGGCCGGAATTGCTCTCAAATCCCCGATGCTTTTTGCAAGCACGCAGGGAGCATCCTCGTCATCTCCCATCATGCGCCGGATTCCCGGCACGGACGAATCCATCCCTGCAATCGGCATGGGCACCTGGATTACTTTCAACGTGGGTGGCGACGCGCAACTGGTTCAGCAGCGCACCAGGGTTTTGAAGACCTTCTTCGATCTGGGCGGAACCGTTGTTGATGGTTCTCCAATGTATGGCAGTGCCGCGGATGTTATGGGTGAGGCGCTGGATTCTCTGGACGCCCACGACCGGATTTTTGCGGCCACCAAAATCTGGACCGGCGACGAATCAGAAGCCCGGTCGGAGGCGGCGCGTTCGAGCAGGCGCTGGGGTGTTGAGCGGTTTGATCTGTTGCAGGTCCACAATCTGTTGGGCTGGCAGGGGCATCTTGAAACCCTCAAGGAAATGAAAGCCAACGGTGAGGTCCGGTATATCGGTATCACTACGTCCCATGGTCGCCGGCATCGGGAATTCGCGCAGATCATGGAGCGGGAGCCGCTGGATTTTGTGCAACTGACCTACAACGTTCTGGATCGAGAGGTTGAGGACCGGTTGCTGCCACTGGCCCGGGAACGGGGTATCGGGGTGATCGTTAACCGGCCTTTCCAGGGTGGTTCGCTGTTCCGCAGGTTCCAGTCAAAGCCGCTGCCGGATTGGGCCGGGGAGGCCGGCGTCAGTAACTGGGCGGAGTTTTTCCTCAAGTACATTATTTCCCATCCGGCCGTGACCTGTGCCATTCCGGCCACGAGCAAAGTTGAGCATATGAAAGAGAACATGGGTGCGCTGTACGGCAAATTGCCGGATGACGATCTGCGCCAGCGGATGGCGGATTATGTGAGGTCTCTGTGAGTGGCGTGGACTGGCTGAGCTACTCGCTGCAGGATTTCGTGATGTTCGGACCGCAGGTGTTTCTGCGGTTGTTTGTCCGGATCAACCAAGATCTCTGGCCCTGGCAATTGCTGGCGGTGGTTGCTGCTATCGGTATTCCTGCGCTGCTTCTGCGGCAGGGGGACGCGGCAAGGCGTTTGGCCGTTGGGCTGATGGCAATTGCCTGGGTAACCAGTGGTTACGGGTTTCTGGTGGGCTATTTCGGCCCCATTAACTGGCCGGCGACGTGGTTTGGTTGGGCTTTTGTCGCTCAGGGCGCATTGCTCGGGGCCGCCCTGTTTTGCGGTGGTGTCCATAAGGGCCGGCTTCCGGTCAGGCAATTTGTCGTACTCTGGCTGGTTGCCGTTTGTGGATTGCCCTTCCTCGCGGTGGCGGATTCCGGTCAGTGGCAGTCGGTCGCGCTGTTCGGCATCGCTCCCGGCACCACCGCTGCGGCAGGAGCCCTGGTCGTTGCACTGGTAACAGGTCCCTGGCGTTGGCTTTACCCGCCGCTGCTGGTGCTGTGGAGTCTGTTCAGCGCAGCCATGTTATGGGTGCTGCAAACCTGGTGGTTGCTGATCGCCCCGCTGGCTACGCTGCTGCTGGTTGGAGCCGGCTTCTGGCTCAGTCCCAGGCCGGCGCGAAGTCAGGATTAGCAATTCGCTCGTTGCGATCGAGCGCATCAATGGCTCGGATCTCTTCCTCGCTTAACTGAACGTCCAGAGCTTCCAGGTTGGCCTTTTGGTGAGCCGGACGTGTGGAGGAGGGGATGGGTACAACGCCCCTGGAGGCCACCCAGGCGATTGCCACTTGGGCGGGGGTAAGATTTCTTTCACGGGCGATTCGCTGCAGGGTTTCATCTTCCATCACTTTACCAACGGCCAGAGGCATGTAGCCTGTCACAGTGATACCTAGCTTCTGCGCATGCTCCACAACTGTGCGGTTGGCCAGGAAGGGGTGCACTTCAACCTGGTTGGTGAAAATGGGCGTGTCGCCCAGAATCTTTTTCGCCTCATCCATCTGGGCACAGGTAAAGTTGGAAATGCCGATGTGCTCTGCAAGACCCTCGCGTTGGGCGTCTCTCAGGGCACCGAGATATTCTTCCATCGGTACTTCGTCGCCGGGTGATGGCCAGTGAATCAACGCCAGATCTACATGGTCGGTTTTCAGCCTTGCGAGACTGTCGTGGAGGCTGTTGATCAGGTCGCTGGCGTGCAGCTGGTCATGCCAGATCTTGGTGGTCAGGAAAATTTCCCGGCGCGGAATGCCGCTGGAGGTGATGCCATCGCCAACTTCCGCTTCGTTCTCGTACATCTGGGCGGTATCGATATGACGGTAGCCCAGAGACAGGGCACTCTTGACGGCCTCTCGGGCATCATTGCCTTTTAGACGGAACGTTCCCATGCCGATTTTCGGAAGTGCGCTGAATGACATAGTGTCCTCCTTAGCGAATCGTGTGTTTCTAAAGTGGTGCCGGCACACTGGTTCTTCAAGTGGCTCGCGGGTATCATCGCCCGTGAATTAACCCGTGAACCGAAGCATTGAGGCCCGGACGATGTACACCGGTCGTTGCCTGTGTGGCGATATTAGTTTTCAGTATGATGGCCCGCTCGGCCCGGTTGCCCTGTGCCATTGCAGCCAGTGCCGGCGTGCCCATGGCAGCGCGTTTTCAGCCAGCGCACCGGTACAAAAGGTGCGGTTCCGATTCGTGTCCGGGGAAGACAGAATTACCGAGTTCGAATCACGCCCGGGCAAGTACCGGGGATTCTGCAGTCGCTGTGGCAGCCAGCTCTATAGCCGTGTTGATGCGATTCCCGGGATCCTCAGGCTGAGAGTCGGTTGCATCAACGAGCCTTTGGAAAAAGGGCCTTCCCAGCATGTTTTTGTTGGCTCAAAGTCGGACTGGTTCGAGATAACCGACCAACTCCCGCAGTTCGAAAAGACTGAAAGAACCAACGACCCTCACTGAACTGGAACCATCCGGTAAACCTTTCCTCTTGGTGAATCCGTGAGTAGCCAGAGGGCGCCGTCCGGGCCCATGCGCACATCGCGGATCCGTTCGCCGAGATCGGTCAAAAGATCTTCCTCTTCGGTCACTTTGCCGTCCTGAATGCGCAGGCGAACCAGCTTGCGCATTTTTAGCGCCCCGACGAACAGATCCCCCTGCCATTCCGGGAACAGATTCCCGGTATAGAACGCCATGCCTGAGGGCGCGATGGATGGGTCCCAGTAATGCAGTGGCTGGGCCATGCCTTCCTGGCTGGTTTTACTGGTGATGGGCAGGCCAGAGTAGTCGATGCCGTAGGTGATTGTTGGCCAGCCATAGTCCGTTCCGGCACGGATAATATTGATCTCGTCACCACCCCGTGGGCCATGCTCGTGGCTCCAGATCTCGCCCGTTGCCGGATGGATGGTCATGCCCTGTATATTTCGGTTGCCGGTTGTATAAAAGGTGTCGTTGACGCCGGCGGTGCCGAGGAACGGATTGCCGGGAGCAGGAGAGCCTTCGGTCGTAATCCGGTGAACGCCTCCGGCATCGTCTGCGTTGTTCTGGGCGCGATCCATGTCGCCACGGTCGCCAACCGCCACGTACAGGTTACCCTCCCGGTCGAACTCCATCCGGCCGGCGAAGTGGCGGCCGCCGTTGGAGCGAGGCAGGGCTTCAAAAATCACTTCGACGTCGCTGAGGCGATCACCACTTAAACGCGCGCGAGCTACCCGGGTAGTCATACCCTCCCGGTTTCTGTGGGCGTAGCTCAGGAACAGCACCTGATTCTGCTTGAAGTCCGGATGCAGAATAATGTCCAGCAATCCTCCCTGCCCGGATACAACGAGCTCCGGTACGCCACTGATGGGCGCCTCCACCAACGAACCGTTCCGGATCATCCGCAGCCGACCTTCCCGTTCTGTGACCAGCATGGCGCCATCCGGTAAAAATGCCAGGCTCCAGGGGTGTTCCAGGTTCTGTGCCACGGTTTCGAGGCGAAAATCCGCTCTATCTGAGGAGAAGGTCTGATTTGCCTGGCTCGAGACAGCGACCAGTAACAGGGTGCCGGTCAGGAGAAGGTGCTTGAGAATACCCATTGGAGCCTCCGTTTTTAACGGTGTCATCAGAACATTCAGAGTAGCAGTTGAAGCCGGCGTCGCCGAGGCACACCCCAGACAGAGAATGTATAGGGCGCCGGGTCAATTACGGATCATTGATCCAGTATTGCAAATAACAATTATTCGCATTAAAGTTGCATAGAGTTGGTTCAGTTCAGAGCGGGAGAAAAGGGAATGGCACCCGAACAGGAAATGATTGAGGGTTTGAAGTTGGCGGCAGGCGCAGGTGTGCTTATTGGCCTTGCGGCCATTGGGCTGGCTTTGTCGACCGCTCTTGGGGCATGAGTGTGGCCAGTCGTTCCTTACGATGCACGCCGCAGGTGCCGCAATAACCGCCTTCCGGCAAGAGATATTTCAGGCAACACCCTCTGCGCTGGGGGATTGCCGTGGCCTGCTCACCGAACACGGCCGGAATCCAGTCGATAAACCGGTTCGCATCGTTCTGAAACTGCTCCAGCCAGCCCTGCGCCAATTGGCAGAGCGCATGGGGCTCTGCCAGGTTCCACACGGCTGAAAAAGGTGCTCCCAATCCCAATCCGATGCTGCTCCAGTAAGCGCCAGGGCTGACGCCCAGCTGGCGTCTGAAAACCGGGTACCATTGTGCGGTTATTTCTCCTACCGACCGGACGAAAGTCCTCTCACCAGCCATTTCCCCGCCAGGCACCTGAAACCACCGGGACGTTGTTTGCGACTGTTGGTCCATGGGGGCCAGGAAGATTCGTTTGGCGTCCGGCAAAGGCGCCTGGCCATCGCGGAACAGTCTGAGCGTCAGAGGCGCAATAACGCTGAGCGCCAGATCCTGATGCAGCACAGAAACCAACGCACGTACGGCCCGGGTGCCGGTGTTGTCCGGATAGTCGGTGCCAACCTGGTCAAGTAGTAGCGACGGTTGCTCCAGGCACTGGGCCAAAGACAATACGCTGCTGCGCTCGTCTTCGGCAGGTCTCAGCGCCTCATTCAGAACCAATTCCCTGTTCAGTTCTGACTGGCTCAGAAGGTGGTTGTAATGCCGGGCCCATGGGCCGATCCCGGAGTTGTGGTCAGGCTCTGCCATGGCGACTCAACCCCCAGAGGAAGTACAGGCCGCCGACCAGGGCTGCCAGAAGCCCCGCCGGAAGCTGGTTTGGGTAAACCACAATTCGTGACAGGTAGTCGGCTACTCCCAGCAACAGGCCACCGGCAAGGGCTGCGACAACGAGCTGCCGTCCAACGGTCTGCTGGCCCAGTACCCGGGCGAGGTGAGGAGCTATGAGGCCCACGAAACTCAGCGGGCCGATCACGACCGTTGCCGACGCAGTCAGTAATGCGGCCAACAGAAGTAAAAGCAGACGCACTTTTGTCACCGGCAAACCCAGTGAGCTGGCCGATGTCTCTCCCAGGGGAAGAATGCTCAGGGGCCGGATAATCACCAGCAGGCTGGCCGAGATCAACACGATGAGCGCCAACAGGCCGAGAGCCTCGGCTTCCGAGACCAGCCAGGTGGAACCGTACATCCAGTTGAGAAGCTGCGAGGCCACGGTGCCACCGGAAGCCATCACCAGGCGAAGGCCAGCGTCCATAAAGACATACAGAGCGAGCCCGCCAAGTAAAAGCTGGTTACCGGCAAATCGGTGCTTGCGAGCCAGCAAGATCAGTAAACCCAGAGCCGCTCCAGCGCCGAGGGTGGCTGCACCCAGCTGTCCGCCCCGGCCGACTTCGGCGCCGAACAGGACAATCATGACCATGACCACCGCCGCGCCGCCGCTGATGCCCAGCAGTTCCGGGCTGGCCATGGGGTTGCCTGTCATGCGCTGGATCAATGTTCCAGCAAGGCCGAGGGCCATGCCAGCAAGAATTGCAGCCATGAGCCTGGGGCCGCGCCAGACCCAGGCCTCGTGCCACTGGGTGATCGGAGTCCAGCTCCACTCGGTCAGCCCGGGGGACCAGGCCATGGAGATGCAGATGGTGATCAGAAGGAGCATGGCTAAGGCCCCACCGATCACAAGGCTGGAACGTCGCTTCGGCAGGAAGCCGGCGGGGCTGTCGTCCTGCCCGGGCATATGATGGGTATTCTTCAAGCCTTGCAGAGCCAGCAGAATGATCGGCCCGCCGATCAGGGCGGTGGTGGTGCCGGTTGGCACCAGAGACCCGTCACCCCAGGTGGATGCCCAGTGGGCGAGGGTATCGGCCAGCAACAGTAGACCCGCGCCCAGAACACTGCTCCAGATAAGCCGTTCAGACAGGGTGCGGGCCCCCAGCAGTCTCGCCAGTACCGGTGCCGCAAGACCGATAAACGCCACGACGCCGACCCGGCTCACCACAGTGGCACTCATCATTACAACCAGAAACAGGGCCAGGACGCGGATCAGGCCAACCTTGGCGCCAAGGGAGCGGGCGGAGGTTTGCCCCAGTTGCATAACCTGAAGCGGGCGCATCAACAGAATCATGAATACACCCAGCACCAGCACCCGGGGCCAGAGATCCGTGAACGGTTGCCAGTTGTTCTGGACCAGGGAACCGGCGCCCCAGATAAACAGGTTTCCTAGCCACTCTCCCTTGAGCAGCAGGAACGCCATGTTTACTGCGCCCAGGAAAAAGGTGACAACAAGACCGGCCAGGATCACGGTGACTGGTGAAAAGCCCAGGCGCCAGGTGAGTGCGATAACCAGCCCGATGGCCAGAAAGCCACCGGAGACTGCCGCCAGATCCGGGCTAAGAGCCAGCAAGCCGGGGAAGAACAGGGTCGCGACCGTTATGCCGAACTGACCACCGGCTTCAACACCCAGCGTTGTGGGTGAGGCCAGGGGGTTGCCCAGGATCTGCTGGGTAACCGCGCCCGCAAGGCCAAGGCCACAACCAATCAGGACGGCCATGGCGACCCGCGGTGCCCAGCTGAAGTGGGCGAGTACCGACGCGTAATCATTGGCTTCGAACGTCCAGAAGGCGGCGATCAGATCGGCGGCATTGAGCTGGTCAAACCAGGGTGCAGCGCTTGCGAGAAAGGCGCAAAACCAGATCAGCGCCGCAGCCACCGGCAACCTTGCTGGCAGGGAGGGGCGACCGACAGGGCTGTTTGCGGATTCAGCGTACATTGTCTGAACCTCCTGCTATCAGGCTATCAGCCAGTAACGTCGCCAGCCGCTTGACGGGGAAGACGCCTCCGAACGGCCAGACCGGATCGATCTGGTACACCTGATCGCGTTGAACAGGCGGCAGATAGGTCCAGAAAGGGCTGTCTGCCAGGGTGTCGGACAACCCGGGCAGGGTCGGAGCAATGACAACAATCCGGGTGTCCTGATAGGGCGCGAGCGCCTCAAGCCCAGCGACCGAGAAACCCCAATAATTACCGGGCTGGGACCAGGCGTTTTCAAGACCAAGGGCGTCGAGGGCACTCTGATAAAGACCGTTTGGCGCATAAACGCGAACGTGGCGGTCGTCCAGGAAATTCACCAGCGCCACCGGCCGCTCGGTGAGGTTGGCATTCTCAAGACGACGGCGCTGAGTCTGCAGAGTCCGGTTTATGTCGTTGAGAACAGCTGCGGCGCGTTCCTCTCGGTCCAGCATGTCACCCAGAGTGGTTAGCATATCGCTGGCTTTTTCGTGGGGGTTGGAGCCTTTTTTGTAAACACTGACAACGTAGGTTGGCGCAATGCGTTCAAGGAGGTTAGCGGCGGGCGCCATTTCGGAGCTGGTGACGATCAGGTCTGGCTTGAGTTCGGCGATGGCTTCCAGGCTCGGCGCCACCCGGGTACCGATGTTGGCCACGCCCTCGGGAAGTTCCGGTTCCTTGACCCAGACACTGTAGCCGTCGCGATCGGCAACGCCAACTGGAGTCACCCCGAGTAACAAAAGCGCCTCTGTCGCTGCCCAGTTCAGGGCAATAACACGTTGCGGGGTTTTATCCAGGCTGAGCGTGCCTTGCTCATGCTGCCATGTCTCCGCGCCGGCAAACACTGGCAGCAAACCCACAAGAAGTATGAAGCAGAATCGAAACCCCGGGACACGACTAGTGAACATAGGACACCCACTGGCCGGGCGCCCGCTCCATCACCCCCATGGGTACGCCATAAATGGATTCCAGGATGCCGGAATCCATGATTTCACGGGGGCTGCCATCGGCCACAAGCTGCCCGGATTTCAGGGCCACCAGGCGGTCGCAGAATCGTGCCGCAAGATCCACATCGTGCAACACAACGACAACCGTGAGGTCTCTTTGTTCGGCAAGACGATGTACGAGGCGCAGGGTTTCAACCTGATGTTTTACATCCAGGGCCGATATGGGTTCATCAAGAAGCAGGCATCGGGTTTGCTGGGCCAGCAGCATGGCAATCCAGGCGCGCTGGCGTTCACCACCAGAGAGTGTGTCCACGGAGCGATGCTGGAAGGCTCCGAGCCCGGTGTCGTCGATAGCCCCGGTAATCAGTTGGTGGTCTTCGTCGTTATAGCGGCCCAGGGGCCCGCGCCAGGGGTAACGGCCCAGGGCAACCAGCTCGCGAACTGTCAAACCATCAGTGCCCGGGGGATGCTGGGGCAGGTAGCCTACATTGCGGGCAAACTCCCGGGCCCCTGTGTTCCGGAAAGATTTTCCCAGCAGCTGTACTTCACCTGAGGCCGGCGCAAGCTGGCGGGCAAGCACCTTGAGCAGTGTAGACTTGCCGGAGCCGTTGTGCCCGAGCAGGGCTGTCACCTCACCCTCAACGAAACCGAGGTTGAGGTTTTGCAGTATGGTGGTGTCGCCAATACGAACACCGAGATTGGAAACGTCAAAAAAAACAGGCATGCAGGCTCCCGGAATTCTGAGGGCCTGCAGGATAATTTAAATGCGAATCACTATCAATATTTATATCGTTAAACGGCAGCCTGGATCTGACCGGTCTGCACTCGCCATTGGTTGGCGTAGGCGCCATCCTGTTCCAGCAGCTCCCGGTGAGTTCCCTGTTCAAGCACTTTGCCGCCTTCAATGACCGCAATGGAGTCGGCGTCAACGATCGTGGAGAGCCGATGTGCGATCATGATCACGGTCCGGTTATGGCCAATGCGCTTCAGGGATCGCTGGATGGCGGCCTCTGTTTCGTTGTCCACGGCGCTGGTGGCTTCATCGAGTACCAGAATGGGCGGGTCCTTCAGCAATGCCCGCGCCAGCGAGAGGCGTTGCCGCTGTCCTCCCGACAGACGAACACCGCGTTCACCTACCGGTGTATCCAGACCCTCCGGCAGGGCTTCGATGAAGGACCAGGCTTCCGCGGTTTTTGCGGCATCGATGATGTCGGCATCGGTGGCAGCCGGATTCCCGTAAGCCAGGTTTTCCCGGATCGTGCCCTCGAATAGATAGACATCCTGGCTCACCAGCCCGATCGAGCCGCGCAGGGAATTCAGGCTGAGGTCCCGAATGGGTTGGCCATCGATGCGGATTTCGCCGTTGCTCGGGTCGTAGAACCGGAGCAGCAACTTGATCAGGGTGGATTTGCCGGAGCCGGTAGCGCCCACCAGCGCAAGGGTGTTGCCCGCTGGCACGGTCAGGCTGATATCCCGGATACCGGCGCCGCTGGAGGGATAGTGAAAGCTTACTTTGTCCAGCTCAACGTTGCCTTTTACCGGTGCCTCGAGGGCCTTCCCGCCCTCATCACGAACGTGCACGGGTTCGGCCAGAAGATCCAGAATCCGGCGTGTGCTTGCCATGGCACGCTCGAACAGGTCAATCACCTCGGCAAGGCCTGTCAGCGGCCAGAGCAGGCGCTGGGTCAGGAATACCAGCACGCCATAGGCACCCACGTTCAGGCTGCCCTCGAGGGCCATCATGCCGCCCACCGTAAAGGTGGCCAGGAAGCCGGCGAGGATAGCCATCCGGATGACAGGAATAAACGCGGAACTGATACGGATGGCTCGGCGATTGGCCTCTACGTAGGCTTCGCTGCTCTCCTTGAGTCGTTTGGCTTCCCGCTGTTCGGCGGTAAAGCTCTTGATGGTGGCAATGCCGCCCAGGTTGTTCGCCAGACGGCTGGACAGGTCGCCCACTTTTTCCCGAACGTCGGCATAAAGCGGCCCGGCTTTGCGCTGGAAATAGAAGGCGCCCCAGATAATCAGGGGAATGGGTGTGAAGGCCAGCAGTGCAATAAGCGGTGAGAGTACGAAGAAGACGGCGCCCACGGCAACGACGGTCACCAGAACCTGAATCATCGCGTTGGTGCCACCATCAAGGAAGCGCTCTAGCTGGTTGACGTCGTCGTTCATGGTGGCCACCAGCTGACCAGAGCTGCGGGCCTCGAAGAAGCTCATGTCGAGGCGCTGGGCATGCTCGTAGGCGTCCTGACGCAGATCCGATTGCAGTCGTTGGGCCAGATTGCGCCAGAGGATCTGGAACAGGTATTCGAACAGGGATTCACCGGCCCAGATAAAGAAGGTGAGTACCGCCAGAATGGTGATCTGTTCCTGAGCGGTTTCAAAGCCCAGGCCTGCCACAAAGCTTTCTTCCTGGTTGACGACCACATCAATGGCGACGCCGATCAGGATTTCAGGGGCAATATCGAACAGTTTGTTGATGATCGAGCAGGTTGTAGCGGCGATGATCTGCCGGCGATATCCCCGGGCGTATCTGAGTAGGCGGGCCAGGGCAGCAAAACTGCTGGTGGTTTTGTGGCTGTGTGAGGACATACTCCGCTTCTCTCCCGTGTATCAGGCAGGCCAGAGGTAAGCCTGCAAATAGTAAGGCGGGAAGGGTAGCGGATCTGTCTTGGTTTTAAAATAGAATCATTATCACCTGCGGGCGTTTCTTTGGAGCCAGCGGTCGAGTTTGTCGGCGAATTCCTTGCGGTCGGTCTGACTGAACGGGGCTGGCCCGCCGGTGACCTGACCGGCGTTGCGCATTTCTTCCATGAAGTTTCGCATGGCCAGGCGCTGGCGGATGTTCTCTTTGGTGAAGGCCTGGCCCCTGGGGTTGAAGACGTCGGCACCTTTTTCAATGGCCTCTGCGGCCAGTGGTATGTCCTGGGTGATCACCAGGTCGCCCTCCTGCATCTGGTCCATGATTTCGTTATCGGCGACATCGAAGCCATGGGGGACCTGGCGTCGCTTGATGTAGGGGCTCGGGGGCAGGTTGATGGCGTGGTTGGCGATGAAGGTGGTGTCGATTTGCCAGCGAGTGGCGGCGCGGCAGAGGATTTCCCTGATTGGAACGGGGCAGGCGTCGGCGTCGACCCAGATTGGCATGGTGGTTCCTTCTGTTTGCGTGGTTCTGTGCAGAGTTTACCTGTTGTTGATATGAGCCTGATAGATATTGCCCGCGTATCTCTCATAGGGCTGCGGACATTGGTGCTGGAGGCATTGGGAGCCCCCTTCCAAAAACCGCTACGAGCACGTCCATGTGCGCTTGTTTCAGGCCATCCTTGGCCTTCAACATTTTTGGAAGGGGGCTCCCAATGCCTCTATCGGGCATCTTCAGTTCATCCGCGACTCCTACAGCACGTTTGGATCTTTTGGGGAGGTAGCAACTATGTGTGTTCGATTTCTAATAACTGTCTTTCTGGCTGGGGCCCTGTGTTTCAGCGTTTCCGCTGCCGATAACAACGAAGAAGCCTGGGATGCCCTGCGAGAGGGACGAGCGGTTCTGATGCTCCGCCATGCCTTGGCGCCTGGAACCGGTGATCCGGGCAACTTTGATATCAACGATTGCAGCACCCAGCGGAATCTGAACGATACCGGTCGGGAACAGGCCCGGGCGTGGAAGCCGTTTCTGGCGGACCATGGGATTACCGAAGCGCGGGTGTTCAGCAGTCAGTGGTGTCGCTGTATGGATACCGCTACAGGAATGAACATGGGTGAGGTGACGGAATGGCCGTCGTTGAATTCGTTTTTCCGGAATCGTGGTGACGGGCCGACTCAGACGCGGCAGACGATTACTCTGGTGAACCAGCTCGAAGAAGGCGCGCCGGTTATTCTTGTGTCCCATCAGGTGAACATCACGGGGCTGACCGGGATTTTCCCCTCGTCGAACGAGGGGGCCATTATCGCCTTGCCTTTGTCGGAAGATCCCACGGTGCTGGCGCGCGTCTCGCCCGGGCGTTGATGGTATAATCCTGCGCTCATTCAATTAACAGGAAATGATAATGTCGCAGTTTCCGCCATGCCCGCAGTGCAGTTCCGAGTACACCTATGAGGACGGCGTTCAACTGGTTTGTCCCGAGTGTGGGCACGAGTGGTCTGAGACGGAGGCTGCGGCGGCGGACGCCGAGAAGGTGATTCGTGACGCCAACGGAAATGAACTTCAGGACGGCGATACGATTACGGTTATCAAGGATCTGAAGGTCAAGGGCTCCAGTTCCGTGGTTAAAGTTGGCACCAAGGTGAAGAATATCCGCCTGGTGGACGGTGATCACGACATCGACTGCAAGATCGATGGGATTGGTGCCATGAAACTGAAGTCGGAATTTGTCAAGAAGGCCTGATTCCCAGCGTTGCGTCCGGGTTCTGTCTTTGTCTCCGTTGGTGATTCTCCGGATTATCTGCGGCTTTTTGTCGCACTGAAAAACTTGGATGCATGGGACTGACTTTCTATTCTGTACCCCGACATCATCGACAAGGAATACCGGAAATGAAGTACTGCCTGAGTGTGTTTGTGCTGGCATTGGCTCTGGTGGCGCCTGCAGCCATGGCCCATGATTACAGCCAGGGTCCTGTGACGGTCGATCATCCCTGGAGCCGGCCCACACCGCCCGGTACCCCGATGGGAGTGGGGTATATGAGTATCTCCAATAATGGCAGTAGTGATATCACCCTGGTGGGTGCCGCTACCCCGCGGGCAGACAACGTCTCGATTCATGAAACCAGCATGCACGATGGTGTGATGCGTATGGCGCCGGTAAAAGAAGGGCTACCCATACCTGCGGGCACTACGGTTGAGTTGAAGCCCCACAGTTTTCACCTGATGCTGGAAAAACTGGAAAGCCCGTTGCGCGAGGGAGAGAGCATTCCGCTGACCCTGCGTTTTGAGGGTGCGCAAGAAATGCAGGTTGAGCTCAATGTTGAACCGCTGGATGGCGAGGTGATGAAGAAACAGAGCATGGACCACTCCGGCAAGGAAATGGACCACAGCGGGCACTGACGTATCTGCCCGGCTTGGTTCTGAAGACTGACCGGGCTACCACTCCTTGTCTTCGGCGCTTTCCTCAGCTTCGATCTCGGCCTTCCTGGCTTGAATCTTCTTCATTTTTTCATCGGAGATTTTCATGCTGTGTGCACTGTCACGCAGTATCAGCAGGCTGCCGACGATCAAGGCCAGGGCGAGAATTATGAAGACCCATCCTATGGCTGGCATGTCTACCTCCCTCAATTGATCCCGTTTCCTACATAGTGGACCACGCGTTCATCTGTCACAACCGTCAGGCATCTTGCCAGAGGGTTGTCGGGTCCAGCCGGTAGTACCCTTGCAGTGCCGCATAAACCTCGGGCTGCTCGTGTTTGAGATGACTCGGTTGCTGGAAAAACGCCTCAGTCAGTACTGCAAAAAATTCGGCCGGTTCAGTGGCACCGTAGGGGTCAAGCCATGGCTTCTGGTGGTGATGCAGGGTGTGCCTGAGATGTTCGTAGGCGTGGGTCATCGACGTTTGCCAGTGTCTGGCCTGTTCACCGCTGAGGGGTGGCGCACCGTCCGCGGTGCCGTCGAGATAGTCCAGCTGGTGGGCGAATTCATGGAGTATCACATTGTGGCTGCTGTGCCGATTCCTGGCGGCTTCCTCACACTCTTTCCAGGCCAGAACCACCTGACCCCGGCTTGAAGCCTCGCCGGCCCGTATTTCGTTGCTCTCGCTGACAACCAGTCCGTCGCTTTCAATGTCTCTGACCTGATAGGCGTCGGGATAGACCAGAATGCTGCTTACCTCATCATAATCCGAGTACGGCCGGGCAAGAATGAGCAAGCAGGCGTGGCCGGCAATGGTCACTCTCACCCTGTCGTCCACTTCAAAGCCGTCACAGCCATAGAATTCTTTTTCCGCGAGGAAAAGCTGTACCCGCTGCTCCAATGTCTGCTTCAGGGTTTCAGGAAGCTGCCGGTAAAGCGGCACGCTCTCCTCAAGATGATGGCGCCACGGGGCTGGAAAGGGAGCTCTCAGTTCCCGCTCTCTCCGCCAGGTGCGGTAGAAGAAAAGGTAAAAAATGGTGGCCGCGATCAGGGTCACTGCAAAGACTGCGAAAACAAGTGCTGCTGACATGGCGCTCCCGGCGACCGTTAATGGGTTAGCCCTATCTTACAGAAAAATCCCATCTGCAAGCGGCGAGGTTGCGTATTGCTGGTTGTTCTCGAACGCAGGGGATGTAAAGCTGATTGGGCTGCACTCATCGTCAAGGAGGTTGATATGTCGGAGAATTCCATTGTTGTGATCACCGGAGCAAACCGGGGCATTGGTCTGGAGCTTGCCCGGCTGTACGCAAGCCGCGGCTGTTCGGTGATCGGCGTGTGTCGGGAAGCTTCGCCGGAGCTGAAAAAGGTCGCGGCGCGGATCATTGACAGAGTTGATGTGACGACTGATGAGGGTATGGCAAGACTCGTGGCCGGACTGGAAGGCGAGCACATCGACCTGCTGATCAATAATGCCGGTCTGCTTCAGGATGAGAAGCTGGGCAGCATCGACTTTGATTCCATTCGAACGCAGATGGAAATAAACGCCTATGCCCCGCTTAGGGTGGCTGAAGCGCTGGTTGACCAGATTCCCTCGGGAGGCAAAATCGCCAACGTTACCAGTCGCATGGGCTCTATCGCAGACAATGACTCAGGCGGCCGCTACGGGTACCGCGCCTCCAAGGCAGCGCTCAATGCTTTCGGCAAGTCCCTGGCGATGGATCTGAAGCCCCGGGGTATCGCCGTGGCACAATTGCATCCGGGCTACGTTAAAACCCGCATGGTGAATTTTGGCGGGTTGATCACTCCCGAGGAATCGGCGAAGGGCCTGGCACAACGCATTGATGGCCTGACCCTCGATAACACGGGGTCATTCTGGCATAGCAATGGCGAAGAACTGCCGTGGTAGATTAGCGGCTTACTTTAATTGGAAGGATTATTCAGATGAGTCTGGCAATTGCACTGCACGTTCTTTCCGCAGTGATCTGGGTTGGCGGCATGTTCTACGCCTACATGGCGATGCGCCCGGCCGTTGTTGAGGTTGTAGAAGCCTCCCAGCGTGGTCTTTTGTGGTCGAAAACTCTTGAGCGATTCTTTCGCTGGGTGTGGCTCTCGGTTGTTTTGCTCCTGGTCACCGGTTACTGGATGATTTTCAGTGTGTTTGGCGGTATGGCTGGTGCTGGCTGGCACATCCACGCCATGCAGACGCTCGGCCTCGTGATGATGCTGATCTACTTCCACGTGTATTTTGCGCCTTTCCGGCGGCTCAAGCAGGCGGTGGCAAACAAGGATCCCCAGGCTGGTGGTGTTCAGGTGGGAAAAATCCGTCGGCTGGTCGGTATCAATCTGATCCTCGGCCTGATTGTGGTCGCGATAGGGTCTGGCGGTCGGTACCTGTGACCGGCTGGGCGACGAGGGGCCGATATCATGTCTGATATTCGAAAGAGAGCCATTGCCGGCCTGAAAACCGGGGATTCGTTCACTCTGGTGCGCACCTTCACGGAAGAAGAGACTCTTTACTTCGGCGAGATCAGTCGCGATCAGAATCCGGTCCATTACAGCGATGAATTCGCGCAAGCGAAGAATCTGCAGGGCAAGATCTGCCATGGCCTGCTGGTTGGAGGAATGATCACGGAAGTGGGCGGGCAGATCGGCTGGCTGGCGTCCGGCATGAATTTTCGCTTCCGCCGGCCGGTGTACTTTGGCGATACCATCACCTGTGTGTTCACCATCACCGAGGTGGATGAGCGTAATCGGGCCCGGGCCGAAGCGATTCTCTCGAATCAACACGGAGAGCCGGTCATCGAAGCCTGGTTGACGGGTGTTCTTCCGGGGCCTAGGGAACAGCAGGTGATGTCAGCAATGATCAGCGAAGAGAAAACCACCTCTGCTGGCTGACCAGCACCGGCCGAGGCCTCAGTCCTCCTCGGCGTCCCTCATGCGTTCCTGTCGCTCCCATTCTTCCTCTTTTGCCGCATCGATGATTTCCATCAGTTCGTCAACGTTGGCAGCGGTATCATCGTGCTGGAAGCAGCCGGTGAGCTTGCTGTCCGGGTGCAGGTCGCCTGACTCGTAGAGCGCCCAGATCTCCTTGCCGTAATCGGTATTCAAAAGTTCCGGCGCGAATCGGCCAAAATACCGGCGCATATTGTCCACGTCGCGCTCCAGCATGCGCTCCGCGTTATTATTCCCGGCTGCATTGACTGCCTGGGGGAGATCAATGATGACCGGTCCGTTCGCATCGATCAGAACGTTGAATTCCGAGAGATCCCCATGGATCAGACCGGCACTCAACATGCGGACGACCTCGCGGATAATCTGGCCGTGGAAGTCGCGGGCCTGTTCCGGGGAGAGCGTAACATCATCCAGCCTGGGCGCGGCCCGGCCATCTTCATCCGTCACCAGCTCCATCAGCAGTACACCGTCCACGAAGCCCAGGGGTTCGGGAACCCGGACACCGGCCGCGGCAAGCCGGTAGAGGGCGTCTACCTCGGCGTTGAGCCAGGCATCTTCCTGCTCCTTCTGGCCGTACCTGGTTTTCTTGTTCATCGCCCGGCCCCGGCGGCTGTTCCGGACCTTTCGACCTTCCTGGTACTCCACAGCCTGCTTGAAGCTTCGCTTGGCGGCTTCCTTGAAAACCTTGGTGCAGCGGGTCTGATCGCCACAGCGCACCACATAAACCTGCGCTTCCTTACCGCTCATCAGCTGGTAGAGCACCTCATCCACCATGCCGTCATCGACAAGCGGTTGTAATCTCTTCGGTACTTTCATAAAACCTTTTAGGCGGAAAGTGAGTCGGCCAGCCGCGTTGATTGATCTGGAACAAGGCTGGATCTGGGCAGGGCAGGGACAATGACTGCTACGGAGCATAGCTTACATGAAAATCTTTTTCCTGATCCTGTTGATTGTGCTGGTCGCGACTGCCTTGGCCCTCTGGTTCTGGCGCCAGACCGACCACGCTTCGGATCATGCCGCCATGGCCAGGTTGGCGGCTCTGCAACCAACTGCACCAGAGCGCTTTGATGTTTCTCTTCTGGAGGGACTGCCGGAGCCTGCCCAGCGCTATTTCCGGTACACCATTCAGCCTGGTACACCTCTGTATACCGTGGCGCGGATATCGATGAATGGGAAGTTTGGCATGGGCAATCGGGAGTCGCCCGACTACATGGATATGCAGGCCTCACAGGTTCTGGCCATGCCCGAAGGCTTTGTGTGGAAGATGGGTGCCAGCCGTGGCGCCCTGAGGGTTTCTGGCTCAGACACCGAAAAGTGGACGCGGTTCTGGCTGATGGGTTTGCTGCCAGTGGCCAGGATGGGCGGAGATGCGGATCACACCCGTTCGGCTTTCGGTCGCTATGTGGCAGAGTCGGTGTTCTGGACACCCGCAGCCCTGCTGCCGGGCCAGGGGGTCAAGTGGGAGCTTGTTGATGTCAATACGGCGCGTGTGATTGTCCGCCATAACGGTATGGAGCAGGCAGTGGATGTTGTGGTGGCCGAGGACGGCCGGCCGCTCCAGGTGAATTTTGACAGGTGGACCAACGCGAATTCGGAAAAAGTTCATCGCTTGCAGCCCTTTGGCGGCTACCTGTCAGAGTTTCGGGAGTTTGACGGGTTTCATTTACCGACCCGGGTGGAAGCCGGGAACTTCTTCGCCACGGAAAATTATTTTCCTTTCTTCATTGCAAGCGTAACGGACATCGAATTTCCGAGGCATGACGCAATCGGGCACCCGGAATAGGGCCCCGGATGCCCCGCTATCTTTAACGAACAACAAATACCGAAATATCACTGTGTTTGACGATATTGGCGCCGTTCGAGTGGAGAATGTGTAGCCGGTCGCCAATTCCCGGAGGATGTGAGGCCATCACCACCAGGTCAGTGCCGGTTGTTTTGATCGCTTCAAGCAACTTGTCATCAAGCTCTACGGCCGTATCAGCAGATTCAATCACCATGCTGTCGGTGTCGATCCCATGGGATTTCCCCTGCTCTTCCGCAAACACACTCAGCTTCTCGGCAAGCTCTTTCGGGTTATGGGCAGCCGCTCCCGGGGTGCTGTTTGTCACGCTTACGTAGCACAGGGTGGCGTTGTAGTGTTTGGCAATATCAATGGAGGTATTGAGCGCCTTGACCATTTTATCGGTATGGGCGAGGTCGACCGGAACGAGTATCTTGCTGTACATACGAGTTCTCCTTTTCCGCCTGAGATGCAGAACATTGGTCTTCTGTCCTGAACCCAGATTGGCAGTACCCTTTCAGGTATGTCAAAAAAAGCCCGGTGAAGTTCACCGGGCTGTTGCGGTCAAAGGCGCCTGTTTACCGTTACACCAGGTTGTACAGGAAAACCACGGCGATACCCGCAGGCGTCAGGTATCGAAGAACAAACATGAACGCCCTGTAGCTGCTTCCCTGCAGACCAATATCGGCCGGCAGGCTTTCCTTTTTCATTGCCCATCCGGCAAACAGGGCAATGGCCAGCCCGCCGAGTGGCATCATCAGGTTGGAGACCAGGAAATCGAGCAGGTCGAACACCGTCTTGCCCTCGAAGAACGGGATGAAGCCGAGCGGATGCACGCTATCCCAGACGTTGAACGACAGCACGGTACCGATACCGATAAACCAGATAGCGAGGCCACCACCAAGCGCGCTTTTCGCCCGGCTGACGCCTTTGTGTTCCTCCAGCCACTCCACCACCGGCTCCAACATGGAAATGGCCGACGTGATGGCTGCTACCAGTAGCAGTGCGAAGAAAATGGTGCCGAACAGGGCACCGCCACTCATCTGGCCAAACGCCAATGGCAGGGTTACAAAAATCAGGCCGGGGCCGGCGCCAGGTTCCAGGCCATTGGCAAACACCAGCGGGAAGATGGCGAGTCCCGCAAGAAGGGCGACGCTGGTGTCCAGAACGGCAATGGTCATGGCGGTTCTGGCAATATTCACCGTCTTTGGCAGGTAAGAGCCGTAGGCCATCAGAACACCAATGCCGATGCTCAGGGTGAATGCTGCGTGACCCAGGGCGGTCAGAACACCAGCGGTGGTGAGCTTGCTGAAGTCCGGCGAGAACATGAAACTCACGGCCCGGCCAAAGCTGCCGCTGTTCATGGCGTAGATCACCATCGCAATCAGCAGCACGAACAGCAATGGCATAAGCATGTTCACGGCTTTCTCAAGCCCGGAGCGAATGCCCCGACCGACGATAAACACGACGATGGCCATGAACACGGAATGCCACATCAGCAGTTCCCAGGGATTGGCCAGCAACCCGCCGAACTGGCCGCCAATGGCCTCGGCATCGGCACCGGTAAACAGTCCGGTCGCAGCCTTGCCGATATAGACCAGCGCCCAGCCGCCAATTACGGCGTAAAAAGACAGCACCAGGAACGAGGCAATAACGCCATTCCAGCCGATCGCCCTCCAGCCTCTGGCGGTGCCTTCGGTTTTGGTCAGGGTGCGCATGGTCGCTACAGGGCTCTGTCCGCCCCGGCGACCAATCATGGTCTCGGCAATCAGAACCGGCACACCAATCAGGAAGATGCAGGCCAGGTAGATCAGAACGAAGGCGCCGCCGCCGTTCTCTCCGGTAATGTATGGAAACTTCCAGATGTTCCCGAGGCCTACCGCCGAGCCGGCAGCGGCCAGGATAAACGCCATCCGTGAAGACCAGAGGTTGTTGGCCTGCTGGTGTGGTTGGGTACTCTCACTCATTCTTTTCTCCGGCTAATTGTTTTTGTCGGATTGATGGTAATTGTCTCAACAGTAATTACTTGCCGAGCACCTCGCGCAGGGCTGAAGTGACTTGTGGCAAAACGCGGTCATTCAGGCCGGCGACATTCACCCGGCTGCTGTCGAGCATGTAGATGCCATGCTCCTTGCGTAATTCGCTAACCTGCTCGGGGCTGATACCGAGGAACGAGAACATGCCCCGCTGACGGGCGATGAAGCTGAAATTGCCCACCGGCGCGAGGGCGTCAGCAAAGGCGTGGCGCAGGTGCAGGATGCGCTCGCACATGCCGTCAAGCTCCTGCTGCCACCGGGATCGCAGGCCATCATCGCCGAGGATGGTCTCCACAATCGCGGCACCATGGGCGGGCGGCATCGAATAGTGGGACCGGATAACGCTGAGCAGTTGACTGGTGGCAGCTGCGTTCACCGATGCTGTTCCCGAAATCAATGCGAGAGCGCCGGTGCGCTCCCGATAAAGTCCAAAGTTTTTGGAGCACGACGCTGCGACCAGCATTTCCGGTACCGCACTGGCCAGATGCCGCAGGCCCTCCGCATCCGCATCCAGGCCCTCGCCAAGGCCCTGATAGGCCATATCCACAAAGGGCAACAGGCCCTTACGCTGGATCAGGCTGGTCACCTCCTGCCACTGGGCCAGGCTCAGGTCGGCGCCAGACGGGTTGTGGCAGCAACCGTGTAGCAGCACCACATCGCCCGCGTCGGCCTGCTCCAGGGTTTCCAGCATGGCGCCGAAGTCTACCTGCAGCGTCTGTGGATTGAGGTAGGGATATTCGCGAATGGTCAGGCCAGCGCCACCCAGCAGGGGGAGGTGGTTGGCCCAGGTGGGCGTGCTGACCCAGACTTTTGTATCCGCCTTGCACAGGCGAAGAAACTCGGCGGCCATACGCAGGGCGCCACAGCCACCCGGTGTCTGGATCACCGATACGCAGCCGTCCCGGAGCAGAGGGCTGTCGCTGCCCAGAATCAACTCCGCCATGGCGCTGTTGAAGCCGGCAGAACCGGCAGGCCCCACGTAGCTCTTGGTGGTTTCTCCCTCAAGCAGGCGACGTTCCGCTTCGTGCACGGCGGCCATGATGGGCGTATTGCCGGCATCATCCTTGTAGACGCCGATGCCCAGATCTACCTTGTCGGGCCGGGTGTCCTCGCGGAAGGTCTGCATCAGCTTCAGGATCGGGTCCTGAGGCAGGGGCTGGAGCGCTTCAAACATGGTTTGCCTCCTTGTCGGCCTGTTGCGTGCGGATCAGCGTCGGGCGACCGGTGTCGAGCGCCTTGATCAGCTGTGTCTGTTTTTCACGGATGCTCTCTGCAGCTTGTTCCCTGACAGGACCGTAGCCCCGGACATCAGCGGGCAGTTCTGCCAGTTGCAGGAAGGTTTCGTAGTTGCTGGCATTGAGTTCACGGCAAATTCGCGCAACCAGGTTCTGGTAGTCCTTCAGCATGGCGCGATCAAGCTTGCGGTCTGCGGAGTAGCTGAACGGGTCCACTGCGGTTCCACGCAGGCCGCGAAGTTTGGCCAGAAGTCGGAAAGCCCGGAGCATCCAGGGGCCGAAACGGCGCTTTTTCGGGCGACCCTGGGCATCGGTTTCACCGCTGAGCAGGGGCGGGGCGAGGTGGAAGTGGACTTTGAAGTCACCCTCGAAGGTTTCGTTGACCTCTTTCATGAAGTCGGTCTCGGCAAACAGTCGGGCGACCTCGTACTCGTCCTTGTAGGCCATGAACCGATACAGCTGCTGGGCCACTGCGCGGGTCAGCAGAAGATTGGTTTCGCCGAGGGCTTCCTCGGCCTTGCGGACTCCGGCAACGGCGTCCCGGTATTGGTCGGCCCAGCGCTGGTTCTGGTAGTTCACCAGATGCTTGTGACGGGTGTTGATCAGCTCGTCCAGGGCTGGTTCGGGCTTAACCTCGACCACCTTGGCGTTGTTGTCGTCCAGCAGATCGGTGACAGCGCTCGGATCCACGGCTGCCAGACGGCCCCAGCCGAAGGCTTCCTTGTTCCTGTCGATGGCGACGCCATTGAGTTCGATGGCTTTCATCAGAGCCGCCTCTGACAGGGGCAGCAGGCCTTTCTGCCAGGCAAAACCGAGCATCATCACGTTGGAGAACACGGTATCGCCCATCAGCTTTTCAGCGATACCGTTGGCGTCCAGCTGGTCGAAGTGATCGTCACCCACGGCGTTCTTCAGTAGCCCAAGGCGCTTGTCGGCCTTCATATCGGCGTCTCGGAAGAGCACGTAGTCGGCAGTCGGCAGTTCCGCCTCGTTCGCGACAATCCGTGTGTGGTTTGGCCGGAGCACGCTCAGGGCCTTCTGGGAAGACGCCACCACCAGGTCGCAGGCGATGACCGCATCGGCCTGGCCATTGCTGATCCGCACCTGATGGAGCTTGTCCGGAGACGGTGCCATGCGCACGTAGCTCAGTACCGTCCCGCCTTTCTGGGCGAAGCCCATGAAATCCAGTACCGAGGCACCGCGGGATTCCAAATGGGCGGCCATGGTGATCAGCTGTCCCACGGTTACCACGCCCGTGCCGCCAACGCCGCCCACGAGCAGATCGTAGGAGCCGCTCATCTCCGGTAATTTTGGAGCTGGAATGTCAGCCAACTTGCGGGTGAGCACGGAGCCGGTATCCACACCCCGGGATTTGCGTAGCTGTCCACCTTCAATGGTCACGAAGCTGGGGCAGAAACCGTTTACGCAAGAGAAGTCCTTGTTGCAGGAGGACTGGTCGATCTTGCGCTTGCGGCCCAGTTCCGTCTTGCGGGGTACAACCGAGAGGCAGTTGGACTGTACCGAGCAGTCGCCACAGCCTTCGCACACATGGTGGTTGATAAAGGCCCGCTTGGCCGGATCCGGGAACTGTTTGCGCTTGCGTCGGCGGCGCTTCTCAGCAGCACAGGTCTGATCGTAGATCAGCACGGTGCAACCAGGGATGTCGCGCAATTCACGCTGCACCTGGTCGAGCTCGGATCGATCGTGGAAGGTGACATCCTTGGGGAACAGATCATGATGGCCATCGTATTTCTCCGGCTCATCGCTGAGCACGACAACCCGCTTTACCCCTTCTGCGGCCATTTGCTGGGCAATCCGGTCGACGGTGATCTGCCCGTCCACGGGCTGACCGCCAGTCATGGCCACGGCGTCGTTGAACAGGATCTTGTAGGTAATGTTGATGCCGGCGGCCACCGCCTGGCGAATCGCCATGGAACCGGAGTGGAAGTAGGTGCCTTCACCCAGGTTCTGGAACACGTGGGGGTTGCCGGTATAGCGGCTCTTGCCAATCCAGTTGACGCCTTCGCCACCCATCTGGATGAGGGATTCCGTGTTACGACCCATCCAGGAGGCCATGAAGTGGCAGCCGATGCCGGCCAGGGCCTTGCTCCCCTCCGGAACCTTTGTGGAGGTATTGTGGGGGCAGCCGGAGCAGAAGTAGGGCATACGCTTGACGCCACCGGGGTCCTGGGCGTTGGTCATGGCGCTGATCTCTGCCATCCGCTCGCTGAAGTCCACCGAGAAAAAGCGCCCTAGACGGGCGGCCAGAAAGCCAGCAACCAGTTTGGGACTCAGTTCACCAACGTAGGGGATCAGCGGTCTGCCCAGTTCGTCCTGCTTGCCGGTGATCAGAACCTCGCCGGGGCGGTCCGGCTCGGACATGTATTCCTTGATCTGGCTCTCAATAATGCCGCGCTTTTCCTCGATCACCAGGACTTCTTCCTTGCCGTGCACGAAGTCCAGGATGCCGCGACGCTCCAGGGGCCAGACCATGCCAACCTTGTAGATATCCAGCCCCATGTCCCGGGCCTTGTCTTCATCAATGCCCAGCAGGTCCAGGGCTTCAAGCAGGTCCAGATGGCTCTTGCCGGTAGTGACAATGCCGAAGCGGGCTTGTTTGTTATCGAACAGGCAACGGTCGATGCGGTTAGCCCGGGCAAAGGCCTGAACGGCCGCAAGCTTGTGTTCGATGCGGGTTTCCAGCTGGGGGCCGGGCAGATCCGGCCAACGGTAATGCAAACCGCTTTCCGGGGCGGTGAAGTCATCCGGCGTGATGAAATCCGGTTCCGGCGGGATTTCGACAGACGCCGCGCTTTCCACGGTTTCCGAGATCGCTTTGAAACCGACCCAGCAGCCGCTGTATCGGGACAGGGCATAACCCCAGAGGCCGAACTCCAGGTACTCGGCGATGTTGGCCGGGTTGATGGTCGGCATGAAAAAGCTCATGAACGCCACATCGGACTGATGGGGCATGGACGACGACACGCACCCGTGGTCGTCACCCGCCACTACCAGCACACCGCCATGAGGCGAAGAACCATAGGTGGTGCCGTGTTTCAGGGCATCGCCGGCCCGATCGACGCCCGGGCCCTTGCCATACCAGAGGCCGAAAACCCCATCCACCTGCCGGTCTTCATCGGTCTCCACCTGCTGGGTCCCCAGCATGATCGTCGCGGCGAGATCCTCGTTGATGGCGGGAACAAAATCGATCCGGTTCTCGTCCAGCAGGCCCTTGGCCTGCCAGAGCGCCTGGTCGACGGCACCGAGGGGGGATCCCCGGTAGCCACTGACCATGCCTGCGGTGTTCAATCCCTGTTTTCGATCCAGGGCGGCCTGCATCAGGGGAATTCGAACCAGGGCCTGCGTGCCGGTCAGGAAAACCCGGCCGGATTCCCGCAAGTAACGGTCTTCGAGTTTGTAATTGTCGAGCTGGGGGGTATCGGCGGACATGGCGCCCTCCTTTTTGTGCGTTTTATGACCAAAATTCTAGAGGGAAGTCCGCAAAAGGTGCTTGCTTATTGGGTCAGGGTTTTGAGAGTTTGCGAAAGGTTCTTTGATAAATGACAATAAAGAGAAAGAACCTTTGATTAAAATCAGGTGTTACCAAATGAAACAGGTGGAATTGGACAAGTTGGACCGGAAAATCCTCTCGGCACTGCAGCAGGATGGGCGCATCAGTAACCAGTTGCTGGCAGAGCAGGTGGGGTTGTCACCGGCCGCTTGCTGGCGCCGCGTGCGGACACTTGAAGAAAGCGGCGTGATTCAGGGGTACAGCGCCAGAGTGGATCCGGAGCGTATTGGTCAGGGCCTGTGCGTACTGGTCAATTTGTCACTGCAGCGGCATAACATCGATAGCACCGCGGAGATCGAGCAGCAGGTGAGCAGTTACCCGGAGGTGCTTCAGTGTTTCGCGGTGACCGGGAATGCCGACTTTGTACTCAGGGTCATCGTGCCGGACATGGCCAGTTATGATCGGTTCCTGAACGAAAAGATCTTCACCCTGCAGGGCATTGCCCAGGTGAATTCAAACTTTGCGTTGCGGGAGATAAAGAATACCGAGACGATCCCGGTGGAAGGTATTCAGTAGGTTGGTTCATTGAGGGGTACCAAACGAAAAAAGGCAGCCGAAGCTGCCTTTTTCTAAACGTGTCGTCTGCTATTTGCAGAGCATCTCTCTATAGCTTAGAGAGCGACTACGTTTTCCGCCTGAGGACCTTTCTGGCCCTGGGTAACGGTGAACTCGACCTGCTGGCCTTCAGCCAGAGTCTTGAAACCGCCGCCCTGAATGGCGCTGTAGTGAACGAAAACGTCCGGGCCGCCTTCGCGAGTAATAAAACCAAAACCTTTTGCTTCGTTGAAAAACTTAACGTTGCCGGTAACTGTAGACATAGTATTCTTTCCTGATTTCAATCATTTAGTGTGCCGTCAGATCATCATTTTTGATGATTGATCGGCGGTATGCGGGAAACAAAAAACTGGCGTGATCAAAAACAGGACGTGCTACTTGTTACAGCTGAGCGGTCTTATTGATGAAATGCTTTGCTAAATCTTTCCAACGAGGCCCACTGTACTCCTGCCGCCGGGAAAAGCAAAGCTATTTCTTGTAGGCATAAACCGGGGTAGTAGAAGTCCCGCCACCAAGGCTGTCCAGCCTGCGCGGCTTGGCAATCGCAAAGCCCTGAGCGTAATCCACCTGAATTTCCTTCAGTGTGTCCATGATTTCCATATCTTCCACATATTCTGCAATGGTCTGGAGATCCAGGAAATGGCACAGCTCATTGATCGACCTCACCATGGCGTAGTTTGTCAGGTTGGTCGCCATGTCCTTCACAAATATGCCGTCGATTTTCACAAAGTCCACGGGCAGTTTCTGCAGGTACGCGTAGGACGACAAGCCGGTGCCGAAATCATCCAGGGCGAACCTGCAGTTAAGGCGCTTCATCTCGCGCATGAAATCAGAGGCAAAATGGAGGTTGGCGACTGCAGAGGTCTCGGTGACCTCGAAACACAGCTTGTGCGCCAGTTCCTGATGCGCCCGGAGGTTTGACTCCAACCCGAGCATAAAGCTGTCATCGCTCAGTGAGGAGCCTGACAGGTTGACGTTCAGGGTGGCAATCTTGTCGATCGACTCGGGGTTGTTACGCATCCACGCCAACACTTCGGAAATGACCCACAGATCAACCCGGGTACTGCGTTTGAATTGTTCGGCCGCCTCAATGTAACCCTGGGGCGAAATCTCATTGCCCGAGCTGTCTTTCAGGCCCAGCAGGAGTTCATACATCTTGCCTTCGCCGCTTTCAGGGGCGAGTGCAACAATTGGCTGTGCCCGGAGGTAGAGGCTGCCGTCGCGGATGGTCCGGTCGATTTCCGTAACCCACTGAGGCGTGCCAAGCTTTGACGGGTCCCTCTGTCCTTTCGCCAGCTCAATCCGGTTTCCTCCCAGTTTCTTGGCCGCCTTGAGGGATAGGCTCGCCTGGTTGAGAAGATCGCCGGGGGAGTGAGCGGCACCAGTAACCGGTCGAATACTGATACTTACCGTTGCCTTGTATTCCGCTGGCCCATGCTGGAAAACCTGCTGCTCGAAGTTTCGCCGCAGGGATTCTGCGAAATCCAGGCAGTCCTCGGTGCTGATGTTATTGATGAGCACGGCAAACTCATTACCGCTGATTCGGCCAACGTAGGATTCCGAGAATTTGGTGCCGCACTCTCTTCGCAGCAGTTCGGCGACATCTCGCAACAGGGCATCGCCGGCTTCCGCGCCATAGGAGGCGTTGATGACACTGAATTCGTCTATATCCAGGACCATAAGGGCGGAATCACTCTCCTCCGGCGACGAGGGTGCTGCACTGATCAGCCTTGATACCTGTTTTTCGAAGTCGTGGCGGTGCATGCAGCCGGTCAGGGCATCGTGGGTGGCCTGAAAATTCAGCTTCCGGTACACGTCCTCAACAATGCTGAACAGGCTTTGATCAAGGAACGGGATGTCGCCATTTTCAACCAGCCAGGCTTCGCCCTCGGCGAGTTTCTGGACAAACTCCGGGAATCCATAACTGACTTCACTCATACCTTTGGGCGAGAGAAAAACAAACCGGAGTGAATCCTCGCCACCCCAGACCAGGCGCATGCGACGGGTCTCCCCGTTTTCAAACCAGGCTTCAACCCAATCGCCGACGGCAATGTCCTTTGCCCTGGAAACCCAACGGCTGTCTTCGAGCTCCGGGGGCAGCGTCAATGGTGCCTCATCGGCGTCGCCGTATTCCTCCACCCAGGTGGTCTCTGCTTCCATAGTGCCCTGCAGGATTCCGGATAGCTCGTCTATGGCGGGTCGGGTTCGGGAGATGTCACCGGTGGTTTTGAGTTCCCGCTCAATGAATTGCAGCATGACACTGCTTTCAAGTTCCCGTTCAAATGCCAGCTCACCAGAGGTGCCGGCTGGAGACAGCCAGGCCTGGAGCTGGGCTACGACATCAACAAGTTCCTCACAGTGTCGGCTCTCCGGGCCTTCCCGCAACATTGTCAGGACGATCAGTTGCTCCCAGCCCGCCTGAAGCAGTCGAATCAGCGTTTTTGGAACCTGCCTGCCGCCGAGGAGTTCATTCAGTCGTTGCCGGGCTTCCTTGCGAGTTTTGCGCAGGCGCTCTTTGCCCTCCAGGGTTTTGGCCAGCCGTTCCGAGTTTCGGATAAATGACTGGTCCTGTCGCTCAACCAGCTGTTTCAGGCGTTGGCCCAGACTTTCCAGCAGGTCTGGATCCGATACCTCGATTTCCGTCAGTTCCTCGACAATGTCGGCAACCGTCGCTTCCAGTTTCTTGCTCGATGCCCTCTCCGCAAGGCAGATGTGCATCAGGTTATTGATTATGTCCCGGGCGGGGTGATCGTCGGTATTCAGAAAGTCCGGTGTTTCGACCAGCGTTTCAAACACCGGCAGCCGAAGTTTCTGCAGTTGGTGGCGAAGCGAACCCGAGAGTCCTTCGTTTGTTTCCAGCGGTGCAAACAACCGGTCCACCAGGTTGGCCTTTTCCACGGCTGTCCGGTCGAGAGCGCTGGCCAGTTCGGCGTCCGAGTCGGCCAGTTCCCGCAGCAAACCTGCCATATTCGGTTCATCCTCGTGCAACCTGTTCAGGAGTTCGCGGCGCCTGGAACGGAGGTTTTCCGAGAGCTTCGGATTGGGTTCCTCCCAGTCTGCGGGTTCAGACGAGGGGCTTGCCTCAAGCGCCATCAACTGGAACAGGGAACGGCCAGCCGATGGCATCCCTGACATTGAGTGCCCGGTGGCGTCGGCTTCCGCCGGCTTGTCCGATGTGCCCTTGTCCGTTTCACCTGGAGAACCTGTGTCCTCCTGGGCGTATTCCCTGAGCGACCAGTTCGCCGGCAGCTCGGTGATGTCCAGGGCTTCCAGTCCTGCCCGGCGGCAATCATTGATCAGGGAGCGGATGGCTGCGGGCCACACCCTGCCCAGAGCGCTCTCCCAGGCCCGGTAGATGGTCAGGCGGTGCTCCCGCGCAATACCCAGGTGGTCGACCATGTATTGCAGGCACACGCACAGTGCGCGAGGCGTTAGCGGGTTGTTGTCGTCGTTGACGTCCTGACGGAAGATCTGGTTAAGGAACTGGTTGAGCAAAAAGGTCGCGCCGGAGTTTGCCTTACTTATGCCCGTGGCGATGGCCTGCAAATCCAGCCAGTCTTCAAACTCGTGCTGTTGCAGAAGATGCAATTCTTTGGCGTTGTTCCCGGATTCGGGAGCTGGTTCAAGGGTTGTCTGGTTGGCCTGAAACTGCGCCTGAAAATCCTGGAGCATCCGCTGCTGTCGGCTCTGGAAGATGAAGCGCATATCCTTGAGTCGGGTGATTTCACGAAGCTCGGCCGCTTGTTCCAGATCGGCTTCAATGCCTTCGAACGTGCCCTCCATGAATTCTGGAAGCAACTGTTCCAGAAGTCGCCGGCAATGCTGGTGATAAAGCTGTTTCAGCGCGGGCGCCGGCGCGGGGTCCGCCAGTTTGCTCTTGCCCGTGTGCTGCACCAGAAGATCAACTTCGCGTTCGAGGTCCGGGGTGATGCCCTGGAGTTCGAGCGAAATACTGTCGCCCCGGCCGCTGCGAACCGCTCCCCGAAAATGGAGATGTTGCTTGTCATGATCATGATCGAGGAAAACGTGCAGATCCGCCTGGGCGGAGGCAGACGATGACAGTAGATCAAGCACAGCGGGTGAGGAGAAATGCTTCAGGCCGAGGCGGAGTTCTTTGCTGTCCAGAGTCACGCTGTCGATGATACAGCCACAAGGAATGAGGCCGGGAGTGACGACGACCGCATCCTTGCTGAGACTGGACTGTTTTGCGTTAAACCGGGCCATTGACCGCCTTCCTGAGCAGTGAAAAGTGAATTGTTGTTCAGATTATCCCCGATTGCAGTGTAATTTGAACTTCGCCGAACGCAAAGGTGAATCTGCAAAAGCGACACATCAATTTGCTGACGGCCCAGGAGCCACGCCCTCATTATAGACGCTCGGAAGGTCTCAGTATCAGATCCCTGCCAAGCTCATAGCAGGCAAAGTCGTTTGCCAGATACAGGTTCCCTCTATAGATGCCCCTGGCTTCGGATTCGATCTCACCAATGTGTGGATAGGCGTTCGGGTTGAGCTGGTAGCGGGAGCTGAAATGGGTCAACACAAGATGCGGAACACCGGCGGCCTCAGCGAAACGGGCTACCTGGGCCGCGGAGCTGTGTTGTGGCCAGGGGCCGACCCGGTCCGAGACCTCCTGCGTGTAAGTTGCCTCGTGAATCACAACCTGGACATTCGTGCTTGCTTCGAGAAGCAAGTCAGGTTGGTCATTGTCACCGGCAACAATCACTTTGCGTGGTTTTCTGGCAATTTGGGTGTAGTCATCGCAACGAGCCAGGTGGCCATCTTCCAGAACCACATCGTGGCCCTGTTGCAGTCGGCCCCAGGCCGGGCCGGCCTCAATACCGTCAGCTTCAAGCTTGTCACGCAGCAGCTGGCGTTCGAGGTTCTTTTCAGTGAACACAAACGCCCGGCAGGATACGCGATGGGAGAGGGGAACTGCCGTAACCGACAGCGCTTCGTCCTCCCAGTGAAAGCTTTCTGCCTCGGAATCAACAAATCGTATTTCAAAACTGAGGCTGGAGTCACTGTTGCCCAGCGCTGCCTCAACGAAGGTTTTTACCGGACGGGGCGCGATCAGGTAGAGCGGGGCGGTTCGGCCCAGCATGGAGGCGCTTGTGAGCAGCCCCGGCAGCCCGAATGTGTGGTCGCCGTGAATGTGGGTGATAAATATGGCCTGGAGTTGCATCACCGAATGATGCGTTCGCAACAACTGGTGCTGGGTGCCTTCCCCGCAGTCAATCAGGTACCAGTGTTTGGGGCCTCCATGACTCAATGCCAGGCCGGTTACGTTGCGAGCTTTCGTGGGTGTTCCGGCTGACGTGCCGAGGAAGGTGAATTCCATACCAGGCCTTTTCGGGTTAACGTGTCGTCTCTCTGTCCGCCATAATACGAAGGTAGCAGAATAGAGAAACCATTATTCGCGGTGATCGCTTAAGAGCCGGTTTTCGGAATACATAATAAGGAGTGCTGTCTTGTCTGAGTTGTCCAGTTACGAGAGTTTTTCGATCCAGGTCAAAGACCATATCGCCCATGTCCAGTTCAATCGCCCTGAGGCGCTGAACACCATGAACAAGGCGTTCTGGCTTGAGTTGCCCCGTTGCATGCAGGATATTGAAGCCAACACCGACGCTCGCGTGATTGTCATCTCTTCCACCGGCAAACACTTTTCGGCCGGCATGGACCTGGGTGTGTTCAGCGATCCCAAGGCGGTGCCCATGAATGGGGACCCTGGCCGTATGGCGGAAAACCTGCGCAGGGTCGTACTGCAGTTGCAGGATACGCTGACCTCCCTGGAAAAAATCCGCCTGCCGGTACTTGCGGCCATCCATGGTGGTTGCATTGGCGGAGCTCTTGATCTGGTGTGTGCGGCGGACAGCCGTTATTGCACGGAAGATGCCTACTTCACCATCAAGGAAACCGAGCTGGGCATGACCGCCGACGTTGGCACGCTTCAGCGCCTGCCCAAACTGATGCCCGAGGGTGTAGTCCGGGAACTGGCGTACACTGGGCGCAAATTCTCCGCTGCTGAAGCCCGGAATCTCGGCTTTGTAAACGCTGTATACCCTGATCAGGAAACCATGCTGGAAGCGGTCATGGGCATTGCCGGTCAGATTGCCGCGAACTCACCACTGGCGGTGACTGGTTGCAAGGAAATGCTCAATTACAGCCGCGATCACAGCGTGGAAGACAGCCTGAAGTACATGGCCACCTGGCAGGCGGGCATGTTCCGTCCGACGGACATGATGAAATCCTTCCAGGCGAAAGCCCAGAAGCAGGCGCCCCAGTACGATGCGCTGTTTCCGGTGAAACCGCTGTTCGATCAGTAAATGGCGCTTGGTAAAGGGCGAAAATCCGGTATTTCCCCCAATGCTGCGCTGCTGTTCCAGGGCGGCATTGGGGTCGTAGGGTTGGTGGCCATTCTGGTATTCGGGATTCCGGTACTGCTTATCGGCCCGGGGCTCTGGCCAAGCCTGATTTACGGCACATTGGGTGCCATTGCGACTTACGGCCTGCTGCTTCTGCTGACGCGCGTGCCACGCCTGTTTCCGGAGAATCTTGAACGCCAGATGCAGGGGCTGTATGACTTTGCCTCCAGTTATTCTCCGTTGGTGTTGGTCCTGCTGTCCCTGTTGGCCGGCGTAGGTGAAGAGCTGTTGTTTCGCGGCGCAATCCAGGGCTGGCTGATGGCGCATACGGATCCGGTGACCGCCGTGTTGGCGGCATCCGTGCTGTTCGGGCTGGTGCACTACGTATCGTTCACCTACTTTCTGGTAGCAACCGGGCTCGGTTTGATACTGGGTGCGGCCTATGCGCTATCGGAGAGCCTGGCGCTGGTCATGAACTGGCATGCCGTTTACGACATGATCGCGCTCTATTGTCTGCTTCGGTTTCCGCGCTGGTTTGGTGTAAAGATTGTCGAGCCCATCGCAAACCGGCCTCATGAATAGTCGACATCTTCCCGACCGGCACTCTTGCGCGCCTCAAAGTTGGACAGCTCAACGTTGATCGCATTGGTTGAGATCTGGATTTCATACAGTGAGTACAACAGCGAGAGAGACAGCAGTACGAGGCTGGCGCCAAACGCCACTACGCCCGGCAGTTCCGCGCCCAGGAACAGCAGGAACATGGAGACGGTACACAGGAAGAAACTGAGGACCCCGAATGCCTGCATGCGTTTGGTCAGCACAATCCGTTTGCGCAGCATGCTGATCTGCCGGGCGATGAGCGCGTGGTCTTCCTCGGTGTCCATCTGCTTGAGCTGGCGTATGAGCTGCGCGAGCACCAGAAAACGGTTGGTGTAAGCGAGCAAAAGCAACGAAATGGCGGGGAAGAGCAGGGCAGGTGTTGTCAGATCCAATCTCGTGTCCTTTTCTGTGGCGGGGTGTGAGCTGGCCTACCAGCTTCCGGAGTTCAGCCGTTGGATTGTTTTGACCGGCCGGTTGTAAAGATACACCCAGGCCGGCCCGTGGCGGGTGTCCATGGTCCGACGGATATACAGACTGCTCTGCGGGCGTTCAGGAAAGAAGTCTTCCAACTCGTCCAAAATCTTCAGCGTGGAATCGTTCACTTCATAGATTTCCACGCGAACGCCCGTGGAAGGTTCCTCTACAGCGCCTGGGTAGGGGCCCAGATGATACAGGCTCAGCTTCGGCATCCAGTCGGTTCCAACAAACCGCTCGCCTCGCAGAATATGGCTGTTGTTTCGGCCTCGCTTCAATGTGCCGTAAACCGCTACACGGTGCTTGAATCTGATTGGTGCTCCTCCTTTGTTCATGCGCTTGAATTGAGCATGGCAGCAGAGCGCAGAGCAGAAGTCAGTCGGTCCATCACGCCGCCACCGTGGCGCCAGAAGTGCCAGTATAGCTGTACTTCCAGGGTTTGTTCAGGCGCAATGCTTACCAGCCGTCCCGCAGCAATTTCCGGGCGTGCCTGCATTTCCGGAATCATGCCGTAGCCCATGCCGGCCAGCGCAAGGTTCACAAAACCTTCCGAGGAAGGACAGAGGTGGTGGGGGAAGGTGCCGTGATAGCCGCACTGGGCCAGAAACCTGTGTTGCAGCTGGTCATTTGGCCCAAAAACGATGGCCGGGGCATTCTGCAGGCTGGCCTCACTGAGTCCGTTCCCGAAATATCGGTCAACATACTCCGGCGTTGCCAGGGGCATGTAGATCATGGTGCCAATTGGCACGCATCGCGCACCGGCAACTGGCTGGGGGCTGCTGCACAGGCAGGCCGCCACATCCCCCTCGCGCATTCGGCGAAGGCCGATGTCCTGGTCCTCTACCACGAGATCCAGTAGCAGGGTTTCGTCCGCGCAGAAACTGCCTACGGCGGCCGCCCACCAGGTGGCCAGGCTGTCGGCATTCAGTGCAATGCGGAGTCTGGCGGTGGGTTCCGAGAGCGCCGGAATGGATTTGGTCAGGTCTCTTTCCAGCAGTTGCACCTGCTGAACGTGATTGAGCAGGCGCTGCCCGGCCGGTGTCGCTTTGAGTACCGGACTACGGACCAGAACCGGTTGCCCCAGCCGGATTTCAAGTGTCCGAATGCGTTGGGAAACGGCCGACTGGCTCAGCCCAAGCGCCAGACCGGCGCGCTCGAACCCCCCGCACTCAACGACCGTCGCCAGCGCTTCCAGCAGTTTGTAGTCAATCATAAGGAAAACTGATGCAGCATAATGAGTATGAATTTCCAGTATAGATGTAAACCGGTAACCTTGCGCCATTGAGTGAGGAGAAACCAACGTGCTTGAGAGTTACCTGACCGGATTGATCGTGTGTGGCGGTATTATCGTGGCGATTGGCGCGCAGAACGCCTATTTGCTGAGCCAGGCAATTCGCCGGGAACACCACTGGTGGTCAGCCGGCTTGTGCATGGTGGCGGATGTCACGCTTTTCACGCTGGGTATGTTCGGCATCAGTGCTGCCCTGATGGCCATGCCGGAGGCCCTTGAGATTCTCCGCTGGCTGGGGGTGGCGTTCCTTGGCTGGCTTGCAATCCAGTCATTTGTTCGCGCCAGCCGCGGCAGGGCAGCCCTGGAAGCGGGTGAGGTGACCAAGCGAAGCCTGAAGGCCGTCGTGTTCACGACCCTGGCGGTCACACTGCTCAACCCTCAGGTTTACCTGGATACGCTGCTTCTGATTCCGGCTGTCGGCGCCCAGCAGGAAGACGCGACTACCTTCGTGGCTGGTGCGAGTAGCGCCTCGATTCTCTGGTTCGGCCTGCTGGCCTGGGGTGGCTCGGCGCTGGCCCCGATTCTCGCGCGGCCGCTGGCCTGGCGCATTATTGATGGCGTCATCGGCGTTATGATGGCTGCTATCGCCCTGCACCTCACGTTCAGTGGTCTTTAATATCGGTGGTCTTTAATATTCAAACGGTCGTATGAATTTCTTGCATCAGCGCACGACACAGAGGAAGATAGCGTGCTACTGAATTTGCAGTCATTTTTACCACCGAGGATATGTGATGAACTCCACCGTACGTCGCTGGCTTGCCAGCGCAGGGGCCATGCGCCGCATGCTGTCCACGTTTGCTCCCTATCTCGGAGCAGGCATTCGCGTTACCGATATTGCCGATAACTTCAGCTCGGCAACGGTGGAGATGGGCCAGCACTGGTACAACACCAACTACGTCGGCACCCACTTCGGCGGCTCTCTCTACAGCATGGTTGATCCCATGTACATGCTGCTACTGATGCGTAGGCTGGGGAACGACTACATCGTGTGGGACAAATCCGCGAGCATCGATTTTATTCGCCCCGGCAAAGGCAAGGTGATGGCCCGGTTTGAGCTGACCGATGAGCGTGTTGACGAGATCCGCGCCGCAACGGCAAACGGAGACAAAATGCTGCCAGAGTGGGACGTGGATATTGTTGATGAATCCGGTGATCTGGTCGCGCGCGTGCACAAAGTACTCTACGTGCGTCGCAAAAATCGTTGAAGCGGGCTGGTCAGCCCGGCTCAGTCGAAGCGCCGCGCTTCGGTCAGGCGCCCTTTCCAGTAATAACCGCTGATTGAAGACTGGATAACGCCGGCAGACGTGGAGGCGTGGATAAACCGGTCTCCGCCCATGTAGATGCCCGCGTGCTGCTCCTTGCCGCCAATTTGGAAGAACACCACGTCGCCCGGCTGAATCTCGCCAGGATGTACTACATCACCACTGGCCAGCATTTGGCCGGTTGTCCTGGGCAACTGTTTGCCGAGGCCTTCCTGATAGGCGGTAAGAATAAATCCGGAGCAATCGAAGCCGTCAGAAGAGGTGCCGCCGTATTCGTAGGGGGTTCCCCGGTAGCGCTCGAACACCTGCCAGAGCTTTTGTGCCTTGTCGGAACCGGATGCCTCAACAGGCAACGGCTGCACCGGCGCGGATGAGGACGGCTTGATATTTCCGCTGCTGGCGCAGCCGCCAAGTAAGAGCGCCATGACTGCCAGAGCGAGAAGATTTTGCAGGGAATTGCGCATGCTCAATCCTGTATCGGTGTCCTCAGCCTACACTCTAAGCCCCGGGCCGCCTGATGTCAGGTTACGATTCGTGAGATTTTGTTGATCTCGTTATTGGTTTACCGGCTGATTCCGGAGGCCTCGAACCGGGATCACGAACCTCCGGACAATCAGGTTTCCCGGATCAGGTCCGGCCTGTCATGTCTCGGGTTATTGACCTCCTGGGACACGGGAACGGCTTTCAGATGTTCCGGGTCCAGGCGGTGGGTTACTGCCCGTATCCGGGTGCGATCACTGATTTCCGGGTTCAGCCAGTCCCTCAGACAGCCGGGGTGGAGTACCACTGGTTGGCGATCATGAATGTGTTTCAGGCTCTCGCTGGCGGGCTCGGTAATAATGGCGCAGGCGGTGGTTTCGTCGCCCTCCCTCGGTGTCCAGAGACCGGCAAAGAAAATGGCCGGATTCTCCCCGGTGTCCGATGGCGTGATGTAGTAAGGCGTCTTGCCCTGTTCACTCTGCTGCCATTCGTACCAGCCATTGGCAGGGATCAGGCAGCGGTGGTGGGCAAAGGCGTCCCGGAAGTACTTCGAGGTAGCCGCTGTTTCTGCCCGGGCATTGATCGGGGCGGGGGCCTTTTCATCTGCCCAGGACGGGCGAAAGCCCCAATGGGAGTGCGCCATGATCAGGCTACCGTTCATGCTCATGCGGATCATGGGAATGCCAGTACCGGGCGGAATGTTGTAGCTGGGATTAAAGCGCCCGTCCACTTCCATACCTTCGGGAAAAAACTCGAGGATCAGCGTATCCGGAGGTGTATAAAACGTGAATCGTCCGCACATGGTGTCGGCTGCTTCCTGTCCCGGGTTTAATGGGGAGCGGTCCTCATGGGAGCCCGCTGGTTCGTATTTTGTTAACCTTAGCAGATGCTGAAAATATCCAACGCTGTTGAAATTGGCGACTGGGAGATCGAAATCACCCAGATCCGCGCCCAGGGTGCCGGTGGCCAGAACGTGAACAAAGTGGCCTCCGCCGTGCACTTGCGCTTTGATATCCCACACTCTTCCTTGCCGCCTTTCTATAAGGAGCGGCTGATGTCGCTCAATGATCAGCGAATCAGCAAAGAGGGTGTGCTGATCATCAAGGCGCAATCCTTCCGGACCCTGGAACTGAACAAGGAAGATGCACTGGAGCGGCTCAAAGAGCTGATTCTTGAGGCGGTAAAGCCCCGCAAGGCTCGCCGACCCACCAAACCGACCCGCGCTGCCCAGCGCAAGAGGGTGGATCGTAAAACCCAGCGAGGCAAAACCAAGGCCCTGCGGGGCAAGGTGTCGGTCTAGCCAGTTCCCGACCGACTGTTCAAAGTCAGGCCGAAGCCTGGCTCTGGTCGCCAGACTCAACCTCTGCCAGAAAGGCCCGGATATCCTCGAAGGCCTCTTCGGCCTCCGGAAGCAGTGGCACGAAGATCTGCCACACATGCACCATGCCCGGCCAGGTGTGGAGCGCGACCGGAGAGCCGGCAGCCTTTGCCCTGGCGGCATAGCGACGGGCATTGTCCAGCAACATCTCGGTGTCGCTGGCCTGTATCAGTGTTGGTGGCAGGTCCCTCAGGTCCCCGCGCAGTGGCGAGGCAACAGGGCTTGTCGGTGAGACCCGGAATGCCGCCAAGGTGGCCCACCAGATCACTGGCAGGGGGATTTTCGACAAGCCGCCGAACACAGGCCCGAGCAGGGGATCGGTACCAATGTTGTTGCGGTTGCTCGGCGCCGTCAGGGTCAGATCGGTGGAAGGCGAAAAAGCGATTGCGGCGTCGGCCTGTCGCAGGCCATTGTCACGAATCCACGCAATGAGCCCCAGGGTATGACTGCCGCCGGCCGAATCCCCGGCGATCAACATAAAGTCTGAAGGCTCGTCACCGTCCGGCCCGTGCTTCAGCAGCCAGGAGTAGGCATCCCGGCAATCCCGGACACCGTCCATGAAACGGTTCTCAGGCATCAGCCGATAATCCACGGCAAAAACAGCGGCACCAGTGATCGCCGACAGCCTGTCCGTAATCGCCCGATGGCTTCTGGGGCTGCCGGCAGCCCAGGCACCCCCGTGGATGTACAGAACTCGCCGCCGCGTATCGCAACCCGGGGCCAGGACCCACTCTCCCCTGGGCGATGCGTTGAAACGAAACTCGGAAGCCAGTTCCAGCCCTTCACTCAGGCCATCCATGTGCTTGCGGAGCGCCATCAGTCTTGCCTTGCCCCGAAGTCCCCGGGAGGACTCGCCCATCTCCCGGATGCGCCCCAGTATCTCGCGATTTGCCGGGCTTGGTTTGCCCTCCCGAACCGGAGGATTGTCTCCGTCCAGATGCGACAGATCTTCAAGCCGGAACAGCAGAAACGTTGCGGCAACAATGAATACGATGACGGCAAGAATAATCCAGAGCATGGTCGATCCGTACGTTATTGGCCCCTCATTGCGGGGCGAACTATCCTTTAGATAATACTCGCAGATTTGTCCCGGTTCTGCCCGGAACGGTCACAGAAGGAGTCGCGTGTTGCAAATTGCCTATCGGGCCAAAGACATAACCGAAGCCCACATCGTGGCAGGTCTGTTGGAAGCCAACGGTATTGAGGCTTATGTGGGCGGCCACTATCTCCAGGGGGCAATGGGCGAGATCGGTGCCGCAGGTTTCAGTAATGTCCATGTCGATGACGAGGATCTCTACCGGGCAAGACAACTGGTGTCAGAGTATGAGCAGACTTCCGGTGGCAGTGTCAGCCGCGCGGTCAGCGACGATGAGGATCGCCCCGACCACTACGCCCGCTGGTTCCTGTTCGCCCTCGCCATCCTCACCCTGATCCTGCTGCAGATCTACTGACTGATCGATCTGGTGTCAGCGGGCGTAGCCTTAACCACCTATTACAAGCAACAGGAGACGAATCTTATGGCAGACCAACCTGTAATGCTGATCACCGGCGCGTCGTCGGGTATTGGTGCAGAGACAGCGCGAGCAGCGGCGAAAGAAGGTTATCGTCTGGTGTTGGCGGCCCGTACCGAAGACAAGCTCAAAGGCCTGCAACAGGAACTGGGTGGCGAGGACACGGTGTTGACGGTGCAGTGTGACGTCCAGAGCGGTGATGATCAGAAGAACATGGTCGACCAGGCTCTGAAAGCCTTTGGCCGTATTGATGCGGTGTTCGCCAATGCCGGCCGGGGCGGTGAGCCGGGCGGATTCAGTGGCGCTGATCCTGAGGTCTGGAAGGACATGATCCTCACCAATATCTACGGTGTCGGGCTCACGCTTCAGCACTGCATGCCAGCACTCAGGGAGAGCAAGGGCCACTTGCTGCTTACCGGCTCTGCGGCAGGCCGTGCCACTATCCCCGGTTCCATGTACAGTGCGACCAAGTGGGCGGTTTCCGCCATTGGCTATGGTGTTCGTGAGGAGCTTCGTGGCTCCGGTATCCGCGTTACCCTGATTGAGCCAGGCATGGTAGACACGCCTTTCTTCGATGAACGTCCTGGCCACGCACTGAAGCCGGAAGACATTGCCAATGCGGTCATGTATGCCGTGGCGCAACCGGCACATGTGGATGTCAACGAGATTCTTGTCCGGCCCACGCCCAAGGTTGAGTAAATCAGCAGATCAGCCACAAGGGAGGTTGTTTTGAGCCAAACAGATCGCGTCGCATTGGTAACCGGGGGCGCTCGGGGCATCGGCCGGGGCATTGTACTTCACCTGGCCAATGCCGGTTGGAAAGTGGCGTTCTGTGATACCGACAAGGCCGTGGGTGAGCGATTGGCCGCCAGTGCCGAGCACCAACTGCGCTTTCTGCCAGGCGATGTGGCCTCGGAAACCGATGTGGAGCGTATCGTTGCCGAGACTCTCCGCTGGGGCGGCCGCCTGGACGCCGTTATCAACAACGCCGGAATCGCCAATCCGGAGACCGGACCGGTGGAGGAGCTGAGCCTTGAACAGTGGCAGCGTCGGCTGGATGTGAACCTGACCGGGCCGTTCCTGGTCACCAAACACTCGGTACCGCACCTTCGAAAAACGAAAGGCGCTATCGTAAACATGGCCTCGACAAGGGCGCTTCAATCCGAGCCAGACACGGAGGCGTATGCCGCCACCAAGGGAGGCATTTTGGCTCTGACCCATGCCCTGGCCGTGAGCCTTGGTCCGGATGTCCGGGTTAACTGTATCAGTCCCGGCTGGATCGATACCCGGGCCTGGCAGGGGGACTCAGAAGAGGTTGAACCGCTCTCCGAAACCGATCACTTGCAACATCCGGCGGGCAGAGTAGGGCAGCCCGGTGATATCTCCTCATTGGCGGCTTACCTGATATCGCCTGAAGCTTCGTTTATCACCGGTCAGAACTTCGTGGCAGATGGCGGCATGGTACGCAAGATGATCTACGAGGAATAAGGAATTGCCACGGATCTTCTTCGGCCTGGAGCCCCCCTCCGAAATCAAGGAGCGGTTGCTGAACGTCAGGGGCTCGGTGCCGGGCGCCAAATGGCAGAGTGCCGAACAATTGCATATCACACTGCTGTTCCTGGGTGGGGTGGAAGAGAGCCGTCTGGAAGCCGTGGTTGATTCTGCCCGTGCAATTCGACCAACCCCTTTCGAGCTGGAAGTCTCAGGCCTGGGCTGTTTCGGCCAGTCGCGGAGGCCGCGGAACCTGTGGGCCGGCGTGAAGCCGGAAGCGCCGGTGGCCGACATCCACGAGGCGCTTGGGCAGCGAATGGAGAAGCTCGGGTTTGAGGCGGAGCGCCGGTCCTTTCTTCCGCATATTACCCTGGCCCGATTCAAGCGACAGCCGGGCTCTGTTGAGCGCCTGCTGGCCGAACAGGGTGCATCTGTGTTCGGGCAATTTGCGGTAACCGAGTTCGCCCTGTTCGATAGCAAACCGGGCCCGGCAGGGTCTGAGTATCGTGTCATCGAACGCTTCCCGCTGAGTGGGCCCGGGGAACGGATTTAGCTTGACGAAAAGCCGTCGCTCCACCAAAGATGAGGGCAAATCAACGCCTTTGCTGAGGTGTCTATGTGTCCCCCGTTTTCCGATCCTGATCAGCGCCTGTATGTCCGCAATGCCACGCTGGCGGATATTCCCGGCATCATCCAGCTCAGCCGTCGGGTTTATGAAGGCACCGGCATGTACGGCTACACCAAGGGGCCGTTGACCGGTCAGATCAATACCTTTCCTGACGGACAGTTTGTTGCCATGCTTGGGGATACTGTGGTCGGCTACTGTGCCACATTCCGGATCGCCGAAGAGATCGCCCTGGCCGCTCACGACTGGACTTCCATAACCGGCAATGGCTATGCCTCAAGGCATGACCCGGAAGGCGACTGGCTCTACGGAATGGAAGTCTGTGTTGATCCGGAATGCCGTGGCTACCGCATCGGTGAGCGGCTTTACAACGAGCGCAAGCAGTTATGCCAGACGCTGGGGTTGCAGGGTGTGGTCTTCGCCGGGAGATTGCCGAGTCTGCGCCAGCGCCTTAAGAAGTTCACCAGTGTCGAAGAGTACGTCGAAGCGATCCGAAGCAAGGAACAGAAGGATCCGGTGCTGTCCTTCCAGCTTCATCAGGGGTTCGAGGTGCACGGCATCATTCCGCATTACCTGGACGCCGATCACGACTCCATGGGCTATGGCATTCACCTGGTCTGGCGCAATCCAAAAGTACCCCAATCCGAGAAAAACGGGCGCAGGAAACGGTACGGTCAGCGCATGCGCGATACCGTGCGAATCGGCACGGTTCAGTATCAGCAACGCCCGGTAGCGTCGTTCGATGAATTCAGTGAGATTGTCCGGTATTTCGTGGACGTTGTTTCCACCTACAAAGGCGACTTTGTCGTGTTTCCGGAGCTGTTCACCCTGCAGCTTCTGTCCATTGAGGCCCGCAAGGGCAGCCCCGCCGAGACCTTTGCCGCCGTTACTCATTACGCCGAGCGCTACCGCGAACTGATGCGCGATCTGGCGTTGCGCTACAACATCAATATTGTGGCCGGCTCCACCCCGGTCCGTGAGGAAGACGGCACCATCCGGAACATGGCGTACGTGTTTCTCAGGGATGGCCAGGTGTTCAGCCAGCCCAAGATCCATCCGACGCCCAACGAGGCCTTTTGGTGGAACGTGCAGGGCGGTAACCGGGTCAGCGCCATCGAGACCGACTGTGGCACCATTGGCGTGCTGATTTGCTATGACGCGGAGTTTCCGGAGTTGACCCGGCATCTGGTGGATCAGGGCGTGCATATTATCTTTGTGCCCTTCTGTACCGACGAACGGCAAAGCTATTTGCGGGTGCGCTACTGCTGCCAGGCCAGGGCCGTTGAAAACCAGGTCTACTTGGTGTTGTCCGGCAACGTGGGCAACCTGCCGAACGTTCCGAACATGGAAATCCAGTACGGACAGAGTTGCATCCTGACACCCTGCGACTTTCCGTTTGCCCGGGATGGCATTGCTGCTGACACGGAACCCAACGTGGAAACCGTCGCTTTTGCCGATCTGCGCCCGGAAGTGCTGATCACCGCCCGCAACAGTGGTACCGTGAAAAACCTTCAGGACCGCCGGCACGATCTTTACAGCGTGACCTGGCGCGGTGAGTGAACCGGATCGACAGGAGTGTCGTTTTGCCCGATAAAGGGTCCGTACAGCCCAGACGCATCGTACGTCGGCTTTTCTGGATCGGTGGCCCGGCACTGCTCGCCTGGCCACTGGCAGTCGCAGGCTGGTCTTTTGCCATTGATCAGGGCTCGATAGGCATGGCGTTGCCGGATGTCCGGTCTGCTGGTTGGGAAGTCAACGGAAGCCAGGCGGATATCAGACCCTCTGTAACGGCCGATAGTGATTCTGCGATTATCGAATTTGCTCCTTCCTCCCTGATTATCACGGAATATCTCGCCTATACCGGGGCGGAGCAGCCGTTGAAGTTCAACACCCTGCGCACAGACCTGAGCAATTCCACCGTTACATTGGACTATGGCGCGTCAGGCTCCTGGGCAGACCGCATTGCGATTGACGGCGATATCGCCGTTTCTGCCACCCGTGTTGAGCATCCGATCCTGTTGCCGCAGGCATGGAACTTCGAGGGAAGGGCAGAAGGTCGCCTTTCCGAACTCCGCGTCCAGGGAACCTTGGTTTCTGACTCTGGTTTCTCCGCCGATCTCGACGTTCAGCTTGACCCCGATGGCGGCGTTTCGGTTGCCATCGAGTCTGTTATCGACGGTAAACAGGGCGTTCGGGCCGTGGCAGACACTCTGTCTGGCTGGCCAGATTTTCTGACCGTCGATTCCGGCAATGCCCGCCTTTCGATGGCAGTTTCCACCGGCAGGGGCGGTGAGCTTGAAGCCAGTGGGATCGCGGATTTGCAGGATGTCGGGGGTGTGTATAACCGCACGGCCGTGACCGGTCTCTCCGGCCGGGTGCGGGTATCTCTGGAGAATTCGCAGGTGGCGGCCAGTTTCAGGGACCTGGCCGTTGGTGAGATCAATGCCGGCATCCCCGTCAGCTCGGTTCGGTTCTCGGCGGACTACAACGCCCCGATGACGGAACTGCAGGCCGGAACTCTGGAGGTTCAGCAGGCCAGAGCCCGGTTCCTTGAAGGTACGCTCAGAGTTCCTCCTGCGGTGTACGAGTTGGCAGGTGGCTCTGGCCGTATCCCCGTTGAGGTTGAGGATATCTCCCTGAGCCGTCTGATGGCGGTGTATCCAGCGGAGGGGTTGTCCGGAAGCGGGCGGCTTCGGGGGCGGATCCCGCTGGGTATCAGTGGCGACGGGGTGCAGGTGAGTGCAGGAACCGTGTCAGCAATCGACCCGGGTGGCCGTTTGCAGCTGCCGGCGGACAAGCTCCAGGCAATGCTGGGTGGCAACCAGGCCATGGATGTTGTGGTTCAGGCGTTGCAAAACTTTCACTATTCAGTGCTTAACAGCACGATAGACTACGATGAACAGGGTAAGTTGACGCTGGGCCTTCGACTTGAAGGCAAAAACCCGGAGCTCAGGGGCGGGCAGCCAGTCGTGCTCAATGTCAATCTTGAGGAAGACATTCCGGCGCTGCTGACCAGTCTTCAGTTGAGTGGCCGGGTGAATGAAGCCGTTACCAGACGTGTCCGGGAGTTGCTGCAGGAATCCGGTGAGGAGACAGCACCATGAGAAAGCCCTTGCGGCCCGAAAGGCCGCCATTTGCGAGAATAATGATGATAGCGATGCTGCCAATGGCCATGGCGGCCTGCACACCCACAGTGCAGATGGCGGCACCCAAAGAGCCGATTACGGTCAACCTGAACGTGAAAATCCAGCACGAAATCTACGTGAAAGTGGATAAGGAAGTGGATGACCTGTTCAGCGAACAGGGTCTGTTCTGACTGTACGCGGAAAGTTTGAGGGGTTAACGATGAAACGATTGATGCAGATGTTTGCGCTGGTTCTTGCGTTCGGTATCAGCGCCTCCGTTCTTGCCATGGGGCTGGACGAAGCCAAGCAGAAACTGGAATCGGTCAAGCAACAGGGGCTGGTTGGAGAAACGCCAACGGGTTATCTGGAGGTGGTGCGCGCCGAAGGGCAGGCCAGCGAAGTGGTGGAAGCCATCAATAGCGCCCGCCGGGATGAGTACAAGCGGATCGCTGAGAAACACAACATTCCCGTCACCCAGGTGGAGACCGTTGCGGGCAAGAAGGCCATCGAGAAAACACCGGCCGGACAGTACGTGCAAATGGGCGGCAAGTGGGTGAAAAAGTAGCCCGACATGGCCAGGTACAAGCCCTGGTTACCGTTTAACGCTCTTCTGCCTTGGTTTGCCGCCTTTGGGCCGTTTACCGGAGGTGGGTCTTTTGCCAGGCGTGGGTTTTCCTTTCGGGCCTGGTCGCCGAGCGCCGCCGGGCTTGCCCGGTGCTGATGAAGATCCAGGCTTTCGATTGGTCTGTGGTTTGGTCTTCGCCCCGGGCTTCTTTTTTGCAGGCTTGCCAGAGTTGGGCGGCGCCTCTGACGACGAATCCCGGATGGCTTCGAACAGCCCTGCCAGCTCCCTCTCGGTCAGATCCCGCCATTGGCCCACCGCGAGCCCTTTCAGACTGACGTTCATGATCCGGATACGTTCGAGTTTGGTAACCTCGTAACCAAAATACTCACACATCCGGCGAATCTGGCGGTTCAGGCCCTGAACCAGGGTGATCCGGAAGACAAATCGTGACTCCCGCGACACCTTGCACTTTTTCGTCATGGTTCCGAGGATCGGCACACCATTGGCCATACCCTCCACGAATTCCCGGGTGACGGGCTTGTCGACGGTAACCAGGTATTCCTTTTCGTGGTTGTTGCCCGCCCGCAGGATCTTGTTGACCAGGTCGCCGTTGCTGGTCATGAAGATCAGGCCCTGGGAGTCCTTGTCCAGGCGTCCGATCGGGAAGATGCGTTCGCTGTGACCCACAAAGCGCTGGATATTGTGTTTCTCCGCGCTGTCCGTGGTACTGACAATCCCTACCGGTTTGTTCAGTGCAATGAACACGAGATCTTCTTCAGCCCGTGGCTCGATCACCTGGCCGTTCACCTTGACCGTGTCACCCGGAAGCACGTGGTCGCCGACGGTCGCCCGATTGCCGTTGATGTAAACATTGCCTTGCTCGATGTATCGGTCAGCCTCCCGGCGGGAGCACATACCGCTTTCGCTGATGTATTTGTTGAGCCGGGTGGAATTGCCAGAGGTCATCGGGAGTCCGGTTGCCAGTGAGAATGTCGGGCATCATATCAGTCTGGAACACCGGTCGCAGCAGGGCTGGTTCTTTCTAACCGTCTCTGCCATTCTTGGCGGCGCCCTCAACCAATCAAACAAAAAAGACCATCATGGAAAAGACACGCATCACTATTGTTGCCGTTACCTGTATTGCCCTGTTCTTCCTGACCAACTACCTGTTCCGGTATCTGATCGGATTTACCGGGTTGTTGGCTTCATTGGTCATTGCGGCCCTGATTGCCGTCTACATGAGCTTCTCGGTGGCCCGGACCCTCGAGCGTTTGCCAATGCCGGAGGAGCGCTCACGGGCGCTATGGATTTATGGCGGTTTTCTCGGAGCCCTGTTCGTCGCTTTCGGCGCCTGGATGTTCCTGGATGCCGGGATGGATGCGGTCACCCTTGCCACCCTGTTTGTTCACTATTTGCCCTATCCGGCTCTCGCGCATGCGCTGCTATCGGATAAGGCCGTCGGGATGTTCCTGAAGAAGGATCGTCCTGGGGGATAAGGTGTTACAATATAACGTTTCGATTCTTCAAGGAGTGCCTCCGACGCCATGGCTCAACCTATTCCCACCAGTCTGATACTTGGTTTTCTCGGTGTCGGTAAAACCACCGCCATTCTGGATTTGCTGAAAAACAAACCGGAAAACGAGGTCTGGGCCGTTCTGGTTAACGAATTCGGCGAGGTGGGCATTGATGGCGCCATGCTGCAAACCGAGGGCGCCTTCATCAAGGAAATACCCGGTGGCTGCATGTGCTGCGTGGCCGGACTGCCGATGCAGATCGGGCTCAACCAGCTGATCCACAAGGCCAAGCCGGATCGGCTGCTGATCGAGCCCACCGGATTAGGGCACCCCTCCCAGATTCTGGATACCCTGACCAGCGAACACTACCAGGATGTGCTGTCGATGGGGCCGGTGATCTGCCTTGTGGACCCTCGCAGGCTCGAGGAGCCGAAAGTGCTGGGCAATGTCCAGTTCCGGGATCAGGTGGCTGCGGCAGATATTCTTGTCGCCAACAAGACTGATCTTTGCACTCCCGAACAACTGGCCCATTTCGATAACTGGGCGGCTCAGCTGGAGCCGGCTAAGCGGGCGATTCACCACACACGGTTCGGACAGCTTGCGCCGGGATGGCTGGACGGCCAGTCCGATGCCCTGCCAGTGACCAATCCGGACGCTCACCATCACCACCATCACAAGAACTCAGCGCCGGCCCCCGCTATTGATGACGAACCCTGGCAGCAGATCACCAATCAGGGGCAGGGGCACTTCAGTGTTGGCTGGCGGATTCATCCGAAACTGATCCTGGACGAGAACGCATTGCTGGTGATGGCCATGGACTCGGCGTTTGTGCGCTTCAAGGCGGTCGTTCACACAGTCGATGGCTGGCGGGCTATCAATGTTGTGGATGGTGCTCTGACCGTTATTCAGGGTGAACCGCAGGCCTATAGCCGGGCGGAAATAATCGCGTCTGATCAGATTGATGCCCGGGAACTTGATGCCCGCATGCGGGCGGCCGCAGGTCTGGATCCGAGGTGAACGAGTGAGCCTTTGTCCGGTATGTGAGCGGGGCAGTCTCTTGAAGTTCCGGGTGGTAAATACCCAGCGTTACCTTCGATGCAATGTCTGCCAGGCCACGGTGATGGATGCGTCCTGCCGGCTATCGCCCGAGCAGGAACGGGACATCTATCAGCTCCATGACAATGACCCGTCTGATGCGGGTTACCGGAAATTTCTCTCAAAACTGACGGAACCTCTTCTTGAGCGACTGCCACCGGGCGCCAGCGGCCTGGATTTCGGCTGTGGTCCAGGCCCGGCTCTGGCGCAGATGCTTGAGGCGGAAGGTATGGACGTCAGTCTCTACGATCCCTACTTTTATTCATCGACGTCCGTCCTTGATCAAACCTACGATTTCATCACCTGCACCGAGGTGGTCGAACATCTCTATGCGCCGGCTGCCGTCTTCAGGGATCTGGACCGGATGCTCAGGCCCGGTGGCTGGCTGGGGGTGATGACCTGCTTCCAGACCGACGATGACCGGTTCGACAACTGGCACTATCGCCGCGACCCGACCCATGTGGTTTTCTACCGGGAATTCACCTTCAAGCTGCTGGCCAACCGGTTTGGTTGGCATCTGGAGATACCGAGAAAGGATGTGGCGCTGTTCCGGAAGCCAGCCTAGGGCCTTTTTTGCGAGCACTCCGGTAGTGCAGGACAGTGTTCTGCGGATTTGGCATCGTCATGGCTCAGCAATTCCGACTGACCAAAACGATCCGGTGCCAGAGACGCAGCACACCGCGCAGCCTGCTTTGCTGTCCCCGAACAGCCGCTTTCCTGCAATGCGAAAGCAAGGTTGTTCCAGCCCTCGGCGAACTCCGGAAAACGTGTTGCCGCGCGCAGGAAATGGCCCCTTGCCTCATCCCGGCGGCCCAGTTTCCAGGCCAGGTTGCCTCTGGCCACGGTGGCCGTCGGTTGGTCTGGCCAGGTGATTTCGGCCGTCTCATAGGCGATGCCAGCGGCGGTGGTTCGCCCGGTTGTTTCAAGGTCATGGGCGGATTGCAGAAAACGAAGTGGTTTTGCGGTCGCAGGCACCCGGTCCGGCGGCAGAATGGTCACGGCCCAGTTGTCCGCCCGCCCCCAGGTGTTCCTGAAAACCTCCAGATCTATGGCCTCCCGCTTGCGGGTATCGGTATGGAGGATCAGGTCTCGCTCCTCCGAGTCGTAGCCCATGACAACTGCAAAGTGCCATTGGGGCCACCAGTCGAATCTCAGATTCTGCATCACCAGCACCGGGTTGCCCGAGTCGATTTCGACCAGCAGGCTCTCGAGCTCTCCATCCAGCGGGTAAACCAGCATGCCGTGCGCCCGCGCGGCGGCCACCATCTCGACCTGAAGGGACCCTTCGCGACCGGGGATGTAGACGAGTTCTTTAAGGATGTCGGGGTCGGTGTGAAGTCCCTGGCTATTGAGCATCATTGCCAGGGACGCCGGCCCGCACTGATACTTCTCCTGCGGGTAGAAAGGCACATCGTCCAGAGTAACCCGATCGGGCCTTGAGAGCTGGTCGTCTTTAGGTGACGGCCATTCTGGCGTGCTCGCACAGCCAGCCAGCAGGCTGACCGTCAAAAACACGGTCAGCCCGCCGGAAATGGCTTTCAGTCTGGAGAACAGGACTGTCACTGCCCGCTGCTAGCGGATGCAGTTCACGAACGGGAAGATGTTCGTGGCGCAGAGCATATCGGTGATGATGAACACCAGCAGGAACAGCACAATAATGCCGACAACACCCTGCCCTGCAGGTGCTTCGGCAAGCTGACGCTCGAAATCCGCCAGTTCCGCCGGCGTGAGGTTCTGGATGCGTTCCTTGACCTGGTCCTGGCTGACCCCGAGGTCTGCCAGCTTGGCCTGAACGTCCTGTCTGTCGAGCATGCTGATAAGCTCTTGCCGATCCAGTTGAACCTGTTGTTGGCCGATCATCTCGCCGGTTCCAACCATGCCGGCAGTAGCGGTAGCCGACCAGACAGAGCCCAGCGCCATCATCATCGCCATGAAAAAGGAAACGTACCTCAGGTGTTTGCGAATGCCTGACATGATTCACTCCTGTTATTGGCTACTTCCGCTGTAGCTGATGTGTTGGGTCATGTTGCACTACTTTCACGATAGATCAGTCTGTTGCGTTCCCTCAACCTACAAAATGTTCATGATCCCCGGACTTCAAGCTTGCGCTCCGGCCAATGGAGGATCGCTGAGCGAGTAACCATCCTGGTGGCCAGCTCAGGAAAAGCCTGGCGGATAACCTCGGCCCCGAAGTCTGCCAGGAATGCCGATTTCAGTTCCGCCCGGGCTTTCTGCGTGCCCGGCTCCTGATAGGGCGCAGAGCAAAGCAGCAGGAAACCATCGTCGGGAATCCGGCCGCTGTCCATATTGCTTTTGATAATCCCTGCCGCCTGGCGGATGGGGTGAGATAGATCCGGACTGTAGGGACCAATGATCAGGGCCACGTTCGGCGCGTGCAGGAAATCGAATCCCCGGCCGAGGCAGATTACCCATTCCCGGTGCTCGATGTTCAGCTCCCGGTCAAACTGGCGGATCTCGTTGACGTGTCGGATATTGCCCTCAACCAGGGGCAGCAGATCGCGTTGCACCGGTTCCGGCATATCCGGACAAAGGGATGCGATTTCGGAGGCCATGTCGTCAAGTCTCGACACAGGAATGGTGGACAGATCCAGCGTTCGCTCCTGGCTACCGTGCAGAACCAGCGCATCCTCGTCACTCTCGAAACCACATACCAGGGGATAGACCGTGCGGTGGCCGTTCCCGAACAGTTTTTCCACCTGGCTGCGGATCTGGAACGCATGGCGCATGGCGGCCTCACGGTCGCAGTCAAAGCCGGCGCAGCCCCGTTCCCGTAAACCTTTTGAGTAGTGATAGGTAATGATGATCAGCACCCGGCGCCCCTGACTGACTGCCTGCTGTACCGTGTCCGCAAGCATGTCGCCCAGATAGGGCCAGCCCAGCTCAAAGATGCCGCCGAGATTCCTGAAGGGGTGTATGACCCCAAGGGGCGTCTGGGTCACGTAGGGCAGGTGAATGCGACCGTCCATGCACTTCATGGCAATGATCTGGGTGTTGTGCTCCGCCAGGTAACGCTGCCTGGCCAGATGGTTTTCCGGACTGCAGAAGCTGGCCGAGTGGGCCCGGCTCAGTTCCATCAGCCAGTCGATCCGTTCTGAAATGGGGCGTGCATGTACCGGTGTTGTCATGGCTGTGTCCTGTGATGTTCAGAAGGTCGACAGGCCGGTGGCCTCCATTATCCGGTAGCGCCAGTAGCGAAGCCTGGATTCATCGGCCCAGTCCTCGTAGGGCAGGCTCATTACCGGATCGTCCCCGGACCCTTGTTGCCATTGTTGGTCGAAAAAGTCTCTGGCCCGGGTGGCAACCTGCGACTGGTCGGCCACCGACACCCAGACATCGGCTTCGAGATTCAGGTCGTCAAGATTGCGCCGGGTAAAATTCGCCGATCCCAGCAACAGCTCTGTTGCGCCGTTTTGTTTGCCCAGCAACAGAAGCTTACTGTGACATTGCTCGCCCAGGGTATTACACCAACGGACGGGAACGCCTGCCCGAACCAGTTCCATGGCTACCTGTCGATTGGGAATGCCACTCTTCTGGTGGCCGAAGGCCTCGTTGTTGGCATCAAGCAAGACCCGCAGCGCCACGTTCCGTTTTGCCGCATCTATCAGGGCTTCGACGATATCGCGGTGGGAAAGATAGAACATGGCCATATCCAGTTGGTCGCCTGCTGAGGCCTTTCGAATCATCGCCAGGGCCTCATCCAGGATGGCTGATTCTGTCAGCACTGCCACCCGGGGCATTGCAGTGTCATCGGGTGGCGCAGTCGCTTCTGAAACCTGACTGATTTGCTCATCGATCGGTTGGGTGTTGGCGCCGGACATGGCGAGCACGGCACGCTCGCTTTTCAGCAGATCAATCACCGCCGGGCCCTTGAAACTCAGCCCCAGGTTGCTGTGCCGGCTGCTGCCGTCGTGGGGGTTGGCCGAGGTAACAATGGCTCTCAAGGAACCGGCCTCATCCGCAACTACAACCTTGCGATGATTGGCCTTGAAGTTCAGCAGCGCGAGGTAGCTTCGAAGGGTAACGGGCCTGGTGCCCAGGGCGTTGTCCAGCCAGCCGTCCCGTGGGTTGTTTCCGAACCACTGGCAACACAGGCGCCAGATCGCAGACCAGGTCGGGTTGCTGTCTCTGAGTGGACGAAGCGCGGTCTCCACAACTGGAATGCCACCATTACGCAGGGCCTCGAACCAGGGTGAGATAGTGCCGCCGTACATGGTGTTCAGAGGATCGGAGATCACTGTGATGGAGAGCTCCGGTTTTTCTGCCTTCCTGGCCAGCAGTGCCTCCGTCAGTTGTTGTGCCAGAGGGCGGTGGGCGACATTCTCCGGTGCGGTGCTGTTAAATAGAAACATGTCGACGAGAATGAACTCGTTGGCCTGTCCCACAAGCCGGAACACCTCGTCGAAAATTTCATGGTCGCGCTCTTCCCGGCCGTCCTGATAGTGACGGGTGACGTCTGTCAGCAGGACGGGTTCCTCCAAAGGCACAGCGGTTCCACGATAGCTGATGCCCGGTGGCAGTGGCTTTTGTGTGTGGTACAGGCCGATGCCGGCCAGGGTGAGCAACAGCAGGAGAATCAGTAACTTCAGTGTCATGTGTGTATTTCCATCATCCCTGAGGTAAACGACGGCATAACTATACGTGACCTCTCTCTCAGGTAAACAAACACTTACAAAAAACACCCCGGCCGTTGTATCGAAGTTCCGCCACGCTTCCTAAACTAGTCAGATCAACCATTTATAACAAAGTTGCCTGTGAACGCCATACTCTCTTTCATTCCGCGCCTGTTCAGTTTGCGGGCCGTTATTCTCGTTCTGGCTGTTGTGTTTGCCCTGATGGGTGACCAGCTTGCTCTCGTTGGCTGGGCCGACCGCGCACTGTTCAGCATTTTCGGCGTGCCAGACGGCTCTGACCCGTCCACGATTGTCCCGCAGGAGGCATTCGGGCCGGCTATGGCTGATCGGGGCCTTTCGGAACCACTCTGGTCCGACATGGCAGTGACCGCAGGGCTGGCGATTGCGGCCCTGTATCTGGTGCTTGCTATCCCGGCGATGGGCGCAGCCGTTTCCCTGCCTGTCACGCTTTTGCTTGGCGGCTCGCTCGTGGTGATCCAGGCCGCGTTGATGTTCTACCACAACGTCTGGGTTCCGTTTGGCGTTGTGCTCACTTTGCTGGTGGTTGGTTATGTGGTGATGCTGTTCTGGCTGCAGCCACGGAAACACATCCGTGTACTGACAGACAATGTGCGCGATGCGCGGCTGAAGCTGGCCAAGGTGTTTCTGCAGCAAGGCCATACAGACGAGGCCCTTGAAGCGCTGGATCGCTGCCCCGACTGTGAGAGCGAGATCGAGCTGCGCTACGATGTCGCCATCCAGCAAGAGCGCAAACGCCAGTACGACAAGGCGGTCAGCACCTACCGCAGTATTCAGGAACGAAAAAAAGGTTTTCGGGACACCGCCGCGAGGCTGTCGGCACTGGAGAAGCTCGCACCGGATAACTCGTTGGTGCAGGGAGGGAGTTTCGACAACACCCGCACCCTGTTGATGCCGGAACCGTCAGTGAGTCGCCCGACCCTGGGGCGCTATGAAATCGAGCGGGAGATTGGTCGTGGTGCCATGGGTGTGGTCTATCTGGGCAAGGATCCGAAGATTGCCCGAACCGTTGCTATCAAGACCCTCAGCTACCAGGCCTTTGATGATGGCCAGCTGCAGGATCTCAAGGAGCGATTCTTCCGGGAGGCAGAAGCCGCTGGCCGCCTGAGCCACCCGGCTATCGTTACCGTGTACGACGTGGGCGAGGAGGCCGACCTCGCCTACATCGCCATGGACCATGCGAAAGGGCGGCCCCTCAGTGAATTCGGCAGATCCGGCCGGTTACTGCCCCTGCCCAGGGTGCTGGATATCGTTGCCCGAGTGGCAGACGCATTGGCCTACGCCCACAGCCAGAAAGTCGTCCATCGCGACATCAAACCCGGAAATATTATCTTCAATCCCGACTCTGGCGACATCAAGATCACCGATTTCGGCATTGCCAAGATTTCCGATGACTCCCGAACGCGCACTGGGGCGGTCATGGGCAGCCCGCTGTATATGTCGCCGGAACAGTTGAAGGGCCAGAAGGTCACCGGAGCTTCTGATATCTATAGCCTGGGCGTGACCCTTTACAAGCTGGTGAGCGGCGAAACGCCCTATCAGGGCGACACCCTGGCCAACCTGACCTACCAGATTCTTAACAAGCGCCCGCGCAGCGTCCGCGAGTTCAACCCGGATCTGCCAAACGGGGTGGTCCGTCTGATCAACAAGGCCATCCAGCGAGAGCCGGACAAGCGCTTTGCCAGTGCAGCAACCATGGCAGAGGCTGTGCGTCGTCTGGCCGTTCGCGAAGCTGGCCAGGAGGTGTCCTGATGCGCTATCACGTTGCTGGTCAGAGTCACCGGGGAGCCGTGCGGGAGTCGAACCAGGACGTTGTCGACTGGCGGATCAATGATGCCGGTGATCAGGCGTTACTGGTGGTTGCCGACGGCATGGGTGGGCATCAGGGGGGGGAGGTCGCCAGCCGTCTGGCAGTTGATGCCGTTATCGAATCCCTGGAACCGGCCATTGCTGGTGCCGCGTTCGACGGCACCGATGGTGCCATCCGGGAACATCTGGAGAGGGCCTTCTCGCTGGCCAATGAGCGGATAGTGAACCGCCGTTCCGGGGACCCGAAACTTGAAAAGATGGGCACCACACTGGTGGTGGCATGGGTGATTGATGATCAAGCGCACATTGCCCATGTCGGCGATTCCCGGTGTTACAGCCTGCGTAGCAGTCAGGCGGTATGTCTGACGCGGGACGATACCGTGGTCCAGAATATGCTGGAAGACGGCAGCATTACCGCGGCGGATGTGCCCAATGTGCCGTTCCGGAATGTTCTGACCAGGGCAGTGGGAGCAGTGGAGCAGGCGGATCCAAGTTATCGGCGTGAGACCCTTGAAGAGGGGGACGTGCTCCTGCTGTGTTCCGATGGGTTAACCGATTCGGTCCCGGAATACCGGTGGCTTGAGATCCAAAAGGAAAGTGGCGGCATGGAGCGCACGGTTCAGGCACTGATTGATGCCGGCCTGGCAAACGAGGCTGGCGACAATGTGTCTGTGGTATTACTGACGTTGGAGTATTGAGGAAACTGACATGGCTTCGCTTTCGCAACTGGTGGATAACGTGGTTGTTACCACCTTTGAACTCGGGCAACCGGAAACCCGCATCGGTCGGCGCCCGGATAACGATATCCAGATCGATGAGATTTCCGTGAGCGGTCAGCACGCCCTGATAGAAGCGGTGCCCAACGCCTATCTTGAAGGAACGGTGGATTACTACATCACCGACAGCAACAGCACCAATGGCACCTTCGTGAACGAGCTACGGGTTGCTGACCGGCAGCGCCTCAACAGCAACGACATGGTGCGCATTGGCTGGAACGAGTTTCGCTTTATCGACGAAGAAGAGCAGGCGCTGGAAAAAACCGCTTACATCCTCGACTGACAGGAGCGGTTGCTGCCCGTTTTACCGGATCCGATCCTGGACAAATCGGCTGAAACGGGACAAAAGTGAGGACGCGTCTGGCGCTGGTTTTACCCCGGCGATCAGGGCCTCGGCATCCAGCCCCTCCCGGGCCAGGTCCGGCGCCTGTACTTTCAGGTAGGCACTCATAATGGCGTCCGTGAACTCCGGATGGAACTGCACGCCCCAGGCGCAGGGGCCAATTCTGAAGGCCTGGTGCGGCTCGAACCGGTTACGCCCCAGCAGCACCGCGCCTTCGGGCAGGCGCAGTACGGATTGCCGATGCGTCAGCTGTGCCGGGAATGTCTTTGGGAGGTCGCGGAACAGGACATCGGAGGCGGCTTCTGGGAGAAGTTCAATCTCGTGGGTGCCGGTTTCCCGGCCATTCGGATGGTAACCCGCTTCCCCGCCCAGCGCGTGGGCCAGTAACTGGTGGCCGTAGCAGACACCCAGTACCGGCACTTCACTTTTCACAGCCTTTGCCAGCCAACGACCCGCGTTTTCGCTCCATTCGGCCCGGTCGCTGACCATGGCAGGCGAGCCTGTCACCACAATGCCGTCCCAGTCCTCCGGGTTGCCCGGCAGTTCGCCGGCTTCGGCGTTGGCTACAGTGATCTCCAGCTCCTTTGAAAGCCCCCGCAGGAACCATTCGTCAAAATCGCCAAACTCTGCCCGAAGGTCCGGGTAGGTGGTTCCTGTTTTCAGGACCACTATACGCGCTTTGCGGATTGCGGGAGCGTTCTTCTGCATGGTGTTATCTTCCTGCATGGCCGGAGGCCGGGCTGTTTACTGGTCTGGCAGCTCGGCATTGTGGAATACGTTCTGTACGTCGTCCAGCTCGTTCAACATGTCCAGGAATTTCTCGAACAGGGGGATATCATCACCTTCCACCAGCGTGGTGGTTTTGGGCAGGAACTGGATTTCATCCACCTCAAAATCGATGTCTTCAATGGCGTCCACCAGCGCCTGACGGGCTTTAGCGTATTCGGTGTTCGGCGTGAACACGGTGATCAGACCGTCTTCATTTTCGATGTCGGTGACATCCACATCCGCTTCCATCAGCGCCTCGAGAACGGCCTCTTCATCCTCGCCCTTGAACGCAAAGATAGCGCTGTGGTCGAACATGTGAGACACCGCACCGGGCGTTCCGATCTTGCACTTGGTTTTGGTGAAGGCCAGACGCACATCGCCAAAAGTGCGGTTCGGGTTATCGGTCAGGCAGTCGACAATTACCATGCAGTTGCCCGGTCCATAGCCTTCGTAGCGAGCGGGGGAATAGTCCTCGCCAGCGCCACCCTTGGCTTTGTCGATGGCTTTCTCGATCACGTGGGAGGGCACTTGGTCTTTCTTGGCCCGCTCGATCAACCCGCGCAGGGACAGGTTGGCCTGGGGGTCGGGGCCTCCGGACTTGGCGCTCATGTAAATCTCGCGGCCGTACTTGCTGTAGACCTTGGTTTTTGCCGCAGCCGTCTTGGCCATGGATTCTTTGCGGTTCTGGTAGGCTCTGCCCATCTGCGCTGCCTCTTGGTTCTCTGGAAAAGGCCGGATTTTACTCAACATTGCCGGTTTGGGACAGGCTTATTTGGCAACCGTTCTGGCCTAGACGTAATCAACCGGTCGGCGATAGTTATCCTGTGTCATCAGGTCGATACCGCACTCGATGTCGCTGACCCAGTTCAGGAAGCGATCAACCATTACTGGCCCTTCAAAGCGTTTGCCATGCTGGGGCACGATCATCGAAACGTCCACGTCGCGGACCATGTTGGCCCACAGTCTGCAGACCTTCTGAGACGCGATGTAGCGCCGATGGAAGCCAATCATGCTCGGTATGTGCTTGTCGAAGTCTTTCACTGGCAGATGATCGTCCTCACCACCCAGCGAAGCTCCAAGGTCGCCGGAGAAGAGGATCTTGGAGACCGGATCGTAAAACTGAAGATTGCCTACCGAATGCATGAAGTGGGCTGGCAGGCACTGCAAATAGGACTCGCCAAACTTCACATTGGCACCGGCATCCGGAATGCTGACGATGCGGTCGTACACGCTGCCACTGAGCTGATTGGTCACGTAGCTGGAAACCAGGTGCGGAAGGAACCGTGCCCATAGTTTCGAGGTGACGATTTTCGCGCGGGTATGAACAATCCAGCGGTCGATGGCGCCAATGATGTCCGGGTCCTGGTGAGAGGCGAACACGTAGTCCATATCGCGAATGTTCATATAACGAGACGCGGCCACCGACAGGGGAGTGTAGGTCAGGTCACCGCCCGGATCGATGAGCGCTTCGTGTTTTCCGTCGACAATCAGGAACTGGTTGGACTGGACGCCCTCGCCGGTCACCAGGGAATCGAACATCAGGCATTTGTGGTGTCCATTATCGAACAGGACAATCGGCTCGGCTGCCATTTCGGTCTCCCGCTGAATACAGTGTGGTCCGGCCGGAATGGCCGGATATTGCAAGCTGCGCGGAGATTACAAAATTGACAAAAGCCAACTATTGCCTCAGGTCAATTCTCTGATATTCCTCAAGTAACGATTTGTTGTTGCCGACCATCAGGCCAGCCGGGGCACCCGTTTGATCCCGCGGCGAATGCCCTGCTCCAGGGCGCTGCTGACCACCTTGCCGGTAAACGGCACGATGTCTTCGAAGGTGATGGTGTAGTTCACCCGGGTATGACCTTCAGGCGTGTCCTCGAACCGGATACGGCCAAGGTGATTGCGGATCGGACTCATGCTGGTGATGGTGTACTCGATCAGTGAATCCGGCTCGAAGTTGGTCACGGTTTCTTCCAGGCCCACCGGCCCAATGCCGATCTTGCGAACGGAACCAATCCCGTTCGGGTCGGCCTGGTCGCTGTCCTTGATGCGTTTGACGGGCGCACCCAGCAGTTTTCCAAAACGGTGGTGGTCGGCGAACAGGGCAAACACCCTTCGTCGCGGTACATCGAAGGTTTCATCAATTTCTATGGTGTACATGGCCATCAGCTCACTCTTTTTGTCGTTTGATATACCAAGCCTAAACCCTTGGCTCCTACAACAAAAGTCGTAGAAAGCGGCAGGTTTCAATCTGGCCCGGTCTGACCGTTCAGTGCCGCGCAGTATGCCGGTAGTCCCGGGGCGACTGGCCCATTACCTTTTTGAAAAGCCGTGAAAAATAGTAGGCGTCGTCGTAGCCCAGCCGTCGGCTGATGTCCGCAAAACTCAGGCTGCTGGTATCCAGCATCTGGCAAGCCCGCTCTACCTTGAGGTGCAGGAAGTGCTGGATCGGGGAGGTTCCGGTCTGCTCCCGATAGCGGGTGGCGAAATGGGCGGGGGACAGGCCGGCAAGGTCAGCCAATTGCTCCAGGCTGATACGCTCATCCAGGTGCTCCCGCATATAGTTGTGGATGGTTTCCAGCTCGGCCTGCCGTTCATGCCCGGTCTCGTCGGCGTTGATCGGAACCGCCGCTAACAGTTGCCGTAGCCGGTTGGCCGCGTGGATAAGGCCGCGGGCCCGGAAACCGGTCTGCCGCACCGACAGCAGACCATTGAAGTCAACCAGAAGCCGGGGTTGGCGGCCCAGGTGGCGAATGCGGGTCGGGCCGTCAAAACCCATATAGTGTCGGAAATCCTCAGCCAATGGTCCGGTGTAGTGCACCCAGTGAATGGTCCATGGATTGTCCGGATCGGCGGTATAGCGGTGGTTGGCGCCGGCCGGCAAAAGCAGCAGGTCGCCAGCCTCCACCGTGTAGGGCTCACCGCCGACGTTCAGGAACGCCCGGCCCTCGGTACAGTAGATCAAAAGATTGTCGTGATGGTGCTCCCGGTGCATATGGTGGCCCACGGCGCGCCGATAGTGGCCGAACGCCAGCGGGTAAAGATCCCGGGTGAGCGGATGGCTCGCCAGCAGTCGGATGATTGGTTCAGGCACGACGTAGCGAATGCTGTCTTTGGGCACCGGCCACTGTGAGGTTTGGGTCATTTCAGGTCTTTTGTTTTTAGGCTTAATCGAAAGATAGTCCATTACGGGCGAAATTTAGTCAATCACCCCTTGGTCGATCCCGTGCTAGCCTTTGGTTAAACGTGGCCGCAACCCTTTGGTTCTGGCCGGCTTCCCGCACAACAACAAACAGGGACATCAACATGAAAAATGTACCGCTGTATCTCGCAGGTGAGTTCGTCGATAGCCAAACCAGTGAATGGATCGACGTTACCAACCCCGCCACCAACGAAGTGATCGCCAAGGCGCCGTGCACCACCGATGCGGAAATGCGTAAGGCCATCGAAAGCGCTGGCGAAATGTTCAAGACCTGGAAGGAAGTGCCTGTCTCAGAGCGCGCCCGGGTTATGCTCCGTTACCAGGCTCTGCTGAAAGAGCATCATGATGAGATCGCCGAAATCCTGGCGCAGGAAACCGGCAAGACCTTTGATGATGCCAAAGGTGATGTCTGGCGTGGCATTGAAGTGGTCGAGCACGCTGCCAACGTCGCTTCAATGATGATGGGCGAAACCGTTGAAAACGTGGCCCGCGAGGTGGATACCCATTCCTGGATCCAGCCGCTGGGCGTATGCGCGGGTATCACCCCGTTCAACTTCCCGGCCATGATTCCGCTGTGGATGTTCCCGATGGCCATTGCCTGCGGCAACACCTTTATCCTGAAACCGTCCGAACAGGATCCGCTGACCCCTATGCGCCTGGCAGAGCTGTTTGAAGAAGCCGGTGCGCCCAAGGGCGTTTTGCAGGTGGTTCACGGTGGCAAGGAGCAGGTTGACGTACTGCTGACTGATCCCGCCATCAAGGCCGTTTCTTTTGTAGGTTCTGTGCCAGTCGGCCGTTACATTTACGAAACCGGCACCCGCAACATGAAGCGTGTACAGAGCTTTGCCGGCGCCAAGAACCATATGGTGATCCTGCCGGACGCTGACAAGCAGCAGGTGATCAATGCCCTGGTTGGTGCTTCAGTAGGTGCTGCCGGCCAGCGCTGCATGGCAATTTCCGTCGCCGTTTTCGTGGGCGAAGCCCAGCAGTGGATCCCCGAGCTGAAAGAAGCCATGGCTAAAGTGCGTCCCGGCGCGTGGAACGACTCCGGTGCCAGCTATGGCCCGATCATCTCCGCCAAGGCGAAGGACCGCATTGAATCTCTTATTGCGACTGGCGAAGCCCAGGGCGCCAAGCTCCTGCTGGACGGCCGTGGTTGCACAGTAGATGGTTTGCCGGACGGCAACTGGGTTGGTCCGACGCTGTTCTCCGGTGTAACCACCGACATGGACATCTACAACGAAGAGATCTTCGGCCCCGTGCTGTCCTGCGTCGAAACCGACACCCTCGGTGATGCCATCGAACTGGTCAACAAGAGCCCGTACGGCAACGGTGTGTCCATCTTTACCAGCTCCGGCGGTGCCGCACGTCGCTTCCAGCATGAAATCGATGTAGGACAGGTGGGCGTGAATATACCCATTCCGGTGCCCCTGCCGTTCTTCTCGTTCACCGGCTGGAAAGGTTCCTTCTACGGTGACCAGCATGCCTACGGCAAGCAGGCGGTTCGCTTCTACACTGAGACCAAGACGGTTACCTCCCGCTGGTTCTCCAGTGAAGCAACCAGCACCGAAGCTAACTTCTCTATCCAGTTGCGTTAATTGCGTTGAAGGTGGGGTATTTGGGCCGGAACCTGTTTCCGGCCCCTTGTTTTCCCTGCCCAATGCCAAGCCTTCTCTATCTGGAGCGTAACGATGGACTTTAACCTCACCGAAGATCAGCTGGCGTTTCGCGAAGCGGCTCGGGCGTTCGCTGAAAAATCCATGGCTCCCCATGCGGCGAAGTGGGATGACGAGCATATCTTTCCGGTCGATGTGATGAAGGAAGCCGGAGAGATGGGTTTCATGGGTATGTACACGCCCGAAGCACTCGGCGGCATGGGCCTTTCCCGTCTGGATACGTCGGTTATCGTGGAGGAACTCGCCGCTGCGTGTCCTTCAACCGCTGCGTTTATCACCATCCACAATATGGCTACCTGGATGGTCGCCAGCTTTGCGTCTGATGATCTCAAGCAGGAAATCGTGCCTAAGCTCGCCAGTGGCGAATGGCTCGCCTCCTACTGCCTGACCGAGCCGGGTGCCGGTTCAGACGCGGCCAGCCTTCGCACCAAGGCCGTGCGGGATGGCGACAGCTATGTGATCACCGGCAGCAAGGTATTTATTTCCGGCGCCGGTGCCACCGATATTCTGGTGCTGATGGCCCGGACCGGAGCGCCGGATTCTGGTTATAAAGGCATTTCCACCTTTGTGATTCCCGCAGATGCCGATGGCATTTCCTACGGCAAGAACGAAGAAAAAATGGGCTGGCACAGTCAACCGACCCGGATGATCAGCCTCGAGAATGTCCGCATTCCGGCCAGCAACCGGGTGGGTGACGAAGGTGATGGGTTTGCCATCGCCATGAAAGGCCTCGATGGCGGCCGGCTGAACATTGCTACCTGCTCCCTAGGCGGTGCTCAGGCGGCTCTTCTCCGCGCCCGAAACTACATGCATGAGCGCGAACAGTTCGGCAAACCGCTGGCGGCTTTTCAGGCCTTGCAGTTCAAGCTGGCCGACATGGCCACCAATCTGGTTGCCGCGCGGCAGATGGTTCGCCTTGGCGCGTTCAAGCTCGACAACGCCGATCCGGAAGCGACACTGCACTGTGCCATGGCCAAGCGTTTCGCCACCGATGCCTGTTTCGAGGTAGTCAACGAAGCGCTGCAGCTTCACGGCGGCTATGGCTACATTCGCGAATATCCGCTTGAGCGTTACCTGCGCGACCTGCGAGTGCACCAGATTCTGGAAGGCACCAACGAAATCATGCGTCTGATTGTTGCCCGTCGCCTACTCGATGACGGCGTGGCTGAGGCAATTCAATAATCATAGAAATGGGGCCAGATGACGATTTCGTCTGGCCCCATTTTCAGGATGAGGAATAAGAAATGAGTGACCTGATTCAGCTCGAAAAACGCGGACACATCGCGGTACTGACTATCAATAATCCACCGGCTAACACCTGGACAAAGGATTCCCTGATTGCCCTGACGAAAATCGTCAATGAACTGAACGAAGACCGGGACATCTTTGCTCTGGTGATGACCGGGCAAGGCGAGAAGTTCTATTCCGCCGGCGCCGATCTGAAAACCTTCGCCGATGGCGACAAGGCACGGGCCAATGAGATGGCTCAGTTGTTCGGCGAGGCGTTTTCCACGCTGGGCCGCTTCCGGGGTGTCTCCATCGCTGCAGTGAACGGGTATGCGATGGGTGGTGGCCTGGAATGCGCCATGGCTTGCGACATCCGCATTGCCGAAGAGCACGCCCAGATGGCGCTGCCCGAGGCCGGCGTTGGCTTGCTACCCTGCGCCGGTGGTACCCAGAACCTGCCCTGGTTGGTAGGTGAGGGCTGGGCCAAGCGGATGATTCTGTGCGGTGAGCGGGTAAAAGCTGATACCGCACTGCGGATCGGCCTGGTTGAGGAAGTGGTGCCGAGCGGACAGAGCCTTGATAAGGCGCTGGAGCTGGCGGAAATGGCGTGCCAGCAGAGCCCGTCGTCTACCGCCCGGTGCAAGACCCTGGTAATGAGCGCCCGTGATGGCCGCAGCCACGACGACGGCTGGCGCATGGAGCGGGAACTGTTTGTCGAGCTGTTCTCCACCGAAGACCAGAAAGAAGGCGTAAACGCATTTCTCGACAAGCGCAAACCGGAATGGAAAAACCGCTGAAGCCGGCTGGAAAAGGCTGGCTCAAGGACCTGTTATGAGTGATCAACCCATTGTCTTTGAAGAATGGAAAACGGGCGACGGCACGCTGATCGCCGTGGCCCGATTGAATACGCCGAAGGCGCTGAACTCGCTTTCTCTGGAGATGATCCGGTTACTGACGCCACAACTGAAGCGCTGGGCGGAAGATCCCGCAATCCAGGCTGTCTGGTTGGAATCCGAAGGCGACAAGGCGTTCTGCGCCGGTGGAGACATCGTCGCGCTGTATCGCAGCATGACTGAACCGCAGGGTGCAAGCGAGGGCGAGGCGTTCTTCAACGAGGAATATGAGCTGGATTACCTGATCCATACTTTCCAGAAACCGATCGTATGCTGGGGACATGGCATCGTGATGGGTGGCGGCATGGGCATTATGGAGGGCGCTTCCCACCGGGTGGTGACCGAAGGCTCGAAACTCGCCATGCCCGAGATCACTATCGGCCTGTACCCCGATGTCGCCGCCGGCTGGTTCCTTAACCGGACCCCCGGCCGCACAGGCCTGTTTCTGGGGCTGACCGGCGCCCGCCTCAACGGTGCCGATGCAGTTTTCACGGGGCTGGCAGATCGCTTCATCCGGCATGATCTGAAGGCCGATGTTGTTGCTGCACTCTGCAAGCGTGACTGGCAGGGCGAGGATCCTCACGCCGTGGTTGGCAGCGTGCTCCGCCAATTCGAGCGTGAGAGCATCGATGCCATGCCGGAATCACCGGTTCGTACGCATTTCGATGAGATCAACCGGGTAACCGATGCGGACTCCCTGGAAGCAACGGTTAGCCAGTTGAAAGAACTGTCCGGAGGCGACGGATGGGTGGCAAAAGCAACCCGCTCCCTGGCGAGTGCGTCACCCACATCTCTGGCTCTGGTCTGGCGGCACCTGCACGGTTGCAAACACAACAGCCTGAAAGAGGTGCTCGATAAGGAACTGGTACTTTCCACCAAGTGCCTCACCAAGGGCGAATTCGCCGAAGGTATCCGCGCGCTTCTGATCGACAAGGATCAGCAGCCCCGCTGGCGCTATGCGTCTCTTGCGGAAATGGATAGTGCGTGGATCGACGACTTTTTTAGCTGATCTATTACAAGAACAAGGAGAAAAGACATGGCAAAAATTACCTTCATCGGCCTCGGTAATATGGGCGGCCCCATGGCCAGCAACCTGGTCAAAGCCGGCCACGAGGTCACCGTATTCGATCTGTCCAAAAACGCTGTTGCCGCCCTGGTGTCCGAGGGCGCCAAAACGGCAGACACCGCCCACGAAGCAGCCAACGGCGCAGAGTGCGTCATCACCATGCTGCCGGCCGGCCAGCATGTGGAAGCGGTATACCTGGGGGACGATGGTCTGCTGGCAAAACTGCCGGCCGGCACCCTGGTGATTGATTCTTCCACCATCGCACCGGAAACAGCCCGTGGCGTTGCCGAAGTTGCACGAGCCAAGGATATCCCGTTCCTTGATGCGCCAGTCTCCGGCGGTGTTGGTGGTGCCAAGGCCGGCACCTTGACCTTCATTTGTGGCGGCTCGGAAGAGGCTTTCAACAAGGCCAAGCCGATTCTCGACGCCATGGGCAAGAACATCTTCCACGCCGGTGATCATGGTTCCGGCCAGGTGGCCAAGATCTGCAACAACATGCTGCTGGCCATCCTTATGTCCGGTACCAGCGAAGCGCTGGCATTGGGTGTGAAGAATGGGCTTGATCCGGCGGTGCTCTCGGAAATCATGAAGCAGAGCTCCGGTGGCAACTGGGCGTTGAACGTCTATAACCCCTGGCCGGGAGTGATGGAAGGTGTACCCGCGTCCCGTAACTACGAAGGCGGTTTCCTGGTGAACCTGATGACCAAGGATCTGGGTTTGGCCTTCGACAACGCTGTGAAGAACCAGGCCTCTATTCCCATGGGCTCTCTGGCCCGTAACCTGTTCCAGCTGCACGCCGGGCAGGGTAATGGCAGCCTGGATTTCTCCAGCATCCAGCGGCTTTACAAGCCTGAATAAAGATTGGGTAAGGACACGATCAAAACGCCGGACGGGCGCTACCTTGTAGTTAAGGGGCGCCTGTGGCGTTGTTCGAATCCCGGTCTTCCATAGGCAAGGGATTAACCTTCGGTCTTTTCGTTGAATAACCACGACGACGCTGTTAATGTTTCACCCGCTACGATGGAAGAGCTGCCAGGGATAGTGCAGTTTCTGTAGCAGAATCATCCGGATTGATGACTTCAAAGGATTGAAGACATGCCCCAGGCAAATGGATTGCAGTTCACCGTCCGTGTTGGCGGTCTCCCCTCTGATATTTTTTCACTTGTTGGCTTTACCCTGACCGAACGCCTGTCCGAGGTTTTTTACGGTCGGCTTGAGCTGGCCAGCACCGATCCGTCAATTCAGGCCGCGGAAATTCTTGAACAACCGGTGGATCTTGTGGTCTGGCAGGATGGCGAGCCGCTCAGGCGCTTCACCGGTGTGGTCAACGAATTCGTTCGGGGCGATGCTGGCCACCGGCGTACCCGCTATGAACTGAACATCCAGTCGCCGCTCTGGCGCCTTGGGATGATGCACAACAGCAGGATGTTCCAGACCCAGGGCTCCGACACCATTGTGCGAACTCTGCTTGAAGAACGCGGCATTATCGACACGGTTTTCGACCTGAAGCGCACGACGGAGCAGCGGGAATATTGTGTTCAGCATCGAGAAAGTGACCTGGACTTTCTTGAGCGCCTCGCCGCCGAAGAGGGCTGGCACTATCGCTATGAACACGGGAGCGTGGACGCGGACACGCAGCCGGCGCTTGTAATCGCCGACCATCATGGCGATGCGCCGAAGCTGGAACCGGCGGAATATAACGCCAAAGCCGGCGGCAACACCAAGCGCCCCTCGGTTTTTCGGTTCCGGTATGAAGAGCGGGTGCGGGTCGCTTCCGTAGCGATGAAGGATTACACCTTCCGGAACCCTGCCTATGCCCTGATGCATGAGCGGGCCAGCGGCGATTTGAAACACCGGGAAGACTACCAGCACTACGATTACCCCGGCCGCTTCAAGGCCGACGCCAGTGGCCAGCCGTTTACCGAAGCCAGGCTCCAGTCCCTGCGCAATGATGCCAGTACAGCATCCGGTGAGAGCAATCGCCCTGATTTCAGCGCCGGCGCCAAGGTTGAACTGAAAGAGCATGACAGCGCCGCCCTGAACCGGGAATGGCTGCTAACCGCAGTTACCCATACTGGTTCCCAGCCCCAGGCGTTGGAAGAAGAGGGCGGCAGCGAACCCACCACGTACCACAACCAGTTCAATGCCATACCTGCCGATTTGATCTGGGTACCGCAGACGCACCACCGTCCTCTTATGGACGGCCCGCAAATCGCGATTGTCACCGGCCCGGAAGGCGAGGAGATCCACTGCGACGAATATGGTCGGGTGAAAGTGAGGTTCCCCTGGGATCGCTATTCAAAGAATGGTGAGCATAGCAGTGCCTGGCTCCGAGTCAGCCAGGGCTGGGCCGGCGGCCAGTACGGTTTCATGGCCTTGCCACGAATCGGTCACGAAGTAATTGTTTCCTTCCTGGATGGCGACCCGGACCAGCCGATCATCACCGGCAGAACCCATCACATTACCAACACGACGCCCTATGGGCTGCCGGAGCACAAAACCCGCACCACCCTGAAAACCAAAACCCACAAAGGCGAGGGAAGTAATGAGTTGCGGTTTGAGGATGAGGCGGACCAGGAACAGATTTACGTTCACGCCCAGAAAGACCTTGACCTGCTCACCGAGAACAACCGCACGGAGGTGATTCGGAACGACAGTCATCGCACCGTGGAGAATCATGATTTCAGTCATGTGAAAGGCAACGAGCACCGCACGGTCGATGGCGAACAGCGCGAGTCGGTCGGAAGTGATTACAGTCTCTCCATCGGTGGCAGTCTTCACAGCAAACAGGGCAAAAGTCAGCTCGTTGAAGCTGGCACCGAGATTCACCACAAGGCGGGCATGAAAGTCGTGATTGAGGCAGGCGCCGAACTCACGCTCAAAGCCGGTGGCAGCTTTCTGAAGCTGGATCCCAGCGGTGTAACGGTCTCCGGGCCTTCGGTGCGTATGAATTCCGGTGGTGGGCCTGGGAGTGGGAGTGGGGTGGCAGATAAAGCCCCGGAGCTGCCTGCCGGCATTGTTGCTCAAGCCGGACGTTCGGGCGCTGTGCATCTGGAAGAAACCGGCCAACGTGACACAGGAAAGAGTGCTCCGCAGGTTTTGGCAGATCACTCAACATTGCTGAAGGAATCAGCCAACCAGGGAGCGCCTGTCGTTTCCGATTGTGAGTTTGATGAGAATGGACGCTGCAAACTACATCAGCACGCTTGATAGTCTGGATTTACTAGCCCAGGAACCCTCCCGCGCGAACTTTGCCGTCATTGACCTCGCGGTCGATGATCGCTTTCTCAGATTTCTGTACGAAGCTGATCAGCATGGCTCGGTCCAGTGGTGGAGCCTTCTGGAGAATACCCGATGGCAGGCCTCATGGAATCAGGGGCCTATACTCCTGGCATTTAATGGAGACACCCAGTTCCAAAAAAAGATTAAAGAGCGATTGAGCTCCTTGCCGCTTGGAATCGTTATTGATTCGCCGGAAAGCTCGACGTGTGTTTTTAATTGGGCTCAGGGATGGTTGCTAGCACCTGCAAAGTCGGATGAGCGACTGTTTCGATTTTACGATCCAAGGTCTTTTCGTCCATTACTGGCAGCTTTTGCAGGGCGAGCAAAACCGATCGTGAGTGCCGGAGTAACAATATACTGGCATAGCGGGTCGGATTGGCAAGCATACCAGTCGCCCGATAAAGCCGGAACGAGTGAACTCCGCGAACAACCCTCGTTGGTTCAGTCTGAACTCTCCGTGTTGCCGCTCTATAGATCGGCTGATCGTGCAATGGTCTATGAACAAGTCTATCGGGATTATTTGCCTGAAACCGGAGACCGAAGAGTCTGGGTTTTGGAGCAGCTTCAGAGAGCCTCGAGACTTGGTTTTGAAACTGTTTCTTTACAGGAGCGTTGGTTAAGACTTTGCATCCGCATTGGCTCTGATCCGATTGCTAGGGCAGATGTTCAGGAAGTGATTAGAAGGTCGGAGATGACGCCGGCGGACCGTTTGAATGCGATGGAGAGCATATTGGAGGGCAAGGATGCCACAGCATGAAGTTCAGTCAGGAGAGACACTCTCAGCTATTGCTTCGAAATATCAAGTCTCGTTAGATGCGATCAAAAGTGAGAACCCGATTATCAAGGATGTGAACCACATAGAGGCTGGCTGGAATCTAACTGTCCCTGAAAACTCCGCTGATCGGGGTGTACTTCCGGCAGCGCAGTCGGCTAACGATGATACAAAAGATGATCTCGAGTGCTCTCAGTGCTCGATCGAGTGCGAAGCGCTTGTTCATGTCACTGGTGAGGAGGACACGGTTTATGCGCTTAGCCGCACTCAGCTGCAGGATCTGTATAGGGAGATTGAGACTCTCAACAAGCCTTTGGCTGAGTTGAAAAGGGCCGAGGCGGGGCCTGAAGAGGATATACCTGCTGCGCGCGAAAAGGCTTGGGGCAGCCTTCGAAAGTTGGGGGCACTCCCCGAAACTGAGCAAAGTTCTACAGCAAAGGAGCTGCTCAATGACTACGAGGCCCGCTGGAAACGAGAGCGACAACGACTCGAGCATCAGCGCCGTAGAGAAAAACGGATTGAATATGAGATCAACCAGATCCGAAGCCAGATTCTGTTGCCCGCGAGTCAAGCCAACCTCACTGAAAGGAAAGATCTGCTCTCAGTAAGAGTTTTCACAACGCTCTGTGCCGAACTGGAAGCGACACTGCCCGGCGTGAAGGCAAAGGTTGAGGCCCACGAGCTAATAACCGAAGCCAGCAAGCAAGATCTGGATGAAATGGACGAGAGGCTCAGATTCCTCAGGGCGGCTTTGGAGGCTGAGCTTCAGTATCGGATGGTTCAGAACGATCAGGACGCAGATAGCCATCAAGTGCAAAGGCTCAAACATGAAACCCAGGAGCTGAAGAAATACACGCGTTGGCCGGATTTCATTGCTGAGGCTGATCTTCAGTCTTTGGTAGACAAAAAGAAGCGACTGAACGAGCTCGATGATGAGCTGATTCCCTACATGGATTACGTCAACGAATATGCAGCGAGAGTGTCCTGGGTCGTCCGGCTTTGGAACGTAATCCACCATGAAGAAGTCGAAAAGCACCGTAACGAACAGCAGGAACGAAGGGATCTTATCGTAGATATAGAGAAAACCCTTAGGCGTTTGGTGGAAACCAGTCCGCCTTCGGCCGTCGATGTTCTCGCCAAGCCGAACACCGGCTCGATGAAGTCTCGCCCACTGGTTGAACTTAAGCATACCGGTGGCGCGGGTTATCGCTACGCCCGCCAGGAGGTTCTGAATCAATTGCGCGGTAACTGGAAGGCGCTCAAGACTTCGGATGTTCGTGCAGTGATGAGTGCTTCCGACTTTGAACGAGCCTGGGACGAGGCGAAAAACGGCCTTAAGAACGACCGGTCGCTCAAGGTGAAGTTTGCAGAGTGGAAGAGCAAAGAGGACAACTTCTTTAACCAGTTGGAAATTGAATTACTTAAAAAAGAAGCTTCAACCGAAGATGGTCGTTTCGCCGCAAGTGCCGAAGCCCAGATGTTCCGGTTTGCGGCTCAGTGCAGTCTGGAGTCTCGCTACGATCCACAAAAGGGTGAGGTTTACGTCGGTACCCAGATGCAGAGCGCATACAGCCTGCTGCAGGGTGAAGCGACCTTTGCCGCCCGGATTCCTGATGAGACCGGAGCCAAGATTGTTCTTGAGTACGAGAACCACGAGGGTGATCCGATACGGGTTCATTGTGGTTACTTCAGGGCAGATGCAGAGTATCGGATTCAGGGCTTTGCGGGTGCCTGTCTTTCTCTCGCCTCAAACGCGAAGTTATCCAGCGCACCCGGGAATGTTGGTATCTCTGGAGAGGCAAATGGTGAAGCTTTCGCTGGCGCAACTGTAAGTAATGAAGCCAGATTTGGGATTAAGTGGAAGGCTGTCTATAGGGGAGTTGATGAAGCCACTGATGACCTAACAAGAGGGGATTCCGAGTTTGAATTGCTGGCTGAGGTAAAGCCAGAAATTGCGGTTTCATCCGGAATCGGTTTAGGTTTTGACTACAAAATTGAGCTTGTTGAAGGCAGGCTCGTTGCCTACTTCAAGGGGAGTTTGGTTCTTGGCCCCGGTGGGAGCGGTGGCATTGCTGCTGAGCTGAATGCTGGGCAGGTGTGGGAGCTGATTAAGTTCATTAGGTGGTCGCTCGAGCAGAGCGATTTTCGCTTTTTAGACTGGATTTCTGAAGAGGCCTTCGACAGTTTATCTCGCCTCTTGAGTATATTTGCTTGCAGTGAGGAGGCTTTTTCGGCGTTAGTTGCGAAGGGAGCAGATACTTTATTGGAACTCTGGCGCTCGCTTTACCGAGCAGATGAAGAGGTACGAAAGGTTGCGGAGGGGGTGCTGAAAAATAATCGACTGAGGTTACTGACTCCGTCTGCCAAAGCGCAATTGCTGACGATAATGGTTCGGGATAGTGGGCCGATTCTGGGTCGAGGAGATCCGCATCGTGACATCGCAACGAAAGCTATGATTGAAGTTTTTGAAACAATTCGCAGCCATCGAGAACTCATAGAAGTTCTGAAAAGAATTGGGAATGATTCAGGGAAGGGCTCGCTCCAAGATTTAATGAGCAACTATTACAAGCTCTTCCCGCGTCGATTGTTCCAATCGACGCAATCTGAAAGGGTTGAGAATTGGCTTTCTTCAGTAGTTTAATCTTCTGAGAAGGAACAACGAAAGCCAGTGGATTCGTTTGTTACCCGCTCTATGGCTTTGCGCCTTGTGACGGTTGTGTTGCCAGAGAAATCTCTAAAATCGCCGCCTCGGAGGACTCGGAATGGCTCGTTGCTCCAGCTTTCTATGATTGGAGTCTCGGGTCCCTCTGGGTTATTGATCGGGGAGCGCTCATAGTAATCGGCGCGATAATAATCGCTCACCCATTCAGCGGCATTGCCCGACATGTCGTAAAGGCCAAGTGGGTTCGCCGGGAAGGTTCCTGGCGGCTTTGGGAGCGTTTTTTTCTGCTCTCGATACTGAGATGGGCGTGGCGCCATGGTTATGCCTTCTTCCGCATTTCCGTTCTCTGTTGCATAGCGCAACATTTTCCCTCCGCTTCGGGCCGCATATTCCCACTGCGCCTCGGTTGGAAGTTGAATACTCGTATCAGTTTGAGACCCTAGCCACCTGCAAAACTCCGATGCATCCGTCCACGACACCACCGCTGGTAGGTTCGGCTGGAAACGTTCTGGATGTTTTTCCCTGAGAATTTCATAAGAGTTGTTCGAGTGTTTGTAGTTAGTCACATCCATGAACAACTCGAAATCCCCTTGTGTCACTTCGTATTTCTGAATATAAAAATCATCAACGATGACACGATGAGCCGGGATGGTGTCGCTACGAACACTCCACCCCCCAGGATTCCCCATCATAAACTCCCCACCTTCGACAAAAACCATGGCGTCCATCTGGCGCTGAACCATGTCTTTTGCCTGGGATTCGTAGTAGAGGCTGCATCCGGAAAGGGCAGAAGTGACAACAAGTGAAGAAAAAACGAGGTAACGCATGCTTGCTCCGTGCAATGGGGTTAACACTCCATGTGTTAGCAGCATTCTATCAACTTGCTTGAAGCAACAGAATTACCAGAGAGACAGTTTGTGCCCATTGGCGGAACCGCGTCTCATCTCATGACTTCCAAGCCCTGTTGAATCAAGTATAATTTCGACGTTCGAAAACAGGGTGTTTTCGAAATAAGGAAGCAAACTTCAAAGGAACTGATATGAAAACCTTCAATACGCTGCGGGTGATCTTTGCACTCGTGGGTGTCGGCATGCTTGTCGGCGCCTTTTTCTCTTTCCAGAGCACTTCCACGTTTCTTGAAACCGCGACAGCCAAACCGGGTGTTGTAACCGACCTGATTCGATCACGATCCAGTGATTCCAATGCCTACTATCCTCTCGTCCGTTTTGAAGACGAAAAAGGCAGGCTTACAGAGTTCCTCTCATCCAGCGGCAGCAACCCTCCGAGTTATAGTCGCGGTGAGACGGTTCGTGTGTTGTTCATGCCCGGCAATGCTGAGTCTGCCAGAATCGATGGATTCTTTTCGCTGTGGGGAGTAACCCTGATCGTAGGCGGTTTGGGCGGCGTTTTCTTTATGGTTGGAGCCGGTATGTTTGTTGTGCCGGCTGTCAGGAACAGTGGGGCTTCCAAACTTCGCAAAACCGGGCAACGGGTTCAGGGTATGTTTCAGGGTGTCGAAAAGAACCAGATGATCGTCATGAACGGCAAGAGCCCCTATCAGATCGTCTGCCAGTGGCAAAATCCAGTCACTTCCGATGTCCATGTCTTCAGGAGTGGCAACCTCTGGTTCGATCCCTCCGACCATATCCAGAGCGAGTCAATTCCCGTTTACATCAACCCCACGAACCCCAAGCGGTACTGGGTGGATACCTCCTTTTTGCCAAAGATGGCGAGCTAATCGCGCTGAAATACGACTCATGTGAACCTCACGTAACTCTCTCTTGGGTGCGCCCGGTCAATGGTGAATGTAGACTGACCGTTTTTAACGCTGGCCTGGATTTACCAGGCCAGCTTTTTTCCACGGTATACAGGGTTCACCATGGACGACCAATCCACAGATAAGGAACCGGTTGGCGAGAACAAGCGCCCGCTGATTTCATCAGATCTCGCCACGCCAATTTACGGGTTGTTTGGCCTGGGCATCCTGTACACCCTGTACGTCGCTCACCAGATCGTCCTGCCCATCATTCTCGCGGTGATGACGAGCCTTCTACTCTCGCCTCTGGTCAAGAAGGCTTACGTTAAGTGGCGGATTCCCCGGATGATCAGCTCTCTGGTTCTGGTCCTGTTGGTACTGGCCGGAATCGTTGGCATAACTTTGGCCGTGGCAACTCCGGCGCTGAAGTGGGCGGAAGAGGTCCCGCAGGGCATCTCGCGCTTGCTGGTCGGTGAAAGTGAAATCAGTCGCCAGATCGCCCGGGTTACCGAATCTGCTGAGCAAGTTGAAAAGTCGGTGGAGGAGCTCTCAGAGTCAGAACAGCAACAGCCAACGGCGGTGGTTCTGCAAACGGACTCCTGGCGCAGCCAGTTGATGACCAAGGCTCGAAACGGCATTGCCGGCCTGGCATTGGCACTGGCATTGACCTATTTCCTGTTGGTCAGTGGAGATAGTCTGATCAAGAACTTTGTCCGTCAGCTCCCGATTGATCAGCGAAAAACCGTACTTCGGATTACTCACGATTCCCAGCATCAGATTGCCCAGTACCTGGGCGTTCTCGGCCTGAGTAATCTGGCCGTCGGCACCACAACGGGGCTGATCTGCTGGGCCGTCGGGCTGCCGGATCCAGCTGTGTGGGGGTTGGTCGCCGGGCTTGCCCGGTTTATTCCCTATCTGGGCGTTATTCTCTCTATCTCTATGTTGACGATTGTCTCTGCCATCAGCCTAGATGAATTCTGGATGATGGCCATTGCGCCGCTGGGGTTCCTCGGCCTGACCACGCTGGTGGGGTTCTTTATCGAACCCTGGATTCACGGCTTTCGTATGGCGATCAATCCGGTGATCATCTTCGTCTCGATCTTCTTCTGGGGCTGGCTCTGGGGGCCGGTGGGTGTGCTTCTGGCAGTGCCTTTGATGACCGTGATTCAGGTGGTTCTCAAGCAGATTCCCAAGCTGCGACCAGTCTATAAAGTGATTGCGAGGTAGTCTGGTAATGGATACCCGCAACACGCACTGACACGCCCGGTAAACTCACCTATCCTCTTTGAATACCCGAAATTCAGCAAACAGGGAGGATCGTCAGCCCATGATCCCGAACACCATGAAAGCCATGGTTCTTACCGGTCACGGTGATGTGGATAAACTGGAGTATCAGGACGTGTCTGTTCCTGCTCCCGGGCCGGGAGAGGTGCTTGTCCGGGTCACAGCCACGGCGAAGAACAACACCGATCGCAAGGCGCGGGAAGGGCTTTATCCCACCAAAAAAGGCGAAATGACATCCTTTCAGATGGGCGGTAAGCCCACGCTGACGTTTCCCCGGATTCAGGGGGCGGATATCGCCGGGCGTGTCGCCGCCGTTGGCGAAGGAGTGGATGAGTCCCGAATCGGTGAACGGGGCCTGCTGGATTTCAACATCTACGCCAATGATCGGCGGGACATCAACCTCACGCCCGATTACTTTGGTCACGGCGCCGACGGCGGCTATGCGGAATATGTAGCGCTCCCGTCGGACCAGTTTCATCACATACCCAATGCCGAATTCTCAGATGCCGAAGTGGCGTCCATGGGGATGTGTTCCTATCAGACTGCCATGCACATGCTTACCTCGGCCAATATCAAGGCCGGGGAACGGGTTTTGGTCACGGGTGCTAGCGGTGGAGTTGGCACCGCGCTGATCCAGCTGTGCCGGATCATGGGGGCTATTCCCTATGCCCTCAGCAAACAGGACAAGGCGGTGGCGCTGCTGGAACTGGGTGCCGAGGCGGTGCTGGATCGCTCGGATATGGACAGCTTCGTGGATCGGGTGAAAGCGGAAACCGGCGGCAAACCCATTGATGCGGTGATGGATCTGGTCGGCGGTGAGATGACCGATGTCTTCATCGACACCATGATCTTTGATATGAACGCCCGCAGCACCTATCCGCGACTCAGTATTGCTGGCGCCAGCGGCGGCAATATCAGCGAAATTCTGTGGACCCGGATCTACCTCTACCAGGTACAGATCTTCGGGGTGTCCCACGGCACCCGGGAGGAGGCCGAACAGTTGATGGCCTGGATCCGGGGAGGGCAGCTGAAACCGGTTCTGCACGGTGCCTTCAGGCTCTCTGATCTGCATCGGGCAGAAGAATACTTTGTGAACCGGGGTAGCAATTATCTCGGCAAGATCGTGATCGTTCCCGACTCACAATGGGAAGAACACGGCCAACCCTGGTCACTGGAGAGTGCCTGATGAAACCCGAGCTAACCATTCAATTGATGGATACCCATGCCGGCGGTGATGTCAGCCGGATCGTGACCGGTGGCATTGATCAATTGCCCGGCGATACGGTTCGTGCGCAGATGGAATACCTGCGCGATGATGCCGATGGCCTGCGTCGGCTTTTGTTGGAAGAGCCATATGGCGTGCCCGAAATGTCCGTGGATTTGCTGGTGCCGCCGACGGATCCCCGAGCGGCAGCCGGTTACATCATCATGGAAGTCATGGGTTATCCGATTTACTCCGGCTCCAACACCATTTGCACGGCCACCGCGGTGCTGGAATCAGGTATCGTGCCGAAGCAGGAAGGCAAACAGAACTTTCTCCTGGAATCTCCTGCTGGCCTGGTTCAGATCGAGGCGACCGTTCAGGACGGCGTGGTGGAAGCCATCACCTGTGAAGGGTTGCCCAGTTATATTCATACCTACAAGGCCAGCATCGACGTGCCCTCGTTGGGTGAGATTACCTACAGCGTGGCCTACAGCGGTGGTTTTTATGCGCTGGTGGATGCGTCCAGTCTGGGCTTTGATCTGACCCTGGATGAAGAGCGCAAGCTGTCAGAAACCGCCCATGTCATTGTTGAGGCCATCCAGGCCGAACGGGGCTTTTCCCATTACACCCTTGGCGACGTCGGGCCACTGCCGTTCCTTCACTTCATGGGCCCAGTGGAGCATGTGGCCGAGGGCTATTACCGCTCCCGGTCTGCAACCTATGTGCATCCGGGTGTGATTTGCCGGAGCACCACCGGCACTGGCACCTCCGCCCGCCTGGCGTTGATGAACTACGAAGGCAGCATTAAGCCGGGCGACAAGCTCGAAACCGTTTCCCTGAGAGAGACCGGCTTTATCGGAGAATTTACCTCTGTTGAAGAGGAGGGTGAATACCAGGTGATCAAGAACAGCATCACCGGTAAGGGTTATGTCATCGCCCGCTCCGACATTGTGGTCAACTGTGACGACCCCATGGTTGAGTGCGGATCCCTCCACCACATCCTGTCCAGCCGCCATTCCTGAAAAACTCCCCCTCAATCCTGGGGGCTGTTCGGGAACTCTTTTCCTGGCGCGGCATGCCCGCCGCGCCTGGTTTTCCACCTCATAAAACCACGCAGATTTCTTCCTTTTTGGTCTAAAGTTTACCTTTACGTAAAGTGAAGCCTGTGCTAAACCTTGACCCGTGCTTTCAATGATAAAAACAACAGGAGTTGAGAATGAGCCTTCCGGAATATACCGACGTTTACAACAACTTCGATCCTGCTGCTCTGGAAGCGGACATCCTGGATGGACGTCTGGATAGCGGGCTCAACGTATGTCACGAAATCTGCGACAAGTGGGCGGATGATCCCAGTCGCGTTGCCCTTTACTACGAAACCGAGGATGGCGGTGACGGCACCCTGACTTTCGCCGAACTGAAAGAGGCCTCCGCGCGTTTTGCCAATTATCTGAAATCCAAAGGCATCGGGAAGGGCGACCGGGTGGCTGCACTCCTGCCGCGCACGCCTGAGCTGCTGATCGTTATCGCCGGAACCCTGCGTGCCGGCGCCGTGTATCAGCCACTGTTCACTGCCTTCGGTTCCGGGGCCATCGAATACCGTTTTGAACGAGCCAGTACCAAGCTGGTAGTGACCAACCCTGAAAACTACCCCAAGCTGAACGACGTCAAGGTGTGCCCGCCAGTTGTTGGCGTCAACGCCAGTGAGATTGGTGCGGACATTCCCGATTTCGAACAAACTCTGGCCGCCCAGTCCAGCGAGTTTGAGCCAGTCATGATCAAGGGCGATGATCCGTTCCTTCAGATGTTCACCTCCGGAACCGTCGGTAAATCCAAGGGCGTCGCGGTTCCCGCCAAAGCACTGCTGGCGTTCTACGTCTACATGAAGTATGCCATTGATCTGCAGGACGGCGACAAGTTCTGGAACGTGGCCGATCCTGGCTGGGCCTACGGTCTTTACTACGCGGTGGTAGGGCCCCTGCTGATGGGCCACGCGACCCATTTCAACCCGGGCGGTTTCACGCCGGAATCCACCTACGACATGATCCGCAAATACAAGATCACCAACCTGGCAGCGGCGCCTACGGCTTACCGCCTGCTCAAGGCCAACGATCACGTTCTGCCGGAAGGCGAAAACCTGGGCCTGCGGGTTGCCAGCAGTGCCGGTGAACCTCTGAACCCGGAAGTGGTGAACTGGATTCGCAATCGCCACTTCTGCCCCGTGAAAGACCACTACGGCCAGACCGAAACCGGCATGACCTGTTGCAACTTCCACGGTCTTGCGCATCCGGTCCGCGAAGGTTCCATGGGCTATGCGTCCCCGGGCCACAAGGTGGTTGCCCTGAATGAGAAGAACGAAGTTGTGGGCGAGGGCGAAGTCGGGCAGCTGGCTGTCGACGTGAAGGCCTCCCCGCTCTTCCATTTCGACGGTTACACCTGGGGTGAGAAAGATCCGTTTGTGAACGGTTACTACCTCACCGGCGACATGGTCATCAATCACGGCAACGGCAACTTCTCCTTCAGCGGCCGGGACGATGACATCATCACCACCGCCGGCTACCGCGTGGGCCCCGCCGACGTGGAAAGCACCTTGCTGGAGCACGCCGCTGTGGCGGAGTCAGGTGTTGTCGGCAAGCCCGATGAGAAGCGCGGCTCCATTATCAAGGCCTATGTGGTGATCAAGGGCGATTATGCCGTCGGAGATGAACAGGCCCTGAAAGATGAGCTTCAGGAACTGGTGCGTCGCAGACTCTCCACCCACGCCTTCCCCCGGGAAATCGAGTTTGTTGATGAACTGCCCAAGACGCCCAGTGGCAAAATCCAGCGGTTCGTTCTGCGTAATCAGGCCAAGGAAGAAATCGGCGCATGATCATTACGTTTGAAGAGCTGCAGGCCTTCCTCGACGAGCAGTTTCCGCAGGGGGCCGCCTACGGCACCCTTCAGAAGCTCGGGGACGGTTGGGCAGAGATGAAGCTGGAAGTGGATGAGGAGCACCTCAGGCCCGGGGGAACTGTCTCCGGGCCGGCCATGATGGGGCTGGCGGACGTCACCCTTTATGCGGCGCTGTTGAGCAAGATTGGCCTGGTTCCCCTGGCGGTAACCACCAACCTGAACATCAACTTTCTCCGCAAGCCGGTGGCCCATCAGCCCATCTGGGCTCGGGCCACCATGCTGAAAGTCGGTCGCACCATGGGTGTGGGCGAAGTGTTCGTCTACTCCGAAGGGGCCGAAGAGCCGGTTGCACACTCCACCATGACCTATTCAATTCCTCCAAACCGGTAGCGCCATGCAGATTCGAGACACGATGGTGCCGGTGGGCGACGGTGTGGAGCTGGAGGTCAGACGAATCCAGCATAAGGAGCCGAAAGGGCCGGTGCTGGTTTTTCTGCATGAATCCCTCGGTAGCATTGCCCTGTGGCGGAAGTTTCCGGAAAAACTGGCTAAAGCCACCGGCTGTGATGCGCTAATCTACAATCGTCAGGGTTATGGCCACTCGTCTGACGAAGAGCTCCCTCGACCGTATGATTATCTGGAAGTTGCCGGTCATCGGTGGTTGCCCAGGTTACTGGACAAGCTCGCAATTCAGGATATCGTGCTGGTAGGGCACAGTGATGGTGGATCCATTGCCCTCGTGACGGCCGGTACCATGGGTGACCGCGTGAAGGCTCTGGTAACCATGGCCGCGCATATCTATGCGGATCATCTTACCCTTGCCGGCATCGGGGAGATGGCTGTTCGTTATCGTGAGACCGATATCCGGGAGCGTTTGGCACGCTATCATGGCGACCGGACTGACGACCTTTTCAACGCCTGGCAGACAATCTGGCGCGATGAAGGCTTTCAGTCAGCCATGGATTTCAGTCGCTGGCTGGCAGCCATCGAATGTCCGGCTATGATCATTCAGGGGGAAAACGACGAATACGGCGTTCCTGAGCAGGTTACAGATATCGTTGCTGGCATCGGGGAGAGCGCCCACGGCGTGATTCTGGAGGATGCGGGGCATTCTCCGCACCTGGAAAAGCAGGACCAGGTAGTAGACCTTCTATACGACTTTTTGCGTAGCGAGAGTGTACTTAAAAACTGCAATTAAGTGTTGACGTTTACGTATACGTCAATCTAATCTGGTAAACAGATAAAACGCACAACAATAACAAAGGTAGATTGGCTCATGAGTGAACAGTACGTTCTGGAGACCCGTAACCTTGTCAAAGAATTCAAGGGCTTTGTTGCGGTCGACGACGTGAACCTGAAGGTCCAGAAAGGCCATATTCACGCCCTGATCGGCCCTAACGGTGCTGGCAAGACCACGGTCTTCAATCTGCTCACCAAATTCCTGATCCCGACTCGTGGTCAGATCCTGTTCAAGGATCAGGACATCACCACCATGAAGTCCGCCGCCATCGCCCGCCAGGGCATTGTCCGCTCGTTTCAGATCTCTGCCGTATTCCCTCACATGACAGCGCTGGAGAACATCCGCGTAGCCCTGCAGACCTTCGAGGGCACCTCCTTCAGTTTCTGGAAATCCGGAAATTCCCTGCACAAGCTGAATGAGCGCTGCATGGAGCTTCTGGATGCCGTTGGCCTTGCAGAGTTTGCCAACACCACCACCGTTGAGTTGGCCTACGGGCGCAAGCGTGCACTGGAATTGGCAACCACGCTGGCCATGGAGCCGGAAATCCTGTTGCTTGACGAGCCAACCCAGGGCATGGGTTCGGAAGACGTGGATCGTGTGGTAGAGCTCGTACGCAAGGCGGCAGCGGGACGAACCGTTCTGATGGTTGAGCACAACCTCAGCGTGGTCAGCAAATTGTGCGATCGCATCACCGTGCTGGCTCAGGGCGCTGTCCTGACCGAGGGGGATTACGCCTCGGTCTCTGCAGATCCAAGGGTGCGCGAGGTATACATGGGTAGTGATGGTAGTGGAGAGCGGGGTACTACCGCTGACAGCGAGCAGTCGGAGGCGGCGCAATGACCAGTAAATCAGATCGCGAATACGAGCAGCTCCGACTCTCGGGATTACACGCATTTTACGGCGAATCCCATATCCTCCATGGCATCGACATGGTGGTGCACCGTGGTGAGCTGGTGACATTGCTGGGCCGCAATGGTGCAGGTCGGAGTACAACCCTCAAAGCCATTATGAATATGGTTGGCAGGCGCACCGGCTCAATCATGATTAACGGTGAGGAAACCATGTCTTGTGCGCCTCACCACATTGCCAGGTTGGGTGTCGGGTATTGCCCCGAACATCGGGGCATTTTTTCCTCGCTCAGTGTCCAGGAGAACCTGACGCTGCCGCCCGTCGTGCGCAGTGGCGGCATGAGCCTGGAAGAAATCTACAACATGTTCCCTAACCTGTATGAACGACGTTTCAGCCAGGGCACCAAGCTGTCCGGTGGCGAGCAGCAGATGCTGGCTATGGCGCGCATTCTGCGCACTGGCGCCAATATGCTGCTGCTGGACGAAATCACCGAGGGTTTGGCCCCGGTTATTGTAGAAAAGCTGGGTGAGGTCCTGATTGCCCTGAAAAACAAGGGGCTGACCATTGTCCTGGTTGAGCAGAATTTCCACTTCGCAGCACCGTTAGCCGACCGTCATTACGTTGTTGAGCACGGTCAGATTGTGGAAGAAATCAGCGCCAACGAACTGAGTTCCAAGCAGTCGGTGCTGGATCGCTATTTGGGGGTCTGATCCCGGATAGGACGAGAGCAAGAAAAGCAACAACAACCCGAACCAACGCAAGACAGTAGCGGAGATACAACAATGACAATGATGAAAAAGCTTCTGACATCAGCCGTTGCATCAGCCATGATGGCAAGCGGAGCCCAAGCGGCTATTTCCAACGACACGGTCAAGATCGGTTACCTGGCAGATATGTCCGGCACCTACCGTGACCTGGCAGGTCCCAACGGGCTTAAGGCCCTGGAAATGGCGATCGCTGATTTTGGTGGTCAGGTAAATGGCGCCAAGATCGAAGTGGTCAGTGCTGATGACCGTAACAGCCCCGATACTTCCTCCAGCACCGTTCGTCGCTGGGTTGAGAACGAGGATGTTGATCTGGTGGCCGGTATGGTGGCTTCTTCCGTTTCCATTGCCGTGAGCAAGATTCTGGAAGAGAACGATCGCCTGGGTATCATCTCCGGTTCAGCCGCTTCCAGTATCACCAACGAGCACTGCACCCCGAACCACATCCACTACGTTTACGACACTTATCCGCTGGCCAACGGTACCGCCAGTGCGGTGGTTAAAGAGGGCGGCAAAACCTGGTACATGCTGACTGCGGATTACGCGTTCGGCCACGCTCTGGAAGGCGACGTTACCCGCGTTGTTGAGGCTAACGGCGGTGAAGTGATCGGCACCGTGCGCCATCCGTTCCCGACCCAGGATTTCTCCTCCTTCATCCTGCAGGCCCAGGCGTCCGGCGCTGATGTAATCGGCCTGGCAAACGCCGGTGCTGACACCACCAACGCCATCACAACAGCCAGTGAGTTCGGTGTCACCCAGTCTGGCCAGACGCTCGCGGCTCTGCTGCTGTTCCTGACTGACGTGCACGCACTGGGTGCGGAAACCGCTCAGGGCATCCAGTTGACCACCGGCTGGTACTGGGACATGAACGACGAGACCCGTGAATGGTCTGATCGCTTCATGGAAGAGACCGGTGTTCGTCCGACCATGGTTCACGCCGGTATCTACTCCAGCACCATGCAGTACCTGAACGCAGTCAAGGCGACCGGGTCTGATGATGCCCAGACAGTGCGCAAACAGATGATGGATACGCCCATCAACGACATGTTTGCCAAGAACGGCAAGATCCGTGTTGATGGCCGCATGGTGCACGATATGTACCTGGCGGAAGTGAAAACCCCGGCTGAGTCCACGAATGAGTGGGATCTGTACAAGATCCTGCGGACTATTCCGGCGGAAGAATCTTACCGTCCGCTCTCCGAGAGCAAGTGCAAGCTGGTTAACAACTAAGACCGGCATCAGGGCTCACCCGGCAACAGGGCAGGGTGAGCCCGCAACTCAGAGAATTGAGTAAGAACAACAACCAACCCCTGTGCTGCTTCTGGAGTTAGCCCAATGTCCATGATTTTCGGCGTCCCTGTAGCTGTGCTCTCCGGCCAGCTCCTGATCGGAATCATCAATGGCGCCTTTTACGCCCTTCTGAGCCTTGGGCTCGCGGTCATCTTCGGTTTGCTGAAGATCATCAACTTCGCCCATGGTGCCATGTACATGCTCGGCGCCATGACCACCGTCCTGATGTTTGACTATCTGGGCGTTAATTACTGGGTCGCGCTCCTGCTGGCCCCCCTGCTGGTCGGCGCTTTCGGCGTCGTCATAGAGTATTTCCTGCTGCGCCGCATCGCGGGGCAAGATCATATTTACAGCCTGCTCCTGACTTTCGGTGTGGCGCTGATCATCACCGGCGTGCTCGTGAACTGGTTTGGTGTGTCTGGCCTTCGCTACACCATGCCCGACATGTTCAAAGGCGGTGTGAATCTCGGCTTTATGTTCATGCCGTATTACCGGGCCTGGGTTATCGTTGCGGCACTGGTCGTGTGCTTCGGAACCTGGTTTGTGATTGAAAAAACCAAGCTGGGTGCCTACCTGCGGGCCGGTACCGAGGATTCCCAGCTTATGCAGGGTTTTGGTATCAACGTGCCCCTCCTGATCAGCCTGACTTACGGCTTTGGTGTGGCGCTGGCAGCGTTTGCCGGCGTCCTGGCCGCGCCGATTTACTCGGTGACCCCGGTCATGGGGTCTGCCACCCTGATTACGGTCTTTGCGGTTGTGGTTATCGGGGGTATGGGTTCCATTGGCGGCGCTATCATCACCGGTATTCTCATGGGTGTTATTGAGGGCCTCACCAAAACCTTCTACCCGCCGGCTTCCTCGGCGGTCATCTTCCTGGTCATGGTTCTGGTTCTGATGTTCCGTCCCAGTGGCTTGTTCGGTAAGGAGGCATAAACATGAATCAGCCAGTCAATTCCGCCGATATTCACAAGTCTATCGTTCAGGAACAGGCCAACCAGGATCGCAAGAAAATGATGCTCAACGGCGTGCTGTTGCTTATCCTGCTCGCTGCGCCGTTTGTGATTTACCCGGTCTTCCTGATGAAAATCCTGTGCTTCGCACTGTTTGCGGTGGCCTTTAACCTCCTGTTCGGGTTCACCGGCCTGCTGTCATTCGGTCATGCGGCCTTCCTGGCCACGGGTGGCTATACCACCGGTTACCTGCTCAGCAATTACTCCGGGCTTACTACGGAGATGGGGATCATCGCCGGAACCCTGGCGGCCACGGCTCTGGGCACCGGCTTTGCCTTGTTGTCGATTCGTCGGCAGGGCATCTATTTCGCCATGGTCACCCTGGCCCTGGCGCAGCTGGTTTTCTTCTTCTTCGTCCAATCCGAATTCACGGGCGGCGAAGATGGTATGCACGGTATCCCCCGGGGTGAGCTGCTGGGATTCATCAATCTCGAAGATAACCTGAACATGTACTATTTCGTGCTGGCGGTGTTTATCGCCTGCTATCTGCTGGTGCAGCGCATTGTCAGTAGTCCGTACGGTCAGGTATTGAAGGCCATCAAACAGAACGAGCCCCGTGCTGTATCGCTTGGCTATAACGTGGATCGTTACAAGGTGCTGGCATTCGTCATTTCCGCAGCGCTGGCCGGTCTTGCAGGTTCCATGAAATCCGTCGTGTTCCAGCTCGCTTCCCTGAACGATGCGCACTGGCACATGTCGGGCGAGGTTATCCTGATGACTCTGGTCGGTGGTATGGGAACCCTGCTTGGCCCGGTGGTGGGTGCCACCTTCGTGGTGAATATCGAGTACAACCTGTCCCAGGGTCCCTTACGGGATTGGGTAGATCCGATTCTTGGCGGTATCTTCGTGATCACGGTTCTGGCTTTCCGAAGCGGTATCGTGGGCGAGATCCAGAAGTTCGTGAAAAAGAATCTGGGCTGACGCACTTTTTTCCCTGAAAACCAAAAGGGCCGCCTCTCGGGGTGGCCCTTTTGCATTGCTCGAGGTTGGGTGATTGTTCCGGCTTCAGGCCGGATGCCTGAAAACAAAGGCATCCATGGCCAAAACACCGTGTTCGATCCCGCCATCAATAAGCACGCCGGGTTGCTGTTCCCCAGCCGCACCGGCCGCCACTAACAGAGGCAGGAAGTGCTCTATGGTGGGGTGCGCACGTTGTGCATGCGGCGCTTTCTCCAGCGTCGCAATCAATTGTTGGTGGTCGCCTGCCGTGACCTTTGCACGCACCCAATCCGTGAATTCCCTAGCATAGCCAGAGGCGTTCTCGTCCCCCCAGCGAACCTCGTAAAGGTTGTGGGTAAGGCTACCCGACCCGACAACAAGCACACCCTCATGCTCGAGTGGCTGCAGGGTCTGGCCCAGCTGCCAGGCCGAAGCAGGGTCAAGATTGGCAGGCATTGAAACCTGAAACACCGGAACCGAGTGATCGGGGAAAAGGTGCATCAGGGGAACCCAGGCCCCGTGATCCAGGCCCCGCTTTTCGTCAGCTCGTGCCTTCCAGCCTCCTGCCTCAAGCAAGGCGAGGGTGGTATGGGCCAGTTCCGGATGCCCGGATGCCGGATATTCAAGTTCATACAGTTCGGATGGGAAGCCGCGAAAATCGTGAATGGTCTCGGGCGTTCCGGAAACGCCCACCCGGACTTCCGGCGTCATCCAGTGGGGTGACACCACCAGCACAGCTTCGGGCCTGCTAAGGCGTTTGCCCAGCTCCGTCAGGGCCGGGCCAGCGAGGCCCGGCTCCAGTGCGAAGGTGGGAGCGCCGTGGGAAACAAACAGACTCATGATGGCTCCTCCGGGTTGCGGTGGTTATCGGGCTGCAATCGCGCGATCAATGGACGCGCGGCCTGCGCCGCTGAATACCAGGGACACCGACACGGCCAGCAAGGCCAGGCCAAACTCATAGCCATTGTTACTCATGAACAGGCCGTTGCCGATATGAACACTGAAAATGGCGACTAGCATGGCAAATGCCAGTACCGCGCTGGCAGGGCGAACCAGCAGGCCGATGATCAGTGCCAGGCCGCCGAAGAATTCCGCGCCACCGGCCAGCAGTGCCATCAGGTAGCCCGGGCTCAACCCGATGGAGTCCATCCATTGCCCAGTTCCTTCCAGGCCGTAGCCGCCGAACCAGCCAAACAGTTTCTGCGCGCCGTGAGCAGCGAATATGATACCGACGGGAATCCGGAGGGCCAATGCGCCCCAGCCTGCGTCAATGCTGATCAGTTTGTTCAGGAATGCGTTGTTCATGATGAATCTCCTTGGGTGTGTTTCGAACATGGGAGTACTTTACAAATATCAATAAACGGGATAAACGTACCTTTATTAAATTAACTGTTCCGGAAATCGAAACAATGGATCGATTGTTGGAGATGCAGACGTTCTGCAACGTGGTTGAAGCCGGCAGCTTCGTCGCTGCATCAGAGAATCTGGGAATGTCCAAGGCCGCTGTCTCACGCTATGTCAGCGAACTGGAAAGTCGTCTCGGGGTTCGGTTGTTGCAGCGGACCACCCGCCGCCTGTCTCTCACGGGGGAGGGCGAGGTGTTCTATGTCCGGTGCCGGGAATTATTGGCCGGGGTTGAGGAGGCCGAAGCAGAAATTACCGCCCGTAATGATGTCGCAAGGGGCACATTACGGGTGAATGCGCCGGTCAGTTTCGGAATCAGCCACCTGGCACCTTTGTGGGGAGAATTTCACGCCCGCTATCCGGATGTCGAGTTGTCGATCGATCTCTCGGACCGGCTGGTGGACATCGTCGAGGAAGGCTTTGATCTGGCCATTCGGATTGCCACCCTGCAAAGCTCTACACTGGTCAGCCGAAGGATTACCTCCACCCGGTTAATAGCCTGCGCCTCGCCTGATTACGTCGCCACCCACGGCGCCCCCGTCAAACCGGATGATCTGGCCAGCCACAGGGTCATCGGCTATAGCAACTTCACCACGGGCAACGACTGGCCCTTTGAGGGCCCGGATGGCAAGACCAGTGTGCGGGTCCGGCCATGGATGTATGCCAACAACGGTGAAACCTGCTGTGCCGCTGCCGTGGCCGGGCAGGGCATCGTGCTGCAGCCCGGTTTTCTGGTGCACAAAGACCTGGAAGCCGGGCGGCTGGTGGAGCTGATGCCTGACTATCGCTCCACCGAACTTGGCGTTTACGCCGTCTATCCCACCCGCAAGTTCGTGACGCCCAAAGTCCGGGCGCTGGTGGATTACCTTGTCTCCGCCTTTCCCGATGCGCTCTAAAGCGGTGGGCTAGGCGTCCGGAGTCTGCAACCGCTTCCGTTCCGCCCGACGCATCAGGTACCAGGCAATGAACGCAATCAGCGAGACTGCCAGAATGATCAGCGTGGCCAGCGCGTTGATCTTCGGCGAAACCCCCATCCGCACGGAGGAAAACACCACCATCGGCAGCGTGGTCGCCCCTGGCCCGGACACGAAGCTGGCAATCACCAGGTCGTCCAGGGACAGTGTGAATGCCAGCAGCCAGCCGGACACCAGCGCCGGAGCAATCACCGGCAGGGTGATCACGAAGAAGGTCTTCAGGGGCGTACAACCCAGGTCCATGGCCGCCTCCTCTATGGAGCGATCCACTTCCTGCAACCGCGCCGATACCACCACCGCCACATAGGCACTGCAGAAGGTGGTGTGGGCAATCCAGATGGTTGCCATGCCGCGGTCAACCGGCCAGCCAATGGTCTGGGCCATCTGCACGAACAGCAGCAACAGTGACAGGCCGGTTATGACCTCGGGCATAACCAGCGGCGCGGTAATCATGCTGGACAGCAGCGTGCGCCCGCGCATCTTCTTGAACCGGGTAATCACAAACGCACACAGCGTGCCCAGGCACACCGCCATGCTGGCGGAGTAGAAGGCAATCCGCAGGCTCATCCAAACCGCCGACAGAATCTGCTCATCCCGGAACAGCTCGCCGTACCAATGGGTGGAAAATCCGGCCCAAACCGATACCAGCCGGGACGCATTGAACGAATACACGATCAGCACGAACATCGGCAGGTACAGGAACAGCAGGCCCAGAATCAGCATGACCTTTGAGAAACTGAACGAGCGTGACTTAACCATGCTTTTCCATCTCCCGGGCCTGGAACCGATGGAACAGCACAATCGGCACCAGCAGTAACAACAGCATCACGATCGCGAGGGCAGACGCCACCGGCCAGTCGCGGTTGTTGAAGAACTCCTCCCACAACACCTTGCCGATCATCAGCGTGTCCGGCCCGCCGAGCAGCTCCGGAATCACGAACTCGCCCACCGCGGGAATAAACACCAGCATCGAGCCGGCGAGGATGCCGGCCTTTGAGAGCGGCAGGGTGATGGCCCAGAAGGTGGTCAGGCTTCGGCAACCCAGGTCTGAGGCTGCTTCCAGCAGGCGCACATCCAGCTTCACCAGATTGGTGTAGATGGGCAGCACCATGAACGGCAGGTAGGCGTAGACGATACCCAGCACCACTGCGAAGTTGGTGTTCAGCATCTTGAGGGGCTGCTCAATCAAACCCAGCCACATCAGGAAACTGTTCAGCAGCCCCTGATTGCCGAGGATGCCCATCCAGGCATAGACCCGGATCAGGAACGAGGTCCAGGAGGGCAGCATCACCATCAACAGCAACACCAGTTGCCAGTGCTTGGGCGCCCTCGCCATGGCGTACGCCATCGGGTAGCCAATCAGCAGGCACACGACGGTGGCCAGGAAGGCGGTTTTCACCGATCCCCAGTAGGCCGCGAAATACAGGCTGTCGGACAGCAGGAACAGGTAGTTCCCGATATTCACCACCACCGAGAAGGTGTTGTCCACCCACCGGAATACGGGCTCGTAAGGGGGAATGGCCATCACCGCCGAGGTCAGGCTGATCTTCAGCACCAGCGCAAACGGCAGGAGGAAGAACAGCAGCAGCCACAGGAAGGGGATACCGAAAACTACCCGCCGATTGAAAAGGACTGCACGCACCCGCTCGGTCAGAGGGGCGGGTAAAAGTTTGCGTCTCATCGGCTCAGTTCCAGAGCAGGATGGGGCTGGAGGCTTCCCAGGATACGAATACCCTGTCGCCCCAGGTTGGCCGCTCACCACGACGTTCGACGTTCGCCATGGTCGCCTGCACCCGTTTGCCGCTGGCCAGCTTCACGTAGTAGGACGTGATGTCGCCCAGGTAGGCAATGTTGTCCACCGTACCGCAGCTCCAGTTGTGCTCGCCGTCCGGTTTGTCGGCGGTCAGATAGATCTTCTCCGGACGCAGGGCGATCAGGGTTTCGGTGGTTTCCGCAGGCGTGGTTACGCCACGGTCGATGAACACCGGCGCATCCAGCAGGGTGCTGGTCAGCGTGATGCTGTCGGCCTCGTCTTCGCGGATGTGCGCCTCGAAAATGTTCACCGAGCCGATGAACTCTGCCGTCATGCGGCTGTTCGGGCTCTCGTAGATATCGATGGGCGAGCCAATCTGGGCAATCCGGCCCTGGGCCATGATCGCAATACGGCTGGCCATGGTCATGGCTTCTTCCTGGTCGTGGGTCACCATCAGGCAGGTGGCGCCAACATTTTCCAGAATTTCCACCAGTTCCAGCTGCATTTCGGTACGCAGCTTCTTGTCCAGGGCACCCATGGGCTCGTCCAGCAACAGCAGCTTGGGACGTTTGGCCAGTGAGCGGGCCAGGGCAACCCGTTGTTGCTGACCACCGGAAAGCTGCTGGGGTTTGCGCCGGGCATAGGGTTCCATCTTGACCAGCTTCAGCATGGCCGCCACACGGTCGCGAATTTCGCTTTTCGGCAGCTTGTCCTGTTTCAGACCCATGGCAATGTTCTGCTCCACCGTCATGTGGGGGAACAGGGCATAGGACTGGAACATCATGTTAGTCGGGCGCAGGAACGGGGGCAGAGCCGTAACGTCCTGGCCGTCGAGCATGATGGTGCCGGCGTTGGGCGTTTCAAAACCTGCGAGCATGCGCAGCAGCGTGGACTTGCCGGAACCCGAGCCACCCAGAAGGGCAAAGATCTCGCCCTTGTGGATGTCCAGATTGACGTTGTCTACGGCCAGCGTGCCATCAAAGCTTTTGGAAATGCCCCGAATGCTGAGTAACACCTCCGCTTGCGCGGAGGTGTTGTTGCCGTTTTCCACCGCTTAACGACCAGACTTCACGTTGGTCCAAGTGCGGGTCATCAGACGCTGGGCGTCCTGAGGCCGGCCTTCCATGATGTACAGCTTCTTCATCACTTCGTCGGTGGGGTAGATGCTGGTATCGCTCAGAATCTCCGGATCAACAAACTCGTTGGCCGGCTTGTTCGGGTTGGCGTACCACACGTAGTTAGTCACATCGGCGATGATTTCCGGGCGCATCAGGAAGTTCATCAGCTTGTGGGCGTTCTCCACGTTCGGCGCACCGGCCGGAATGGTCATCATGTCGAACCACAGCACCGCGCCTTCTTTGGGAATGGTGTAGCGGATCACGTTGCCATTTTCGGCTTCCTCTGCGCGTGCGGCGGCCTGCAGGATGTCGCCGGAGTAACCGGCAGCCACGCACAGGTCACCGTTGGCCAGGTCGCCAATGTAACGGGACGAATGGAAGTAGGTGATGTTCGGACGAATGGCCTTGATCACCTCACCGCCTTTCTTGATGTCGTCGGCGTTGTTGCTGTTCGGGTCCAAGCCGATGTAGGCCATGGCCGCACGCACCATCTCTTCGCCGGAATCCAGCATGGCAATACCGCAGCCGCCGGCGGCGAGCTTGCCGGTGACTTCCGGATCGAATACCAGGGCCCAGGAATCGGTAGGAGCGCTGTCGCCCAGGATTTCCTGAATGCGGCCTTCGTTATAGCCATAACCGTTGGTACCCCAGAGGTAGGGCAGGGCAAACTGGCTACCCGGGTCAACCTTTTCCAGGTCGTCCATCAGATCGGGATTCAGATTGCTCATGTTCGGCAGTTTACTGTGGTCCAGAGCCACGAACGCGTTGGCAGATATCTGCTTGGCCACGTAGTGGTTGGAGGGGACAACAAGATCGTAGCCGGAACGACCGGAAAGTAGGGCGGCTTCAAGGATCTCGTTACTGTCGTAGACGTCATAGATGACCTTGATGCCGGTTTCTTCCGTGAACTTCGCCAGGGTGTCCTCGGCGATGTAGTCGGACCAGTTGTAGACGCGCACTTCCTCGGCGGCGAACGCGGAGGAGGCACACAGAGACAACGCAACAGAGGCGGCCAGCGCCTGTGGCTTACACAACTTCAACATTGGATGATGTCCCTCACTCAAAAGGGATTAATACAAAACGTGCAGGACGCACGCAGTGTTGTGCAGGTCTGCTGAGGGTGGCCGCAGTTGGCTGTTGTCCCGGACGGAACCCGTCGCCGCCTTTTGACTCCTTTAAGGCTTGTCCTGGAAACGGCAGTTGGGAATCCGCCGAATTCTCGCGATATGTATCATGAGATTCCGGGTTGCGCTATAAAAATTTAACTCCGGGATTTGTGGTATGTCCCTATCTTGCCAAACACCCCGGAAACCGGGATAAAGGAGTGTTGAAACTCCTGCGCCGGCTCCTCGGCACCAGGCCTGTTTGCGTTGTGGAAGGCGTTCCCTATGGCTTCTGGTTCTACGAGTGCCGACTCGTTCCTTCTGGCACACCCTGAACTGCAGTTCGTTGATCTGCTGATCCCGGATATCAATGGCATTGTTCGCGGCAAGCGGGTGGATCCGTCTGCGCTGGCGAAAGTATTTGAGCGTGGCGTTGCCATGCCGGCTTCCATCTTTGCCCTGAACATTCAGGGCACCACGGTGGAGGAAACCGGTCTGGGGCTCGACATCGGCGAGGCAGACCGCGTCTGCCTGCCCATCGAGAACACCCTCACCATGGAACCCTGGCAGAAGCGGCCCACCGCGCAACTGCTGCTGACCATGTATGAGCTGGACCGTGAGACACCGTTTTTCGCCGACCCGCGGGTGGTATTGCAGAACATTATTAAGCGGTTTGAGGAACTGGGGCTGACCCCGGTGGCTGCCTTTGAGCTGGAGTTTTACCTGATCGACCAGGAGAACCTCTCCGGTCGCCCGCAGCCGCCGAAATCGCCGCTTTCGGGTAAACGCCCGGCGGGCACCCAGGCCTACTCCATTGATGATCTGGACGAGTACGCGGAATTCCTGGCGGACGTGCTGGATGCCGCCCACGAGCAGGAGCTGCCGGCGGATGCGCTGGTGGCCGAATCGGCGCCCGGCCAGTTCGAAGTCAACCTGCATTACGTGGATGACGCAGTGCAAGCCTGCGACCACGCCACCCTGCTCAAGCGCCTGATCAAGAACATGGCCTACGACCATGAAATGGACACCACCTTCATGGCCAAGCCGTATCACAACCAGGCCGGCAGTGGCATGCACCTGCACGTGAGCCTGGTGGATAGTGAGGGCCGCAACGTATTCGCCGGCGACGCCGAGCAGCCAAACGACATGCTGCGCTGGGCCGTGGGCGGGTTGGTGGCGACCATGAACGATGCCATGGCGTTGTTCTGCCCGAACATCAATTCCTACCGTCGGTTCAGCCCGGAGTACTATGTGCCCAGTGCGGCTACCTGGGGCGTGGACAACCGTACCGCGTCACTGCGTTTGCCGGGCGGTGACCCTGAAGCTCTGCGAATTGAACACCGTGTGGCCGGCGCCGATGCCAATCCGTACTTGCTGATGGCCGCGGTGCTGGCGGGCATCCATTACGGCATCTCCAACCGGATCGAGCCGCCACCGGTTACGGTGGGTAATGCCCACGAGCAGCACGAGGCCTCATTGGTGAATAACCTGCGGGACGCCTTGCGGGAGCTGGGCCAATCCAAAGTGATGGCCGACTATCTGGGCAGCCAGTTCCTGGATGTATTCGTTGCCTGCAAGGAGCATGAGCTGAATGAGTTCGAGATGACCATCTCGGATCTTGAGTATCTCTGGTACCTGCACACGGTCTAGCGGCTTGTGAATCATAAAAAAACGGCGCCTTGAAGGCGCCGTTTTTCGTTTGCCGGACTGCGCCGAACTATTCCAGCACCAGCCAGGTGGCCTTCAGTTCCGTGTACTTGTCGAAGGCGTGGACCGACTTGTCGCGGCCGTTGCCGGACTGCTTGAAGCCACCGAAAGGCGCTGTCATGTCGCCGCCGTCATAGTGGTTGATCCACACGCTGCCGGCCCGCAGGGCCTTGGCCACCCTGTGGGCGGTATTGATATTAGAGGTCCAAACCGCAGCGGCCAGGCCGTAGATGGTATCGTTGGCAATCGCGACAGCTTCGTCTGGGGTGTCGAATCCGATCACAGAGAGCACCGGCCCGAAGATTTCCTCCGAGGCGATGCGCATCTGGTTGTTCACCCCGTTAAACACCGTGGGCTGAACGAACAGTCCGCCGGTTTCTTCCATGATCCGCTGGCCACCTTCCACCAGGCGTGCGCCCTCAGACTGGCCGATGCCAATGTAGTCGATAATACGATCCAGCTGTCCCTGGTCGACGATTGCGCCACAAGTGGTGGCCGGGTCCAGCGGGTGGCCGGGGCGCCAGGTTTTCAGGGCCTCGCGAATCAGCCCGACAAACTCGCCACGAATGCTGTTTTCCACCAGAAGGCGACTGCCGGCGGTGCACACCTCGCCCTGGTTGAAGGCAATGGCACTGGCTGCCTCGGCAGCGGCCTTTTTCAGGTCTGGCGCATCAGCGAAGACAATGTTGGGGCTCTTGCCACCGGCTTCCAGCCACACCCGTTTCATGTTGGATTGGCCGGCGTAAACCATCAGCTGCTTGGCCACATTCGTAGAGCCGGTAAACACCAGGCAATCCACGTCCATGTGCAGGGCCAAAGCCTTACCCACGGTGTGGCCATAGCCTGGAAGCACATTAAAAACGCCCGCGGGAACGCCTGCTTCTTCGGCAAGGGCGGCCAGGCGGATGGCGCTCAGGGGCGATTTCTCGGAGGGTTTGAGTATTACCGAATTGCCTGTGGCCAGGGCCGGCGCGATTTTCCAGGCCGCCATGATCATCGGAAAGTTCCAGGGCACGATGGCCGCCACCACACCCATGGGCTCCCGGGAAATCATGCCGATCTGGTTGTGGGGGGTAGGCGCAAGTTCACCGTACACCTTGTCGATGGCCTCGGCGGTCCAGCGGATTGCCCGGGCGGTGGCCGGTACGTCCACGGTCCTGGCGTGGCTGATGGGCTTGCCCATGTCCAGGGTTTCCAGCAGGGCAAGCTCGTCGCCGTGGGCTTCGATAAGATCAGCAAACCGCAGCAGAACCGCCTTGCGTTTGGCAGGGGCCAGTTGCCTCCAGATGCCCGCCTCGAAGGCGTTCCTGGCGGCTACAACGGCCTGGTCCGCATCGCGCTGGTCACAGCTGGCAACGACAGACAATTCCCGACTGTCAATCGGACTGATTGAAGCAAACGTTCCACCATCAACGGCCCACTGATAGGCGCCGTTCAGGTAAGCGCGGCCCTCGATTGTGAGGTTGTCTGCCAGTGCTTGCCATTCGGACTGGCTGGTAGGAGTAGAAGAGCTGACGGATTGATTCATGGGCGCCTCGCAGGCTTTAGAGTTGAGCAATCATAGCAGCACTTTCATGCCCGGGCGCCGCCCTCGATATAGGTATAAGAACGTGTCTTTCCGAACGCCCGGCGCTGGCATAGACTTTCTGCGGCGCGCAGCATCGCCGCCGGCTTCTGAACGTCTCTTTAACTCTCTCTGGCGTCACATCATGATCGAGTATCCCCCGGTTCTCTCGTATTACGCAGCTTCAGCCAACCCGGCCCCTGTGCGCCCGGCTCTGCGCGGGTCCTGCGAGGCGGATGTGTGTGTCGTAGGTGCCGGTTATACCGGCCTGTCCACGGCACTGTTCCTGGCAGAGGCCGGGTTCAGGGTGGTGGTTCTGGAGGCCGCAACCGTTGGCTGGGGTGCGTCGGGTCGCAATGGCGGGCAGATAGTCAACAGCTTCAGCCGCGACCTGGACAGCATCGAGCGCCAGACCTCTAAAGAGCACCTGGGTTTGCTGGCTGAAATGGCCTTCGAGGGCAGTCAGATTATCCGCCAGAGGGTGAAGAGCTACGGCATACACTGCGACCTGAAAGAGGGCGGTATCTTTGCCGCGCTCAACTCAAAGCAGCTTAAGCATCTGGAATCCCAGCAGGCGCTGTGGCGCCGGTACGGGTATGACCAGCTGGAATTGCTGGATCGCAACGCTATCCGTTCCCGGGTTGGTACAGAACGGTATGTCGGCGGCGCTATTGATCATACCGGCGGGCACATTCATCCCCTAAACCTGGCTCTTGGCGAAGCCGCGGCCCTCGAGTCGCGTGGCGGCGTGATTCACGAGCACTCAACGGTAATGAGCATCGTCCCCGGTAAAACCGTAACCGTAAAAACCGACATTGGAGAAGTGAAGGCCCAGGCTGTCGTACTGGCGGGCAACGCCTATCTTGGTGGCCTGGTGCCGGAACTCGGGGCCAAATCCATGCCATGCGGCTCGCAGATCATTGCCACCGAGCCGTTGGATGAAGCCGTTGCCAGAGAATTGCTTCCTAAGGACAACTGCGTTGAGGACTGCAACTATCTGCTGGACTATTTCCGGCTGTCTGGCGACAAGCGTCTGATCTATGGCGGGGGCGTGGTCTACGGCGCCCGCGATCCGGCTAATATCGAGCGGCTGATCCGCCCCAATATGCTGAAGACCTTCCCGCAACTGGCGAAAGTGAAGATTGATTACGCCTGGACCGGGAATTTTCTCCTCACCCTGTCGCGCCTGCCCCAGCTCGGCCGGTTGCACGAGAACGTGTTCTATTCCCAGGGCTGCTCTGGCCATGGGGTCACTTTCACACATGTGGCTGGGAAGGCATTGGCACTGGCAATCCAGGACCAGGCGGAAAGGTTTGATGCCTTCGCCAGCCTGCCGCATTACCCGTTCCCGGGTGGCCGTGCCTTCCGGGTGCCTTTGACGGCAATGGGCGCCTGGTATTACGCGTTGCGCGACAGGTTGGGCGTTTGATTCTCCGGAAAACTGTGAAATCGCTCTCGTTCTGTCAACGTTTAAATTTGTAATCGGGGAGTCCGCCGATCCTTATAAGCTCAAAGCCTGAAAAAGAGCGTCGCACACAAAATCACGATTAAACAACACCTTATGTATCCTGATTCGGGCGCCAGGCTGTAACCTTCCATCACAACGTGTATCCCTCCGTAACCGCCAAATTCCTGACGGACTTGCCCCGGTAAATCCGGAACTGCGCCGCATATAACCGAAAAGTGCCGCTGTAAGATTCGCTCAAATTCGTCAATTAATTGGTGTGAAACGATGTCATATTGCGGCAAAAAACTAACGAAGCAAGGACTGCTGATGTTACCTGCGGCGGTCTTGCTATCGGGCTGCGGTCTGGACATTTCCAGTGAAGACGACAATGCCTCGACACAGGCTTCGGTCGCGGCCGAGCCAACGGTCCAGATTGCTGGCGCAGCGATGAAAGGTGTCATCCAGCAGGGGCTGGTTGTTGCCAACCGTCTGATTGCGGACAAAGATGGCTATTACGCCCCCCAGCGCCAGGCAGCAAAACCGGTGTTGACGGCAGACGACGGCAGTTACGAGTGGCAGCTTCGCGGTAAGGCCGAAGGCTGGGCCCTGGTTGAACTGACGGCTGATGGCGGCACCCGTATGATCTGCGATGTGGTGCCCCAGTGTGATCAGGCGGGTAGTGCGCCGGTGGCATTTGGTCAGCCCATGCCGCTGGATAGCAGTTTCAGCCTCCTTGGTGCCGGCGATCTGCGCATGGAAACCGTCAACCTTACTCCGCTGACCCACTTGGCCGTGAAATTGGCCGAGCGCAGCGGCGACGGCCTTTCACCGGTTGCCATTTCCAATGCCTATTCCACGGTCGAAAACTGGTTCGGGCTCCCGGCCGGCGCTCTTCGCCTGACCCCGCCGGATCTGACCAGCCTGGATGAAATGACTGACGTATCCGCTGACGCCATTCAGGTGGCGATTGCCAACGCGGCTTTTCTGGCTCTGGTTAACGACAACACCCAGTGGGATTCGATCTCTGATGTGCTGGCGGATGTTACCTCACAGGTCAGTGCCAGCGGCCAGATCAGCGTGATGGGTGACGGCACCAATGTGGCGCTGGCGGATCTAGTCAGTGCCGCTGCCCTGCAGTCATCTGAGCTTCAGAATATGGTGGATTCGAGCGTCATCAGCCAGAAGCTGGTGGTTGTCGAGTACCGCAACGTGCAGCGTTTTAAAACCATTGCCGATGTAAACGAAGAGACTGACACCGGTGTTGCCGACTCGGGCGAGACCACCACTGACACCTCAACGGATACCAGTACGGATACCTCTACCGATACCTCGACTGGTTCAACAGACGAGCAGGTTGCCGGTACAACCGAGCCCGATACGTCAGGCGATGTCACCTCAGGCGGTGATACAACCACTGATACCACGACTGACGAAACCGTCGCAGATACCGGGACAGACACTGAAACCAGTGGGCCAGTCACCGAACCCACGCCCGAGGAAACCGTCCCGGTAAATACAGCACTGCTGAGCTGGACCGCGCCGCTGACCCGGGAGAATGGCGAGAGCCTGGCCATGGGCGAAATCGCAGGCTTCGAGGTGGTTTACGGCACCAGCGCTGAAAACCTGGACCAGAGCCTGGCCATTGGTGATGCCTCTGTGGATGAGTTGCTGGTAAACGAGCTGACTGAGGGCACCTGGTACTTCGCTATCCGCACCCTGGATACCGATGGCAACCGCAGCCGGCTGTCTGAGGTGGTCTTCAAACAGATCTGATAAGGCACGAAAAGGCAGCGCTGTCCTCTGTGGGCTTCGCTGCCGGCCTGCTACCATATACTGGAACGAGGCCCCATTCCGAGTACATGATGGAATTTTCAGACGATCATCAAGCCCTCCTTGAAGTCATCCCCGATGTGCGCGATGGCCTGACGCGTACCGAGCGAATCATTCTTTACGTTCTGCAGGAAACACAGCGCGAGCTGGAAGGCCGCAACGTGCCGACTGCCATGCTGTATGGCCGGGTGCTCGAATACGTGGATATGAGCGAGGCGGAGCTTCATCTGTATCTGGACAGGTTGGGCGTGAAGGGAGATGGCAGGTAGGTTTGTTTGCGGTTCGTGTTGCCGGCCGCTTTCGCCAGTCAGCCTAGCAGCCGGCAATTCCGCAGCGATTATTTCGCGGTAATGGTCGACATCACCAGCTTTCCGTCCCGCTTGATCGGGCCGTCTTCCTTGGCACCCAGGGTGTACTCGAAAATTCCGGTTTTCATGCCACCGTCTTCGCTGTGAACCATCAGCATCAGCATGTCACCGGATTGCACCTCTTCGGTCAGGATAGCCGCGACATCCATGTTCATGCCTTTGCGCAATGGTGCATGGGCAACGACAGGGCCGGGCTTCATGGATTCGTCGGTGCGGTGAACCACCAGCCAGCCATTCTGTTCGGCAACCACTTTCCTGGCGGATACTACACCGTTGGCAACGGACTGATCATTGGTCCAGACTCCCGCTTTGTGCTCAGCGGCCAGTGCCGAGCCGGTTGCGAATGCGCCGGAAACCAGGGCTGCCAGAAGTGTGGATGTTTTTGCGTGCTTGGTCATTGCGTTCTCCTTAGTCTCAGTATTTCCCGCCCGTTGGGTTGTTGTTGGGCGGGTTAACTGCAGCTACGGGAGCGGATGCGCAAAGTTTCAGGCACCGGTGATTTTTTTGTGATGCTGACTAAGGATTGTTCCCATCGGTGGGGTAGAGGTAGCCATGAATCGCCGGCCCGGTGGGTTGACCTGTCGGTGAGCCGCCCTCGGGCTCGACACTGATGCCAAACGTGGCTTCCTTGAGAAGGGCCGGTTCGTAACCGCTCAATGCTCCCTCATCAAGCCTGAAATCGTTGCCCAGAACGCCCACTGAACGCGGGTTTGGTCCCAGCTCGTCCGCCTTGATCCACAACTGATAGGATTTTCCGGGCCTTGGCTCGGCGGTCACCGGCCGGATATTGAGCCGTTGCGCCTCCAGGTCCACTGTAAGCAGGAAGGCCGGCTGTTCATCATTATGCTGGAACACCGCCACGAACGACTGAGTTTGTGGCGTGGGTTGTGGCTGGAATAACAGAATGGACACCAACACCAGGGCCGCCGCCGAAGCAATCGCCGTACTCCAGCGCCAGCGGTTCAGCTGGCTGCGCAAAGCAACCACTTTGAGGGTTTCGGAAGGCTGCCGGGGTGTCGATTCGATGCGGTCCAGCGCCTTCTCGATTTTTGCAAACAGCGCAGGCGAGGGCTGAACGGGCTCGGCTTCATCTGCCAGCCTGCCCAGTCGCTCTTCCCACTGCAGGATTAGAGTTTCTACCTTGGGATCCTCGCGGCGTCGGGTTTCAACATACTCCCGCTCCGGGGCCGGCAAGGTGCCCAGAACGTACTCTGCAACCAGCATGTCCAGGTCGTCGCGTTCCGTCATGATTCCAGGCACCTTTTGATCTGTTTCAGGGCGCGGTGCAGCCAGGTCTTTATGGTATTTACTGGCTGCTCGAACTGGCTTGCCAGTTCTTCCCGGGACCAGCCGTTGAGGTAGGCCAGGCGTACCATGTCCTGTCGGTCTTTCTCCAGTTGGTCGATGCAGTGATTCAGTTTATTTGCCGCCCGCTGGTCTTCCAACTGTTCCTGGGCCGTTGACTGTCTTCCCGGCATCTCGTCCAGCTCATCGCTGTTCGTGGTGCGACCGGCAGGGTGTTTGCGCAGCTCATCAATTGCGCTGTTACGGGCGATCGAAACCAGCCAGGTGATGGGCGAGGATTTGCCGTCCTGAAACTGTTCGGCCCTTTGCCAGATCTTGAGGTAAGTGTCCTGGATAACATCGTCTGCCCATGCCCTGTCTCTGAGGATACGCAACACGGTGCCCAGAAGTTTCGGGGCCGTTGCCTTGTAGAGGAGGGCGAAAGCCTGGCGGTCTTTCTGAGCCACATGGTGAATCAGCTCAGCGACGCGCTCGGGCGAATGCGAACTCTGTGCGTCGATGGCATTGCCTGGGAGCTGATGGGAGTCGGGCTTCATGAGGCCTCGGGCTGTGGTGTCTGTTCAGCAGGGTACTTGCTGGTTCGCTGCTGCTCAACAGGAATTTGCCCTTGGGCGGCAACCCATCCTGAGAGGTAAAGCTCTCGTTAGCCCAGATGCTTCTGCTTGCGCCACCGCACTGGCGGCATGCCTGTCCAGCGCCGGAACGCGCGGTAAAACGTGCTTACCTCGGCAAAGCCCAGCGCCTCGGCGATTTCGGGTAGGGAAGAGCTGGAATCGGCCACCGCCTGCAGAGCCTTTTCGCGGCGAACGTCGTCAACAAGCCCATCGAAGGTCTGGCCTTGTTTTCGAAGCCGCCGGGCCAGGCTGCGTTCGCTGATGCCCAAGGCTTCCGCGGCGTCTGCACGGCGGGGCAGCACCGGCCCAATGCGTGTGGTTAGCCACCTTCGTATCTCCGGCGCCGACGCACTGTTGATGGAGAGGGCGGCGAGGCGAGCGGTTGTGTAGCGCTCGTGCACTTGCGCAAGCTGAGGGTCGGCCTGGGGTAGGGGCTGGTCCAGAACGCTGTTATCGATCAGTACCCCGCTGAACGCCTGCTCGAACTCCACCGGGCAATTGAATACGGTCTGGTACCCGGCCAAGGGCCCTAGCCGGGGTTGGCTGAATTGCACCCGGGCCGGTTGCATCCGGATTCCCGTAACCCAGCTCCCGAAGCCCACCACCGACGCCAGCACCGCCTCGATCTGATGGGGACTGAATGCCAGCCGGCCCTGCCGTGGATGGTAAACCAGCCAGGTCGCGGAGTTGCCGGCGACAACCTGAAAGCGTCCGCCATCGGAGATCAGCCGCTGGAAACGCTGAACCATCACAATGGCCTCCCGAAGAGTGGCGGCGGACTGCAGCGCGAACCCGACACCACTGATGCTCATCGGCGAGAACTCCGCGCCCACTTTCAGGCCGAAGCCCGGGTCGCCAGTGCACCGTTCGGCGGCGTGCCAGAGCCGGGTAATGTCGTCGATCGGCCAGCGTTCCAGTTCGCAGGCGGAGTGCGGAATACCTGCGGCGGCCAACAGCTGGTCCGCCGAAACAGATAGCCTCTCGGCAGCACCGATCACCGTGTTTATCCAGCCAATGGAAACCGTGGCCTCTAAAGTCAATTTTTCTGGCCTCTGAAGTCAATTTTAAAGCCATGGTACCGGTATATCTTTAAACCTGACAACTCATTGCAATCGGGTCGGATGCGATATGGCCAAGGTAATTACCTCGGATATTCTGGTGGTCGGCGGCGGGCTGGCAGGCATTGTCGCGGCTCTTGAAGGCTTGCGTGCTGGTAAGTCCGTAACCCTGGCGGACCGTGACACGGAAGAACGGATGGGCGGCCTGGCGCTGTGGGCCTTTGGCGGCATGATGCTGGTGGGCACGCCGCTGCAGAAACGCATGAAGATTGCCGACACACCGGAAATCGCCCTGGAAGACTGGCTCAGTTTTGGCGAGTTGGCACCCGAGGATGATTTGCCCCTGCAATGGGCCAAATATTACGTGGAACACTCACGCTCCGAGGTCTACGACTGGCTCAGCAACGAAGGCATCAAGTTCCTGCCCGCCGTGAACTGGGTTGAGCGCGGCCGTTTCGGCGATGGCAACCGTATGCCCCGCTACCATGTGGTCTGGGGCACCGCCAGAGAACTGGTGCGTTGCCTGATGACGGCGCTACACCGGGAGAACACCAGCGGCAAGCTCACACTGCTGCACCAGCACCGCATTACCGAATTGGATCACGAGGCAGGAAACGTCAGCGGCGCTCTGGCCATTAACGAAGCCACCGGTGAAGAAGTCCGCTTCGCGGCTTCGGCGGTGGTGCTGGCCACCGGCGGCATCAACGGTAGCCACAAGGAGTGCCGCGCCAACTGGCCGGTGGATCGCCCGCAACCCACCCGCATGCTGAACGGTGCCCATCCCTATGCCGATGGCCGCATGCATCACTGGGTGGCCGATGCCCTCGGGGGGCAGATTACCCACGCCGGCGAAATGTGGAATTACGCCGCCGGCTTCCCGCATCCGTACCCCCATTTCCCCGGCCACGGCCTGTCCACTATACCCTGCAAATCCGCGCTGTGGCTGAACCACCGGGGGGAGCGGATTGGCCCGGAGCCCCTGGTAACCGGCTTTGACACCCACTGGCTATGCCAGAGGGTGGCGGAACAGGAAAAGCCCTGGACCTGGCACCTGCTGAACTGGCGCATTGCCGCCAAGGAATTTGCCATCTCCGGCGCCGAGCACAACGCCCGCATCCGGGATAAACAGTTCCCACTGTTCGTGAAAGAACTGTTGCTGGGCAATCACGCCCTGATACGACAAATGCAGCACGAAAGCCGGGATTTCCTGGTGGCGGACAGCCTGACGGAACTGGCCGGCAAGATGAACGCGCTCACCTGTTCCAACGACATCAACCCGGCCACACTCAAGGCCACCGCCGATGCCTTTGATGCCAACTTCGCCGCAGGCACCAGCCTTCACGACGATCCCCAGATCCGCATGATCCAGCACGCCCGGGAATGGAAGCCGGACCGCCTGCGCACCTGCAAGCCGGCCCCGCTGCAGAAACCGGGCGCCGGCCCCTTCATCGCTATTCGCATGCAACTGATCACCCGCAAAAGCCTGGGTGGCCTGCAGACCGATTTGCATAGTCGCGTTCTCAATGCCCATGGCCACCCTGTTGCCGGCCTTTATTGCGTGGGCGAGGCGGCCGGCTTCGGTGGCGGTGGTGCCAATGGTAAGCGATCTCTGGAAGGCACCTTCCTGCCTGGTTGCATCATGACCGCCCGCGCAGCGGTGCGCTCTATTGTGGCCGGAGGCTGAACCCCGTGGGCAAATCATTCAACCGAAACCCTGAACCCGGAAAGCTTGGAGAACAACAATGACAAACGGCGCTCAAGCCCTGATGAAAACCCTGGTGGACGCCGGTGTTGAGGTTTGCTTCAGCAACCCCGGCACCAGTGAAATGCACTTTGTGGCGGCCCTGGACGACGAGCCCAAAATGCGGGCGGTGCTTGCCCTGTTCGAGGGTGTCGCCACCGGCGCCGCCGACGGCTACGCGCGCATGGCCGACAAGCCTGCCGCCACCCTGTTGCACCTGGGCTGCGGGCTGGGCAACGGCCTGGCCAACCTGCACAACGCCCGCAAGGGCAAGGTACCGGTGCTGAACATTGTGGGCGACCACGCCACCTACCACGTGAAATACGATGCCCAGCTACAGTCTGATATCGAGACCGTTGCCCGCAACGTGTCCCCGGGGTTTGTACGCACCGCCAAGAGCACGGAAACCCTGTGCCAGGATGCCGCCGAAGCCATTGCCGCTGCCCAGACCGCGCCCGGGCAAGTCGCCACACTGATACTTCCTGCGGATGTGTCCTGGGGAGAGGGCGGTGTGCCCAGTGCACCCATGGCGCCGCCGACACCGGAGCCGGCAGACGACGCCACGGTGGAAGCTATTGCCAAGGCCATCCGTTCGGGCAAGAAGACTGCTTTGTTGATGGGCGGTCATTCCCTGCGTGAACCCAGCATGCTGTCGGCCGCCAAACTGGCTGCGCACAGCGGCGTTACCCTACTGGCGGAAACCTTCCCCACCCGCATGGAGCGGGGTGCCGGCCTGCCCTATATCGAACGGATCGCCTACCTGGCCGAACTGGCCACGGTGCAGCTTACCGACATCGAACAACTGATCCTCGTGGATTCAAAAGCGCCGGTGTCCTTCTTCGCCTACCCCGGCAAGAAGAGCTACCTGGTGCCGGACACCTGTGAGGTTCATACCCTGGTGGCCCCCGATCAGGACATCCTGGCCAGCCTGAACAAGCTCAACGAGGCCGTTGGCGCCAGCCAGGCCGAGCCGAAGCTGCAGCCGGCGAAACGCCCAGGCCGGCCACGGGGCAAGCTCACTGCCGAGAAAGTCTGTAAAGCGGTGGGTGAGCTGATGCCCGAGAACGCGATCATTGTGGACGAGGGCATTACCTCCAGCCTGATGCTCTCGGTGATGACCGCCGGAGCGCCCCGCCACGACATGCTTACCCTCACCGGTGGTGCCATCGGCCAGGGCCTGCCCAATGCCGTGGGTGCCGCCGTGGCCTGTCCGGATCGCCCGGTGATCGCCCTGATTGGCGACGGCACCGCCATGTACACCATCCAGGCCCTGTGGACCATGGCCCGGGAACAACTGAATGTAACGTCCATCATCTTCAACAACGCTTCCTACTCAGTGCTAAATATCGAGCTGGAGCGTGTAGGTGCGGAAGAAGCCGGCGACAAAGCCAAATCCCAGTTGGACCTGCGGGGCCCGGTGATCAACTTTGCGGAAATGGCCAACGGAATGGGTGTTCACGGTGTGCGAGTACACACCGCCGAGGAAATGGCAAAAGCCCTTGAATACGCCCAGAGAATGCCAGGGCCTCACCTTATCGAAGCCGTGATCCCGGAATCCCTGAGCGGGGTAAAGCGCCGGATACTGCCCTGGATGCTGCGCTCATTGCCCAGCCTGCCGCTGTCGGTTTCCAAGGCATTGAAGCGCAAGCTCGCCCCCTGACAAGGGAAGAACCGTTCAGCCCAGTCGCTTGGCCGGGCTCACTCTCTCTGCCAGCGCCTCGGCAATGTACCGGTAGCCCCTCTGGCCGGGGTGATAGCCATCAGCGGCCAGAAGCGCCGGGTCGGTCACCACTGGATAGTCCAGGTAGGTGAAGTCTTCCGGAAATTGTTGCGCCAGTTGGATGTAGAGGTTATCCAGCTGCCGGGCCCGCCATCCCATCACATACCGAAGCGGCGAGGGTAGCGCGGTGAACAGGTGCATGGGTGGCACGCTAAGGAGCAGAATGGGCCCTGAATATCGCGTCGCAAGCAATCGACGCAATGCCCGCAGCTGCTGGCGGAAACGAAAGCGGGGCGTGAACCCCGTGGTGTCGTTTACGCCCATACTCAGCAGCACCACATCCGCCTCTGGCAGTTCGGCGGTTTCCAGCTCACTCAGCAATGCACCCAGGCGAATACCGTTTACCCCGAAGGTGCGCCAGGCAATGGTCTGGCTGGTGCGCTCATGGATCTGCCTCGCCAACTGGCTGGCCAGGCCCTGATCGTGCGTCTCCACGCCAACCCCGGCCGCTGTGGATTCGCCAATCACCAGGATTCGCCTCGCCGGAGCGCCTTCACCGTATTGACCGGAAGGAGAGCCACCGGCTTCCGGCAACCTGGGCGTTGTGCGGCGGGCCTTCTTGCCCTGGTAGAGCAGTACCGGAAAGAGCAGGGCGGTGGTCAGCCAGAATGGGAGGTGCATCGGAAGGCTCCTGTTTTACCGGCAGGTTAGTGAGCGACTGAATTGGAAAACAGATTTATCACCGCAACACCGGTGATGATCAACGCCATACCAATCACAGTGGCGGCATTCAGAGCCTGCCCGTAAATCAGCCAGCCGATAAGTGCCACCAGCACAACCCCCATCCCCGCCCAGATGGCATAGGCCACGCCTACGGGAATTTCCTTCAGGGTCAGCGACAGGAAGTAAAAGGCAATCGTATAGCCGGCAATCACCAGCAGGCTGGGCCAGAGTTTGGTAAAGCCTTCACTGGCTTTCAGGCCGGTGGTGGCAATCACTTCCGCAACGATGGCAACGCCCAGAAAAATCCAGCTCTTCACAACTGACACACTCCTGTTGGTTAAAACCGCCCTGCGATTACACGGGTACTCTTTGGGCGGTGGAGTCTATCAAAAACCAGGCTGAACGCGCGCGGGCTTAGCCCGGCCAGAGCGGTGGCCATTGGCCGTGGGTCTTCTCGAATTGCTCGATCGGCTCGCTGCGGTAACCACTGGCGTAGCGTTCTTTCACGCTCGGATGAACCCAGGTGCGATTGGTGTCTGGCTGCGGTATCTTGCGCACCAACTTTCCCAGCAGCTTGTACTTGCCCTTGTATTCGTTGTGCTGGGCGGCGTTGGGGTGGGTTATGGTGGGCAGGGAATCGTTGAACACCAGGGACTGCTTTTGCGCTTCCGCCTTCAGCCACAGCAGGGGAATATCGGCCAGGGTGCGACCCTGCTTGTCTGGGCCATAACCGCCGCCGACGTCCGAGTGCACGCCAGCAAACCACACCTGCTCCATATCCGTTCCATCGCGCGGGTCCCAGAGCGTGGGCTCGAAATCCTCCCGCTGCTCGTCCAGCGAGAGCGCGTGGCGGGCGACGCGAATGTTGCTACCGATCTTGCGATCGTAGAACAGGTCCTGATCCTTGATCAGACCGAAGAACGTGAAGGGCAGGCCCAGTGCGCCCACGGTATCCCACACCCCGACAAACCGGATCGGCGTGCGCTGCTCCAGCGAATACTTCGCCTTCCAGGCCATGGAGTGGTCGCCATTGGCTTTGTGCTTCTTGGTTTTGTAGAGCTTGAAGGCCTCCTCGATCCGGCTGCCATGTTCCTTTCGCACAATGCTGCAGTTATTGATCATCCCGCACAGGCTGCGGGCCGTGTAGGCACCGCGACTGAACCCGAACAGGAAAATTTCGTCGCCCGGCTCGTAGTTGTGCACCAGAAACCGATAGCCGTCCATGACGTTCTTCTCCAGCCCGTACCCGGTGGCACCGGCCCGAAGTGAATCGTGGTAGGAGCCAATGCCCCAGTCGTAAAACACCACCTGCTCCACCCCGTTACCGTCGGTAGGCCGGATGGCGCGGGCAAATTGCAGAACGTTGGTGGGATAGTCCTCGCCCAGGATTTCCTCCGGGCGATTCCAGGTGCCATCAAGGCAGACAGCGATGCGTTTCATGGGAGTGACCTCCTGTCGTTATTGTTCCCCGTCGCTCCGCCAGTAAACCAGGGAGCAACTTTGCCCACGCTCTGGCGAATCGAAACGGCCGGTACATCCTGTTTGGTGGGTATAGATGAGTATCTCAGGTATGTGGCTGGGAGGGTAGTGCCACGACCCAGAGTGCCGGAGTTATACGAACGCGTTCGCAAAACTCCGGAAACCGCATGAGAAATGTCGGTAACTATCTGATAGGGTTAAAAAGTTGGAAAAGGATGGGCGGAATTATACGCCCACGGTAGGAGCAGGAGTGGCTCAAACAAGGGCGTATAACTCCGGCGGTAGCCGTGGTAAGTGGTGCTCAAGAGCTTGTTTTTATTCAGCAAACTCATGTTTTTGTGATGGTTTTTAAATGGGGTTTTACGAACGGGTGATATACGAACGCGTTCGTATAATTAGCTGTTATGTTTCGTGAGATATGTACGAGCTACCTGAAGAGTCGCACTGGCAAGACCTAATCGGGCAAGAGGTTAACCAACTTTCCGTTGGCCCTTATGATGCCCAAGTTGCCTTTGAGAAAGGGGTTGTGATCCAAGCCCTTCATAGGTTAGAGGGCGAGGTTTCTGGTGTCCGTGGTCTGTGGTTTGACGGCGACTGGGTAACTACGGAAGGGATTATCCATGTTCCAAGGAAAAAAGTCGTATCAATCAGCAATGAATCACCGCTGATTCTGAAGGTGGCTCTAACAGGTGATGTTTCGCTCTTCTTCCATACAGAGGTTTCGCAATACGAGAGCATCAACGTTTCTCACCCAGATGGTTCCTTGGAGGTGATATGAACATTCGGGCATCAAAACATAACCAGTGCAGGCACGGCGACGCCCACTACATTGCGCCTTCGGCTCCATTTCGTGGGCGCGCATGCTGCAAGCGTTATGCGGAAGAAGGAGGGAAAGGTGCCGGAGGATTCAAATAATTTGATTCCGTATTTCATACCTGCGTTATCTGCAATTCTTTTTAATGCGGAAGATAAAAAGGGTTCACCTCTGGATTATGAAGAGGTCATCTCTATTCGCGATGGTGCGTCCTGCATGATGATGGAAGTAGATGATGCGAAGAAGATGGACGAAAGTCGCGGATACGTGGATCTTGACCCCGAGAATGTTTGGTATGAATGGCAAATGCTTCGACGAGATCTCGGGCGAAAGCCGGACATAGATCCAGGCCCATCCTTTCCCAAATGGATAGTCAAAGTGCCGAGTATCAAAATGCGATAAGTCAGGCTCATGAGACGCTTTCGAAGTTTAGGGCCATGTTGCCGGAAGATGGGTCGCCAATGTTTGAGGCCATGGTTAAGCTGAAGCTCAGGGATGGCGACAATTCTGCCTTCATGTGGTTGGCAAACACTCGCCTTGATGGAAACGGCTTTATAGCTGAGATATTTGAGGTCCCAGAGTTTTTTCCTCATGTCGAGGTGGGACAACAGTTCTCTGTCGGTGCTACCGATCTCGTGGATTGGATGGTGAATGAAGGTGGCGTTCTGCACGGCGGATTCTCACTCAGATTGCATCGGTCTAAATTATCTGAGACTGAACAAAAGCAGTTTGATCAGCATGTTGGTGTCACAAAGTACGCATAACCAGGGGCTGCAGCGGACCGCTTTTCCGGCGCGGTGCGCCTCCAAATCGGCCGCTGAGCCCGGGCGTTATGCAATGCGTTCGTCTTGACGTACGTACCCAAAAGCGTACACTTGATTAAAAGTTAAACACGCAAGAGGTGCGTCATGACCGGAATCACAGCAACTGAGGCGCGCAGCAACCTTTATCGGTTGATTGATGAAACTGCCGAGTCCCACCAACCAATCGTCATCATGGGTAAGCGGAACAAGGCTGTTCTGGTATCCGAAGAAGACTGGTCTGCTATTCAGGAAACACTTTATCTGCTCTCCGTACCCGGTATGCGGGAGTCTATTCGGGAAGGGATGGATACCCCCGTGGATGAATGCGATGAGGAGCTGAACTGGTGACATGGAAGTTGGTTTACACCAAGCAAGCTCAGAAAGATGCAAAAAAGTTGGCCTCCAGCGGCCTCAAACCAAAAGCTCAGGAACTGTTAGCGCTGATAGCGGAAGATCCATACCGCAAGCCGCCCCCGTTTGAGAAGCTCATTGGTGATCTCGCGGGGGCCTATTCACGCCGCATCAATATTCAGCATCGTCTGGTCTACCAAGTGCTCGAGGACGAGCGAGTGGTGAAGGTCCTCAGGCTCTGGAGCCACTACGAATAATGCATAACCAGCCGCTGTTGCCGGACAATTTTTCCACCGCTTCGCGGCTCCAAAATTGCCGCAAAGCTCCGCGTTATATTTTTCGAGGGTAGTGCATGAGCGAAAGTGTAGTTGCCGCATTGGTCGGAGCCATCGTAGGTGGGGTGATCGCATATTTTTCTGCGCTTTTCATGTATCGCCGCTCTGCCCTCAGCCAAGCTGCAGCTAAATTCCGCTCCCAATTTGTTGACGAAATCCTGCTGCTTGAGAAAGGCTCTCTTGATGTCCCGCGAGTGCTCACCGATGAGGCTTACACGAAACACCTGAAAGCGAAGATTGAATTTGAGCCCTACTTGGGTGCCGGAGAGCGAAAATCATTCTCCGAAGCATGGAACCGGTATTTTGAGTACCGGGGATTTTTCATTGGCCAGAATGTAGCTCCCGGCAGTGTAGATATCAGGAAAAACGAAATCCCAAAAGCGCTGGGAGTAATTCAGGACCTTTTGTTCCATGCCCAGCACAAGTAAATATAACAATTCGCAGCAGTACGCGGCCGATGGCCGCCGGACGCCCTTTCCGTGGCTCCTTCGTAGCCACTCCAAGGTCGCCGCTGTGCTTCGGCGTTAGGCACAAATTGAATTCAGAAATGGCGCATCAGGATGAAGCGAGTTGCACAAATATCGTATGCGGTGGCCGGTGCCTGCTTTGCAGTCACTCTTGCCATGGCAACAACACCGGAGTGGTGGGATGAGCACTCTGGTATCGCGCTCATGCTGGGACTCAGCATGCCATTATGTATTGTGGGAGCTTGGCTTTCGGAGTTTCGGATAGAACCGCGAAAGATATTTGGTATTCGTCTCATTTCGCATTCTCCGGAAGCAATGGCGATTGCGGCGATGGAAGGTGTAGGTTTGGGGATGGTCACGATCACACTATTCCTGTTTAGCCTGTCCTTGAGTTTGGCATTGGGCTTCATTATTGGTGCCGGCATTTTGAGCATTTTTACCGGCATTACCGAGGTACCTGTCCAAGACTCGGAATCGCCGGAGTAGTCTATGCCTAACCATTCATTCAAGTTCGTTCCCGGCCTGGCGGCCGTCCACCGGACGCCCTAGTCGGGCGCTGCTTAATATTGGCGTTAAGGCGAGTCATGGAACTGATCGATTGTGCTTGAAATTCTGAAGACAAAATTACAAGCGATTGATAGCGAGTCTGAGTCTACGGCCCGCACGGAGATAGATGCTTATTATCAGTCTGCTAAATATGATGGAAATCGGTTTGTTGTTCCTTCATTTCAAAAGGTCAGCGCTGTTTGGTTAAAGCTGATCGCGGATAAGGAAAAATTGTCAAAGGATGAGCTTGCGAAGGTTCTGAGCCACCAGAATTCTGAAATTAGTTCCAAGGAAATAGCTGAGCTTAATGGTCTGATCTCAGAGCTCTTTGATGATTCGAGATATCTTGATCGGCTCAGCGGTTTTTCGGAGGGCATCGGTAGAAAGGCTGCGTCCTACGGAATTCAGTTCGATCCAAGTGTGTATCGGTTTGATTTACATGAGAGTGCTTATCGAGTGGGGGTCAAAAACTCACTACGGAAAGCCCGTCGTGTACTTACCGCTGAAGTCTCTTTGCATAGCCTGCCGAGTACTCCTGAGTCGGTAAAAAGGATAAAGGTATGGCTTTCATTCATGCGGGCCAGGCCATGGCAGTTCTTAATTTTCGCATTCGCTTTGCTGGGTTTTGCCTTACTGTCCAGTATAGGGCTGCCAGATATCTTAGGATGGCTCAGCGAATCGCCAAAGCCTTAACAATCGGCTGCACGGCGACCGATTTTCCGCCGCTTCGCGGCTCCAAACCGGCGTGTGAGCCGGGCGTTAGGTGATTGAATGGGATTCTTCAGCATCTTCAAGAAGAAAAGGCCAAAGGCCGATCAAGAGTTTGATGATTACGCAAAAAACGCCATGGCTGACTTCCATCAAAATGATTTTCTGGGAAAAGCGGCGGAAGCGGGTCATAAAGCTAAAGCTGCCGTCAAAGCTAAGCAGTACGATGAGGCTTGGGGCTTCTATCATGATCAGAAATCTTTCTACATGCAGCACGCCAACCGATCAGGCTTTACTGCTAGGCAAGCAGTCGCGCTTGATGCCAGTGTTCATGAAGACATGGCCAACATTCTCAGGCTAGAAAATAAGCACGAGGATGCTCTTGTTCATATCGTGTATTGGATTTTGGCTGGTTCTGATCGGCCATTAAAGCGCCACCAGCAAAAGCTACAAAGCTATTTCAATAGGTGCAAGTTTAAAAATACCACGCCATCTGAGGCAGCAAAAACCATTGATGCACAGACCAAAATGCCAGAGTTTAACCTCGCAAAATCGATAGTGACTGACTGGGTATCTCGTGGTTAATCACCTAACAAAGCCAGGCACGGCGACGTCTACTCCATTGCGGCTTCGCCTCCATTCCGTAGCCGCGCATGCTGGCTGGCGTTAGGCTAAAAGCTTAACTTTAATTATTGCGTCTTTGTTGTTGATAGTTCGAAGGTGTCATTTTTATTTTCTGCTTAAAGAGACGACGAAATACGCTATCGTCCGTATAACCCAGGGAAAGGGCGATTTCCTTTACGGACGTATTGGTGGTTGCTAACAATGTGCAAGCATGGCTTATTCTAACCCCGTCAATAAAGGCTTTAGGAGTTTCTCCGGTTAACTCTTTTAACTTACGATTTAGCGTACGTTCAGAAACAGCCATTTTTTTTGCCAAATCACCAGCGCTCATGGTTTGGTAGTGTGCTTTACGAATGGTATATTCCGCTTTTGCCAGGAATGGGTTGTTTAAAGCCTGATACCCCTCCGGCACATACAGGTTTTGAGATTTTGGTATCGCATTGTCAATGGCCATTTATTTTGACCCACCTTTGGCCAATAAAATTGACCCACCTTTCATAGTCTAGCTTGTAACTTTC
>NZ_JAYMEW010000004.1:0-346125 GCF_037029655.1 Marinobacter sp. CH_CUG1437-1 | reverse complement strand
GGGTATGGCTGTTCGCCATTTAAAGTGGTACGCGGGCTGGGTTTAGAACGTCGTGAGACAGTTCGGTCCCTATCTGCCGTGGACGTTGGAGATTTGAGGAAAGCTGCTCCTAGTACGAGAGGACCGGAGTGGACGAACCTCTGGTGTTCGGGTTGTGACGCCAGTCGCATTGCCCGGTAGCTATGTTCGGACAGGATAACCGCTGAAAGCATCTAAGCGGGAAGCCCCTTCCAAGATGAGATCTCCCTGGACCCTCGAGGTCCCTGAAGAGCCGTTCAAGACCAGGACGTTGATAGGTCGGGTGTGTAAGCGCTGCGAGGCGTTGAGCTAACCGATACTAATTGCTCGTGCGGCTTGACTATATAACACCCAAGACAATTGCGGATAACGCAAAAAGAAATCGATCATCACTCAGAGTCACCTCTGACCGTTCCATCTCGTCCCCCAGTGATCAACCGTTTTGCCTGACGACCATAGCGGTCTGGAACCACCTGATCCCATCCCGAACTCAGAAGTGAAACAGACCAGCGCCGATGGTAGTGTGGCGTTGCCCATGTGAGAGTAGGTCATCGTCAGGCTCCTAATACAAAACCCCAGCATCCTCGATGCTGGGGTTTTTTATTGCCTGAAGCTAAAGCAGCCGACTCAAGGCAACCAAATCTCAAACACCCCACCACCCAGGCTCCCACCGTTGTGGAGCTTTATAGACCCACTTCTCTCTCCCTCACTGTGCAGTTTGGCGACGGAGGAGGCGAAAAACAGCCCAAGACTGGTGCTGCCACTTTTGAAATCAAGTGATTTGAAGTTCAGGGTGCCGGTATGTTGCATACTCTCCGGATAGCCTTTCCCGTCGTCTTCAACACCAATCACCAGATATCCATCTCTTTCACCAGCAGTAAGCAGGATTTTGCTTCGCGTGTAGCGAATCGCGTTGTTAATGGTGTTATTTAACACGCCGGTCAGAAGGTCCTCGTCGAAAAAGCCGTTGATGTCTTCAGCCTCTATCGAAACATCAATGCCCAGGCCCTTAAGCAGAGGTGTGTGTCGTGCCAGGTGTTCGGTCAGGAAATCCGGCACAAAGTGTTCCTCAATGTGCGCGGAGAGGTTGTTCTCGCCAAGGCGGTAGATGCCGAGAAGTTGCACCAGATCGTTGTGCATCCTTTCGGCTTCGTACTGAAGAGTATTGAAACGTGCAGATTCCCCCAGGTTTTCCTCGTGTTCGGTGCGAAGTTCGTCCAGGGAGTTCAGGAGCATGCCTAGCGAGTTCTTCATATCGTGAACGGCTGAGGCGAGTACCATTGAAAAATCGATATTCTGGTCGTTCATTCCATCAGTCCCTTCAGCTTGCGTTTTAAGGCGATATATCGCCTATGTTGGCGATGTTGCTCAGGTAGTCCTGATAACCGATCAAGGCAGGACTGACAGCGCTTGAGGAGCTCAGTGCTGGTCGGGTTATTGTCGTGTTCCTTCATCAGTACCTGAACCAGGTTAAGGTTCAGGGCTGCGTGATCAGGCACGATCTCTAGAGCCTTTGAAAACGTTTCTGCTGCTTCTTGCAAGTTTCCGGATTCGAAGGCTTTGATGCCATCCCGGTTCAGGCTTCTGGCCTTGATCTTCTGGCGGAATCCCACGGGTTCATCCAGCAGGCTTTCGATCTTCTGGAGAGTTTCAGGATCGTTGCTGAAGCGTTCGGACATCTCGGCCAGCAACTGTTTCGCATCGGATTCATGCCCCAGGCGAAACAGGGTTTTGGCGTAATCAAGCCCCGTTCTGGCATCCAGAACGGTGGTATCCTGGAGCTCCGGCCTGATACTCTCAAGAATCTTCGCAGCCTGTCGATCCTGTCCCTGCCCTGCGTAAATCCGGCACTGCACGATGCGGCTGCGTAGACCGATACCTTCCTCGCCATCGAATCGCTTTTCCATTTTTTTGAGTACCGCCAGCGCTTCTTTGGCCTTCTCGGCACCAGCCTCGTTGAGGTCGCCTTCACTCAGGTCCGACAGTGTCTGGCCCAGTGCAAGGTAGTGTTCGGAGTTGTCATGTATCGAGTAGGTCCCCAGTTCAACGGTTCGACGCCATGCATCTGAAGCCGTGTCCATGTCCTGGTTTGAACCTGCCAGTTCGGCTAGATGCTTTTGCCGGAGCAGCGCATTGGGGGAATGCTCGGCGGCTTTTTCGAGCACTTGCTGTGCCTGTGTAGGACGCCCCTGTCGTTCCAGCCCCTCTGCGAGCAGGTCATACGCCTCCATGTAGTCCGGATGCTTTGCCAGAAGGTCTCTGAGGCCGTCTACCGCCTCGTCGAGACTTCGTTTGGCAAGCAGAACCTTGCACCGCCCGAGCTTTGCCCAGGAAAGCTCACGTTGTGCCAGGACGTCATCGTAGATCTTGAGTGCGTGAGCCAGGTCGCCCAGCTGGAAATACAGGTCGCCCAGGGTTTTCATAAGCCAGGTCTTGTAACGAGGCTGCCGCGGCAGTGCCTGGAGGCATAGTGAAATAGCCTCCGGGTAGTTCTCCCGATCGATTTCCCGGTTAATGGGCAGGAGGATGTTGCGCTGGCTGATCAGGGCGCCCAGGCGCTTCTCCAGTACGGCTCGATTGATCGGTTTGGTTAGGTAAGCGTCGGGTTGATATTCCCTCGCTCCCATGACCATTTCCTTGGACGTTTCGGCAGTCACCATCAGGAAGAGAGACGAGCGCTTGAGAAGTTTTTTATGCCGAAGCTCCTCCAGTATGTGCTGGCCGTTCTTGCCTTCGCCAAGATTAAAGTCACACAACACGACATCTACGTGATTGTAGGTACAGTACTGAATCGCCTGATTGGCATGGGCTACCAGCTCAATTTTGTCGGCACCGCAGCTGCGCAGCATCTGGCGCATGGACAACCGGAAATTCTCGAAGTCATCAATAACCAGATAGGTGAGCTTGCCGAACGGGTTGAAGTCAGCTTTGGAATCGGTCATGAGCGCTTCTGTTTGAGTAGCTTGTTAACCAGTGCCCTCAGTGCAGCAGGTTTTACCGGTTTGTAAAGAATCTGGTAACCACGGTCTATGGCATCTTCCCGCACTTCAGGCGCCATATAGCCGGTGATGAGTATTCCAGGGATGTCCGCGTTCAACGCACCACGAATGCTGTCCATGGCGTCGAGGCCATTCTTGTTTTCGTCCAGTTGATAATCGGCAAGTATAATATCCGGGCTTTCCCCTTCCAGTTTTGCCATGGCATCTTCCAGACTTTCGGCCGCGGTCACATCACACTTCCAATTGCCCAGTAGCGCCACCATTCCCTGGAGGATGGCCGGGTCGTTATCGATACACAGGAAATGCAGTCCCCCGAGGTTTGAGACTCTCCGGGAGCCTGCAGTGGGCTTGGCAGCGGCGGCTTCGTTTTGCTCGGGCGCGGCTGTTGGTACCGTTATCCCAAAGACGCTACCGCGACCCTGGACAGAATGGACGCTGACCGGGTGGTTCAGCATACCGCTGATACGATCGACGATCGCAAGACCAAGGCCCAGGCCCTTTTTGTCCCGGCCATGCTGAAACCGACGGAACTCCTCGAAGATATGGGTCAGTTGATCCTCGGGTATGCCAGGACCGGTGTCCCAGACCTCTATCCGGATATAGCCTTTCAGGCGACGGCATCCCAGGAGGATCTTGCCTTCTGGTGTGTAGCGTATGGCATTGGAAAGGAAATTCTGGACCACGCGACGCAGGAGTTTGGAATCCGATCGGATCCAGACCGTGCTGGGTACAACGTGCAGCTCCAGGTTCTGGTCCTTGGCGATGGCGGAAAAATCGGTTGCAAGATGGCGCATGATGTCGTTGACGGGGAAAACCCCGATGTTTGGCTCCAGGGCCCCTGCATCCAGCTTGGAAATATCCAGCAGGGTGCTGATGATTTCTTCGGCGGCCCCCAGGGAACTGTCGATGTGGTCTACCAGATCTTTCATCTCACCGTCATCTGCTTTCCCGGCGAGGGCAGAGGTAAACAGTCTGGCTGCGTTCAGGGGCTGGAGCAGGTCGTGGCTGGCCGAAGCCAGGAAGCGTGTCTTGCTCTGGTTCGCCTGCTCGGCCACCGATTTGGCTTTCAGCATCTGCTCATTGATCACCTGGAGCTCCTGAGTACGTTCCTTTACCCGCTGTTCCAGGTAAATGTTCGTTTCCTTCAGGGCCTGCTCGGTTCGACGCATGGCGGTAATGTCCTGGAAGGTGGTGACATAGCCACCCCCGGGGATCGGACTGCCATCAATACGCAAAACGGTTCCATCGGGCCTCTGGCGCTCATAGGACATTGGCCGACCCTCGCGCATGCTGGTGCAGCGGTCAGCCACGATTTCATCAATCCTGCGGGCAGAGAGGTTGGCGTTGGTCAGGTTGTAACGCATCAGATCTTCGACTGGGCGTCCGACCCTGACGAAGCCTTTCGGATAGGTAAACAGCTCCAGGTAACGATGGTTCCAGACCACCAGTTGCTGCTGATGGTTCACCACTGACACGCCCAGGCTAATGTTCTCAATGGCCGACTGCAGCAGCTCGCGGCTGAAAGTCATGGCCTGGGACGCTTCATCGACAATGCTGACAACGTCCTCGATCTGCATGTCCCGGCCGGTGAGGGTAGATTCCAGGACCACTCTGGCCGTAGAGGCGCCAATCACCGAAGCCAACTGGCGCTCGATGTATTTCATCAGATGGGCGGACGCCGGGCGGTGTGGGTGCAGTCGAATGGCATTGCGGCGCTCGTAATTCCGGAAAATGGTTTCTGAGCGCTCTTCACCCATGAACCGGTCCGTAAGGGCCTGCAGGTCGGACGTCAGTATCTCACCCTGCCAGCTCTGGTGTTGGGCCGTTTCGGCCTTGGGCTGTGGATCGTGAAAGAAAGAAGCAATCTGGATTTTTTCGCGGACACGCTGGCGAGTGAGCATTGAGAGGACGATGTACACGACCGTGTTGATCCCCAAACTCCAGATAATGCCGTGGCTTGTCTGGTCCAGCTCGGACCCGAACAGTGCAGTAGGCCGAGTCCAGTTCAACCCCAGGATTCCCTGCTGAACCAGGGTGTCGTTGACCCATCCCGTGGTGGCGAGCGCCGGCAGTAGCAGGGTGTAGCACCACATCAGGAAGCCGAGGCCCAGGCCCCAAACGGCCCCCATATAATTGCCCCGGCGCCAGATAATACCGCCCACCAAGGCAGGCCCGAATTGTGCTGCCGCAGCAAACGAGAGCAGGCCGAAGGCTGTCAGGCTGTAGTCTTCACCAGCCATCCGGTAAAAACCATAGGCTGTGAGCAACACCACGAAAATAGCGACACGTCTGATACTCAACAGCAGGTAACTGAGATCCGTCCGTCGGTTCATGCCTGGCCGGAAAAACTTCAGCAGCGCCGGCATGATGATTTCGTTACTGACCATGGTGGCGATGGCCACGGAGCATACGATAACCATGGCGGCTGCGGCCGAGCCGCCACCGAGGAACGCGAGTATCGCCAGCCATTCCTCGCCGGCCATGATCGGCAGCTGCAGTATCAGAACGTCAGGGTTGCCGGCTGAGGCCTCGGGCGACAACAGTCCGGCGGCTGCAATCGGGAGTACAAATGCGCTGGCCACGATCAGGTAGATGGGCATGGCCCAGCGTGCAATTTCGAAATCCCGATGGTCGGTATTTTCGACCACCATGACATGAAACTGCCGGGGCAGGCAGATGATGGCGAGCATGGCAATGAGCGTCTGGGTTATAAAAGCTGGCGCTTCAATGCCGTCGGTCGTCAGGGTGCCAATCAGATCTGCGTCTTTCGCCCGCTCAAACAGGTCTCCGAATCCGCCGTAGAGGCCATAGCCAACGAACAGTCCGACGGCGACGAAGGCCACGAGTTTGATCAGTGACTCGAAGGCCACGGCCTGGATCATGCCCCGGTGATGCTCGGTGGACTCCAGATGGCGGGTTCCGAACAGGACGGTAAATACTGCCAGGGCAAGAGTGATGTACCAGGCGGAATCGTTCCAGGCCGCAGTGCTCAGTTCCTCATAGCCGGTGCCCGTTTCCGAAAGCACGTTGAAGCCCATGGCAATGGCTTTGAGCTGCAAGGCTATGTAGGGGACGCTGCCGATCAGGGCGAATGTCGCAATCATTGCCGCCAGTAGCTGGGATTTGCCGTAACGGGAGGCGACGAAATCGGCAATGGACGTACTGTTATTGCGCTTGCTGATATAAATGATGCGGCGCAGCAAGGGCGCGCCGAAAACAAACACCAGCAGCGGGCCCAGGTAGATGGGCAGAAAACCGAGCCCCTCCTGGGTGGCGCGGCCAACGGCGCCATAGAAGGTCCAGGAGGTGAAGTAGACTGCCAGAGACAGTGCGTATATGTGGGTGCGTGCCAGGCGTTTGCGATACAGGCCGGGGTGCTTGTCGCCGGCCCAGGCGATCACAAACAGGATCGAGATGTAGGTGATGGAAATGAGGACCAGCAGCCAGGCACTAATCATTGTTGTACGTTCCCGACGGTATCAGCAGGTTGAAGCATCACGCTAACGAGGTATCACTCTGCGCAAACGGTCTTATACAGGGTGTCTACGGGTTCAAGCAGCTTCAGGTTGTCCACTCGAGGGCTTCCGTCAGAACCCAGTGGTACCAGTTCCCGGGTAGCACAGTTAATGATGTGAATGCGGTGGGACACGGCATCCGTCATTTTCTGCTCGAAGCGGTACAGGGTAAAGCGAACAATGTCTTCGCTGTTCGTGTCACGACTGATGCTTTTGGTATCGACTGTCGAGAATGCAGTGACATAGGGAAAAACGAAGGTCCAGGGGCGCCACAGGATGCCATCGGTTTCGGTATTCACAATGACGGCTTCTGCGGGCAGACGGGCCTCTTTCTGATCGAACCAGGTGTATTCCATATAAATGAGATAGCCGAGCATGCCCGCGCCGGCAAACACCGGGATAATCCACTTCGGGGCTTTGTTTCGGGTGGCAGCACGGATACCAAGAGCGATACCGGCAGTGCCGAGGCCGCAAAAAACAGTGGCGACAAATGTCCAGAACATAGAATGACTTCCTCAAAAAAAGAACGGGCTCCCTCATTGAGGAAGCCCGTTCAGTATCAACCTGTCAGTTCATTGAACGAAGCAGGCTGAGATGTTGCTTAGTGGTCTTGAGCCTGACCGGCACCACGCGGGTAACGGACGCTTTCAACCAGTTCCTGAATCTCAACGGGCGGTTCTTCAGTTGCGTTGGATACAACGAAGGCTACCGCAAAGTTGACGATTGCACCAACCGCGCCGATAGACAGCGGGGAGATGCCCAGCACCCAGTTATCCGGAGTGTCTGCCAGGTTGTTGGTGCCCGGAATGAACAACCAGCCCTTGTAAACAAAGATGTATACCAGGGTGAAGGCCAGACCGGTCAGCATGCCGGCGATGGCGCCTTTGTTGTTCACGCGCTTGGAGAAGATACCCATCATCAGCGCCGGGAACAGGGAAGCTGCCGCGATACCGAATGCAAGCGCAACGACCTGTGCCGCAAAGCCTGGAGGGTTGGCCCCAAGGTAGGTGGCAACAACGATTGCGACCGCCATGGATATCCGCGCTGCCAACAGTTCGCCTTTCTCCGAGATCGCCGGGTTGATGGAGCCCTTGATCAGGTCGTGACTGACCGCCGAGGAGATCGCGAGCAACAGACCGGCCGCTGTGGACAGTGCTGCTGCCAGACCACCTGCTGCGATCAGACCGATGACCCAGCCGGGCAGGTTGGCGATTTCCGGGTTGGCCAGTACCAGGATATCCCGGTTAACGACGAGCTCGTTGCCGTTCCAGCCGCGGGCTTCAGCCGTAGGCGCGAAGGCTTCGCTGTCGTTGTAAAGCTGGATACGACCATCTTGGTTCTTGTCGGTGAACTGGATAAGACCCGTGATTTCCCATTCCTTGATCCAGTTTGGACGCTCGTCGTACTGGATTGGCTCCGCAGCGGTCCCGTCCGGATAGATGGTGGTCATCAGGTTCAGACGAGCCATGGAAGCAACAGCCGGTGCAGTCAGGTACAGCAGGGCGATGAATACCAGGGCCCAGCCGGCAGACCAGCGCGCGTCAGCCACCTTCGGTACGGTGAAGAAGCGGATGATAACGTGGGGCAGACCTGCAGTACCGATCATCAGCGACAGGGTGAACAGAACCATGTTCAGCTTGTTGTCGATATCGGCGGTGTACTCGTTGAAGCCGAGGTCAGTGATAACCTGGTTCAGCTTGTCGAGGATCGGCATGCCGGAATCCACGTGAGTCGAGAACAGACCCAGCGGGGGAAGCGGATTGCCAGTCAGTTGCAGGGAGATGAACACCGCAGGAATAGTGTAGGCAATGATCAGTACGCAGTACTGGGCCACCTGGGTGTAGGTGATGCCCTTCATGCCGCCCATTACCGCGTAGACGAATACCACCACTGCCGCGATCATCAGACCTACGGTGGAGTCCACTTCGAGGAAGCGGGAGAAGGCAACACCGGCACCAGCCATCTGGCCGATAACGTAGGTTACAGACGCTACGATCAGACAGATAACCGCCACCAGGCGGGCGTTCTTGCTGTAGAAGCGGTCACCGATGAACTCGGGCACCGTGAACTTGCCGAACTTCCGCAGGTACGGAGCCAGCAGCATCGCCAGCAGAACGTAACCGCCAGTCCAGCCCATGAGGAAGGTGGAGTTGGCGTAGCCACCGGCAGCGATCAGACCTGCCATGGAGATAAACGATGCCGCGGACATCCAGTCGGCGCCGATTGCTGCGCCGTTGGTGATCGGGTGAACGCCGCCACCGGCAACGTAGAAGTCACTCGTGCTCCCGGCCTTGGCCCAGATAGCAATTGCGATGTAGAGGAGGAAGGAGCCCCCTACAAACATGATGTTAATGGCAAATTGACTCATTCGTTCTTACTCCTCGTGCACGCCGAATTTTTCATCGATCTTGTTCATGCGCCACGCGTAGTGGAAGATCAGAGCGATGAACGTGAGGATGGAACCTTGCTGGGCGAACCAGAAGCCCAGATCGGTACCACCAATCGGAATGCCCGCGAGCATTGGACGGAGCAGAATTGCAAAGCCGTAAGATACCAGGGCCCAGACGATCAGGCTCCCGAATATCAGGCGTAGATTCGCCTTCCAGTAGGCTTCAGCGTCGTAGCTATGACCTGACATAGGATCACTCCTGTGTTGTTGTTGTGGAGGTTGGGTGGGTTTTTGGTGAGGCACTTCGGTTAGAGAATTTATTATTCATATAAGTACTTCTCCGACTAGTTGTCCCTACTGACTTTACTGGTCAAGCGATTTATAGATATTGGCAAAAGGTCTAATTCTCAGTAATTTGGCGTGACGTCCGTCTATTTTCGAGACGTCTGGGCCAGCATCCATTCAGTAACGATGCATGTTTTGCAGACGCCGATGGTAATGAAGCTTGTCGTGCAATCCCTTCAGGGTTTTTACGCCCTCGGTGCGGGCCTTATTCAGGGCTATCAGGGTAAGCTCGGCGGTGGCAAGAGCGTCCGAGGCAGCGTGGTGTCGTTCGCTGACTTCAAGGCCGAAATAATCCGCCCAATTGTCGAGCCCCTTGCCACCGGTTTTCGTGTTGGGGAAAAACGCAGGCATCAAGTCTGCGACATCCATCCAGGTGTGGGGCTGGGAGTATCCCAGCTGAGCCTTCAATGTCTTCTCCAGAAATTTCTGGTCGAACGCCGAGTGGTAGGCCAGAATCGGGTCGCCATTCATCCACTCGAGGAGGTAAAGCAGGGCGTCCTCGATTTCGTGCCCCTGGGTCAGAGCTTCCGGCCCGATTCCGTGAATAAGCACCGTTTCCCTGATGTCGAGCTCTGGCCGCCTCAGAATCAGGTCGAACTGGTCGCCGAGGTGGATGATGCCGCCCCTGATAGCAACTGCTCCGATAGCAATGACTTCATCCTTGGCGGCATTCAGCCCCGTGGTTTCCAGATCGAGCACAATCAGACGGCAATCCGTGAGGAGCTGTTCTCCCGGTGTTTTCGCGTGGGGCAGATTGCCAGGGTCGTGGCTTCCGATCTTCCCGCCCCGCCGATGCTCAATCCATTGTTTTATTTGTTCCAGCATGTCTCGCGCCTGAAGGTCAGAGTTGGTAAGTCACTTCGAGCTTCTGCTGCAACCGCTGAGCCTGCCTGAAGGATTCCCGCAGGATCCGGCGGTCGAGCGGGTTCAGATCGTCGGGATCAATATAGTTGGTCAGCTCCTGGTCCTTTGCCAGCATTTCCTGGTGCGCCCGCATCCGGATCGCCTGGATCAGGCTATAGGCTTCTTTCCAGGCGTTGGCATCTTTCGGGTCGAAGATGCCTTTTTTGGCCAGTTCATCCATTCGTTCCAGGGTGTTTGCCGTCTCAACGCCATTCGCCAGGGCAAAGACCCGAACAGCTTCAACAAACGGCGCCAGGCCCTGGCGTTTAAGGTCCAGTGAATGCTTGTTGCCTTCATCCGACAGGTAGCGGAAGTTGCGGAACATGGTCAGCGGTGGCTTGCGCTGGAAGGCATTGCCGGCAAGCATTTTCTGGAACAGCGCGTTTTTCCGGATCCGTGCAAGAACCTTCTCCAGAAGGGCATCCAGAGGCTCTGTCGGCCCGTAGATGGCCCTCATATCCAGGAAAATCGAGGAATAAACCAGGTTCTGGGGCGTGGATGCGTCAATAAAGCGGATAAACCAGTCGTCCCATTCCCTGTCGCTGAGGCACAGTTTCGGATTGCTGGCCATGATGTTGCCTTTGCACAAGGTGAAGCCGCACTCGGCCAGTTCGTCGTTAACCCTCCGGGCAAACGGCAGCAGCTTCTCCCGGACCTGTTCTTCGGTCATGCCTTCGGGCGTCTGGAACAGGATGCCATTGTCCTGGTCCGTCAACAGAGTCTGCTCCTGTCGACCCTCGCTGCCGAATGTCAGCCAGGTAAAGGGAATGCCGGGGTCGTGTTTCTTGATGTTCAGTTCCAGGACCCGACGGACAGTAACATCGTTGAGTGTCGTGATGATCTTGACCACTTGCCCGGAGTCAGCGCCGTGGGCAAGCATGGCATCCACCAGGCGGGAGACGTCCGCTCGCAGGCTCACCAGGGTACGAAGGTGGGTGGCGGTGCCGATGGTGCGAGCAAGGTTAACCAGATCCACCCGCTGCAGGGAGAACAGGTCCCGTTCCGAAACTACGCCAATCAGCTTGTGGTCGTCGTCGATGACGCACAAATGGGCAAAATGGTGCTCCGCCATCAGCATGGCGGCTTCGAATGCATCCGCATGGGAGGGCAGGCAGCAGGGATCCTTGGTCATGACCTGTCGGATGGGTGTGTCCAGCGGGCCGGTGCCCTCGGCGATCATGGTCCGAAGGTCCCGCAGTGTGAAAATGCCGGTCGGGATGCGGTTTTCATCGGTAATGATAATGCTGCCGACATTGTTCTCGTGCATACGCGCCACGGCCTTGCGCACTGGAAGGTCCGGCGAGCACACAATGGGATTTCGCAATGCATAACGTTCCAGCGGGGTGTCCAGGGAGGTACTGGAACCCATCGAAGCCATGGCGCTCGACTGGATGCGCCGGTTCACCTGATCAAGCAGGCTACTGACGCCTCGCAGGCAGAAATCCCTAAAGGGTTCACTTTCAGAAAACAGGGTAACGAAGGCCGCCTGCCCGATACTGAGGCAGAAGGTATCGCCCGATGCCCGGTGCAGGGTTCTGGTTGGCCGCTCGCCGATCATGGCGGCCAGAGGAAAACACTCACCCTGGCTGATTTCGAAGGTCGTTTCGGTGCGGTCTTCCTTATCGTTGTGGCGCTCGCCACGAATCCGCCCTTGTTTGACTACGTAGAATCGTTTTACGACGTCGTGGTCCGGAGAGAGGACAACGTCGCCATCGGCGTAAAACTGAATGGAGGCATTCTCGGCGAAATGCGCCAGATGCGCATCATCCATGCTGGAAAAGGGCGCATGTTCCCGCAGAAACGTCATTATTGCTCGGATGTTCTGGGGGCGATCATTTTCCGGGTTCGCTGAGGCCATGTCCGTCGTCACTCGCTGGTTATTATTGTCCGTCTGAAGTGTAGTGTAGCCAAAGCGTTCGTCGCCTTACGATTTTGGTCGCAGGAAGCCTGACATAGATCAGTTTTCTTTAAGGCCACTGACCCGGGTGGTAAAGTCAGTATCTGAAACTGGTTATTAACTGTAATGCCATGACAACCAAAGAAGAGCGCCTCAGCTTCCTCGAGGAAATGAAAGACGTCCGGCGTATCCCTAAGCCCAACCGGGCAGAGGTAACAACGCCCCGTGAACTGACGCCCGGCCATCTGGAGCGCCAGAGGGCGGCCGTGGAGAAACCGTTGCGGGATACCAACCCGTTGACATCCGACATGGTGGAACCGCTCACGGCTCACGATGTATTGAGCTGGCAGCGGCCGGGCGTTCAGCACGGCGTGTTCCGCAAGCTCAGGCTCGGGCAGTATCCGATCGAGGCGCGCCTCGATCTGCACCGGATGACCGTTGAGCAGTCCCGGCGTGAAGTTTTCAGGTTTATTGGCGATTGTGTCCGCTACGGATTGCGTTCGGTCATCATTCTGCATGGCAAGGGCGAGCGCAATCCCGATGGAATTGCCCAACTCAAGAGCTACCTCGCCAAGTGGCTACCGGAGCTGGACGATGTCCTGGCGTTTCATTCGGCCCAAAAACACCATGGTGGTACCGGTGCGGTTTATGTCATGGTGCGAAAAAGTGACCGGGACAAGCAGCATAATCGTGAAATCCACGGAAGCCGTTAGCGGCTCCGATCCCAGACACCCTTAAATCAGAGCCGCCATGGCGGCTGAGCGGAGGTTATCGTCGTGAAAAAAGTTGCAGTAGCTGTATTGGCCGTGCTGGCGCTGGCGGGTTGCAAGGATCGAGTGATCTGGAACGACAACGGTAAAGTTGAAGAAGCCACTACGGATCGCGAAGTCTGGAACTCCAACGGCAAGATGGAATCTGGTGAACGCAAGATCTGGGTTAACAAGGATGGCGAGGAAATCGTCAAATAAACCCTGAGCATCTGCCGCAGGCCGGGGCACAACAATAAAACCGGGCAACAAGACCGGAAATACAAAGGAGAGAGTTGGGATGGCCGTGAGCCTGACAGTTAACGGCGACGAGCGGTCGCTGAACATTGAGGGCGATACGCCGCTTTTGTGGGTATTGCGTGATGAGCTGGGGCTCAAGGGCACTAAATTCGGTTGCGGTGCCGGCCTTTGCGGCGCGTGCACGGTGCACCTGAACGGGCAGCCTGTACGCTCCTGTTCCACGCCCGTTGAAATGGCTGCCGGCGGCGAGGTCGTCACGATCGAAGGGCTGACTGATGGCGATCGGCTTCATGCCCTTCAGGAGGCCTGGATAGAACACGGTGTTCCCCAGTGCGGTTACTGCCAGTCCGGCCAGATTATGAGTGCAGCTCACTTGCTGGCGAACAACTCCACCCCCTCACGGGACGAAATCGTCGCCGCCATGACGGGCAACCTTTGCCGATGCGGGACCTACTCGCGGATTATTGCGGCCGTAGAATCCGTCGCCGGCTCTGAGTCTTCAGGCGGCTCTCAGAAAGGGGGCGTGTAACATGGCGATGAACCGACGGAATTTCCTCAAGGTCAGTGCCGGTGCCTCCGGCAGTCTGGTGGTTTCACTGACGTTGCCGGGCTGTGCCGGAATCCAGACCGGCTACGAGCCGGATACCGGTGAATGGCGGCCCGATGCCTGGCTCGAACTGACCACTGATGACGAAGTTTTCTTCACCCTGGCCCGGGTAGAAATGGGTCAGGGGACCTACACCGGGTTGACGACGCTTATTGCCGAGGAGCTGGAAATCCAGCCAGAGCAGATTAAACCCCGCTTCGCCCCGGTGGCACCCGAGTATCGAAATCCTTTGTACAAACTTCAGCTCACCGGCGGTAGCACCAGTGTTGCAACCAGTTGGGAGCCCTTGCGAATGGCGGGGGCTGAAGCCCGGCAGATGCTGGTTATGGCCGCGGCTCGGGTCTGGAACGTTGAAGCTAGCGATTGCCGGGCCAGTGAAGGGCGGGTGGTGCACCCGAACGGTATCGATTCCTTGGCCTATGGCAGGTTGGTCGAGCTGGCTGCCAAAGAAGTGGTTCGGGGTGACATTGCCCTGAAACCACGAAGCGAATGGAAGTACATCGGCAGGGAAAGGGGCAAGCTGGATGCCCGGGCCAAGTCGACGGGAACCGCGGTGTATGGGATTGATGTGGAACTTCCGGACATGGTTTATGGGGTGGTGACCAGGTCGCCCAGGCGCGGAGGCAGGCTAGTGGGCTTTAACGGCGATCAGGTCCGGGCAATGGCGGGAGTGCTCGACGTTTTCGAGATCGAGCGCGGCGTTGCCGTCGTTGCCGACAAGTACTGGCGGGCCCGGAAAGCCCAGGACGCGCTCCGGATAGACTGGGATTTCTCGGATGCCGTGTCTTTGTCCACGAAGGATGTGTTTGATTCCTATCGCTCTGCCGCTGATGAGGACCCCGGGGAGTCCGAGCGCAGTGAAGGCAGTTTTGCCAGCGCTGTGGAGGAGGGTGACCGAGTAGTGGAAGCCGAGTACGCCCAGCCCTACCTCGCCCATGCTACTTTAGAGCCCATGAACGCCACGGCCTGGTATCGCGAAAACCGGATGGACGTGTGGGCGCCCACCCAGGCGCCGGACCTTGGACGGATCGCGGCGGCCAGGGTAACCGATCTCGGGCCCGACGATGTCACCATCAATACCACCTTTCTCGGCGGCGGCTTTGGCCGTCGGCTGACCCAGGACTACATAGAGGAAGCGGCGGCCGTGGCCTATCGCATCGGGCGGCCGGTTAAAGTTATCTGGTCCCGGGAAGAAGACACCCGCCATGACCTCTATCGTCCGGCGATGCTCCACCGCATGAAAGCCAGTCTGTCTGGTGGCGAGCTGACGGGCTGGCATCACCAGATCGTTGGACCGCAGATCCTTGACTGGTATGTTCGCAACGCGGCGCCTGCCCAGTATCCCTGGGCGCCGAAGTTCATGTACGACACTCTTGGCTCCGTCGGCCTGATGGCCGAGGGCATTGCCACTCCCAAAGATATCTCCGCGATCGAGGGGGCTATTGAGTACCCCTACCGGGTGGCCAATATTGATATTCGCCATACCCACACCGACCCCGGCATTCCCATTAGCTGGTGGCGGTCCGTGGGCTATTCCCACAACGGCTTTGCGGTTGAGACCTTCATGGACGAACTGGCCCACGAGGCCGGAGAAAATCCATACCAGTTTCGTCGTCGGCTGATTTCCCATGAGCCACGGCACCTGGAGGTGCTTGATCGGGTTGCCCGCCTTGCCAATTGGCAGTCCACTGTGCCAGAAGGCCGGGCCCGGGGCCTTGCATTGTTCCGTAGTTTTGGCACCTATGTGGCGCAGGTGGTGGAGGCCGGAATCGAGAATGGCATTGTTCGGGTCTACAAGGTCACCTGTTCGGTGGACTGCGGCCAGGTCGTGAATCCACGTATCGTGGAGGACCAGATCGAGGGTGGCATTCTGTTCGGCCTGACGGCAGCGCTCTACGGGGAAATTACCCTGCAGAACGGTGAGGTCCAGCAGAGCAACTTCCACGATTATCCGTTGATGAGACAGTACGAGCGGCCCGAGGTGGTGGTGGATATTGTTGATAGCGACGAGGCGCCGACCGGTGTTGGTGAGCCGGGCGTGCCGCCAGTCATTCCGGCCCTGGGTAATGCGCTGTTCGCACTGAATGGTAAACGCCAGCGAAGCCTGCCGTTGAAAGCCGATGTCTGAGTCAAGCGTCGCTCATTCGGTCGCCACGGGGCGTCAGATGGTTATTGCCAGGATGTCTGAGTGGCTGCAGGCGGGGCAGAGGGTGTGGTTGTGCACCATCGTCGAGACCTGGGGATCCTCACCGCGTCCGGTTGGTTCCTGGCTGGCGATTGCGGAATCCGGCCACTGGAGCGGCTCGGTTTCCGGGGGTTGTCTGGAGGAGGATCTGTTGCGGCGCACGGCCGAAGACGGGCCAGATCATCCCGTCTTTGTTGATTACGGCATTACGGATGATGACCGGGATCATTTCCAACTGCCTTGCGGCGGCAGGATCCGGCTTCTTGTGGAGCCCCTTCAGGGGCAGTCAGGCCTTGATCATGTTAACGCGCTTGCGGGCGCCTTGCGCGATCGTGAACCGGTGGTCCGCCGCGTCCCCCTGAATGGTATTGTGGCTCTGGAGCGCGCTGTGGCCAGGGCTGGTAAGTCTGTTAGCTTTGACGGCGAGCAGCTTGTCCACGTTCTGCAGCCTGAGTGCCGGCTGTTGTTGATTGGCGCTGGCGAGGTTGCCCGTTACGTTGCGGAATTTGCGACGGCGGCGGAATTTGCTGTAACCCTTTGCGAGCCCAGGGAAACGTTTGCCTCAGGCTGGAGCTACGATCAGATTCCTCTGGATCGCCGCCTGCCCGATGATCTGATTTCCAGAGAGTTTGGCGACGCTTGGTCAGGCATCCTGGCACTGGCTCATGATCCTCGCATAGACGATATGGGCTTGCTGGCGGCCCTTCATTCCAATGCTTTTTACATTGGCGCCATGGGGTCCCGGAAAACCTCGGAAGCAAGGCGGGAACGACTGGCCTCTCTGGGGCTCGATGAAGCTGCACTGGGAAGACTGCGAGCGCCCATCGGCGTCGATATTCCCAGCAAGACTCCGGCAGAAATTGCCATCTCCATTGTCGCCGATCTGATCTCTGCAAGGCATCATTTGCGGGGCGCCGCTTCGTCCCTATAATGGCGGCCATGGGAGTGTTGTAAGCACTCTGAATCCCGGGAGAGAGCTCGTGTTTGATGTAACCCGATACGCAGTCGCTGCAGAAGCAATAATTGAGGCCGGCCGCTTTTTGTACCAACAGGGCTGGTCACCGGCAACCAGCAGCAACTATTCCGCCCGCGTAGACGGCGAACACATTGCCATAACCGTTTCTGGCCGCCACAAGGGGCAGCTGGGTGCCGGCGATGTTATGGTCGTAGACCTGGCGGGTCGCCCGGTGCAGAGTGATTGTCGCTCCTCGGCAGAGACCCGTTTGCATACGGTGTTGTACGAGGTGTTTCCGGAGGTTGGAGCGGTCCTTCACACGCACTCGGTGAAGGCAACGGTTCTCAGCCGCTTGCTGGAAGCTGGCCATCCGCTGACACTGGAGGGCTATGAGCTTCAGAAGGCGTTTACGGGAGTCGATACCCACGAATCGGTACTGGCCGTTCCGGTGTTTGATAACACCCAGGATATCGACGCGCTGGCGGAGCAGACCCGGGAATGGTTCCGGCAGCACCCCGAGCAGCCCGGGTATCTGATTCGCGGCCATGGCCTGTATACCTGGGGTAAAACCATGGCCGACTGCCTGCGCCATGTCGAGGCCTTTGAATTCCTGTTTGAATGTGAGCTTGAAACCATGAGGGTTCGCCCATGACCACCCTGAGTATTTTTGACCAGAGCCAGCCTGAAAAGGCACACACAGTCACCGAGAACCCGGAAAGAATAAGGGAACTTCTTGCCCGTCACGGTGTGCGCTACGAGCAGTGGCCAACCAAGGATCTGCCGGCTGATGCATCCCAGGAAGACATCCTCGAAGCCTACAGCGAGGAAGTGTCGAAACTGAGAAAGGAGTGTGGTTTTCAGTCTGCGGATGTGATCAGCCTGAACCCGGACAATCCGCAGAAAGATGCATTTCGGCAAAAGTTCCTGGATGAGCACACCCACAGTGAAGACGAAATCCGTTTCTTTGTCCGTGGCCAGGGCCTGTTTTACCTGCATTTCGGCAACGAGGTGTTTGCGGTGCTGTGCCAGAAAAACGATCTGATCAGCGTGCCAGATGGCACGCGGCACTGGTTCGATATGGGGCCTGAACCGGCGTTTACCTGTATTCGCCTGTTCACCAACCCGGAAGGCTGGGTCGCCGATTTCACCGGTGAAGACATCGCCAGCAGGTTGCCCCGATACGAGGCACTGGCAGGAGCGGCGGAATGATCCGGGTTGTGCTGACGGACATCGAAGGGACCACCAGCTCGATCTCGTTTGTGCACGATGTCCTTTTCCCCTACGCGAGCGAACACCTGCCGGGATTTGTCCGCGATCGGCATCAGGACACGCCTGCGGTGTCCGAGCAGCTGGACGCAGTGGCGGAGGCGTCAGGTATTGCTCGTGAGGATATTGATGGCCTGATTGAAGTTCTAAAGACCTGGATCAAAGAGGATCGCAAGGAAACGTCCCTGAAGGCGCTGCAGGGCATGGTCTGGGAAGAGGGATACCAGCAGGGAGAGCTGAAGGGCCATATCTACGCCGATGCAGCCGATTACCTGCAGCGCTGGCATGATCGGGGGCTGCGTTTGTTCGTATATTCCTCAGGATCGGTCAAGGCCCAGAAGCTGATTTTCGGTTTCACCACGGAGGGCGACTTTACGCCATTCTTCTCCGGTTACTTCGATACTCGTATCGGTGGCAAGAAAGAGGCCGCTTCATACCTCAATATCTTGTCTGAATTGGGCGTTGAGGCGTCCACGGTGCTGTTCCTTTCAGACGTGGAGGCCGAACTTGAGGCAGCCGAGGAAGCCGGTATGCAAACCGCCTGGCTTGTTCGCGAGGGAGATCTGCCGGAGACAGAACGTTTTGTTGCGCGTGATTTTGCGGAGGTGGATACCCTGCTGCAAAAGCGCTAGGCCAACGCCCCTAAAACGCCATAGCAGGAGGATTTGATGCCCGGAACCGGTTTTTGCAGAATCGTTGCGCCGGTTCTCGCCATGCTTCTTGCCGGTTGCGACCCTTTCTCTGATGCCCGCCCCATGATGGATGAGTATGTGGAGCGGGTCGCCCGGGTGCTGGAAACCGATCCTGAATTTTCTGATATCCCGTCCGCAAGCCAGCTTCCCCGCCGTCGCGACCGGGTGTTGCCCATGCCCGAGCTGGAAATGGGGATGCTCGACTTTCTTTCGCTTTACGGATGTGAACTCCAGTACGTGGTTGGGGAGAAAACCTCGGTGATGGGGCGGGTGATGCAGCCTCTGAACCGTTTGCGCTATGAAATCCGGTTTATTGAAACAGCCAGGGACTGCCTGCCGGACATAGAGGATGAAGAATTCGCCGAAGAGCTAACCGGCGCCATCGACAGCAAGCTGGAATCCCTGCCCATTGCCATCTGGAATGCCACCTGGGGCGTTGAAGAGATCGAGAAGCTGTTCACTCTGGCCAAGGGCTATTACCCGGTAGCGCCGGAGAGCAATCCGGTATCTGATCTGGCTCTTGATATCAACAGCCTGAATGCAGCCGTTTTACGTCTGTACTCGGAGGACCTGGCGGTTTCTCTCGATTTTGCCGGCGACGTTCACCAGCGTTGGCAGGCGGAATTCCGCGCCGGCCAGTTGATCAACAGCGCACTTCTTCTGACCGCCCGGCTCCAGGATGGCACGGAATTGCTCAGGCAGAGAATCAACGGTCGGCCCCTGTGTCTTAACGGTCAGTCCAATAACCAGTCAGATATTGTGCAGAACATGTTTTTCAGTGTGTATATCGAAAAGATCCAGCCCTACATGAGCGCCGTGAATCAGGGGCGGGCTGCGCTCATTGAGCCGTTTGAGCGGCTGGCCAAAGTCCAGAAAGAGGTCATGCCGGAGAGTTTTACGGCGTGGTACCAGCGCCATCTCTCGCAGGGAGCCCAGAGCAGTCTCTGGCGGGAACTGGATGTAGCCATGATGGCGCATACCAGAGCCTGGCAGGAATTGCTGGGCCAGTGCGGGTTGCGCCCCGGCGCCTGACCCCGCTCAGCGCTGGCTTTCCGGCGTCACCCTCAGAATTTCCTCCACCGTTGTCTGGCCTGCAGCCACTTTCTGGGCGCCACTCAGGCGCAGGGATTTCATGCCTTCCTTATAGGCATCCAGCCTGAGCTGTTCCAGCTCGCAGCGATCGGTGATCTGTCGAAGTAAAGAGCCTGAGAGCGTCATGATTTCATAAACTCCGGCCCGGCCAAGATACCCGGTGTTCCGGCACTCCAGGCAGCCCACGGGCTGGTAGAACTGCTTGGGAACCGGCGCTTTCCAGGGCCGGGTCAGGGTCTGCCAGGCCTGCTCGTCGGCAGGGCCCGGCGCTTTGCAATGGGGGCAGAGGGTTCGGGCAAGCCGTTGCGCCATCACACCCAGTACCGTGGCCCGAATCAGGTACGGTGGGATACCCAGTTCCATCATCCGGGTAATCGCGCTCGGCGCGTCGTTGGTGTGTAGGGTCGAGAGCACCAGGTGGCCGGTGAGGGCAGCCTGAACCGCCATTTCCGCCGTTTCCAGATCGCGGATCTCGCCGATCATGATGATATCCGGATCCTGCCGCAGCAGGGCCCGCACGCCCGCCGCGAAGGTCAGGTCGATGTTGGTCTGGACCTGCATCTGGTTGAACGCCGGCTCCACCATTTCGATGGGATCCTCGATGGTGCAGACGTTGAGCTCGGATGACGCAATCTGTTTCAGGGTCGAGTACAGGGTTGTGGTCTTGCCAGACCCGGTTGGCCCGGTCACCAGAACAATACCGTGGGGGCGGGAGGTGATTTCCTGCCATCGCTGGCGATCTTCCTTGCCGAATCCCAGCTGCTCATAGGACTTCAGGAGCACGTCCGGATCAAAGATCCGCATGACCATCTTTTCGCCAAAGGCGGTCGGCATGGTGGCCAGGCGCAGTTCGACCTCGCGGTTATCGGGCTTGCGGGTCTTGATGCGACCGTCCTGGGGGCGGCGTTTCTCGGCCACGTTCAGGCGACCAAGAATCTTCAGCCGACTGGTAACCGCCACGCCCACGTGTTCCGGGAATTCATAGACGTTGTGGAGCACGCCGTCGATCCGGAACCGCACCTGCGTGACTGTGCGGCGGGGCTCTATGTGGATGTCTGAGGCGCGCTGGTCAAAGGCATACTGCAGCAGCCAGTCGACGATCTTGACCACGTGCTGGTCATTGGCATCCGGGTGTTCGCTGGCGCCAAGGTCCAGTAACTGTTCGAAATTCTGGTTTCCTGCCACACTGGGGCCCTGGCCGCCACTGGCCTTGCTGACGGAGTTGGCAAGCTGATAGAACTCCACGGTATACCGGCGGATATCCTCGGGGTTGGCAACAACTCGACGGATATCCTTGCGAACCGCCTGTTGGAGGTTTTGGACCCAGTCGTTCTTGAAGGGCTCTGTGCTGGCGATCAGTACCTCTTCTGCGCCGATCTCTACCGCCAGAATGCCGTGGCGTTGGGCAAAGGCATAGGACATCACCCGGGCAATGGCAGGCGTGTCGATCTTCAAAGGATCAATGTGGTAGTAAGGTTGCCCGGCCCAATCTGCCAGCCAATGGGTCAGCCGGTCCAGATCAAGTGTGCGACCACTTTTCTGGCTGGTCAGTGCGGCAATGGCCACCAGTTCCAGTGGATGGCGCTTGCCCTTCTGTCCATCGCCGGTGGCCGCGCCAAGATTGGCCGAGAGTACCCGTTCTGCGTCTTCCTGGCTGATTTCCCCGCTGGTGACAAGTGCGGTGCAAACATCTCTCAGGGTCAGGGTGCTTCTGGGCGGCGCGGGTGGCCTCGGCACGGTTCCGGAGTTGCTTGTTTCAGCCATAAAGTGTCAGGTCCAGGAATTCAGGGTGTATTTCCATTCGCCACTGGCCGGTTCACTTTGAGGTGAATCATGGCAACAGTGAACAACAGGAAGGTCAGTACCGTCAGAATGACCGGTCCCGTAGCACCTTCACTCAGCCAGGCAGATACGACGGCCTGGGTGAAGTAAAAGATCACCACGAACGACATCCAGATATAGCCCCGATTGTGGCCCCGAAATACCGGAATCGCAAAGGGCAGAAGCGGAAGCAGTTTCACCGCCAGCATCAACGGTATTGAAACGCCCTCGACGGGTGCCGGGTAGAAAGTTGTGATCAGCAGGGTGGCAAGCACGCCGATGTAGAGCGCGGCTGTTGCACGCAAAGTGGCGCGGGCCTTCGGGTTGTTCAGCATAGTGTGTTCCGTAATAAAAAAGTGTTAAGCAGATTACGTCTGGTACCCGGGCGTGTATCAGTCAGCAAGCTTCAGGGCGAATCGGGCAAGGCGCTCGCCAAAGGCCTGGCACAATGCTTTCTCGTCAGCGCTCAGTGGCTGCTGTTCACCGGTTCCGGCCCAATGGCTCGGGCCATAGGGAGTTCCCCCGGTTTGTGTGTCCCCCAGGCTTTTCTCGGAGTAGGGCAGGCCGCAGACGACCATGCCGTGATGCAGAAGTGGCATCATCATGGTCATCAGTGTGGTTTCCTGTCCGCCATGAAGGCTGCCGGTCGACGTGAATGCCCCGGCGGGTTTGCCTTCGAGGGCGCCGCCCAGCCATAGGTCGCCGGTGGTGTCCAGGAAGTGCTTCAAAGGCGCCGCCATGTTACCAAAGCGGGTGGGGCTGCCGATGGCCAGGCCGGCACAATTCGCGAGATCGGATTTGCTGGCATAGGGCGCCCCGGAGTCCGGCACAGCGGGCAGCGATGCTGCCGTGTCCGGTGAAACCGGCGGTACCGACCTCAGCCTTGCTTCAATTCCTTCCACTCGGGCCACGCCACGTCCTATCTGGCTGGCCAGCTCTGCGGTTTGGCCGGTGCGGCTGTAGAAAAGAACAAGAACATACGGCAATTGCTCGGGCATCGTCAGCGATCCTTCTGATCTGACTCGGAGAAGTTATTGGGGCTTAAAGAATCGAGAGAACGTTTTCTGGCGGACGACCAAGGGCTACTTTGCCGTTGGCGATCACGATCGGCCGTTCAATCAGTTTCGGGGTCGCTATCATGGCCGCGATCAATTGCTCATCGCTCAGCTCAGGGTTGTTCAGTCCCTGTTCTTTATATTCTTTTTCCTTGGTACGCATCAGCTCGCGGGGCGTCAGATTCAGGGCGCTGAGAATATCCTTTAGCTCCTGCTCTGTCGGTGGTGTTTCCAGGTAGCGTATAATCTCCGGTTCAATTCCCCGTTCGGTAAGCAGTTCAAGGGTTTGGCGGGATTTCGAGCAGCGCGGGTTGTGGAAAATCCGGGTTGGTTCTGTCATCTTCGTGCCTGGTTGTCTGAATGGAGTCCACGATTTCTGTGGTCGGTAGTCTAACAGGAGGTTTTCCGGTGCAGTACCCTGATTCAGTTCTTCGTGGCTCCCGCCTTCGCACAGCAGCTATTGCGCTGCTTGTTCTGACGATGACGGGTTGTGAGAAAATTGAACTTGAACGGGCCGAAGGAACAAAGCTGAACTGGGACACGTTTCGCGGTCAGTGGGTGCTGGTCAACTACTGGGCGGAATGGTGCAAGCCATGTCTAGAGGAAATTCCCGAGCTCAATGAGCTCGATAAGGCACCCGACATCACCGTACTTGGCGTTAATTTTGATGGTGTGCGGGGCGATGCGCTGGTGGAACTCGGGGAACGGATGGGCATTGAATTTACCATGCTGGCGGATGACCCGGGGCCCGGGTTCGGCTGGAAACTGCCGGTCGCGCTGCCGGCCACCTTCCTGGTCAATCCCGATGGTGATCTGGTTGAGACTCGTTTTGGCCCCCAGACCGAAGAAGAGCTCAGGGCAGTAATCGGCGGCTGAGACCGCAGCTCTAACTGAATTTTACAGCAGGAATAACCTGACGTTATGTCGCAGACTTTTGTACACCTCCGTGTCCATTCCGAGTACTCCATGGTGGATGGCCTGGTCAGGGTGAAACCGCTGATCAAACGTGTTGCCGAGCTGGGCATGCCGGCCGTCGGACTGACCGAGCAATCCAATATGTGCTCGCTGGTGCGTTTCTATAAGGCGGCCATGGGAGCGGGTGTCAAACCCGTCATAGGCGCGGATCTCTGGCTGGAAAATCCGGATGAACCCGAAAACCCTTTCCGGCTGACGCTGCTTGCCCGAGACAACGATGGTTATCTCAACCTCACTGAAATCATTTCCCTGGGTTACACCGAGGGCCAGCGGTTCGGCAAGCCGATTATCCAGCGAAAGTGGCTGGAGGCCAGAGCGAACGGTCTGATTGCGCTCTCCGGCGCAAAGCTGGGTGATGTGGGCAAGGCGCTGATGGCCGGCAAGCCGGAACTGGCTCGGGAGCGGGCCCGTTACTGGATGGATCTGTACCCGGACAGCTACTACCTGGAGCTCCAGCGCACTGGTCGACCGGGTGACGAGGACTGCCTGCATCTGAGTGTTGAGCTGGCCGGGGCGCTTGGCCTTCCAGTGGTGGCCACCAACGATGTTCACTTCCTCGAAGCGGAAGACTTTGAGGCCCACGAGGCCCGGGTTTGCATCGGCGAGAGTCGTACTCTGGACGATCCGCGGCGTGACCGTCGGTTCAGTGATCAGCAGTACCTGCGCAGCGCCGATGAGATGATCGAGCTGTTCAGCGACATCCCCGAGGCCATCGAGAATACGGTGGAAATTGCCCGGCGCTGCTCGGTGAAGGTTCGGATGGGCGAATATTTCCTTCCGAACTACCCGATTCCGGACGGCATGACCATGGACGACTATTTCCGGAAGGTCTCCGAGGAAGGCCTGGAGGAGCGGCTTGCCAAGACCCTGAGCAAGGACGATCCGGAATACGATGCCAAGCGGGAGGCCTACTACAAGCGCCTGAACTTCGAGCTGGACATCATTATCCAGATGGGTTTCCCGGGCTACTTCCTGATCGTGATGGACTTTATCAAGTGGGCCAAGAACAACGGCGTGCCGGTCGGGCCAGGTCGGGGGTCCGGTGCCGGCTCCCTGGTGGCCTATGCCCAGTTGATTACCGATCTGGATCCCCTGGAGTACGACCTGCTGTTCGAGCGCTTCCTGAACCCGGAAAGGGTCTCCATGCCTGACTTTGACGTCGATTTCTGCATGGAAGGGCGGGACAGGGTGATCGAGTACACCGCCCAGAAGTACGGGCGTGAGGCGGTGTCGCAGATCATTACCTTCGGCACCATGGCCGCGAAGGCGGTTGTGCGGGACGTTGCCCGGGTGCAGGGCAAATCCTATGGCCTGGCAGACAAGCTGTCCAAAATGATCCCGTTCGAGCCGGGCATGACCCTTGAGAAGGCTCTGGAACAGGAACCACAACTGGTCGAGTTTCTCGAGAATGACGAGGAAGCCCAGGAAATCTGGGAAATGGCCCTGAAGCTCGAGGGCGTATGCCGGAACGCCGGTAAGCACGCAGGTGGCGTGGTGATCGCGCCCACCAAGATCACCGATTTCTCGCCCCTGTATTGTGATGATGAGGGCGGAAGCCTGGTGACCCAGTTCGATAAGGGCGATGTGGAAGATGCCGGACTGGTGAAGTTCGACTTCCTGGGCCTGCGGACGCTCACGATTATCAAGTGGGCGCTGAACATGATCAATCCGCGCCGGGAAAAGAAGGGCATGCAGCCTCTCGACATCAACGAGATTCCACTGGATGACGTGCCCTCGTTCGACATGCTCAAGAAAGCTGAAACCACGGCAGTGTTCCAGCTGGAATCCCGGGGCATGAAAGACCTGATTCGCCGTCTCCAGCCAGACTCCCTCGAAGACATGATCGCCCTCGTGGCCCTGTTTCGGCCGGGGCCGCTGCAATCGGGCATGGTGGATGACTTTATTGACCGTAAGCACGGTCGCCAGCCCATGTCCTTCCCGCACCCGGATTACCAGTACGAGGGCCTGAAGCCCGTACTGGAACCGACCTACGGCGTCATCCTGTATCAGGAGCAGGTCATGCAGATCGCCCAGGTCATGGCCGGCTATACCCTGGGTGGAGCGGACATGCTGCGCCGGGCCATGGGTAAGAAAAAGCCCGAGGAGATGGCCAAGCAGAAGCAGATCTTCCTGGATGGCTGCGAAAAGAATGGCATCAACAAAACCCTGGCCGAAAATATCTTCGATCTGGTGGAAAAGTTTGCCGGCTACGGCTTCAACAAATCCCACTCGGCTGCTTACGCCCTGGTGTCATACCAGACCCTCTGGCTGAAAGCCCATTACCCGGCAGAGTTCATGGCCGCGGTACTGACTGCCGATATGCAGAACACCGATAAGGTGGTCACGCTGGTGGAAGAATGCCGGAACATGAAGCTGGATCTTCTGGTGCCGGATGTCAGCCGTTCGGAATACACCTTTACCGTTAATGACGACGGCCAGATTGTGTATGGTCTCGGAGCGATCAAGGGCTTGGGTGAGGGCCCGATCCAGAGCATTGTTGAGGGTCGCGGCGATGGCGAGCCGTTCCAGGATATCTTTGATTTCTGTCGGCGGGTTGACCTCAAGAAGGTCAACAAGCGGGCCATGGAAGCGCTTATCCGCTCCGGTGCCATGGACAAGCTGGGTGCAAGCCGTGCGCAGCTCATGGCAAGCATTGATAAGGCCGTGCAGCAGGCCGACCAACAATCCCGGAACGAATCCGTTGGCATGATGGATATGTTTGGGGAAATGCTGGAAGCCGGTGATGGTGGCGATCCCTACGAGGACGTGGCCGGGGTACGCGAATGGCCGGAGAAGCAGCGGCTGAAAGGCGAAAAGGATACCCTGGGGCTGTACCTTACCGGTCATCCGTTTGACGAGTATGAAAAAGAAGTCCGTCGGTTTGTCCGGTCCTCCATTGCCGATTTGAAGCCGAACAAGTCACCCCAGCGGGTGGCGGGGCTGGTGGTTGCCCAGCGAACCATGAAAACGCGCACCGGCTCCACGATGTGTTTTATCACCCTTGATGACCGCAGTGCCCGGATTGAGGCGACGTTGTTTTCCGAGGCGTTTTTCGAAAACCGTGAGCTGTTGCAATCCGACCAGGTGATTGTGGTGGAAGGCCAGGTCAGTCACGACGACTATTCCGGGCAGATGAAGATGCGAGTGAGCTCGGTGATGGATGTGGCTACAGCACGCCAGCAGTTCAGTCGTGGCCTCAAACTGAACCTGCACGCCGATCAGTTGCAGAACGGATTGCTGGAGAAGCTCGACAGTACTCTGCGGCCGTTCCGATGCGAGGGCAGCCCGGTCTGGATCGAGTACAGCAGCCCCGAGGCGTCGACCCGGATCGAGCTCGGTGAGTCCTGGCGTGTGCAGCCGGATGACAACCTGCTGCTGGAGCTCCGGTACCTCGTAGGCGACCAGTCGGTAGAACTGGTCTATGATTGAATGAGTTGAAAATTAAAAGTTTGTCAGACAGCGGACTCATACCAATGTCCGCTTTAGCCACTGACCGGGCGCTGCTATCTTTGTGTCAAATTCTGGTTTGGCGGAGTACGTTCCCGCCTGGCAAAAAATGATGGAACATCATGAACCCTAACTATCTGGATTTCGAACAGCCAATCGCCGACCTGGAAGCCAAGATTGAAGAGCTTCGGATGGTTGGTAACGATACCGACATCAATATCACAGACGAGATCACCCGGCTGAAGAAAAAGAGCGTCAGCCTTACCGAGAGCATTTTCTCAGATCTCAAGCCCTGGGACGTTGCGCGGCTGGCCCGTCACCCTCGCAGGCCCTACACCCTGGACTACATTGAATCCATCTTTGAGGATTTTGATGAGTTGCACGGTGATCGTCGCTACGCCGACGACCTGGCTATTGTAGGCGGTACCGCCAGGCTTGATGACAAACCGGTGATGGTCATCGGTCATCAAAAAGGTCGGGAAGTCCGCGACAAGGTCAAGCGTAACTTCGGTATGCCCCGGCCGGAGGGCTACCGCAAGGCCCTGCGCCTGATGGAAATGGCCGAGCGTTTCAAGATGCCAATCCTTACCTTTATCGATACGCCAGGGGCTTATCCGGGCATTGGTGCGGAAGAGCGCGGGCAGAGTGAGGCCATTGCCTTCAACCTGGCGGTCATGTCCCGCCTCAAGACACCCATTATCTCCACGGTGATCGGTGAGGGTGGGTCCGGTGGCGCCTTGGCCATCGGCGTCTGTGATCAACTGAATATGCTCCAGTACTCCACCTACGCGGTGATTTCCCCAGAGGGCTGTGCCTCAATCCTCTGGAAGAGTGCCGAATACGCTGCCCAGGCGGCGGAGGCCATGGGTGTTACGGCTGACCGGCTCAAAGATCTGGGGCTGGCGGATAACGTGGTAACCGAGCCCCTCGGCGGTGCTCACCGCAACCCGGAAAAAATGTCGGAATCCCTCAAGGAGGTTCTGGCAAAAGGCGTCGCTGAACTCAGTCGCCTGCCACTGGATGAGCTGGTATCCCGCCGCTATGAGCGGCTGACCCGCTATGACACCGGGCGCTAAGCCCGGCTCCGGATTCAGCTGGCCGGAGGCGCTGTGCGCCCCGGTCAGAGAACTCCCCGATCACGCCCGACTGTTGGTTGCCCTGAGCGGCGGCCTCGATTCCATCCTGCTGTTACACCTGGCAGTCCATTGCCATGGTTATTCCGGGGCTGTCCGAGCGGTTCATATCAATCATCAGCTGCAGCCGAATGCCTCCGAGACCGAATCATTCTGCCGCGATCTTTGTGGGCGCCTGGGTGTCCCGCTTGTGGTTGAGAAGGTTACTGTCGGGAGCGGAGAAAACTCGGATGGTGGCATCGAAGAGGCAGCTCGCAAAGCGCGCTACTCCGCCCTGGAAGCAATGGTTCAGCGGAGGGATCTGGTTCTGATGGCTCACCATGGCGACGATCAGGCCGAAACGGTGCTGTTCCGGATGCTGAGGGGCAGCGGTGTGGCCGGGCTGGCGGGTATGCCGTTCAGCCGTGACCTCGGCCCGGCGACACTGGTCCGGCCCCTGCTTGGGTTTGAACGGGCCGAGCTTGAGCGGTGGGCCAGGTCCGCTGGTCTGTCGTGGGTTGATGACCCCAGCAACAAGGACCAACGATTTGACCGGAATTTCCTGCGCCACACGGTGCTGCCAGCTCTGCGGGAGCGCTGGCCGGGGCTGAATCGCAGGTTGCGCCACACGGCAGACGCCTGTGCCGAAAGTGAAACGCTGAACCGAAAGCTGGCGGCCTTGCAGTGGCAGGCTGTCGGCGGTGAGCAGAACCGACTACCCGTTGAGGGGCTGAAAACCTTGTCTCTGGCGGAGCAGAAAAACCTGATTCGCTGGTGGGTTCGGGAACGGGGGTTTCCTGCGCCCACAATCAGCAGTTGGCAGCAGGTTATGGAGGACCTGGTTTTCGCAAGAGAGGATCGAGAGCCGGAGTTCCGGTCCGACGGTTTCAGTCTGCGCCGCTTTCAGGGCGATCTTTACCTGGTTCCGGATCACTCGCAGTTGCCGGATGTCCCCGTTACTCTGGAGCCGGGTCCCGGGCTGAACTTTGGCGAATGGTTCCTGAAGCTGGAGCCGGCCGTTACCCCGGAAAGACCGTTGCCGCCAATACGGATATTTACGAGGCAGGGCGGTGAGCGGGTACGTTTCCGTCCGGATGGTCCGTCCCGTTCGCTCAAGAAGTGGCTGCAGGAGATTGCGGTTCCACCCTGGGAAAGGGCCCGGCTGCCGCTGGTTTTCGCCGGTTCCGGGGATGCAGCCGAACTCGTTGCCATTGGCGATTTATGGTGTTCTGAACAATACTCGGAAGGCGCCCATGCCGCCGGTTGGCGGCTGGTTGTAGAGCGGGAATGTGATTGAGTCAATGGGGCCTTTCTGGTAGTCTGGCGTCCCATCTTGAGATGACAATCTCCCTCCTTCACCGAACCAGACAATCACGGAATCTGCATGACGCGTTATATTTTCGTCACCGGCGGTGTCGTGTCCTCCTTGGGGAAAGGTATCGCATCAGCCTCACTGGCTGCGATCCTCGAGGCACGCGGCCTGAAGGTCACTATTCTCAAGCTGGACCCGTACATCAACGTGGACCCCGGCACCATGAGCCCGTTCCAGCACGGTGAGGTTTTTGTCACCGAGGATGGCGCGGAAACAGACCTGGATCTGGGCCACTATGAGCGCTTCATCCGTTCCCGGATGAGCAAGCGTAATAACTTCACCACCGGCCGGGTGTACGAAGAGGTGATCCGCAAGGAGCGCCGTGGTGACTACCTGGGCGGAACCGTTCAGGTGATTCCTCACATCACTGACGAGATCAAGCGTCGGGTTGTTGAAGGGGCTGCCGGCGCTGATGTGGCACTGATCGAAATCGGTGGTACGGTTGGCGATATTGAATCCCTGCCGTTCCTGGAAGCCTGTCGTCAGCTCAAGGTCGAAGTGGGTTCCCAGCGTGCTCTGTTCATGCATCTGACCCTGGTTCCATACATTGCTACGGCCGGTGAGATCAAGACCAAGCCAACCCAGCATTCCGTCAAGGAAATGCGCTCTATCGGCCTGCAGCCGGATATACTGCTGTGCCGCTCGGAGCATGAGGTGGACGCCAGCTCGCGTCGCAAGATTGCCCTGTTCACCAACGTCGAAGAGCGGGCAGTTATTCCTCTCCAGGATGCCAAATCCATTTATGCCATCCCGCGCATGCTCTACGAGCATGGCCTGGATCAGTTGGTTATCGAGCGCTTCGGTCTGGATGCCCGTCCTGCTGACCTGAGTGAATGGGACAACGTTGTTGAATCGTTGATGAACCCCGAGCAGGAAGTAACCATTGCCATGGTTGGCAAGTACATGGAACTCCTGGACGCTTACAAGTCCCTGATTGAATCCCTGCTTCACGCCGGCATCAAGACCCGTACCAAGGTCAATATCAACTACATCGATTCCGAAGATATTGAGCGTGACGGTACAGGCGCGCTGGAAAGTGCCGACGCTATCCTGGTGCCGGGCGGCTTCGGCGAGCGTGGCGTTGAAGGCAAGATCCGCACCGTTCAGTACGCCCGTGAGAACAAGGTACCTTACCTGGGCATCTGTCTGGGTATGCAGGTTGCAGTTATTGAATATGCCCGCAATGTGGCAGGCCTCAAAGATGCACACAGCACGGAATTCCGGACGCACACGCCGGAACCGGTTGTCGGCCTTATCACCGAGTGGCTGGATTCTACCGGCGAGCGGGAAGAGCGTACTGAAGAGTCCGATCTGGGCGGAACCATGCGTCTTGGCGCCCAGGACTGCGTGCTGACCGAAGGCTCCACCATTGCCAACTGCTACGGCAAGAAAACCATTCAAGAGCGTCATCGCCACCGCTACGAGGTGAACAATCATTTCCTGCCGAGGCTGGAAGAGGCCGGGCTCCAGATCTCTGGTCGTTCATCGGATGGACGCCTGGTGGAAGTGGTCGAGGCGCCGAACCATCCCTGGTTTGTTGCCTGCCAGTTCCATCCGGAATTTACCTCCACTCCCAGGGACGGCCACCCGCTGTTCAAGGGCTTTGTTGAGGCAGCACTGGCCAGCAAGAAAGGATCCTGAAGATGGCGCAGAGCACCGTAAACGTATCGGGAATCGAGGTCGCCAACGACAAGCCGTTCGTGCTCTTTGGCGGCATGAACGTTCTGGAGTCGCCGGAGCTGGCCATGGAAGTGGCCCAGGCATACGTTGAGGTAACTGGCAAGCTGGGTATTCCCTACGTTTTCAAAGCGTCTTTTGATAAAGCCAACCGGTCGTCCGTGAACTCTTTCCGTGGCCCCGGCCTGGAGAAAGGTCTTCAGATACTGGCGGACATCAAGAGCAAGTTCGGTGTTCCCATTATTTCGGACGTCCACGAGCCGGCTCAGGCGGCCCCGGCAGCCGAAGTCTGTGACATTATCCAACTGCCGGCGTTTCTGAGCCGCCAGACGGATCTGGTGGTCGCCATGGCGAAAACCGGTGCCGTGATCAATATCAAGAAGGCCCAGTTCCTCGCGCCCCAGGAAATGAAGCACATCATTACCAAATGCGAGGAAGCCGGCAACGACAAGGTAATCCTCTGTGAGCGGGGCAGCAGCTTCGGTTACAACAACCTGGTCGTCGACATGCTCGGCTTTGGCATTATGAAAGCCATGAATGTGCCGGTGATGTTTGACGTGACACACTCGCTGCAAATGCCGGGTGGCCGTGCCGATTCCGCCGGTGGCCGACGTGCCCGGGTGACCGATCTGGCGCTGGCGGGTATGTCCCAAGGGCTGGCAGGTTTGTTCCTTGAGGCCCATCCGGACCCGGACAAAGCCAAGTGCGATGGCCCCTGCGCTTTGCGGCTCAGCCAGCTTGAGCCCTTCCTGCAGCGGGTAAAAGCTGTGGATGATCTGGTAAAAAGCTTTAAATCGATCGACACCGCCTGATTGGCGGTGTTGGCGTTTTACGCGGACTATGGGAGCGAGCGGGAACGGCCCTGCGAAAATGTAGAGGGCCATGGATGGCCCGAAACAAGCGCACATGGATGTGCTCGTAGCGGTTTTCGCAGGGCCGTTCCCGTTCGCTCTGACTCCCGAATTTGAAAATGAACTTGGAGACAGAGAAGAATGACCAAGATTGCCAACATCAAGGGCCGTGAGGTTCTGGATTCCCGCGGTAACCCTACTGTAGAAGCCGACGTTATCCTGGAAGACGGCACCATTGGTACCGCCTGCGCACCGTCTGGCGCTTCCACCGGTTCCCGCGAAGCGCTTGAGCTGCGTGATGGTGATGCTTCCCGTTACCTTGGCAAAGGTGTTCTGAAGGCGGTTGAAGCCGTAAACAGCAAGATCCGTGAAGCCCTCGTAGGCAAAGACGCCGCCGATCAGCGCACTCTGGACCAGATCATGCTGGACCTCGATGGCACGGAGAACAAGGCTAACCTTGGCGCTAACGCCATTCTGGCTGTGTCCCTGGCGGCGGCCAAAGCCGCGGCAATCTCCCTGGGCAAGCCTCTGTACGCGCACATTGCCGACATCAACGGTACCTCTGGCAAGTTCTCCATGCCCGTACCGATGATGAACATCCTGAACGGTGGCGAGCACGCGGATAATAACGTGGATATCCAGGAGTTCATGGTTCAGCCGGTTTCCGCCAAGAGCTTCTCTGAAGCCCTGCGTGTTGGCGCGGAGATTTTTCACAGCCTGAAGAAAGTGCTGAAGGCCCAGGGCCTGAACACCGCCGTTGGTGATGAGGGCGGCTTTGCGCCGAACCTGCCCTCCAACGAAGCCGCACTGGCCGTCATTCAGGAAGCGGTCGAGAAGGCCGGTTATAAGCTGGGTACCGATGTAACCCTGGCTCTGGACTGTGCCTCCTCTGAATTCTACAAGGATGGCCAGTACCAGCTGTCCGGTGAAGGCAAGAGTTTCGATTCCGAGGGCTTTGCCGATTACCTGGCAGGGCTTTGCGAGCGTTACCCGATCGTCTCCATCGAAGACGGCATGGACGAGAGCGACTGGGATGGCTGGAAAGTGCTGACCGACAAGCTCGGTAGCAAGGTTCAGCTGGTGGGCGACGACCTGTTTGTTACCAACACCAAGATCCTCAAGCAGGGTATCGAGAAGGGCGTGGGTAACTCTATCCTGATCAAGTTCAACCAGATCGGCAGCCTGAGCGAAACCCTTGATGCGATCAAGATGGCACAGGATGCCGGCTTTACCGCCGTGATTTCCCATCGCTCCGGTGAAACCGAGGACACCACCATTGCCGATCTGGCTGTAGCCACCTGTGCCGGCCAGATCAAGACCGGCTCGCTGTGCCGTTCCGATCGCGTTGCCAAGTACAACCAGTTGCTGCGCATTGAAGAAGCCCTGGATGGCAAAGCGCCGTACCGCGGCCTGAGCGAGATCAAGGGGCAGGGCTGATCGACTGATCTGACCGGTTCTGGTTAAGTTTCGGGCCGGCAATCAGCGAAAAACTGTTAAGGCCATCGTGTTCCGAGCGAAAGCTTGGTTACGATGGCCTTTTTGTACAGGCAGTTAGAAGAATTTGTTGCTAATCTACTCTAAGGTCTATACTCAACGTCCGGCGTTGGCATTTTGATTGATTGAATTTGACTGGAATCGGCAATGAAGTTGCTCTGGACCACAATGGTTGTTGTTATTCTCCTGCTGCAGGTGCGCCTGTGGGTCGGGGAGGGCAGCTTTGCGCAGGTATGGGCTCTCGAGAAGTCCATCGCCGAGCAACGTGAAGAAAATGCCGAACTGGCTACCCGCAATGAACGTCTGTATGCCGAAGTCAGGAATCTGCGTAATGAGCAGGGCGCCGTTGAAGAGCGGGCCAGAATGAACCTCGGCCTGATTAGAGACGACGAGACCTTTTTCCTGGTTGTTGAAAACTGATTGTCTATGCCTGCTCCGAGACTTTGGCTGATTGTCCCTGCCGCCGGCATCGGCCAGCGTATGCAGGCCGAACAACCGAAACAGTACCTTCGAATCGGCCAGCGTTTCATTCTCGATATCACCCTTTCCCGATTGATGGATTCCGCCCCGTTTTCCGGCTGCATGGTGCCATTGCATCCGGCCGATCATTGGTGGCCGGATACCGAGGCCAGCGGCGATAGCCGAATCCAGACCTGCACCGGCGGATCCGAAAGGGCCGAGTCGGTATTGTCCGCACTGCATGCCCTGGCGGAGCAGATCAGGGATGATGATTGGGTCCTGGTCCACGATGCGGCACGACCATGCCTTCATACCCGGGATCTGTCGAACCTGATTGACCAACTCTACCACCACCCTGTCGGGGGGCTTCTGGCTTCGCCAGTGGCCGACACCCTGAAGCGGGCTGGCACAGGCGACCTGCCTGAAGTTCTTGAAACGGTGGATCGAAAAAATCTGTGGCGGGCATTAACGCCTCAGATGTTTCGCTATCGTATTCTGGTGGATTCACTGGAAGCTGCCCTTGCCGGCGAACTTCTGGTGACTGATGAGTCCTCTGCCGTGGAGTTTTCCGGTAACATGCCGGTTCTGGTCGAAGGACGGCCGGACAATATCAAGATCACCGTACCCGCAGATCTGGCCCTCGCAGGCTTCATTCTCAGCCGGTTCTGAATTTTCGGAGTTTCCGGAGTACATTATGCGTATTGGTCAGGGCTTTGATGTCCATGCCTTCTGTGAAGGCGATAATGTGATTATTGGCGGTGTAAGCATTCCGCATTCCCATGGGCTGAAGGCCCATTCTGATGGTGATGTCCTGCTGCACGCACTGGTGGATGCGCTGCTGGGCGCCGTAGCACTGGGCGACATCGGACATTTTTTTCCGGACACCAGTGATGAGTGGGCGGGCGCCGACAGCCGCGACCTTCTGCGCCGCGTCATGACCCGGGTCCGGGATGAGGGGTTTGGCGTGGTGAATGTGGATGCCACCATCATCGCTCAAACTCCTAAAATGGCCCCTCATATTGATGCCATCCGTCTGAACATTGCGGAAGATCTGGGCGTTCCGGCCAGTCGCGTAAGTGTGAAAGCCACCACCACGGAAAAACTCGGCTTTACCGGGCGCGGTGAGGGCATTGCCTGCCAGGCTATCTGCCTGCTTGAACCGGTGGATTCGTGAGTCAGTGGCGCCTTGACTGGCCCACGTCTGGCGGTGGGCGTGTTGCTTCGGGCCGTTTGAAGACAGCGCCCGGCGATTTCATTGTTGACGAGGTGCTGGAATTTCTGGAAAGCGGCTCCGATGTCAGGGCTGACGCAATCCCCGGCGTCGGAGAGCATCTTTGTGTGAAACTGGAAAAAGTGGGCGATAACACAGAGTACGTCGCTCGCGAACTGGCCAGAATGGCGGGTTGTCGCAACTTTGATGTCGGATTCTGCGGTCTCAAGGATCGACATGCGGTAACACGCCAATGGTTCAGTCTCTATCGGCCAGGGTGTGAAGCTCAAGACGCCGCCCTGATTGACGAAATTGCTGTTCGATGGCCCATTCTGGCGGCCTCGCGACAGGCCCGAAAATTGCGGCGGGGGGAGCACAGTGGCAATGGCTTTGTAATCACCCTTAGAGCAGTCACCGGGGAACGCGAGGTGATTGATTATGCTCTGGCGCGCCTGGCAGATATTGGCGCTCCCAATTACTTTGGCCCCCAACGGTTCGGCAACGGTGGTGCAAACCTTGACCGGGCGGTGCATCTGGATCCCGCCACCCTGAACCGTCGGAGCCGGTCCGGCGGAAAAGGCCGAGGTGGCAAAAAGCGTGCTGGCAGCGACGGCTCGAAAAACGTATTGTATTTTTCGGCGGCCCGCTCATGGCTGTTCAATGAGGTGCTTGCGGCTCGGGTAGACGATGGCAGCTGGGCCGAGGCAGGTGCGACAGGTCCCTTGTGGGGTGACGGCGGCACGACGGCTTCCGGGGCGCTGGAAGCGCTTGAACGGGACATTGTTGCACAAACCCCCGGTTTGGCGAGTCTGTTCTCGGTCACCCGGATGAAACCGGAGCGACGGCCCCTGGCCGTAAAGCCCGAGAGGCTTGCCTGGCGGTGGCTGGCTGAGGACGCTCTGGAACTGATGTTCTTTTTGTCACCCGGCCAGTACGCCACAACGATTTTGAGTGATATTTTCGAGCTTGAGGACATGAGCCTCAGCCGACATAACGAACAACAAGGCTAGCGGAGAACACTGTGCGTATTCTGTTGTCGAACGATGACGGCGTTCACTCACCGGGGCTAATTGCCCTGTTCGAGGGATTGAAGGGGCTGGGTGAGCTGGAGGTGGTAGCGCCCGATCGGGATCATAGCGGCGCCAGCAACGCTCTTACCCTCAATCGGCCTTTGACCGTAGAAGAGCATCCCAACGGGTTCCGCTCTGTGGATGGCACCCCGACCGACTGTGTTCATCTGGCGGTTAACGGGCTGTTCAAAGAGCCGTTCGACAGAGTCGTTTCCGGAATAAACACCCACGCCAACCTGGGTGATGACATTATTTATTCGGGTACGGTTGCCGCAGCCACGGAGGGGCGTCACCTTGGTCTTCCGGCCATCGCTGTTTCCCTGGTCAACGATGGCCACTTTCACTATGCGACGGCTGCCCGTGTGGTCCGGATGCTGCTCGAGAACGAGAGCCCTCTGGAGCTCGGGCCGCGCTCCATCCTCAACGTCAATGTTCCGGACGTCCCCTGGGAAGAACTGGCAGGCATTCGGGTAACCCGTCTGGGCCACCGGGAACGGGCGGAAGGCGCGGTGCCAATGACCTGTCCCCGCGGTAAAGAACGTTACTGGATAGGGGCGGCCGGTGTGGGCGGTGATGCCGGTCCTGGTACCGATTTCAACGCCGTCCGCGAAGGCTACGTCTCGGTAACCCCGGTACATATCGACATGACCCGGCATGAGGCCCTTTCGCGGCTTCGGGACTGGGTTGATACCCTTGCGGATTTGCCGGAGGCCCGGGGATGACCGCTCAGCTTGAAGGTATCGGGATGACCTCACGACGTACCCGGATGCGACTGGTGCAGCGCCTCAGGGAAGCCGGCATTGAATCGGACCGCGTGCTCGAGATCATGGGAGAGGTGCCAAGGCACATCTTCCTGGATGAAGCACTGTCCCATCGCGCTTATGAAGACACATCCCTGCCAATCGGGTATGGCCAGACCCTGTCCCAGCCCTACATTGTGGCAAGGATGACGGAATTGATGCTCGCTCATGGGCCATCACGGGTGCTGGAGCTGGGAACCGGGTCAGGTTACCAGACCTCGGTGCTCTCCCGCCTGTTTTCGGAAATTTACAGCGTTGAGCGTATCAAGGCATTACAGGACAGGGCGCGGGACCGGTTGCGTCAGCTGAACGCCAGGAATGTGTTCCTGAAACACGCTGACGGAGGTATGGGCTGGCCTGAGCGGGGTCCTTTCGATGGCATCATCGTGACCGCAGCGCCCATTGAAGTTCCAGGCGAGTTACTCGCCCAACTGGCAGACGGTGGTGTTCTGATTGCGCCCGTGGGAGAGGAAGACCAGGTGTTGGTTGAGGTAACCCGCCGGGGTGATCGTTTCGATCACAAGGAGTTGGAGCCGGTCCGTTTTGTGCCGCTGTTGGGCGGGGTTGTCCGGTAGTCATGGTTGATTCTGGAGTACCCAATTCCGATCCTGAAAGCGAAACCGGCCGTATCCATCATCCTGCAGCAGTTTTCCTGCGGGGCATTGCCATGGGCGCGGCTGATATTGTTCCAGGTGTCTCTGGCGGCACCATTGCATTCATTACCGGCATATACTTCCGACTGTTGGGAGCCATCAACGCGGTTCCCGCAGCGGTATTCCATGATCTGCTTCGGGGTCGCTTTGGCGCTTTCTGGCGCACTTGCGATGGAACCTTTCTGGCTTGTCTGCTGGTCGGTATCCTGACCAGCATTGCCACCCTGGCTTCAGCCATCAGTTACATGCTGGTGGCCTATCCCATCCTGATCTGGAGCTTTTTCTTCGGTTTGATTGTCGCTTCGGTTTGGCATGTGGGGCGCCAGGTTCGGCACTATGAGCCTCTACTGCTGATCCCGCTGCTACTGGGGATTGCTGTCGCCTGGTGGATAACCACTCTCTCCGCCAGCGAGGTGGCGCCATCCGCACTGGCGTTTTTCGGGGCCGGTGCGCTAGCCATCTGTGCCATGATTCTTCCCGGTATCTCGGGCAGTTTCATACTGGTGATTATTGGTATGTATGCTCCTGTGCTGGCAGCGATCAAATCGTTGGATGTGGGCGTTCTTATGTTGTTTATGGCAGGGTGCGTGGTGGGCCTTTTATCCATTGCCCGCCTGATCACCTGGGCATTTCATCATTTTCATGATCTTGTCCTCGCCCTGCTGACGGGCTTCATGATCGGTGCGCTCAACAAGGTATGGCCCTGGAAAGAAACGCTGAGTTGGCGGGTAAACAGCTCGGGTGAAAAAGTGCCCTTGAATGAGGCAAGCGTCTGGCCATGGACCTTTTTGGAGCAGGCCGGGCAGGATCCCCAGGTGCTACTTGCGGTGGTTATGGCGCTGGCTGGCTTCGCTCTTGTTCTGCTTGTGGAGTGGATTGGCTCAAGGCGCGGGCATGCCTCATCGTCGGCGTAGATCGGGTCGCTTGTTTTGCGAAATTGTTACCTAACGCACATATCGGGTGTTTCGTGAGGTAACAAGGGTGGCCAGCCAGTAACTTGGCTTCCTGCCTGAAATGTGCAATATATTAGCAAGTTACTATAAAAAGTTTAGAAACTGCTTCGATAACCAAAATGGTTTATACGGATTTTTCATAACTGGGTCAGTTTTATTCCTGTGAGATTTTTGCGTGGGCTAGTCAATGCCGTTTTACCGGTGTCCCCGCGGTTCCTTTCCGGTGCCTGTGAATCTTGTCGCCCTGCTAAAAAAACTCCGATCAGCCTGTTTCTCCTCGCTCCCCTCATAACTTTGATGCTGCTGTCTGGCTGCAATACGCCGGCACTGTACCAGGATGACATTTACAATCCCCCGGTTTATTGGGGTAGGCATGTAGTCCAGCCTGGTGAAACCCTCTACAGCATCGCCTGGCGGTATGGTCGGGACTATCGGGAGCTGGGTGACGCCAATGGGATTGGCCCGCCCTGGAACCTCAGGGCGGGGCAGGTGCTTCGTCTGGACCTTCGCGGAAATGTAACCTCGGGCAGTCAGACTACCACGGCTAGCAGACCGGCTGCCGCGGTCTCCAAAACCCCGAGCCGGGCCTCGCCGCCAAAGCAGACAGCCGCCACGGCACCAAAACCTGCGGTTACCAGGGCGCCGAGTAAAGGCGCGCCGCTTGCCTCGCAGACACAGACCGTAGCCCGAATTGAATGGCGCTGGCCGCATATTGGCACTGTAATTGCTGGATATTCAACATCTGGAAAAGTCAATAAAGGTATTGATATTGCCGGCCAAGCCGGGGATGCTGTAAGAGCAGCAGCCACCGGGAATGTAGTCTACGCCGGCAACGGGTTGCTTGGATACGGCAATCTGATTATCGTGAATCATAACGAGCACTATCTGAGTGCTTACGCTCACAACCGGAAGATTCTGGTGCAGGAAGGGGAGGATGTGAAAGCCGGGCAGGTGATCGCAGAGCTCGGTAGCAGTGGCGCTGAACGACCCATGTTGCATTTTGAGATTCGGAAGAATGGCAATCCGGTTGACCCAGTCCATTATCTGCCACCGCGCTAGGAAATGGTGCAGTCAGCAGGCTGCCCAGATCGCACACCCCGGCACTGACAAAAACACCGCGTTCGCAAGAAAAACAAGAACGGTAATGGCCGTGACAGGCCGACCAACAAAATGTCCTGAAGAAAAAGCATGAAGACAAAGACGTCCGCAATAACAAGAAGTATCGGGCGAACATCCAGGATTATTGAGAGGCGGGGCAAGACAAATGTCAGCAGAGCAAGAAGACATCATCATTGATCGCGTGTCGGACATGGACGATGCCGAGGATCAATTGCTAGCAGAAGAAAAAGTCGATAAAGAGGCGACTGAAGAGGTCGCTGAAGTCGAAGAAGATTTCCCTACCCAGGGACGTTATTTCACCAGTCAAAAGCAGCTGGATGCCACTCAGCTGTATCTCAACGAAATCGGATTTTCACCGCTCCTTACGCCGGAAGAAGAAGTTTATTTTGCCCGCCTGGCGCGCAAGGGTGAGGAGTCCGGTCGCAAACGTATGATTGAGAGCAACCTTCGCCTTGTGGTGAAGATTGCCCGTCGCTATGTGAACCGTGGTCTGACTCTGCTGGACCTGATCGAGGAAGGCAATCTTGGCCTGATCAGGGCGGTTGAGAAGTTCGACCCGGAGCGTGGCTTCCGCTTCTCCACTTACGCCACATGGTGGATTCGCCAGACCATTGAGCGCGCCATCATGAACCAGACCCGCACCATCCGACTCCCGATTCATGTGGTGAAGGAACTCAACCTCTACCTGCGTGCGGCGCGGGAGCTGACCCAGAAGCTGGATCACGAACCGTCGGCCGAAGAAATTGCGAAGATGGTCGACAAGCCGGTGGCTGACGTGAAGCGCATGCTTGGTCTGAATGAGCGCGTTGCGTCCATGGATACACCCATCGGCACCGGTGGTGAAAAATCGCTTCTGGATACCGTAGCCGATGAGGGAGCTTCAGATCCGGCGGATCTCCTGCAGGACAACAACATGTGTTCCTGCCTGGAGAAGTGGATTGATCAGCTCAGTGACAAACAGCAGGAGGTTCTCTCCCGCCGGTTTGGTCTTCGGGGCTACCCGGTCAGTACGCTGGAGGAAGTGGGGCAGGAAATCGGTCTGACCCGCGAACGTGTAAGGCAGATCCAGGTCGAGGCGCTGCGTCGTCTTCGTGAGATCCTGGAGAAGGAAGGCTTGTCCGGAAACCTGCTTTTCAAGTAGGACCCTCCAGATATTCCCATCAAAAAGCCGGCCAGGACACTCCTGGCCGGCTTTTTTGTGTTTCAGGATCGCTGCAAATGAGAACCAGGTTGCGCCTTGGCCGCCAGCCTCATTGATAGAATGCCGGGACCGGGCGGGGATAAGGGTGTCGAAGTCCGGTGCACGAATGAAACACGTCAATAATAACGATCGAAAAGGAAAGGACTATGAAGAAGGCTCTTACAACCGGCTTTGCCTCCGTGCTTATGACAGCCCTGCTGTCGGCACCGGCCTCTGCGCTCACCGTAGAAGGCGTTGATGTTCCGGACACCTATTCCGCCATGGATACCGAACTGAAGCTTAATGGCGCGGGTACCCGTTCCAAGTGGTTTATGGATCTGTATGTCGGAGGCCTGTACGTCCCCGAGACCATTGATGATGGTGAGGCCGTTATCAACGCAGACGAGCCCCAGGCGATTACGCTGCATATCATTTCCGGCATGATTACCAGCGAACGGATGACCGAGGCCACGCTGGAGGGTTTCGAAGCCTCCACCGACGGCGATATGGCGTCTATCCAGGAGGATGTGGACCAGTTCATGGCAGTGTTCCAGGAAGAGATCACCGAGGGTGACGTTTTTGATCTGGTGTATCTGCCCGGCGAGGGCGTGCGGGTCCTGAAGAATGGCGAACACAAGGACACGGTTGGCGATCTGGCCTTTAAAAAAGCCCTGTTCGGAATCTGGCTGTCTGACAAGCCGGCCCAGAAGGATCTGAAGGAGAAAATGCTGGGTCAGCGATAACCGTGGCTTGGCATCTGAATCAAAAAGCCGGCGAGATGCCGGCTTTTTAATGCCCCGGGTTCAGAGGTAATCCCGTTTCTGCTTGAATTCGCAGAGGTCTTCGATGATACAGGCACCGCATTTCGGTTTACGGGCAGTGCAGGTATAGCGGCCATGCAGAATCAGCCAGTGGTGGGCGTCCAGCAGAAACTCTTTCGGAACCAGGCGCATCAACCGGTTTTCAACCTCAAGAACATTCTTGCCCGGAGCGATGCCCGTTCGGTTCGACACTCGATAGATATGGGTGTCCACAGCCATCGCCATGTGACCGAAGGCGGTGTTGAGAACCACATTTGCAGTTTTCCGACCCACGCCTGGTAAGGCCTCAAGATCTTCCCGGCGTTCCGGTACCTGACCACCGTGTTTTTCGATCAGCATGCGACAAGTCTTGATCACGTTTTCGGCCTTGCTGTTAAACAGGCCGATGGTCTTGATGTATTCCTTGAGACCATCAACTCCCAGGGCGAGGATGGCCTCTGGGGTGTTGGCTACCGGAAAGAGCCTGTCGGTGGCCTTGTTGACCCCCACATCCGTGGCCTGGGCCGATAGAATAACCGCTATCAGCAACTCGAACGGGCTGGAATAGTTCAGCTCGGTGGTCGGATTGGGGTTGGCTTCCCGTAGCCGGGTGAAGATCTCAATGCGTTTCTGTTTGTTCATCGGCTCTCAGTCTGTTGCAACCAGGGATCAGGAAACGTTGCCGGTGACCCGGACCCGTTTGCTGCCCGCCGCGACGGGTGCGGGCTCATGGGCTTTGCGGCGTTCTTCCAGATGATTGTCGATCCCGTTCTTGAGGGCAATCAGCAGGCCCAGACCCACGAACGCGCCCGGGGGGAGGATCATGAACAGCATGTCCGGGTAGTTTTCGAAGGGGCGTACCACCCAGTCAGCAGCAACGGGGCCGAGGAGCAGGTGCATGTCGACAAACAGAGTGCCCTGTCCGATCAATTCCCGAAGGCCTCCGAGAACCACCAGAACCGCCAGAAAACCGAGGCCCATCATGGCGCCGTCCAACAGTGCCGGAAGTGGTGGGTTCCTCGAGGCGAAGGCGTCGGCCCGGCCCAGGATGGCACAGTTGGTGACAATCAGCGGAATGAAGATGCCAAGAATCAGGTACAGCTCGTAGGTAAAGGCCTGCATCAGCAACTCTGCGCAGGTCACGAACGAGGCGATGATCATCACGAACGCGGGCAGGCGAACTGACTCGCTCACGAAATTGCGAATCAGCGACACCGCGAGATTGGATCCCATGAGTACCATGAGTGTGGCCAGGCCCAGGCCGATGGCGTTAACAACGGTACTGGTCACGGCCAGAAGAGGGCAGAGCCCAAGCACCTGGACGAGGGCAGGGTTATTGTCCCAGAGTCCGTCCCGGACGATTTCGCTGGATGATTTGGTTGCCATGATCAGGAATGCTCCGTATTGGACGATTCGCCGGCAATCGCTTCAGGATTCAGGATCTTGTCTCTTGGTGACGGCTCTTCGTTAAGCCGTTCCCGGATAATCTGACGATTTTCCCGGAAGTAGATAAGTGCTTTTTGAACCGCTTTCACCACAGCCCTAGGTGTGATGGTGGCGCCGGTGAACTGATCGAACTCTCCACCATTCTTTTTAACGTTCCACTCCCGGTGGGGCGGCTTGCCCAGGGACCGGCCATCAAAGCTCTTGATCCAGTCGGATTTCCGGGTCTCGATCTGGTCTCCCAGCCCCGGCGTTTCTTTATGATTGGTTACCCGCACGCCAAGGATAGTACCTTGCATGTTGACGCCCACCAGCAGATGTATTTTGCCAGAGTACCCGTCCGGGGCCACCACGGGCATGATCATGCCAATGGGGCGATCATTCTGTCTCGCCACCCAGACGGTCAGCGGACCGGGTTGCGCTAGCCGCTCACTGGCGGGTAGCTGCACCGTGTCCCTGAGCAGGTCGTTATTGTGCTGGCTCTCCGGAATGATCTCGTAGAGGGCCTGGGCTTCGGCACGAGCCGCCTGCTCACGAATGCGCTCTTCGGTAGCCACCTGGGTCACGGCGATGGTGCCACCGGTGATAACGGCGAACAAGCCGAGCCCGATGGCACTGCGACGGATGGACTGTGCAACTGCAGCCATGATTATCCCTGACTCCCCGGCACACCCCGACGGGCCTTGTGATGCCCGTATGTCCGCGGGGGTGTGTAATGATCAATGAACGGTACGGCAAAATTCATTAGCAGAACGCTGAACGCCACGGCGTCCGGATAATTGCCCCAGGTACGAATCAGGTAGATCAGGATGCCAATCCCGGCCCCGTAGATCAGTTTTCCCTGGTGGCTGGTAGCGGCCGAAACCGGATCGGTGGCAATAAAGAACGCACCCAGCATGGTTCCGCCTGCCAGCAGATGCAGTGAAAGCGGCGTATAGAGGTCGGCATTATTGCCAAAAGCCAGGCTCATTACGATCAGGCCGCCGAGAAACCCCGCTGGAATGTGCCAGCTGATAATGCGAAGGCCGATGAGCAGCAAGCCTCCGGCCAGGAATGCCGCATTGACCCACTCCCACCCTTTGGCGATGCCCTGTCCAAACGTCGGATGGTTGAGAACCTCGACCGCAGTGTGGGTGGTGATCTTGTGTTTGTATTCATCAAGTGGTGTGGCCATGGTCCAGCCATCGACCGCTGTTTGCTGGCCCGAGGCAATGGTCGCCAGTGTCTCACCAAAGCCGGGCGCTCCGTCCCAGAGCATGGCAGGTTCCGCCCAGTTGGTGGTCATGGCCACCGGAAACGAAACCAGAACCAGGGCGTAGCCCACCATGGCGGGGTTGAACGGATTTGAGCCCAGCCCGCCATACAGTTGCTTGGCCACAACGATGGCTGAAATCACCGCGACGGCTGAGACCCACCAGGGCGCGAACTGAGGCAGTGACAGGCCCATCAGAAGGCCGGTGACGGCGGCGGTGTTGTCCTTGATAAAGAACGCGACTGGCTTCTTTCTGAGCTTCAGCAGGGCAGCTTCGGAGGCGATGGCAACGGCGATACAGAAGACAACATTGATCAGGTTGCCCCAGCCAAAAAACAAGGTCTGTGCCAACAGGCCAGGCAAGGCCGCAATAAGCACCCATAACATCACGCGGGATGTTGGCCGGGCACTGTGTGCGTGGGGCGATGACTGCTGAACGAATGCCATGGGTGTGGTGCCTGATCTCGGTTAGTGGGTTGGCTGGGATTCGGTTGGACCGGCGGCCAGCTGCTGTCTGGCTTCAGCCAGGGCTTCTTCAGCACGTTTTACCCGGTCGTGGTTTTTGGCTACGGCCCGCTCCAGTTTCTCCACGTTGTCCGCCTGCTGGGCTTTGGCGTCATCGAGCATGCCCTGCATGGTTTCCAGTTTCGACTGAGCCTGGCTCAACTGTTTTTCAAGGGCCTCGATATCCGGCTTTTCCTCCGCCGGCGGCTCGCTGGCGGCAGGCTGCCTGGAGGCCTCAGCCTTTGCCTTCTTGCGGGCCAGGGCCTGTTCGACCAGCGCCGACTTGGCGGCCCGCTCATCAACCGCTGCACCCTCTGCAGCCGCTTTTTCCGCTTCAGCCTGCTTCTTGGCTGCCGCTTCGGCAGCGGCCTTCGCACGTTCCTGGCGCCTCAGTTCTTTCTCCTGCTGCTCCCGCTCGAGGCGGGCCTGGCGCGCTTCAAAGCGCTCGCGAGCTCTGTCTGCCTTTAGCTGTTCCGCCTGTTGGGCACGGATCTCGCCCTTGGCGAATCGATAGTACTGAACCAGTGGAATGGAACTCGGGCAAACGTAGGAACAAGCTCCGCATTCAATGCAGTCGAACAGGTTCAGGTGCTCCGCCTTTTCAAACTCGGTAGCCTTGGCATGCCAGAACAACTGTTGTGGCAGGAGTTCCATCGGGCAGGCTTCGGCGCACTGGCCACAACGGATGCAGGGCTGTTCAGGTGGCGGTGCCGGCAATTCGGCGGCGGTTGCAGCGATCACACAGTTGGTGGTTTTGATCACCGGTACCGCTTCCGTGGTCAGCGTGTAGCCCATCATGGGCCCGCCAAGCACAAGACGACTAACGGCGTTCTGGTTAACGCCGGCCTGCTCCAGCAGGTGTTCAATCGGCGTGCCAATGAGAGCTTCGAAATTACCCGGTTCCCGGACGGCTTCCCCGGTAATGGTCACCACACGGGAGATCAGCGGTGTTCCTTCGAAAACCGCCTTTGCCACGGCCACTGCGGTTCCGATGTTCTGGCACATCACGCCAATATCGGCTGGAATGCCCCCGCTGGGTACTTCCATGCCGGTCAGAATCTGGATCAGCTGTTTCTCACCGCCTGAGGGATACTTGGTGGGAATAACCGCAATTTCGGTCTGGGTGCCTTCGGTGGCTTTTTGAAGCGCGGCAATGGCCTCCGGCTTGTTGTCCTCGATGCCGATCACGCAACGCTCGGGGCGCAGAATCCAGGCCATGATTTTCAGGCCGGCAACCACTTCGTCGGCCTTTTCCCGCATGGTCATGTCGTCAGCGGTGATGTAGGGCTCGCATTCTGCACCGTTCAGGATGAGCGTGCTTACCTTGCGGTCCCGTGGTGGCCGTAGCTTGATGTTGGTGGGAAAGCCGGCGCCACCCATGCCGGAGATGCCAGCGTCACGGATGATCTGCAGAACCTGGTCCCGCTCCAGGGAACGATAGTCCTTTACGGGATTGCGCTGGCACCACTGGTCTTCACCATCCGATTTCAGGGTGATGCACCGGTCCGTCATACCCGAGGGGTGGGGAACAGGAAGGTCGGCAATGCTCTCAATCACGCCGGATGTTGGCGCGTGTACAGGGACGCCCATGCCCGTTTTCACATCGGCAATTTTCTGGCCCTTCAATACCCGCTCGCCGACCTCAACAATGGCTTCGGCGGGCTCGCCGATGTGCTGCTGAAGGGGCAGAACCAGATAGTCAGGAACGCTGGCGCTGCGAATCGGGCGGGCGGTGGAAATGGCTTTGTGTTCCGGAGGGTGAATGCCGCCGGAAAAGTCCCAGAGTTGAGTCATCAGGCGCTGGCTCCCTGGCGATCGGTGGCAATGAGGCCGGATTTGGGCGGTGTCCAGGTCCAGGTGCGTATATCCTGTTCAACCGTCACCATGTCGATGCAATCCACAGGACAGGGATCAACACACAGATCGCAGCCGGTGCATTCGCTTTCAATCACCGTGTGCATGTGCTTTGCGGCTCCAAGAATGGCGTCCACGGGGCAGGCCTGGATGCACTTGGTGCAACCGATGCATTCGTCCTCACGAATCACCGCAACCCGTTTGACCTGTTCAACGCCATGCTCGGCATCCAGTGGCTCTGGCTCTACATCCAGCAGGTCGGCCAGTGCCTTGATAGTGGACTCGCCGCCTGGCGGGCACTTATTGATGGGGCCGCCCTCGGCGATGGATTCGGCATAGGGACGGCATCCGGGATAGCCGCACTGGCCGCACTGGGTCTGGGGCAGAAGGGCATCAATCTGATCGACCAGGGGATTGCCCTCGACCCGGAATCGTTCAGCGGCAAATCCAAGCAAACCGCCGAAAACCACGGCGAGGGCCAGAAGAACCACAACGGCAACAAGAACGCTTGTCCACATAACCTGTTACTCCTAATCCCGTCAGCCGGTCACACGCTGACCAGGCCGCCAAAGCCCAGGAAAGCCAGAGCCATCAGCCCGGCCGTAACAAGGCCGATAGCGGCACCCCGAAACGCAACCGGAACATCGGCCACGGCGATGCGCTCACGCATGGCGGCAAATAGCACCAGAACCATGGAAAAGCCCGCTGCTGCGCCAAAGCCATACAAAACCGACTCAACGAAATTGTTGTTCTTGTTGATGTTCAGAAGGGCAACGCCGAGCACTGCGCAGTTAGTGGTGATCAGCGGAAGGAAAATACCCAGCACCCGATAGAGCAACGGGCTTGTCTTGCGAACCACCATTTCGGTGAACTGCACCACCACGGCAATCACCAGAATGAACGTGATGGTTCTCAGAAACGCCAGGTCCAGCGGCTCAAGCAGATAGGTGTAGGCAAGGTAACTGCAAACCGACGCCAGGGTCAGCACGAAGGTGGTAGCCAGGGACATACCCATGGCCGTTTCCAGCTTTCCGGACACACCCATGAACGGGCACAGGCCCAGAAACTGAACCAGCACAAAATTGTTCACCAGAATGGTGCTGACCAGAATCAGCAGATATTCCGTCATTTACCTTGCTCCATTGGCCCCTGCCAGCTCTGCCTGGTCGCCCTTACATGACCCGCATGCCGGGGGTGGCGCCGGAATCCGGGGACAGGATGAAGATGTCCTTGCCGCCGGGGCCGGCCGCCAGAACCATGCCCTCGGACATCCCGAACTTCATCTTCCGTGGCTTGAGGTTAGCGACCATCACCGTCAGGCGCCCCTCGAGTTCTTCCGGATTGTAGGCTGACTTGATACCAGCAAACACGTTGCGCTCGCCATGCCCTACGTCAAGGGTGAGGCGAAGAAGCTTGTCGGCGCCGTCCACATGCTCGGCTTTGACAATTTTAACCACCCGAAGATCCACTTTCGCGAAATCGCCAAATTCTATTTCATCTGCGATCGGCTCCAGATTGGCAGCAGGCGCCGGTTTGCCGGTCGCTGCAGGCAATTCCTCCTTGGAGGCGTCCAGCATTTTCTCGATCTGGGCCATGTCCACGCGGTTCATCAGCGGTTTGAACTTGTTGATACCGTGGTTTTCCAGGCGCTCGCCGCGGTTGTTCCAGTCCAGCGGCGCATTCAGGAACGTCTCGGACGCCTTGGCAGTTTCCGGCAGTACCGGCGCCAGATAGGTCATCAGAAGATGGAACATGTTGATGGCGTTGGTACAGATAGCCTGCAGGTTCTCGTCCTGGCCTTCCTGCTTGGCAATCACCCAGGGCTGCTCGTCGTTAACATACTGGTTGGCAATGTCCGCCAGTTCCATGATCCGGCGCATCGCGCGGCCGAATTCGCGGGTCTCGTAGAATTCCTCGATTTCCTTGCCGGCTTCGATGAATTCTTTCAGTTTGGCGTGCTCGGTCACCTGGCCAAGCTGGCCTTCAAAGCGCTTGGTAATGAAACCGGCGCTGCGGCTGGCAATATTCACCACCTTGCCCACCAGATCCGAGTTCACCCGGGCAGCAAAGTCTTCCAGGTTCAGGTCCATGTCATCCACGCTGCCGGTCAGCTTGGCGGCGAAGTAGTAGCGCAGGTATTCCGGATTCAGATGGTCCAGATAGGTGCGCGCCATGATAAACGTGCCCCGGGACTTGGACATCTTCTTCCCGTTAACGGTGACAAAACCGTGGGCCCACACCGCGGTCGGCGTGCGGAAGCCTGCATCGTGCAGCATCGACGGCCAGAACAGCGCGTGGAAGTTGATGATGTCCTTGCCGATGAAGTGGTAGACCTCAGCGGTGGAATCGGCCTTCCAGAAGTGCTCGAAATCGATGCCTTCCCGGTTGCAGAGGTTCTTGAAGCTCGCCAGGTAACCAATCGGCGCGTCCAGCCAGACATAGAAGTACTTGCCCGGAGCGTCCGGAATCTCGAAACCGAAGTAGGGCGCATCACGGCTGATGTCCCATTCCTGCAGACCGGCGTCCAGCCATTCAGCCAGCTTGTTGGCCACCTGGGGCTGCAGCGTTCCGCTGCGGGTCCACTTGGCGAGGAAATCCTGGAAATCTGGCAGCTTGAAGAAATAGTGCTCGGATTCCTTCTCGATCGGTGTGGCACCGGAGACCGCCGAGCGCGGATTGATCAGCTCGGCAGGCGTGTAGGTGGCGCCACAGGCCTCACAGTTATCACCGTACTGGTCCTCGGTCTTGCACTTGGGGCAGGTGCCCTTGATGAACCGGTCCGCCAGGAACATGTTCTTTTCCGGATCGTAGGATTGGGTGATCTTGCGCGTGGCAATGTGTCCGTTTTCCTGAAGCTGACGGTAGATGTACTCCGAGAACTGACGATTCTCCTCGGAGTGGGTGGTGTAATAGTTGTCGAAGCGGATATGGAACCCGGCGAAATCTTCCTGGTGCTCCTCACGGATCCGGTCGATCAGCTGCTCGGACGTAATGCCTTCCCGCTCCGCGCGGAGCATGATGGCGGTGCCATGGGCATCGTCGGCGCAAACGTAGTAACAGTTCTGGCCACGCATCTTCTGGTAGCGCACCCAGATATCGGTCTGAATGTATTCCAGCAGGTGCCCCAGATGGATAGGGCCGTTGGCGTACGGCAGGGCGCTGGTAACCAGAATATCGCGCTGTTGCTTGCTCGCTTGCGTCATGGTGATGTCCGAACCTTATGTTGACACGGGTTGGAAAAACAAAACGGGGACTGGCAGCTGTCTTGATTGATTGCCCCAGATAAAGACCCCATATGGTCAGAAACGGGCACAGATGATACCTTCCGAGCAGATAATTTTCACCCGAATCACCTGTTTCCGTGCTTAAAATCGAGCATGAGCTTATTCCGGAGAACCCGATGACACAGATTTCAGAGCAGGCCCTGCAAGCAGCGGTTCGCGAGTACCGCGATCCCTACCTCAACAAGGACCTCTACGAACTGGGTGCCGTTAAATCCCTCAACGCCGACGACAACGGGAACGTTACCCTCATGGTCGAGCTGCCATATCCCTCGAAAGGCATCGCAGGAGCCTTGAAACAGCTGGTCGGTAACGCCCTGGAAGACGTCGATGGTGTCGAGAACGTGGACGTCCACGTGGGCCAGAAAATCCACTCCTACAAAGTCCAGAAAGACCTGCCCTCGGTCCCCGGCGTGAAAAACATCATCGCCGTCGCCTCCGGCAAGGGCGGTGTCGGCAAATCCACCACCGCCGTCAACCTGGCTCTGGCTCTCCAGGCCGAAGGTGCACGGGTCGGCATCCTCGACGCCGACATCTACGGCCCCAGCATCGGCATGATGCTCGGCGTGCCTGAAGGTAAACGCCCGGATACCCGCGAAAACAAATACTTCGTCCCAATGGACGCCCACGGACTCCAGGCCAACTCCATGGCCTTCGTCGTCACCGAGAAAACCCCCATGGTCTGGCGCGGCCCCATGGTCAGCGGCGCCGTGATGCAACTGCTGCAGCAAACCCTCTGGAACGAACTCGACTACCTCATTGTCGACATGCCCCCCGGCACCGGCGACATCCAGCTCACCCTGGCCCAGAAAGTCCCGGTAACCGGCGCCGTCATCGTCACCACACCCCAGGACATCGCCCTGCTGGACGGCAAGAAAGGCATCGAAATGTTCCGCAAAGTCGACATCCCGGTCTTGGGCGTGGTCGAAAATATGAGTGTCCACATTTGCAGCAACTGCGGCCACGAAGAGCCCCTCTTCGGCCACGGCGGCGGCGAACGCATTGCTGAGGAATACGACACCACACTCCTCGGCCAGTTGCCCCTGCACATGACCATCCGGGAGCAAACCGATGGCGGCACCCCCTCCGTGATCGCCGAACCGGACTCCGAAGTGGCCCGCCGTTATCGCGATATCGCGAGAAGGGTAGGGGCCGAGCTCTCGACCCGCGAGCGGAACCTCTCCGGTTCGATCTCAAGTGTTTCCGTGACCGAGCACTGAGGCGCCGCGCAGAACTGCGGCGGTTAACTCACTGGCTTGATCACGGCCGCAGGGGCAGCCTTCCAAAAATGTCGAAGGCCATGGATGGCCTTCGCCAAGCGCACATGGATGTGCTCGTAGCGGTTTTTGGAAGGCTGCCCCTGTGGGCGTAGCCCGCCAATGCTGAAGTCCTGAATAACAGTCGCAGCCCCCTTAAGGCGGAACCTCCGTGGGCTTCGACAGACCCCGAGTGAACAGGTAAACTACGCCCCAATTTTCCCAGTGGATACGAGACTTCGCCAATGAGCATCAAATCCGACAAGTGGATTCGCCGGATGTCCGAACAACACGGCATGATCGAACCGTTCGAAAGCGGACAGGTTCGTGAAACCGAAAAAGGCCGCGTGATCTCCTACGGCACCTCCAGCTACGGCTACGACGTACGCTGCAGCAACGAATTCAAAATCTTCACCAACGTCCACTCCGCCACCGTGGACCCGAAGAACTTCGACGAAAACAGCTTCGTCAACTACACTGGCGACGTCTGCATCATCCCGCCGAACTCCTTCGCGCTGGCCCGTACCGTGGAATACTTCCGCATCCCGCGAAGCGTACTGACCATCTGCCTGGGCAAGTCCACCTATGCCCGCTGCGGGATCATTGTCAACGTAACCCCGCTGGAGCCGGAATGGGAAGGCCAGGTAACCCTGGAATTTTCCAACACCACCAACCTGCCGGCGAAGATCTACGCCAATGAAGGCGTGGCCCAGATGCTGTTCTTCGAATCTGACGAAATCTGTGAAACCAGCTACAAGGATCGCGGCGGCAAGTACCTCGGCCAGACCGGCGTGACCCTGCCCAGGACATGAACGCCAATCAGTTCCTGAAAGCCGTCTCACAACTGCAGGGCTGGCGCGAATGCGCCTTCCTGCTCGCTCTGGCTGAGCGCTCATTCCCGAATTACGCGTTGTTTTCCGACGCCATGGGCCTGAAAACCGGTGCCAAAATGCGCCAGCTTCTGGATCTGGGCTGGGACATGCTTCAAAAAGACGTCTCGGAATCCGCCATTCCCCAGCTACTTGCGAAACTGGAAACCCTGTCGCCAGATGTCGAAGCCTACGATGCCTACGGCGTGTACCCGGCCTTCGACTTCTGTCAGCTACTGGAGCAGGCCCTGCTGAACCGGCTCAACCCGGCCAAGCACCGGGCCACCGATGCCTCGCAGATGGCTACCGGAACCGTGATGAACTTTATTGAGCTGTCGGAGGGCGAGGATCTGGAGGAGGACGAACTTGTTCGTTTGCTCGATCACCATCCGCTAATGAAGGAAGACAAAACCTTCCAGCGGGACCTGATCCTGGCTCTGAAACGCCAGCGTACGCCGACCGATCAGTTTGTGGCCCGGCTTCGGGAAGACGCCGCCAACGAGGGCGTCAGTAACCTCGGTATCTCGCTCAGCGAATAAACGCAGGGTGAAGAAGCAAGCTACACTTCCGGTAGTACTCCTTATTCTCAGATTAGGTCAGATGGATTTAACCCCATGAAACTCTCTGCTTTTGGTCGCAAGTTCACCGCCGATGCCGGCATCACGTCTCTGATGGATGACCTGGGTAACGCCATGGCATCCGGAGATGACATGATCATGATGGGTGGCGGTAATCCAGGGCACATTCCCGAGATTCAGCAGCGGGTGCAGGAAATTCTGGCCGATATGAGTCGTAGTGAGGGCGACGTTCGCCGTTTGGTCGGCATCTACGATCCGCCCCAGGGTGAAAAACAGTTTATCGCCTCGCTCGCCGAACTGCTTAACCGGGAATACGACTGGGGGTTGAAGCCCGAGAATATTGCCCTGACCAACGGCAGTCAGGCGGCCTTCTTCATGCTCTTCAACATGTTTGGCGGCGATTATGGCGAAGGACAGCGCAAGCATATCCTGTTGCCACTGGCCCCCGAGTATATCGGCTATGCCGACGCTGGCATCGAACCGGGACTGTTCCACGCGGTTCAGCCGGACATCTCCTTCACCGATGCCCACGAATTCAAGTATCGGGTGGATTTTGATGCGGTGGAGGTCACCGGAGAAACCGGCGCCATCTGTGTGTCGCGGCCAACCAATCCCACTGGCAACGTTGTCACGGATGAGGAGCTTGCGCGGCTCGAAGAGCTTGCCCGGCAGCACGATGTTCCGCTGATCGTTGACGGAGCCTACGGCACGCCCTTCCCGAGCTTGTTGTTCGTTGATGCAACGCCGGCCTGGAACGACCAGATTATCCTCTGTCTGAGCCTTTCGAAGCTGGGTTTGCCGGCGGCGAGGACCGGTATCGTGATTGCGGCTGAGCCCGTGATCAAGGCGCTTTCCGGTATCAACGCCATCATGAATCTGGCGACTGGCAGCTTTGGTGCCATGCTGGCGGAGCCGCTGGTTCGCTCCGGTGAGATCCTGTCCCTGAGCCGGGATGTGGTTTGCCCCTTCTACAAGGCGAAGATGGCGCGGGCGGTGGCGGCTTTCCGGGAGGCCATGGGTGAGGACAGCTGCCGCTGGTACGTCCACAAACCCGAAGGCGCCATGTTCCTGTGGCTCTGGTTCCCGGACCTGCCGATTACCAGCCTGGAACTGTACCAGAGGCTGAAAAGCCGCGGTGTCCTGGTGGTTTCCGGGCATTATTTCTTCCCGGGGTTGCCCGAGGATGGCTGGAGGCACCGGCACGAGTGCCTGCGCGTTACCTATTCACAGGACGACGACCGGGTCGCCGAAGGTCTTCGGATCATTGCTGATGAGGTCAAGGCGGTGTGGCGGGAGGCCGGGCGCAGCGTCTAGCGCTCGAACTCCGCTTCCTTGAGTTTCAGCTCGTAGGTGCTGCCGTCCGGCTCCACCTGTCTGAGCCGGACGAGCAGGTAATTCTGCTCCGGCGAAAACCACATCAGGGTCTGGCGCTTCGAGTCCTCGCGGACCTTCTCTGCCTTGAGCGTGCTTCTCTGTTTGCTGCCCGTGTTTATCATCTCGCCGTTGATCACCGCGAAGCGATCTGTATCTATGGAGTTGCCGTCCAGCACCCGATAGGTCATATCCCGCTTGCCGTTCTTGATATCCTGATGCAGCTGAAGCTGATAACCCAGCGGGTCCAGAAGCCCTTCCTCAAGTGGTAGTTCAAAGCGCTTGCCCTTGTATTCCCCGCTTGCGACGCCTGCGGACCAGTCAAAGTCGATCGATTGCTTTCGGTCGCTGATCAGAAAACCGGATAGTCGGTACCGGTATCGCATGGGTATGACGTGTCCGTCCTCCCAGCGGAATACGAGCGATTCGTCGATACTCACGATAAAGGAATCGACATCCGTCCGGTAAAGCCAGATGTCGTTGCCCTGGGAGGTAAGTGTGCGCTTTGCAGTACCATTGAGGGAGAGCCCCTTTTCCATGGCTGCGGTGTAGCTGGCCTCGAAAGGGGTCAGGTCGGCTTCAGTCTGTGCGTGCAGATTGGCCGGCCCGGCCAGAATGCCGAGGCAGGCCAGCAAGACCGCTAAGCCTGCTCTGGTGAGTCGTCGTGAAAGCATCTTGTCATTCCCGAACCATTACCGTCATCAATGGCGACAGTGTAGCTGCTTGGAGCGAGTGCGGGGATGACAATTCGTTCAGGGGAGGTATCAGTTGTCCGGCAGGCGCATGGGCGCGTTCAGCGGTTCGCCGTCGAACAGCACATAATCGCTGCCCAGTTGAATCCGGCCTTCGCAGAACCAGCGCACAACGATAGGGTAAAGGATGTGCTCCTTGGCCTGTACCTTTTCCGCGAGGCTTTCGGGTGTGTCATCGGAAGCAATCGACACCTCTGCCTGGGCAATGACCGGGCCGCCATCCAGCTCTTCGGTGACGAAGTGGATAGAGACGCCGTGAACCCTATCACCCGCTTCCAGTGCCCTGCGGTGCGTGTTGAGCCCGGTGTACTTGGGCAGCAATGAGGGGTGAATGTTCAGCATCTTGCCCCGGAAAGCCCGGACAAAGTCGGTGGTCAGAATACGCATGAAGCCTGCCAGAACAATCACGTCCGGATTGTAGCGGAGGATTTCCGCCATCAGGGAGGCATCGAACTCATCCCGGGATTCGAAATTCTTGTGGTTGACCACAAAGGTTTCGATGTTGGCCTGGGCCGCGCGCTCGAGGGCAAATGCTCCGGGCTGGTTGCAGCCAACGGCAACGATCTGCCCCGGGAAATCCCGTTCTCGGCTGGCTTCAATGAGAGCCTGAAGGTTGGTGCCACTGCCGGAGGCGAGCACCAGGATTTTCGGTAACGGAGTCTGATCTGCCTTCATGCCGACAGCAGTCCCGGAGCGTAGCGAACGCTGGCATCGGCCTCTTCACTGTCTGCGCGCTCGATCGTACCCACGTGCCAGGCATGTTCGCCCAGAGCCTTAAGCGTATCCAGGGCGAGTTCCTTCTGGTTGGCCGGCACGCAGACAATCATGCCGATACCGCAGTTGAACGTGCGGTACATTTCTTCACTAGCCACGCCGCCGTTGTTCTTGAGCCACTCAAAAACCGGAGGCAGCGACCAGCTTTCGGTGTCTATGGCCGCGATGGTGCCGTTTGGCAGAACCCTGGGAATATTTTCTGGCAGGCCGCCACCGGTAATGTGGGACAGGGCCCGGACATCCACCTCGCGAATCAGTTGCAGGAGGTTCTTTACGTAGATGCGCGTCGGGGCCATCAGGGCATTCGCCAGGGTAGTGTCGCCCATAGGCTGCTCGAGGTCGGCGTTGCTGACTTCCAGAATCTTCCGGATCAGGGAATAGCCGTTTGAGTGAGGTCCGGAAGAGCCCAGGGCAATCAGAACATCGCCGGCCTGAACCCGGCCGCCATCAATGATTTCGCTGCGTTCGGCAACGCCCACGCAGAAGCCTGCCAGATCGTAGTCGTCGCCCTCGTACATGCCCGGCATTTCAGCGGTTTCTCCGCCTACCAGCGCGCAACCGGCCTGTTCGCAGCCTTCGCCGATCCCGGCGACAACCTGTGCAGCCACATCGACGTTGAGCTTGCCGGTGGCATAATAGTCGAGGAAAAAGAGGGGCTCGGCGCCACCGACCACCAGGTCGTTCACGCACATGGCAACCAGATCAATGCCAATGGTGTCGTGCTTGTCCAGTTGCATGGCCAGTCTGAGCTTTGTGCCCACGCCGTCCGTGCCGGAAACCAGAACAGGCTCGTTGTAGCCGGCGGGAATCGAGACCATGGCGCCGAAGCCACCCAGACCGCCAAGAACCTCCGGGCGACGGGTTCGCGCTGCGGTGTCCTTGATTCGGCTTACGAGTTCATTGCCTGCATCGATATCGACGCCAGCATCGCGGTAGGTCAGGGAGGGCTTCTGTTCGCTCATGGTGTACTTAACCGTTGGCCAGTGTGTCAGGCGGCGGATTTTAACAGGTGCGGTGTGGCGCTCCAAATGTATATTGCTTTTCCGAAATCCGTGGCTGCTACTCACGCCTTGGGGCATGGTGTATCCTATGCGCCATTCATGCGAATTGCAGGGTGTTTCATGTCAGTATCAGGACAAAAGCCGGCACACGGGTCTGTTTCCGCGACGTGGTTCTTTGCGTTGTTCAGCTTTCTGCTGGTCGGGTTTTCCGCCCCGGTAACCGCGGTGACAGTCTCCGGCCTGTACTCAGCCAAAGTACCGGTGGAAGGATCCTCGCCCGGGCAACTGGCCCAGGGGTATGCCGATGGCCTCAGCCAGGTCTTTATCCGGGTTTCCGGTACCCGTGAGGTGCTCGCCATGGAGGGCGTTGACGCACTGCTGTCCGACGCCGAGTCTTTGCTACTTTCCTATCAGGTTGCCCGGGATGAGTCCGGCCAGAGTGTTCTGAGCATGTCTTTCGGGGCGGTTGGTGTTAACCGTGCCCTGGCTTCAATCGATGCGCCGGTGTGGGGCGCCAACAGGCCGCTCACGCTGGCCTGGATCGCTGCCGAGGATCGTGGTTCGAGAACACTCGTCACGCGCCCAGAAGCGGGCGCCGTTGCAGAAAGCGCCGACACCTGGCGGGCTGCGTTCGATGAGGCGGCCGGTAAGCGGGGCTTGCCGGTTGCATTACCGCCATCGGATTTTGGCGCTGATCGGGAGTTGCTTTCGGATATCTGGGGGCAGTTTATCGGCCGGGTGAAGTCCGCCTCTGAGGATCTGGATCACGATGTTCTCGCGCTGGTTCGGGTCAGCCGCACCGGCGGCCAATGGCGAGCGGGCTGGGTGTTCGATGGTATGGCCATGAATACCGGTGAAGAGTCGGTTACGGCGCAGACTCCGGAAGCATTGGCGGAGGCCGTGATCAATCGCTGGGCCGAGCTCTACGCCAGCCGATATGCAGTCGCTGCATCAGAAGTGGGGGATTCGCCGCAGGTGGACATTGTTTTGCGCGGCGTGACCTCACTGGAAGACTATGCAAGAGCCAATAAGGTACTGGAGGGGCTGACACCGGTTGTCAGAGTCGGTGCCCACCGGGTACGCGATGAACAGCTTACCCTGCGCGTGGCGTTTTCCGGTGAGCTGGACCAGCTTCGAGAGTATATCGCCCTGGATCCGCGCTTTGTTCCGATGGAGTCAGACGTTCCCGCGGAACGCCCAGGTGCCGGGCCGACAACAGAAGGGCGGTTAACGTCGTCGGACGCGAAAACAGAAGCTGCAACCGGGAGCGGGGAAACCCAACCGGAGGGTTCGGATCAACAAACCTCTGTGGCAGGGCCCGAAGAAACCTCCCAGTTTACCTATCAGCCGGTGCCCGTCGATGAGGAGGAGGCTCAGGAGGCGTTCGAATCCCTGTACCAGGTTCTGTATTATCGTTGGCAACCGTCTTCTGTCATCGGGAGCGATGGCGGCGAATAAGGTGTAACCGGAGGGAGTCTTTTGAATTTGCACCGCTGGCGCTGGATTCCCAATGCCCTGACGTTCCTGCGTATCCTCTTGATCGCTCCCTTTGCCGGAGCACTCCTTGCCGGAGATTATCGCCGGGCGTTGCTGATTTTCTTCCTGGCCGCGGGTACCGATGCGGTTGACGGGTTCCTGGCCCGGCATTTCAACTGGCGTTCCAGGCTTGGGGCGATTGCCGATCCCCTGGCGGACAAGGCCCTGCTGATCACGGCCTACCTGATGCTGACACTCACCGCCGTTCTGCCGGTATGGCTGTTTTTGCTGGTGCTGGGTCGCGATCTTCTCATTGTTGTCGGGGCTCTGGCATACCACTACAAGGTTGGCCGATACGATATGGAGCCAAGCATCCCCGGCAAGATCAATACCTTTATCCAGATTCTCGTCGCCCTTGCCATTATCGTGCTTCTGGCGGACCTGCCGATGCAGCCCTGGGTGGTGGATGCCGGCATTCTCCTGGTGGCTGTTTCCGCAGTGTTCAGCGGCGGGCATTACCTGATTGTATGGAGCTTGCGGGCCTGGAGGGCTACCCGTCCATGACCGCGTCCCAGTTGGTGCTTGGGGTCAAGCTACGCGATGATGCCCGTTTCGATAACTTTCACGGTGACAGGAACACCACGGCGGCCCAGCGCCTTGAATCCGTGTGTCATCGGCCTGATGATGTTCCGGTGGTTGTTCTGTGTGGTGATGCCGATACCGGCAAGAGTCATCTTTTGCAGGCCGTGTGCCACCTGGGTGAGCAGCAGGGCAGGACGGCGGTCTGTATCAGCATCGCAGAGCTGGAGCCTTTCGGTGCCGATGCCCTGTCGGGGCTTGAGGGCCATGACATTGTATGTCTGGACGATGTCGATCGCATTGCAGGGCAGCAGGTATGGGAAGAGGCCATTTTTCACCTGTATAACCGGATACAGGATCGTGGCGGCCTGTTGTTGGTAAGTCTCTCTGATTTGCCAGCCAGCCTGCCCTTTGGATTGCCGGATCTGGTCTCGAGGTTCAGTCACGGGTTGGTCATCCAGTTGGGCATATACCGGGATGAGGATCGCCTGAAGATTCTACGGGCCCGGGCAGAGCAGCGGGGGCTGGTCATGGCAGATGACGTCGCCAGCTACATCATGCGCCGGGCCCCGCGGAGGCTCGGTGATTTGCTGGGGATTCTGGATATACTGGACGAAAACTCACTTCAGGCCCAGAGGCGGCTTACAATCCCCTTTGTGAAAACAGTGATGGATTGGTGAGCTGGACGGCACGCATTGCAGGGCAGAAAACGATAACGGGTTCATCAAGGGAGAGAAAAAATGAGACGGGTGGTATTCAATCAGAAGGGCGGTGTCGGCAAGTCCAGTATCACGTGTAACCTCGCAGCCATCAGCGCCGCTCGTGGAAAGCGAACTCTGGTTGTGGATCTTGATCCCCAGGGAAACTCCACCCATTATCTGCTCGGCAAGCCTGCCAGTGAGCTCAAGGACACCGTCGCCGATCTGCTTGAACAGACGGTTGCATTTACGGTTTTCAATCGCCGCCCGGATGAATTTGTCCACGCCTCACCGTTCAAGAACCTGTTTGTGATGCCTTCCAGCCCGGAGCTGGACTTCCTGGAACGCAAGCTGGAAGCGAAGCACAAGATCTACAAGCTGAGGGAGGCACTGAAAAAGCTCGGTGAATCCTTCGATGCGATCTACATCGACACGGCGCCCGCGTTGAATTTCTACACGCGCTCCGCGCTGATTGCCGCCCAGCGTTGCCTGATACCCTTCGATTGTGACGATTTTTCCCGGCAGGCCCTGTACAACATCCTGAATGAGATTCGTGATCTCCAGGAAGATCACAACGAGGACCTTGTGGTGGAGGGAATTGTTGCCAACCAGTTCCAGCCCCGCGCCAGCTTGCCGAAGCAGTTGGTCAGGGAGCTTACCGAAGAAGGCTTGCCCATGCTGCCGGTAAGGCTCTCAAGCTCCGTGAAAATGAAAGAATCCCATCAAAGCCGGCAGCCCCTGATTCACATGGCGCCCAAGCACCCACTGACACGCCAGTATGAGGACCTGTTCCGGGTCCTGCATGGTGAAACCGTGGAGCTTGAGCCGCTCAACGATTGAGGCGAGATTGATATGACTGAATCCGGTAACCCGATCGGGCAGGTTGCAGACTGCCTTCTGAACATTGAGATGGAGTTGCGGCAGCTGGGTCTCTGGGAGTCTGAGCCACCACCGGACGAAGCATTCCAGAGCGTTCAGCCATTCTGTATCGATACGCTGGAGTTCACCCAGTGGCTGCAGTTTGTCTTCGTTGAGCGGATGAAGGTGATCATCGAAAACGATCACCCGTTACCCTCGGCTTCCGGCATCGCACCGATGGCCGAGGAGCACTTCCGGGGACGGCCGGAGTCCGGGAGCCGGCTAGTCAGGGAACTGGAAGCTATCGATCGCCTTCTTAGTGACGGGTGATCAGTCCAGTCTCATAGACAGATCCAGGGCCTTCACATCTTTGGTCAGCGCCCCGATCGAAATGTAGTCCACGCCCGTCTCGGCGACCGGCACCAGGGTGTCGGCGTTGATGCCCCCGGAGGCCTCTAGCTTTGCCTTGCCCCCAGTGGTGGCAACAGCCGTTCGCATGTCCTCAAGCGAGAATTCATCCAGCATGATGATATCTGCGCCAGCCTTCAGCGCCTGCGCCAGCTCGTCGAGGTTCTCGGTTTCCACTTCAACCGGTTTGCCTGGCGCAATCCTGTGGGCGGCCTCAATGGCCTTGGCGATTGAGCCGCAGGCGGCAATGTGATTTTCCTTGATCAGGAAGGCGTCCCAAAGGCCGATGCGATGATTGAAGCAACCGCCACAGGTAACGGCGTATTTCTGGGCCAGACGCAGACCTGGCAAGGTTTTGCGGGTATCCAGCAGGCGAACCTGGGTGTGGGCAACCCGGGCAGCATAAGCGGCGCATGAAGTAGCTACCCCGGACAGGGTCTGGAGCCAGTTCAGGGCTGCTCGCTCGGCGCTCAGCAGGCTTCTGGCAGGGCCCTCCATAGTAAACAGCACCTGGTCCGGTGAAACGGTATCACCATCGGATACCTGCCAGGTGAGTTCCACGGACGGGTCCACTTGTCGGAACACCTCGTTAACCCATTCCCTTCCTGCAATCGTCGCGGTTTCCCGGGTAATCACGCGGCCCTTCGCCCGTTTGTCGGCGGGTATCAGCCTGGCCGTGATGTCACCATCACCAATGTCTTCCCGCAGGCTCTGGGCAACATTCTCAATTCGGGCCTGGCGAAGGAGTTCTGGGGAGATCATAGGGCAAAGTGTCCGGTGCAGAGGGTTGTAAGCGGTTTAGGCTGCCAATTCTAAAGGGCCGCCAGAGAATCGCCAAACTCTTGAGTCCAGACTGCTAAACTGTGATGCACGTCAGGTCTACACAAAAGGTGACAAAATCTGACACAACCTGACGTGGGCAGCTCGTATCATGTGAAGTGGAGAAACCAAAAGGCATTATTGCAAGACAAGGCGGAGCAGCGACATGGTGCACGATAACAAGGTTGTCAGCTTTTCAGGCCCGAAGCGGTCCGCCCGGTTTTCATTGCCTGCGCCCCTCATTCGTCTGCGTGACGCATCGGGTCAGTCCCTGAAGTCCGTTCTTGCCAGTTTTTTCGATCGTGCCGATGATGCCCTGTTCGAACTCGCCGACAGAGCCGGAACGAATCTTGACCAGACCGCCTACTTTGACGCTATGCGCGAGCTCAGGCTTCGCCGCAAGTCCATGGTGGTCTCGATCCTCCAGTACGTCAGCCAGGCGTTCAATGAAGTTGGCAAATTCCAACCCCAGCAGGGCGCCCGGTCCCTGGAGGACGTGGATGAGGACTCTCTCAGCCTGGTTGATCACTCCCAGTTGGAGCAGCAGGTTGCTGTGGACAACCTGATCAACAAGCTCCGGAACCGCTACACCGAACAGATCCGTCTGCTGACAGCGCGGGTTGGGCACCTGTTGCCGGGCATTGAGCTGAAAGACGTGCAGATGCCATTGAGTCCGGAAATCATCTGTGGCGGTGTTGCCGAAGCCTGTGCCGATCTGGATATCGATATCCGGGCCAAGCTGGTGGTTTTGAAGCTGTTCGATCGCCTGCTTGCCGATACTCTCGGTGACTTCTACAAAGAAGCGAACCGCACCCTGATTAATGAAGGGGTCATGCCCGACATGAAGCGTCCCCCTACCGGCAGGGTGCCCGCTCGCTCGGGTCAGCGCCCGACAGGCGAGAGTTCGGCACCGGCAGGCGCGGGCGGGCAGGCAGGTTTTTCTTCAGAGAACCAGGGTATGTCTCAATCGCAGGCAACATTCTCGGAGCTCAGTGCGCTGCTGCATCGGGGCGATACCGCTCCTGCCAGCGGTACTGCCTCTTACGGTGAAGGTTACATTGATACTGATCGACTGATGGCGCGCCTTACCGAGGCACAGTCCAACAGCCGTCAATGGGGTGATGATGCCGTTGTTCCGCTGAACGAGCAGCTTCAGCCGATCCTGCGCTCAGGTGATGGCAAAAGTCTGCACGTGGGTCAGGTAGACAGTGATGTGATCAACCTGGTTTCCATGTTGTTCGACTTCATCCTTGAGGATCGTCAGCTGCATCCTGTGATGAAGGCGTTGATTGGTCGCCTGCAGATTCCGGTGCTCAAGGTGGCATTGAGCGACAAGAACTTCTTCAATCGCGGCGGTCACCCGGTCCGTAAGCTGCTTAACGAACTGGCGCTGTCAGCCATCGGCTGGACCGAAAAAAAGGCCGGCCAGAGGGACCCGCTCAGGGAAAAAATCGAATCGGTTGTGGACAGGGTGCTGGGCGAGTTCACTACCGACGTCAGTTTGTTCGAAGAGCTGCTCAAAGACTTCAGCCACTTCATGGATCTCGACCGCAGACGTCGTGAGCTCGTGGAGCAACGCCTGCGGGATGCAGAAGAGGGTCGAGCCCGGCAGGAGCGTGCCTCTCAGGCGGCGGACGGATTGTTACAGGAACTGATGGAGCAACGGGACATTCCCGAGCCGGTTGTCGGGCTCCTGAACGAAGCCTGGACCAAATATCTGCAATGGGTGGTCCTCCGTGAAGGTGAGGAAAGCGACCGCTGGCAACACGCCCGGAATCTCACCGAGCAACTGGTGTGGAGTGTCGACCCTCGTCCGATCAATGACTCTACCCGTGGGGAGCTTCTCCGTGCGATTCCAGCCATTGTGGATGACCTTCGCAAGGCCCTCCAGGAAATTTCCTGGGACCCGTTTGCCACCGATGCGGCCATTCGTGACCTGGAACTGGCCCACGTAGACGTTTTCCAGCGGCTGGTGACCGCGCCGTCCCGTCCCGAACCTTTGGCGGAGCCTGAGGACTTGCCCGAGCCAGAGCCCGAGCGCTCGCTGCAAGAGCCTGTGGCTCCTCCGGCGCCAGACGAGGGGTTGAAGCAGACCCCTGCGCCGGCCGAGCCCGAGCAGGCAGCCTCTGGGCTGGCCAACGAGGCGCCCGCGGAAAAAGCGGGGATGGCAGAGACTGCGGATCCGGCTCAGGTATCGCCGCAATGGCTGGAAAAGGCGGAAAGCTTGCGCGTGGGTTCATGGATTGAGCTAACCCGAGACGAAACCAAGGTGCGCTGCAAGCTTGCGGCCTTTATCAAAGCCACTGGCAAGTACATCTTCGTCAACCGCAGTGGTGCCAAGGTGGCCGAGTATTTGCGTCTGGAACTCGCCGCCGACATGGAAGCCGGGAAGATCAGCATGCTCGATGATGGCCTCATTTTTGATCGGGCACTCGAGTCGATCATCGACAACCTGCGCAGCAGCCGCAAGGACTGATTCGTAGCAACCGTGGCAAGTTTGTGATTCAATCAGAGAGTGTAATCCTCTGATACATCTGGAATTACTTTGCCCGATACAGACGTTTTTGCCGAACGCCATACTGATTCCGGTACCGATGCAAGATTGCTTCGTGAAACCGGACGGATTCCCTTCGCCCGCTGGTGTCCCTCGCCAAATTTCGGGCCCCGTCCGGACGGGGTACCCATCTCCCTGTTGGTCGTCCACAACATCAGCCTGCCTCCCGGGCAGTTTGGCGGTCCAGAAATAGAGGACTTTTTCTGCAACCGGCTTGATCACTCCGCGCACCCATATTTCCAGACCATCGAGGGCGTTCAGGTGTCCGCCCATCTGTTGATTCGTCGGGATGGTGATCTGGTTCAGTTTGTCAGTCTGCTGGAGCGCGCCTGGCATGCTGGCCGTTCGTGTTTCGAAGGTCAGGACGAGTGCAATGATTTCTCCATCGGCATAGAACTGGAGGGGACTGACGACATCCCTTACACCCCTGAACAGTATCGTAGGTTGGCAGAGGTGGCGGACCTGATTATGGCAGCCTGGCCGGCCATCACTGCCGACCGTATCACCGGCCACTGCGACATTGCGCCGGGCAGGAAAACTGATCCGGGGCCGGCCTTCGACTGGCAGTACTTCCGGGCGGGGCTGCACGCAGCGAGAGGTTCGGGGAGGAACGTCTGAATGGTGTTTGTTGTGTTTCTGCTGGCTTACATGGTTCGCAGGCGTCTGGATTCCCTTGATCTGCTCTCCGGTGACGAGGTCTGGCGTCGCTGGTTCAGGCATGGCAGCCGGGTCAGGGCAGGCCGTGAGTCCGGGATAGGTATCGGGCTGGCACTGGTTCTATTGCCGGCCTTTCTGCTCGGGCTTGCGCAATATCTCCTGGTCGCCTCCGGCTGGAGAATGGCTGCTTACCCACTGGAGTTCCTGGTTCTGGTCGTTCTCATGGGAACGCCTGGTTGGCGACAGATCCTCCGGGCCTACGCAGAGGCATGGCAGCGGGGGGACATGCAGTCAGCCTGGCATCATGTGAAAGATCTTTTGCCGGCCGATGAACGGGGAGCAGCGGTGTCTCCCGAGGCCATGCACCTCTCGCTGTCGAAGGCACTTATGGTGTCGGTGTTCCAGCGCTTCTTTCTGGTGGCTTTCTGGTACGTGATTGGTGGTATCGGCTTTGCCGTTCTCGCCCGCGGTCTGGTTGCCCTTGCCGATCAGTGGCCCCAGGCTCCGGCAAGGCCGCGCTTTTCCGGGTTGGCGAACCTCGCCGGCTGGATCCCTGCCAGGCTTCTTGCCCTGACCTTCGGAATTGCCGGAGACCTGGCCGGCTGGCTGCGGGAAACCCGCCGCACGCTGACCGGTGTGACCAAAAAAGCCGGGGAGGTGCTCATGATTTCGGCCAACGGGTCGTTAACCGGGTATGCGCTGGATCCAGCCCGCTTTTCCCGGGTTCATCCGGATGAGTGGACAGCGTTCGGAGGACGTAGCCTGAGAGCAGTAAGGGATTTGTTGAACAGAAGCATGCTGGTCTGGATATGCATGCTCGCTCTGCTGGTCATTTCCGGGGTTGTCTGAGCCGGATTTTATAAAACGTTACAGTTTAACAAGAAATAATGCTTAAGTTTTTAAGACTTTAGGCGATAATAAAAGAAAAGAATATAAGTTCAGCTGTTACTTGCCAGCACGAGGGTCCCTGTGAAGCAACTCATTAATCCTGCCATCGCACTGATGAACCGGTTGCCGATGGTGTACAAGTTCAGTCTCATCAGCATTCTGTTCCTGTTGCCGATCGGTGGGCTGTCCTGGCTCGCCATTTCCGAGCTGAACCGTTCCGTCCAGACCATGACTCGAGGTGTCGAGGGGCTTGAGCAGCTTCAACAGGTTGACCGGCTGGTGGACGCCGCGATGGATTATCGCGATTATCGCTCACCCGCGATCATCAAGGATGAGAGCGCTATTATGGCGGTGTCGGAAGAGGCTGCCAGTGAGATTGATAATACGCTGGCGGCCCTGACTGCCGAGGAGCGTTCTTTCGATACTTCTGGCTCCTGGGGCGAGCAGGTCAACGACCTTCGGCAGGAGTGGGAGGCTCTGCGGGCTGAAGACAACTATCAGGGTAACTTCGATCCGCAGTTCAAGTATTACCAGGAATTTGTCCAGAAGGCTCAGGCCCTGCTTTCGGCCACCATTGAAATCTCGGGCCTGGGGCAGGGGGCGTCCCGGGAAAATCAGTTGATTCTCGGACTTGTCCGCGACTCATTACCGGCAGCCCGCACCGTGATTGGCCAGGCAAAATCCTACGGTATCTATGCCCTGGTCGAGGGGCAGGTAGGCTATGCGCTGAGCGAAACGCTGAACGAAATCTATGACCAGTTGACCAATCGCAGTTCACTGCTCTCACCAGCGTTGGCCCTGGCCTCTGAGGCATCGCCGGCTTTGGCTGAGCGGGCGGGCAATGCCATCCAGCGGGTTGATGAGAGCCTGATGGTGGTTCGGGATCAACTGGATGTGAACGTGATTACGCCGATGCGCCTGGAAATGCCCTGGACTGAATACAACGACCTGATGTCCGGGCAACTGGCTCACTATGATCAGGTCAAGGCGGCGGCTTTCAACGTGGTCGACGAGAATCTGCAGGCGCGGCTGAACAGTGAGGTCAATCAGCGCCGGCTGATCGTCATCGCCCTGGTTGTTGTTCTTCTGGTGGTGGTCTATCTCTATATCGGCTTCTTCATGTCTGTACGCACTGCCATTAACCGGTTCAGCGAAGCGGCTCGCAGCGTCGCTGCCGGCGATATGACCACCCACATCAAGCTGCGCAATCGCGACGAACTGGGTGAGCTGACCACGGAATTCAATAACATGACCGACCGGATTGCCGAGCTGATCCGTTCCGTCAGCCGGACTACGGCGGATGTGGACCAGCAGGCAACCCGGGTCAATGATACTGCGGCGGCCAACAGCGAAGCCGTGGCACGGCAGATGGAAGAAAGCGGCCAGATCAACGAAGCCATGAACCAGATGGTCGAGGCGGTTCACGAAGTTACCGAAAGCGCTCACCGGGTGGCAGACAGCGCCAGCAACGCCGAGCAGGACACCGAGACCGGTCGTGGCGTCGTTGCCGATACCGTAGAAACCATCAACAAGCTGGCAGGCGAGATATCCGGCGCCGTGGAAGTGATTAACCGGGTCAGCAAGGACAGCGACAACATCAGCCAGGTGCTGATAGAGATCAAGGCGATTGCCGAACAGACCAACCTGTTGGCCCTGAATGCCGCGATTGAGGCCGCGAGGGCAGGTGAACAGGGTCGTGGGTTTGCGGTAGTTGCCGATGAGGTCCGCTCACTCTCTCAGCGTACCCATAAATCCACCGAAGAGATCGAAGGCATGATTTCCCGGCTTCAGAGCGGCGTGAAAGACGCGGTGTCGGCCATGACCAACAGCCGGGATGTTACCGAGACAACGGTGCAGAAGTCTGGTGAAGTGACGGAAGCTCTGGACAGAATCGCCAAAGGCATCTCGGTGATCGTGGATATGAGCCACCAGATTGCACAGGCGGCAGAAGAGCAGTCTGCCGTTGCGAAAAACGTGAATTCCAGTGTCGAGCAGATTGGCGAACTGGGCCATAAAACGGCCGCCAATGCCGAGGAGACACTGGGATCCTCGAGGGAAATGTCGCAACTGACGGCCTCACTTCAGCGTCTGGTGGAGGCCTTTAAGGTCTGACTGGTGCCCGAACTTGGCGAGACAGTAAAAAATCCGGCCCTAGAGGCCGGATTTTTTTTGTTCCCAGAGAATTTCCTCACCGCCTTCGCGTCGGGCCAATACGCGGGCAATGACGAATAACAGGTCAGAGAGACGATTCAGGTAGTGCCGGGAAGCGGTGTTGATCGAATCCTCGTGGCCTAGGGCGACGACAACCCGCTCTGCACGGCGACAGACCGCACGGGCAAGGTGGCATTGGGCGGCAGCGGGGCTGCCGCCTGGCAACACAAAGTTCTTCAGTGGTGGTAGACCCTCGTTGTGCCGGTCCAGGGTGCCCTCCAACCACTCAATGTGTTCGTCGCCAATCACACGGCTGCCGGGAATGGCAAATTCGCCGCCAAGGTCGAACAGATGGTGCTGGATACGGCGCAGGCTTTCCACCAGTTCGTCGTCGCTGTCCAGTGTCTCGATCAAAAGCCCGATGTGGCAGTTGAGTTCATCAGCGGTACCCATGGCCTCGACCCGCTGGGCGTTCTTGGCAATACGATTTCCATCGGCCAGGCCCGTGGAGCCGTCATCGCCGGTGCGGGTGTAAATCTTGGAAAGGCGGTTGCCCATCAGTCTGCTCCTGTTAACGTCACGACAGTTGTTGTACCCGCTCGGTCAGCATTTGGTTCACCGGAGTTTCGATACCGAGCTCTTTCCCCAGTTTCGCCACGTATCCGTTTATAAAGTCTATCTCGGTTTGGCGTCCCCGTTGAACATCGGCACGCATGGATGACGTGTTACCGGCGGTATTGCGGGCTACCTGCTCGATGCGTTCCCTTAGCGCATCCGGCGTCTGTCGAATCCTGACGGCGGCGTCCATCAGCTGTGAAAGCTCCAGACAGAGCTGGTCGATGGTGCTCTGGTACAGGGGGGCATCCAGAATCTTGCCATTGGGGCAGTCCAGGATGGCGGTGTAGGGGTTGATGCCGGCGTTAATAATGAGTTTTTGCCAGAGGCGCTGAACGATGTCCGTCTCCGGATGAATGTTCAGGCCGGAGGTTGCCAGCATGGTAACGGCTTTCCTGACCGTTGCTTTGGCGGGGCTTGTCATCGGGCCTACCCAGGTGTCACCGGTACCGGCGTGAACGAGAAGCCCTGATTCTGGTCGGTTCGCGCCCTCTGTAGTGCTTGCGGCCAGGATTGGTCGCTCCGGCCACCGCTTGGCAACGGCTTGCTGGCTGCCAAGACCGTTCTGGAAAAGCAGGATGGGGGTATCAATTGCGAACTGGTTGATGACGCCGGCAACGGCGTCCAGGGTATCGCCGGCCTTGGTTGTAACCAGAATAAGCTCTGGCTCGTCGCCAGGCTGTAGAAAGGGAATCCGTACTTGTGATTCCGGCCCTTTAAAAGGCCGGAACCGGTAATCGACACTGGCGCCGGTCGGCTCACCGGGCCTGGCAATGAAGGCAATGCCCCCCGCAGGTAGCATTGCGCCCCAGAGCCTGCCCAGCGAGCCTGCGCCGAGAATGCCGATCATGCCGGTTACATGGCCTCGATGTCAGCCCTTTGCTGGCTCAGGCGGGCCTGGCTGCTCTGGGCGTCCCGGAGTTTTTCCTGCTCTTTCTCAACTACCTCGGCGGGCGCCTTGGCAGTAAACTTCTCGTTCCCCAATTTGCCCTCCAGGCGGCCAATCTCTTTCTGCAGGCGCTCCAGCTCCTTGTCCAGGCGCTTGAGCTCGGCATCCTTGTCGATCAGGCCGGCCATGGGAACCAGAACTTCCATGTCGCCTACCAGTTGGGTGGCAGACATCGGAGCTTTGTCACCTTCGAACCAGTCCAGGCTCTCCAGCTTGGCAAGGGAGCCAAGGAACTGGCGGTTGTCGTTCATGCGACGCTGGTCTTCGGCGTCTTTGCCGCGCAGCAGTACCGGAATCTTTTTCGCCGGGGAGATGTTCATTTCGCCCCGGATGTTCCGCACTGCCACGATTACGCCTTTCAGCCATTCAATATCGGCAGTGACCGCTGCATCCTGCTTGGTGGCATCCGGCTGCGGGTAGGCCTGCAGCATGATGCTGTCGCCGGTTTTACCAGCCAGGGGCGCAATACGCTGCCAGATTTCCTCGGTGATGAACGGCATCATCGGGTGGGCCAGGCGCAGGACGGCTTCCAGCACGCGCACCAGGGTACGACGGGTGCCGCGCTTGGCTTCGGCGCTGGCGCTTTCATCATTGAGGACCGGCTTGGACAGCTCCAGGTACCAGTCGCAGTACTCGTTCCAGATGAACTCGTAAAGTGCGTAGGCGGCCAGATCGAAACGGTACTGGTCCAGGTGGCGGATCACATCCTGCTCGCAGCTCTGCAGCTCGCTGATGATCCAGCGGTCGGCCAGGGACAGTTCAACCGGTTTGTCATTGACCCCGCAATCTTCGCCCTCGGTGTTCATCAGCACGTAGCGGGCCGCGTTCCAGAGCTTGTTGCAGAAGTTGCGGTAGCCTTCCAGGCGTTTCATGTCCCAGTTGATGTCGCGCCCGGTGGTGGCCATGGCGGCCAGGGTGAAACGCAGGGCGTCGGTGCCGTGGGCGGCGATGCCCTCGGGGAATTCCTTCTTGGTGCGCTTACCGATCTTCTCGGCCAGCTTAGGTTGCATCAGGTTGCCGGTCCGCTTCTCCAGCAGGTCGTCCAGGCTGATGCCATCAATCATGTCCAGCGGGTCGATCACGTTGCCCTTGGACTTGGACATCTTGTCGCCGTGCTCGTCGCGGATCAGGCCGGTGACGTACACGGTGTGGAAGGGCACCTGGGGCGTACCGTCTTCGTTCTTCATGAAGTGCATGGTCATCATGATCATCCGGGCAACCCAGAAGAAGATGATGTCGAAGCCGGTTACCAGCACATCGGTCGGATGGAAGGTCTTCAGGCGCTCGGTGATTTCCGGCCAGCCCAGGGTGCCAAAGGTCCACAGGGCAGAGCTGAACCAGGTATCCAGAACGTCTTCATCCTGCTCCAGGGTGACGTCGGCATCCAGGTTGTGCTTCTGGCGAACTTCATCTTCGCTGCGGCCAACATAGATGTTCCCCTCGGCGTCGTACCAGGCCGGAATACGATGGCCCCACCAGAGCTGGCGGGAGATGCACCAGTCCTGGATGTCGCGCATCCAGGCAAAGTACATGTTCTCGTACTGCTTGGGTACGAATTGGATACGACCGTCTTCCACCGCTTCAATGGCCGGTTTGGCCAGGGTCTTGGCGTCGGCAAACCACTGGTCGGTCAGCATGGGCTCGATAATGAGGCCAGAGCGATCACCCCGGGGCACGCTGAGTACGTGGTCCTCGATGTTCTCGACCAGCCCCTCGGCTTCCATGTCGGCAACAATCTGCTTGCGGGCTGCTTCCCGGGTTAGTCCGGCGTAGGCGCTTGGCATGGTGCCGTCGAGTTCGGTGTTTTCGCTGCCATCGGCATTGAACACTTCGGCCACGTCCCGGATGTTGGCGTCCTGGGTCATGACGTTGATCATCGGCAGGTTGTTGCGCTTGCCAACGGCATAGTCGTTGAAGTCGTGGGCCGGAGTGATCTTCACGCAGCCGGAGCCTTTCTCCGGATCGGCGTGATGATCGGCCACAATGGGAATACGGCGGTTCACCAGGGGCAGCATCACGTGCTTGCCAATCAGGTGCTGGTAGCGTTCGTCGTCCGGGTGTACGGCCACGGCGGTGTCGCCGAGCATGGTTTCCGGACGAGTGGTGGCTACCACCAGGTAATCTTTGCCGTCTTTGGTCTGCACGCCGTCAGCCAGCGGGTAGCGCAGATGCCAGAAAAAGCCCTTCTCTTCCTTGTTTTCCACTTCCAGATCAGAAATGGCGGTGTGCAGTTTCGGGTCCCAGTTCACCAGGCGTTTGCCGCGGTAGACCAGGCCTTCGTCGTACAGCCGAATAAACACTTCCTGCACGGCCTTGTAGAAGCCGTCGTCCATGGTGAAGCGTTCGTTGTCCCAGTCCACGGAATTGCCGAGGCGGCGGATCTGGCGGGTGATGGTGCCGCCCGAGTGCTCTTTCCAGTCCCAGATGCGCTTGATGAACTCTTCCCGGCCCAGGTCATGGCGGGTTTTGTCTTCTTCAGCGGCCAGTTTGCGCTCAACCACCATCTGGGTGGCGATGCCGGCGTGGTCGGTGCCGACGGTCCACAGTGCGTTGCGGCCCTGCATGCGCTTGAAGCGGGTGAGGGTGTCCATGATGGTGTGCTGGAACGCATGGCCCATATGCAGGCTGCCGGTGACGTTGGGCGGCGGGATGGCGATGCTGTAGGACTGACCTTCACCTGTGGGGCGGAAGTACCCTTTGGCTTCCCAGTTTTCGTACCACTGGCGCTCGATGTTTTCTGGCTGGTAGGTTTTTTCCATGGGGTTCTGCAGTGACCGTTGGTTGATTCACAAGGGAAAATTGAGACGCTCGATTATACATGGTCGCCCTGTTTGCGGCGAACCTAACGCTTCCTCTGATCATGCACCCGGGGTTCAATTCCCAGTGCCCGCAACTGCTTGAAATGCGAACGGGCCTGATTGAGAACATTCGGGTCGTTATGGGCGACCAGAGCCAGCCGCTTGAACCGATCCGCATCCGCCGGCAGCGTTGCCGATAGAATGATCACTGTATCCCAATCCCCCGGAGCGGGCGGGCAGAGCAGGATGCCGACGGGATCCGAGCAGGTTGTCGCAGAATCGGGAACAACGCTATGGGGGATAAACGCATCTGGGCTGAAGTTCCAGAGCAGGTCGTCCAGTTCTTCTGCGTGTTGCATGGTATCGCAGACGACGCACACGCGGTCTCCCTGCTGCCAGGCTTTGTCCACGAGCTTTGCGGCGTGGAGGTTGCGGGCTGCGGGGGTGTTCTGGGCGAGGATGTGGAACCAGTAGCGTTGATTCCGGTCCTCTTGGCCGGAAGAGCCGGCAGCGGGGCTGCCGGTTTCCGGAGAGGGCGCCGGGTTGTTATCCGGCATGGGACATCAGGTAGTCGACCAGCAGGGGCACCGGGCGGCCTGAGGAGCCTTTGGCCTTACCGGAGTGCCAGGCGGTACCGGCGATGTCGAGGTGCGCCCAGCGGTAATCCTTGGCGAACCGGGACAGGAAGCAGGCTGCAGTAATGGTGCCGGCCGGGCGGCCGCCGATGTTGGCCATGTCGGCGAAGTTGCTGTCGAGCTGGCTCTGGTATTCGTCCCAGAGCGGCAGGCGCCAGGCTCGGTCACCAGCCCGTTCGCCGGCGGCCAGCAGTTCGTTGGCCAGTTCATCGTTGTTGGCCAGTAGGCCGGTGGCGTGATTGCCAAGGGCAATGATGCAGGCACCGGTCAGGGTTGCGAGATCGATCACGGCGGCCGGGTCGAATTTCTTCACGTAGGTGAGGGCGTCACACAGTACCAGGCGGCCTTCGGCGTCGGTGTTGAGGATTTCAACGGTCATACCCGACAGGGTGGTTACAATATCGCCCGGGCGGGACGCGCCGCCGTCCGGCATGTTCTCCGCCGCGGCAATGACAGCCACTACGTTAATCTTGGGCTGGGTTTCGGCCAGAACCTTCATGGCGCCGAAGACGCTGGCGGAGCCGCCCATGTCGTACTTCATCTCATCCATGCCCTCGCCGGGCTTGAGGCTGATCCCGCCGGTGTCGAAGGTGATACCTTTGCCAACCAGGACATGGGGCTTGTCTTTGGCCTTGCCGCCACGGTATTCCATCACAATCAGGCGTGGGGGTTGGGTGCTGCCTTTGCCCACGGCGAGGATGGTGTTCATACCCATTTTTTCCATCTGCTTCTCATCAAGCACTTCGGTCTTAATGGAGTCGTAGTCCTTGGCCAGTTTCTTGGCCTGCTGGGCCAGCCATTCCGGATGGCAGATGTTGGGCGGGGTGTTGCCGAGATCCCGGGTGAAGTTCATGCCGCGCCCGGTGGCGAGGCCGAGGTTGAAGGCATCCTTGAGGGCTTTGCCGGCATTCGAGGCATGGACAACGACTTTGTTTAGCTTGCGGTCGGCAGGCTTTTCGCTCTTGAAGTCGCTGAAGGTGTAGAGCTGGTCTTCCAGCGTCCTGCCAATCAGGCTCAGCCGGGCGGCCTCGGAGCTCACGGCTTCTTCGCCGGTTAGCGGGGTATCTGCCAGCGCTATCGCGACACTTTTGGACGGACCGTCCTTGAGCGCGGTCATCATTGCGATCAACGCTTTACGGTAGTTGGCGGGGCTGCGATCTGCATCCTTGCCAGTGCCAACCACGAGCAGACGGCTCCAGGGCTGATCCGTCAGCGGAATTGTCACTGTGGTGGCATTTTTGCCGGTGAGGTCACCGGCCTTCTGGAGTGTCTTGATCAGCCCGCCCAGAGCCTCATCGGCCTGATTGGTCGAATCGGGCCAGGTGCCTTTCTCAGGCAAGCCAATAACAAGGCAGTCTGCTTTGGTGCTGGCGATGGCTTTACTGCTCAGGCTGAAATTCATGGCAACTCCTGTTGATTGTTCACGAGGGTCCCGCCGCCGGCGGGAATCGTTCTTGATTGTGATCTAGTCTAGCATTGGGGCTTGCCGGGAAATTATCAAGCGATTGGCGCGGCTTCCGCGCCTGTTCGTGCCTTCACGCCGGTGTAATACCGCTACTCTGTCATTCGGCACCAAGGTTACATAGAATACGCGCAGTTCCCAGCGACCTCCACGTTTCAACGGATACGGCCAGAGAGACCGATTTGAGTATCATTTTCCGTTACCTCATACGCCAGATCATGATCAGCATGCTTGCCGTTTCCGGCATTCTGCTGCTGGTGTTCATGAGTGGCCGTTTCCTTAAATATCTGGACAGTGCTGCGCAAGGCAGTATTTCCGCCGGTGTTCTGTTCGAGATCATGGCGTACCGTTTTCCGGGATTTCTCGAACTGATCCTGCCGCTGGGTCTGTTTATTGGCATTCTGCTCGCCTACGGCCGCATGTACCTCGAAAGCGAGATGACCGTGTTGTTTGCCTGCGGTGTCAGCGACAAGGCCCTGTTGGGTAAAACCCTCTTGGGCAGTCTGCCGGTGATGATCATCGTTGGCGCCATGAGTCTGTACGTCTCTCCCTGGGGAATGAACCAGGTTGAGAAAATCTTCAATGAACAGCGCAAGGCCACAGAATTCGAGATGCTGGCGCCCGGGCGTTTCCAGGATTTCTCTTCGGGAGGGCGAGTTACCTACACCGAAGGCCTGAGTGAGGATAAACGCCGGCTTCAGGGGGTCTTTATCGCCGAATACGCCGAAAACGGTCAGGGGCTGACGATTATCACCGCCGACTCCGGTTCCCAGCTGGTGGACCCGGAAACCGGGAGCCGCTTCTTGATCCTGGAAGAGGGTGGCCGCTTCGAGGGTGCCGCTGGGGAGCTGGACTACACCACCATCGATTTTGAAGCCTATGGCCTGAAGATCGAGAGTGGCAAGGCTGGCACCCGGGAGCTGGAGGAAGGGGCCAGTACCTGGAGCCTGATGCAGTCAGACCGGTTGGAGGATCGGGCTTTGTTGCACTGGCGCCTTTCACTGCCCCTGATTGTCCCGGTCGTGACTTTGCTGGCGGTTCGCCTGAGCCGGGTGAACCCGCGCCAGGGTAGGTTCTTCCATCTGCTTCCGGCGATGCTGGTGTACATCACCTACCTCGGCCTGCTGATTGTTGCCCGGGACTGGCTTGCCGAGGGCAAGGTTCCCGAGTGGGTCGGCATGCTCTGGGTCCATGCCCTGTTTATCGGTTTTGGCCTTTGGCTGCAATTTGGTCCTGACTGGCTGCATCGCCGGCGATTGATGCGGGAGGGGACTGCCCATGCGACGGATTGACGGCTATGTGATGCGCACTGTTGGCGGCGCCATGTTCCTGGTTATGGTGGTGGTGCTGTCGCTTGATCTGATCTTCGCCTTCATCGCCGAGCTCGAGGACACCCGCAATGATTACCAGACGCTTGAGGCCCTCTGGTATGTCTTTCTGACTCTGCCGCGTCGGATCTACGATTACCTGCCGCTGGGCGCGTTCATGGGGTGCCTGGTGGGGCTGGGTTCCATGGCCAGTTCGTCGGAGCTGACGGTTATCCGGGCGGCCGGGGTCTCGCTCAAACGTATTGTCTGGTCGGCCATGAAGCCGGCTCTGGTTGTGGTCATTCTGGGCGTATTGATTGGTGAGTACGTGGCCCCGCCGGCAGAGCGGGTGGCGCAGAGCGACAAGGCCGTGGCACTGGGTGCAGGCACCAACGTCGCTTCGGCATCCGGGGTCTGGCACAAGGAAGGGAACGTCTACATTCACTTGAATGCGGTGCAGCCCAATGGCGTGCTTCACGGCGTTTCCCGATTCCAGTTTAATGAAGACAGGCAGTTGCTGGCGGCGAGCTTTGCGGAGCGGGCCATCTATCAGGGCGATTATTGGCTGCTGGAGAAGGTGCGCACCACCGAGTTCGAGGAAGACAGAACCACCCGCTCTGAAAAGCAGGCCCTGAGATGGGATACGGGGCTTTCACCGAGCGTTCTGAGTGTCCTGATTGTAAAACCGGAAAACCTCTCCATGACTGGCCTGTTCACCTACGCTCGCTATCTGGGGGAACAGGACCTCAATGCCTCGCGTTACTGGCTGGCATTCTGGAAGAAGGCCCTGATGCCCCTGGGTACTGCTGTGATGGTGCTGGTCGCCATTTCCTTTATTTTCGGGCCCCTGCGCTCGGTTACCATGGGTTTTCGCGTGTTCACGGGCCTGTTGGTGGGGCTGCTATTCAAGTACATGCAGGATCTGCTGGGGCCCATGAGTCTTGTTTACGGTTTTAACCCGATGCTGGCGGTGCTGGTGCCAATTGCGGTCAATGCCGTGGTAGGCGCGATCCTGATGCGCCGGGCCGGCTAGCAGACCCTGTCCCCGTCATTACTTTGCCGCGCGCTTTTTAGTTGTGGTCTCTTTGGGAACCGAGACAACGACGCTGTCCGACAGCCGATCAGTGATAGAAAGACCGTTGATTGGATAGAACAAAGCGATAATCGCCGGTATGCCCAGAAACAGAGTGGCGGCTCCGAGGTAGTAGCTGCCCAGCAGCGTCAGGAAGATCACCGCCGCCGCCGTTACATACCGCCTGAGCGCCTTGCTCCAGCTCACCGACGTGCCATCAATGTTTTCAATGCGGATACGCCACACCTGCATTCCCAGGGTCTGGCCGATGCGGGTCCAGAAATAGCCGAAGAACAGGTAGAGGACCAGAAACAGGGTAAACGTCAGCCCCGGGTCGCCCGAAAGCTGGCCTGACTCGGCCATCTGTTCGTACCGGTCCCAGCCAGTAATCCAGCCGGCCACCATGGTGTATCCCCAGGTCGCGACAAGCAGCACGGCGATGCTGATCAAACCGTCGTAAATAATGGCAAGAGAGCGTTTCAGGGCGGTGGCTGGTGGGAATAGTTCCTCGGCGTCATGGAAGCGTCGGGGCATGGAATCTCCTGTGATGTTTCACGTTTTTCCTGTTCTCGGCGTGTGCTAGAGTAGCGGATTTGCACAAGCATGTAAGTATTCGTATTCAATCGCGGACCGGGCGGCACTCCCGCCGGGTTTTTGGAAAGGTATCAAAGGGCTATGAAAACCGCAGAGTTGCGACAGGCGTTCCTCGATTATTTCAAGCAGCAAGGCCACACCATTGTTCCAAGTAGTTCGCTGGTACCTGCGGACGACCCCACATTGCTGTTTACGAATGCGGGAATGAACCAGTTCAAGGACCTGTTCCTGGGCCGTGAAGAGCGTGACTACACCCGGGCAACCTCCTCCCAGAAATGCGTCCGCGCGGGTGGCAAGCATAACGACCTGGAAAACGTGGGCTACACCGCCCGTCACCACACCTTCTTCGAAATGCTGGGCAACTTCAGCTTCGGTGACTACTTCAAGCGCGAAGCGATCAACTACGCCTGGACATTTCTGACCGGCGAGAACTGGCTGAACCTGCCCCAGGAGAAACTCTGGGTGACCGTATACGCCGAAGATGACGAAGCCTTCGATATCTGGAACAAGGAAATCGGAGTTCCGGCTGACCGTATCGTCCGGATCGGCGATAACAAGGGTGGTCGTTACGCCTCTGACAACTTCTGGCAAATGGGCGATACCGGTCCCTGTGGCCCCTGTACCGAAATCTTCTACGATCACGGCCCGGATGTGGCTGGTGGACCTCCGGGCTCGCCGGAAGAGGACGGTGATCGTTACATCGAAATCTGGAACGTGGTGTTCATGCAGTACAACCGTACTGCCGATGGTGAGATGCTGAAGCTGCCCAAGCCCTCCGTAGACACTGGCATGGGTCTGGAGCGAATCACCGCGGTTCTGCAGGGCGTGCACAGCAACTATGAGATCGATCTGTTCCAGGATCTGTTGGCGGCCGCCTCTCAGGTTCTGGGCGGTGCCGCGACCACGGAAGCGTCACTTCGTGTTGTCGCCGATCACATCCGCTCCTGCGCCTTCCTGATTGCCGACGGCGTGATGCCTTCCAACGAGGGCCGCGGTTTCGTGCTGCGCCGGATCATTCGCCGCGCGGCACGCCATGGCAACAAGCTGGGAGCAACCGGGCCATTCTTCTACAAACTCACCGGTGCCCTGTGTGAATTGATGGGCGACGCCTTCCCGCAGCTGGTTAGCAGCCGCAAGCAGATTGAAAAAGTGTTGCTGCAGGAAGAAGAGCAGTTTGCCAAGACCCTGGACAAGGGCTTGCGCCTGCTTGAGCAGGACATTGCCGAGCTCAACGGCACCGAGATTCCGGGCGAGACCATCTTCACCCTCTACGATACCTACGGTTTCCCGGTTGACCTGACCAACGACATCGCTCGTGAGCGGGGCCTGACGCTGGACTATGAAGGCTATGAGAAAGCCATGGAAGGTCAGCGCGAACGCGCCCGGGCAGCCAGCAAGTTCGGTATCGACTACAACGCCGCCGGTTTGCAGCTCGAGGGCAAGACTGAATTTACCGGTTATGAGCATATCGATGGCCACGAGAAAATCCGTGCAGTCATCGTCAACGGCGAGGAAAAGACCGCAGAAGCCGGTGATGAGGCCGTTGTGGTGCTCGAGCGCACGCCGTTCTACGCCGAGTCCGGTGGCCAGGTGGGCGATACTGGCCTGCTGACCTGGAGCGGTGGCCGGTTCAAGGTAACGGATACGCGCAAGGAAGGGGATAACCACCTGCACCTTGGTACGCTGATCGAAGGCGAGTTGTTCCCGGGGCTGGAAGTCGACGCCCGGATCGATCACGCCCGTCGTGAGCGCACCAAGCGCAACCACTCCGCTACCCACCTGCTGCATGCGGCCCTGCGCAAGGTGCTGGGTGAGCATGTAACCCAGAAGGGTTCATTGGTGGATCCGGATAAACTGCGTTTCGACTTCTCCCATTTCGAGGCCGTGACGCCGGAACAGCTCCGTGAGATTGAGCGTCAGGTGAACGAGCAGATTCTGGAAAACAGCCCGGTGCAAACCGAAATCACCGACATGGAAAAGGCCCAGGAGAAGGGCGCCATGGCGCTGTTCGGTGAAAAATACGGGGATGTGGTTCGGGTACTCAGCATGGGTACCGACAACTACTCCGTTGAACTGTGCGGTGGTACGCACGTTTCTCGCACTGGTGACATTGGTCTTTTCCGTATTACCTCTGAAAGCGGCACTTCATCCGGTGTGCGCCGTATCGAAGCGGTTACCGGCATGGGCGCGCTGGACTGGATCGACGGTACCGAGCGCACACTGCGCGAAGCGGCTCGCCTGGTGAAAGGTTCCCGCGATTCGGTTATTGAGAAGGTTCAGCAGACCGTGGATCGCAATCGTCAGCTTGAGAAGGAAGTGGATGCGCTGAAAGCCAAGCTGGCTTCTTCTGCAGGCACCGACCTGGCCAGCACGGCAGTGGACGTCGCTGGGCTCAAGGTCGTGGCCTCCGAACTGGAAGGCGCAGACCGCAAAGCCCTGATGGAAACGGCGGACCAGCTCAAGAACAAGCTGGGCGAAGGTGTTGTGGTGCTTGCCAGCGTGGAAGATGGCAAGGTCACCCTGGTCGCAGGTGTTACCAAGTCTGCGACGAACCGGATCAAGGCAGGGGATCTGATGAAGCACCTGGCGGCCCAGGTCGACGGCAAAGGCGGGGGACGTCCCGATATGGCTCAGGGTGGGGGTAATGATCCATCCAAGCTTGAGGATGCCCTGGCAGGTGTCGCCGGTTGGGTCGAAAAAAATATCGCTTAAGCAACTGTTTTTGTGGGCGGGCTGGGGTTTATAATCCCGCCCGTTTGTTTTAATTGGCGGAGCGTTACTCCGCTGTGAGTCCCCGTTTCGGATATTGGGAAAATAATGGCTCTGTTGGTTCAGAAATTTGGTGGCACATCGGTTGGAACAACCGAACGTATTCAAGCGGTAGCCGACAAGGTGTGCCGTTTCCGCAAGAAAGGTCATGATGTCGTTGTCGTGGTTTCCGCCATGAGTGGCGAAACCAACCGGTTGATCGCCCTGGCGAACGACATCATGGAGGAGCCGACGCCCCGTGAAATGGATGTGTTGGTCTCCACCGGTGAGCAGGTAACGATTGCGCTCCTGTCCATGGCGTTGCAGAAACGCGGCTGTGAAGCGCGCTCCTACACCGGCTCACAGGTACGCATCCTGACTGATAGCAGTCACACCAAGGCTCGGATCAAACAGATCGACGAACAACGCATGCGCGAAGATCTGGATGCCGGCCGAGTGGTGGTGGTCGCCGGGTTCCAGGGCATCGACGAGAGCGGAAATATCACCACTCTGGGCCGCGGCGGGTCTGATACTACAGCGGTAGCGCTGGCGGCGGCGCTCAGGGCAGACGAATGCCAGATCTATACCGACGTTGACGGTGTCTACACGACCGATCCGAGGGTTGTCGATACCGCGCGCAGGCTTGAGCGGATCACGTTCGAGGAAATGCTCGAGATGGCCAGCCTGGGCTCGAAAGTTCTCCAGATCCGTTCGGTAGAATTTGCAGGTAAATACAACGTTCCATTAAGGGTACTTTCCAGCTTCCAGGAAGGCGAGGGCACCCTGATTACTCTTGAGGATGAAAACGCCATGGAACAACCGGTTGTTTCCGGCATCGCTTTTAACCGTGATGAAGCCAAACTGACCATTGCCGGCGTACCGGATACCCCGGGCAGCGCGCTGCGCATTCTGAAGCCGGTGAGCGACGCCAATATCGAAGTGGATATGATCGTGCAGAACGTGGGTGAGGATAACCGCACAGCCTTCACGTTCACCGTTCATCGCAATGATTTCAAGCGTGCGAAAGAAGTGCTTCAGCGCGTGGCTGACGAACTGGGCGCCCGTGAAGTGGCTGGCGACAGCAAGATTGCCAAGGTCAGCATCGTGGGTGTTGGAATGCGTTCCCACGCCGGCGTGGCAACCCAGATGTTTGAAGCGCTGTCCAATGAGGGCATCAACATCCAGATGATCTCCACATCAGAAATCAAGATTTCCGTGGTGATCGATGAGAAATACCTTGAGCTTGCGGTTCGTGCGCTTCACAGTGCATTTGAGCTGGACAAGCCCGCGGTATCAGACGAGGCCTGAAAAACGCAGATAAAAGGTCGGTCTGCGGAGCCTCTGAAAAAAGGGCATCATATGCTGAGCCTATGACAAACGTGAACCGTATAAGGGAATGTGCGTCTACAGATCAGTAAGTGATCCCACTATAAAAGCAATAAATAGATCAAAAACCATTTATCGGAACAGGTAGCTCTGGATAGGGAGTAAGGGATATGTTGATTTTGACTCGCCGTGTGGGCGAAACCCTGATGGTCGGCGACGATATCACCGTCACCGTCCTGGGTGTAAAGGGCAATCAGGTACGCATCGGCGTTAATGCCCCGAAAGAAGTCGCGGTACACCGTGAAGAAATCTACCAGCGTATTCAGTCGGAAAAAGGCTCTGAAGAGCCGGAACCCGGCAACAGCTGAGAGACAGAAAGCCGTTCATGGGAAACCTGAACGGCTTTTTTGATGATGGGCTGAAACGAGTCCGAAAAATCTCGTGTCAACCCTATGAAAACAGAAAAATTATGGTAGTATACGCCCCGTTCTCAAGGAGAGGTGGGTGAGTGGCTGAAACCAGTTCCCTGCTAAGGAACCGTACGAGCAATCGTACCGAGGGTTCGAATCCCTCCCTCTCCGCCATTTTCCTTTCGGGAAAAGCGAGACAGGTTGAGGTAGCATTCAACCAGAGCAAGTGATCAATGTGCGGCTGTAGCTCAGCTGGATAGAGTACCTGGCTACGAACCAGGCGGTCGGAGGTTCGAATCCTCCCAGCCGCGCCATCGATCAACCTGCCACAAGTTTTAAGCGGCTGTAGCTCAGCTGGATAGAGTACCTGGCTACGAACCAGGCGGTCGGAGGTTCGAATCCTCCCAGCCGCGCCATATTAAGATCAAGACGCCTCAGTTTGTGCACCCCACAGGCTGGGGCGTTTTGCTTTGTATAGCTGGGAGGATTTGAACCGATAAAAGGTTCGACCGAAACCCACGTAGTGGGTTGAGGAACGCCGGAGCAAAGCGACGGCGACCCCGGAGGGGTGAGGGCCAAAGGCCCGAATAATCCTCCCAGCCGCGCCATATAATTAAAGAACCCCGCCTTGTGCGGGGTTTTTTATTTTGTCCCCGATCAATTTCAGGTTGATCAATATTTGCTCAACCATCCTTCTCGAACCTAATCTTAAGAGTGCAGGGAAATTTGATTTCAGGAAGGAGGTCTAACCATGAACAAGACACTCAATGGTAGCTACAGGGATCATGACCAGGCCAAGAACACCTGGGACGATCTTATTGCAACCGGTATTCCCCGTGACAACATTTTTATCGACGAGGAAGCCAAGGTTGTGAAAGTCAGTGTGCCTGCGGAGACTGAAAGGGAAATTCTGGAGATATTTGAGCGGCACCAGCTTCACTGATACCGGTCAATGTAATAAGGAAAGGGGGCAGACAACCAGGATGTGTTGTCCGCCCCTTTTTTGTTTTGGTCAGCCTACAGCCGGAATCGGGAAACCAGGTTCTGCAGGTCGCTGCCGAGCCTGGCCAGCTCGCTGCTGGAGCTCGCCGTCTGGTTCGATGAAGCCGCAGAATGATCGGTAACGTCGCGGATGCTGGTGATGTTCTGATTGATCTCCTCAGCCACCGACGTCTGCTGCTCGGAGGCTGTGGCGATCTGGCTGTTGTACTGTTTGATGTCCTCCACGGCACGGGCAATGCGCTCAATGGTCGCCCCGGTTGCCGTGGCACGCTCCAGGGTGTTCGAGGCCATGGTGGTGCTGGACTCCATGGCAGAAACCGAATCGCCGGCACTGTTTTGAAGCGAGGTTACCAGTGTCTCGATTTCCTGGGCGGATGATTGGGTCCGCTGGGCGAGTGAACGAACCTCATCAGCTACGACGGCAAAGCCTCGACCTTGCTCACCAGCCCGGGCGGCTTCAATAGCAGCGTTCAGGGCCAGTAGATTGGTCTGTTCAGCAACCGATTTGATGACATCCAGGACGGTGCCGATGTTTGCGGTTTCTTTCTGCAGTCCCTGGATAGTTTCCATGCTCTGGCTGACTTCATGCGCCAGGCTGTTCACCTGATCAACGGTTTCCCGTACCTCTCGTTCACCATCGCTGGCCTGACTGGCAGCATCGGTTGCCACTGAGAAGGCCTGTTCTGCGCTGCGGGCAATTTCGCCAACGGTTGCCGTCATCTCGTTCATGGCCGTGGCAACCTGGTCGGTTTCCTGCTTCTGGCGGTTGATGCCGTCGCTGGTTTGGCTGGTAACGGTTGAGAGCTCCTCGGCAGAGGCGGCGATGTTTGATGCGCCTGATTCAATACTCCTGACCAACTCACGGAGGCTGGTTACCATCGTCGCCAGGGCGGCCATCAGCCGACCGATCTCGTTGGTACCGCTTGCCTTGATGTCCACGGTCAGGTTGCCAGAGGCAACTTCGGAGGCAATGTTCACTGCCTGATTAACGGGGGTTACGATCGCACGAGTAATCAGGTAAGCCATCAGGATGCCGAGAACCAGGGCAATGCCGGTGGCGCCGAAAATCAGCCAGGAAGCCTGCTGGCGATCAGCTTCCATCTTCTGGGCTTGAAGTGCCCGAAGGTTGTTTGCTGATTCTATGGCACTTCGCGCCGTGCCGACCATATCATCTGACAACTGCTCGCCGGCGTTGGTCAGATCCACGACCGTTTGAAATTCGCTTACATAAGTCTCAAGTGCCTTGTTGATCTCTTCTTTTTCCTCGGCGGTGATCGCAGCCGATTTGAGCGGGCCCTGGACTCGTTTCGCATCTTCGAGATAAGCCTTGACGCTGGCAGTGTCCTGTTCGATGAGGAATTTGCGTTCAGAACGGCGCATATCCTCGAAAATGGCCGAGGCAAAAAACAGAGAGCTGTGTGCCTTGAGTGATGAGCCGAAGATGCGGGCGCTGGTTTCAAGGCGCTCGAGCGCTGCCTCACGCTCACCAATATTTGTCTCAACCTGTCCCATCAGTTGCTGGTAGTTTTTTACATCAGCCTGAATCTGGCCCAGTGTTTCGATATCTTCGGGTACTGCAAGCAATGGTTTGATGTCTTTGGTCAGTTCCAGAACACGATCGCCCTGTGCCTGTGTGCTTGCAACAGCCTCGCTTTCACCGGTTAACAAGAAGTTCTTCTCTTCAACCCGTGCTTCGGTGAGATTGGTATTTACTTGCCCGAGCATGGCAACAATATTCGACCGCTGACTGTAGCTTTCCAGTGCACGGTCGCCAACCAGGCCGACCAGAATGGTCAGAACGAGGAGGATGGCAAAACCTCCGGCCAGTCGAGTCCGGATAGTCATGTTGCTGAACAGCTCTGAAAAACGCATTGTGTTTTTATCCCTGAACGATGTGAGAGTAGCCGGCCCAACTTCGATAGCGCCTCTGTCCGACCGCAGGCCGGAGACGTGTTTTTGATACGCCTGAAGAGTAAAGGTGCCTTTTATTTGACTTATATTAAGAGGGTTTACGGCGGGGTATTCCAGAACTTTACAGTAACAGATGATTACCGGGTGTTCTTTAACGTGATACAGAATGGTGAGTTGCTGATTCTGATGGCTATCAGAATCAGCTCAACGGACTACCACATCAGGTCATCGGGAATTTCGTAGCCTGCATACGGGTCGTCTTCGCCTACATCATCCTTCTTGCGGTCATGTAGAACGACAACGGCGCTTTCATCCCTCTCCATGATCTTCCGCGCAACGCCTTCCGCCACAATCTCGTAATTGTCGTTCACAAAAACGATCGCCAGCCGGCCGCGGGATAGCTGATCGACCATCGTGTCGTCTACGAAAAGCTTCTTGATCTTCTTGTCATGGACGAACTGGTAGGAGGTTTCGCCCCGGCTCCGGTCCAGCCGGTTGGTTTCCACCAGCTGCCGGATCTGGGCCTGAATGGCTTTCTTCTCGGCGGCGCGCTGGCGTTCCAGGTTGAGCTGGCGGTCCCGTTCGGCTTTTTCCTCACGGGCCTGGCGTGCTCGGACCTCGGCCTCGTTTACCTCGACAGCACCCTTGGGTTGTTGTTTTCTCTTTTTGCGTTTTTCGCTGCGAATAGCCTTGGCCTTTTTCTCGTCGGCCAGGCCGGCTTTCAGCAGTTGGTCCTGCAGGGATGCCATCAGTCACTCCGTTCTTTCGATGCATATTCTGGTATCATTCGGCCCTAGTATACGCCCTCATTATTGCCTTCATAACCAGCTTCCGCTGATTCCGGGATTTTCTTCTATGTCTTCTTTTAATGACTTTGGCCTGTCGTCGGCCATGCGTTCGAACCTCGACCAATTGGGGTTTTCTCAACCCACGGAGATCCAGGCGAAGGCGCTTGCGCCAGGGCTGGCCGGCAAAGACATTATCGCCATGGCGAAAACCGGTAGCGGAAAAACGGCGGCCTTTGGCATCAGCCTGGTTGAGAAGCTCAATCCCCGGCTGTTTGCGGTGCAGGCTCTGGTGTTGTGCCCCACCAGGGAGCTGGCGGATCAGGTGGCCAAAGCGATCCGGGAGCTGGCACGGGCCCGGGATAACATCAAGGTGCTGACTCTGTGCGGTGGTGTGGCCATTGGCCCCCAGATCGGGTCGCTTAGCCATGGCGCGCATATTGTGGTTGGAACGCCGGGACGGATCCAGGACCACTTGCGTAAGCAAACCCTCTCATTGGCACGGCTGAAAACCGTGGTGCTTGATGAGGCAGACCGCATGCTGGATATGGGTTTTCAGGAGGCGATGGAAGATATTCTTTCCCACACACCGTCCTCCCGCCAGACCATGATGTTTTCGGCGACCTGGCCCGCGCCCATCCGTGAACTGAGCAAGCAGTATCAGAAGAGCCCGGTAGATGTTCGCGCGGAAGAAACCGGAGAGAATCCGGACATCGAAGAGTTGTTCTACGAAGTGTCGCCGCAATCCAAATCGGATGCCATTGTGGCGCTGCTTTCCGAGCGGCAGCCTGAGTCCTGTATCGTTTTTTGCACCACCAAACAGCAGTGCGACGAACTGGCGCAGGAGCTTGGTGAGCGAGGCTTTTCCGCACTGCCTTTGCACGGGGATCTGGAACAAAGGGATCGCGACAGCGTGCTGGTGCGCTTTGGCAATCAGAGTTGTTCCATCCTGGTAGCCACCGATGTGGCTGCCCGAGGTCTTGATATCAAGTCTCTGCCTTTGGTGATCAATGCTGAACCTGCGCGGGATCCCGAGGTTCACACTCATCGCATCGGGCGCACCGGCCGGGCAGGTGAGCAGGGCCATGCCGTCACCTTCTGCACACCGGCCCAGGGCCACAAGATCAGTCGTATCGAATCCGAGAGAAGGCGCACCGTGGAGTGGGGAGACACCGAGGCCCTTCTGGCGACGCCCCTTAAGCCCGTTACGCCCGCCATGAAAACCCTGTGCATTGCCGGTGGCCGCAAGGACAAGATTCGTCCGGGGGATGTAATGGGCGCCCTGACTGGTGAAGCCGGTCTGCCCGGAAAGGCCGTCGGCAAGATCGATCTGTTCGACCATCAGTGTTTTGTGGCGGTTGAAAAGTCGCTGGCAGGCAAGGCGTTGTCCAGGCTTGAAAACGGCAAGGTAAAAGGCCGTAAAATCCGCGTCCGATATGCCTGAATGAGAATTGCTTCGTCTGGGTAAATGCGTGTCTTTTCGGGCCGCCATGCTCGGAAACCCCGTATAGATTTTTGTATTCAGGTTGCCGGAGGGCCCTGAAAACGGTAAATTACGCAGGATTTTGCCCCCCGAATTGTAGCGGAAGGCTGTTAGACCTTAGTCTAACTGGTCAGTCCGGGCAAAGTTCGGGAGAAACATAAATCAATACAGGTAGCTGTTCGATATGAATGACCTGATGTCACAAGCCGTCGATCTGATGATTGCCGGAATGGGGTTTGTGTTCGTGTTCCTGATTATTCTGGTATTCGCGACACTCCTCATGTCCAAGCTTATAGGACGGTTTGCGCCGCCAGAGCCGGCAACCCCGGCCAAAACGCCACGTGCCAAGCCGAAGGCGCCCGCGTCGGTTGACCCTGACACCGCCGAGGCCATCAAGAAGGCGATTGCACAATTCCGGTCGCGCCACAAGAAGTGAGCCGGTAAAAGACTAGAACCTTTAAACAGAAGGCTGACACGATGACTGACACAAAGAAACCGCTGGGGATTACGGACGTTATCCTGCGTGACGCCCACCAGTCCCTGCTTGCCACCCGTATGCGGCTGGATGACATGCTGCCTATTGCCGAGAAACTCGACAAGGTCGGTTTCTGGTCCCTGGAGTCCTGGGGCGGCGCTACCTTTGATTCCTGCATCCGCTACCTGGGCGAAGATCCCTGGGAGCGCATTCGCGAGCTGAAAAAAGCCATGCCCAACACCCAGCAGCAGATGCTTCTGCGCGGCCAGAATCTGCTGGGCTACCGTCATTACGCGGATGATGTGGTTGACCGTTTCTGTGAGCGTGCCGCCGAGAATGGCGTGGACGTGTTCCGTATTTTCGATGCGATGAACGATCCCCGTAACCTGGATCGCGCCATCAAGGCTGTTCGCAAGACCGGCAAACACGCCCAGGGCACCATTGCCTACACCACCAGCCCGGTTCACACCATCGACATGTGGGTCGAACTGGCGAAAGAAGTCGCCGACATGGGTGCGGACTCCATCGCGATCAAAGACATGGCGGGCATTCTCAAGCCGTACGTGGCCTTTGATCTGGTCAGCCGTCTGAAGAAAGAGCTGGACATCCCGATTCACATGCAGTGCCACGCCACTACCGGCATGTCCACCGCTACCGCCATCAAGGCCGCGGAAGCCGGTATCGACAACGTGGATACCGCGATTTCTTCCATGAGCATGACCTACGGTCACTCGCCCACCGAAGCCGTGGTTGCGATTCTTGAGGGTACCGATCGTGATACCGGCCTGGACCTGAACCTGCTGGAAGAAATTGCCGCTTACTTCCGTCAGGTACGGAAGAAGTACGCCAAGTTTGAAGGCAGCCTGCGTGGTACCGACTCCCGCATCCTGATTGCCCAGGTACCGGGTGGCATGCTCACCAACATGGAAAACCAGCTGCGTGAGCAGAATGCCAGCGACAAGTTCGACCAGGTACTGGACGAGATTCCCAAGGTTCGTGAAGACCTGGGCTACATCCCGCTGGTAACCCCGACTTCCCAGATCGTCGGTACCCAGGCGGTGCTGAACGTTCTGACCGGCGAGCGTTACAAGTCCATCTCCAAGGAAACCTCTGCAATTCTTAAAGGCGAATACGGTGCTGCACCTGCGCCCATGAACAAGGAACTGCAAGAGCGTGTTCTGGATGGCAAAGAGCCTGTGACCTGTCGTCCGGCAGATCTGCTTGAGCCGGAAATGGACAAGCTGACCGACGAGCTCAAGAAGCTGGCCGAAGAGAAGGGCATCAAGCTGGCGGAAAATGTCGAAGACGACGTTCTGACCTACGCGCTGTTCCCGCAGATTGGCCTGAAGTTCCTGGAAAACCGTGACAACCCGGATGCGTTCGAGCCGGTTCCAACCGCCGAAAGCGCAGCTCCGGCCAAGAAGTCCGAAGGACCCGAGACCTACACCGTTGAAGTGAACGGCAAGAAGTTTGTGGTTGCCGTTTCCGAAGGTGGTGAGATCACCCAGATTCAGGGTGAGGGCGGTGCTGCTTCCGCACCGGCTGCTTCTTCGGCTCCGGCACCTGCAGCAGGTGAAGGCGAGCCTGTGGTCGCGCCTCTGGGTGGCAACATCTTCAAGGTCCTGGTTTCACCGGGTGACACCGTGGAAGAGGGCGATGTGATGATTATCCTCGAGGCCATGAAAATGGAAACCGAGGTTCGCGCGCCGAAAGCCGGCACTATCGGCGAAGTCTTCATCAAGGTCGGTGATGCCGTCTCTCCTGATGATGAAATGCTGACAATCGCATAAAGGGCCAGCATTCCATGGAAAAATTAATGACACTCTGGACAGGTAGTGGCCTGTTCAACATCGAGATCGGCCAGGTGATCATGATCGCCATCGGCCTCTTGCTCCTCTATCTTGCTATCAACAAGAAATTTGAGCCGCTGCTTCTGGTACCCATCGGGTTTGGTGGCATTCTGGCGAATATTCCGGAGGCAGGCCTGGCCCTGACTGCGGCGGAAAATGCCATCCACTTCGCTCTGAAGAACGAAGCAACTCAGGTTCTGGCCGCATTGGCCGCGCCCCTGGATGTGGCTTATCAGGCCGGGCAGGCAGTAACGCCCGAGCTTAAGGAAGCCTTCAAGCTGGCTGTGAAAGAGGCCAGCTACTCCGAAATGGCGGCGGCAAACTCCCTTGCGCAGGACTTCGGTTATGGCAATGGCATGCTGTATAACTTCTACTCTGTGGTTATCGGCAGCACCATCGGGCCTCTGCTGATCTTCATGGGTGTGGGTGCCATGACGGACTTCGGTCCGCTGCTTGCCAACCCCAAGACCCTGCTGCTGGGTGCTGCGGCTCAGTTCGGTATTTTCGGTACTGTAATCGGTGCTGCGCTGCTGGACTGGACCGGTGTTCTGGAGTTCAACATCCTGGAAGCGGCTGCCATCGGTATCATCGGTGGTGCGGATGGCCCGACGTCCATCTACGTATCCAGTGTTCTGGCTCCGCATCTGCTGGGTGCCATTGCCGTCTCTGCCTACGCTTACATGGCACTGGTACCGATGATTCAGCCGCCGATCATGAAGGCGCTGACTTCGGCCGAAGAGCGGAAGATCAAGATGAATCAGTTGCGCCCGGTCAGCAAGCAGGAAAAGATCATTTTCCCGCTGGTGGTACTGATTGCAGTGGTTCTGTTCCTGCCGGATGCGGCACCGCTGCTGGGTATGTTCTGTTTCGGTAACCTGATGCGCGAGTGTGGCGTGGTCGAGCGTCTGAGCGACACTGCCCAGAATGCCCTGATCAACATCGTGACCATTTTCCTGGGCTTGTCTGTTGGCTCCAAGCTGATGGCGGATAAATTCCTGGATGGTCAGACTCTGGGTATCCTCGGCCTGGGTATCGTTGCCTTCGGTATTGGTACCGCCTGCGGTGTTCTGATGGCGAAGCTGATGAACAAGCTGAGCAAAGAGCAGATCAACCCGTTGATCGGTTCTGCCGGTGTATCTGCGGTGCCGATGGCAGCGCGGGTCTCCAACAAGGTTGGTCTGGAAGCCAACCCGCAGAACTTCCTGCTGATGCACGCCATGGGCCCGAACGTGGCCGGCGTTATTGGCTCTGCGGTTGCTGCGGGTGTGATGATCAAGCTTCTGGGCTGATCTTCTCACTGCAGTACCGAAAACCCCGCCTTTGTGCGGGGTTTTTTGTTGCTAATGAAAATTCCGGGAGTGAACCGGCAACGACCGAATCAAATGGCTAAGATCCGAAAGCCTCCCCGCCATCACATGCACAATATCCCCCTGCCGCTCCAACACGCCCTTAACATGCAACAACCGCGCAGTCAGTAACGGCTTGCGCTGCCGCCGTGCCGTTTCCAGCCACACCACCACGTTTACATTGCCGGTTTCGTCTTCCAGGGTCACGAAGGTAACGCCGGAGGCGGATCCGGGGCGCTGACGGCCGGTGACCAGGCCGGCGACCTGGACAGGGATGCCGGCTTTGGTGGATTTGAGCTGTTCGGCACTGAGGCAGAATTTCAGGTGGCCCTGTTCCCGCAGTAACGCCAGAGGGTGGCGCTGAAGGGTGAGACCCTGGCTGGCGTAGTCGGCCAGTACGTTCTGGCCTTCCGAGGGTTCCGGTAACTGCTGGCAATAGTCGGGCTGGTAGTCGACAGCGGCCTCTTCAGCGAACAGTTCCGTGGGCTGTTCGTGATCGAGCAGTTGCCAGTACGCCTGGTGGCGGTTGGCGGTGAATGCCGGCATGGCGTTGGCGCCGGCCAGCAGCTCCATATCGCGTTGGTTCAGGGCAGCCAGGCGGCGAAGTTCGCTGGCGGAGCGATAGCCGGCATCTGGCCGGTTCTGGTGGATGCGTTCAGCGCCATTAACCGACAGGCCCTGGATGATTCTGAGGCCCAGGCGCAGATGGCGTTCTTTACCCTCAAGGGTGTGGTCCCACTGGCTGGCATTCACGTCCGGCGGCAGCACGGTGACATTGTGCCGACGGGCATCCTGTACCAGTTGTGAGGGGGAGTAGAAGCCCATGGGCTGGCTGTTGAGCAGGGCGCAGTAGAAGGCTGCCGGGTAGTGCCGTTTGATCCAGGCGGAGACGTAGACCAGCAGGGCAAAGCTGGCAGCGTGGGATTCAGGAAAGCCATAGCCGCCAAAGCCGCAGATCTGCTGGTACAGCCGCTCGGCAAAGTCGGCATCGTGCCCGCGCTCGAGCATACCGGTGACCAGCTTTTCCCGGAACGGAGTCAGGTCGCCATGGGATTTCCAGGCCGCCATTGCCCGGCGCAACTGGTCGGCTTCCCCTGCAGAAAAACCGGCCGCGACCATGGCCAGTTTGATCACCTGTTCTTGGAAGATAGGCACACCGAGCGTACGTTCCAGCACCTTACGTACGGCATCGTTGGGGTAGTCCACCGGCTCCAGCCCGTGCTTGCGGCGCAGGTATGGGTGCACCATGTCGCCCTGGATGGGGCCCGGTCGCACGATGGCCACCTCGATCACCAGGTCGTAATAGGTTTCCGGTTTCAGGCGGGGCAGCATGTTGATCTGGGCCCGGGATTCCACCTGGAATACGCCAATACTGTCGCCGGTCTGAAGCATGGCGTAGGTGGCCCGGTCTTCCTGGGGAATGTCCTGTATCCGGAAAGGCTCGCCTTTTTCTTCACTGATCAGCTCCAGCGCCTTTCGAATGGCGGAGAGCATGCCCAAGGCCAGCACATCCACCTTCATCAGCCCCAGGCTCTCGAGATCGTCCTTGTCCCACTGGATGACGGTGCGGTCGGCCATGGCGGCGTTTTCCACCGGTACCAGTTCGGCCAGTGGCCCGGCGCTGATCACGAACCCACCCACGTGCTGGGAGAGGTGCCGGGGAAAGCCCAGCAGGGTATTGACCAGGGTAAAGAACTGGTCCGCCACCTGGGGATTGCGGGTGACTTTCTTGTCCAGGATCTGCTGGCGCCAGTTGGTGGCCTTGTCTCGCCAGTCGATACCTTCCAGCAACTGTTCCACCAGGGCCGGATCAAACCCCAGGGCTTTGCCGACATCGCGGATGGCGCTCTTGGGCCGGTAGCGGATCACGGTAGCCGCCAGGGCGGCACGCTCACGGGTATAGCGCCGGTAGATATACTGGATAACCTCTTCGCGCCGTTCGTGCTCGAAATCCACATCGATATCGGGGGGCTCGTTCCGGTCTTTGGAAATAAACCGCTCAAACAACAGCTCTACCCGGGCCGGGTTCACCTCGGTGATGCCGAGGCAATAACAGACCGCAGAGTTGGCGGCCGAGCCCCGTCCTTGGCAGAGAATTCCCCGGCTGCGGGCGAAGTCCACAATATCGTGAATGGTGAGGAAGTAATGCTCGTACTTCATCTCCGAGATCAGGCCCAGCTCCTTGCGGATCAGGCTCTGTACCTGCAGTGGAGTGCCATCCGGGTAACGCCGACGCTCGCCTTCACGGGTCAGCCGTTTCAGGTAGCCGGCCGGGGTCTCGCCTTCCGGCACCAGATCCGGCGGGTATTCATAGCGCAGGCTGCCGGGCTCGAAGGTGCACTGGCTGGCGATGGCAAGGGTTTCTTTCAGCCAGGCTTCCGGAAACAGCCGCTGCAGAACGGGCAGGGGCCGCAGGTACCGCTCACCATTCTGGAACAGGCAGTGCCCGGCGTTCTCCAGATTGGTGTGATTTCGCAGGGCCGTGAGTACATCCTGCAGCGGCTGGCGTTCCCGGCTGTGCATGTGCACCTCGCCCACGGCGGCAACGGGTGTGCGCAGCTGATCGGCCAGCCAGTGTATTCGGGCCAGCCGCTGCTCCTCGCCAGATTCCAGGGTGCGGGCGGCAGCAATCCAGAGCCGTAGGTCAAAAAGTCGGGCCAGCCACTCGCCGCAGGCCAGTGCCTGATCAGAGTTTGCCTCGGTAGGTGAGGGGGGCAGCCACAGGCACAGGCAGTCATCCAGGGTGTGGGTTTCGATGTCCCGGTAAAACAGCTGGTACTGGCCTTTCTCGGCCCGACGACGGCCGGTAGTGATCAACTGGCAAAGCTGGCCGTAGCCCTTGCGCGTGCGGGCCAGAAGGATAAAGCGGGGTGATGTGGCGCCGGCTGGCGCATCCGACAACTCAAACCAGCTGCCGGTAATGAGTTTTACCGGGCTCTCTGCCAGCGCTGCCCAGGCCCGGGGAATGCCGGCCACAGAACAGGCATCGGTAATGGCCAGGGCGGTGTAACCCAACTCATGTGCCCGCTCAGCCAGCTCGTGAGGATGAGAAGCTCCAGTCAGGAAGGTGAAATTGCTGAAGCAGAACAGCTCTGCATAAGATTGTGCAGACATCAGCCAAACCACCCATGCACAAACCAGCCTTCCCGGGCGTCCCGGAACACCCAGGCCAACTGGCCGCTGGTTAACTGGGCAATGTAGTAATCCCGGTGCACACGCTGACCATCCCACCAGCCACCGCTGATGCGCTCGGGCCCGGAGAACCAGGCAACGGGTGCTTCCGTCAGCGGCTGCGGGCCTTTCAACAGCCAGAGCGGCCGCCTGGGCAGTTCTGCCGCCGGTATGAGCGGCGTCCCGGTTTTACGCAGAACTTCCGAAGCCGACCAGGCCCGTTCGGGACGGTGATCCGCCTGGGGCGAGAGCTGCCGGAGGGCCTGATCGCCAAGACGCGCCTGCAACCGGCTGATCAGGGTATGCCAGGCTTCATTCAGATCCTGGGTTTCTCCCAGCAGGTCCTGCCCGACGGGTGCTTCCCGGGACAGAAAACGCTTCACCATCAGAACCATCGAGATAACCGGGGAGCTCAGGGAATGCTGCTCCAGCCTCAGGCGAATCAGGTTGAGGAAATTATCGGCCCTGTGCTCTGGCCCGGATGTGCGGATCTGCAGCCTGGTTGGCTCTGCATGCCGATGCCTCAGAACCAGCCGCAGGCTGTCGGTATCCTGCTGGCGCCAGCACAGATCCTCTTCCAGTTCGTCAAGCATGCGCTGGAGCGGAAACAGCAGCCCCTGAGTATGTTCGATTTCCTGCACAAAATCCGCCTGTTGCCGGAACGAGTGGGGCGGCTGCCAGGGTGTGCGGGGATCAGGCCGGGTGCCCTGGATTTTCTGGATGTAAGCCAGCAGTTCCGGAGACAGCCGCCGTGCCAGCTCCCCCGGCGGTAAATCAAACACCTCTCCCAGCGTATTCAGCCCCAGGCGCTGCAGCCGGGTACAGGCTTTCTCGTCAAATTCCGCTGCCAGCAGGGACATCTGGCTCAGGCTCCGAACAATGTGGCCTTTGTCTGCGGTGCATTCCCCCCTGCCAGCACGGGCAATCAGCCGGGCCGCCAACGGGGTATAGCCAATACCGATCCAGGCGTTCAACTGGCGTTCATTCAGGCCCTGTTCCACGGTTTGCCAAACAGCGGGCAGGCCGCCATAGAGTTTTTGCAGGCTGCCAATCTCGGCCAGCAGGCCATCGGGCGGCACCAGCACAATATGGGCGGCGTAGCGGTACAGCCAGCGGGCCTGATCTTCCAGAATCCTGGCTTCCTGGGTTTCATCGGCACGCACCATACCCAGATCCGGCGCCAGGCTGATGGCGGTTTTCAGGCGCATGCCGCTACGAATACCCTGGCTCCTGGCTTCCGGGCAGGCCTGAATCACCTTCTGGCCAGAGCCTTCAACCACCACCAGGGCGCCCTCATCTTCACGGGTGCGGCGAATATGGTCCAGCACCAGGTGCGGGAAATGCAGATACAGCCAGAGCATGGAGCGTTATTACCTGGTTGAACCCGACCAGGGGCCCCGGACAACCCGGGTGGTTTCACGGAATGCGAGATCGGCCCGCTGGGCTATGGCCAGTGAACAGCGTTGCCCGGGCCAGCTGCCCCGGCGTTTGAGCACATTCACCTTGAGAGCCTGCTGCTCATCGGGTTCCAGTTCCAAACGCAGGGCAGCCGGAGAATTCTGCTCGGCGTAGCGCCGCTCCCGGAACAGCACGCACACATTGCTGCCAGCTTCGGCGGCCAGTTGCAGGCGACGGACGTCCCGCGAGGCCAGCTTCCCCGGCCAGGCCATCACCAGGCCTGTTACCGGTGAACGCAGGCAGTTTTCCAGTGTCCACAGGAAATCGCCCTCATCGTCGGTATGAATCAGTACCACCTGGTCCAGATTCACACCTTCCCGGGCCAGGGCGGGGGCGTAGGGCGTATGTGGCGGGTTCAGCCAGAAAACGCTTTTGCCCTCTTCGCACACCCGCCGCATGAGCGGCAAAAGCAGATGCAGCTCACCAATACCCGGTGCATCCAACAGGCATTCGCTCAGTGCACCCCGGGGCCAGCCCAGGCCGCCAAGCTGGTTATCCAGCACCTGGTAACCGGTGGGTTCTGCCGGCTGTGAAGTCTGGGTATGACGGTGCCCCTGCCAGACACGGGCATCCTGCATCAGCGTGTTCAGAAGCTCGCTCATGATGAAAACTCTCAAAATACTGTTTAAATATACAGTATTCTGAAAGCGACCGGATTTCAAGAGAAGGGTTGATAAACCGAGGAGCACAACCCACGCTTGTAATACAGCCATCAACCACGGAGGTTGAAATGAGTGACCTGAAAGCACACAGCTGTGAAGCCTGCAGCCCGAACGCACCCAAGGCGACCGAGGAAGAAAAGCAGCAGCTGCACAAAGATGTTCCAGACTGGGAAATTCTGGACATTGACGGTGAGGAGCAGCTCCATAAGGTCTACAAGCTCAAGAACTTTGTTAAGGCGCTCGAATTCACAACCAAGATTGGCGAACTTGCCGAAGAGGAAGATCATCACCCTGTGATTGTTCTGGAATATGGCAAGGTTGCCGTGAGCTGGTGGAGCCACGAAATCGGTGGCCTGCACAAGAATGACTTTATCCTGGCAGCCAGAACCGATGCTTCCTTCAACGACATGCAATAATCCCAGTCGCGGCGGAATAAACATTCCGCCGCTTTCTAACAGAGATCCTTAGCAGCATGGTTGAAGACCGCACTGACAGCCCGCTGACCCTGAAGTTTGGGCACGAAGAGCTGATCATTCGCCGCCGTTACGAAGTAATCAGCATCATCAACGACTTCTTCATCGCCATCTGGTTCCTGGTGGGCAGCATCCTGTTTCTGTTCCCGGAATACGAGAAGGCAGCCATCTGGCTGTTCATCATTGGTAGCTTCCAGTTCCTGATCCGCCCCACCATCCGGCTTGTTAGCCATATACACGTTAAGCGAATTCCAGCCAGTAACTGGGAAAGTTAAAAGTCCTCTTTGTCGCTGCCACAAAGGCGTTCGTCTTGACGTACGTACTCAAAGGCGTACACTTGGTGAGAAGTTGAACACGCAAGAGGTGCGTCATGACCGGAATCACAGCAACTGAGGCGCGTAGCAACCTTTATCGGTTGATTGACGAGACCGCTGAGTCCCACCAACCAATCGTTATCATGGGTAAGCGGAACAAAGCCGTTCTGGTATCCGAAGAAGACTGGTCTGCTATTCAGGAAACACTTTACCTGCTCTCCGTACCCGGTATGCGGGAGTCTATTCGGGAAGGGATGGATACCCCCGTGGATGCATGCGATGAGGAGCTGGACTGGTGACATGGAAGTTGGTTTACACCAAGCAGGCTCAGAAAGATGCAAAAAAGTTGGCCTCCAGCGGCCTCAAACCAAAAGCCCAAGAACTGTTAGCGCTAATAGCAGAAGATCCTTACCGCAAGCCGCCTCCGTTTGAGAAGCTAATTGGTGATCTTGCGGGGGCCTATTCGCGCCGCATTAATATTCAGCATCGCCTGGTCTACCAAGTACTGGAGGACGAGCAAGTGGTGAAAGTCCTCAGACTCTGGAGCCACTACGAATAATGCATAACCAGCCGCTGTTGCCGGACAATTTTTCCACCGCTTCGCGGTTCCAAAATAGCCGCAAAGCTTCGCGTTACGTGTAAATATGTTGGAAATTGAGCTAGACCCGTTAGAGAAAAACGAAGAGGGCTCCTTAAAGGTCAGGAAAGCTCCGGCTTGGCGATATGGCTTCCTGATAACTACCTTTTTACTTTGGTCTGCCTCTTTGCCAATAATCATCAACAGTGCAACATCGCCTTTATTGGGAGGCCTGACTGCAACCGGAGTGTTGGCGGCAATAGGCTTGGTCATTTGGTACGTTTTCTCTAATAGAGTAAGTGGCTTTCATAGCGCAGGTCTCAGTCAGATAGTGCTGAGTCGGGGCACGAAGTATCAGTACAGTATTGAGGACGGCCTCATTCGAAAAAACTCTGATGAGGGCAGTAAAAGCTGGAAGCCCTCAGAACTAGTGGGCTCCGAGATCGGGCATGGATACGCGATAATCATCTTTAAGACGGCAGTCTGTTACCTGCCGTTTCGCGGGGCAAGTAGGCAGCAGGTTGTTGATTTTGTGCAAAAGGTGGAGCAGTTAGCGCGTAACAAATAGCTCCAGTTTGTTCCGGGCAAGGATGATGATGCGTTTGCGAACCACGACCTTGCGTGTTGATTTGTGCCATGAATACTGAACACAGTTTTCGCCAGATCGATGCCGATGGTTGTAACATTCATGATGATTCTCCCTGCTTTTGGTTGAAGACGTCAGACATCCTCAATGTGGCACATTGATGCCGTGGGAGCAGGGGGAGTCCATATCATTCGCTACGCATCAAGGAGGAAGCTGTGAAAGAAACCGGTAAGATCAATTATGTTGAGATGCCTTCCAGGGACCTGGAAGCCACAAAAAGGTTCTTTGGTGATGCCTTTGGGTGGTCGTTTATTGACTATGGCCCCGAGTACGTATCGATCGAGAATGCTGGACTGGATGGCGGTTTTTTCAAGTCAGATAAGGTAGCCACGACGGACCATGGAAGTGTGCTGGTTGTCCTTTTTAGTACCGACTTGGAAGCTACTCTTGAAAAGGTAGAGTTATCTGGGGGAAAGATCGTCAAGGATATTTTTACTTTTCCAGGTGGCCGCCGTTTTCACTTCAATGATCCAAATGGCAATGAATATGCCGTGTGGTCAGAGCCAAAAGTATAACAATCGCAGGCAGGGCGACGGATTGTCCCTTGCGGTTTCGCCTCCGTTGCAAAGCCGTGAAACAAGCCCGTTACGGGGCAGAAAACGGCGCCACTGTGTATGATTTATGTGCATATATGAATTAATTTTCTCCAATTTTTTGCACCCTCCTTGTCCCTGCCTATACTCCTCTAAGTCATAGCTTGAATTCATGACGCTGTTTGCTGTTTCCATGGGCCTTTCGGCTCAAATTTACGCAACAGGGTTTTGATGCTGCAGTCCGGCTACCACGGAGAATATGGATGTTTTTCCGGCCGGTCTCGAAACCTGCGCAAGACAATCGCTGCGAGGGATCGCTATGGCAACGTCCGCCCGATTTACTACCGTCGATTTTTCCCAATTCGATTGGCTTAACCGCATAGACGCTGACGTCCTGCTTGATGTCGGCGACCTGTCTCCAGACCTGCTGACTGTTCCCGGCAAAGACGTTCAGCGTTTGCTTTCGGAAGTGGTTCGCCTTGTTCTGGACCTGCCAAGAAACAGCACGCCGCTGGTTGTCTGGACCAAAGGCGACAGCGAGCTGCTCATCCACAGCGATCAAACCCGTATTCAATTCTCCAGCGGCGTTATCACCGTAACGGTGACGGTGGAGTGCGAGGAGCATGGAAAGCTCCGCATTCCGGTACCGATTGGCGTTGGCACCAAACAGTCGCCGAGCGGTCTTGTAATGTCCACGTTCGAAGACCTGGAGGGCCCGGAAGAGCTGATACTGGCCTGGCGGGATGCAATTCAGGCATTCGCCTGGGAATCCGTGCTTGAGGTGGCTTCTGTGCTCTGCGCAGAGGTTGGTAACGATAAGCGTGGATTGCCGCTTGTACCCGGTGCTATTGCCGCAGCGCCGAACAAAATGCTGGTGCAACCTGTTGCCCGGTTTTCACTGATGCCGGGAGTCTGATATGGGTGCTGATCAGAATCTCGACGTATTTGGCACGCTGGCGGAAGCCGTTGGCCTGACCCGCGATGGCGAACTACAGGGTGATTGGTTCCAGGACCCACTGGGCAATCCCAACGGCAGCAAGCGCGGTCTCAGCTCGATGATGTACCTGGATGAGCAGCGAGAGGCGCTGATTGCGTTTGTCGACGACGTGCTGGGAGCGCCAGACAGGGAAGAGCAAGGGAGTGCTGTCTGGGTCCCGCTTTTCAGGGACTCCGGTGCAACCATTTTCGTAGTGGTTGATGAGGCCGACAACGGCGCCAGAGTCGGGTTTGGCATTGAATACGACAGCGGTAGCTCGTTGCCGGCAATCTCTGTGAGCGCCCATGTTCCGGTGTTCCAGTTCGAACGGGAGGGCGCGGGAGCGCTGGATATTTCCGGGGCGCAACCCGATTGGCTGGTGTTGGGCCGGGACGACGCGCACATCGAACTGGCGATCAGAGTCATCATTTCCAACGATGCTCCTGTGCCAGGGGATCTCTATATTGGCGCCGTGGCCGTGGGCGTGGACGTTCCAACCAGCCCCTCTGATGATCTGGAATTCAGTCTCGGGTTTGAGCGGCTTCAGCTTCCTGGCACCAATGCACCCAGGGATTTTGAGCTCACCGTGGATAACATTAACGAGCTGGGCTCCGACTTTCTGGAATTCATGACCGGCCTGATCCAGGCCCAGGCCGAGGCGCTCGACACCACCAATCCGGCAACCGCAACGTTTGCGGCGCTCACCGGTTTGGCGGGATTACGGTCTGTTACGAATATTCCGCCATTTCCGCTGGAGTCCCTGATTACAAATGGCGTGTCTGCGCTGACCGGCTGGATTGAATCCATCCTTTCTTCCGCGCCCGCTCGCAATGCCTGGCTCGGCCAGTGGGCCGCGCTACTGGGCGGAACCGTCAATTCTGGCCGAAGCGCCATTGAGTTCAGTGACGGATCATTGGCCGGAGCAGTTGGTTTGCGGGTGGCGTCGTCAGCTGCTGGGGGATTGATCATCACGCCCTGGCTTGAGGGTTCGCTCAGACCTCAGGCCGGGGCGGAAGTGAAGGCGCAGGCGGACCTGCTGACCTTGGCAACCCTGGATGGCAGTATCAAAGCCGTGCCGAATTTGTCGCTTCTTGCCGTGTTCGGGCAGGCAGCGGGCATGGGTTCACCACTGCTTGCCGGCGACCCGGCAATTGGATCAATCAAAACCGGTATTACTCTGGCCGCCGGCAAACCGGCTTTTGCATTGACCGCTCATAACGTTACGCTCGGCGGCACCAACCATGAGCTATTGGATCTGTCATCTCCCGATGCCGCGCTGGACGCTGCCGAGAGCCTGGTGGACGGTGCGCTAGTTTCGGCATTGGCCACTCTCGGTCGCCCCGGCGAAATCTGTTCTCAACTGCTGGGGCTTGATCCGCCTACCGGCATCTCCGGCCCTTCGGCGATCGAACTCCTGACCGACCCACTGGGCAAAACGGCCGCCTACTGGAATTCACTCGCTGCCTCGCCGGCAGCCATGGCGGTTGTTTTAACCTCAACCCAGGAACTCATCACCGGTAACTCAACCAGTGTTTCCGGCACTGGCACGGCAGCGGATCCATGGAGCATTGATCTGGACCCTGTAGCGCTTGAGGTTTCGATCGACGGTGACTGGGTCAATTTTGATTTGGAAGCTCGCCTCGAAAACACTGTACTGGACGACAAGCGATCAGACGTTTTTGTCAGTGCAAGGCTGTTGCGGCTGAATTTTGCGGCGCCGAACGCGGAGTTCCTGAGCCGAATAAACGCGGGTACCCGGCTTCGGGAAGCCAATGGGTCTGATCTCAGGCTGGATATGGGGCAGGTTGATGTCTCGGCCCGGTCGATTGGTGCCTCGGTGGTTTGGGGGGCTTCAACGGGCTTTGCCGTGCGTGTGGATGCGCCAGACCTGTCAGTCGAAGTTGAGACGGTCGATGCATCCGACAGTTCAACCATCGAAGTTCCGTTGCCGCTGCCGGAGTTCAGTAGCGATGGCACGGTTCGCTTCAGCCCGGATTGGGGTGCCATCGAAAACGCCGTTGCCGCGTTGCTTCGGCGCCTGGGCTCGCCGATTATCACCACGCTTACTGACCTGGTTGGCTGGAACGGCGAGGGGGCTCGCCTATCCATTGAGCAGCTTTTGAGCGACCCGGAAGCAGCTCTTAAATCCTGGATGGGTGATCTGGTACTGAATTGCAGCAATGTTCGGGTGGCGATGAGCCCGCTCTCATATCTGTTCAGTGGTTTCCGCCAGTGGGCACCGCTGGGCAATGGCAATGAACGCACGCCCTATCGAGCCGCCATAGCCGCTGCCCCCAGGGCGCCGGGCGTTGCGGTGTGGCTGGACCCTGGCTGCGACATCCACCGCGGGCGGTATCAGCCTCCAGCCGGCAATTTCGATTCCAGCGAGCCGACGGAGTTGGCCTCCATTGCACAAGCGATTCGGGCGGCAGGTACCGAGCTTCCGGAGCTCGCCGATCTGATGACGGGCCGGAACCGGCTGGACGAGGGCTTTCAGGCGTTAATCGATCGCTTCACCGGCACCGACGGCCTGATCGGCCGCCCAGCGTCGCTGCCAACCGGTGTGAATGGCATCGACATTGAAGGCTTGAGCTATCGCGAGCTTGTGGCATTCGGTGCCATCAACCTGTTGCCGCAGGAAGCTTTCGGAAGCGCACCGGATGCGATGGTTTACGTGGGCTGTGAGGACCTCTGGAGTACCTGTTTCGGAAGCGACAGCCTGGATGTTCGGGGAGAGGTCAGCGGGGCTGGCGTTCCGGGGTCCGCCAACGGACACTGGTCCATTTGCCTGCCGACTCCAGCAACAGCCGCGGCAGAGAGACCGGATCGCGGTGCCATAGACGAGCAATGCCAGCGCCTGATCGAGGTGCTGCAGGATAGGGCGACGCCCATCACGGTTGTTGCCTTCGGTTCCGCCGGGGCGGCTGCTATCAAGGCGGCGAGTACTATCACTGCGATTGATCGGGTGGTAACGGTAGGCTCGCCCTGGGCGCCGGTTTCCCTGAATGGCTTGTTATCGGGGTTGAGCGGTGACGCCTTACGGCTCCTCTTGCAGCTCCAGCGATCAGAGCCCGAGACGATTAACGAAGAGGAGATTGCCGGAGAATCCAACGCCCTCCTGCAGTTTGGCTATGTTCTTGACCGGGCGTCCCTGGCAGCTGGTTTAACACCCGACAGCTTTGATGAGCTTTTGCGGGCGGACCAGCAACCAATCCGGGCCGGCCTTCCGGTAGACGCGGTTTTCGGTGCCCTTGACGCCGAAGCCCTGGAGGCGGGCCTTGCTGCAACGGTCGCCGGTGCCATTGCCTACCGCCACGAAACCTATGAACCTCCGGCAACGCCACCAACCAAACTGCACGCCGGCGTGGATCTTCCGGTTATTGATGCCAATCTCGGCGGCGTCTTCCTCGGGGCAGGGGCCATTCTTGAACTGGCGACCTGCGATCGCGGCCCCGGTGGCGATGGTTTTGAGGTGCAAACAGACAGGCAGGTCATCCTGGATCTGCATTTCGGTGTTCAGGATGGTTGGCTTGTTGGCGGCCCGGGCGCCGGCCAGAACGACATTGAGGTGCGCTGGGTATCTGCCCGGTTGTACCTGCCCTTAGCCGGTAGCACGCGGGTATCTGGCGCCCGGATAGTTCTGCACGAGGCCAACTGCTTCGGGGTGCGGAGGGACCAGTGGGTGATTGAAAACGGGGCTGGCGTAGCCTCGCCAAGCTTTCCCACGTCTGAGGTTCATTTGATTCTGGCCGAAGTTGTGGGGCGCCTGGCTGCGGCATCTCCGGATCTCAGCCAACTGCTTGCCGACATCGGGCTGGTTGCCGGAGGTGGTTATGATCCGGAAGGTTTTGATCAGCTTATCCTGGATGCCAGTGGGGCAATCAACGTGGCGGTCGATGCATCTCCGGCCAGCCTTGCCGGCGCACTCAGGGCGCTTGGAGGATTTGGTGGCGCAGGCGCCGAGATATCCTGGGCACTCGATGCGGCAACCATTGCCGTCGATCTGAACTCCCGCGCCTTTGCACTGGACGTAAGCCATGTGGCGGCAGACCTTGTTCCACTGGGCCTGACGCTATTTGCTTCCGCATCCTCGGCGTCCATCTCCGGCTCCATCGGCGCAATCGAGCCGGATGTGGGCGGTCTTGAGCTTGTAGCCAGTGCAGCTACGGGCGGAGTTTCACCCGCACTGACTATTGCCTGGCAAACTCCCGGTTCGTTGTCCGCGACGTCAATCAATCTTCTGTCATCGCTAAGCACTTCCGAGCAGGCCACGCTGGTGAAACTGGGCGCGTCGTTCATTCCGTCAACGCTTCTGGCGGGATTGGTTGATCACCTCCGCGAAACCGCTTCTGACGATGCAAGGGTCGCCATTGAGGTGATTATGGATGGCCTGGATTTGCTGGCGCCGCCTTCTGAATTGCCCTCACGCAGGGTGTTGCTGCCCTGGGCGCTGTTTATGGACCCGGTGGGTTGGCTGAAGGCAGGCGCTGCACCCTGGAAGGCCGACCCGTTTGGCCAGGCGATTCAGGCGTTCGATGCGATCGGCCAGTTGTTGATACCCGGCTTCACCGAAGGCGGATTCGATTTCAGTAATGAGGTGTCCGTAACCTACGGGGTGGCATCAGACCGACTGAATGTGGCCGTCGCCATCGAAACCAGTCATTCATTGGGCGCAACTCCGGTCATCATCAGCCTGGGCGGCGGCCTGTCCATTGCCACCAACGGCTCGATTGGCACCCTCGTTTCCAGTTCGGCGACCTTTGATGGGAAGGGCGTTGCTATATCCCTCTCGCCAGATGTTCGCATCGACCTCCTGCCGTCTGCCCCAGCAGCGCCCATGCAGATTTACCCTTCGGGACCGGGCCTGGGATCACTTCTGGCGACTGGCGCAGGTATGGCCATCCCGGTCGCGCTTAACGCATTGATTGCCGAAAGGGCCAACCCGACGCCGTCGCTGCAAAAAAATGTGGCCGTGGCAGTGTTTGAGTTGGGCAGCGCATTGGATCTCCTGGAATCCAATCAGTTTGCCGACGCCAGAATTCAGACCTTTGCCGCAGACCCCGCCGGGGTACTTTTATCCCGCCTGCCCAATCTGGTTGTTACCGCAATTTCGCAGTTGGCGAATGCTCTCGACCCTGCAGGCACAGTCGTTTCGACATCGACGCCTGCGACGGGAATCTGTCGACTGTCACTGGGCAGCACGGATCCCGTGGAGATCACCCTGGATGCCAGCCCCACGGGCCCTGCCATTGAACTGGCCGCGGCACTTTCGATCGCGGATGTCGGAACGGTCGGATTCGACCGGGTGCGACTCAGTGCGAGCGGCGTAGCTGTTGCTGTTTCCTATGTGGCAAGCGGATTCGACGTTGGCAATGGTTTGATTCTTCGCCCTGTAGCGAAAATTGAAGCCGGCGTGTCCGGCACCGGTTTCACTCGAATGGCCGCCCTTGGTCTCGTCACTGATGGCACGGGCGACCAGTCCGTTCAGTTCCGGTGGGCGTTGAATCAGACGCCGCCGCGGGTGGTTGTTGTTGAAGAGTCACCGTCCGGTGAAACAGAAGACAACGAGCCCGCAGCTGTGGCCCTGGCGCTCCTGTCCCAGGCTGTTTCCATGGCCGCAGGTGTCACGTTGGAAGCACTTGGTACATTGGGAACGGATGCGGTTGATGCACTGCAGGATGTTCTGTTCACCGGTGGCACACCAACCCTGGATCCCACCCTGTTTGACGACATCGTCGACCCGGAAGCGTTGTTGAAGCGCCTGTTCCAGCTCGGCTTCAACCTGGCCGACCACAACCTGAAAATTACCATTGATGGCAAAGTAGATGTCGGCTTCACCCGCAACGGCGATCTTGCAGGCATCTTCGTGTCTTTGCCCCCGGGCGAGCGTATTTCGCTCGGTGGTAGCGACCCGACGGTGGATCTCGAAGTGGTTGCCAACTGGGTGACGTCGCCGGGAATCGCGCCGGGTTTGTCGATCTTGCTCGTTGAAAAGGTCGGCAGCGATTTTCAACTGAATGCGGGTTTCTCCATTGCCGGTCTGGGCGTTCGCGTTGGCAAAAACGCAGGGCCTTTGCTGAACCTCGGCATTATGAGTATCGACGCCATCGGCGTTCATTTATACGGCGAGGCGGTGCCGGCAGGGTTAGGCGGCGGCGTTCAGGTTCAGCTCGATGGGCTGGCCATCGTGCCCTCGGCAGCTGGCGGCGACAATGCGGTTGCCAACAACATCATGAGCGACGCCGGAAACGATGCGTCGCCCTCGGCCCGTCCTGCCTTCAGCCCGGCGTTGGCGATTCAGAAGAACCCGGGTGGCGACCTTGGCATTTCATTGCGGGCAGGGGATCCGCCTGGCCCCTGGTGGCTGGCGATCCAGAGACAGTTGGGCCCGCTTTACCTGGAGCAATTCGGTTTTGATGTCACCGAAGTTGATGGTTCCGTTACCGGGATTTCGCTGCTGTTCGATGCGCGCGTCTCACTGTTCGGGCTAACGGCATCGGTTGAGGAACTTGGCCTGCACTGGCTCGGCGGTGACGTCTTCGAGTTGACCAACTGGGCGGTGGATTTGAAGGGCCTGGGTGTTTCCGGGGACTTCAGTGGTCTGTCTATCGCTGGTGGTCTTCTGAAAACAGACCTGGACGGACAGATCGGCTACGTCGGAATGCTGATGGGTCGTTTCGGGGTGTATGGACTCTCCCTGTTCGGCGGATACAGCGACGACAAAGGGCTGCCTTCGTTCTTTGTCTTCGGTGCCATTCAAGGCCCCATTGGTGGCCCTCCCGCTTTCTTCCTGACCGGCATTGGGGGCGGTCTGGGCATCAAACGGGGGCTACGCGTTCCGGATGACCTGTCAAAGTTTGGCGAATACCCCTTCATCAAGGCTCTGGATCCAGCGGCGAGCGTCTCCTCCGATCCATTGGAGGAGTTGCGAAAGCTTGCCGAGTACTTCCCTCCGGAGCCGGGTAACTTCTGGTTTGCCGCCGGCATCAGTTTTACCAGCTTTTCTCTGGTGGATGGTGTCGCCGTGTTGTCGGTTTCCGTCGGCAACGGGTTGGAACTCAATCTCTTTGGCCTGGCTCGAATGGCTTTGCCCAGGCCCCAGGCCGCACTCGTATCCATTGAGTTGGGGTTGCTTGCCCGGTTCTCGTCCTCCGAGGGGCTGTTCCTGATACAGGCGCAGCTTACCGACAATAGCTGGCTGCTGTACCCCGAGGTTCGCCTTACAGGGGGCTTTGCTTTTGCTACCTGGTGGCTCGGCCCCAATGCCGGCCAGTTCGTTCTGACATTGGGCGGCTATCACCCCAGCTTTCAGCGTGAGGGGTATCCGATTGTTGCCAGGTTGGGCCTGCAATGGCGGGTGTCCAACGCCATTGTGATCAAGGGTGGCTCTTACTTTGCCCTCACATCGGAAGCCTTGATGGCAGGGGTGGAAGTGGAGGTCAGTGCCGACTTTGGCTTCGCCTGGGCCCGCATTGCCTTTGGTGCGAACGCCATTGTCTATTTCGATCCGTTCTACTTCATGGCGGACGCCTACGCCCGCATTTCCGCCGGAGTAAAGATAAAAACGTTCCTCGGCACCATTCGAATCAGCATCAGCCTTGGTGCACGTATTGAGGTCGAGGGGCCTGATTTCCGGGGTAAAGCGACCATCGAAGTGGGTCCTTGCGACATCAAGGTGAAGTTCGGCAGTTCCCGCGAGATTCGCGGCATATTCGTGGGTTGGGATGAGTTCGTACCCAAGTATCTGGAAGAAACGGCGCCGGGCCGGGCGCGGACTCTCTCCGGGGCAACGGGTAAGGGGGCTTTGCCCGCTTCCACGGAGGGTGAAACCTCTGCACCCTCCAGTGACGGTAGTTATGAGCGGCCGTTCGAAGTCTTCGCGGAGTTCGAAGTGTCGGTTGTCGCAACCGGCCCGGTCACCCGGTTTGACTTCAACAACCCGGCCATCGACAAGGACATTACGCCCAAATTGCCGAGTGGCGCCGCGGTAGCGATGGGGTTGAGCCCCATGAACGCCGCCGGGTTGAAGGGTGAGTTGGAAATTCGCCTTGAGCGCAGGGTTGGAAACACCTGGACGGACCGCACCTCGGACCTGCGCCCCCTGGTGGAGGGCATGAAGGACGAAAAGACTGCCGAGGAAGGCCCTACCTATGGCCTGGAAGCCTTCCCGATCGGTGTTTGGGGGCCGCCAGAAGATCCCGAGCAACCTTCCAGTCCCATTCCGAAAGGCGACGTTATTTTCGCCGGCAGCCGGTTAAAGATGGTTGCCGAGGCGGACATGAGTTCGCAAACCGGCCCGGAAATCGATTACTACCGGGTTGAAGCAGGCCGGCGCCCACTGCCGTTGTCTGCCGCCGGTACGTTGCGGGCCGACAACCTGAACCGGGCCACCGCTTTGGGAGTTGTTGCCGAGAGCGCGAGCATTGAGGAAGCCTTTATTGAAGCCCGGAAGTATCTGTTTGCGGACGGTACCGGCGCGTTACCCGAGGGGCTGCTGGCCACAGGGCAGCGCAGCGCCAAAGCGCAGGCTATCTACGAGAACTCCCGCACCGCGCCACCCATGTTTGGAACACTGATGGATGGCCTGGAGGCCTCGAATGCCAGCAACGGTTCGACCGCCTTCATGTCTCTGGATGAGAGCCCCCGGGTCATCAAACCAACGAAGCCGTTCGTGACCGGATTCATGAGCAACGGGGCAGGCGTGGCCCTGCGGGATGCGACCACAACCGTTGCGGACAAACGCATCAAGCGCCGCCCGGCACCGTCCACCGAATCTGTTCGCGGCCGACTGGGCCGCAGCCTGCCGATCAAACTGAACACAACCCATGCTCCGTCCAGCTTCAACGATCTGACGGTCGTTGTTCGCGGCTCTGTACCTCGCACCAGCGTTACCAGCGCCAGCCAGACGTATCTCGGCGGCCGGGTTGGCTCGGGTGCGGGGGCCGCCTATGTAAAGGGCCTCGGGACAGAAGCTGGACCGGTTCCCCAGGCGCCCGGTAGCAAACTCCGCCCCGGCGATATTGTCACCATGCGATCTCCGGATGCCGCAATTGATGGGGAAGATACCCGGCCTGAACTCAAGATTACCGGCGCGGCACGAGTGGTCATGTTATTGGGCAACGGTGCTGTGGTTGCCGATGAGCAGGTTCAGGATCGCCAGATCGCCGTCCCGAAACACACTGCGACAATTGCCGTGCAGGCCAGTGGTGGAGGCGATGGTCGCCCCACCGGTCTGAGAATTGTGGGTTGGCACGATCAATCCAGACTGGTTCGCCTGACCGGTCGGTCTGCGCTGGGGGCCGGATGCGTTCTGTCGCTGAACGGCACAGCCGGAAGAGCCTCCGTGGGATGGCATCTGGCCCAGGATGTGGTGCGTGGTGCGGCTGCCGTGTCCACGCGGTTCGATCACACAGTTACCTGTGTTGGTGTGATTCTGAAAGCCGGTGAGGGTCGGTCTGCCAGTGATGTGGAAATAGAGCTGCACGGTGCACGGCACCTCAGGCAGCCGGTTCAGCCGGTGGTTGTTCAGGCCGGGGCGCGCTCGGTGCTGCTGTTTGAAATCAATGCCCTTGCCGGTCATTCCGGTGTTTCCGTTCGGGCCCTGCAGGGCGGGGCCCGTGAAATTGCGGGAATGATTGGGGCGGTCGCCTCGGCTGAGGCGATGGCCGAATTGATTGCGGAAAAGGGATTGCCCGCAACGGTTTCAAGGCTGCGCGCGGTTGGCGGCAGCAACTGTGAGATCGAATGGGTGCCGGCACAGGACGATTAACGCCGGGCAGATCCACGCAGGGACCGGCGAAAGAGGATAGCAAGAAGGAAGCAAGCGATGCCTGTTGGTGAAGGAAAATTCAAGCTCTACGCCAAGCTGAATCCGCCTCTGGAGGCCGGACTGTGGCGAATAAGGGCCAACCAGAAATTCTCAGCGCAAACGCCGGAGGCCAGTCTGGATGCCAGTGCGCTGAAGGTGGACGAGGAGAATATCCACCTCAGGATTCGGTCGCCGCGCTACATTCTGCCGCCCGATCAGATTCTGTCGACCTATCCACCGGCCAATTCCTTTGGTAGCTATGGCAGCCGCCTGCCACAGGTGGTCATCAAAAGACGGACCCTGCCCTGGGAACGCCGCCTTGACGGCGCACCCGCCAATACACCCTGGTTGGCACTTGTGCTCATCGCCGAAGGGGAAGCCAGGCTGGAAACCGGCGTTGATGTCGCGAATTGCGTAACCGAGGGCATTGAACTCGACGGATTAAAAGAAGTCGCCAAGGGCAACTGTCTGGCCATCAGAAAATCAGTCATCGATAAGGTTTTTCCCACCAAAAACGACGTGGACCTGCTGGCTCATGCCCGGGAGGTGGACATCCACGATACCGAGCTGATGATGGGTGATGATGACGGGTTTCTTGCCGTTGTCATCAGCAACCGACTGCCTGTGCCGGGTAAGGACGAAGACGGCAATGATGCCCCGGTCAAGTATCTGGCCTGCCTGGTGAATCTTGAGGGCCAATACGATGTGCTGTTGGACCGGTCCCCGGATCCGGTGCCGTCGTTCGTTACACCTTTCATGGTCAAGAGTACCGTTCACCAGAGTATGGCCAGTTACGACGACCATCAGGTGATGGGCACGGCTCTGGCTCCACGGGCTGCGGGAATCAATGCCGGTGACCTTCAGAATCTGACTCAGCCGGTGCCTCTGGCGCCGGGTGTAAAAGGCTCCCGATCGACACAATTCAAGTCCGGTGCTGCGGCAACTTCCGGCGCGGTCCCATATTCCGGCTCCGGTACCTGGGCCATCAAAAAGTCCAAAGGCTCCACTTCGGCAGACATTGCTCTCAATATGGCCGAGCCCTTTCGGGTGATTCAAACCTTCGAGGCCCTGCCTTTGGACCCCGAATATCGGTTCCCGGTTTTGCTGCACTGGAGTTTCACCACGACCGGCGACACCACCTTCCGATCATTGATGGAAAACCTGGACTCCCGCCTGCTTGGCGATGTAGGGCCAGGTCAGAAATCCGTGAGTGGCCGCCTGCCTCTGGAGGTTGCCGAAAGTGGGCATGTCGGTCTGGGCCACCAAACCCGTGAGGGTGACAAGGTGCGGTCCTGGTACAGAGGACCGCTGGTGCCGCATCCCACCCGAAATTCCAGTGCTGATCGACTGAAGCTGGCACACAGTTCAGACCAGCTCCGAGTGGTTATACCGGATGGCCGGGAAGATCTGTCACTGGCCACTGCCTTTGAAACGGGCCGTCTTCTTACTCTGTCTCAACCGTCCATCATCGCTTCGTTGATGCGGTGGCGACAAAACGACTATCACGCTGCCCGACTGAAGTCCCTGCTCATAAAAAACAGAACTCTCTGGGAGGAGGTGCTCGGGGCAGGCATTGATCAAATAGACCTTCGCCATCTGGGCCGGCTTTCAGGACGTTTCTTTGCCGATGCTGTTGTGAGAACCCCTGAAAAGTTTCTGGGAAATCCAATGCCCCAAGTCGGACCCGGACGGCCACTGGAATTCAATGGTCAGCCCACCACCGTGCTTGCTCGGGGGTTGGGGCTGGAGCCGGCCTTATTCGTCGGCGACCTGAACAAAGTTTTCGAGGGTTTGCGGGGTGTCCAAGTGCCCAAAGAAGACCTGCTTACACGTGAACTGGGCAAAGTCGATTTGCGGGAAACCATGGAGGCGGATCTGGACCGGCAGCGTGTCGATCTGGTGTCCAGCACGCTGTCGAATGAACTGATCAACGAACACCTGACCGGCCCTGCATTTCCGGTCACAGATCGCCTGATCAGAGAGGGCTTGAATGACAATCTGGATGTGATCCTGCGGGACCGCCCCAGAGATTTCACGGATGAGGACGAGTCATGATCAACAAAAACCAGGACATCCTCGAAAACCTCGGCCAGGAGCTGGAAAAAACCGCACGGGCTCCGCTCAGCGAATTCAGGATTGACCAAAACACCGCGATGCCCGCGGAGCTGAGGAACTGGTTAGTCAGCTTGCGGCTGCTCAACGGGGTTCCATTTGCCAATCTGGTGGCGGACTCCGAACTACTCCCGCAGGAATCGATTCGCTGGTTCTACATGGATCGGCGTTGGACGGACGCGTTGGTCCAGGGCGCGCTCAGCGTTGGCACGGTGAATAGTGACGACCGCATCCAACTGGATGCCCAATACAACGCCATCCGCGCCGAACTGGATACCGAAGAGCGCAACGTACGTCGTCGCACGCTCGCCCCACGTCTAGCTGGGCAAACGGGTCCCATTACCGGATTTCTGCTTCGCTCCGCCGCCGTATCCGGGTGGCCGGGCATGCATGTTCGGGCTTTTGATGTAGACCCGGAGGAGGGCGACGAAGCCCGGTTCGAAGAGGACGACCCCCGACGAATCCGGCTGCTGCGTCTGGAAAGGTTGGCCCCCGCCGTTTTGCTCTGCCTGTTTGATGGTGTTCCCAAAGTTGTTCACCTGGAGGAACCGCGCCAGGGCGTCCAGTTTGGCTTCAAACACGAGGATAACGGTAACCAACGCTCAGCAACGCTGACTCCCCGCAGGAAGAGCGACTTCAGCTACCTCGACGTGGAGGACATAGACGTGCCGTTTCGCGTGGGGTCATCCGGTGTTGTTGATATTCGGCGGTTATCCGCGGCTCTGGCTGAGCATGATGAAACCGGCGCGGGCGATGGTCTGGACAGCGCCGAGTACGCCTTGCAGTTAATTCGATTCCCATGGCGGCAGGTGTTTGGGGAGGTTCAGGTTCCACCGATATCCGCCATGTTCCGGGCGACCGTGGCTTATGAGCCCATGGTTAACGCCACATTCAAGCTGTGAGGGGGCGCTATGTTCAAACATCTGTTGAAGAAAAAGACCCTCACAAAAGCGGTCTATGACGAACGTTGGGCCTGGCTGGTTCGAGCCGATACTGACCTGGCTGCCGTTAATACCTGGGACCCGGATTTGCGGCGGAACAAACGCATCCTGGTTCCCATCGATGTTCAGGCCTATGTTGCAAAAGAATCCAACCCGGAGCCGTTGGTGTCCGTGACCGGTGGGCCTGGCGACCCTGCGCCTTTTGCTGAGGGGCAGGTGCCGGAAAATGGTGTTCACCTGCACTGGGCGCTTCCCGATGCGCTCTTGAGGGGGGGCGAATCAGCTGCAGGCGGCGAGTTGGAAATGACAGAGCTGCCCAATCACTGGGTTGTGGTGCGAGCGCTTTTCCCCGTCGGCATTAAACGGCCCATGATTCGAGGCTGGGTGATCGATGCAAAAACCGCGAGCATTCGGCCTCTGGGCTCCTTTAACGGATCGAATTTCGGTACCCCGGAACAGCCTACCTATGAACCTCTGGACGGGACCGTAGGCGGATCACCGCTCTGGACCGCGTCTTATCATGCCAGTGCCAATCGTTTCGCTTTCCATGATGCCCTGGAAGATCTGCCAGAACTTCGAAAGACCGCGAAAGACGGTTTTGAGAAAGATGCCGGTACCTACACCGTTGCGGGCTGGTATACGGACATGGGCAAAGATCCGCTGGCGGTGGTTAGCAAAAAAGACTTGCTGGATGTGATGGCCGACCTTGGATGGTATCTGGATCCGGAAGCCGAGCCGCCCAGCAACGAACCGGATCTGGCCGTGTTGGAACGTCTGTTATCGAAAGGGGAGATGAAGCAGCCAGCTGAGGCAACTCCAACCAGTTTTGTGGCAAAAGGCCGTGTTGAATCTTTCACTTACGCCGACATGACTCCGGAAATGGGCCTGCCGGTGGATAAAGCGTCCAAGTTGTTTATTGCCCAGAAATCTCCCACCTTCATGTCGCTTTTTCACGGCATGATTTCCGGCGTGCCAATCGGAGAGAACATGCCGGTCATTGACGAGCGACCATCCTCAGAGGCGCTGTCGGTCGCGGCCGGGTTTGATACGGATGATCTGGTTACCGCCCTCGGCGCAGATGCCATCGGCGATAGCGTTTCCCAGAGGCGTGCCGCTGAAATGCTGGCCGCTGCCTTCACCAGCGATTTGATGGACCGTATGGGCACTCAGGACGGCCTCCGGGATATTGCCGAGCGAGAGCACGACGACATGTTCAGCTCTCGTCCGGGCAAACCCTTGCCTGCAGCCAAACTCGATCATCTGCGCGTTGAGGACTCTGCGTCGGTTAACGCAACTTCGGTCGGGCGAAAAGGGCGGGCCAGGATGAGCAAGGAGAGCACCGCCGAACGGGTGTCGCCGCTGCCTCGTTGGCGTGACAAAGTTGTCTTCAGCGAGGAAATGCAAGCGCCCAAAGCTCCACCAATCGAGCTCAAATCCGATGCGATTCGGGGTGCGCTCAAAGACCGGCGCACCGTTGAACGACCCGCACCCCGTCTTTTCATGCCCCAGCCCCCGTCGCTGGCCATAAAAGGTGCCAAGCCAAGCCTGCGCCATCATTATGACGGACTCCACGATGATAACGGCCGTTTACGGTGCCGTTACCCCAATGAGGCGGTGAAAGGCATCAAAGGCGTGGTCAAGGCGAAAGACCTGGTGCCCACGCTGGGATCGGGCGCAATCCCGCCCGAAGTGTTGACCATCGTACGTGAAGCTCTGGTTCTGAATCCCTACTGCAGCCGCTGGCTGGCCAACGCTGCCACCGACAAGGACGAGGCTCGCCCGCAGTATCAGAGCCGCATAGAAGGGGAGATGCTACGGCTCTACTCCGCAGATGGTCGCTATGACGGCAGCGGGGCGTACACCTTGTCTGGCAGCCTTGCGGATCCGCAAGCGCCGGGAAAGGAAACCTGGCAGCAATTCTCTTTCCGGGAGACGTCCCTGAAAAAGCAAATAACGGCTGAGCTGGCTGTTGCCTCTTACCTTGAGGGGCTGAGCCCGAGCCCCCTGGGGGTTACCGCCTGGCGACAGCCCTGGGTGCCGCTTTGGCTGGAATGGCGGATTGAATTGGAGGGCTCGACTTCTTTGACTGATTGGCAGCTCGATGAACTGGACATGGTTCGAAAAACCGACGCCAATGATGTCCAGATGATTGAGATTGTTGGCCGTAGCCCGCTGCATCGGGGCCTGGGGACGGCTCTTCAGGCAGGTATCAGCCGCTGGGTTGCGGCGGAGCAGGAGAGGGAGGCCACAGGCGATACGCTGACGGCATCCCAGGAAAACACATTGAATACCCTGGCGGATTTCATCAAACCCCAGGATCTGGCGTCGGCCTCTCTGGATGGGGTCAGGGAACAACTCCTGGGCCTGAACTATCTGGGCGGATTCTTCTCCACGCCTGACGCCGATGACCGACCAGAGGTTATTGCCGATCCTTTGACCTTGTTCGGGGGAACTATCTCCTTTAAAGCGCTTCGTTTGGTGGATGCATTTGGCCGTGTCCTTGACGTGCCTACCACGGACATTCAAACCACCACACCCCTGGAAATACCGGATGATACCTCTGCCATGAAGATGCCACTGCGCATCCAGGGGGGCGGGCGCTGGCTTTTTCGGTTGGTCGACCCGGCCTATCAGGGCGACCCGGCACTGGCTCCTGAAGCCTTTGTGAATCAATTGGAGCCAACCTTGGCGGTTAACCCTGTTGCCGGCTTTCTGTTACCCGACCACATTGATGAATCTCTCGAAGCTTTCGATAAGAGGGGTAATCCATTGGGCCAGATCAGTCATCATGAGCTGACCGGAGCGGTCCGCTGGGAGCCAGCTCCGGGGAGGCCCTTGCCCCCGGGCGCTGGCCCTATGGCCGATCTGCCGCCCGATGCAACGCCCGTGGGCAATCTTGTTTCCGGGGTAATCAGAACGGATGTGCAGCATCGAAAGGGGGAGCTACCGACTACCGAAAGCTCGCTGACAGGTTTGCTGAGGGCAATCGACACCACACTCTGGACAGTGGATACCTTCAGTACCTTGGGGTCGTCATCGATTGCCGGCCTGGTGGGGCGTCCCATCGCTGTGGTCAAGGCGACACTGAGGTTGGATGTACCCGACGATCTTGACGATGTGCGAGTGGATTCAATTGACACGGCGAATATCCGCAAGGCAGCGTTCGAGGCGCTCCGGGGTCAGGCGTTTCCGGTACGGCTGGGCGATCTCCAGCGCAGCGACGATTCACTGCTCGGTTATTTTATTGATGACAACTACGACCAGTTCCATCTCGTCGACAAGTCCATCGGTGCGCTGGCTAGGGAGAGCGGTCGTCGCCGAGGGCAGTTGGGTTTGCTGGGCAAGGTTCATGTTCCGGATGTCCAGCCACTGGACCATCCTTATCTGGTTGACGAGGATCTTTTCTACGTCCGGCCCGGTACCTGCCATACGCTGACGCTGTTGATGCTGCCTGCTGGCAAGGTACACCTTACCTCCGGCGTTCTGCCGAGAAAGTCACTGGCTCTCAATGACGCCTGGATCAATGATGGCCTTAAGCGGGTGATCCCTTCTGTTCGGGTAGGTCCGGTGCTTGTTGATCCTGAGGAGATTCGGTTACCCAAGGTCAATCTTCTGGGCGAGAAGCAACAGTTCACCCGTCGGACCGGCCCTTTGACCTGGCGAGACGACCCCATCGTTGCCGCGACGCAGTCAGCACTTCTGCCAAGAACGCCTCACGAATTCCAGGAGGGCTGGATTCGGATCATTGAGGAGGATCAGTCATGAGTGATGTCCCAGTGAATTCGATATCAGCTCAGGAGCGAGCACGTGAGAGGCGCCGTAAACGAAAAGCTGAGAAGCAAAAGAATGCGGCCGCAAGGGACAGTTTTTTAACGTCAATATCCGGTGCACCAGATAAACAGGCGCTGTCGGACGCGATGAAAGTCTTTATGGAGAGCGAGGGTATTGGAGCATTCGGTGAACCGCTGGACCTGCCTTCTGCTCGGGCTGCTGCCGGCCCCGGCCCCGCTCCTATGGTGTTTCCCGCTAATAATACCAATCGCTGGGTACCGATTGGACCCTCGGTGGTTCGCCGGGGCCAAGCCGACGGCCGACCTCGCGTGTCTGGGCGCGTTCGGGATCTCGCTGTCAGCCCGGATGGCCAGAGGGCCTACGCTGGTTCTGCCAAGGGCGGTGTTTGGTATACCGGCGATGGCGGCGCTACTTGGGAGCCCGTCGGTGGGTGGGCCAACGAGCCGCGACGTGCTGGGGGTAACACCAGTGCTTTCGCCTGTGGTTGTCTGTTGGTGAATTTTGGCGCGACCGTCGCTGACGATTTTGTGATGGTGGGTACCGGTGAGATTGGTGCCACGCAGGGTGTTGATGGCGCTGACTCCATACACGGAGTTGGTGTTCTTTCCGCCACAGGCCCTGCTGCAGGTGGGTTGAGGTTCGATCCCTGGGAGTCCTCAGCGGGCATTGGTGTTCTGGAAGGTGTGTCAATCGTAAGGATGGTTCGAGTTCCAGGGTCTCCCGCTGGGGCGGACGGTGACATCGTTTTGGCAGCCACATCAGCGGGTCTTTTGAGAGGCACCCGATCTATCGTTTCGGGTTCTCTCCAGTTTACGTGGACGGCACTAAATTTTCCTGCAGCACCGGCGTCTCCACCGGCTTTTGGAGCTGTTTTATCCGCTTGTGATCCAACAGATCTTTGCTACGTCAATAATCGGCTTTTTATTTGCTACCGACACACCGGAGTCGCATTTTCTGACGACAATGGCACGACTCAGAATTGGGTCGGGATGAATTTTCAGCCAGCACCAACAGTGCCAGCAGGCAGCACGCTTCTCGGTAGATTGAGTATTGCAGCCAATGATGACGCCGACAGGGTTTATGTGCTGGGAGATGTCGACACCAACCCAAGCGCCAACCCTTCGCTTAAGATTCCACATGTCTGGCAAATTGCTAACCCCGCTGATGCTGCCCCCGTAGCCAATCCACTCAATAATGTGCCGTCAGCCGCCAATCTCTGGGATGGCCAACGCGATTATGATCAGGCCATGGTTGTGACCACTCGGAATACAGCGCTGGTACCACCCCCGGTCCGAACGGATCGCGTCTATATTGGCGGTTCAACGGTTGAGCTGAACAATTGGAACGCGTCAATCTGGGCTTTCGACGTAAACGGCAACAACCTGGTGCCCTCGCCGGGGGTTTCTGACCAGCCCGCTGGAACGAATGCCGGGGCAACTCGGGCGGGACTCATCGGTGATTCGGTCCATCCGGACGTTCACGCACTAAAAAAAGCCACTAATGCTGACGGGTCCCGGCAAATCTGGGTGGGCTGCGATGGCGGAGTTTTCGTCTCCCTACGCGATGGGCAAACCAATACGTTCAGCAGCCGCAACGTGGGCCTTGCCTCTATCGAATCCATCTTCAGCGCCAGCCATCCCACATCGAGTCATTTCGCCATACTTGGGTGTCAAGACAATGGTCGCCAGGTACGAGTGGGTAGTACGGTTTGGGAAATGAAAAACAACATGCAGGGTGACGGTGGAGGTGTGACCTTTCATCCTGTCCAGTCCCACTACGTGATGGGACAGTATGCGGAGGCGAGCTGGGATTGTGACCCGTCCGGTCGATACGCAGCTCCCTGCAACCTGATTGATAATGACCCCGAACAAGCGAATAACACCAGTAACTTTTACTCGGGAATCGACACCGTGCGGCGAGCCTCTGGTAACCGAGCGAGAGTGGCGTTGGGAACCAATCGAGTGTGGGTGACCGATAATCTCGGCACCAGCAACCCGAACACATGGCGGGTGTTACCCATTACCGCCGTTGGCACTTTCGTTCAGTGGCGCGATGGCCGGCCTGGCAACCGCAGGCCGAGCACCGCTGCCAACATGGCCTTCGGTGTGCCCCCGGCAGGCTTTGGTCCGGTAGTGACTGTTAAATGGGTGGACGAGCGGACTCTCCTGGCGTTGTTCAATGCGGGTGTTATTCGCTACAGCGAAGACCCGGGAAATCCGGGTCGCTGGACATCAACGGCGTTGATCGGGCCGGGGGTTGCCGCGCCGGCGGCGCCATTGGTCGTCCCGCAGGCGACTTTTTTTACGGATATTGCGCCAGTTCCGGGAACCAACGATTTTTATCTCACCACGACTGGCCAAACCACCAACTGGACTCCGGCCGTTCCGGCATCGCCAACCTCTGCAGCGGTAGCGGCCATCGCGCCAGTCGCCGCTGCAGACGCCTGTTTTTACTATGATAATGCAGCCGGAGGTTGTCGGCTGACCGGTCTGGGCCAGGTCTTGCCAGCCTTGCCCCCCCGGGCGACCAGCCCGATCGACCCGGCGTACTCGGTCACGGTTGACCCGGCCAACCCCAGTACAGTGTATGTCGGCACGTGCATTGGGGTATGGACTTCAACCAAAATCGCGGGCAATGCCCATGGCCCATGGCAGCTGTTCGTGAACGGTCTGCCGGAAGCGGTCGTCCAGGACCTTCACATCTGGCAAGATCCGTCCGGCGCGGGCACGTCGCCGAGGTTGATGAGGGCCACCTTGCAGTCCCGAGGCGTTTGGGAGGTCAATCTCGCTGCAGCTGAGCCCGCCCGAACCTATGTGCGGGTGCACCCGAGGGATGACCGCCGCATGTTCCCGACCCCCATGCAAAATCCACGTCGTCGTCCCGGGGCCACGGCGGAGCCCTTTTTCGCGAGCCCGGATATCGTTGTACGGCCAGAGGCACCGGTAGGGACAGCGCCATCGTTCCGGGGAACCAACATCTGGAACGGCAATCTGCGCTACCAACTCTGGACGTTCCAGACCGCCTTCCGGTGGATTTACCCCAGCGTTATCCCAAATGGTGAGTGGAGTGACCAAATGGGTGATCTTGTTGAGCGCCACCGCCGCTTGAGAGGTATTGCAAACCCGGGCGCAAGACGAATAGATGCTGCCTTGTGGGCTGACGTGATGGCCAACGCACTTGACGAGAACGGCTCGCCGGGTGTTTACAGGGCGCCCTGGCAAAACGCAGCCGTACCGGCGTTACCCGGTTCGGAGATTGACCTGATGGAAACAGTGGTACCCCGGCGAGTCAGGAACTCAGTCTGGCAGGTATACCGCGAGCGAAGCACCGTTGATGTCTTGCTGCACCATCGAGACACCCGGCCAGTGGCTGCAAACGGAGCGTTTGTGGTGCTGTTATGGCGTTCCGGAGCCGCTCAAAACACGTTGCTGGGAACGGATTGCACAAACGTCGTGCCCTTTGTCCGCAGCCTGACCGGCGGAGCGCCGCAGCCAACACCTCCGGGATGGAACGTGGCGCTGGCGGCTGACGGCACACCACTGAACCGTTTGTCGGTTGACCTGGCTGCTCGAATGCCACGAGCCGTGTCGATCAACGTGGACTTTTCCGGCGTTTCGACCGGTCATCGGATACTGCTCCTGGCTGTTGTCGGCTCAACAAACGATGTCTTTTCGGCAGTACCAACTGGTCCGGTTACCTCCGTGGAGAATCTGGTGCGCAACTGGCCCCATGCTGCGGCCCGGGTTGTCAGCGTCTGGCCTCGACCCGGCAATCAACTTTTCCCTTAAGCAAGGACGCACCGATGGAACTTGATGCGATATCTCTGATCCTTCTGGCGCTGGCCATCCCGGCGTCGTTTATTGTCTCCGCTGCAGCGGGCCTCGGCGGTTCCCTGATTCTGGTGCCCGCCATGATGATGGCCATCGGTACCAAAGAGGGGATCGCCGTGGCTGCTTTGTTGTTGGCCTGCAACAACGTTGCGAAGGTGGCGGTTTACCGGAAAACCCTGCCCTTGAGGGCCTCCGGCACCGTCATCATTGCAGTGATGCTAGGCACCGCACTGGGCGCGACTCTGATGCTTAAACTGCCAGAGCTATGGATTCGGTATGCCGTTGCGCTGGTGATTGTTGTCACCCTCGTGTGGGAGTTTTCGCCCTATCATCGCGCGAAAAAAGCCTGGGGGGTTGGGCTAGCGTTCTGTTCTGGCGCTACCTCAGGTATTTCAGGTACTTCGGGGCCGCTCAAGGGCGTTGCACTTCGCAGCCTGCAGCTTGAGCGTTTTTACTTTGTGGGCGCCGCCTCTCTGGTGTCCCTGGTCGGCGACACGACCAAGGCCGTGGTGTTCAGTCAGTCCGGCTTGCTGCAAACCGAGCATCTGGTTCTGGCAGGTATTCTGGTACCGGTAATGGCGGGTTGTACCTTGCTGGGAAGAACCATCAACAGGAAACTGGGAGAACGCTGGTATAGCGTTCTGTTCTGGACCGTAATGGGCGGCTATATCTTGCGACTGGTGACATAAATGGCGGACCCAAAAGAGAAGAAGGGAGTGGGAAAACACCATTCTTTGACTGACCAGGCACCTGAAAAGCAACCTGCACGAGACGCAGCCGACAAGGTGGCCTCCGGACAACCGGCTGAAAAACCTGATTTCGATCAGAAAGATCAAAACATTTCGCCGCGTCGAAAGGCGCCGGGGCCCGGAAAAATCTCTCGTCCGTCATCGGAAAGCCAGCCGGAGCCGGAAGCCGAGGGAGGACCGGGTGAGCAAACATCGGCACCGCCTGAGGCCGTCATCGATGAGGGTTCAAAAGGCCGGAAAGGCAAGAAGCCATGACAGCTATCGTCGATACCAAGCGGTTGAACAGCGGCGACACCGGGGGACAGGCAGCTACAATCCTGGAACCCGCTCTGGCATGCTCCGGTAAACGCATTATCGTCACGGGAAACTGGTTCTGTTCCCGATCCACCGATGGTGGCGACAACTGGGTGTTTGTAGACCCCTATACGGAATTGCCTCCCGCAGGTGCTGGATTCTGTTGCGATCAGCTCATTCACTACTGCTCTTCCAGACGGCTCTGGATCTGGCTTCTGCAGTTTTCCAAGACCACCCAAGGAAACCTGATTCGTGTCGCTGTCAGTTCATCCGGCGCGCCTGGTACATGGACCTGGTGGGATACAACTCCGACGGACATCGACGAACAGTGGTCGGGGACCTGGCTGGATTACCCCGATCTGGCCGAATCAGATAACCACCTCTTACTGTCGTTCAACGTGTTCAGCACAACCACGGACCGCTGGCAAAGAGCGGTGGTGTTACGACTGTCCCTGGATCAATTGAAGGCGCGTGAAGCGATCTCCCGGGAAGCCTGGTCAACCGAAGAATTCGGATCTCTCCGTTTTTGTCGGGGCATGGGAAGTACGGCGATCTTTGCCAGCTTGAGCTACTTTCAGCCATCTATCGAAGTGTTCCGATGGCCTGACGACGAAGAGGATGTCTCGCAAGTTTCCGTCGCTGTGAGGCATTGGCGCGACGGCCCCTACGCAAAACCTGATGATGCGACAAGTCAATGGATGAATCGCATGGATGATCGCGTTCTCGGAGCGTGGGAGTCAGGCGGTATTCTTGGTTTCGTCTGGGTGGCCTCGGCGGATGTTCAGCACCCTTTTCCCTTCGTACGCGTGGTGAGAATCCGGAAGAGTTCGAATGAGCTGATTGATGAGCCCGTTCTGTGGAATTCGGACCGGGCCTGGGCTTATCCGTCCGTTTGCCCGAACCAACGGGGCGATGTGGGCATAGTAGCGGTGTGCGGTGCCGGGGGCCGCCATCCAACGCTGGGGGTTGGGTGGCTGGATGACAGCGATTCAAATGCTTTGCCAAACTGGCAGATGGCTCTGGGGGATGCCTCTAGCCACCAGCCCCACGCTCGAGCATGGGGAGACTACCTCGATATCCAGCCAGACCCACGCCGTAAAACCTATTGGATGGCGTCCGCCTTTACTCTTCAGGGAGGTGGGGGAAGGGCAAATATTGTTCCGCAAGTTCTGACATTCAAGACATAAAACCATTGGCTGCCTGAATGTTATTTTGTGGGAGGAACTGTTGGACGAACGGCTACTTATAACCCTTGACCGTCTGAGGCGGAGATACGGCCCCATGATGGTTAACAACCACTAAGAGAGGATGCCCGATGAACTCAGCTGTCGTTCGCATATTTTCCATTTTCGCCGTTTTGCTCGCGTTTCTTACAAGCGCCGCCTCGGCTGAGCAGAATCTTTACCAGCAGTTGGCGAAGATGGCCGGGGAGTGTCGGTCAGCAAGGAGTGTAGAATGTACTCAAGCATGCCTGCGCCCGTCGAGGGAGCTCAGGCACGGCAAGACGGTTCCAGAATCCGACATTGAAGCATGTCGGGCATCCTATGCGAGTTTTGAGTCGACCAAACCCACCCCCGAGCCGGTCTGGGAGCCCGAGTATGCGCCAATGCCAGATGTAGTCGGCATTTTCCGTGGGGCTTTGGTTGACGCCAAAGGACGCGATGACTGGAAACGTCATTGCCGCTCCTCAGCTCAGATCAATGGCAAGGCACTCCAGATGCGAGGTATCTCCAAAGGCGCGACTGTGAGGGTGTCGGGGGTTCGATACGTCACCAACCCGACACGCAGCTTCGACAGGGCTAAACTCGCATGCCACGCCGACAGCGTTGAAGTAGTGTCCAACCCCTGATTGGGGGGACGAAAGGGGCGCTTGCCTTTTGTTTCTTGTCAGAAAATGGGCTCACCAGTCGCCTTGACCGCGTAGAAGAGGCAATCGCTCTTTGCAATCACCGGGTTGGTGGTAATCATAAAGGCTTTGATGGCCTGCGCGGGGAAGATTTTCCCCTCTCTGACCTGAAAAACCTGCTCCATGTTCTCTGTCCGGTTATGGCCGATGGCGTTGAGTACACTGAGGCCTTTTTTTCCAATCCATCCCAGCGGCTCATTTGGCGATACGATCCCGAAATTTCGGTGTTCGATGTCTGGTGGCAAAGTGAGGTCAGCCCGGCCGGAGGGTTCAGTAAGATATTCTATGGTTGCTTCCGGAATCAGCTCCACCCGAATCGGATTTCTTAGTACCTCCACGTCCCACTCCGCCTTTTCAAGTGATAACACGTCTGGCCTTGAGGCATACCGCACGAGGCCCTCGTACGCCAATTGATGGGCCTGATCATCTTGGGACCCACCACATTCGATGGTTACCGTTGGGACTTCCTGCTCGGAGTATTCCATCAGGGCGCCGAGGCGAAGATCTGTCATTATGAGGCGGTCTGTGAACAGAGAGGTCAACGCCTGGTGGGCCGCATCATTGGTGATGGTCACCGCGAAGGCCGGCCCTGTGCCTGAGGTGTTGTGTACGTCCAGCAAGCATTCCGGGTTCGCGTCATGAAGTTCTGACAGCATGGCCTTTGCAATCGCGCCTTCTTCTCCCGCGAACGGTTCTTTGAAACAGCGGTTGAGGTCACGTCCCGCAGGAAGCTGTCGCAGTGAGAGGGTGGGCGGGATTTTCGCAGGGTGGACGCCGCCCAGGAGAAACAGCATGTTGACCTCAGGGGTGTGCTGCTCAAGCAGCCAACGGTGAAGCGCAAACAGGCCCGAAGGCTCATTACCGTGAAGCAGCGTCGCCATGGCCCGGGTGCGGGAGCGATCGCGACCAGCAACACGGACAACCGTGGGTTTCTGCAGCTGCTCCAGCCATTCAAGAGGGGAGCGGCCCAGCGTGCGGGGTGAGGGATCATGCAGATAATCGAGTACGTTCGAGTTGCTCACGGTGACAATGTCCATTCATGGATCGGCGTATTTTTCTTCTGGTTGGCCATGTAAAGAGACAGCATAGTTCGGAAGGCGTCATCGGGGCTTACAGTCTTGAACAGGGACTCGGTGATGTGGCGCTGCCACCGGGCGCCCGACATGGCTGTTTCAATGCGGCCTTCGATGATTCCCAGCAGGCGGCGTATTTCCGATTCGTCCACGGCTGTCTGCGCAAGGGCTTCACAGGCCCGGGGCAGAAGCTCCCGGGCAACGGTTAACAGGGGCGTATCCTGCAACTGCACCTGATCCTTGTGAGGCCAGATGATTTCTGCGCCGACGCCATATTTTGCGGCGCGGTAAAAATTGTGTTCGGTGTAATGGAAGGGGAGTATCGACGTCAGATGGCCGATGTCATCCAGCACTGCCAGCGCTGCCCCTATTATGAACAGGCCGTTCGCACACATATCAGCGGCGGTCGGGCCTGCAGGCATGGAGCGAATCTCAATGCGCAGATGGCCGCCTTCGGTATGGTCGTAGATGGCCCGGTTCCAGGGCCAGGTGGTTCCCTGGTGCAGTCGCAGTTCGGCCAGTTTTGGCACTTCGCCACGATCAATCATCGCCATCGGATCTTCCTCCGACATCAGGGGAATGATGGGTGGGTAGAGCGATGCCGAGGCAGCAAACAACTCCCAGGCGCTACGAATCCAGCCGGTTCCATAGTAGACCCTTGGCGGATGGCGCCAGGTTTTATGGTTGGGTGATCGGCTGTCGATGGATTGTTTGAACAGGGCAATCCGGGTTTCGTCCCACAGGTGGTGGCCAAACAGACTGGGTGAGTTGCTCGCCAGAGCGAGAACCACCGGCGTGACGAGTTGTACGGCATTGAAATAATCCGCAAAACGATGGGCTGGCACGCGCCAGTGCAACTGGAAAGAGGTGTTGGCGCCTTCCATGTAGACATCGTCGGCCTCCAGGTTAATCACATCGTTACCGCCAATATGGATGCTGAACGGCTCGCCCCGTTGTTCGAGCAACGCTTTGGATAGCGCGTGATAACGAGGTTCGTCCGTCATCACCTGCGCACCCATGTCGGACTGGCGAAGTGTCGGCAAAATGCCGATCGGTACCAACTCTCCATCCAATGGCGCGGCGTGCTCATCGATCCTCCGAATCGCAGTGAGCAGCTCCTGCTCCGTTCTGGCAAACGGTGATCCCTTGAAGGCCTGGGGGCTGAGGTTGTATTCGAGGTTGAAGCGGTTGAGCTCAACCGTAAGCTGGGGGTCCTGGACTCTGGCGGCAATGTCGGTGTTGATGGGTTGCACGCGCAGGTCAGAGTTTACGATGTAGAACTCTACCTCGGCGCCAATGGAACTCTCACCCTCACCAAAGCCGGGCCGGTTCAAAAGACGAGTGAGCGCTTTCAGGTCTGTGCGGACCTTGGCGGCAAAACGTTCAAACTCTTCCGGCGCAAATTCCGTTGTCTTGATCGACAGTCCCACGGCAACGTCTTCTCCAGCGCTGACTTACCTTGATAGTAGTGGAAGATGCGCCGGGTACCAGTCCGGCGCGATCAAATTTGACGCCTGTCTGTAACAGATGCCTCTTATAACTTTAAGTTTTTACGGCAGCAATAAATCATCTAGTTAAGGCATTGTTGTTTTAGAACTCCGACCTTATCTTTGCGTTCTAACATAGCGCCATCTTTATTCCTCTGGCGTATATCAAGATTCCGAGTTAACTGGGAGCTCTGCCTACTATGCCGAATTCAATTTTTTCTGGTTCCAAAGCCCGTAAGGGCCTGTGGTTCAGTGCGCTGGCGTTGGCGTTCTCGCTGACGGGGCCGGCTTCTGCCCAGGAGCGTGAGCTTCTGAACTCCTCCTACGATATTGCCCGCGAGCTGTTTGCCGAATACAACGTTCTGTTCCAGGACTACTGGAAAGAAAAAACAGGCGAGACTGTCGATATCCAGCAGTCACATGCTGGCTCCTCCAAGCAGGCCCGCGCCATTCTTCAGGGCCTCGGTGCCGATGTGGTGACCTACAACCAGGTCACTGACGTGAACATTCTCGCCGAGCGCGGCAACCTGATTCCCGAGGATTGGGCATCACGCCTGCCGAACAACAGCTCTCCTTACTATTCCACCATGGCGTTCCTGGTGCGTGAGGGTAACCCCAAGAACATCCAGAACTGGGATGATCTGATCCGGGAAGACGTCGAGCTGATCATGCCGAACCCGAAAACCTCCGGTAACGGCCGCTACACCTACCTGGCGGCGCTGGGCTTCGCCCAAGACAAGTTCGGTGACGACCAGGAGAAGATTGACGCGTTCCTGAGCGATCTGCTGGGTCAGGTAAAGGTCTTCGACTCCGGCGGCCGTGGGGCCACCACCACGTTTGTTGAGCGCGGCCTGGGTGATGTGCTGCTGACCTTTGAGTCCGAAGTAAACAACATCCCGGAACTGAACCCGGATAAGAACTTCCAGGTTGTGGTTCCGAAAGTGAGTTTCCTGGCCGAGTTCCCGGTGACCTGGATCGACAAGAACATTGAGAAAAAGGGCACAGAGGAACTGGCCCAAGCTTATTTGAAGCATCTTTATTCTGAAGAAGCCCAGCGCCTGCTGGCCGGCTTCAACTACCGGGTGCATAACGAAACCGTGAAAGCGGAAGTGGCGGACAAGTTCCCGGAACTGAAGCTGATGCCGATTCAGGACATCGCAGGCAGTTGGGAAAACGCCATGGAGACCCACTTTGCCAGTGGCGGCAAGCTGGACCAGTTGCAGCGTCGCCGCTAAGGGATGCGCACCTGATCCATGGCCACCACTGACGTTTCGGAGCGCCCGTCAAAGCGGCTGAGCGCTCCCGCCACCAAACGCGTTTTGCCGGGGTTCGGACTGAGCCTCGGCATTTCGCTTTTCTTTATCAGCCTGGCGCTGCTTCTGCCCATCAGCGGCCTGTTTATCCGTGCCGCCGGCATGGGGTGGGAGCAGTTCTGGTTTGTCATCACCGATCCCCGGGTGGTTGCGTCCTACAAGGTGACCGTCCTGGCGGCGCTGGCGGCCTCCCTGTTTAACTGCGTGTTCGGCCTGCTGATGGCCTGGGTGCTGGTTCGTTACGAGTTTCCAGGCAAGCGGCTGCTGGATGCGATCATGGATCTGCCATTTGCTCTGCCAACTGCCGTCGCCGGCATCACGCTGGCAACCCTGTTTGCCGAAAACGGCTGGTACGGCCAGTATCTCGCCGATCTGGGTATCGAAGTGGCATTCACACCGCTGGGTATTGTGGTGGCCATGGCGTTTACCAGCGTGCCGTTCGTGGTGCGCACGGTTCAGCCGGTACTTGAGGAAATGGCACCGGAAGATGAAGAGGCGGCGATGAGCCTGGGTGCTTCGGACATGACGGTCTTTCGGAAGATCCTGTTTCCCACACTCTGGCCGGCTGTTGTAACCGGCGGTGCGCTTTCGTTTGCCCGAAGCCTGGGGGAATACGGTGCGGTCATCTTCATTGCCGGCAACTCGCCCTACATCAGTGAAGTGATCAGTCTGATGATCTTTGTTCGCCTGGAGGAGTACGATTTTCCGGCGGCCAGTGCCATTGCCGCGGTCGTGATGACGGTATCGCTGTTGTTGCTTCTGGCGATCAACGTCTGGCAAGGGCGCTACCTCAAGCGCCTGCACGGAGGTTAGGGTATGGCTGCGCGTAAACATCGTCGCGTGGGCGATAGCCCGCTGGTTCGTCGCACGCTGATCGGTTTGGCTGTTGCTTTGACCGTTCTGTTGCTGTTCATGCCCCTGGTGCTGATTTTTGTGCAGGCGTTTGCCGAGGGCTGGGCCGGTTACGTCAGCAATATTCTCAACGAGTACACGCTTCACGCCATCGGTCTGACGCTCGTGGTTGCGCTGCTCACCGTGCCGCTGAACATGGTATTCGGCGTTTTCCTTGCGTGGCTGGTGACCCGTTTCCGGTTCCCCGGGCGCAAGCTGCTGACCACACTGATTGATATTCCATTCGCTGTTTCTCCAGTAGTTGCCGGTCTACTTTTCCTTCTGCTTTATGGCAGCAATGGCTGGGTAGGCCAGTGGCTTGGTGAATACGACATTCAACTGATGTTCTCCTGGCCAGGCATCGTGATGGTTACGGTCTTCGTAACCTGCCCGTTTGTGGCAAGGGAACTGATTCCACTGATGCAGCAGCAGGGCCGGGAAGAGGAAGAGGCCGGTGTGGTACTTGGTGCCTCTGGCTGGCAGCTCTTCCGGCGGGTGACCCTGCCGAATATCCGCTGGGCGCTTCTTTACGGCGTTATCCTCACCAATGCCCGGGCCGTGGGCGAGTTTGGCGCAGTATCGGTGGTTTCCGGCAACATCCGGGGCGAAACCAATACGCTGCCGTTGCAGGTAGAGCTGCTTTACCAGGATTACAACACGGTGGGCGCGTTTGCAGCTTCGTCACTGCTTGCAGGTATCGCGCTGATCACTCTTGTCGTGAAGGCCATTGTTGAATGGCGTCAGAGTCGTAACTAAGGGTTTCCAATGAGCATCGAGATACAGGGTATCAACAAGTTTTTCGACAAGTTCCAGGCCCTGCATGATATCAATCTGACCATTCCGGACGGCCAGCTCACGGCGTTGCTGGGCCCCTCTGGCTCGGGCAAGACTACGCTGCTGCGGATCATTGCCGGCCTGGAAACCCCGGAATCGGGGAGAATACGGTTCAGCGGCAGGGATGTGACCGACCTGCACGTGCGGGACCGGCGCGTGGGGTTCGTGTTCCAGCATTATGCGTTGTTCCGCCACATGACAGTGGCCGAGAACGTGGCCTTTGGCCTTAACGTGCTTCCGCGTAAGGAGCGCCCGGGTAAACCGGAGATCCGCAAGCGGGTGAAAGACCTGCTGGAGATGGTGCAGCTGGAACATCTGGCGGGCCGTTACCCGGCGCAACTCTCCGGTGGCCAGAAGCAGCGCATTGCGTTGGCTCGTGCCATGGCCATGCGGCCAGAGATTCTCTTGCTGGATGAACCCTTCGGCGCGCTTGATGCCAAGGTGCGAAAAGACCTACGCCGCTGGCTGCGAAGTCTGCACGACGAGCTGCACTTCACCAGTGTGTTCGTGACTCACGATCAGGAAGAAGCCCTGGAACTCTCCGATCAGGTGGTGGTGATGAGCAATGGCCGGATTGAGCAGGTTGATACGCCCCTGGAGCTTTACGGTCGTCCGGACAGCCGGTTCGTGTTCGAATTTCTCGGCCAGGTAAATGTGCTTTCCGGCAAGATTCGCGACGGCGTCATGAGCCAGGGCGATGCCTGGATTCGCTTACCTGAAGGCTGCGAAAACGACGACGCCCAGCTCTATCTTCGGCCCCACGAAGTTCGCCTGACCCAGTCCGCCAGTGACCAGGCCCATCTGCCGTTCCGTATCGAGGCCATCAACCTGATCGGTGCCGAAGTGCGGATCGAACTCAAGCCCGATGGTTGGGAGTGTGACGAGTTGTGGGAGGTTGGCATCAGCCATACCGAGTTCAACGCCCGCCAACCCCAGCGCGGTGATCGCTGCTTTGCGGTGCCGGATGTCGGCCACCTGTTCTGTGAGCATTCGCCCGAGCCCAAGACCCTCGAGTGGCGTTAGTGCCCCGATGGCTGGAGCAGGGCGCCGGCCATAATCTATAGTTTCCTGATGAGGGGGCGCCGCCCCCGGATGACTCGTCCGACATCATCGGCGTATTCCACACCCGGGTGGAAACCATCAGGAGGATGTAATGCCATTACCCGCCCCGTTAACCGCAGACCAGGTCTATCACGCTTGTCCAGAGGAAAAACTGGATTTCCTGACCACCGATGACCTGCAAGACCTGGATCAACCCTACGGTCAGGACCGGGTTCTGCGAGCGCTGGAATTTGGCGCCGGTATCCGGGCTGATGGGTTCAATCTGTTTGTCCTCGGGCCCTCCGGGGCAGGTAAGCATGAACTTGTTGAGCGCTTTCTTTCCCGGCATGCAGCCAGGCAACCGGTTCCTCCGGATTGGTGCCATGTCTATAACTTCCGCTTTTCAGATCGGCCGGGTGCGATCCAGTTGCCAGCGGGCCAGGGGCAACAATTCAAAAAAGACATGAGTGATCTGGCCGAGGAGCTTCGCACGGCCATTCCGGCGGCCTTTGAGAGCGAGGAGTACCAGGCCCGCTTGCAGGAGCTGCAGGAAGAGATGGCCAAGCGCCAGCACCAGGGGCTGTTCGAGATCCAGGAAGAGGCCAACCGCAACAACATTGCCATGATCACCACACCAGCCGGTTTTACCTTTGCCCCCATGCGCAAAGGTGAGGTGATCGATCCCGAGGAATACAAGAAATTCTCCGATGAAGAAAAGCAACTGGTTGAATCCAAGGTTGAGGAACTGCAGAAAAAGCTGCAGCAGACCATCCAGCAGATTCCCAGGATGCGGAAAGAAGTGCGTGAGCGGGTCCATGCCCTGAATGAAGAGATGGTGCAGCTGACTCTCGGCGGCCCGATCGGGGAACTGAGGGAAAAGTGGTCACATCTCCCGGAGGTTGTCGATTACCTGGACGCGGTCCGAGAAGACGTGGTGGAGCATGCCGAAGCCTTTCAGGACAGTGATAACGGGCCACCGGCAGGGCTGCTGGCGCGGTACAAGGTCAATTTGCTGGTGGATAACGCCGAAACCGTCGGCGCGCCGGTTATCTACGAGGATCTGCCCAATCATCAGCACCTGGCCGGGCAGATTGAACATCGGGCCCGTCAGGGCAACCTCTATACCGACTTCACGTTGATTCGCGGTGGTTCCATGCACCGCGCCAACGGCGGCTATCTGATCATCGATGCCCGGCGGGTGCTGACTCAGCCCATGGCCTGGGAAAGCCTGAAGCGGATTCTGTCATCCGGTGAAATCCGCATCGAGTCCCTGGAGCGGCTCTATGGATTGGTAAGTACCGTCAGTCTGCAGCCGGAGCCAATTCCCGTGTCGGTCAAAGTGGTTTTGCTTGGGGACCGGATGCTGTACTACCTGTTGTCCCATTACGATCCGGATTTCCTGGACCTCTTCAAGGTTGAGGCGGATTTTGAGGATGATCTTGATCGTAACGATGACTGCTACGAACTCTACGCCCGGATGATCGCCACCATGGCCCGGGCCCTGAAAATGCGGCCGCTGGAGCGAGGTGCCGTAGCCAGGCTGATTGAGCATGCAAGCCGGCTGGCGGCGGACCAACGCAAACTGACCGCCCACGACCGCGTGCTCCGGGACATACTCAGTGAGGCTGACCATTGGGCCAGCCAGGCGGGCGCCGATACCGTCGAGGCCAGCCATCTCCAGCAGGCTATTGATGAGCGGGAATACCGGGCCAGCCGGGTTCGGGAAAGAAGTCGGGAGCAAATCAGCCGGGGTGTGGTGATCATTGCCACTTCGGGAGATGAAGTGGCTCAGGTGAATGGCCTATCGGTACTCAGGCTGGGCGCGTCGATGTTCGGACAGCCCACCCGGATTACCGCTACGGCCCGGCCGGGCAAGGGGCAGGTGGTGGATATTGAGCGGGAGGCAAAACTGGGTGGCCCCATTCACAGCAAGGCCGTGATGATACTGTCCCGGTTCCTGGCAAGCCGGTATGCCGGTGATGGTGAGCTGTCGCTGTCGGCGAGCCTGGCTTTCGAGCAATCCTACGGTGGTGTTGAGGGCGATTCCGCTTCAGTGGCAGAAACCTGTGTACTGCTTTCAGCCATTTCCCGGGTGCCAATCAGGCAGTCCTTCGCCGTAACAGGGTCCATGAACCAGCATGGTGAAGTTCAGGCGGTGGGTGGCGTGAATGAGAAGATCGAAGGCTTTTTCGATGTCTGCAGGGAAGCTGGTGGGGTTGGGGGCCAGGGCGTTCTGCTGCCGGCAAGCAATGTTGAGCACTTGATGCTCAGGGCCGATGTCAGGCAGGCGATTGTCGAGGACCGATTCCGGATCTATCCGATCTCCCATATCAACGAAGCCATTGAGCTTTTGACCGGCCTGGAGGCGGGGGAGCTGGACAGTAATGGCGAGTTTCCAGCTAACAGCTTCAATCGCCGGGTTGCCGAGCGCCTCGAGAAATTTGCGGAGGCCAGCAAAAAGCGGGATAGCAATGGAGATGCAAACAACGGCGGAGGTAAGGACAGTGACTGACACACCTGGAGCTCGGGCTGTGAGCAGTGATGAAGCCGGCCGTGTGCTTGTACTGCTGGATGGCTCGAGAATGAGCTATGCCGCGTTGAAGGCTGCGGCAGAGATTGCAGGGTCCACCGGTGCTGATGTGCTTGGCGTGTTTGTTGAGGAACTGAACCTGTTGCGAAGTGCAGGGTATGGGTTTGCTCGAGAGGTGGGGGCTTCGTCCGGCGTCAGCCGCCCCTTTGATCCGGCCGGCGTTGAGCAGCGAATGCAAAGGCTGGCCAGCCAGGCTCGGCGCGCTTTGGCTGGCGCTGTAGCGCCATATGGCGGCAAGCACACGCTCAGCATTGCCCGTGGCCATGTAATTGATGAAGTGCTGGCTCTGGCTGGGCCCCGGGATCTTCTGGTGCTTGGCCGAGTTGGTTGGTCCTCGGCGCCGGGGGCGCGCCTGGGGTCAACGGCCAAGGGGCTGGTTCGTCGTTCGCCGGGCAGGGTTCTGCTCTGGTGCGAACATCGCGTTTTGCCGCAGGGCCGGGTAGTGGTTTTTCTGAATGATCACAGGGAGGCCAACAGCCGAGCGGTTCAGGCAGCAGCTGAGGCTATTCGGTATTCCCATCGGCCGGTAACGATGTTGCTGGGGGCAGGACCGGATATTCCGCCCGAGGAGCGGCAACGCATACTTCTGGAGCTGGGTATTCCAGAGCGGGACTTTCGTGTACGGTCGCTGCCATCAACGGACCCAGTTACCGTAGCCGGTATTTTGCGCGAGGAGAAAGCCGTTCAGCTGGTGCTTAGCCGTGATTGTTCTTTGCTTCAGGAACCTGGCGCGGAGCGGTTGCTGGTGGCACTGAATCTTCCGGTGACTGTGACTCCCTGAATCCTCAAGCAATCTTGCGAGCGTCTTCCTTGCGCAGGATTTCCTCGACGTCTTCGGCAGAGAGGGTTTCGTGCTTCAATACGGCCGTGGCGAGCGCTTCCAGCTGGTTTCGGTGCTCGGTCAGGAAGTCCAGGGTAGCCCTCTCCAGCGCCAGCAGTTGGGACTGAATTTCCTCATCGATCATCTCGGCCATCTTTTCACTGAATTCCCTGGGCATGCCCATCTCCCGGCCAAGGAACACATGCTCTTCGCCAATGCTTAAGCCAAGGGGGCCGATTTTTTCACTCATACCCCACTGACCGACCATTTTGCGTACCAGAGCGGTGGCTTCCTTCAGGTCATTCTGGGCCCCGGTGCTGACTTCACCATAAATCAGCTTTTCCGAACAGCGGCCACCAAGCATCACCTTGATGCGATCCTTGAGGTAACTCTCGTTGTAGGTGTAGTGGTCTTCCCGAGGCGTTTGTTCGGTCACCCCCATGGCCATGCCGTGAGGGATGATCGTTAATTTGGTGAGTGGGTCGGCGTTGGGCATGTAATAGGCCATGATGGCGTGGCCGCACTCGTGGTAGGCAACCGCCTCCCGCTCCTTGGGCGTGAGCTTGGTGTCCCGTTCTTCGCCGAGAATGATTCTGTCCCTTGCCAGCTCAAAGCAATGGGCGTTCACCTCGTGCAGGTTTTCCCGGGCTGCCGTCAGCGCGGCTTCATTCACCAGGTTTTTCAGGTCCGCCCCGGAGAAACCGATCGTGCGCGCGGCCAGTTGATCCAGGTCGACATCATTCGCCAAGGGTACCTTTCGCACGTGAACGGCCAGGATGGCCGCGCGGGCCTCCTTGTGGGGGCGGTCGAGGGTGATCTTGCGGTCAAAACGGCCCGGGCGGAGCAGGGCACTGTCCAGAACGTCCGGCCGGTTGGTGGCAGCCAGTACCAGAACATTTTCGTGGGCCTCGAACCCGTCCATTTCCGTGAGGATCTGATTCAGGGTCTGCTCTCTTTCATCATGGCCACCACCCAGGCCCGCACCACGTGATCGGCCAATGGCATCCAGTTCGTCGATGAAAACCAGCGCCGGCGCGTCTTTCCGGGCTTCCTTGAACATGTCCCGAACCCGCGCGGCGCCAACACCCACGAACATCTCGATGAATTCCGAGGCGCTGATGCTGTAGAAGGGCACTTCGGCTTCGCCGGCGATGGCCCGGGCCAGCAGTGTCTTGCCGGTGCCGGGCGGGCCGACCAGAAGCACGCCCTTGGGCATGACAGCACCCAGTGCCCGGTATTTTTCGGGAGATTTCAGGAAATCGATGATCTCGGCAATTTCCCGCTTGGCGGATTCAATGCCGGCGACATCATCGAGTGTTGCCGTCGAGGTTTCCTTCCGGGCCCGTCTTGCCTTGGAACGGCTGAAATCAAACGGCCCACCACCCTGGGTCATCCGCTTCTGGGCGGCGCCCCAGAACCAGAACATCAGGGCCAGCAGAAGGATCCAGGGCAGGAAGCCGCGGATCATTTCCTGCCACCAGGGTAGGCCGGAGGGGGTGGCCCGGATTACAACTTCGTGCTCTTCCAGCAGGTTGAGCAGGGCGGGGTCTTCCATGGGCGGGCGGATGGTCTGGAACCCCGGGGTGCTGGTCCGTGCGGGGCTGTCAGAGCTGAAGTCTGCAGCACCGCTGTCGGTAAACAGACCGGTGATGGATTCTTCTTTCAGAGTGACTTCCGCCACCTGATTGTTCATCACAGCGGTCTTGAATTCGGAATAGGCCAGATCCTGAAGCCGGGGTTGTCCGCCGTCCTGAAGCCAGAGCACCATCAGGAAGATGGCGGCACTGAGCCACAGGAATGCAAACTGGTTCGGGATTGCCGGCTGTTGGTTCTGGTCCGGCTTCTGTTGCTGATTGTCTGGCCCACCCGGTGCTGTCATCTCGGTCTCCGGTCGCCCTCCATGATCTTTGCCACGAAGACGGATTTTCCGTAAGTCTCGAATGACCATTTCATGGTATCCGAGAGCACGTCCATTACCTCATCATAGTCGCCGAAAATCTCGGTGCTCATTCGCCCCGGGTAGACTTCCAGTCCGGTCTGCTCCAGGCGCGCGATCAGGTCTTTGATTGGCTGCTTGTACTCCTCTTTCAGGGGATAGCAGCTCAGCTGTACAGAAAGATACATAAAGCCTCCTTTCAGGTTAGTGACCCCGGTCAATTGCCCGTTAATAGCCCATGGCCGACGAAGTGCTCCTCCTCGGGTCCGCGCCACCATTTAGAACACCGTCTTCGTCAATCAGGATGCTCTGGATGGCGCCCATGGCTGATCCGCCTACCACCTTATGCCCGCGTTCCTCCAGCAGTCGAATGGTGTCCGGGCTGATGCCCTGTTCGATCCGGATTTCATCCGGCAGCCACTGGTGATGCATGCGGGGTGCGCTCACGGCGGTCTGAACGTTCATGCCATGATCAATCACATTGAGGATCACCTGCAAGGTGGTGGTAATGATCCGGGAGCCCCCGGGGCTGCCGGTAACCAGAACGTTCTTGCCATCCTTTTTCACGATGGTGGGCGACATGGAGCTCAGCATGCGCTTGCCGGGCTCAACCTTGTTGGCTTCGCCGCCGATCAGACCATAAGCGTTGGGTACACCGGGCTTGGCACTGAAGTCGTCCATTTCGTTGTTAAGCAGGAATCCGGCGCCTTCCACCGTAATGCCGGATCCGTAACTGAAATTGATGGTGTAGGTGTTTGATACCGCGTTGCCCCATTTATCCACCACGGAAAAATGGGTGGTTTCAGGGCTTTCCCAGACAGCCGGCTGGCCGGGATTGATGTCGCTGGCTGGTCGTGCCCTGTCCGGATTAATGCCTTTGCGGAGTTCGTCTGCGTAGCCTTTGCTGGTTAACCCCGCCAGTGGCACCTCCACATAATCGGTGTCGCCCAGGTATTTTGAACGGTCGGCGTAGGCCAGTTTCATGGCTTCGGCCATGTGATGAATCGCATCAGCGGAGTTGTGGCCAAACTCGGCCATCGGGAAGCCTTCCAGGATATTCAGGATCTGGACAATGTGGGTGCCACCGGAGGAGGGCGGCGACATGGAGAAAATATCGTACCCGCGATAGTTGCCGTAAACCGGCTCTCGGACTACCGGGCGGTAGTCTTTGAGGTCCTGGTGCGTGATCAGGCCGCCATTTCGTTCCATTTCGCTGGCAATCAGATCGGCCGTTTCGCCTTCGTAAAAGCCTTTCACGCCATTGTCGGCAATGCGCTGGAGTGTTGCCGCCAGTTCCGGCTGTCGAAAACGTTCTCCGGGCTGCCAGGCGCTGCCGTCTTCCTTATAAAAGGTGTCACGGGTGGCGGGCCATCGCTCGAGTCTCTCCCGGGCCTGCTCCAGACCTTCAGTAAAACGCTGGGGCACCACGAAACCCTCTTGGGCAAGCTTGATGGCTGGCGCCAGTGCCTGCTTGAGGGTAATGGTGCCGTGGCGCTCCAGCGCCAGTGCCAGGCCGGCAACCGTTCCTGGAACCCCTGCGGCCAGGTGGGTAAAACGACTGCGGTTCTTGACCACCTCGCCGGATTCGTCCTGGAACATGGTTTCTGTGGCGGCAGCTGGCGCTTTTTCCCGATAATCAATGGCTTCCGGATCTGAGCCGTCGCCCCTGGAAATCAGCATGAAACCGCCACCGCCAATGTTGCCGGAACGAGGCTGGGTGACAGCCAGTGCGAAACCGGCGGTAACGGCTGCATCGATTGCATTCCCGCCGTTTTTCAGCACTTCCAGAGCCACCTCGGTGGCCAGTGTATGACTGGTGGCAACCATGCCCTGGGTTGCGGTAACCGGGTGAAACCGTTCACCCTCGAGAATGGCCTGTCCGAAGGCCGGCGTGGTGGTAATTAAAAAGGCCAGGGCGGCCGCAATCGAAAGGCGGCCTGAGCGCCCCGTGGAGACGTTTTTGATTGTGCGTTGGTAGAGGCCTCTGTCCATATCTCCATTCCTCGTTTCTGGCGTTCAGATAGGCTATGATAGCCGGTCATTTTCATAGGTGCGTACCGTTAACCTGCCGTTAACGTCGGCGGTGATTCCCCGACGTACCTGCTTTCCCGGATTTCAGTTAAGGAAAGGCTTTCATGGAGCATACCTATCGTCTTGTGATTTCCTGCCCCGACCGGGTGGGAATTGTCGCCAAGGTGAGTAATTTTCTGTCTACATACAATGGCTGGATTACCGAGGCGAGTCACCATTCCGACACGCAAACCGGCTGGTTTTTCATGCGGCACGAGATCAAGGCCACCTCGATACCGTTTGGTCTTGACCAATTCCGGGCGGCGTTCGAGCCGATTGCCCGCGAATTCAACATGAACTGGCACATCGCCGATTCGGCCCAGCCGAAGAAAGTCATCCTGATGTGCAGCAAGGAATCCCACTGTGTGGCGGATCTTTTGCACCGCTGGCACAGCAAGGAGATCAACGCCGAGATAGTGGCGGTCATCTCCAACCATGACGACCTGCGCCGGATGGTGGAGTGGCACGAGATTCCGTATCACCACGTACCGGTCAGCAAGGAAAACAAGGCAGATGCCTTCGCCCATATTGATGAGCTGTTCCAGAAATACGAAGCCGATGTGGTGGTGCTGGCGCGCTACATGCAGATCCTTCCCGGCGAGCTCTGTGAGAAATACTCCGGCAAGGTGATCAACATCCATCACAGCTTCCTGCCGTCCTTCGCCGGTGCTCGCCCTTATCATCAGGCCTACAGTCGCGGTGTTAAGCTGATTGGTGCCACCTGCCACTACGTGACCCAGGACCTCGACGAGGGCCCGATCATCGAGCAGGACGTTATCCGGATCACCCACAGTGACTCCATCGAGGATATGGTCCGCCTCGGTAAGGATGTCGAGAAGAACGTGCTGGCCAGGGGCCTGCGTTCTCACATCGAGGATCGGGTGATCACCTACGAAAACAAGACAGTGGTGTTTGATTAAGGCTGCCTCACAGTTGCCCCGGAGAGGGTGCGACTGTGGTAGACTTGGCGGCTTGTTGAAGAATAACTATGGGGCCCGGAAACGGCCCTGATACGACTTCCAGATAACGCAAAGGAACCTTTCTCGATGGGTGAGTTAGCCAAAGAGATCCTGCCGGTCAATATTGAAGACGAGTTAAAACAGTCCTACCTCGATTACGCCATGAGCGTGATCGTCGGGCGGGCGCTTCCGGATGTGAGGGATGGCCTCAAGCCGGTTCACCGCCGTGTCCTGTTCGCCATGTCCGAACTGAACAACGACTGGAACAAGGCCTACAAGAAGTCCGCCCGTGTTGTGGGTGATGTTATCGGTAAATACCACCCCCACGGTGACTCTGCGGTATACGACACCATCGTTCGTATGGCCCAGCCATTCTCCCTGCGGTATCCGTTGGTGGATGGCCAGGGTAACTTCGGTTCCATCGACGGCGACAACGCGGCCGCCATGCGTTACACCGAGATCCGCATGGAGAAGATTGCCCACTCCCTGCTGGCGGATCTGGATAAGGAAACCGTCGATTTCGTTGATAACTACGACGGCACCGAGCGGATTCCCGAGGTTCTGCCTACCCGGGTTCCCAACCTGCTGGTGAACGGTTCCTCCGGTATCGCCGTTGGTATGGCCACTAATATTCCGCCGCACAATCTCACGGAAGTCGTGAATGGCTGTCTGGCGCTGATTGATAACCCGGATCTGACCATCGATGAACTGATGGAATACATCCCGGGCCCGGATTTCCCGACCCAGGGCATTATCAATGGCCGTGCCGGCATTGTTGAGGCCTACCGTACGGGTCGTGGCCGCATTTACATCCGCGCCCGTCACGAGATCGAGCACGACAACAAGACCAACCGCGATGCCATCATCATCACCGAGCTGCCGTATCAGCTGAACAAGGCCCGCCTGATCGAGAAGATCGCCGAGCTGGTGAAAGAGAAGCGTCTTGAAGGTATCTCCGAGCTACGGGATGAGTCCAACAAGGAAGGTATCCGGGTGGTGATCGAGCTGCGTCGGGGTGAGAACCCGGATGTTGTGGTCAACAACCTGTTTGCCCAGACCCAGCTTGAGACTGTATTCGGCATCAACATGGTTGGCCTGATCAACGGTGAGCCGAAGACCCTGAACCTGAAGCAGTTGCTGGATGCGTTCGTTCGTCACCGTCGTGAAGTGGTGACCCGCCGGACCATTTACGAACTGCGCAAGGCCCGTGAGCGCGGCCATATTCTGGAAGGCCTGACCGTTGCCCTGGCCAACATCGACGAGATTATCGAGCTGATCAAGGCCTCGCCGTCTGCCGCCGAAGCCAAGGAAAAGCTGGTTGCCAAGGGCTGGTCCCCGGGCGATGTGATGGCCATGCTGGAGCGTGCCGGCCAGGACGCCTGCCGTCCGGATGACCTGCCGGAAATCTATGGCCTGCGTGAGGGGCTGTATCATCTTTCTCCGGAACAGGCCCAGGCGATTCTGGATCTGCGCCTGCACCGTCTGACCGGCCTCGAGACCGAGAAGCTGCAGAACGAGTACAAGGAAATTCTCGAGAAGATCGCCGATTTGCTCGATATTCTGGGCGACCCCGAGCGCCTGCTCCAGGTCATCCGGGAAGAGCTGGAAGCGATCGTCAGCGAATTTGGTGACGAGCGTCGTACCGAAATCACCAGCTCCCGTCGCGACCTGACCATCGCCGACCTGATTGACGAAGAAGATCTTGTGGTGACCATTTCCCACAGCGGTTATGCCAAGACCCAGGCCGTTGAAGACTATCAGGCTCAGCGCCGTGGTGGTCGCGGCAAGGCAGCCACCTCCATGAAGGACGAAGATTTCGTCGAGAAGCTGCTGGTGGCCAACTCCCACGATACGATTTTGTGTTTCTCCAACCGTGGCAAGGTCTACTGGCTGCGGGTGTTCGAGATTCCACGCGCCAGTCGGGCATCTCGCGGTCGGCCCATGGTGAATATCCTGCCGCTGGAGGAAGGTGAGCGTATCACCACATTCCTGCCGGTTCGTGATTATCCGGAGGACCAGTTCGTCCTGATGGCCACCTCTGCCGGTGTGGTCAAGAAGACGCCGTTGCCGAACTTCTCGCGTCCGCGCAGCACCGGTCTGATTGCCCTGTCTCTGGACGAAGGCGATACCCTGATCGGCGCGGCCATTACCAAGGGTGATGCCGAGGTCATGCTGTTCTCGACTGCCGGCAAGGCGGTGCGCTTTAACGAGGAAGCTGTTCGCCCGATGAGCCGGACCGCCCGTGGTGTTCGCGGTATCAAGATGCCGGAAGGTCACCATGTGGTGTCGCTGATTATTCCGCAGGAAGGAGGGGTTATCCTGACCGCCTCGGAAAACGGCTACGGCAAGCGGACCGCCATTGACGAGTTCCCGACCTACAGCCGGGGCAGTCAGGGCGTTATTGCGATGCAGTGCTCCGAGCGTAACGGTAACCTGGTAACGGCCCTGCAGCTGTTTGAAGGCGACGAGATGATGCTCATCTCTGACAAGGGCACGCTGGTTCGTACCCGGACAGACGAAGTGTCGGTTCTGAGCCGGAATACCCAGGGTGTTCGCCTGATCAAGCTGAGCCAGGAAGACGAGCGCCTGGTGGGCGTTGAGCGGATCGCGGAAACCGACGACGAAGAGCTCGACAGCGAAGGCAATCCGATTGTTGCCGACGATAGCCCGCAAGAAGGTGACGAAGGCGAGAGTGCCGGCGAAGAATAAGCCGGCACTTGCCACAGACAGATTCAGTAAGACTTGAGAGAAAGCAGCAACATGAGCAGGGCGTATAACTTTTGTGCAGGTCCGGCCACCTTGCCGGAAAGCGTGCTTCGTCAGGCGCGGGATGAAATGCTCGACTGGCGCGGTACCGGCATGTCGGTGATGGAAATGAGCCATCGCAGCGACGAGTTTGTCCAGATTGCCGAGACTGCTGAACAAGATCTGCGTGAACTGGCCGGCGTGTCTGACGACTACGCCGTTCTGTTCATGCAGGGCGGGGCGTCCAGCCAGTTTTCCACCATTCCCCTGAATCTGCTGGGCGAAAAAGGCTCCGCTGACTACGTGAACACCGGCATCTGGTCCAAAAAGGCCATTGCCGAGGCCAGTCGCTATGGCAAAGTGAACGTAGTGGCCAGTTCGGAAGACAGTGGCTTTACAACGATTCCGGACCAGACATCCTGGCAGAGCAGTGCCGATGCGGCCTACCTGCACTACACGCCGAATGAAACCATTGGCGGTCTGGAATTCGATTTTGTTCCGGACAGCCCTGCGGTTCCACTGGTGGCGGATATGTCTTCCACAATGCTTTCGCGCCCGGTGGATGTGTCGAAATTCGGCCTGATCTATGCCGGCGCCCAGAAGAATATCGGTCCCTCGGGTCTGGTGGTGGTAATTATTCGCAAGGATCTCCTGGGCAGGGCCCGCAAGGAGACACCGACCATGATGAACTACCAGGTGATCGCGGATAACGGTTCCATGTACAACACCCCGGCGACTTACTCATGGTACCTGGCCGGCCTGGTATTCAAGTGGCTTAAAGAGCAGGGCGGTGTGAAGGCGATGGGTGAGATCAACCTGCGCAAAGCCCGCAAGCTCTATGACTTTATCGATACCAATGAGTTTTACGCCAACCCGATTGACCCGCGCTTCCGGTCCTGGATGAACGTTCCATTCACCCTGGCTGATGACGCCCTGAATGGTGAGTTCCTCAAGGGAGCGAATGCCCGTGGCCTGTTGAACCTGGCCGGACATCGCTCGGTTGGCGGTATGCGTGCGAGCATCTATAACGCGATGCCCGAAGCCGGTGTCGATGCGCTGATTAACTACATGACCGAATTTGCGAAGGAGCGTGGCTGATCATGAGTGACGAGCAGGTTCGGCTCGGAGAGCTGCGGGACGAGATCGATCAGATTGATCAGAAGATCATGGAGCTTATCAGTGCCAGGGCCGCCTGTGCCCAGGAAGTGGCCCATGTGAAGATGACCGCCAATCCGGGACAGGACGTCTTTTTCTACCGCCCGGAGCGGGAAGCCCAGGTACTTCGGCGCATCAAGGAGCAGAATCCGGGGCCGCTTTCCGGTGAGGAAATGGCGCGTCTGTTCCGGGAAATCATGTCCGCCTGTCTGGCGCTTGAAAAGCCCATGCACATTGCCTTCCTAGGGCCCATTGGCACCTTTACCCAGGCGGCAGCGCTCAAGCATTTCGGTCACTCGGTGGTCAGCGTGCCACTGCCGGCTATCGACGCGGTGTTCCGGGAGGTTGAATCGGGAGCAGCGCATTACGGTGTGGTACCGGTCGAAAACTCCACCGAGGGAATGATCAACCATACCCTGGATATGTTTATGTCCTCGCCGCTCAAGATCTGCGGTGAGGTTCAACTGCGGATCCACCATCATCTACTGGTGTCTCCTAAGCACGGCGACCAGGAAATAACCCGGATTTATTCCCATCAACAGTCCTTTGCCCAGTGCCGGCAGTGGCTGGATACCCATCGCTACGGTATTGAGCGGGTTACCGTTTCCAGTAATGCGGAAGCCGCCCGGCGTGCCGCCGAGGAGCCGGGAACAGCAGCCATTGCCGGAGATATGGCGGCTGAGCTCTATGGTCTGCAAAAGCTGGCAAACAGCATCGAGGATCGACCGGACAATACCACCCGATTCCTGATTATTGGGCGTGAGGAGGTGCCGGCCAGCGGTCACGACAAGTCGTCCATTCTGGTGTCCATGCGCAACAAGCCGGGGGCGCTGTATCAACTCCTTGAACCGTTCCATCGCCACGGCCTCAGCCTCACCAGGATCGAAACGCGGCCGTCGCCGAGCGGTACCTGGGCCTATGTGTTCTATATCGATTTCGAGGGACACATGGAAGACGAGCAGGTCCGGAAGGTGCTGGCTGAAGTGGATGAAGAGGCGGTTGAGCTCAAGCGTCTGGGCTCCTACCCGATTGGCGTGCTTTGAGTAGTTGCAACAGCCTTTTTGAGCAAAGAATGTCGAGGACAATGTATGGCGATTGATTACCAGAGTCTGGCGGTTCGCGGCGTGCAGGCGCTCTCACCCTACCAGCCTGGCAAGCCGATCGAAGAGCTGGCAAGGGAACTGGGTCTCAACCCGGCGGAAATCATCAAGCTTGCCAGCAATGAGAACCCGCTCGGGCCCAGCGAGAAAGCCCTTGAGGCGGCGCGGCAGGCGTTGTCGGAACTTTGTCTGTACCCCGACGGTAACGGATTCAACCTGAAACAGGCGTTGTCGAAGCGTCTCAACGTTGGAATGGATCAGATTACCCTTGGCAACGGCTCGAACGACGTTCTCGAAGTGATCACCCGCTGTTTCGCGGATGCTGATTCCGAAGTTGTTTTCTCCCAGTACGCATTCGCCGTTTATCCTCTGGTGACCCAGGCTATCGGCGCCAAGGGCGTTTCTGTGCCTGCCCGGGAATGGGGGCACGACCTGGATGCGATGGCCGAGGCGGTCACCGATCGTACTCGCCTCGTGTTTGTCGCTAACCCAAACAACCCCACGGGTACGGTTCACACAGCGGAAGCCATTGAGTCGTTCCTGAAAAAGATTCCCGAGAACGTACTTGTGGTCCTGGATGAGGCCTACTGCGAATACCTGACGGGTGATCAATACCCGGATGGCGTCGAACTGTTGGACCGCTTCCCGAATCTCATCGTTTGCCGCACGTTTTCCAAGGCCTGGGGGTTGGCCGCACTCAGGGTGGGGTACAGCATCTCTTCACCGGCCATTGCCGACATTCTCAATCGGGTGCGCCAGCCGTTTAACGTGGATACCGTTGCCCTGTCCGCAGCCACGGCTGTGCTTGAAGACGAGGAATATCTCCAGCGTTCCCGCGATGTGAATACAGCCGGTCTGCGTCAGTTGCAGGACGCATTCGACCGGATGGGACTCAGCTACATACCGTCGGCCGGGAATTTCGTGGCCGTGGAAGTGGGAGAGCAGGCCATGGGCGTGTACCAGTCTCTGCTCGCTCACGGCGTGATTGTCCGGCCCATCGCGGGCTATGGCATGCCCCGGCATCTGCGGGTGTCTGTCGGCCTTCCGGAAGAGAACGAGCGCTTTATCGAGGCGCTGGCCCAGGCCCTGACCGCATCGGGGCTAAGCGACTGATATGGTGTCTTCCGAGCCTTTGTTCAAGCGGGTCGCGGTGATTGGTCTGGGGCTGATTGGTGGCTCCCTGGCCAGTGCTATCCGTCGCAACGGGCTGGCCGACACGGTCGTTGGCGCGGACCAGCGTCATGAGGAACTGCAGCTTGGCAAAGAGCTGGGCGTGATCGATCAGGCGGCCACGGCGGTGTCTGATGCCGTGCGGGGTGCCGATCTGGTTGTGCTGGCTGTACCAGTCAGGGCAACCCGTGCGGTTCTTGAGCAGATTCGTCCCGCATTGGAACCGGACGCCATACTGACCGACGTGGGTAGCACGAAGTCCAGCTTCGTGAATGATGTTGAGGCTGTGTTCGGCAGTCTTACGCCCCGGGTCATTCCCGGCCATCCGATTGCTGGCTCCGAGAAAAGTGGCATTCGGGCGGCGAACCCCGAGTTGTTTGCCAACCACAAGGTGATTCTTACTCCGCCTGAAGACGTAAGTCAGCCGCATCTTGCCCGGCTCAGGGCCTTATGGGAGGGCTGCGGGGCCACGGTGCTGACCATGTCGGTGGCGTATCACGACGAGGTGCTGGCAGCCACCAGCCACCTGCCGCACCTTATCGCTTTCTCCCTGGTGGATACCCTGGCGGGAGAAGACGAAAATATGGATATCTTCCGGTACGCCGCTGGAGGCTTCAGGGACTTTACCCGGATTGCCGCCAGCGATCCGGTGATGTGGCACGATATCTTTCTGTCGAACCGCGATGCGGTTCTTCGCGTGATTGACCACTTTACCCACGACCTCGAACAACTGCGCACTGCCATTGCCAATCAGGACAGCGCCACGTTGTTGCGGGTTTTCAGTCGCGCCAAGGCGGCGCGTGAACATTTTTCGAAGATGCTCTCAGGACAGGCTTACGTGACAAACAACAGTGAAAAGCAGGTGACGTTCCGTCTTCAGCCCGGTGGCGCGATTACCGGTGATATCCGGGTTCCGGGCGACAAGTCGATGTCGCACCGTTCGATCATGCTGGGCGCCCTCGCGGATGGCGTAACCGAAGTGAAAGGATTTCTGGAAGGCGAGGACAGCCTGGCCACGCTTCAGGCGTTCCGCGACATGGGCGTGACCATCGAAGGCCCGGACGACGGTTTCGTACGAATTCACGGCGTTGGCATGCACGGCCTCCAGGGCCCAAGGGGGCCGCTGTATCTGGGTAACTCGGGAACCGCCATGCGGCTGTTTGCCGGCTTGCTGGCAGCCCAGCCCTTTGATTCCGAGCTGACCGGGGATGCGAGCCTCTCTGGCCGCCCGATGGGGCGCGTTGCCGATCCGCTCAGGGCCATGGGTGCGGTGATCGATACCGCAGAGGGTGGTCGCCCGCCGCTGAAAATCCGTGGCGGCCAGACGTTGCAGGGAATCCACTACGAAATGCCAGTAGCCAGTGCCCAGGTGAAGTCATGTCTCCTGCTGGCCGGTCTTTATGCCGAGGGCAGTACATCGGTCACCGAGCCTGCTCCCACGCGCGATCACACCGAGCGCATGCTGGCGGGCTTTGGCTACCACGTTCACCGGGACGGTGCGACGGCCAGCGTCAGTGGTGGCGGTAAACTGACGGCAACCAACATTGATGTGCCTGCCGATATTTCTTCATCGGCGTTTTTCCTGGTAGCGGCGAGCATCGCTCCGGGCTCTGATCTGGTCCTGCGGCATGTTGGCATGAATCCGACTCGGGTCGGTGTGATCAACATCCTGAATCAGATGGGTGCCAACATCGAGATTCTGGACGAGCGCGAAATCGGTGGCGAGCCGGTTGCTGACCTGCGGGTCCGCTCAGCGGAGCTGCAGGGAATCGATATTCCGGAAGATCAGGTGCCCCTGGCCATTGACGAATTCCCGGTGCTGTTCATTGCCGCCACCTGCGCCAAAGGGCGCACGGTTCTGCGGGGCGCGGAGGAGCTTCGGGTCAAGGAAAGCGACCGCATTCAGGTAATGGCCGATGGCCTGGCTGCCCTGGGTGTGGAAACCACCGTAACCCCGGATGGCATCATCATTGATGGCGGGCAGACCATCGGTGGCGGTACCGTGAACAGCCACGGAGACCACCGTATTGCCATGTCTTTTGCAGTGGCATCGCTGCGCGCCGCGGGAGAGATCACAGTCACTGATTGTGCGAATGTGGCTACCTCTTTCCCGGGATTTGTGGAACTTGCGCAGGGAACGGGGATCAATATCTCAGCCGAGGGGGCTGAATAATGGTTGAAAGCAGTGCGCCGGTGATCACTGTTGATGGTCCTGGAGGTTCGGGTAAAGGCACGATCACCCAGATGCTGGCCCGAAAGCTTGGCTGGCACTTGCTTGACAGTGGTGCCTTGTACCGGCTGACGGCCCTGGCGGCGGTACGTCAGGGTGTGTCTCTGGATGACGAGGCTGGCCTGGTAAAGGTCGCCGCTGGACTCGATGTGTCGTTTGAGCCCACGCCTGCAGGCGAGCCGGTCAAGGTTATTCTGGCAGGGCAGGATGTGACCGCAGATATACGTACAGAATCGGCTGGCGATAATGCCTCGAAGGTGGCCGTGATTCAGTCGGTCCGGGACGCTCTTTTGCAGCGCCAGCGCGACTTCCGGCAAACGCCAGGCCTGGTGGCCGATGGTCGCGACATGGGGACGGTGGTGTTTCCGGATGCCCCGGTAAAAATCTTCCTGACGGCAAGCGCCGAGGAGAGGGCCCAGCGGCGCTATAGCCAGTTGAAGGACGCGGGTGTCGATGTTAATATTGACGCCCTTTTAGAGGAGATACGGGTTCGCGATGAACGGGATATGAACCGTTCCGCAGCCCCTCTCAAGCCCGCGGATGATGCGCAAGTCATTGATTCTACGGGGTTGAGTATAGAAGAGGTGTTGGACAGGTGTATGGCCGCAGCTGGTCAGGCCTGACTACACCTTTTTGTCGTTGAAATGCCGGATGTAGCGCTATCTGCCAGCCACAGGCTTAGTCCGGAACTTGTTAACAGACCGTGTTGCTGGTGGCACGGAGTACACTTGCGTTGATCATATAGGACTCATAATGAGCGAGAGCTTTGCGGATCTTTTTGAAGAAAGCCTGAAAGAAATTGACATGCAGCCAGGTTCCATCGTCCAGGGAACCGTTGTAGACGTCGATAACGACTGGGTCACCGTTAACGCCGGACTGAAGTCTGAAGGCGTTATCCCCGCCTCCCAGTTCCTTAACGAAAAAGGCGAGTTGGAAATTGCTATCGGCGACGTTGTCGATGTAGCTCTCGACGCTGTGGAAGACGGCTTCGGTGAGACCCGTCTGTCCCGTGAAAAGGCCAAGCGTGCAGAAGCCTGGAAGGTACTCGAGAAGTCCTTCGAAGCTGAGGAAGTGGTTAAAGGTATTATCAACGGTAAGGTCAAGGGTGGTTTCACCGTCGATCTGGCCGGTATTCGTGCCTTCCTGCCTGGCTCGCTGGTAGACGTTCGCCCGGTTCGCGATACCGCGCACCTGGAGAACAAAGAACTCGAATTCAAGGTTATCAAGCTCGACCAGAAGCGTAACAACGTGGTTGTTTCCCGCCGCGCCGTTCTGGAAGCTGAGAACAGTGCCGAGCGTGAAGCTCTGCTGGAAACCCTGACCGAGGGTATGGAAATCAAGGGTATCGTCAAGAACCTGACTGACTACGGCGCGTTCGTAGACCTGGGTGGTGTTGACGGCCTGCTGCACATTACCGATATGGCCTGGAAGCGCATCAAGCATCCGAGCGAAATCGTGAATGTTGGCGACGAAATCAGCGTCAAGGTCCTGAAGTTCGACCGTGAGCGTAACCGTGTTTCCCTCGGCCTCAAGCAGCTGGGCGAAGATCCCTGGGTTGATATCAAGGGTCGTTACCCGGAAGGTTCCAAGGTCAAGGCACGCGTTACCAACCTGACCGACTACGGCTGCTTTGCTGAGCTGGAAGAGGGTGTTGAAGGTCTGGTTCACGTTTCCGAAATGGATTGGACCAACAAGAACATCCATCCGTCCAAGGTTGTCCAGGTAGGCGACGAAGTGGACGTGATGATTCTGGACATCGACGAAGAGCGTCGTCGTATCTCCCTGGGTATCAAGCAGTGTGTATCCAACCCGTGGGAAGATTTCTCCAGCAACTTCAACAAGGGCGATCGCATCTCCGGTAAGATCAAGTCAATCACTGACTTCGGTATCTTTATCGGTCTGGATGGCGGCATCGACGGTCTGGTTCACTTGTCTGATATCAGCTGGAACGAGACTGGCGAAGAAGCGGTTCGTGAATACAAGAAGGGTGACGAAGTTGAAACCGTTATCCTGTCTGTTGATCCGGAGCGTGAGCGTATCTCCCTGGGTATCAAGCAGCTCGAGAGCGATCCGTTCGCCGAGTTCGTACAGCTGAACGACAAGGGCTCCATTGTTAAGGGCACCGTGTCTGCTGTAGATGCCAAGGCGGCTACCATCGCCCTGAACGACGAAGTTGAAGCGGTACTGAAAGCCTCTGAAATCAGCCGTGACCGTGTTGAAGATGCACGCAATGCGCTGAAGGAAGGCGAAGAAGTTGAAGCGAAGATCATCAGCATCGATCGCAAAAACCGCATCATCAACCTGTCTGTGAAGTCCAAAGACGTTGAGGACGACAAGCAGGCTCTGGAAAACGTGCGGACCAAGACTGCCGAAACTTCTTCTGGTGCGACCACCATCGGTGATCTCATCAAGGAGCAGATGCAGCAGCAAAACGCCAACAAGGACTAATCGTCCGGTTGGTATGAAAAAAACGGGCTCTAAGAGCCCGTTTTTTTTGTGTTTTTTTCTGGTTTGGCTAAACTAGGTAGTCATGGGAATCCGGTAACCGACGGCCGAATAAAAACGAAAGAGGGAAACGCCTCATGACAAAGTCCGAACTGGTCGAGCTGATTGCTTCGAAGCAGACACAGCTCTCCGTTAAAGATGTCGAACTGGCTGTAAAAACCATCATTGAGCACATGTCCCAGTCGCTTGCCGATGGTCAGAGAATAGAAATCCGGGGATTTGGCAGTTTTTCCCTTCACCACCGGGCCGCGCGTACCGGGCGCAATCCGAAAACCGGTGAGGCTGTCCAGCTGCCAGCCAAGTATGTACCGCACTTCAAACCCGGTAAGGAATTGAGAGAGCAGGTCAACGACAGCTTGAAGAAAGGCTTTTAACAGCTGCTCAGGGAACGCGTATAATTTGGGCCCTCAGGCCCCTTGGGAGTGCTATCGCTATGGCAGGATTGCAGAAGATCCTCATTATTCTGTTGGTTTTGGTCCTGGTTCTGCTGGCACTGGTATTCTCGCTCAACAATCAAATGGCAGTCTCCCTCAACTTCCTGCTGTTTGAGACCCAGCCCCATGGCGTTGCCGTCTGGATTATCATGGCATTTGTTGTCGGTGCCCTCGTAGGCGTGCTGATGACCATGCTGGCCACCGTTCGAAACGCGGTGTCCCGGCGAACCCTTCAGAAACGACTTGATCGCGCCGAGCAGGCATTGGAGAAATCCAGGGCCCAGAACGACCGGACTCTTTAATGGATATCGTACTTCAGTGGCTGCTGCTCACTGTTGCAGTCGCCGTTGGCTGGCTAGTGGGCCGGCTGGGAAGCAATGACAACCGATCCGGCAAAACGATTTCCGACGAGGAATCGGTTAAGGACCGTCTCCAGTTTCTGTTCACCAACTATTCCGACCAGGCCGTTGAAAACTTCGTTCAGTCCCTTGCGGTAAACAAGGACACCGTCAGTCTGCACCTGTCTATCGGAAGCCATTTCCGTAACAAGGGCGAAACGGACCGGGCGATCTTGATCCACCAGAATCTTCTGGCCAGGCCCGAACTACCTCCGCGTTTCTCGCCACAGGTCACCCTTGAGCTCGCCCGGGATTACCTGAATGCCGGTCTACTTGACCGTGCTGAGGCACTGCTGCATCAATTGATGGGTGACAAGGAGTATGGGCGGCATTCCTCGCAACAGCTTATTGATCTCTACCAGCAGGAGAAGGAGTGGGCTAAAGCAGCCGAGGTCGCGCGAGCGCTTACCCGGGGCGATGCCGACCCGGCCATGTTCAAGGTGCTGGCCTATTTAACCTGTGAGCTGTCCGAAGAGTCCCTGAAGCAGGACGACCGGTGGGCTGCGCAGAAGCTGGCCAGGGAGGCGCTCGATTACGATCGCTGCTGTGTTCGGGCCAACCTCATTCTGATGAAGCTTCTAGTTCGTCAGGGCAGTTACCGAGAGGCCAGCAACCAGTGCCTCAAAGTGTTCGAGCAGAACGCCGAGTTCGGGTCGGAAGCCATCGACCGCTTGATGAAGCTTGAGCACGAGCATGGTGACATCGGGCGGCTGGCGAAAAAACTGCGCAAGCTTTACGAAAGCTATCCGAGCACCAGCCTCCTTCTGGCCCTTGTCGAGTCCGTCGAACGTGCCTCGGGGCGTCCTGCAGCTATCGATTTGCTCAGGCAGGAACTGGAAACACGCCCGAGCGTGCGTGGCCTGCTCAGGCTGGTGGAAATGGCCGGCTACGAAAAGGGCATGACCACCGATGAGGGCAGGCTGGTGAGCCGCATCGGTCACCTGATACTTGCCAACCGTCCGGTTTATCGCTGTGTCAGTTGTGGTTTCTCAGGTCGTCAACTGCACTGGCTGTGCCCGAGTTGCAAGCAGTGGGAAACCGTCCGCCCTATTCAGGGTGTTGAAGCCGAATAAACCTTTACCGAATCTCCGCAGGAAATGTGAACGTGCAAACCGCTAACGATCCCAAGATCATCGTCGCCCTCGATTTTCCGTCCCAGAATCCGGCCCTTGAGCTGGTCGACAAACTGGACCCGGCCAAATGTCGCCTGAAAGTGGGCAAAGAACTGTTCACCCGTTCAGGCCCGCAACTGGTCGAGGGTCTGCAGAAGCGAGGTTTCGACGTATTCCTGGACCTGAAATTCCACGATATTCCCAACACCACGTCAGCTGCCGTCGCGGCTGCGGCCGACCTGGGTGTCTGGATGGTGAACGTTCATGCGTCCGGCGGCGAAAAAATGATGACCTCCTGCCGCGAGCGCCTTGACGCCTTCGGTACTGGTCGCCCGTTGCTGATTGCTGTGACCGTCCTCACCAGTATGAACGCCGACGACCTGGCCGGCATCGGCATCATCGATTCCCCGGAAACCCAGGTGTCCCGCCTGGCAACCCTCACCAAAAACTGCGGCCTCGACGGCGTCGTCTGTTCCGCACAAGAAGCACCCAACCTCAAAGCCGAGCAGGGCGCTGACTTCAAATTGATCACACCTGGTATCCGTCCCCTGACGGCCGATAAAGGCGACCAACAGCGCATCATGACCCCCACGGATGCCCTCAAAGCCGGTTCCGACTACCTGGTAATCGGTCGTCCCATTACCCAGGCAAATGACCCGCTGGCTGCCTTGGAGGCTATTCATTCAGAGGTGATCGAGCTCTGACTCGTTCTATTTTTTGAATCCTGCCCCAGCCTTCGAAATTGGGGGGCTGGTGCTGTGGGTGCGCCCTCCCAAAAACCGCTACGAGCACGTCCATGTGCGCTTGGCTGTGGCCATCCATGGCCACAGACATTTTTGGGAGGGCACCCCCACAGCACCGTTCCGGTCGTCGCAGTTATAGTCCGCCTTTTGCACCGCACTCTATTAGGCAGAGTTCCTTGAGTCGTATTGTGTCGTTAGCTGCAGATTTTCTTTTTACTCGGTATATCTGTTTAGTCTGAACGGGCCGGCCAGCAGGTCTTTCCAAAACTGTAGAGGGCCAGGGATGGCCCGATTCAAGCGCACACGGACGTGCTTGTAGCGTGTTTTGGAAAGACCTGCTGGCTGGCCCGCCCCCAAAACACGAAGGCTAGGGCAGGACTTGCTATCAACAACCGAAGTCAAAACCGAAAAGTGGGGCAATAAAAAACCCGCTAACTCAAAGAATTAGCGGGTTTTCAGAATAGTGGCTCCCCGAGCTGGGCTCGAACCAGCGACAAACGGATTAACAGTCCGTTGCTCTACCAACTGAGCTATCGGGGAACGTCGTCGTGTGACGAGGCGCGTATATTAAGTTGGCTATACCGCCCCGTCAACCCCTGGCCAGAACTTTTTAGCCGAGCGCTTTTTGTAGACGCTCAATAGCCTTTTCCAGGTTGTCCATGCTGGTCGCGAAGCTCAGACGCATGTGGCCCGGGCAGCCGAAGGCTGAGCCAGGAACCAGTGCCACGCCGGCGTCGGTCAGCAGTTTCTCGGCAAACTCAACGTCGGTGCTGACGCTGGAGTCGGCATCGATGGCGCCCTGGAAGCTGGGGAACACATAGAAGGTTCCGTCGCCATTCAGGCACTCAACGCCCGGGAGCTTGTTCAGGGCCTCTACCAGCCAGTCGTGGCGTTCCTTGAATGCCTTGACCATCTCGCCCACGCAGGCCTGATCACCGTCCAGCGCAGCCTGTGCCGCTGCCTGGGAGATGGAGGCGGGGTTGGAGGTGCTCTGGGACTGGATCTTCTTCATGGCGCCGATGATTTTCGCCGGGCCAGCGGCGTAGCCGATACGCCATCCCGTCATGGAGTAGGCTTTGGAAACGCCGTTCAGCACGAACGTGCGGTCATACAGCTCAGGCGTGGCGTTCAGGATGTTGCAGAACGGCTTGCCGGTCCAGAGGATCGGCTCGTACATGTCGTCCGTGGCGATCATGATGTTCGGGTGTTTCTTCAGCACCTCGCCGATGGCCTGCAGCTCTTCCAGGGTGTATGCCATGCCGCTCGGGTTGGAGGGGCTGTTGATCACGAACAGGCGGGTACGCTCGGTGATGGCGTTTTCCAGCTGTTCCGGAGTGATCTTGAAGCGTGTCTCGGCGCCGGTTTCGATGATGACCGGTTTGCCCTCGGCAACCAGTACCATGTCCGGGTAGGAAACCCAGTAGGGGGCCGGGATGATGGCTTCGTCACCGGGGTTCAATGTGGCAAGTGCGAGGTTGAAAAAGCTCTGTTTGCCACCACTGCTTACCAGTATCTGGTTGGCTTCGTAATCCAGGCCGTTGTCCCGTTTGAACTTCGCAATAATCGCTTTTTTCAGGGCGGGCGTACCATCCACGGCGGTGTACTTGGTCTGGCCGTTATTGATGGCTTCAATGGCTGCCTGTTTGATGTGATCAGGTGTGTCGAAGTCCGGCTCGCCGGCACCCAGGCCGATAATGTCCTGGCCTGCTGCGCGGAGTTCCGCGGCCTTGTTGGTGACTGCGAGAGTGGGAGAGGGCTTGATAGCCTGTACTCGGCTGGAAAGTTGAAGGTCCAAACTTGCGCTCCTTAAAGCTGCGTCTGATAGGGCTGCGACCGCCGGGTGCCAGAGCTGCTGGCTGATTTCTGCCCAGCCGTCGATCGCACTGATGGTATCATGAAGCCAGTGTATCGCTAAATTTCTCTAATGGTAGGGACCATAACGCCCCTGCCTCGGTTTTACCGGAGGTTTTCGCCAGTTATGGCCAGTAATCAGGCAAACGTTTCCGCAAGGGAAGGTGTGTTCAAAGTAGATTCACCGTTCCAGCCAGCCGGCGATCAACCCAAGGCGATCGAGGGGCTGGTGGATGGCATTCACTCCGGTCTCGCACACCAGACCCTGCTGGGGGTAACCGGCTCCGGTAAAACGTTCACTATCGCCAATGTGGTTCAGGAGGTTCAACGGCCAACGATCATCATGGCCCACAACAAGACGCTGGCAGCCCAACTTTACGGTGAGTTCAAGGAATTCTTTCCGGACAACGCCGTGGAGTATTTCGTCTCTTACTACGACTACTACCAGCCCGAGGCCTACGTGCCCTCGTCGGACACGTTTATCGAAAAAGACGCGTCCATCAACGAGCACATTGAACAGATGCGTCTGTCTGCCACCAAGGCGTTGTTGGAAAGACCGGACGCCATTATCGTGGCAACGGTTTCGTCCATCTATGGTCTGGGTGATCCCCAATCCTATCTGAAGATGATGCTGCACCTGGATCGGGGCGATCAGATTGACCAGCGGTTTATTTTGCGGCGCCTGGCCGAGCTTCAGTACACCCGGAATGACGTTGAGTTCCACCGGGCCAATTACCGTGTTCGAGGCGATGTGATCGATGTGTTTCCTGCGGAATCCGAGAAAGAGGCGATCCGCATTGAGCTGTTCGATGATGAGGTGGAGAATCTCAGCTATTTCGACCCTCTGACTGGCGAGGTTCTTCGCCGTGTGCCCCGGGTAACTATCTATCCGAAATCGCATTATGTCACGCCCCGGCAGACGGTTCTGGATGCAGTTGAGCACATCAAGGTGGAGCTGGATGAGCGGCTGCAGCAACTACGGGACAACAACCGCCTGGTGGAAGCGCAACGCCTGGAAGAGCGCACCCGGTACGACATCGAAATGATGCTGGAATTGGGCTATTGCAACGGCATCGAGAACTACTCGCGCTATCTATCCGGTCGCCGGCCCGGTGAGGCACCGCCGACACTGTTTGATTACCTGCCGCCCAACGCTTTGCTGGTGGTGGACGAGTCCCACGTAACCATTCCCCAGATCGGCGCCATGTACAAAGGTGACCGTTCCCGCAAGGAAACGCTGGTCGAGTATGGATTCCGCCTGCCATCGGCGCTGGATAACCGGCCCATGAAATTTGAAGAGTGGGAGCGGATTGCGCCGCAGATGATTTTCGTATCGGCTACGCCGGCGAACTACGAGGCCGAGCACGCCGGGCAGGTAGTGGAGCAGGTGGTTCGACCCACCGGCCTGCTAGATCCGGAAATCGAGGTGCGCCCGGCCTCTACCCAGGTGGACGACCTGCTTTCCGAGATTAATGCCCGGGTGAAAGTTAAGGAACGGGTTCTGGTGACAACGCTGACCAAGCGCATGGCGGAGGATCTGACCGACTTCCTGATGGAGCACGATATCAAGGTTCGCTACCTGCATTCGGACATCGATACCGTGGAAAGGGTGGAAATCATCCGGGATTTGCGGCGAGGTGAATTCGATGTGTTGGTGGGGATCAACCTGTTGCGGGAAGGTCTGGACATGCCCGAGGTGTCTTTGGTGGCCATCCTCGACGCTGACAAGGAAGGGTTCCTGCGGTCGGAACGTTCATTGATACAGACCATTGGCCGTGCCGCGCGGAATGTTCACGGTAAAGCCATTCTCTACGGCGACCGAATCACGGGTTCCATGCAAAGAGCCATTGATGAAACCGAGCGCCGGCGGGCGAAACAGCAGGCCCACAATGACGAATTCGGCATCACGCCCCAGGGCCTGAACAAGAAGATTGCGGACATCATGGAAGGTGCAGGTGGCGGTGGTCGAGGCCGTCGCAAGGCCGAGCGCCCGGGACAGAAAGCGGCGGAAGAGGCAGAGCAATACAGGGCGAAAACCGGAAACCGGTCGCCGGAGGAAGTTCTCAAAGAAGTGTCGCGGCTGGAGGACGAAATGTACAAAGCCGCGTCCGAGCTGGATTTCGAGACGGCGGCCCGTCTTCGGGACGAGATCGCCGAGCTGAAGGAGGCGGCCCTTCGGACCGCATGATCAGGCCGGCCGCTTTGGCCCCACGATGACTGCGGCCTGCAAGGGCTGGTTCCTGCCATAGCGGGAGATCTGGCTGAACACCCTTCGGTCGACCGGCAGGTATTGTTTGTCGGCCACTGTTTCGCCCGCCTCGGCGTCGATTTCCGGATCGTGCAGGTACACAAACTGGTCATCAATCGCGCACACCGTCACCCAGTGGGGAACGCGGCTACGGTTCAACTGCCAGGTGCTGATCAGGATGACCGGAACTCGCCCTTCGTGGAGGGCTTCCTCCATGGCTTCGAGGGTCAGGGGATCATGGTGCAGCTGGATGTCGGTCTGGCCGATATCATGAAGAAACCCCTCATGGACCAGTTCCAGAACGCGTTTCTTGTCCTCGCTTCTGACGGTGTCCTTGAACAGCGCACCTTCCATACTGATCCAAGCGCTGGCTTCAAAGCCCCGGTTCCAGGCAGCCAGTGCCAATCCATGAGGGCCGCAGCCACCATGGCCGGCCAGCATGAATATCGTGGTCGCCTCCCGCCAGAGTCTGAGCTCCTCCAGGGTTGTGAGCGGTTGCTGCTCATCCAGGGCGGCCATGGCCATGATCAGTGCGGCGGGGCCACAGGAAAAATCCGTGGTCTGTGGGTAGTAGGGGACAGCCGGAAATTCCCTTGAAGGCTCGTAGAAGAGAATCCGGCGCTCAAAGCGCAGGGCGTCGCCATGGTCCTCATAGTAATCCCGATAGGTGCCAAACTGGCGGTAGCCCAGCCGGTTGTAGAGAGCGATCGCGCCCTTGTTATCTTCACGGACTTCCAGGCGCATGATGATACGGCCAGCGTCCACCGCTTCGGATTCCGCCTCACGCACCAGTTTCTCGCCCACACCCCGGCCCCGAACAGTCGGTGACACCGCGATGGAATAGATCCGCGCGAGCCGGGTAGCAGCGCTCATCAGAACCAGGCAATAGCCCACCAGTTCGCCATCGGCTTCGGCGATTATCAAGCGGTCCCTCGGCATCTCCAGGAAACGGCGAAAGCTGCGCCTGGAAAGTCGGTCCTCTGTGAAACACCGGTTTTCAAGCTCAACCAGGGCGTTGAGATCCTTGCTGGTGGCTTGTCGTAGCTGGAAATCAGGCATTGAGATGCGGCCTTGAGAAGAGCTTGGAGGGCATGCTGGTGGGCTTCCCGTATTCGGCTATTATGGGTGAGAGCAAGGGTAACGCAAAGACTGTAAGGATGCGTAAAAGCACGCATTATTCGTCGATTGTGCACCGATCATCACCGGCGTATCGTTGCGTCAAATATCACAGGCAAGACCTTTCAGGGAGGAATGCCTTTAATGTCCCGTTTGCTTATCGTAGTGGACCGCGCCAAAGACTGGGCGCCTTATTACCCCAGTGAAGATGTACTGACGTTTGATCAGTATCTCCAGTTCTCGGCACCGCCGTCCAGCCGGGTAAGAGTCATTAACCTGTGCCAGAGCGCCCGGTACCTGAGCAAGGGGTATTATTGCTCATTGCTGGCGGAAGCCCGTGGCCACCACGTGGTGCCTTCGGTAATGACGCTTAATGACCTGGGTAGGAAAGGGTTGTTTTCTCTCGAGCTGGAAGAGCTTGATGAGAGCGTTATCAACTGGCTGGAGGCGTCGGGTTCGGCAATTGATCCCGCCAGTGATGAGCGCGCAGCTACTCATGAAGTCCGGATCCGGACGTACTTTGGCCAGGCTGAGCATCCGGATCTCAAACCGGTTGCCAGGGCCCTGTTCGAGCGTTTTCCGTGCCCGATTCTCGAGGTTGTCTTCAAGCGCCGCAAGCAGTGGCAGATCGAGTCCATGAAACCGGCGGCCCCGGCGGACCTCGGCGAACAGGAGCAGGACGTATTTGCCGCCGCCCTGGATCGTTTCAGCAGCATGGTGTGGCGTAAGCCCAGAACCCGTCGACGTTACCGCTACGACCTGGCGGTTCTGGTCAATCCCGATGAGGAAATGCCGCCGAGCGACAAGGTTGCCCTGAAGCGATTCGAAAAGGCCGGTCGCAAGCTGGGTATCAATGTTGAGCAGATCACCCGCAGGGATTACATGCGCCTTCCGGAATACGATGGCCTGTTCATCCGGGAAACCACCGCCATTGACCACCATACCTACCGTTTTGCCCGCAAGGCAGCGGCGGAGGGTATGGTAGTTATTGATGATCCTGTATCGATCCTGAAGTGCACCAACAAAGTGTTTCTTGCGGATCTTCTGAAAAACAACAAGGTTCCCACACCCAAGACGCTGATCCTGTCCAAAGACCAGAAGAACGCGGTTGAACAGGTCATCAGCGAGCTGGGCTTTCCCGTGGTCATCAAGATTCCGGATGGCGCATTTTCCCGGGGCGTTACCAAGGCGGAGGATGAGAAGACCTTGCGAGCCGGTCTAAAGGACCTGTTCAAGCAGTCGGCCCTGGTGCTGGCCCAGGAATATCTGTACACCGATTACGACTGGCGCATTGGTGTGCTAGGTGGTCGGGCTATCTACGCCTGCAAATACATGATGGTGAAAGGCCACTGGCAGATCTACCAGCACGGTGAATCCGAGAGTGAAAGCGGTGGCTTCGAGACCATGCCCACTTACGAGGTGCCGAGAAATGTGATTCAGGCGGCCCTGAATGCCACCAAGCTGATTGGTAACGGGCTGTACGGTGTGGATATCAAGCAGTCCGGAAACCGGGTTGCCGTGATCGAAGTCAACGACAATCCGAGCATTGATGCCGGTGTCGAGGATCGCTTTCTCGGGGGGGAGCTCTATACCCTGATCATGCAGGAATTTCTCTCCAGGATGGAAGAGAACCGGCGGAGGTAAAGGGTTTGGCCGGTTTCTTCAGGGGCCGGCCACCCAAACCCGGACACTGCCAAACCAGGGGTAATCCCGAAGCTGATCCCTGATGTTCGCGGAGGAGAACAGGGTTTTTTCCTCGTACTCGTCGAGAAACAGTTCCAGGTGCACCTTGTTCTTCAGGTAGTGCAGCCGCAGGCGACTGTGGTGTGGAAGTTCACCAATATGCCGGGCCAGTACAGCCCGGATGTCTTCTCGGGAAGGCAGGCGCTCAGAGGTCAGTGGCTGGTCTTCGTCGTTTTCAGCGTCGATGTGGAAATTGATGTCCCGAATGTTGTCCAGAGCGTCTCGCATGCCCGAGACCACCTGCATACCGATCTGATGTCCCTCTGAAACGCTGATTTCCGGCCGGACCACCAGGTGAATATCCAGCAGGATGTCATGGCCCATGCGACGGCTACGAAGTTCGTGGACGTTGCGCACGCCGTCTGTGTCGCGGGCAATGCTCTTGAGCATCTCTGTGTCTTCGTGAGAAAGGCCGGTATCCACAAGCTCTTTTACGCTGTCCCAGGTGAACTTCCAGCCGATGTGGATAATGATTCCGGCAATCACCACTGCGGCAAACACATCGAGCCAGATCATCCCCAGCATGGCACCTGCGGTCGAAACCAGAACGACGATTGAGGAAAACGCATCGGTTCTGCTGTGCCAGGCGTTGGCGATAATCAGATCCGAGCGAATTTTCAGGCCTACATGGCGAGTGTATCGAAAGATCCACTCCTTCCCGGCCACCGACAGGGCCGCCGCTACCAGGACCGGCCACCCGGGAACGGTATCCACGTTGCCTTCGATCAGACGAAGCGTGTTTTCCCAGGCCAGGGCAGCTCCTACCGCGATCAGAATACTACCAAGCACCAGGGTGCCGAAGGTCTCGATTCGCTGGTGACCGTAGGGGTGATCTTCATCCGGTTCCTGGCGGGAAATTTTCATGACACCGAGGACAACCAGATCCGAGGCAACGTCGGTAAAGGAGTGAATGCCATCGACCAGCAGTGCCTGGGAATGAAAAAGAGCACCTGCAATGACTTTAATGACACCGAGTACGGCATCGAGAATCATTCCAATAATGGTGACCCTTGAAGCCGCCCTCATTTCGCCCGCAAGACTGTCCCGGTTCTGTTGAGCGGAGGAAATCGGCTCTTGCATTGCAGAACTCCTGATCCGAAAACAGGTGTCAGTATAACGTTATTCTTGGAGTGTTTGGCAGTGCTGGCCCGAAAGCCGAATTTCAAGTGATTTATGCACATCATTGCAGAACGGTGACCGGGTAACATTTTGTTTAGTATTTGTCGACAGGCAAGGAAAAAATTTATAACCCATTGAAAATAAAGTTAAATTCAACTGGTCAAAAAATGATCAATCTGTAGACTGGCGCAGTTATCAAGGGATGGGAACCGTTGCCCCTCGATTTTCAACAGGGTTATCCACAGATTCCGTGGAAAAGGTCATGAGACTGCCATGATACAGTCATTTAGAGCTGATTTTTCTCTATCCCGGGAAGCTGTGGAAAACTTCCGGTATACTCCGCCCACTTGGATCAGGGGAGTTTTTTCAGATGTACGGCGTTTTCCGCAACCTGCTTTTCCGTCTTCCGGCTGAGCAGGCTCACAATATTGCATTGAATGGTCTGGATCTTGCGCAACGATTGGGCGTTTTGAGCGTTTTTTCGCCAAAAATAGATTCATTGCCAGTGAATGTTATGGGGCTGGATTTTCCGAACCCTGTCGGGCTCGCCGCAGGTCTTGATAAGAACGCCGATCATCTTGATGCACTTGGAGCCCTGGGCTTCGGATTCATTGAAGTGGGAACAGTCACGCCACTGGCGCAGCCCGGAAACCCCAAGCCGAGAATGTTTCGACTGCCGGAACACCAGGCCATCATTAATCGCATGGGTTTCAATAACGAAGGGTTGGACCACTTGCTGGCGCGCGTGGACAATCGCCGGTACCGCGGGGTGTTGGGAATCAATGTTGGCAAGAACAAGGATACGCCCAACGATCAATCCGAATCGGACTACCGAAAGGGGATTTCGGCTGTCTACACCCGCGCCGATTACATTACGGTGAATGTGTCCTCGCCCAATACGCCAGGGCTACGGGATCTGCAGTTTGGGGACTCCCTGAAAGGGCTTCTGGAAGCCATCAAGGACGAGCAACTGAAGTGCGAAAAAGAACATGGGCGTTATGTGCCTGTAGCCGTAAAGATTGCTCCGGACATGGACGATGACGGTATCCGTTTTGTGGCATCTGCGCTGCGAGAGACGGGGCTGGACGGCGTGATTGCCACCAATACAACGGTCAGTCGTGATGCGGTGGCGGGTCATCCTTATGCCAATGAGGCCGGGGGGCTGAGCGGAGTGCCGGTTCGGGAAGCGTCTCTGAGGGTCATAAAGGGACTTTACGCGGAGTTGGGGGAGTCGTTGCCGATTATTGGCGTGGGCGGCATTACCGACGGCGAGAGCGCAGCAGAGAAAGTCCGGGCCGGAGCCAAACTTGTACAAATTTACACAGGGTTTATTTACCGTGGGCCTCAGCTGATAAAAGAAGCCGTTGAGGCGATCAGGCAGGTACAGTGATTGTCGGTGTCCCAGAACGAAGGTGGGCCCGCTTAGCGGGCCCGAGCGGGGAATGAACCCCGTAGCGCTTCTTCGCATGGTATGGGGCGGGAGGCCCCATTTGGGTTACTCTGGGTACTGCGTCAAGTTGTGTAGAAAAAGATCAGATTAAGATTCGGGGTTAGTTCAGGCGTCAAGCCGTCGTAACGTTAGCCAGTTTGTGGATGCCGGATACGCCGGTCATGCCCTCCCATTGATCTGTGCGGCCTTCTCGCCACCCGTTCAGCCATTCCTGGCGAACTTCCGCCTGTTCAATCGGGCAGCTGTCTTTGGATTTACCGGACACGCCAGCGAGATAACCCCGCTTGTATGCACGAGCGTACATGTCTCTTTTCTGTCTTTTCATGCCGTTCCTCACTGATGGATTAACAGAACAAGCGTGTACACACCTGCAGTGGCTGCGACAACTGTTACCCGCTCCGGGATAACCCACTATTGTCAGCTCAAGCCAGAGCAGTCAGGATCCTGTTAACGGAAAGTTTGTTACCTTCCGGAACGACGCGTCAATTACAAGGTAAGTCGAACCTTGCGCGGATGTACACTAATTATTTCATCTATGTGACGCTTTTTTTATAGTTATGTGAACTAAAAAATCACCACCAATTTCGGAACAGCCAGTATTCCGGAAACTTACCAGTCGCCGCTGATACACCAGGAGTTGAACTTGTCCAAATCTGTATTTTTCGTAACCTGCCCGAAGGGGGTGGAATACCTTCTGGCGGACGAGCTCAGCACTTTTGGCCTGGACACCGTGCGCAACGCGCCGGCGGGAGTCTGGGTGGAGGGTGCCCTGGAGGCTGGTTATCGCGCTTGCCTTTGGTCACGCCTGGCCAACCGGGTGATCCTCCATGTCGAAGAAGTGAATGCCAACAGTGGCGACGAGCTGTATGACGGCGTTGTGCACATGGACTGGCAGCAGCATATTCCGGTGAATGGAAGTTTCCGGGTCACTTTTCTCGGTCAGAACGAGGCAATCCGGAATACGCAATACGGAGCACAGCGGGTAAAAGACGGCATTGTGGACCGGTTCCAGGCCAATGGAGGCCCGAGGCCTTCCGTGGATGCCAAGAATCCCGATGTCATTATCTCCGCTCGACTGAATCGGGGGCGCCTGTCACTGGGAGTCGACCTCAGCGGCCACAGCCTCCATATGCGCGGCTACCGGACAGATAAAGGCATAGCACCACTTAAAGAAAACCTGGCGGCGGCATTACTGATGCGTGCGGGCTGGCCAGAGATTGCCTCGACCGGCGGCGATTTTCTGGACCCGATGTGTGGGTCCGGCACGCTTGTAATTGAAGCCGCGATGATGGCGCTGGATATGGCGCCCGGCCGCAAACAGGAGCAGTTTGGCTTCGAGAAATGGCCGGGCCATCAGCCGGAGCTCTGGTTGTCCTTGCGCCAGGAAGCAGAACGTCGCGCCCATGAGGGTAAACAGAAACGAATCCCCAGGCTGGCGGGCTTTGACCAGGACAGTCGGGTCATTGCGACGGCCTGGAAGAATATCCAGCGGGCTGGGCTTGAGAGTATTGTCCACGTTGAAGCTCGATCGGTTGAGGCCCTGGAACCGGAGGACGGCTGGTCCAAACATGGGTTGGTGTTGACCAATCCGCCGTACGGTGAGCGCTTGAGTGAGCGCAGGGAACTGGGCGCCCTGTACCAGGCCCTTGGCGCTGCAGTGAAACGCAGCGTACCCGGCTGGCGGCTTGGTGTGTTTACCGGTGCCCCGGAATACGGCAAGTCCATCGGTTTGCGAAGCTACAAGCAATACCGGCTTTTCAACGGCAAACTGCCTGCTCAGTTGCTGTTGTTCGAAATCAATGACGCCAGCGCCATGACCCCGCGGGGCCCCGATATCCCCGGTGAGATTACTCCTCGTATTGCCAACGAGGAACGTGCGGCCATGCTTCGTAACCGGCTCAAGAAAAATATGAAGACCATTGGCCAGTGGGCGAGAAAGCAGGGCATTGGTTGCTATCGGCTTTACGATGCCGACATGCCGGAGTTCGCCCTGGCAATCGATATCTATGAGGGCCGGGTACACGTGCAAGAGTACGCGGCCCCGAAATCGGTGGACGAACGTTCCGCCCGTGAACGTCTGGCCGAAGCTCTTGCAGTGATTCCCGAAGCGCTCGGCGTGGACCGGGAAGACATGGTGTGCAAGCAGCGCCAGCGCCAGACGGGCACCAGCCAGTATGAAAAACAGGCTGCCAGTGGCGAGTTTTTCAAGGTTCACGAACATGGCTGTGTGCTGAAGGTGAACCTGAAGGATTACCTGGACACCGGTCTGTTTCTGGATCATCGGCCGGTGCGGCACTGGATTCAGCAACACGCCGCAAACCAGCGGTTTCTGAATCTGTTCTGCTATACCGGGGCGGCCACGGTGCATGCCGTGGTAGGAGGCGCCAGCCGCTCTCTCAGCCTTGATATGTCAAAAACCTATGTCGGATGGGCAGAGGAGAATCTGGCCCTGAACGGTGCGGATCCCCGGAAACATCGGGTAGAGCAGGCGGATTGCCTGGCCTGGCTTGCGGACCGAAAAACGGCGGACCAACGGTTTGATCTGATCTTCATGGATCCGCCCACATTTTCGAACTCCGCCCGAATGGCGGGCGTTCTGGATATCCAGAAGGATCATCCCACGCTGGTGAGGCAGGCCATGGCGAGGCTGAGCTCTGATGGATTGCTGATCTTTTCCAATAATTTCCGGCGATTCAAGCTCGACGAGGCGCTGGAAAGCGAGTTCGAGGTTTCCGAAGTTACCCGGGATACCCTGGACAGGGATTTCCAGCGCAATGCCCGGATCCACCGGTGCTGGCACATCCGCCACAAGGCATAAAGGAAATTGAATAGAACGGTAGGTCGGATTAGCGAAGCGTAATCCGACCTGTATTCTAGAACTCGTAGCGCAGGCCGCCGGAGAACTGGAAGGTATTCACATCCGTGGCGGTGTCTTCGAAGAGCTTTCCTCCTTCGAACACCAGGAAGGTGTCGTCCATTACTTCGAAGTCGAGGCCAGCAATCCAGCTGACGCTGAAGCCGCTGTCTGGAAATTCGCCTTCGAGGTCCAGAAAGGGGTTGTTGCGGTCATTCGCCGGGTCGCTAATCTCCCCCTCGCCATGGATATAGGAAAAGCCAAACTGTCCGTAGAGGTTGGCGTAGTCGGTAATCGGATAGTGCAGGCCGATATACCAGCTGGCGTAGTAGTCAACGCTCAGTGTGAGGTCACTATTCGGGACTTCGGCGCCTTTAAAGCCACCGCCCGCCCGCAACTCGGCGTGGAACAGGTCGGTGATATGACCACCCATCACCAGTGTTCCGCCAGTGCCCCAGGCCGTCTCCTTGGTGTTTTCACCGATGGTGCGGTGGTTGTAAGTGGTTGCCAGCAGACCGATGTAGTGTTTGTCTGCTCGAGGAGTATCCTGGGCCAGAACAGCCTGGGAGGCGAGAAACAGGGCGGGGACAAGTGGGCAGATAAGGGGCGTTCGCACAACCTTGTTCATTGTTATCGGGCTTCCTGACGTGGGCGAATACGGGCTGATTCTGCCTTGTGTAACCGTTTGTTACGTCGACCCGTGTCACACTTCCCTGTGTCTGTTCTGCACCGTTAAAGGTCTTCGTCGAACAGGCCTTCTTCCCGAGCCATTAGCAGCAGGGCGTAGACGCCATTTTCGGGCAGTTGAGGTTCCAGGCTTTCCTCGAACAGCAACTGGCGACGACGATCTTCCAGGGTTTCGCTGTCGAGGCCGGTAATAAGCTCACTGATGGGTGCGATCTCAAACGGGGCTTCCTGTCCCACCGCCGTGAAGATCAGGTCCACCAGAATCTCGTCCGGATCAAGGCCGTCCACGAATACGGTCTGGTCTGGCAGGTCCTGGTGCAGTTCCCGGGCCAGTTCGATGAGGGGCACGCCCTGTTCTTCCAGGTAGAGCAGGTCGATATCACCGAGGTCACCGTCTTCGGGGAGCCAGTCATCGGAAGGGGCGATCACCACGGTTTTCATCCGGCCGTCTTCCAGCGACCAGGCCATGGCGGTTGGGAAAAGCGCGTCGTCGGTCTGGCAGTATTCAATGTCGAGAAATCTCGGTGCAGGCACGTTGGGCTCCCGGTGCTGGTTAATTTGTGACCCGGTTATAGGGAATGTCCGTTGACCAGTATGAGGCTTTACGGCTTCATGCCATACTGATGGCGCAATTATCTTTTAATCAGGGACATCATGGAACACGCTGAATTTAACAAAGATTTATTGAAGTTTCTGAACACCTCTCCCACACCCTGGCACGCAGTTGACACCATGAAGCAACGGCTCAGTGCGGCCGGGTTCCAGGAACTGGATGAGCGGGAAGACTGGTCACTGGCCAAAAACCAGGGCTATTTCGTTATCCGTAACGGCTCTTCGATCGTTGCCTTCCGCACCGGCAGCAAAGACGTTGCCACCTCGGGGATCCGTATGGTGGGTGCCCATACCGATAGCCCCTGCCTGAAGGTCAAGCCCATACCTGAGCTTCGCCGCAAGGGTTTTTTCCAGCTGGGGGTCGAGGTCTACGGCGGTGTTCTGCTCAACCCCTGGTTTGATCGGGACCTTTCTCTGGCCGGTCGGGTTACGGTGTTGGACGAGGACGGCAAGGTGCGGGATACGCTGGTGGATTTTCGCAAACCCATCGCGTTTATCCCCAGTCTGGCCATCCACCTCGACCGCGAAGCCAACAGCAATCGGACGGTTAATCCCCAGACCGATCTGCCACCGGTTGTGATGCAGGTTCCGGAAAGTGACACGACCAGCTTTGTCGATTTGCTGTCACAACAGGTCAGAACAGAATCCGAACTGAGTGTTCGCAAGGTTCTGGGCTACGAGCTGAGCTTTTACGATGCCCGTGAGGCGTCGTTTGTCGGTTTGCGCGATGATTTCATCGCATCCGCTCGGCTGGACAACCTGCTGAGTTGTTACATCGGCCTTCAGTCTTTGCTGAAAGCTTCCGGTGATGAGGCCGCTCTGTTGGTCTGCAATGATCACGAAGAGGTTGGCAGTATGTCGGCCGAAGGCGCCCAGGGGCCGTTCCTCACGGCGGTGCTGGATCGTTGGGCCGGCTCCGGCAAGGCTCGGGCCATTGCCCGTTCGATGATGGTGTCGGCGGATAATGCCCACGGCATTCACCCCAATTACATGGATAAACACGACGAAAATCACGGTCCGATTCTCAATCAGGGGCCGGTGATCAAGGTTAACCACAACCAGCGTTACGCCACCAACAGTCGCTCGGCGGCCGTATACCGCCACATCAGTGACGAGCTGGGTTTGCCACACCAGACGTTTGTGGTTCGAAGTGACATGGGCTGTGGCAGTACCATCGGGCCGCTCACGGCGGGTAATCTGGGAGTGACCACGCTGGACATTGGTGTACCGCAGTTCGGTATGCACTCCATTCGGGAACTGATCGGAACCGAGGATGGCTTCACGCTGTTCCGCGTGCTGACCGAATTCATGCAGCGCGAACAGATTTTCTAGGGCGGGAAACGAAAAATGCCGCTGATTCATCAGAAGCAGCTGCATTTCGAAATAAGTGGCTCCCCGAGCTGGGCTCGAACCAGCGACAAACGGATTAACAGTCCGTTGCTCTACCAACTGAGCTATCGGGGAACAGCATCAAGTGGCGCGCATATTAAGCGCTTTGATTTACGGGGTCAACCCCCTGATATGAAAGGCTAAAAATTGTACGAAAGCAGGACTCTTCACTATCGTCCGCCACCGTGGCTACGCAACGGTCACGTCCAGTCGGTCTGGCCCACGCTGTTTCGCAAAGTACCCATGGTGGATCCCGAGCCGGAAGTGATTGCGACGCCGGATGACGACGAACTGCACCTGGACTGGTACCGGCAGGGCAGCGACCGTCTGGCGATTGTGTCCCACGGGTTGGAGGGGCATAGCCGGCGTCCCTACGTGCTCGGTTTAACCCGAGCCTTGCTGCGTGAGGGATGGGATGTTCTGGCGTGGAACTTCCGCTCCTGCGGCGGCGTTATGAATCGGCAACCCAGGTTCTATCATAGCGGCGCCACCGAGGATCTCGGCCTGGTGGTCAATCACGGTTTGTCGGGTAACTACAAAACCCTGTTCCTTTCCGGGTTTAGCATGGGGGGCAATCTGACGCTGCTTTATCTGGGCGAACAGGGTGAGGGAGTCGATAGCCGGATCTGCGGCGCCGTTGCCTATTCGGTTCCCTGCGACCTGGCCGGCAGCGCCGATATGCTGGCGCTGCCCAGCCGAAAGATTTACATGCAGCGCTTTCTTCGGGATCTGAAGGTGAAAATGCAGGAGAAGGCAGAAAAGTTCCCGGACCTGATCGATGTTTCCGGGTTTGACGCGATCCGCAGTTTTCATGAGTTTGATGACCGCTACACGGCACCACTGCACGGTTTCCGCAATGCCCGGGATTACTGGGCACAGTGCTCGGCACTGGGGCGCATGCGAGATGTGCGGGTGCCGGCGCTGATGGTCAATGCCGCCGATGATCCTTTCCTGTCGCCGCAATGCTTTCCGGAGTCCCGGCGGCAGCTCGGCGCCCATGTGCGCCTTGAGGCGCCCCGCTGGGGCGGTCATGTGGGGTTTGTCGAGCATGCCAGGGACGGGTTCTACTGGTCAGAGCGCCGGGCCCTGGCGTTTCTTCGGGGGTTGCACTGAGTCGGGGTTACTGAAGGATCGGTTTGATGACCGGCCAGACGTTGTCCAGCAGTTTGACCTGGGCTTCCTCGGTAGGATGAATACCATCGTCCTGCATCAGTCCGTCCTGGTTGTAGATGCCGTCCAGGAAGAAGGGAACCAGAGCGGTGTCGTAACGGTCTGACAGCTTCGGGTAGATTTCGGCGAACATCTCTGTGTACCGCTGTCCGTAATTGGGAGGTATCTGCATGCCCACCAGTACGGCACGCGCCCCCGAACCCTGGACTTTTTCGATCATGGAGGCGAGATTGGATTCGATAACATTGGGCGGAAAGCCGCGAAGGCCGTCGTTGCCTCCCAATTCGATGATCACCACTTCGGGCTCGTTCTCCTCAAGCAGTTCGGGCAGACGACGAGCGCCGCCATCGGTGGTCTCTCCGCTGATGCTGGCATTGACCACTTCCCATTCCGTTAGTCCCTTGTCTTCCAGGCGCTCACGTAACAACTGCACCCAGGCAGTTTCGGAGGGGACGCCATAGGCGGCACTGAGGCTGTCTCCGACAATCAGAAGCGTGTTCTGGCTCGCCGCCACGGGCAGCGCCAACAGGGTAGCTACAAGAAAAAGAATTGATCTGACGTACACCAATGCCGTATGCATAGACAACCAATACACCTTTAAGTCGTTTTCAGGACCCAGGATCGGGAGACTCCGTGAACCAGATGACCAATATTAACCCGGATAGCCAGAGCCCAATGTTACGGGTAAATAACCTGACTCACCGCGTCAGTGTTGAAACCGATACGCTCACGATCTTGCAAGGGGTCACTCTTGAAATCAATCGGGGAGAGTCCGTAGCCATTGTCGGGCGCTCAGGGTCTGGAAAAACCACACTCCTGGGTCTGTTAGCCGGCCTCGATACGCCGACTGAGGGAACGGTTGAGCTGGACGGGTCGGTGATCAGCAAGCTCAGCGAAGACGAGCGGGCAAAGCTTCGGGCCCACCGGGTTGGGTTCGTGTTCCAGTCCTTCCAGCTTTTACCTGCGCTCACCGCGCTCGAGAACGTTATGTTGCCCCTGGAGTTGGCGGGTATGAGCGCTCCGGAAAAAAGAGCACGTGAATTACTGGAACGGGTGGGCCTGGGCGAACGTCTGACCCACACTCCAAGACAGCTGTCGGGCGGTGAGCAGCAGCGGGTAGCGATTGCGCGGGCGTTCGCTTCTGAGCCGCTGATTCTGTTTGCTGATGAGCCGACCGGCAACCTGGACAACCGCACCGGCCAGGCAGTCTCCGATCTGCTCATGGCGCTCAACCGGGAGCAGGGCACAACGCTGGTAATGGTTACCCACGACGAACACCTGGCGGCGCGCTGCAATCGGCAGTTCCACATTGAAGCCGGCGTTCTTACCGAACCGAGCGCTGCTCAGGAGATGGCACACTGATGGCGGCTGCAAACAAGCTCATGTCGGTCCGCCGGGATTGGCGGGAACGGGATGTTCGTGTCGTTCTTGCCGCTCTGATCATTGCCGTTGCCACGGTTGCTACCATCGCCCTGTTTGCCAGCCAGCTGCAACGCACCCTGGTTTCCTCAGCCAGTTCGTTCCTGGCGGCGGATCGGCAGCTGGAAGCGGAAAATGGTCGACCCATTCCCGATTCATGGCTGGAGGAAGCGACTGATCAGGGGCTTGCAACCGGTCGAATGGTGGAATTCTCCACCATGGTTTTGGGCGCTGATAATTTCCAGCTGGTGTCGGTGAAAGCCGTCAGCAACGAATATCCGCTCCGGGGGGATATCGAAATACAGCGGGACCCAACGGGTCCCAGGGAGCTGGTCAGTCAGGGGCCCGGGCCAGGAGAGGTCTGGATCAACCCGCGCCTGCTCAGACTGCTGGATCTGGAAATCGGAGAGCCCCTGGAAGTCGGGAATCTGAACCTGACCGTCTCAGGTCTCCTCATTCGCGAGCCCGACGGTGGTTTCCGGCTCTCCGCGCTGGCGCCACGGGTAATGATGCATGTGGATGATGTCTCAGCCACCGGGGTGATTCAGGAGGGCAGCCGGGTTGAGTATGTTTATCTGTTTGCCGGTGATGAAGCCTCGCTGGAGTCTTACTATCAATGGCTGCAACCCCGCATGGAGCCCAGCCATGAATGGGAGGGCGTTCGCGATGGTGAAACCTTCTCCCGCTCCCTTGAGCGTGCCGAGCGATTCCTGCTGCTCGGCGGCAGCCTTGCGGTTCTGCTTGCCGCTGTGGCGGTTGCTGTTGCAAGCCGGCAATACGCCCTGTCTCAACGCGACACCGTCGCATTACTGAAGACCCTCGGTCTGAGCGGCGCTGGTATTGGCGGCTTGTATCTCAGGCGTCTGGCACTCTGGGGCGTTACCGGCATCGTCGGTGGCCTGCTGGTGGCCATGCCGCTTTACTGGTTGCTGACTCGCATGCTGAGCGAGGTACTGGAGCGCCCGGTGGACTTCCAGCTCGACCCTTCCGCCCTGGTACCCGCGCTTCTGACCGCTCTTGTTTCTCTGTTTGCCTTCGCCTATCCGCCGGTGCGTCGGCTTCGCAATGTGCCGGCCATGCGCGTACTGCGAAGCCAACCCGGTGAAACAGGTCGTGAGGCCTTGCCGGATATCCTGATCGCCATTGTGGCGGTGTTCGGACTGGTATGGATGTACGCCGGCGAACTGGCCCTCGTGGTTTCCCTGCTCGGTGGCCTTGCCCTGCTGCTTGGCGCCCTTGGCCTGGTTGGATGGCTGCTAGTGGCCACACTGCGTAAGGTCCGTGGCGGCGGTAACGCCTGGCGTCTGGCATTGGTGGGCCTCTACCGGCATCGCAGGGCCAGTCTGTCCCAGATTGCCGTGTTTGCGATGACGCTGATGCTTGCGGCCACGCTGATACTGGTGCGGACTTCATTACTGTCGGACTGGCAGGCCCAGTTGCCCGATGAAGCGCCCAATCACTTCCTGATCAATATTGCGCCGGACGCGGTTGAGGACGTTGATGCGTTCTGGCAAGAGCGTGGCCAGCCCCTGGATAAACTCTACCCCATGGTTCGCGGTCGTCTGACCGAGCTCAACGGACAGCCGGTCAAGGAAACGGTCAGTAAGGATGAGAATGTAAACGCCCTTAACCGTGAACTGAACCTCACCTGGATGTCGGCTCTACCGGAAGACAACGAGGTAGTGGAGGGCACCTGGTTCGGTGAGAACCAGAAAAACGGCGTCTCGGTGGAAGCCGAACTGGCTGCACAACTCGGCCTGTCATTGGGCGACAAACTGACCTTTACCATCGGTTCCGAGAAGGTAACGGAAGCTGTCACCAGTATCCGCACGGTTCAGTGGGACAGCATGAAACCCAATTTCTACATGGCCTTCCCGCCGGAGGGCGGCCTGACAGACATGCCTGCAACCTGGATAACCAGCTTTTATCTTCCCAAGGACAGCAAGGATGCATTGAACGAGTTTTCGCGCCAGTTCCCGACCGTTTCGGTACTGGAAATCGACCACGTGATCGAGCGAATCCAGGAGATTGTCCGCCAGGTAACACAGGCGATTGAAGCCATCCTGGCGCTGATTCTTGCCGCAGCGCTTGTGGTTATGGCAGCGGTGGTCAGTGCGACGCTCCAGGACCGGCAAAGGGAAGGGGCCTTGCTACGAACTCTGGGCGGCAGGCAGAAACTGTTAGTGCGCAGCACTATGCTCGAGTTCGCGTTGCTGGGAGGCTTTGCAGGTTTATTGGGCGTGGTTGCCGCCGAGGCGGCGGTCTGGGCACTGCAGTTCCGGATGTTCGAGGGCACATTCCAATGGCACTGGCATGTGGTGCTGCCTATCCCGCTGGTTAGCGCCCTGGTTCTGGCCCTGTTTGGCCGATGGCAACTCCGGCCGGTTCTGAGCGTGTCGCCCATGCTTCTGCTAAGGCGCCTGGAGTAAGGCGCCCGGGGTAGAGCGGCGGCAGCGGTTATCGGTAGTTGGCGAGAATGGCGTCAAGTTCGCCGTTCTCTCTCATCTCCGCCAGTTCGGCATTGAATTGATTGGCGAAGGAATGCCAGTCCTTACGCAACATCAGCCGGAAGCCATAATTGCTGATGCCCTTGCTGGTTATGTCGAAGTGCTGCCTGAGGCCCTCGTTCCGCAGGATCCATTTTCCGACCAGCCGATCAGCGACAGCCGCGTCGAATCGGTCGCCGTGCAGCACGAACGTGAACATGTCCTTGTCCCTGGAAACATCGAAACGGCGAACTCGGCCCTCTTCGAAGTAAGGCTCGAGCAGCGGATACCGGTACCCGAGGTGAGTAACAATGGTTTTTGAAACCAGATCGTCTGGGCTCTCGTACGAGAAGTCCGATTGAGCAGGTGCAAAAAACACCTCTTCGATGTCCACGACAGGATCAGTAAACAGGAACTGCTCCGGATTATCTGCCCACTCCCGGGCCCTTGGCGTGCCGTCGATGTAACCCTCATGCAGCATCTGATCAACCCGCTTTCGCGGAATCCTTTCCGCAATAACCCTGTAGCCAAGGCGTTTGGCAACCACGGACACGACATCCCACATGATTCCTGAGGGTTGGTTCTGATCAACGATCAGGTAGGGGGGATAGCCGTTGGGAGAGATGTTGAAACGGAATACACGCTCTTCCCCGGACACTTCCTCGGACGCGGATACGGAAAAAGAAGGTATTGTCAGAGCAACCAGCAGGATGCCGAGAATGGCAGAGGTGAGGCAGGACACTCGGTTTTGCATGCGGAGGGGGCTCTCTACGAAACGATGCTGTAGGTGAAAAATGAACCCGGCTATCATCCCTGCCAGAAGTGGCTAATTGTCCTCTTTTGCTCAGTCCTTTTCAATGATGTGATTTCTATCTTAAGAAAAATGCTAAAGCCGGGGCCGCGTGCGGCCCCCGCTTTCCGGTTATGCCCAGGCGCGTCGCAGAACCGCGCGGGCGTCCTCCAGTGTCACTTCCTTCGGGTTGAACATGATGGAGCCATCATCCAGCGCCATTTCGGCGATGTGATCCAGCTGATCCTCGGTTACCTTGCCGGTTTCCTTCAGTGTACGTGGCAATTGGCACCGCTTGTAAAGGGCATCCCGAAGTTTGCGAATGGCGGAAATACTGGCCTCTGCCCGGCGGCTTGCAGGCGTTGCTGCGAACACTTCCGGGCCTTCCAGATACAGCAACAAGTCGCCCAGAGGATCCCGGATGGTTTCCAGGTTGTACTCCAGCACATAGGGCAGGTAAAGACTCATACACAGACCGTGGGGTAGGTGACAGATAGCGCCCATTGCGTGTCCCAATGCATGCACCAGGCCCACCATGGAATTTGAAAAGGCAATGCCGGCCATGGTCGACGCCTGGGCCAGCTCCAACCGGCCGTCGCTGTCTTTCGGGTTGTCCATCACATTGAGCAGGGAGTGGCTGATCTTTTTGATCGCCGCGGTGGCGTATGCGTCGCTCAATGGGTTCTTGGCCATGCAGGTAAAGGCTTCCGTGGCATGGGTCATGGCGTCCATCGCCGTTGCCGCGGTGATGTGCGGCGGCAGGGTAAGTGTCATGCGCGGGTCAATGATCGCCGCGTTAGGCAGCAGGAACGATGACGTGAAGGGCAGCTTGACGCCCTTGGTTTCATCGGTGATGACGGCAACGGAGGTGACTTCCGAACCGGTACCGGCTGTTGTGGGCACGACGAAGAAGGGCTTCAGGGGATGCTTGAGCACGCCGGCACCGCTGTACTTCGCGATATCGTCACCACCCTCGGAAACCAGAATATTGACGGCCTTGCCGGTATCAATCGCCGAACCGCCGCCGACGGCGATAATGGAGTCGCACTTTTCCTGACGGTAAATGCCGGCGATATCACGCACCACGGTGGTGGAGGAGTCTGGCGGAACATCATCATAGATAGACGTGATTTCCAGCCCGCTTTCCTCACAAGCGGCGATAACGGGCTCCAGCAGACCCGCAGCCCGTACGCCCTTGTCGGTTACGATCATCGGCCGTCTCGCAGCCATGCCTGTGAGCTCATAGGGAATGTGTTCAAGTGCGGCCTTGCCGGCAATGACTTTCACCGGGCAGAAGAACTCATAATATTTAGTGGTCATCACGCTCTCGCTGTCTCGACAAAATTGGTGGCAACTTTCAGGTAAATGCGCGCAGCACTGATCAGTTTTTCCGGCAGGTGCAGATCGGCCGGGTACTCCTTCACGGCCCGCTCGGCGATCAGTTTTGGCAGAATGAATGACTCAAGCCGGTTCAGCACCCGGGTCATGCGCACCGCATAGCTGATGTCGCCATCGACCAGCATGCGGTCATTGGCGAATGCCACGGAGGTTTTCTCCTGGAAAGACAGCACCAGAAACGCATGGGCAATGTGCTTGAACTGAATTGACAGGTCGACGGGGCGGGGCGCCTGGTCACCGTGGTAGCGGAATCGCCCCTGGCCGGTGTGCTCCACGATCAGCTTTGAGCCGTCCGGCATCACCATCATTTCAAACAGAAAGCCATCCGGCAGGGCCCGGGCTTCATTCTGAACCTTTTCGTCCACTTCACTCACAGCCTGCAGTGCCCGCCCCATTACCTGAAACATCAGTTCCACATACAAGCGGCGCGCCTGGAAGACCATGGGCTGGATACGTTTCGCTAACATGTCCGTCATCCAATCATTGTTGATGTGATCTGATTTTTAGAGTTATTGCTCTAAAAGTCAATGGAGGCGTTGACAGAAGATGTGCGTCAGACCGGCAATCTTGATCCCGGGCAATAAAAAGGCCGGAACCCCTCGGGACTCCGGCCTTCTAAATCCAACGTTTCCGGCGGCAATTATTGCGTGAGTGCCGCCAGTTTACGTTTGGCCTCTTCAGCCAAGTCACCACCGGCTTCGGCGGCCTTGCTGTAATAGGCAATGGCTTCATTTCGATTATTCTGTTTTACCGCGACATCGCCGAGTCGCAGGAAGGCGATGGATGTGGGAACGGTTTCATTGGCTTTGATGAGGTTTTCCCTGGCCTTGTCCAGATTATTGAGTCTCAGGGCATTCAGGCCGTTGTAAAGGCGGTATTTAAACATTTCGGGATAGAGCTCCACGGCCTTCTCGAAGTCGGCAGCGGCTTTCTCGGCTTCCTTCTGCTCCTGATAGATTCGACCGCGCAGCGCGTAGAACATGGCCTCCCGCGGAAGCAGGCGAATCGCTTCGTTTACTTTGTCCAGGGCAGGTTTCATTTCACCCTTGGAAGCAAGCTCCATGGCCTTGTCGTGGGCCTCGTACGCGGGTTGCAGCGAACGGAGCTTGGCCATCTTGCGTTCATAGACATCCTCTCCCCGATAGCCGCCGGCACCGATCTTCTGAACCAGTTCGCGGTTTTCCTGCACCCTCTTTGCCGAGGGTGGATGGGTCGCAAACAGACCATCAATGAAGCTGGACTGACGGCCCTCAGAGAGTTTCAGAAAGAGCTCCTGAAGCTCGACAGCCGCCTGCGGGTCGTAGCCTGCCTGTTTCATGTAAAGAATGCCGTAATGATCAGATTCCAGTTCATCTCCCTGGCTGTATTGCGCCAGTGCGAGTTGGGCCCCCAATGCGGCACCACCCATGATCAGCCCGGCCCATTCGTTATCCGAAAGCGCAAAGCCGAGGCCAGCAACGCCGGCACTGATCAGCATGCCCTGTTGCATCCGCTGAACACTGTGTCTGGCCGCAGCGTGAACAATCTCGTGGCCAAGAACCGAGGCAAGCTGAGCCTCGTCCTCGAGTTCTGTCAGCAGGCCGCGATTGATGGCGATCTTGCCCCCGGGCAAGGCCCAGGCGTTGGGCACGCTGCTGTTAAGAACCACGAATTCGTAGGGCAGATCGGGACGATCGCTGACCTGCGCCAGCTTCTGGCCGACCTCGCTCACGTACAGATTCAGCTCGGGGTCGATGTAAAACCGGCCGCCCTGGGTTTGCTGTGTGGGCTCGTATTGCTCCGCGCCCATGGCGAGTTCCTGGCTCTCGCCGATCAGCGAAAGCTGCTTTTCGCCGGTAACCGGATTAACCGAGCAACCACTCAGCAATACCGCCAGGGCAATGATAGCGAGGCTGGTTTTGATAGCAGACAGGTTCAAGATGAGCTCCCTTTTCGATGAATCTATGTCGGGCTTCGTCGTAAATCTTTACCCGATTCCTGAATGGCCAGTTTATAGCACATGATTGGTTGTGGGTGGATTACCGCACCGCCTCGAGCGGTGGTGGCGAACAGGTCCATGGCGTATCATAAGCCCCTGTTCCCGCTCTGTTTCGCCATTTTCAAATCTAGGGCAGCCAATGGGTAATCTTCTCGAATTAATCGCTTTGCTCTGGTTCCTGGTTTGTTGGCTGGGTTATACCGAGTACTCCAAACGCCGCGCCGCCGACCGGCCCTGTCTCTCCAACACGCTCGACCTTTATCGGGAAGACTGGATGCGCGTCATGTTGCGCCGGGAAAACCGGATTGCCGATGCGTCGGTGGTTGGTAACCTGGAGCGAAACGGCGCCTTTTTCGCCTCCAGTTGCCTGCTGATTCTCGCGGGTATTATCACTGCCCTTGGATACACCCAGGAAGTGATGGAAGTGTTCAGCACCATGCCATTCGGAACCTTGCCGACCCGGGAAATCTGGGAGCTGCGCATGGTGGTGCTGCTAGTGGTGTTTATCTATGCCTTCTTCAAATTCACCTGGTCCATGCGGATGTACAATTTTGTCTCGGTGATGGTAGGCAGTGCCCCGCCACCGGACGATACCAAAACCAGCCCGGCAGGACGGGAAGCCTTCGCCCGCAGTGCCGGCAACATCTGCAACCTCGCAGGCGACGCGTTCAACCTGGGTCTTCGATCCTACTATTACGCGCTTGCCGTGGTAGGCTGGTTTATCCATCCGATCGTTTTCATGGCGGCGTCCACCCTGGTGGTCATCGTACTCTACCGCCGGGAATTCTGTTCTACGGCACTGGAGGCGTTGAGAGCAGGTAAGGTGTTCGAAGAGCCGCTGCCCGGCAAGGCGGAAAGCAGCGCAAAACCCAAAAGCTGATCCACAGGTTGAACCTGAATGAACGATGACATCCGACGGAAACGGGTTACCCGTTTTATCGACACACTCAACCAGGCCAAAGAGCTGGGGCTTACCGTTACCGAAGCCAAAAAGGGCAGCCTGACACTGTGCCTGCCATACAGTGACCGGATTATCGGTAACCCGGACACCGGTGTGATTCATGGCGGCGCCATTACCACTCTCATGGATACCACCTCAGGCTGTGTGATCCTTTGCGCACTGGACGATTTTGAGCTTTGCCCAACGCTCGACCTGCGTGTCGACTACATGCGCCCGGCACATCCCAGGAAGCCGGTCTACGCAAGGGCCGAAACCTACCGGGTAACCCGTAACATCATTTTTACCCGGTGCGAGGCTTACCAGGAGGGCGGTGAAACCATTGCCAACTGCGTGGCCACCTTCATGCGTATTGGCAAGGATGCCAGCCCGAAACACTACCGGGATCTGATTACCGGAGGTGAAGAATGACCGATCCTGAAATCCTCCGTTACACCCAGGAAACCGGAGACTTCAGCCGCATGCTGAACAGCATTCCCTACGCCACCTGGATTGGTCTGCAGTGTGAGCGCTTCGGTGACGACCTGATTTTCCGTCTGCCTTGCAAGGACTCCAACCTCGGAAACCCGATCCTGCCGGCCATTCATGGCGGTGTGATCGGTGGTTTCATGGAGATGTCCGCCAACATCTACCTGATCATGTCCCAGGAAAGCCTGCGTATGCCCCGCATCGTCGATTTTTCCCTGGATTACCTCCGTGCCGGTCTCAACCGCGAAACCTACGCCGAATGCCGCCTGACCCGCCAGGGCAACCGCGTAGCCAATGTGATGGTCAGCGCCTGGCAAAAATCCCGCTCGCAACCCATTGCGACTGCCAGGGCACACTTCCTCCTCGAAGACTGATTTGCCAATGCACCGGGGCTTGAAATGCCCCGGCGTGCCCCCACTTTTGCTCAGAACGAACACAATAGCCTGGTGGCGCGGGTAGGAAGGGCTTTCCAAAACCGTGCGGAGCCATGGGTGAAGAGCGAAAGCTCTTCACGGGCAGGCCATGGACGGCCTGCCCAGGACCCTTGTGCGACGCAGGAGCGAAAAGCGCGAGGGGCGGAGCCGAGCGTACATGGATGTATTCACAGCGTGTTTTGGAAAGCCCTTCCTACCCGTGCCGCTCCATGAATCATGAGGTAACTCGGGCGCTGCCATTAGCCCGATTATTTGTAGCAGGAGACAAAAACGCCATGACGGTTGAGACGCAAAAAGAGACTCTGGGTTTTCAGACCGAAGTGAAGCAGCTGCTTCACCTGATGATTCACTCGTTGTACTCCAACAAGGAAATCTTCCTTCGTGAGCTGATTTCCAACGCTTCAGATGCCGAGGACAAACTGCGTTTCGCAGCCCTGAAAGATGACGGCCTTTACGAGGGGGATCCTGAGCTGAAGATTCGCCTGGATTTCGATGAAGAGGCGAATACTGTCACTCTGACCGATAACGGTATCGGCATGACCCGTGACGACGTCATCCAGAACCTGGGCACCATTGCCCGTTCCGGCACCGCCGAATTCCTGCAGCAGTTGTCTGGTGATGAGAAGAAGGACAGCAAGCTGATCGGCCAGTTTGGTGTCGGTTTTTATTCGGCGTTTATCGTGGCCGACAAGGTGGATGTGTTTACCCGCCGCGCCGGTGCTCCGGTAGAAGAGGGCGTGCATTGGGAGTCCAAGGGCGACGGTGAGTTTTCCATTGAGCAAGTCAATCGGGAAAACCGTGGTACCCAGATTGTGCTGCACCTGAAATCGGACGCCAAGGAATTTGCCAACGGCTGGAAACTGCGCAGCCTGGTGAAGAAGTACTCCGACCATATTTCGTTTCCGGTGGTCATGAAGGCCGAGTCCGATGAAGGCGAGAAGAAAGACGAGTACGAGACCGTCAACGATGCGACCGCGCTCTGGACCCTTCCGCGTACCGAGATCAAGGACGAGGAGTACAAGGAGTTCTACAAGCACATCGCCCACGATTTTGAAGACCCGCTGACCTGGTCCCACAACAAGGTGGAAGGCAAGCTGGACTACACCAGCCTGCTGTATATCCCGGCCCGAGCGCCTTTTGATCTTTACAACCGGGAAGCGCCCCGCGGCCTGAAGCTGTATGTGCAGCGCGTGTTCATCATGGATGACGCCGAGCAGTTCCTGCCGCTGTACCTGCGTTTTGCCAAGGGTGTGATCGACTCGAACGACCTGTCCCTGAACGTTTCGCGCGAGATCCTGCAGAACGACAGCACCGTGGAAAGCATTCGTACCGCGCTGACCAAGCGGGTTCTGGACATGCTGTCCAAGCTGGACAAGAAGGATCCGGAGCAGTACCAGAAGTTCTGGGGTGAGTTCGGCACTGTATTGAAGGAAGGCCCGGCGGAAGATTTCAGCAACCGCGAGAAGATTGCCGGTCTGCTGCGCTTTGCCTCTACCCACACGGGCGAGAGCACACAGAATGTCTCTCTCGATGACTACATCAGCCGTATGAAAGAGGGGCAGAAGAAGCTCTATTACATTACCGCCGACAATTTCACCGCGGCCAAGAGCAGTCCGCACCTGGAAGTATTCCGCAAGAAGGGCATTGAGGTTCTGATCCTTACCGATCGCATCGACGAGTGGATGATGGGCTACCTCAGCGAGTACGACGGCAGACAGTTCCAGGACGTCGCTCGTGGCGATCTGGACCTGGGCGAAGTCGAGACCGAGGAAGACAAGAAGCACAAGGAAGAGGCGGCCGAAGAGCACAAGGATCTGCTCGAGCGCATCAAAAATGCTCTGAGCGACCGGGTTCAGGAAGTGCGTGTAACCAACCGTCTGACCGACTCACCGGCCTGCCTGGTTGTGGGTGATTTTGACATGGGTGCGCAGATGAAGAAGATCATGGAAGCCGCCGGCCAGAAAGTGCCGGAAAGTAAACCGATCTTCGAGATTAACGTGGACCATCCACTGGTGCAGCGCCTTGAGAGCGAGAAGGGCGAAGAGCGGTTCAACGAGCTCTCTGCAGTCCTGCTGGATCAGGCCACCCTGGCCAGCGGTGAGCAGCTCCCGGATCCGGGTGCCTACGTTACCCGCCTGAACCGTCTGTTGCTTGAATTGGCCAACTGATAGCCGATGCAGCAGATTATAGTGGATATCAGCATCAGCCCTGATGAGTGGATCAAGCTTTATCAGGGCGTTGCCACCGATGTTCACACCACGGCCCGGGACGGACGCTCCGTCCGCTTCCCGGCCCGTATTCTCTCCCGTTTCTACCTCCGCGATGGAATTCGCGGCAGTTTCCGCATCGTTTTTGACGATGCCGGCAAGTTCTCTTCCATTGAGCGGCTCTAGTCAGCCAGCACTTCATTCATAAATAAAAGCTTTCACAAATTTATTTTTAATTAATTGTATTGGGCGATCGACCTCGCGCTAAGGTGGTTGTGTTCTCGTTAGGCAGGAGCAGATCCATGTCCAATGCAGTGTCAATCAGTCGTTCAATCGCCTGGCCGGACTTTCTAGACATCCTGGCGAGTTATTCAAGTGATTACGCTTGTGCCCAGTAATGGAATGAACCCGCATGGCGTGCGGGAAACCCTATAGGCACACGCTATCCGGGACATAAGAAATACTCAGAGCAGATTGTTTGTTGTGTCCTATAGTTAGAAGTGCCTGAATCAAAGCAGTGTCGTTTTGCCAACCCCAATGAGGAGAGAGAAATGACCGACAACAACAGTGCGGGTGGAAAGTGCCCCGTAATGCATGGCTCGAATACCCAGGAGAAGGCCGACGTAGCCGGCTGGTGGCCTGAGAACCTCAATCTGGACATCCTTCATCAGCACGACCGCAAAACCAATCCCCTCGGTGAAGATTTCGACTACCGGGAAGAGGTCAGGAAACTTGACCACGAAGCTCTTGAAAAAGACATGCACGAGTTGATGACCAACAGCCAGGAATGGTGGCCGGCTGATTGGGGTCATTACGGTGGTCTGATGATTCGTCTGGCGTGGCACGCGGCCGGTACCTATCGACTGGCCGATGGCCGCGGTGGTGCGGGTACCGGTAACCAGCGATTTGCTCCTCTGAACTCCTGGCCCGACAACGGCAACCTCGACAAGGCCCGCCGTCTGCTGTGGCCGCTGAAGAAAAAGTACGGCAACAAGGTGAGCTGGGCTGACCTGTTTATCCTGGCCGGTAACGTTGCCTATGAATCGTTTGGCCTGAAGACGTTTGGTTTCTCCTATGGCCGGGAGGACATCTGGCACCCGGAGAAAGACATCTACTGGGGTGCGGAAAAAGAGTGGCTGGCACCGTCGGACAGCCGTTATGAGGATGTGAACAAGCCTGACACCATGGAAAACCCTCTGGCCGCCGTGCAGATGGGTCTGATCTATGTGAACCCGGAGGGCGTCAATGGTCAACCGGATCCCCAGAAGACCGCCGAGCAGGTAAGAACGACCTTTGCCCGCATGGCGATGAATGATGAAGAGACTGCAGCGTTGACCGCGGGCGGCCACACGGTTGGTAAGGCGCACGGTAATGGTGATGCAGATGCCCTTGGACCAGAGCCGGAAGGTGCAGACGTCGAAACCCAGGGCTTCGGCTGGATGAACCCGAATCTCGGCGGCAAGGCGACCAATGCCGTCACCTCCGGTATCGAAGGCGCCTGGACGACGAACCCGACCAAGTTCGACATGGGCTATTTCGATCTGTTGTTCGGCTACGAGTGGCAGCTGACCAAGAGCCCGGCTGGTGCGAACCAGTGGGAGCCGATCGACATCAAAGAAGAGCACATGCCGGTCGACCCGACCGACCCATCTGTCCGTCGCAAGCCGATGATGACTGATGCGGATATGGCCATGAAGGTGGACCCGAAGTACCGTGCGATCTGCGAGAAGTTCATGGCCGATCCGGATTACTTCAAGGATTGCTTTGCCCGTGCCTGGTTCAAGCTGACGCACCGCGATATGGGGCCGAAGTCCCGTTACATTGGTCCGGGTGTGCCGGATGAAGACCTGATCTGGCAGGATCCGGTGCCCCAGGGCGAGACCAACTACATCGAAGAGGTGGTGAAGGAAAAAATCGCCGCAGCGGGTCTGAGCCTGAACGAGCTGGTCTGCACCGCTTGGGACAGCGCCCGCACGTTCCGCGGATCTGATATGCGTGGTGGTGCCAACGGTGCCCGGATTCGCCTGGCTCCCCAGAAGGACTGGCAGGGCAATGAGCCCGATCGTCTGGACAAGGTGCTCAAGGTGTATGAGCAGATTTCGGCCGACACCGGCGCCAGCATCGCTGACGTGATCGTGTTGGGTGGTAATCTGGGCATCGAGATGGCAGCCAAAGCTGCCGGCCATGACGTGCACGTTCCCTTCCTCAAGGGTCGTGGCGATGCGACCGACGAGATGACGGACGCAGAATCCTTCGAACCGATGGAGCCGTTGGCTGACGGCTTCCGCAACTGGCAGAAGAAGGATTACGTGGTCAAGCCTGAAGAAATGCTTCTGGACCGTGCCCAACTGATGGGTCTGACCGCGCCTGAAATGACCGTTCTTCTTGGCGGCATGCGGGTGCTCGGGACCAACTATGGTGGCACCAAGCACGGCGTATTCACAGATCGCGTTGGCCAACTGACCAATGACTTCTTCGTGAATCTGACCGACATGGCAAACCGTTGGGAGCCTACTGGCAAGAACTCGTACAACATCGTGGATCGCAAGACTGGCGACACCAAGTTCACCGCGACCCGTGTTGATCTCGTGTTCGGCTCCAACTCCATCCTGCGTGCCTACGCAGAGGTGTACGCCCAGGACGACAACGAAGAGAAGTTCGTGAACGACTTCGTCGCCGCCTGGACCAAGGTCATGAACGCCGATCGCTTCGACGTCAAGAAGTAAACCAGCCGTAACCAGCCGGGCATTCCATTGCGGAATGCCCGGCTACCAACTTCCCGCCAAATTCCCTACAATCCGCTCCGTCTGATTTTTGATCAGCCATAACCTTTACCCCTTTTGATCAAACCTCTGGAGCCTTCATGCGAATCATCCTTGCCCCGATGGAAGGGCTGGTCGACGCACCTATCCGCGAAACCCTGACCAAGGTCGGCGGAATAGATCGTTGCGTAACCGAATTCATTCGCGTGACCCATGGCATGCTGCCTCCGAGAGTGTTCTACAAATACGCCCCCGAGCTACACAACCGGTCACTCACTCAAGTAGGTACCCCCGTTGCCGTTCAGCTATTGGGTTCAGACCCTCATCAGATGGCACGCCATGGCGTGCGGGCTGCGGAACTTGGCGCTACTCAGGTGGACATCAACTTTGGCTGCCCCGCCAAAACCGTGAATAAACACAAGGGCGGCTGCGTGTTGATGCGGGAACCGGAGCTCATGCACGAAATTGTGGCTGCTGTTCGTCAGGCTGTGCCTGGCCATGTGCCCGTTACCGCCAAGATGCGGCTGGGCTACGACGACCGTTCCATGGGCGTGGCCTGTGCGCAGGCGCTGGAATCCGCCGGTGCCGAAGAGATTGTTATCCATGCCCGCAGCAAAGTGGACGGCTACAAACCGCCGGCCTACTGGGAGGAAATCGCCCGGGCAAGGGAGGCGGTAAAAACCCACATCATTGCCAACGGCGAGATCTGGACGGTCGCGGATTACTGGCGATGCCGTGAGGTGTCCGGCTGCGATGACGTGATGATTGGCCGTGGCCTGATCGCGCGGCCAGACCTCGCCCGCCGGATCAAGGCCAGCCAGCAGGGTGAAACCGTGGCTGATATGACCTGGACGGAGGCCGTGGCGCTGGTTCGCGAGTACGCGACCGTTCTCCAGGGCTGGCTTGAGGACCGCTATGTGACCGGTCGCATCAAGCAGTGGCTCAATTTTCTCCGCCAGGGTTTTGCCGAGGCAGAAGCGCTCTGGCCAGAGGCCCGAAAAATTCGTCAGGTGGCGCCCATGATGGCATTCCTCGAGCAGCCGGTTATCCTGACAGACACGCGCGCAGCCTGACCCCGATCCTTCCCAAGTCGGAATTTCCGCCGTTGACACTGGTATCAACGGTGTTTTCGCTCGTATCTATACTGGTACGAACAAAAAAGCGACTGGGAGGACGATCAATATGTTTCCAGGACTATTCCGTTATGCTCTGGCGAGTGCCGGAGTGATTGCCTGTATGCTTTTGGTTGCGGCCTTGCCCGCCGCAGCTGATGACCATGTGGTGAAGGTAACCCCCTTGGGTAGCCACGATGGTGAATTCTGTGGCCGTGACCGGGCGCTGGTGTTTGAAGATCCGAACGGCACCCGGATTCTCTACGATGCCGGCCGAACCGTCGCCGGGCCAGACGATCCACGTCTGGGCAAGATCGACATTGTGCTGGTTTCCCATATGCATGGGGACCACGTGGGTGACCAACGAATCAGCAAGACAAACCAGGGCACCTGCGGGTCCCCGGACACCGGTGTTTCAACGCTGCCACAATCCAACACCGTCGATATTGCAGTGAAACACAACGCAAAGATCGTGACAGGCAGTGAAATGCCTGCCTTTTTTGCCGCCAAGCTCAAGGACGCTGGCGGTGATCCCGCCAACTCCATGCTGGTGCGTTTTGGGGGCGAACGTGAGGTTGGCGGAGTGGCAATCACCACGGTGCCTGCGGTTCACAGCAACGGCGTTTCGCCTTCCTTCCTGACCGGTCCATTGGCGGAATACCTGGCAGCTGCCGGTGTGGGTGCCAGTGTTGGACCACCAACGGGCTACGTGTTGAAGTTTTCGAATGGCCTGGTCGTTTACCTGTCAGGTGATACCGGTATTACCGCTGAGCAGCAGCTGGTTGTGAGAGATCACTATGGTGCGGGGCTTGCGGTGATGAACATAGGAGATACGTTCACCACCGGACCCAAGCAGGCCGCCTATGTGATCAACGATCTGGTGCAACCGAAGGCCGTCATTGCCTCCCATGCCAACGAGCCGGCCACCTCCGGCGGCAAGGTTCAGGACGGCACGCGCACGGCGTTGTTCCGGGATTCCGTGAACGTGCCGGTCCATGTTCCGCTCAGTGGCCGCACCATGGCGTTCAACAGCATGGCCAGCTGTATTTCCGGCTGTAATTGATGATCAACGCGGCAGCCGATCAGTTCTCCATCTCCGGCTGGTAGTTGCCTGAGCGCGCCGCGCCGTTCAGGCGAGCGCGCTTGAGTATCGCCGCCTGGGCTTCGGGGCCATTCTCCAGATTGCCGGCCCAGGCTTTCTGGGCCGGCTCCTGCAGCGCACGTCCATAGGAAAAGCTGAGCTCCCAGGGCTGAGGCCCCATGCTGTTCATGGCATTCAGGTTGATAGTGGCCTCTTCAGGAGTTTGCCCGCCCGACAGGAAGAAGATGCCCGGAACCGCAGCCGGTACCGCTCTTCGAAAGACAGCAAGTGTTGCTGTCGCCACTTCTTCAGGCGCGGCCTTTGAATTTTCCTTGCCCGGTGTCACCATGCTGGGCTTCAGGATCATCTGTTCCAGCTGAACTTTATGCCGGTAAAGGGCTCGGAAAACCTCGCGAATGACCGCTTCGCTCACTTCGGCGCAGCGATCAATGCTGTGATTGCCATCAATCAGCACTTCCGGCTCGACGATAGGCACAATACCCAGGGACTGGCAGATAGCCGCGTAACGGGCGAGAACCTCGGCATTCGCCTCGATCGCCTGCCGCGAGGGCAGGGTGTCTGAGATGTGGAACACATCCCGCCACTTGGCAAACCGTGCCCCCTGGTTCTTGTAGATTTCCAGGCGGTCGTCCAGGCCATCCAGACCAAAGGTGATTTCATCACCGGGGGCATTCACGAGAGGGCCTTTACCCTTGTCGACCTTGATACCTGGCACTATGCCTTTGCTGGCCAGAAGCTTCGGCATGGGCACATTATCGAGGCTCTGCTGGCCGAGTGTCTCTTCAAACAGGATGACCCCACTGATGAATTCCCCGAGCCCGGAAGCCGAAAAAATGAGGCTCCGATATTCCCGCCGCATATCCTCGCTCGACTCCACGCCAACGGCTTTGAAGCGCTTGGCAATGGTGGGGTGGCTTTCATCCGCAGCGAGGATTCCCTTGCCTGGCTGAACCAGATCCCGGATGGTCGTGCTGAGTTCTTCCTGAGTGGTCATAGTGAGCTCCTGATTAATCCTTGAAGGTCTGATTGGTCGTTCGGCCCGCTACCTTATTGTAGACGTTGAATAGGTGTGTGGAATTTGATCTGGGCTAAGGCAGAAGCCTGCACTGTGATTTATGCTTCAACAATAACAACAGGGAAAAGGGAAGCCTGAATATGAAAACCGTTGTCAGTGTCAGCCTGGGATCTTCCGAATACGATTACGATCTGGAGACCTCCTTCCTCGGCCAGCCTTTCCGGATTATTCGAATTGGCACAGACGGCGACCTTTCCCGTGCCGAAGCGGTTCTTGAGTCGGTACACACGCAGGCCGACGCCATTGGTCTGAGTATGGTCCACGATCACTATGAGGTGGGTCGGGAGCAGCTTGAACACCCCGATACCGCTCGCCTGGAGGCCTGTGTGCCTGACAAGCCCGTGACCACCGGTGCGGGCCTGAGGGCGATCCTGCAGGAATGGGCCGTCCGCCACACCCAATCCGAACTGGGGCATTTTTTCGACAACGCCCGTGTGCTGTTTATGAATGGGCAGGCCGGTTATCGAATTGCCCGGTCCCTCTCGGAACACACCGACAACCTTTTCTTTGCCGACCCGTACACGGATTTCGGGGTGCCCAGGCTGCTGACTTCCCTGAAGCAACTGGAAACCTACACCTCGCTGACGGCTCCGATCATGTTCAGGCCAGCAGCCGTGAAAGCGGTAGAAACCATTCTTCGCACACCCTTATATCGTCTGGGTGAAAACCTCGTTAAAGGCTCATTGCACCATGCCGTGGCCGATTCCCACGTGATCGTAGGCGCCATCGGAGACCTGGAGCATTTCACGCAGAAAGAGCTGGATGGCAAGACCATCATAACTTCGCGGGTTACTGACTCGGCGCTCGACTGGATGAGGTCCCGCCGGGTTGCCATGGTCGTTGACTACAGTCCATGGCTGGAAGGCCGACCCCTGGGCGTGAATGTGATGGAGGCGATGATCAGCGCCGCGCTCTCCAGAACACCGGATCAGCTGGGACCGGACGATTATCTGGATGTTATCCAGAGTCTCGGTATTGAGCCGCGAATCCTGTATCCGGATGGCTACCGTCGGGTGAACCGGTTTGCGTTTGTTATTCATCCGCTTTCCCAGCAATACCTCACCAAGACGCCGCCGCTGGATTGGGTTGCCAATGTTTCCCCTCCTGTGGTGATGAACCTGGTGGAAAAGGCCATCGCCTATTCACCACCGTTTATTTATTCGAAGGTGTCCGGAATCCGGTCACCGAATGGCGATGAGGTAGAGGGCTGGCTGATTACCGTGGGTGGCACCCCCCGGGAAATCATGGCCCACGGGCCGGAATTTACCTACGCCCGGCTGTTGCAGGCCGCAAAGCTGGCCAAGAAACTCGGGGCCCAGATCATGGGCCTGGGGGCGTTCACCAAGGTAGTGGGGGATGCAGGTATTACGGTGGCCAAGCGGGCACCGCTGCCGATCACAACCGGTAACAGCTACAGTGCCTCCGGCGCGCTTTGGGCGGCCCATGATGCCATGAAGAAAATAGGGCGGGTAAGTATCGGCGCCAGCGGCAAGGCCGCCGGCAAGGCGATGGTGGTGGGTGCTACAGGTGCCATCGGCTCCGTCTGTGCACGATTGCTGGCCAAGGCAGTGGATGAGGTCTACCTGGCGGCACCGGAGCCGGCGAAACTCCTGGCGCTCAAGGAAAGCATCGAACAGGAAACGCCCGGGGCCATCGTGCATGTTGCCGGTTCGGCCGAACGCGATCTGGCGGACATGGACATGATCGTCACTGCCACCTCCGGAGCCGGCAAACGCATTCTCGACATCATGAAAGTGAAGCCGGGTTGTGTGATCACCGACGTAGCGCGCCCCCTGGATATTCCGGCAGAAGACGTGGCAAAGCGTCCGGATGTGCTGGTGATCGAATCCGGCGAAATACAGCTACCGGGCGACGTACACATGAAAGACATCGGCTTGCCCAAAGGTATTGCCTATGCCTGCCTGGCGGAAACCATTGTGCTGGCCCTTGAGGCGCGTTTCGAGAACTTTACCCTGGGCCGAAACATCGAATGGGAGAAAGTGCGGGAGATCTACAAGCTCGGCCTGAAGCATGGCATGAAACTGGCCGCAATCTCCGGGGTGAACGGTGTGTTCACCGAGGAGGACTTCGAACGGGTTCGAACCCTGGCGGCCAGTGCAGAAGAACCTCAGGCGCAAGAACCTCAGGCAGAGGGATCGAGCACACCGGCGTAGCGCACGCCGCTGAGCAGGGCCATCTCCCGATGCCAGGTGGACAGGTCATCGATATTCAGTTTGCTGAGGCTGTCATGGCCGCAGGCCCTTGCCATTACCTGCATCAGTGAGACCGAGGCCTCAAGGAAGTTCTGCAGCTGTTTGGCCGACTGGTCCACGTTCAACCGCTGGCGCAGATCCCTGTTCTGGGTTGCGATGCCAGCGGGGCAGTTATTGGTGTTGCAGATACGGGCAGCAACACAGCCGATGGACTGCATGGCACTGTTGGCAATCGCAATGCCGTCTGCACCCAGGGCCATCGCCTTCACGAAATCAATGGGCACCCGCAGGCCGCCGGTCACGATCAGCGTGACTCGTCCGCTGGCGCCGCGATCATCCAGATAGCGCCGGGCGCGAGCCAGGGCCGGAATGGTCGGCACACTGATGTGGTCGCGGAAGATTTCGGGCGCAGCGCCGGTACCTCCGCCACGGCCGTCCAGAATGATGTAATCGGCGCCGGCATCCAGCGCGAACTGAACATCCCGCTCAATGTGATTGGCGCTGAGTTTGAAGCCCACAGGAATTCCGCCGGTGATTTCCCGAACATGGCTGGCGAAGCGCTGGAAATCCTCGACCGAGCGCAGATCCTCGAACGTGGGTGGTGAAATGGCAGATTCACCCTCGGGAATGTTGCGAACCTGTGAGATCTTGCCGGTGTTTTTGTTGGCGGGCAGGTGGCCGCCGGTACCGGTCTTGGCGCCCTGCCCACCCTTAAAATGGAATGCCTGGACTTTCTTCAACAGCTCTTCTTTGTAGCCAAACTTGGCGCTGGCCAGTTCATAGAAGTAGCGTGAGTTTTCCTGCTGCTCCTCCGGTAACATGCCGCCTTCGCCGGAACAGATACCGGTTCCCGCAAGCTCGGCGCCCCGGGCCAGGGCAATTTTTGCCTCCTCCGATAGAGCGCCGAAGCTCATGTCCGAAACGAAAAGGGGCATGCTCAGGGTGAGGGGTTTGCGGGCTTCAGGTCCGATCACCAGTTCCGTTGATACTTCAGCGTCATCGGCCAACGGTTTGCTGGCCATCTGGGCCACCATTAGCTGCAGATCGTCCCAATGGGGCAGGGTGTGACGGGGCACGCCCATGGCGGTTGTTGGGCCATGGTGGCCCATGTTGCTCAGGCCCTCACGCGCTAACTGGTGAATAAACTCAACCGTCGGCTCGTCCTTTGTCGACTTGGCTTTTGGAGCGTCACCGGACTGGCTCTCATCGTCGTCAGAATCAGGTGCCTCCTTGCCAACCTGATCATCGCTGAACTGCTGGTGGGTGCCGTCACAGTAGGGAGCGCTTCCGGTCTGTTTGCACTGGCACAGAACTGCCTCTTCGTCTTTTTCCGCCTTGAAGACCTTGGGTTTGAATCCGGTGTCTCCATGGGAACCGTCGCAGAACGGCTGGTTATTGGAACGACCACAGACGCAGAAGGCGTATTCTTCGCCCTTTTTGAGACTGACTTTCTTGGGCTTGTTATCAGCGATCACCGGATTGCTCATTGCAAAGCTCCTTGTTTGGCGTATGCCGGTAAATGTACAAAGGTGTACGGGCATCAAACGCAAATAGTCTACTTGTAATGACCAAGTGTGGGTCAGAAATGCTGTCAGTGCTATTCCGTTCGCCAATTTCGCTCCAGCAATTCGTGTTCTTTCTCTGGGCCAATTGGTGGCGTCGCCATCATGCGGTCGAGTTGGTCGTCAAGTACGCTTCCTCCGCTGGCTGTCCGGTAGCCGTCGCTTGCAACTGCCTGACCTGTTTCCACCTGAACTCGCTGTTCCCAGTTCCCCGAACGGGTGCGACAGGCAATCTGCTCCGACCCATTGCTGTGGGTCTCTAACCGGAACTGCCGACACCATTCACCGGATTGGTTTCTGAAGGTCAGTCGAGGTGTAAGTTCGATGCTGGCATTCACAGAATAGGTTTCTCCGCTGGGGCGGCTGTCCAGAGTCGCCGCTACCTCTGACCATACCGGATTTTCCGCGGATGGCATGGTAAGCCACTGCGCCATCGCGAGCCCTGCGACCACGGCTGCTGCAATGGCTTTACCTGAATGCCCGCGCAGTCTGCGCCACCAGGGAAACGATACAACATTGCTATCCGTCGGCTCTGGCGTCTCCTGATTATCCTCAGCGAGCATCCTGGTGACTGATTCGGGCAAGGGACGGTCATCAATGTCGCCGTAGTGGCTCTTTAGTTCCGAATCGACGGCCGCAAGCTCCGCCAACCGGTCGGTCAGAGATGGGTCTGTTGCGAGCCGCTCCCTGACAGCCTCCATCTCCGATGGGCTCAGTTCACCGTCCAGGAATGCTGACAGTGTTTCGTCTGTAATCTTCATGACTCGCTCCTCAAGGTTGCGGGTGACAGAGCTTCACTCAGGGCTGCCCTGGCCCGGGCCAGTCGGCTCATGACAGTGCCTTTGGGCACCTCGAGTATTTCCGCCACCATCTTGTAGGGCATTCCCTGGATAGCAACGAGAGAAATGATCTGTCGCTGGTCTTCGGGAAGGCGCGACATGGCAGCGTCCACACGGCTCCACTCGATCTCTTTCGTTGTCTGATGCTCGCCATCGGTCACTTGCCCATCGCTTAACTCCGGATGTTCGGTGGCATCCCGACGAACCTTTCGAGCCCGGCACTCGTCTATCCAGACATTGCGGCATATCCGGAAGGCCCATTTCATAAGATCGACATCACTGGGCATATCGCGGGTCAGGATTCTCTCGACGGTATTCTGCAAGAGGTCGTCGGCATCGGCCATGGAGCCAGTCAGGGAGTACGCAAACCTTCTCAGGGCTGGTAGTAGATCCTTGAGTTCCTGTTGCATAGTTCTTTTTCAGAGTTGAGTGTATGTGGAAGACGATCCGGCCCGCGTTTTATTCCATGCGCCAGGGAATTTTTTCCAGTTCAGGCCGTTAGAGTAAGTGAAACAATCCAGAATTTGGACGGTAACCATGAAGCCGCTTTTTAAATTGTCGATTCTGTCAGCTGTGGTCATGTGTTGGGCGCCGTTATCTGCGACCGCGCTCACTGCGGACGGACTGATCAACAATCCGGTGAGCGGTATCAACCGACAGGTGGAGCGAAACGCCGAGCGGCTGGTGGAGCGGGCAGCGACTCGTCGAGCAGAGCAACAGGCTGAGAACCTCCGGAGTGCCCTCAAGTCGCTTCCGGATAGCCTTCCTGTCTACACAGTATCAGGGCAAAAAGCGTTTAATGAAGTCGTGCAGGAGGATGGCTTCAGGGCTGTAGAGAGACAATGGCTGGTGACCGGCACGCCGGAGGACATCAATCGCCTGGACCATCCGGGGATCACCGTTCTGGAACGTACAACCTTATCCCGGCTTGGCATGATCGTGGCCAGATTCCGGGTTCGTCCGGACCTGGATTCATACGAGAGTCTTCGCAAGCTCTTGCCGGAACTGGCCGACAGCCTGGACCGAAACCACGTATACAGCCCGCGGACAGGTCCATCCGATTCTTCGGAAGTGCCTGACGTTCGATCGGGTGTAAGCCTGTGTGAGGAGCCGGTCAAAATTGGAATGATCGACACGTCCGTGGCAACGGAACACCCCGCTTTTGGTGCAGCCCGTATAGTCGAACAACGTTTTTTGTCGCTGGAAGGGAGTCGCGGTGAACTGGTTCCTGTAAAACGACATGGTACAGCGGTCGCGGGCCAGTTGGTTGGCAGGCAGGGTAGCGAAGGGGAGGCAAGGCTGCCGGGCGCGACCCTTTTTAACGCCTCGGTTTTTTACTCGCGGACAGACAATCTCTCCGGAGCCACGCTCGTGCATTTGCTGAAGGGTTTGGACTGGCTGGCGACACAGGAACCATCGGTGATCAATATCAGCCTTACCGGTGCCGATAACCGGCTACTGGAAGCGGCGGTCAGACGACTTGCCAAGCAGGGTACGTTGTTGGTTGCTGCGGTTGGCAATGAGGGGCCCGCCGCGTCACCGCTGTTCCCGGCGGCGTATTCTGAAGTGATTGGCGTTACCGCAACCTCCCGCACAGGTGAGCTCTACCGATGGGCAAGTCGCGGAGAACACGTGATGTTCGCAGCCCATGGTGTTGCGGTTAGCGTTCCTGACCCGGAGGGAGGCCTGGCGACGGAGAGTGGCACTTCACTGGCCGCTCCTGTTGTTGCAGCTGCCTTGGCCTGTGAAGCCAATGGCAGTAATCCACAGAAGGCCGTTGAGGCTTTGATAGACCAGGCTCAGGACCTCGGTGAACCTGGTCGGGACAGTCTTTTTGGTTTCGGTTTCCTGCCGTATTGACTTGCCCGCCTCAGAAATCTGCCCTGAGTGTCAGGCCGGCAATGGTTCGGCTGTAGTCGGTGGAGTCCTCGGTGCCCTGGTAAATACCATGAGACACAGAGGGCTCGACGCTGAAAGTCCCGTTCAGACCAATTCGCCAACTGGCTTCGAAAACATTAGCCTGCTCGGCCCGACGACTGGCTGACGTGTCGATAAAATCCCCGGTGAAAGGGTTGTCGAGAAACGAGCTAGAAGAAGAAACCGCTGGTTGGTCGTAGTCCCGTGTTTCATATCGCCAGCCAAGACGAATCCGATTATCCTCTCCTCCCAGCAAAAAGCGGTTGAGCAACGTCGCCCGCACTCGCCAGAGGTCATTGTCGAAGGATTCCGCTTCGGCATCCTCCTTGTCGTAGTCTACGCCGATTACGAAATGACTCCTGGCGTTGTTAAAGAAGAAAAACGAATCGAGGCTTGCGCCCCGGATGTCCGAATCGCGCGCCTCGCTCTCCTCGTAGTCCTTACGCTTTTCCTGCAGGCTCGCAAGCAGGTAAACATCATCATCAATGAGGCTGCCGAGATAAGCGCTTGCCCTGTGGAAATCGAGAAAGGGCTCTGAGCCTAAAACCGAGTGGGAATAATGGTAGCTCGTACCAATGGTTACCGGATCAAAATCGTAACTCAGATCGGCGGAGAGTAGGTGAATGTCCTGGTCGAATTGACCAAGCTCCCGATATCGACTGCCAGAGAGGGAGTATCCGAGGGTAAGGTTCAGTCGTTCGGCAGGCTTCAGCACCCCTTCCAGGCCGGCGTCAAAAACCCAGGCCTGATCACTCTGTTCCGATGAGGCGTTCAGGTCGTCCACTGAGACATTGCTGTCGTGTTCAACGCCGGCTGACAGGTGTCCATTTAAAGTCGCTTGTTCGGCGGCGTCCGCAAAACACATAGAGGCCGAGAGACCCAGCGCGGTAACGCCGTACTGTAGAGATCGCGTGAAGTTCATCAGCGTGTTTCTCCTCAGCTGAAAAAAGAGCCGGGCCAAAAGAGGCCCGGCGATTCAGATTCGGCTATCGGTTCAGAGCATCCCGCCGCTGGCGGAGCCTTTTACAGTGCTCCCGACGGAATTCTGAACCTCGCTCCTGACGCTATCGGACACAGACGTACCGATTTGTTGATGGGTTTCAGCACGGATTTCGGCGTTGCGAGTCTTGTTCATCTCATCTTTTGCCTTGCCAGCCTGCTCATTGGCTTCATTCCGGGCGACGTTTGCCGTTGCCGAGGCCGTGCCCCGCACCTGTTGACCGGCCTCAACACCTGCGCTGACAGCTCGATTGGCGTTCTGGCGAGCTTCGTCTCTAACCGCCTTGCCATTTACGCTGCCTTGCGCGTTGGCCGATGCGCCACCTTGCGCGGAAACGCCGTTCTGGCTGCTGGCTTGGGCCGACATGTTGGCATCAGCCTGTGCGTTTGCAGCGGCAGCGCCTTCGGCTGCATAGGCGCCGGTGGAAAGAAGTGAGCAGATTGCGAGTGTCAGTACGTGTTTTTTCATGGTTACGTCCTCCTGTTTTACCCTTTTGGGTGGCTTTCATGAGGAGGACGTACCAGCAACGGATTTATTCCAGAAAAATTCAGAACTTCCTAGAAACCTGCTTTGGCAGCCCGTGCGACATGCAGTTTCTTGTAGCTCTCGATCAACCGCTGGTGCTTTTCCAATCCTTCCAGCTGCATGTTGGTTGGTTCAAGACCATGGAAACGGACTGTGCCGTCTATTGAGCCAACAACGGCTTCCATGGTTTTCTCGCCGAACATGCGAGTGAAGTTGGTGATGTAGTCGTCCATCTCCATTTCGTCATCCAGGGTGACCTCCAACGCTGCGTACATCGCCCTGTAGAAGAGGCCCCGCTCAACGGTGTTGTCGTTGAACTGAAGGAACATGTCGACGAACTCTAGCGCTTCTTCATGCCACTGCAGGGCAAGGCAGATCAGGATCTTCAGCTCAAGGATGGTGAGCTGACCCCAGACGGTGTTTTCATCAAACTCCACGCCAATCAGGGTGATGATGGTCATGTAGTTGTCCAACTGGCTGGCTTCCAGTCGCTCCACCAGATCGGCCAGTTGCTCCTCGTCCAGACGGTGCAGGTTGAGGATGTCTTCCCGGTAGTCCAGAGCCATGTTGGTGTTGTCCATGATCAGGTCTTCCACCGGGTACACCTCTGAGTACCCGGGAACCAGAATCCGGCACACCGGCGCGCCCAGTTCCTCATAAACCGCGACATACACTTCCTTGCCCAGGTCCCGGAGGATACCGAACAGACACTCCGCTTCCTCCGCGTTGGTGCCGGAGAAATCCCACTCGACAAACTCATAGTCGGATTTCGCGCTGAAGAAGCGCCAGGACACAACGCCGGTGGAGTCGATGAAGTGCTCCACAAAGTTGTTCGGTTCGGTGACGGCCAGGCTGTTGAAGGTCGGCGGCGGCACGTCGTTGAGACCCTCGAAGCTGCGCCCCTGCAGAAGCTCAGTGAGGCTTCGCTCCAGAGCCACTTCAAAGTTCGGGTGCGCGCCAAAGGACGCAAACACGCCGCCAGTGCGCGGGTTCATGAGCGTCACGCACATCACCGGGAACTGGCCGCCCAGGGAAGCATCTTTGACCAGAGTCGGGAAGCCCTGGGCCTCCAGCGCTTCAATGCCTTCCAGGATGTCGGGGTATTTTTCAAGAACCTCCCGGGGTACGTCCGGCAGAGCGATTTCCTCTTCGATGATCTGCTTTTTGACGGCGCGCTCAAAGATTTCCGACAGGCACTGAACCTGCGCTTCGTTCAGCGTATTGCCGGCACTCATGCCGTTGCTGAGAAACAGGTTTTCGATCAGGTTGGACGGGAAATACACCGTCTCGCCGTCGGATTTTCGCACGTAGGGCAGGGAGACAATGCCCCGGTCGGCTCTGCCAGAGTTGGTGTCGATCAGATTGGAGCCACGAAGCTCGCCGTCCGGGTTGTAGATGGCAAGACAGTGGTCATCCAGGATGCCGTCGGGCAGTTCGTCGGACGGCCCGGGCTTGAACCATTTTTCGTTCGGGTAATGGACGAACTCGCTGTTGGCGATTTCCTCGCCAAAGAACTGGTCGTTGTAGAAGAAGTTGCAGCTGAGCCGCTCGATGAACTCACCCAGGGCAGAGCAAAGGGCGCTTTCCTTGGTGGCACCCTTGCCGTTGGTAAAGCACATCGGTGAGGCCGCATCGCGAATATGCAGCGACCAGACGTGCGGCACGATATTCCGCCAGGACGCGATCTCAATCTTCATGCCCAGCTCCTCGAGGATGCTGGTCATGTTGGCGATGGTTTGCTCCAGGGGCAGGTCCTTGCCTTCGATAAAGGTCTGGCTGCCGCCTTCCGGCTGAGTCATCAACAGTGCCTGCGCGTCGGCGTCCAGGTTCTCGACGGTTTCAATCTCGAAGGTGGGGCCGGTCTGGACTACTTTTTTCACGGTGCAGCGATCGATCGAGCGCAGAATGCCCTGCCGGTCTTTTTCAGAGATATCCTCTGGCAGCTCCACGGAAATCTTGAAGATCTGGTTGTATCGATTTTCCGGGTCCACGATGTTGTTCTGGGACAGGCGGATATTTTCGGTGGGAATGTCCCGGGCGAGACAGTAAACCCGAACGAAGTAAGCCGCACAGAGTGCCGACGAGGCCAGGAAGTAATCGAACGGGCTGGGCGCCGAGCCGTCGCCCTTGTAGCGAATGGGCTGGTCCGTTACGACCGTGAAATCGTCAAACTTGGCTTCAAGTCTGAGGTTCTCGAGAAAGTTGACGTTGATTTCCATTACACAGAGTCCTGGATCGGAGAATTTGGCGCGCCATGGCTTTTAATGGCGGCCATTATCCAGTTTTTGCCCGCGTTCGTCTTGGTCGGTCTTCTACGGATAGGAGCAAAATCAGGATCGCAAGACCCGCCGCACAAGCACCGGACCCAGCAATTCAAAGATGATCGTGGAGGCGACAACCACCGGCAGTATGGTATCGCGTAGTTCCGGGAAGCGCTCTGCCGCCAGAAGTGCCATGCCAATAGCCACGCCCGCTTGTGGCGTTAGCGCAAGACCAATACTGCCGGGGAGCTTTTTGCCCCGGGCGGGTGCCACCCTGGTTGAGAGGTAGCCACCCAGAACGCGACCTGCCACACGAAGCGCAATGTAGGAAACGGTCAGAACGATTGCATCTGTTGCCTGGTAAAGATTGACGCTCGCCCCGGAGAGAACGAAGAAAAACACCAGGAACGGCCATTCAATGTGCTCGATTTCCCGGAATGACCGGGTGTGGTGATGTGACAGGTTGGCAACCAGGCTCCCGGCAACCATTGAGGCGAGCAGAGCCGATACTCCCATCGACGATGAGAACCCGGCGAGCAGCAGGATCAGCGCGATGGCCTCAACCTGCGTGGGTTCGCCGGGTCTTAAACGACCCGTGAGCCACACTGCCGGCAAGCCGATCGCGGCGCCCAGCAGAACAGCACCTCCCAGTTCCCATAGTGCATGCAGCAAGGCCAGCTCTGCTTCGCTACCGATCACCCAGCCGAGTGTGGCCATACTCAATCCGAAGACAACGATGCCCCAGGCATCATCAATGGCAACGATACCCAGCAGCACCTTGGGCAATAGCCCCGCTTTCCGGTTTTCCTTTACAGATTCGCTGACGGCCGCGGGGTCGGTCGCAACTGATATGGCCGCCAGGGTTATCGCCACAACAAGCGGGTATCCCAATGCGAGCAAACCTGCGCCCACCAGCAGGCCCCCACCGACAATCACGAAAAGTGACACAACCAGAATAAGTGGCCCCGTTCTTCGAAGCCGGCTCACCTTTAATTCGCTGCCCAGAAGGAAAGCGACCATCACCAGAGCCAGTTGGATCAGGGGTTCAGTCAACCCTCCGAGCAAGTCGCCGTCTCGCTGGCCCAGCCACACCTGATGAATGACCGCAATAACAATGCCCACCAACATCAGGATCGAGATGCGCGGCACTCTGGTGCGACGGGCGATCGTGTCTGCAAAAATACTGGCGGTCAGAATCACGCCAAGCAGGATAATGTTCACGGTTGCCTGCGAGGTTTGGATTGGCAGCCACTCGGGGAGTCGTTCGATCATCTGCGCCGTGGGATCCTTCTCGTTATGCTTGGACGTTCCGGGATGAAGAGCACATTAAGGGATTTTTCAGTAGGTTACTCGGCCTCCGCGAGCGCCAGCTCCACCGCCTGGGCAGCATGTATGCCAGTGGTATCGTACAGAGGCACAGGGGTATCGACCTGTCTGATCAGCAGGCCGATTTCAGTGCATCCTAAAATCACGGCTTCGGCGCCGCGCTCTGCCAGCGAGTCGACAACCTCAAGGTAGGCACGGCGGGAGTCGGCCACAATCTGTCCCAGACACAACTCCTCGTAGATTACCCTGTGAATCAGGTGCCTCTGGGGTTCATCGGGGATGACCACGTCAATACCTGCGTTTTCGAGGCGTTCCCGGTAAAACGCCTGCTCCATGGTAAACCGGGTGCCCAGCAAGCCAACGCGACTGATGCCATCCCGGGCCAGAACCTTGGCCGTGGCATCCGCGATGTGTAGCAAGGGAATGCGAAGCACCTGTTCAATCTCCGGCGCCACTTTGTGCATGGTGTTGGTACCGATCACCAGGAAATCGGCACCTGCCTTCTCAAGCGATAACGCGGCATCCGAGAGGATTCGGGCAGTGGCTCCCCATTCTCCCTTGTGCTGAAGCGCTTCAATGTCGGCGAAATCGACGCTGTAGAGCACAATCTTCGCGGAATGCAGGCCGCCCAGCCGAGTCTTCACGCCTTCATTGAGCAGGCGGTAATAGGTCTGCGTGGATTCCCAGCTCATGCCGCCGAGAAGGCCAATGGTTTTCATGATTAATCTCCGTATTATCCGCTGACCGTCACAATGATCAGTGCCACGGCATAGACCGAAAGCATCAGGGCACTTTCAAACCCGATCTTGCCAATTCCGTAGCGTTGGCGTCGGACCATCCCCATCAGCAGTGTGGCTGTCATCAGAATGCTTACCAGCCCCCAGGTCATTTGTATCGGGGTTATGTCGTGATAGATGGAACCGCCAGGGTAGCCCACATCGGCTGACGCGATCACCAGCATGTTAAAACAGTTGGTGCCGAAAATGTTGCTCACTGCCAGTGTCAGCGCGTTTCTGCGGATAGCGGCAATCGTGGTGACCAGCTCGGGTGAGGAAGTAGCCAGCGCGGTAAACAGGCCGCCAATCAGGGTATCAGACAGGCCCGTTTCGTCACTGATCACTTTGGCCCCTTCCATCAGTATCCATCCGGCGACGCCTGTAATGGCCGCCAGAATGATGAAAGTGATCCAGGCCTGGACAAGGCCGCCGCGAAGGTAATGGCCAGGCTTGTCGGGAACGGTCTGGCGGGTCAGTCGGGGAAACCACATGGGTTTACTGTCTGTTTTGCGAACCAGGTGAAGCCCGAACAGATACGCCGCCGTAATCACGGGTGTGATTGGGTGTATTCCCCAGAGTGAAACCGGTGGGCTGGCAATGGCCAGTAGCGGCAAGGCCAGCAAGACAATCAACAACGCAGCGAGCATCAGATTGGTTGAGGATGCGGCCGCGTGCTCCAGGTTCGCTTTGCGGTACATGATGTCGGCAATGCCCAGAAACACAAGGTTCGCCGCCATACTGCCCATCACATTGCTCATGGCAAGATCCGGCCTTGAATCCATGGCCGCGCTGAGCGTGGCAGCGAAGTCGGGCAGTGATGTCACGCCCGCCAGCAAAAAGATGCCGAACAATGCCTCTCCCAGACCCGTGCGATCAGCCAGTTCATCGGCTACCCGCGCGAGTCGGCTGCCGGCTGTCACAATAACAACGGATGCGATGGCAAAAGCGATGATGCCGGTAGTCAGTGATGGAAACACTTAAGGCTCCAGCCTGTTGTGATTGGTTGGGTTGCTCAAGGTAACTATAGCGGTTGGGGAATGGCCAGAGGGATTATCGGCGCCCAGAAAGAAATTCGGGCTTCTATAATAGAGTCAGAAAAAACAGGTACCAGGTTCAGAACACACGGGAGCGATGCATGAGCAATCTTATGGAATCTGTTGAACAGAGCTGTGATTCAGCCGATGCGCCGTGCAGCGCTATTGAGACGATCTTGAGCCCCAGGGTAGCCGATCTGGGAGGTTTTTCTGTCCGCCGTCTGTTGCCAACCGCAAAGCGAAAAATGGTCGGGCCCTGGATATTTTTTGATGAAATGGGACCGGCGGACTTCCCGGCGGGCCAGGGCATCAACGTGTTGCCTCATCCGCACATCGGCCTCGCCACGGTAACCTATCTGTTCGAGGGTGAGATACTGCATCGGGACTCCGTGGGGAGCTGCCAGCCCATCCGGCCCGGAGATATCAACCTAATGGTGGCGGGCAGCGGTATCGCCCATTCCGAGCGGGAGCGCCCCGAGATCACGGCCACGGACCACCGCTTGCACGGTCTCCAGCTTTGGCTGGCTTTACCGGAAACCGACGAGGAAACAGCGCCAGCGTTCCACCATTATTCCAACGATGATATCCCTTCATTGGAAATCGATGGCGTGCCGGTGCGAGTTATGATCGGCAGTGCTTATGGCGTAACGTCGCCCGTGCCCCAGTTCTGCAAAACCCTGTATCTGGAAGCCACCCTCGAAGCCGGCCAGACTCTGACATTACCCGAGGCGCCTGAGCGGGCGGTTTACATAGCGAGTGGGGCCCTCCAAGCCCATGGCTCCGAACTTCCTACCCATAGCATGACGGTCTTTTCGAGTGAGCCCGGTGTTGCCATCACCGCCACGGAGGATGCCCGTATTGCCATCATTGGCGGCGAGCCGTTGGGAAAGCGGTTTATTGAGTGGAACTTTGTCTCGTCCAGCAAAGCCCGCATTGACCAGGCAAGGGAAGACTGGCGAGCCGGTCGTTTTGAAAAAGTGGTGGGTGATGAGGAAGAGTTCATTCCCTACTAGCAGGCTATCTGGACACGTATCCTGGAGTCTCATGGCTTGGCTAAAGGGAAAAATCCCACGGCATTGCATGAGTTGTACGAGAAGGCCAAAAAGAAGAAGAAAAAGAAGAGTTGATCGCCACAGCAAAGTTCAGGCTGCGGCGATCAGAGATGTCAGGTTGACGTATCAGAAACGATACTTGGCGTTGGCATTCACAGTGCGCCGCTCGCCGTAGCCGCAGTCTGCGCCCTCAGAGCGGCACCAGGTGATGTACTCTTCATCGGCCAGGTTCTTGGCGTCTATAGTGAAATCCCAGTTTTGCCAGGTATAACCAATCATGGCGTCGTAGAGGGTAACGGAGGGAACAACGGGCCCGCCGCCTGAGCCAACGTTGTCACCCACATAGCGAACCCCGGCTCCGAACCGCCAATTGCTGGCGATGTAGAGCTGGTTCCACCAGGAGGCTTGACGCTCAGCTACATAGGGCAGGCGGTTGCCGGAGGCGTCGTCCCTTGCGTTCATATCGGTGTAGGCCAGTTGGGTTTCGAAACGCTGCCAGCGCTTGTTTACCTGCAGTTCCCAGCCGTTAATTACCGCGCCGGTCTGCTCCACACCGCCGGGGGTGCTGCCGTCGCTGACCCGGTTCTCCTGAGTGATGTCGAAGTAAGCAGCGGTGATGCCCAGGGACTGGTCCGGGGAAACGTACTTCACACCCGCTTCCTGCTGATCGCCAGTGGTCGGCTTAAGGGTATTTCCCGCGGCCGTGCCGTCGGTGCCCAGATTCAGGCTGAAGGCTTCTGCGTAGCTGATATACGGAGAAATTCCGTTATCAAACCGGTACATCAAACCTGCGCGACCGGTGGTTGCCTCTTCATCACTGACGGTGTCTGATCCGGACACGGCCAACCGGCGGTTCTCGGCCCAGTCGTGGCGGAGGCCGGCGGATACAACGACCGGCCCGATTTCGATGTGGTCGGCGACGTACAGACCGATTTGTTCGATCTCGTTGTCCGGGCGGTCTGACGGGTTGATAACACCGTCGTTCAGGTTGCCGTACTGCGGATCATACACATCGAAGGTGCCTCCAAGGCCGTAGCCGTAGAAGTAGTTGTCCTGTTCCCACAGGGCATCCTGGCGGTCGGCACCGATGATCAGGCGATGGCGGGTCATGCCAAGCTCAACGTCGCCTTCCAGGCGAGCATCCATGTTGAAAATTTGGGTTTCAGCGTCTGCCGTGTAAATGGTGCGGGGCACCTCGCCATTGGCATCTGGAATACTGGGAATCGTGATCCAGTGCTCGCGATTCTCGGTGCTGGAACGGGTGTAACGTGCCGTGGCAGACATCGCCCAGTTGGAATTCAGCTGATGATCGACAAACAGGGTAGCTTCGGTTTTCTCGCGGTCATAGCGATCCCAGCCTGGCTCACCAACGAACCGCTCGGAACCGATAAAGCCCTGCGAGCCGGGTTCCAGGGTGCCGGCCTGCGGCAGGAACTGGGCGGATACCTGGCCTTTGTTCTCCTGACGGTTCAGCAGCAGAGTAACGCTCGTGTCATCGCTGGCCCGCCAGGTCAGGGAAGGGGAGAGTACGTAGCCGTCGTCTTCCACATAATCCACCTGGGTGTCGCTGTCGCGCCCAAGTGCGATGAGGCGGTACAGCAAATCACCGCTTTCGTTGACCGGGCCGGTCACGTCCACTGCCAATTGCCTGCGATTGAAGGTACCGTACTGGGCCCAGATTTCACCGGCCTGCTCATCCTCCGGGAGCTTGGATACCCCGTTGATGATGCCGCCAAGATCGCTCTGGCCATAAAGCATGGACGACGGGCCTTTGAGCACTTCGATGCTCTCCAGGGCGTAAACATTGGAGCGAACGGTGTTGTACGAACCGTAGATCTGGCGCAGGCCATCGAGATAGCGGCCTGCGTCGACCCCGCGCACCTTTGCGGAATCAATTCGGGTATCAAAGCCAAAGTTTCCTGCATTTACGCCGGGTGTATAAAGCAGGGCATCCTGAATGTTCTTGGCCCCGGAATCTTCGATGAATCCGCGATCAACGATGGAGACTGAATAGGGTTGCTCTTCTACCGGAACATTGAGCTTGCCAACGGCTGGTGTCTTCTCCAGGGGCATGTAGTCGGGAGCAGTAATGGCGTCGGATACCACATCGAGTGCCTCGAGTGTGGTGGTTTCATCGGCCTGGGATTGTGCATTGGCCAGGGAACTGGCGCCGAGCAGGGAAGCGAACGCGACGAAACTGCAGCGCCGGGAGCTTGGGGCTTTCATGGGTGTTTACGCCTCTGTTGTTAATGCTGAGACGAATGATAACAATTATTATTAAAGTTACAAGAACTGATGTCTTTTTGCTTGCCCGGTTCAGTCCACAGTAAAAGACAGAATTCTTGAGATATGGCTGTACGGCAGGCCGCTCTCTTCGTGCCAGCGGTTAAAGACTTCCTGCGCCTGCATCAGCCCCTTCTTGCTGGTCGGCGAGGCATCCAGCACCTCCTCGCGGTGCAGCGCAGCAATCACATCGCGGGAAAGAATAAAGCCGTCCCAGCCCACGCGGCGCAGAAAATACTGGGCGCTGTTGCCGCCAAGCCGGGCTCCGTTGCGCTTTAGCCAGATAAGCAGGCCTGCCTGGTCACTACGTGGCCAGTTGGCCAGAAACTTGCCGAAGCTGCCGTGTTCCCGGGCGGTATCCACAATCATCCGGGCATTCTCGGGCACGGTCTGAATTTTCTGGGCGTTTCGTACGATCCGCTCATCGCTGGCCAACTGTTCAAGTACCTCGGGAGAAACCTGTTGCCAGTATAGGGGAACGAACCCCTCGAACGCTTCCTCAAACTTCGGCCATTTGTTCTCGATCACCCGCCAGACGAAACCTGCCTTGAAGATGCACCGAGTGATTTCCGACAGGTATCGGTCGTCACCCAGAGCTTCCAGCTCGCCGGGTTGGGCCACCTTGGGCAGCCGTGCGCGAACTTCGCTCTCGCCGCCTTTTTGAAGAACGGCCTGTTCGTAGATGCGGGAAAAGGGCATAACGGTCTCTGAATCAGTCCAGTCTGTTGAAGGATTTTCTCCGGCCAATGAGTGCAAGGCCATTGATCAGGGTGCCGAGCAATCCGAGTGCGGGACGCACAATCAATCGGAATACCCAGCTGCCGATGTACAACACGGGCAGCATCAGCAGCAGCCAACCGAAAAACTGCACCAGCTTTGTTGGGTAACCCAGTATTTCGGACATCTCAGCCAGAAGGTCATTGATAATACTCGGGTTCGTGACGAACAGGTACCCTACGCCAACCACGGCGGGCCATTTTGCGTAGCGGGCGGTTGCCATCAACATGCGGCCGCTGTTGGCAAGTCGTGCGCCAAGGGCGGCAGAGCGGGTACCCGCGGCGGCGCTTCTTGAAGAAACCGCAACTGCACGTCCTGCCCGCAGCACTTTCAGCGCGCTGGCAAAAACCAGAACATCCACCGATGCCCAGCCAACGTCAGCGGCGGACACGTCCTCACCTGTGCGGTACTGAATCTCCAGGTTACGAATGCCGCTGGCGAAAAACTGGTTGATATTCTCCAGCACCCGTTCCGTTCGAACCCAGATGATGTCGCCCTGATCGTTCAGCACGAATTGACCCAGAAAATCATGCCCCTCCTCCTGGATGAAGCGCACGGCATACCAGCCGCGCTCTTCCCGGGTCAGCTTTTCCTTCACGGGACGTTTTTGCTGGCCGGCAGTATCGGTGTCGGTTTTTTCGTCACCGGAAAAAAATTCCACAGCCGCCCGGTATCGAGCGGCCAAGTCGTTCATCAGCTCGATGGAGCCAATCGGGTTGCTCAGGAAATAGTGGATCGGCGGAAGGACGTTTTCGCCATAAAGCCTGAGAATGTCGCGAAATTCCGGCTCCGGCCCGTAAATTGGCAAGATCTCTCGGGTCATCTCCGGGTATCGTAAATAGGCCGCGCGGGCCTTCAGTAGAAGAAGCTCATCATCCGCCATATCCAGCAATGCGGCTTGCACTTCAAGAGGTTCCGATTCGATACGAGGGAACTCCGTGAGGGTATCTTCCGCCTGGATCTGGATCAGCCGTTCTTCAATCAGCATGGGGCGCGAACTGACAGTGGCTGTCAGTGCAATGACCGTTGCAAGCCCCAGTATCAGCAGAAGTTTTCTCATCATCGGTTGACCTGAATACTCACATGACCGATCTGGTTCCGGTAAGCATGCCTCATGGAAATCTCTGTGCAATTCAACTCAGGTTTTCACTGAAGCTAACCTGCAGCGGGGATGATTCCAAGGAAAGTTTCAAGAACTCTGCTTTTGTAGCCGGATCAACCAGCGACTAAGCTTTGAAGGTTAGCTCATATGTATACGACCGGAAATGCAGATCTTTCCCGGTTTCTCGTGGGTTGCTCTGCACTGTGGTCTGGCAGGAGAGGCGCGTGGCTGGAAAGCAGACGAAGCGTAGGTTTTTGATCAGAGAGGCGCGGGAAGACGATCTGCCCCAGATGGTTGGCTTCCTCGCCAAGTTGGCGCTGCATGTCTCGGGCGCTCCTCCCCACGATTTGAAAGAAAGTGAATACAAACGACTTCTGAGAACTCTGCATTCCTCTCTGGACGATCCCCACAGACGATTGATCGTGGCCGAAAGTAAAAGCGCGGGTCTGGTGGGCATGGGTTATGTTTATATCTGGAGAAGCCAGGGCATCTGGGAGCAGTCGGAACCGACAGAATTCAAGTCTGCTGTTATTGATGATATCTGGGTTGAACCGGAATTCCGGGGGCTTGGTATCCTGAAGGCATTGCTGCGCGACCTGGTGACGTTCGCGGAGGAACACCATGCCTCAGAGCTGATCCTCGAATACTCTGCGTCCAACAAGGAAGCCAAGGCCGCCTGGACCAAACTGGGGTTCAAACCGACCGGGGTGCGCGCGGCGGCATTCACGTCGGTGGTGAAGCAGGCGCTGGCGGAATGACAAGGACAAGAAAAGGAAACAGGCCATGATCGGCGATCGCACTATAAATGTGTTTTACGATGAGATCATGCTCGGGCACAACCCTGAGGTGGATCTACCGTTTATGCCCAGCCGGGTGGAGAAGCGTGTGCGCTCCATTCTTCAGGGGCTGGACTTCAAGTGGAGCTATCCGGAGCACCCGGGCCGAATAAGCGCCATCAAGGAGTATCTTGACGAAAACCCGGTTGACGGCGTTCAGTTCAGGTCTGGCGCACCTGCCGCTACCTATGATCAACTGGCTCGGGTACATACAACATCCTACCTTGATCACATATTCTCATTGGACGGAAAACGGGCCTGGCTTGATAAAGACACAACGGCTGTATCGCCCGATAGCATCAAAGCGGCCACCGCTGCCGCAGGCAACGCCATTGCCGCTGTTGAAAGTGTGGTTAAAGGGGAATGTGAAAGCGCCTTCGCCCTGATTCGGCCCCCCGGCCACCATGCTGAACCGGTCCGGGCCCGGGGATTCTGCCTGCTCAACAACGTTGCCATAGCTGCGGCCCATGCCCAGGCCAAACTGGGTTGTGAAAAAATCCTGATCATTGACTGGGACGCCCACCACGGCAACGGCACCCAGGACATCTTCTGGGCCGACCCCGACGTGCTGTTTTTCGATACCCACTGCGCGGCGCCTTTTTATCCCGGCTCTGGCCACCTGGAAGAGATCGGTGATGGCCTCGGGGAAGGCTACACCATCAATGTTCCCCTGCCGGAAACCGCGGGCGACGTCGCTTTCGAGAAAGTGTTCCGGGAGATTCTGATGCCGGCGGCCGATTACTTTGAACCGGATCTGGTACTGGTCTCTGCGGGCTTTGATCCGCACCGAAACGACATGGCCCTGAACCTCACCTACGATGGCTTCAAAGTGCTCACTGGCATTGTCCAGGCTATTGCCGACAAACACTGCGATGGTCGCTTGGCGCTGGTCCTGGAAGGTGGTTACAGCCTGAGTTCGCTGTCCAGGGGTGTGCACGCCGTACTCGAGGTGCTTGCAGGAGGGGAGGTGCCGGCGGTGCATGAAATAGGTGTACCGGAAGCTGAGGAGGCAGCGGAATTCCATCGGTCTGCTTTCAGTGATGAAGACTGACTCCTCATCGGCATGGAATGACAACGTCAGTCGGATGAAAACACCCGGCTGGCGGCTTCCACAACAATCCCGTGTCTCTGTGCCAGTTTCCACCGATCATCGTCGTAGCCGCCGCCAATGACCGTTGCCACTGGAATGCCCCGCCGTTTCAATTCGCTGAGTACCTGACAGTCCCGCTGGAAAATTCCCTCCTCGGAAATACTCAGCCTGCCGAGGGGATCATCCCTGAAAACATCGACTCCTGCATCGTACAGCACGATGTCTGGACGGGATTGCACAAGCGCTTCCTGTAGCGTCTCGCTGACAACTTCCAGGTAGGGCTCATCCTCAAGGCCATCCGGCAGGGCGACATCGAGGTCACTTATTTTTTTCTCGAAAGGGTAGTTACGCTCACAGTGAATCGAGCAGGTAAAGGCATTTGGCTCATTGGCCAAAAAGGCAGCGGTGCCATCACCCTGGTGTACATCCACATCGAAGATAAGCACACGATTAACGCCATCCTGCTGCAACAGCACATTGGCGGCGATCGCCAGATCGTTGAGGATGCAAAAGCCGGCAGCGTAATCGTAATGGGCATGATGAGTGCCACCGGCCAGATGACAGGCAATGCCATGCTGAAGGGCCAACTGGGCAGTCAAAACCGTGCCGGAAGGGGCCAGGAACGTGCGTCGAACGAGGCCCTTGCTCCAGGGCAGGTTCATCTGACGTTTCTCCCTTGCCGAGAGTTGATCGCCGGCGAACCGGGCAAGGTAATCCGGGCAGTGGGTCCGGGTCAGCCACGCCTGTCTACACGGGGCAGGGCGGAAGCCGTTGGCTTGAGTCAGAAGCCCCCGCTCGCGAGCGTAGTCAGCAAGAAGTCCGAACTTTTCCATAGGGAAACGGTGTTTGGCCGGAAACGGGAAGCTGTAGTCTGGATGGTGAACCACGGGTACGGGCATTGGATCGTCCGGGAGCGGTGTATTTACTGCGTCAGAACGTTATTCGGCGGGTACCGCTGCGATACCTGAATCGCACAGTGCTTGGATCTCCTTGCTGGAATACCCGCATTCTGCCAACAGTTCGGTGGTTTGCTCGCCCAGCCGTGGTGCCCCTTGCCACTGTTGCTCTGGTGTCGCCGAGAAGCGTGAAGGTGCCCGGGCCTGACGGAGCCGCCCAGCCTGTGGGTGATCATAGTTTGAGAGCAGGCCGTTCGCCTCGACCTGAGGATGGTCCAGCACTTGAGTTCGTGTTAACACCGGGGCGCAGGGCACTTGTTCGGCTTCCAGTTTCGCCAACCAGTGTTCGGCCGTATCGGTTTTTATAACCGACTGGATCAGCTCCAGCCTCGCATCAATATTCTCCTGGCGCAGCTTGGCTGTCATGAAGCGAGGATCCTCCGCCCACTCCGGGCGGTTCAGAGCACGAATGAGGGCTTGCCACTCCCGGTCGCTCTGAACCGCAATGGTGATGTAGCCCGTCGTGGTCTCGTAAATCAGGTCCTGAAGACTTGCTGCTTCCTGTTGTGGCACTTCGCTGTGAACGAAGGTCTGGCTGCCCATATCGGAGCTCCACAAAAACGCGATGATTGCGTCCAGCATGGATAACCGCACATGCTGAGCCTCGCCCGTGCGTTCCCGGGCGAACAGTGCCGCGGTGATGGCCTGGGCGGCGGTCACACCAGTGAGTTTGTCGGGAAGAATCGTTCTCACCAGTTGCGGGCGCAGCTCATCCGCGCCTGCCTGCACGGTGGCCAATCCCGAGAGGCCCTGAATCAGCGGGTCGTATACCGGTCGCTGGGAATACGGGCCGGTATCACCAAACCCACTGATCGATACCACGATGAGGTTCGGAGCCACCTTGCGCAGTTGCTCCTCACCAAGCCCCATCCTCTCTATGACTCCCGGTCGGAAGTTCTGCACAAAGACATCGGCCGTTGCCACCAGGCGAAGCAGTGCATCTCGGCCTTGCTGCTCTTTCAGATTTAATGCCAACGACTTCTTGTTACGGTTGTTGTTCAGATACAGCGCCGACACGTCCCCCTGCCGGTTGGCGGCGGAGCGAGTGAAGTCGCCGCCGGCCGGGTTTTCAACCTTGATGACCTCGGCTCCCTGATCCGCCAACATCATGGTAGCCAGCGGTCCGGAGATCATGGCGGTCAGATCGATAATGCGGATTCCGTCGAGCGGTCCGGTCATGGAAAAGAGCTCCTGTTTTGTTCTGAGGGCGCTCCCAGACGAGAGTGCACCACTCGGAAAAAGGGTTCGTACTCTAGACTTTATGCTGCATCTGAATAGTTGTTGATACGCAACAGAGAAGAAAATTCATCAAACCAGAGGAGCGCCAGTGTCCACCAGCGTCGAAATGAGTGAAATTTTTCTCGAGTACCCCACCGAATCCGGCAAGGTCGCTGTACTCAAAAATGCCTCTCTCATGGTGCCCCCCGGAGAAACACTGGCAATCACCGGACCCTCTGGCAGCGGGAAAACCTCGCTGCTTCTTCTGCTTTCTGGCTTGCAGCGCCCGACCAGTGGCGAGATCTTTGTGGGCGATCAGCGCCTCGGCGAGATGGATGCCAACACCCTGGCGGACTGGCGAAGTGAGCACCTTGGCATCATTTTCCAGTCCTTTCACCTGTTGCCGGGCCTGACGGCCCTCGGGAATGTCAGTCTGCCGCTTGAAATTGCCGGCGAGGAACGACCCCGGGAACGGGCGCTTGCCATGCTGGAGGCGGTTGGCCTCAGCCATCGTCTGCAGCATTACCCGGGGCAGCTGTCTGGGGGAGAGCAGCAACGTGTCGCGATTGCCAGGGCGCTGGTGCACCAGCCGAGCCTGCTGCTGGGGGATGAGCCAACGGGTAACCTGGATCATGAAACCGGCGAGAAAGTCCTTTCCCTGTTATTCGACCTTCACAAGGAGAGCAAATCCACGCTGGTGCTGGTAACCCACGACGAACGCGTTGCCGAGCGATGCCAGCATCGGGTTCGAATGGATGGTGGTCGTCTTTATGAATCGTGAAAGCCCTCGCCAAGTTCGTTCCACGAGCCCTATGTGGATGATCAGGTTCGCGATAACAGATCTGCGATCACGGATCTCTGCGCTGAAGGTCTTTCTGGCCTGTCTTATTCTGGGCGTCACCCTGGTAGCTGCGACAGCCAGCCTTTACCGGGTGATCGAACAGAGCCTGCTGGCGGATACCCGGGCGTTGTTGGGCGGTGATGTAGAGCTGGATACCAGCGAGCCCCTGCCGGATGAAGTGCTCGAGTGGATTCGGGCCACCGGCAACATTTCGCTGGTCCGGGAATTCGACACCATCGTGAGTGGCAGCGGCGGTGACGGATTTTTTCGGGCCGAGATACTGGTCCCGGATGCTCTGTATCCCCTCTACGGCGAACTGGAACTGGTTCCTGATGAATCCCTGCAGGCTCTGACGGCCCAGAAGCAAGGGCAGTGGGGCGCCATTATCGATCCACTGCTGGCAGAACGCCTCGGCCAGTCTGTTTTCGACCAGATCGAGATTGGCGCAGCCACCTTTCGGATCAGCGGTCTTATCAAGAAGCAACCTGATCGGAGCCTGAACGCCAACTGGCGTGGCCTGCCGATCATGATTTCTGAGCCGGCGGTTGAGGCAACCGGATTAATCCGACCGGGTAGCCGTGTGGATTACGAATACCGGGTGCAGACCGAGCAGAATCTCGACACCTGGCTTGAGCAATTCGAGCAGGCATTCCCGGACGCCCGATGGGAAATCACAACCTTCGCCGAGCGCAGCGAGCGAATCTCCGAGCGGCTGGACCAGATTGCTACAGCGCTCATCCTTATTGCTTTCACCACCTTGTTCATTGGCGGCCTCGGCGTTGCCAACAGTATTCACGCCTACCTTGATGAAAAGTTGGGCACCATCGCCACGCTGCAAACACTGGGCCTTCGCCGAAAACCGCTAGTGGGCATATACCTGCTGCAGATTGGCATTCTGGGTAGCCTGGCCGGACTTGTTGGGGGCGGCATCGGACTGGGGCTGTCCGCCCTGGCAGTTGGCGTGGCGGGGGATGCCTTCGCGCTGACGGGGCCAGACGGGGCGGGAGGCTGGTTGTCCTTGTGGATCATCCCCTTACTACTGAGCTGGTTGTTTGCCGTGCTGACCGCCTATGTGTTCGCTCTGCCGGCTCTGGCGCGTGCTCTGGCTGCTGCACCAGCGGGGCTTTTTCGAGGGCAGGTTCAGGCCGCCCCGAATGAACCCCGCAGTTGGCGGATTGCCAGTTACCTTTTGCTGGCAGTCTACATAGGCGCGACGCTCCTCTTGCTTCCGTCGCCCCATCTGGGATTCCTGTTCCTGCTGGCGGTAATCGGGCTCTGGGGGCTCCTGGAGGGTTTGATCAAGGGATTGCGCCGCGGTGCAAAGGCCCTGGAAAACGGCGGCTTCGCTGATCGCAGGTTTGCCCGGCGTCTGGCCCTGGCCAACCTTCACAGGCCGGATTCTCCCCTGCGGGCCACGCTGCTTTCTCTGGGTACCGCTCTCACGTTGGTGGTGGCTTGCACGCTGATGGTCACCACGCTCATGCGGGCCCTGGAAACAACGATACCGGAAGAGTCACCGGCGCTGATTCTGTACGAGGTGTTCCCGGACCAGATGGAACCGCTGCGAACAGGGCTGGAAGCCCTGGACAGCTCCAGCCGCGTGGAGCTGCTCCCGATGGTCCGTTCCCGGCTTGCCACCATCAACCAGCGGCCGATTGCCGAGGTGCTTGCCGACAACGCCGAAGCCAGGCGGGAAGCCATGGGGGATGAATACAAACTGAGCTATCTCTCCGGCAACCCAGAAGCTCTCGAATTGGTGGAAGGAAACTGGTGGACGTCGCCGGCCCCTGAAGGCGAGCCTGCCTACATGGCCATGGAGGATCGGGAGGCGTATCAGCTTGGCCTGGGGGTAGGCGATCAGCTCACCTTTACTGCACAGGATAAGAGCATCAATGTCGAAATCCGTGCAATCTACCGGCAAAAAGGACTCCAGACACGATTCTGGTTTGAGGGGATATTGCAGGAAGGGGCGCTGGACGACCTGATCAGTCTGTATGTAGGCGCGGTTTATCAGAGTGACGAGGCGGCCAAGGAATCCCAGCAATGGTTGGCACAGAACATCCCCAACGTGATCACGCTGCGGACGGCAGACTGGCTCGAAACGGCCGGGGACCTGCTGAACAAGGCTGCCGCGGGGCTTGCGGCGGTCGCCTCCGTAAGCCTTCTTGCCAGTTTGCTGGTGCTTTCCAGCGTGGTCAGTGTGAGTCGCAGGCGGCAGCTCTACGAGGCGAACCTGTTGCACTGTCTTGGCGCCCGACATGGGGCCATCAGGCAATCCATGTTGCTTGAAACCGGCTTGCTGACTGTTCTGGCAACGGTCTTCGCCACAGGGCTTGGCGCGTTAATTGCCTTACCCGTAGCTGACCTCGCCCTGAAGCTGCCTGCAGGTGATCTGTGGTGGGTTGGGGCGCTGGTTGCGGGTGTTGTCAGCTCTCTGGCGCTGTTGGGTGGACTCCTGCCCACGCTCAAGGCAATGCGGCTGAATCCTGCTGTTTTGCTCAGAGACAGTTAAAACGTCTTGCTGACGCAATAAATTCGTCTTTCAGGTAAATGAGGAGGAAAAGTTATTTAAATTATATACTTAAGATCGCCAAAAAATGCCGTTTGTTCGTTTTTTGGCCGGCATCACGAGTTGCAGGCTCAAAAAATCCGGTTATATTGAGAAAATTAAGGAAAATTGCCTACCAAATGGCAAATTTCAAAAATTTTCACTAAAACATCTACGGTAGTATTTTTACGTATGCTTTTTGCACATAACTCGTGTTGTGTAGGCATAACAGACACACACTTATCGTCCACAAAAGAAAAAGAGAGAAAAACTATGATTCGCAAACTTGCACCGCTGGTATTCGCTTGTGCTGCAGTCACCTCCGTGAACGCCACAGCAGACCAGCTGGACACCGTGATTCAACGTGGCACTCTGAACTGTGGCGTGGTTCTGGACTTCCCACCCATGGGGTACTTTGACGAGAACAACGAGCCGGCCGGCTTCGACGTGGATTACTGTAACGACCTGGGCGAAGCGCTCGGCGTCGACGTTAACGTTCTCAACCTCACCTGGGGCGAGCGGATCCCATCTCTGGTCTCCGGTAAAACCGACGTTGTTATCGGTTCCACTTCCGATACGCTGGAACGTGCCAAAACCGTCGGCTTCACCTACCCGTACTTCGTTTTCAAATTCCAGGTTATTGCGAACGAGGACAAGAACATTGAATCCTTCGATGACCTTAAGAACCTGAAGGTTGGTGCAGCACTCGGTACTACCTACGAAACCGAGTACCTCGCCTACGCTGAGCAGCAGGGCTGGGGCAAGGACAACTACACCTCGTTCAAGTCTGAAAACGACGCCTACCTGGGTCTGTACCAGGGCAAGGTGGACGCGATCATTTCAACCAACACGAACATCGCAACCAAGCTGCGTAGCGAAGAGTTTGCGGACTTTGAAGCCGGTCCCTATGTTCCCAACTACGACGACGTTGTTGGCATTATCGCCAAGCGTGACGAGGTGGCCTGGATCAACTACCTGAACCTGTTCCTGGTTCGCCAGATTCGCGATGGCAACATGAATGAAGCTTACAACAAGCACTTCGGCACCGATGCACCTGCCGATCTGATCCAGTCCCTCCGGGACAACAAGTAAGCGCCGAAGCGACGGCCGCCAGACAGGCGGCCGTTATTGCATTGGTTCCCGGGTCAGGCGCTCATTCAGCGGCGCGCTGCCCCAAAATTCTGATCGCAGCTCTGTTTCAAGGGCAGTGGTCGAGTTTCCTACCATTCATTAAATGGCCACGGTATGGACTACGAATTTCACTGGAACGTTGTATTCCAGAACATGCCCCAGCTGCTGAACGGTGCTTTCGTTACCTTGCACGTATCCGTTCTAGCCATGCTTCTGGGCATTGTGATCGCAATACTGTTGGCGATCGCCAAAATGAACAACACCAAGTTCTTCAGCCAGGTTGCCACGGTGTGGGTCGAAATTGCCCGGAATACGCCGGCACTGTTTCAGATCTACATGGCCTATTTCGGCCTTGGTGCGTTCGGGATTCACCTGAGCCCGTATGTGGCCGTGCTGAGTGCACTGGTCTTCATTAACGCGGGCTACCTCACGGAGACTTTCCGGGGAGGCTTCCAGTCGATTCCCAGCACCCAGTACAGCGCATCCAAGTCCCTGGGTATGACCAGCATCCAGTCGTATCGCTATATCATCCTTCCGCAGATGCTGAGGCGCATCTATCACCCGATGACCAACCAGTTTGTCTGGTCGATTCTGATGAGCTCTCTGGGGATTCTGGTGGGTATGAGTGAACTCTCCGGCACAACTCAGAGACTGCAGTCACTGTCGTTCAGAACGCTGGAGTTCTTCATCGTGGCGGCGGTTATGTACTTCATCATCACCAAGCTGGTGTTGTTCGGGTCATCGCTGCTTGCCCGTCGACTGTTCAAGGGGGAAATCTGATGAATTCCTTATTCACACCCCTTTCCTGGAGCGATAGCGGGCTGATCCTGACCGGTGTCTGGAACACCGTCATCATCTCTGTTGTGGCCATCGTCGTGGGTACCCTGTTGGGTCTGGTGGTCGGCTTCATCCGCTCCGAGAGCAACAAGGTGGTCAATGTGGTGTTCGGGGGCGTTCTGGACGTGCTCCGGAGTGTGCCGCTGATCATCCAGCTGATTCTGTTCTCGACCTTCGTTGGCGCAATGGGCAACCCCCTGGCGCCGTTTGTTGCGGGCTCCATTGTGCTGTCGCTTTATACCATGGCGTTTATGGCCGAAGTGTTCCGCGGTGGCTTCGAGAGTGTCAGCCCCTCAATGCAGACAGCGGCGCGCTCACTGGGCATGACCAAGTGGCAAACCATCTACCACATCCGGTTGCCCATCGGCCTGCGCGCGGTGTTCCCGTCCTGGCTGGGTGTCTCGCTCAGCGTTATCAAGGACTCGGCGCTGGTGTCGGTGATCGGTTACATGGAATTGCTGCGCACGTCAGAACAACTTATTTCAAGAACCCAGCAACCGCTCGAGATTCTCATAGGTGTTGGTATCTTCTACTTCATTATTTCGTACCCGCTTTCCCACTACGGCCGGTACGTTGAGAGGAAAATGGCAATATGATCAGTGTACAGAATGTCCATAAATCCTTCGGTGATCTTGAAGTGCTCAAAGGCGTGAGCCTGGACGTGCAGAAAGGCGAAGTGGTGAGCGTTATCGGGGGCTCCGGTAGCGGCAAGTCGACTCTGCTGTACTGCATCAACGCCATCGAGACCATCAACAGCGGCAAGATTCTGGTTGATGATGTGGATGTGCATGCCAAGTCCACCAACAAGGACAAGCTGCGCCAGAAACTGGGCATGGTGTTTCAGCAGTGGAATTCCTTTCCCCACATGACGGTACTGGAGAATGCGGCGCTGGCCCCCAGAATCGTCAAGAAAATGAGCAAGGAAGAAGCGATCGAGATTGCCAAAAAGGAACTGGAGCACGTTGGCCTGGGTGACAAGCTGGATGTGTACCCAACCAAGATGTCCGGTGGTCAGCAGCAGCGTCTGGCCATTGCCCGTGCCCTGGCCATGAAGCCCGACTACATGCTGCTGGATGAGGTAACCTCTGCGCTCGATCCGGAGCTGGTGGGCGAGGTTCTCGATACACTTCGCCTGTTGGCGGAAGAGGGCATGACCATGATCTGCGTAACCCATGAAATGGGCTTTGCGCGGGATGTGTCCGACCGGGTGGCCTACTTCCACCAGGGCGTGATTGCGGAGATTGGTGAAGCCAGGCAGGTGATTACCGATCCGCAGAACCCGCTCACCCAGAAGTTCCTTTCAAAGGTACGCTAAAAAGTCGCCACAGTCGTGGTGCTGGTTGGGGGAGTTTTTGGACCCGCTTCCCCAGCCATTTTTACGTGTTAGTTCCGGTTTTTCAGAACCTCATAAATTTGCGATATCGCGTCGTCCTGCCCCTCTTGTTCCATCATATCCTCGAGTAATTCCAGCACCCGTTTCTCATCGTTACTGCGGAGTCCTGGCCAGTAAACATAGGGCACCAGATCCGGATTGCGGATAAAGAACAGCGCGGTTTCTTCCGGCGCGTTCGCAATGTCGCCCCGTAAGCCCAGGGTGAAATGGCGGCCCTCATTGCCCTGCAGTGTTACCAGAAGTGAGTTGTCCCGTTCAATGAACCGGCTTTCCTCAACTGAAATAGGCTCCGCAAGGTCGGGTACTGATGTGATGTAATACTGAAAACCCAGGAATGCCACCAATACAACAAGCAGGATGGCCAGGGCAGTGGATTTGATCATTGAGTGTCTTCCGTTCGGGGCAAGCGTGCCTCAATCCTTTTTCATCAGGTACTCCGCCACCGCTTGATAGGCGGGCAGAGAGGTTGGGTCTATCTTGCTGTTACTGGCATTTGGAAACGATGCGAAGCGTACCAGAACCATGTCGGCGGTGGGGTCAATGTAAATGGTTTGCCCGTGCACGCCTCGAGCGGCATAAGCGCCATTGGCATTGTGGAAGATCCACCACATGCCACGGTAGCTCCCGCCGGGGAGGGTTTTGTAGCCAGCCTTGGCAAAGGCCTTCTTGTCGCCGCCGGCCTCAATTGCATTCACCACAGATTCAGGAAACAGTTGCTGGTCTTTGTACTGGCCCTTGTTCAGCATCAAGAGGCCAATCCTGCCGAGATCCCTGAGCCCTGCGCTCAGGCCGCCGCCCGCGAATGGCGTACCTTTGGCGTCTATCGTCATGTAGGCGTCCTGTTCAGTGCCCAGGGGTTGCCACAGGCGATCGGAAAGGAGATCCGCCACGCTCTTACCGCTTACCCGGGAGATGATCCAGCCGAGGGCATCGGAATTGACCGTCCGGTAGCCGAACGCATCGCCGTGTTCGCCGTTCTGCTCAACGGTTTGCAGGTACTCGAAATAACCCTCCGGCCCGCTGTAATCGGAAGGCTTTGGCAAGGGGCTGGCGGCGGCAGAGTACTGCCAGATGTCTGCCTCGGGATCGGCGTAGTTTTCGCTGTAATCCAGCGCTGTGGTCATATCCATCACTTGTCGAACCGTCGCAGTGCCGAAGGCACTGTCGCGCAACTCGGGTACAATCGTGGCGACTTTGGACTGGTCATCAAGTTTGCCCTCAGCGACCAGGATTTCTGCCAGCAAGCCGGTGAGGGACTTTGTCATCGACATGGCCGCGTGTTTGCCGGCTTCGTTCAGGCAACCGTTGTAATACTCATACACAATCTTGCCATGATGCAGGATCAGTAGCCCGTCGGTGTAATTGGCAGACAGAGACTCCTGCCAGCCCATGGGAGTGTCGCTACCAATCGGCGTGAATGAAATGCTATTGATGCCATTGTCCGGGGCGTAGGGCAGAGGATCCGGGGCACCTATGCCACGACTAACTTGAGTGGTAGGGAGCAGCTCCCGTATGTGACACACCGTCCAGCGCAGTTTCGGAAAGCTGAAGTAATTGCTTTGCGGTTGCCCGATCAGTTTATCGTCTGAAGGTGGAAAACCGGTCATCCATTGCAATGCTCCCGGGTCAGATGCTTCAGCGCTCATCGGAGCTGAAGCCTGGGTAGTGGCCCATGCGCCTGGAATGCTTAACGCGAAGAGCATCAGGGCGTGAACAGGATTGAAGCCGGGCATGTCCATTTACCTCGCAAAATTCGTTACATGGCCCTGGAGAAGACCGAGAACGGCAGGGCCTTCAAGACGTAACTCAGTGGCGTCCATGGCCACCAGGGCACGTAGGAGCGGCGTTTTTCTGAATCGATGGCTTTAACCAGGGCCTTCACACCGGTTTCCAGATCCACCCGGAAGGGCGCGTTCTTGGTATCCCGGTTGATATCCGTAAGAATGTAGCCGGGCATGATGTTGCTGACGTTGATCGGCTTGCCCTTGGTATCCAATTGCAGCCCTTCTGCCAGGGACGCCACCGCAGCCTTGGTGGCAGCGTAAACGTTCAAGGGCCCGCGGAAACCACGCACACCGCTGACTGAGGACATCAGCACCAGGTGGCCGCTGTTCTGCTCGCGGAAGATCTCCATGGCTGCCTCGCTCTGGGCAATGGCCGCGATGAAGTTGGTCTCGGCGGTGTGTCGGTTTGCAGCGAAGTGTGCACGGCCGATAGGCTGGGAACTGCCAATACCCGCATTTACGACTACCCGATCAAGACTGCCCAGCTCATCCCGGAACGCGCGGAACACTTCGAATACCTGATCGTAATCGCAGACATCGAGACCGCGAACCAGCACTCGGATATTGGGGTTGGCCTGCTGCAATTCCCGTTGTAGCGCCTCCAGCTTGTCGGCCCGCCTTGCGCAGAGCGCCAGGTTGCATCCCTTGGCAGCCCATTCGCGGGCCATACCTTCCCCAAGACCAGTGCTGGCACCGGTAATCAGAATGTTCTTTCGCATCAGTTATCCCCTGGAGTCGTTCGTGTTATTTGCGCTCACAGTACCATGATCGAACGCTCAGGGGATTGACTGAAATGCAGACCTGTACTGACCAATTCTTTCAGTGTGGCCCGTTACTCCACCATGACCGTGATCCTCTCGGAGACCACTGGCGGGTTGTGCGGAACATGCATGTGGTCACCTACGAGAAGCTGTAACGTGTGCTTTCCCGGCGATAGCGTGATCTCGGTTTCGGTTTGCCCGCCGCCGAAGTGCTTGACGTGATCCGTAGCGGGAAGAGGCTGGCTCAAATCCGACGGTATATCGGTATCGATCAGCAGGTGGTGGTGCCCGGTGCCTGCTTTCTCCACACCGGCGGGCGCCACGCCCATGTTCCGCAGGCCAAAGACAACTTTGAAGGTTTGGTCAACGGTAGCGCCATCGGTTGGCTGGACAAAATACACACCGGCATTGGCCGGGGCTTCAGATTTCATGCTCTCTGCCAGCGCTGGTAAAGGCGCGATCAAAAGAGCTGAAACCAGCGTAATTACGATCCTGTTCATCTCATTTCCTCCTTGGGGGATGCCCCACATGAGTATAGTTGAGGAAGTGAGCTTATGGCGGTCCCGCCATAGCGAACCTCCGAAATGCGACTCCGTTGCGCTCAACCGTCTGCTCCCCAACAACTTTGAATCCTTGAGACTCAAAAAACGGACGTGCCTCCAGGCTGGCGTCTGTTGTTAGCTTTGTGACTCCGCTGGCAGCCAGGCGCTGCGATGCTGCCTTGTAAAGCAAGGAGGCGACGCCTCTGCGGGAAAACGAAGGCGCGGTGAACAGAAACTCAATATGGCCTGCGGAGGTGAATGAGATAAAACCCGCAAGAACACCCCTGGATTCAGCGACAAGTGTTTTCACGCCTGAGAGGCGGGAACGCCATTGCTCCAGGTCTGGCGATCGTGGTGCCCATGTTGCCAGTTGTTCCGGCGTGTAGCTCTTGGAAGCAATTTGATGCACGGAATCCGTGAACAGAGCGACGATGTCAGCCAGGTCCTGGTCTGCGAAAGGTCTGGTATTCATGGTTTGGTCAACGCGCCTTTGCAATGGCTATGCGCTTCGTGGCGCAAACATGATGATCGCCATGCCGAGCAAGGCAACGCCGGAGCCCAAAAGGTCCCAGGCGGTCGGCCTGATGCCATCAACAGCCCATAGCCAGAGAATGGCCATGAAAATATATACGCCGCCGTAGGCCGCATAAACCCGCCCGGCTGCCGTTGGATGAAGAGACAGCAACCAGGCAAATGCCGCGAGGCTCAGAGCCCCAGGGACCAGTAGCCAGATGCTCTTGCCTTCACGAAGCCACAGATAGGGCAGGTAGCAGCCAACGATTTCAGCCAGGGCGGTGATGAGAAAGAGGCCCACGGTTTTCAGTTCAGGCACCGAGGTCTACCTCCAGTCCTTTTCGCAAAGATTCAAGACTATCTGGCCCTGACTCGAGGCGAGCGGAATCTGCGGAATCACGCTCCCAGGAGGCAGCTGAGCCCATGTGAAGATGCACCTTTACGGCCGCTTTAAATGACTCCTCCATGAGGCCAGCAGGAACCCAAAGCAACTCCATGCCCCTCAGTTGGTTTGGCACAGGGCTACCGCAGACAGAGCAAAAATCACTGCGATACCCTGTCGGCTTCTGGAAAGAAGAGATTTTGTCCTGACCAGACATCCAGCGAAAGTTCTCCTGCTCTACAAACGTTGCCGCATTCGCCGACGAACCTGTTGCCCTACGGCAGAGGGAACAATGGCATTGGTAAAGGTTCGGGACATCGCCTTTGATTTCGAACTTCACGGCGCCACAAAGACATTCGCCTTTCATCGTTAATTCCTTGTCGTACAGATTCCGAAGTTGAGGCAAGCGCTGGGTTAGGCCATCGGCTTGAAACTCGGCAACGCTGCAATGCGATCCAGCCATGCCCGAACTGCAGGGTAGTCCTCCAGCTCAAAACCACCTTCATCTGCAACGTGGGTGTATGCATACAGTGATATGTCTGCGGTGGTGGCATTTTCGCCCGTCAAAAACGGCGTTTTTTCTAGCTGCTGTTCCATCACCCTCAAGGCCTTGTGCCCGCCGGCTTGCTTGGCAGCATACTCATCGGCTTTGTCTGTTGGCAGCCCCAGGTATTTGTTGATAAAGCGCGCTACGGCGATAAACGGCTCATGGCTGTACTGCTCGAAGAATTGCCATTGCAAGACGCGGGCCTGGGCTAGGCCGCCATCCGGATACAAGTCAGAGCCAGACGCCAGGTAGTTGATGATGGCGTTGGACTCTGAAAGCGTTTCGCCGTTATCGAGCTCAAGCAGGGGAATCTTGCCATTCGGATTCTTGCTCAAAAAGTCATCAGACTTCGTGTCGCCGGCCAGAATGTCGATATCAATCCACTGATGGTCAATATTCAACAGGTTGCACACCAGTTGTACCTTGTAGCAGTTGCCCGATTTGGTATCGCCGTAGATTTTCATGCAGTTCCCTTTGCCGGATTCAGCCGGTTAAAGTCTTCACCCATTTATCACCTTCTACTTGGCGCGATTTAAGGATATCTCCAACGACATCTAAATCCACCGCCGAACCCGTCGTTCATATTCCCTGAAGTCTTCGCCGAATAAATCCCGGAGGGCACGCTCCTCCGGTTCAATCTGAAACCGGTTCATATAAACGACGAAGAAAATTACGCCAACCAGGGCCCACGCGGATGCCAGGAATACGCCCCAGGCGAGGAGCCACAGCGCGAAGCCGACGTACATGGGATTTCTTGAAAAGCGGTATACGCCTGAGCTGACCAGCTTGGAGCTTGCCTCCGGGGTGCGTGGGTCCACGGTTGTTTGCGCGCTTCGAAAGGACATTACCCCTGCCAGAGGAAAAAGAGTGCCCAGTGCAAGCAGGATGGCCGCGAGGGATAGGCGGAGCGCTTCGCTGGTATCAATGCGCGGGCTCCAGTTTGCGATGACCCACATGAGCATCCCGATGATCAGCACCAGAGCAAGGGGGGGGATGCGTTTTTCCAGCATTTGAAGGTTCACAATAAAAAGGACTCTGTTCTCGGATTCACGAGGGTTGCAGCGATTTGCTCAAGCTAATCGCGATCAATCAGACGATCGATCATTTTTTGCCAGCCAGGCCCGAAAAGGTGCCGCTGAGTCCTCGAGTTCGATCTGGGTCAATCCCAATTCCTCGGGCCTCACGGGATGGATCTGGCCGTAGAGCTGCTCTGCAATATTGCCGTCTGCAAAGCCGGCCCAATTTGCAGTTTCCTGGGAGGCGGCAAACACAATTCGTGGAATACGGGCCCAGTGAGCAGCAGCCAGACACATGGGGCAGGGTTCGCAGCTCGCGTACAGGGTAGCTTCTGGCATATGCGCGTTTCCCAGCATCTTTCCGGCCGTGCGAATTGCCGCTACCTCGGCGTGGGCGGTAGGGTCGCACTCCTGCTTTGCCCGGTTGCCAGCCCGGGCAACAACACTGCCATTGTGAACCACCACAGCGCCAAAGGGTGCGCCACCATCGCCGACCGAATCCACGGCCAGCTGAATTGCTTGTTGGAGATAGGCTTTGTCACTGTCTTCGGACTGGGGGTGGCTCACGTTGGACCTTTCCTAGTTGTTGTGTATTACTCCCGCCTGGTTAGCGAAGCTGACTGTCCTTGCTACCTCTACGATTGATGCCGCCAGAGTGGGGATGCTCCTTTTCATGGGCCGACTGGCAATCAATGCACAATCGGACGCCGGGAATAGCCTTACGCCGGGCCTCCGGAATCGGAGCACCGCATTCATCGCATTCCTCGGCGCTCTTGCCTTCGGCTAACTGGCTGCGAGCGCGCTGAATTTCATCTTCCACACTTGCGTCGATCTGTTCCTGAACTGCACCATCACGAGACCAGCCGCCTGCCATGGGGCCCTCCGAAGTCTGGCTGACTGAAACTACTCAACGTTAGCATTGTAGCTCGGGTGCTCAAAGGTGGCCGATGCCCCATTGGTTGTCGACTCAGGGATTTTCTGTGTATTGGGGCAGGTCGTCTGTGATCTCAAACCACGGCGCCTTGTTTCCCACGTAAACATGTCGCTCTGGCGTTACGCCCGGGTCTGTATCGAGGGTGCCCATAGGGAACCCAAGCACTTCGGGATGAGCATCGAATTTTGTGTAGAGGCTAGAGCCACAGTTCGAACAAAAGGCCTTATGCTCACCGGCAGATGACTCATAAAGCTTGATTAGCTCCTCGCCTTGCACCGTGCGCCAGTCTGCTGCATTTACCTTGGCACGGGTTCGAAATGCTGACGCATGAAGCTTGCGGCACATGGTGCAGTGGCAGTTCAGAACATCCGTGAGGGGGCCGTGGATTTCGTATTTGATGCCGCCGCAGAGGCAGCTTCCGGTTTGGTGCATAGGGTCAGCTCCTGTTGCTCCCTTTGTCTTTAAAACTGGCGTCGATCCGTTCCCGAACCATACCATCCCGTGACGTTCAGAGTACCGGACTCATTTTTTATGCAGTGCCTTGTAGCGTTCCTCCAGTTCGGCACGAATGGCCCGTCGCTCCTTACCGTTGGCAAATCGCCTTATCTGATCATCGGTGCTCGGAACTAGTTGCGGCACGGGGACGGCCTTACCGCTATCATCAACCGCCACCATGGTAAAGAAGCAGCTGTTGCTGTGGCGAACCAATTTGTCACGGATGTTCTCGGTAACTACCTTTATGCCGATCTCCATGGAAGTTCGGCCGGTGTAGTTCACGCTGGCCAGAAAGGTGACCAGCTCGCCAATCCGGATGGGTTGAAGGAACATCACCTGGTCGACGGAGAGAGTAACGACATAGGTCCCCGCATAACGGCTGGCGCAGGCATAGGCAACCTCATCCAGGTACTTCAAAAGCGTACCGCCGTGCACATTGCCGGAGAAATTGGCTTTGTCCGGCGTCATCAGAACGGTCATGCTCAGGCTTGTTGAATTGTTATCCATGGCGTTTCTCTGGTGGTTTGCTACCCAGTATAGGCGCCAGCGCGATGCCGATAGCTATTGATTCAGAAGATCTTCAATCCAATTCAGGAATCTGGCTGCACTCCTCGTTTCAAAGCTTTGCTTACCTGGAACGTAATAGCACAAATCTGATGCGACCGATTGAGTGTTGAAGTGCTGCAGAACGTTGGCTTTCAATAGCTTGTTAGCGAGCGTTGTAGAGCAGAACACCAACCCATTGCCTGCCATGGCCTGCTGGATCCCGAAGAGCTCCTGGTCAAAGGTTTTGAGTTGAATGTTGGCGCCCTCCAGTCCATTTTCTTCCAACCAGGCGGCCAGGGGAGAGGGCGGTAACGCTTTGTTTTTCCACTCCGTGGTGAAAAGCGTAACGGCGTCATTTTCCCAAGAAGGAGGCGTCATTCCGTGAGCGCCAAATACATTGAATGACTCAAATCGAACGACGTCAGAGTCCTTAACGACTGAGGCATCCCCAAACCGAATGGGGATAACATAGGATTGGCTGTCGACCGACTCGCCGGTGGAAATTTCCACAGAAATATCCGGGTTGGCTTGTTCAAATTCGTGCTGGGAGGGGATGAGCACCATCGCTGCCAGCGATGATGTGGTCGTCACCCTGACCGTATTGCCTGCCTTCTCCACTTCTTCCAAAGCACTGTCGATTTTCCGAAATCCTTCGGACGTTGCTTTGGCTAAACGGATACCCGTTCCCGTCAAGGATATCCGTCTTCCCTGCCGATGAAACAGGCTCACATTCAATCGGCTTTCCAGGTTGCCAATGTGATGTGAGATGGCTGTCGGCGTCAGCGAAAGTTCTTCTGCCGCCAACTTGAAGCTTCCCCGGCGGGCAGCCGACTCAAAGGCTTTCAACGCCTGTAATGACACCTGCAATGTGGGTCTCCCAATCAATCACTGATTCAAGGATGTTATAGATGAATTGAATTCATCTGCAAGTGCAATTTTTGCGTTTGTGCAAGTCCACCCAGCGGCACACACTGGCTCCTGTCATCAACCAACCAAGGAAATGAACATGAGCACACTATTACACATTGATTCCAGTGTTAGAGCGGCGACTAATCCCAACCCGGATCACGATTCCATATCGAAGAATATCGCACGCCGGTTTATTGATACCTGGCAGGAAAACCGGCCTGAAGATGAATATATCTATCGTGACGTTGGCGTGAACCCACCCGTTTTTATTACCCAGGAGTGGATTGGCGCGGTGTTTACCCCGGAGGAAAAACGGACCCCGGCACAACAGGAGACACTGGCACTCTCCGATACCCTGATTGCAGAAGTGTCGGCGGCCGACGTTCTCGTGATCTCTTCACCCATGTACAACTACGGTATGCCGGCTCAGCTAAAAGCCTGGTTCGATCAGATCGTACGCATCGGCAAAACGTTTGATTTCGATCTCGAACGAGGTGACTTCCCGCTGCAGCCTCTGCTCTCAGGCAAGACATTGATCATCGTGACCTCGAGCGGAGAGTTTGGCTTTGAAAAAGGCGGCATAAGGGAAGAGTCTGGCCACCTGGCGCCCCACCTGCGGACACTGAGCAAATACCTCGGGGTGGACACCATCTACGAGATTGCCGCCGAATACCAGGAGTTTGGCGACGAAAGACACCGCGTGTCAGTAGCTAACGCCAAAGAGCGAGCCGAGAGACTTGCTTCAGAGCTGAGCCTTTCAGGCCAGGCACTATCGTCAAGAAATGAGGTCACCGATGTGTGACCGAATTGATGAAGAGCGTCTGGCAACCTGTGGCGAAAGTGCCATTGATCTGGCCATTAGCAATGTAAGAGCCGGTGGTTTGCCGTTTTCCGCTTTGATCGTCAATCAAAGTGGAAACGTTGTCGGCAAGGGGGTAAATCAGGTTGCCGAGCATCTGGATTGCACCGGACACGCCGAAATCCAGGCAATAAGAGATGCTTCAAGGAAGGAGCAAAGCGTTTCTTTGGGAGGGGCGACATTGATTGCTTCAGGAGAGCCATGCGCTCTCTGCTACATGGCCATCCGTATGGCCGGTATCAGGAACGTTCGTATCGTTGCGGACAGATATGAGGCGAGAGACAACGGGTTCGATTACCTGTGGACTTACCAGTATTTGAATCCTGCCCTCTTGGATGAGCTCGACGTAGTGACATTGGTTAACGATAGAAAGTTACACCCATTCCAGATGGCCCTGCGCGACTGAGGGAAGGGGATACTAATGGCGGGGCGGCTCAAGCCAGAGCCGCTACGCTGGCATTTCTAGGTCTGTCTGAATAGAAACGGAGCGCCAACGCAGTGGGATCCTGCAGCAGTCACTCGTTATGCGGATCTGCCCTCAACAATCTGGAGGTTGAAACCCTCTGACTCTTCGGGCGGCTCAAAGTAACCCGTCACCAAACGAAAGACCTCCTCCGTGTCGAACTGAGCTCGTTCGGGTTGTTCTTTCTGCCGCTGTTTCAGCTGTTTTAAACAAACGTCATCGTCTACCGACAAATAGTACAGCTCATGAGAAATGCCGTGTTGCGAGTAGATATCTCTGAACCAGGCTCTTTGCTTACGCGTGTTGCCGGGAAAGTCGAGGACCACAGAGGTACCAGCCAAGAGCACTTGCTCAACGTGTGCTTTCAGCACTGGCTTGAGCCGAGATGAGTAACTGATGTAATCATTGAAATCATTGATCTCGCCGGGAAAAAGAGCAGCCAGCCACTCATCCTCGCAAATAAGCACGGCTCCCCGTTCACGAGCGATCTTTCCAGACAAAGTGCTTTTGCCAGCTCCCATCTTACCGCAGAAAAATATCAACGTTCCGTATGAATTCATTGCTTAAACCTTAGGCAAAACTCCAGCCATAAACGGTGGCAGGAAAAGGGTGCCCGATGTAGGGCCGAAGGCCCCGAACAACCTTGATGGTTTTGTTAAACGTTTGATTTACCGACGGAGTTTGCACTAGGTTGCAATCTGCAAATTAGAAAGTCCTCTAATGCAGGTGAAAGATAGCTGAACTCTGGAGGGAATCCTATGGTTGCGAGCCGGTTTACCCCGAGCTTTTTCCACTTTTCTTGTGGAACGTATCCGTAACTGCCACCTTCGCTACTAATTGCAAGAACATGGCTCTCTAATCTAGCACTGATACCGCGAGCGACACTGCTGCGCCCGAGTCCGATATATACGAGAGATTCACCGGAAAATAGTGCATACAACCCACCAAGCAAGTAATTTGGTACTGGTCCCTTCCAATTCCAATCAAAATTCCAAGCGGGAACTGGCAACTCTCCGTACCAGTGTCGATTGAAAAACTCTGAAGTCTCCTTAATCAGGTTATCCATGTTTTCTCCGTGTGCTTTACGACCGAGCCTTGCGGCGTGCCGGAGTGCCAGCGTAGGTGCGTTCTACAACAACCCGTGGGTTAGCTTTTATTGATAAATTGTTTTGCAACGAGGTTCCACGTTTGGACGTCGGGCTCACACCGCATAATCTTTATATCTTTTTTCCCCCAGAACTCAAGCACAGCTTTCAACTCTTCGTCGGTGACAGAGCCACCCTTGGTAACATTCCTATATAAATGTCGCCCCAAGTAAATTTCTTTAAGCGAGTTTTCTGGCAGACCAAAGCAGTAAAGAGGTCGACCAGAGACAGTCACCTTATTCCACTCACGATAACGACCGTCACCTGTGTGATAACCGAAGGGGATTTTTTCTATATTTTTTACAACCCGGACCTCTTCTTCGTATGCCCACTCGAGAGACTTATACAGAAAAGCTCTTTTTATGAGATTGAAGGCATTCGAATCAAAACGAAGGCTACCACCAATACTCATTAACTCATGCTCGCCAATCACGGGCAGGTCATTGTGCGGCTTACTAGCTGAGTAAATCATCTCTCCGTATTGGCTTGGAATCACATTACTTTGCGGGTCTGAAAAGCCTACCGAATCACAATCGAACCCAAGAACTATCCCTTGGTGAGAGTCTCCATAATGCGACCACATAAGCGCATTCAACGGCTGACGGGTCAACGATAAGACACCGTATTTTCTTGAGAAACGGGTTCTACAAGCGTCCGTGGCGGTTTTCGCGCTTATAGACTCATCTCGATCTTTAAAACCAAAGGCTGTGCATTCAAAAGGGTCGTTCAAATCTTCAAGGCATGAAAATCCTAATGACAGGGTTTCGATCACCCTTCGCGCGGCACCGAAGGACATGTACTTGTATAGAATCATGTACCTCCCTCAAAAAAAGTAATGCTGGCGTAACTGGCCGATTGGTTGAGTCGCAGCGGAACAACGTGGTCCCGTTGACGCGACCGTTAGATTTTCTAAGCTACGGCTATGGACTTGATAACGTCATAAAGCAAAGTCCCAAAGAGCCCAATAGACAGTGCACCAAGGAAAGCACGATGACGAAGAGCTCTATTTCTCGCGTGCCGATACTCGGAAATAGGAAACACCCACCGGGCATAATGGAAGAGCGCTCTTAATCCCACTAATGCAATTAAGAAGATATAGACATATAGAGCTGCCCTAACGAAAAGGATCTCCTTTTCACCGTTCGGTAAAAGCGGAGAAACCTTAAAGCACAACCAAAAAGCGAGGGGATATCCGATTAGCCATAGGAAAAAATCATAAATGCTGTGCTGATGTAGCCATGGTGCAGGAGAACGATGACTAGCAATATAGTTCTGTATTTCGTGAAAGAGCCCGTTTACCCATGTTGTGTCTCTGCCCTCGACCCTATAGTTAGACTCATTTGGAGTACGTTGACTCGGCATTAAATGGAAATCGAATATTGCCGGGCGCGAGAAATCAAGAAATAGCTCAACAGTATTGCGCACTCTAAATTTATGTATGACATCAAGTGGAATTGAGCTGTTTAGGTAAATTGAACGAACAGATTCGGGAAAGTTTGGTGAATCGAAAATTTCATCTATGGTTCCGTTTAGCTCTCTTCCGTCTTCGCCGGTTAAGGTTGGACGCAACTTATATCCAAGCCTGATCTCGTTTTTATTATTTTCATACTCATCGTCCGTCTGGTCATTCTTCGGAAAGTTAGCAATCTCCAGCTCTGCAGCAGTATCCGAGCGTTCTTGCAAAATCGATAAAAATGCCCTCAGCTCGGATTTGTCGAGAGAACAAGCAACTCGATCTCGGGCCAGGCGCGTATTTATGTTTTCATCGCTTGATTGCAACAAAGCTTATACTTCCTCTAAATCTAGTATCGGTATAGCGGTCGCGACGATCGTATTTCTCGACAAAACCTTCAATCTGACCACTTTCCCAATCTAACCAAAAGTGCTTCAGATTCAATGCCCTGAATTCCAAGTCCTTCCCAGAGCTTCGATAAAAACAATCATCACGACCGCTGTTCCCGATATCACGGCCTTTTCAATCAAACCGATCATTTTCCCTATCTACCAAACAAAAAGGCCCGAAGTTTTCACTCCGGGCCTACTCGTCATTCATTGCAGTCAATCACCTCAACCGCACTTGCTGTCACCGCAGGAAAGGCAGGTCGCACACCCGTCCATCACGATCACCGCCTTGGTGCTGCACTTGCCGCACATGGTGGCGTTGGCAGGGTAGTCGCTGGCTTTCTCGTCGTTCGTGGCAGTGGTGTGGCTGGCTTCGAACTCGGCACGCTTTTCGGCGAGGATGCGCTTGGTGGTTTCGCTCATTTCCTCGCTTTCCAGCAGGCCAATGGCCTTCAGGTGCTTCTCGATCACGGCGCCGATTTCAGCCACCAGGGACGGCATGAATACGCCGCCTTTCTTGAAGTAGCCACCGTTGGGGTCGTACACGCTGCGCAGCTCTTCCACCAGGAAAGTTACGTCGCCACCCTTGCGGAATACCGCAGAGATTACGCGGGTGAGGGCGATAACCCACTGGAAGTGTTCCATCGACTTGGAGTTGATGAACACTTCGTACGGCTGCCGGCTTTCATGGTCGGTGCCTTCGTTGAGCAGGATGTCGTTGATGGTGATGTACATCGCGTGCTCTGCCACCGGCGGCTTGATCTTGTAGGTGGTGCCCAGCAGGAAGTCCGGCCGTTCGATGTATTCGTTCATCTGAACGGGTTTGGTTTCCGCATGCACCGGTGCCTGGTGTTCGGCGGCTGCTTCAGGGTCGGCCTTCTTTACGCGGTAGCCGACGATTTTGTTGCTGATTTTAACTGTCATGTTCGTTGTCCTGTGTCGGTTCCCGGATCAGTACTTGCCGTAGGTGCCTTCTTTCAGCGCGTCAAACAGGTTGGCGGCGTTGTGGATTTCGCCGTCGTACTCTACCTGCTCGTTGCCCTTGAGGGTTACCTTGCTGCCATCGTCCAGGGTGAACTCGTACATTGTGTTCTCGAGGTCTTTTTCCTTAACCAGTACGCCCTGGAAGGCTTCCGGGTTGAAGCGGAAGGTGGTGCAACCCTTCAGGCCCTTGTCGTAGGCGTAGAGGTAAATGTCCTTGAAGTCCTGATAGGCGAAGTCTGTCGGAACGTTCGCGGTCTTGGAAATCGAGGAATCTACCCACTTCTGGGCGGCGGCCTGGATGTCCACGTGCTGCGATGGGGTTACATCGTCGGAAGTGGTGAAGTAGGCCGGCAGCTTCTTGTCCTCGTCTTCGGAGAACGGCATCGCGCCCGGGTTCACGAGGTGGCGGTAGGCCAGCAGCTCGAAGGAGAACACATCTACCTTCTCTTTGGTCTTCCGGCCTTCGCGGATGATGTTACGAGCATAGTGGTGCGAGAAGCTCGGCTCGATACCGTTACTGGCGTTGTTGGCCAAAGACAGGCTGATGGTGCCGGTTGGAGCGATGGAGGTGTGGTGGGTAAAGCGGCCACCTTTCTCGGCCAGTTCTTCCACCAGCTTCGGCTCCACGCTGGCAATCTGCTGCATGTACTTGCTGTACTTCGCGTGCAGTACGCGACCTTTCACCTTGTCGCCCAGCTTGTAGCCGTCTTTGCTCAGCTGCGGGCACTTGTTCAACATCTTGGCATCAATCTCGAACTCGTCGTCCATGATCGGCGCAACGCCTTTTTCCTCGGCCAGGGCGAGGGACTGGCGCCAGCCTTCAACGGCCATTTCACGCACGACTTCTTCGGTGAACTGCACGGATTCTTCAGAACCATACGGCATGCGCAGCATGGCGAGGGTGGAACCCAGGCCGAGGATGCCCATACCGTGGCGGCGCTTGTAGGTGATTTCGTGGCGCTGTTCGGCCAGCGGCAGGCCGTTGATCTCTACCACGTTGTCCAGCATGCGGGTGAAGATGCCTACTACCTTGCGGTATTTTTCATAGTTGAAGCTGGCCTTGTCGGTGAACGGATAGTCCACGAACTTGGTCAGGTTCACGGAGCCCAGCAGGCAGCTGCCGTATGGGGGCAGGGGCTGCTCACCGCAGGGGTTGGTGGCGCGGATGTCTTCGCAGAACCAGTTGTTGTTCATCTGGTTGACCTTGTCGATCAGGATGAAACCCGGCTCGGCATAGTCGTAGGTGCTGGTCATGATGGTGTCCCAGATGAACTGGGCTTTCAGTGTGCGGTAGATACGGCAGGCAACCTTGCCTTCGTCGTTTACCACATAGCCTTCCTGCACCGGGAAATCGCGGTAAACGAACTGGCTGGCATCGCTTAGGTCCAGGCCTTCGTCTTCCACTTCCTTCTGGGTAACCGGGAAGGAGAGGTGCCAGTCGTCACCGTTGCGCACGGCTTCGATGAAGTCTTCGGTGATCAGCAGCGAGAGGTTGAACTGGCGCAGGCGGCCGTCTTCACGCTTGGCCTGGATGAAGTCGATCACGTCTGGGTGGTGCACGTCGAACGTGGCCATCTGAGCGCCGCGGCGGCCACCGGCAGAGGATACGGTGAAACACATGCGGTCGAAGATATCCATGAACGACAGCGGGCCGGAGGTGGTCGCACCGGCGCCGGCCACGTATGCGCCTTTCGGGCGCAGGGTGGAGAATTCATAACCGATACCACAGCCTGCCTTGAGGGTAAGGCCGGCTTCGTGGTTCTTTTCCAGGATGTCGTTCATGGAATCCTGAACGGTGCCGGAAACGGTGCAGTTAATGGTGGAGGTGGCGGGCTTGTGCGCCTCGGCACCGGCGTTGGAGGTAATCCGGCCGGCGGGAATGGCACCGTTCTGCAGGGCCCAGATGAAGTTCTTCATGTGCTGGGTGCGCACGGATTTATTTTCCACCTCGGCAAGGGCTTTGGCAACACGTTCGTAGGTTGCGTTGATGTCCTTGTCTACGGGCTCGCCGGTCTTGGTCTTCAGCTGATATTTGCTGTGCCAGATGTCGATCGAGGCTTCCTGCATCGGGATTGTCGTTACCACTGCCTGTGCCTTTGCGTTCATTTCCACCCTCTGTCTTCTGGTATGTCTTCTTTTTATGGCGCCAGTCCTTGTACCAGCGGCGCCATACCCCTTGAGAATCGTCGTTTTGGCCTTGGGCCTGTTTTCTTTTTAACCACTAGATATGGGTTGAATCTGAAATGAGTATAACAGGATATAGTGTTCTGTGAATAAGAACGCAACTATTGATAGACGCTTCGGAGCAAAGAAAATCAATCGAAACCAGCTTGAATCCGGGAAATTTTTTCTAAAACAGCGGTTTGAGGCTAAAGGTTCAAAACCACTACATGTTGTGGTTTTGTGAGGGTGTGGTGTCAATAGCGAATTGTGCGATTCCGGTCGTAAGTTGGTAAAAACAGGCGATTAGGGAAGGGAAACGGGGCCAGCTTGGCCCCGTTTTTTCAGCCCAGCAGAAGACTGTCGTCGTCCACTTCCAGTCCGCGCTGTTTCTCAAACAAGCCCAGCAGATCCTTCACTTCCAGGCCTTCGCGGTCTTTGCCTTCGATATCAAACACCACCTGGCCCTGGTGCAGCATCACCGTGCGGCTGCCAACTTCCAGTGCCTGCTTCATGCTGTGGGTCACCATCAGCGCGGTGAGCTTCTGCTCCTCGATGATCTTGGTGGTGAGTTCCAGAACGAATGCCGCGGTTTTCGGATCCAGCGCGGCCGTGTGCTCGTCGAGTAGGAGGATGCTTGAGGGCGTCAGGCTGGCCATCAACAGGCTTACAGCCTGGCGCTGGCCGCCGGAAAGCAGGCCCATCTTGTCGCCAAGGCGCTTTTCCAGGCCCAGGTTCAGGGACGAAAGGCTGTCCTTGAACTTTTCCATGTACTGTCTTTTAACGGCGCTTGTGAGGCCCCGGCGCTGACCACGTTTGATGGCCAGGGCGAGGTTTTCCTCGATGGTAAGGCCTTCACAGGTGCCGGCCAGTGGGTCCTGGAATACCCGGGCAACCCGGCCGGCCCGTTTGTGGGTGGGCAGTTTGGTTACGTCCTGGTTGTCCACGATGATCTGGCCACTGTCTACCAGCACTTCGCCAGCCAGGGCGTTCAGAAAGGTGGATTTACCGGCGCCGTTACTGCCAATAACCGTAACAAACTCGCCCTGGTTGACCGTCAGGCTCATGCCTCTGAGCGCGGGGTTTTCCAGGGGGGTTCCTTTGCCGAAGGTGAGTCGGAGGTCGGTTGCACTGATCATTTCGCCTCCTCAGGCCTTGCTTCGGGAAAGTTTGCCGGCAATGGATGAACGCACGCCGGGCAGAACGATGGCCAGGGTGACCAGAACCGCAGTTATCAGGTTCAGATCCTGCGCCTGAAGGCCAAGGAAATCGGCGTTCAGGGCAAAGGCGATGGCCAGCCGGTAGATGATGGCGCCCACCACGCAGGCGATCAGTGCGCGTAACACCGTGGAGGGAGTCACAACTGCTTCACCACCAATCAGGGAGGCTAGGCCAATCACAATAACGCCCACGCCCATGGTGACGTCTGCTGCGCCCTGGCTCTGGGCGAACAGAGCGCCGGCAAGCCCAACCAGGCCATTGGAGACGGCAACACCAAGCACAATCATGGCGCCAGTGGCGATGCCCTGGGCCCGGGCCATCCTGGCGTTGGCGCCGGTGGCTCGCATGGCCAGGCCGGTTTCGGATTTCATGAAACGCCACAGCAGAATAAGCGCTACAAAGACCACAATAATGAACAGGAGCACCGGTACCTGATGGTAGGCCAGGTCCAGGTCGTACCAAGGCGTCAGCACGGTTTCTTCTGTAAGCAGAGCCACGTTGGGGCGGCCCATGATGCGCAGATTTACCGAATACAGCGCAATCATGGTCAGGATTGAGGCCAGCAGATTCAGAATCTTCAGTTTCACATTCAGCAGGGCCGTTACAGCGCCGGCGGCCATGCCGGCCATGACCGCGCAACCTGTCGCCAGCCACGGGTTCCAGCCGTCAATAATAAGCACAGCGGCCACGGCAGCACCGAGCGGGAAGCTGCCATCTACGGTGAGGTCCGGGAAATCAAGCACCCGGAAAGAGAGGTAGATGCCAAAAGCGACGAGGCCATAAATCAGGCCAGTCTCGATGGCACCATAAAGCGCGATGTTACTCAGCATGGTCGGGTATCACCATTGATAAAACGGGCGGCCCCTTGTGAGGGCCGCCCGTGAGGTTCGGGGGATTACTTGGTGCTGTCGATAACCTGCTCGGCGTCACCGATCACGTCATCGGACAGGGTAATACCCATGCGCTCAGCGGCAGCCGGGTTCACGAAAAGGTCCAGCTTCTCCATTGTCTCGACACCCATGTCCCCGGGGTTTTCGCCATTCAATACCCGGGCAACCATCACGCCAGTCTGGCGGCCATGGTCGTAGTAGTCGAAGCCCAGCGCCGCAACAGCGCCGCGCTCAACCGTGGCGGTGTCAGCGGCGAATACCGGGATACCGGCGCGCTCACCCACGGAGATAACCGCTTCAGCAGCACTGATAACTGTGTTGTCAGTGGTCAGGTAGATGGCATCGGCTTTGCCAACCAGGGAGCGGGCGGCGCCCAAAACCTCGGAGGTTTTGGTAGCGGCACCTTTTACCAGTTCAAGGCCACGGGCGGCTAGGCGCTCTTCCAGCAGTTCCACCAGCGAGACGGCGTTGGCTTCGCCCGGGTTGTAGACGGTGCCAATGCGTTTGGCATCGGGCATTACGCGCTGGAGCATATCTAGGTGTTTGTCGATGGGCAGCATGTCGCTCACACCCGTGATGTTTGCGCCCGGTGCTTCGAGGCTACTCACCAGCTTGGCGCCGAGCGGGTCGGTCACTGCGGAGAAGATGACTGGCGTATTGCGGGCCGCAGCGGCAACGGTCTGGGCGGAGGGCGTGGCAATTGCCACAATCACGTCGGGGCTTGCGCCAACAAATTTGCGGGCAATCTGTGAAGCGATGGCGGAGTTGCCCTGGGCACTTTCGTGCATTACTTCCAGGTTGTCGCCCTCTTTGAAGCCGCGCTCGGCGAGTTCGTCTTTAATGCCCTGGTAGACGGCGTCCAGTGCCGGGTGCTCCACAATCTGTGTGATGGCTACAACGCGGGGTTCCTGTGCCTGAACGAGTGTTGCCAGCGCCAGCAGTGTGGCACCGAACAGGGTACGCAGGGTTGTCTTGGCCATATGCCCATCTCCGGGTAGGTTAACTGGAATGTTGCAATTCTGAAGGGGCGCAAGTTTACCACAGGCAGAGGGTTTAAGGGGTAGGGGATGTTGCCGGAAGCAGGGCTATGATCCAGATAGGTGTAGTTGGAAATTATTTTGCTTGTGTCACGTTTTGACGGCTCATACTATGTTGAAATACCCTACGAAAGTCTAATAATAAGTCATCCATAATTCGAACAACGAACTGCAAGGAAGGTCCATGGACACAACAAACAAACTTCCCCTGGATATGGTTTATCACTGGGAGAAGGCCAAGGCGAATTCTGTCTATATGACACAGCCCATCGGGGGCGGTAAAACGGTAGATTACACCTGGGGCCGGGCGGTGGATGAGGCGAGACGCATGGCGTCTTACCTGAAGTCCCTGAACCTCCCCGAAAAAAGCCGCATCGGCCTGATCTCCAAAAACTGCGCCCACTGGATCATGACCGACTGGGCCATCTGGATGGCCGGCCACATTTCCGTTCCGTTGTACCCCACCCTTAACGCCGACACCGTCAATTACATCCTCAACCATGCCGAGTGTGAAGTGGTGTTTGTTGGCAAGCTGGACGACTGGGACATGATGAAACCGGGCGTGCCGGAATCAGTGCGTTGCATTTCCTTCCCGCTGAGCCCGCCCAATGATTTCGAAACCTGGGACGATATCGTTGCCAAGTATCCGCCCCTGGAAGAAAACGTTCATCGTGATGCCAATGAGCTGGCGACGATTGTTTACACCTCCGGCAGCACGGGCAAACCCAAAGGCGTCATGCTCAGCTTTTACAACATGGCCTATGCGGCAGAGGGTGGTATGGAAGTGCTCGGCGTGGGTTCCGATGAGCGTATGCTCTCTTACCTGCCGCTGGCTCACGTATTCGAGCGTACCTTTGTTGAGTTGGCATCTTTGTATGCGGGTTTCCACCTTTATTTTGCGGAATCTCTGGATACCTTCGTTCAGGATCTTCAACGGGCCCAGCCAACCCTGTTCCTCTCGGTACCGCGCCTGTGGGTGAAGTTCCAGCACGGTGTGCTGCAGAAGTTGCCCAAGAAGAAGCTGGACCGGATGATGAAAATTCCAGTGGTCAACAAATTGATCAAGAAGAAGATCCTCAAGGGCCTTGGCCTGGACAAGGTCAAGCTGGCAGGCAGTGGATCGGCACCGCTGGCAAGCGACGTTCTGGACTGGTACCGCAATCTTGGCCTCGAGCTGCTGGAAGGCTATGGCATGTCTGAAAACTTTGCCTATTCCCATATGAGCAAGCCAGGGCGGTCAAGAACGGGTTACGTTGGTGAGTCTGCACCCGGGGTTGAAACCCGTATCAGCCCGGAGGGTGAGATCCAGATCAAGAGCCCGGCCACGATGATGGGTTATTACAAGGACGAGGAGAAAACCCGGGAAGCGTTCACTGAAGACGGCTTCCTGAAGACCGGCGACAAGGGTGAGATTGATGAGATGGGCCGGCTCAAGATTACCGGTCGCATCAAGGAAATCTTCAAGACCAGCAAGGGCAAGTATATTGCACCTGCGCCCATTGAGAATCGCCTGATGTCCCACGATGCCATCGAAATGGTCTGCGTCTCTGGGGCCAACCAAACCCAGCCTCATGCCCTGGTCATGCTGGGCGAAGAGGCCCGACCGAAAATGGCGGACGAGGCCTTCCGAAATGAGATTGAAGAGAGCTTCAAGAAGCTGATTGCCGATGTAAACAAGACTGTGGATCCCCACGAGCAGTTGGCGTTCATCACGGTGGTGAGCGACGAATGGTCGATCGAGAACAGCTTCCTCACGCCCACGATGAAGCTCAAGCGCAATGTGGTTGAAGACGCCTACCAGGAGAAAGTCGACAAGTGGTATGCGCAGCGTCAGCCGGTTATCTGGCAGTAACGCTTTCGATTACAGGTGAAGATGTTCTGGCCCGGCTCTGCCGGGCTTTTTTTATAGCGGAAAAAACCGACGTAAGTCGCATAGGGAAAAGGAAGATGCGGGCCTAAACTGAAGGGATATCAGGAGGATGTTATGAGCCAGTTGTCCCTTTTCCAGAAACGTATCCATGACGAGATTCCTCTTTCTCGCGCCCTGGGGATTCAATTGCATTCCTGGGATGGCCATTCGCTGTTACTCAGCGCACCTCTGGAGCCCAACAGCAATCACCAGGGTACCGGATTCGGGGGCAGTGTATATTCGGCGGCGGTAACGGCGGCATGGGGCCTCACGGAACTGGCGCTCTGGGACCTCGGTCTTCGGGGAAACGTGGTGGTGCAAAGCGGGAACATTGACTATCTGGAGCCTGTGACATCCGATTTTTACGTGATCTGCCGCCTGCCCGGTGAAGAGATACCGGAGCGTTTTCGCAAGAGCCTTGCCCGGCACGGCAAGGGCCGGTTGGATCTGACGGCAGAAGTCTTCTGCGGAGAGCCAACCACAATGCCGGAAGGCGACCCTGTCGCCGTGTTCCAGGGGCGATTCGTGGTTCAGGATGTGAAATCCCGGATCACTTTCTGATCCGGGTCCGATCAGGCGATAGAGCGGCTGTTGGAGATCGAGCGGCTCATCAGAATGATCGGAATGATGCCGGCCAGAACGATAATCAGGGCGGGCAGGGCGCTGTGGTAAAGGCGCTCGTCAGAGGCAAACTGGTAAACGTAGGTGGCCAGGGTCTCGAAGTTGAACGGTCTGAGGATCAGTGTGGCCGGCAATTCCTTCATGCAATCCACGAACACCACCAGGGCTGCCGTAACCAACGTGCCTCTTAGCATTGGCAGGTGAACACGTACCAGGGTGTTGCCCGGGCTGTGCCCAAGAGACCGTGATGCCATGTCCATGCTGGGCGTAATTTTCTGCAACGCACTTTCCACGCTGCCGGCAGAAACCGCCAGGAACCTCACGGTGTAGGCAAACACCAGGGCGAAGGCCGTGCCGCTGAGTAACAGGCCGGTGCTGATACCGAAAACATCCCGCATCAGGCTGTCCAGCCAGTTGTCAAAGCCCGCCAGTGGCACAATCACACCCACCGCCAGCACCGCGCCCGGCATGGCATAACCAAGGCTGGATAGCCGCATCAGTACCTGCATTTTGCGAGTGTTGTGCAGGCGGCGGCTATAGGCAAGCGTAACGCCGATCAGCAGCGTGGTGAGAGCGGCGGTACTGGATAGGAAGAGGCTGTTGAAGGTGTTGCGGACAAAATCCGGGTTCCAGCTTTCACCGAAATATTCCCAGGCGTACAGCCCGAGCGTGGCGCCGGGAATCACAAAACCGAACAGTACTGGGAGTGCGCACACGGCCAGGCAAATCATCTGGCGCGGGAACGACATGGTGAAGCGCTGGATCGGATCGCGGTTGTCCCGCGCTGCGAACTGTTGCTGACGTCTTCGCGAGTAGCGCTCGAGCGTCACCAGGATGACCACGAAGATCAGCATGGTGGTGGCTATCTGTGCCGCACCGCCAAGATTCCCCAGGTTCAACCAGGTATCAAACAGGCCGGCGGTGAGGGTCTGAACGGCGAAGAAATCCACGGTGCCGAAATCGTTCAGGGTTTCCATCAGAACCAGCGAGAGACCTACGGCCACTGCAGGGCGCGCTATTGGCAGAACCACCCTGAAGAACGTGCTCAGCGCTGAGTGGCCGAGGCTGCGGCTGACGGCGAACAGAGACGGGGACTGCTCCAGAAAGGCAGCCCGGGCAAGCAGGTAGACGTAGGGATACAAAACCAACCCGATCATCAGGGTGGCGCCTTCAAGGCTCCGGATTTCCGGGAACCAGTAGTCGGCGGCACTGGTCCAGCCGAACAGGTCGCGTAGTGTGCCCTGAACCGGCCCTGCGTAGTCCAGAAGGCTGGTGTATACATAGGCAATAACGTACGCCGGCACTGCGAAAGGCAGCAGCATGGCCCATTCAAAGAATTTGCGGCCGGGAAACTCGCACATGGTGACCGCCCAGGCCGAGGCCAGGCCAATCACGAGAGTCAGGGCGCCCACGCCGATCATTAGCTTGAGTGTCGTTGTCAGATAACGGGGAAGCGTGGTCTCGATCAGGTGTGGCCAGATATTCTCTTCGGGAAAAAACGCCAGGAAAATTACGGAAAGAACCGGAAGGGCGACAATGGCAGTGGTCAGCAATGCGCTGATCATCCATTTCGGCGAGCTGCGCTTTGCCAGCAAGGGCTGGGATAGCCCGGCATCAACGCTGGTAGCGGCCTCGCTCATAGTGTTCCTGTATCTGGGTGTTGTCTGTCCGTTTGAAGGCTGCAGATTGTAGTCACCTGGCCTGAAGCCTGCAATTGCTGCCTTCACACTGGCGGTGGGTAGTGGTGTGCTGAAGCGCGGGTGAGGGTGGCAACCCACCCTCACCACACACGATTACTCGCCGTCGTAGTCGACCCGGTCAACCAGCTTGACTGCGGCATTGCGGTTGTTGGCAATTTCCTGCAGAGAAAGGTCGTCCGGGTTGATTTCACCCCACTCGGCAACCAGTCCGGAAGGCTGTACTTCCGGGTTGGCCGGGTATTCGGTGTTCGCTTCGGCATAGATGCGCTGGGCTTCCGGCGAGGACAGGAATTCCATCAGTTTGATGGCGTTCTCGCGGTTCGGCGCGCTCTTGGTCAGTGAGATGCCACTGATGTTCACGTGGGTTCCCCGGCCTTCGGCGTTCGGGAACACGAGGCGAACCTGCTCGGCAATCGGGCGCTGGTTCTCATCCTGCAGCATGTTGCCGTAGTAGTAGCTGTTGCCGATGGAGATGTCACAGACGCCTTCGGCGATGGCCTTGATCTGGTCGCGGTCGCCACCCTGGGGCTTGCGGGCCAGGTTGTCTTTCAGGCCTTTCAGCCACTTCTCGGTTTCGGCTTCACCGTGGTGGGCGATCATGGAGGAGAACAGGGCAATGTTGTAGGGGTGCTTGCCGCTGCGGGTGCAGATTCGGTTGTCCCACTTGTCGTCTGCCAGTTGCTCGTAAGTGGTAATCTCGCCTTCCTCGACACGCTCCCTGGAAACGAAGATCAGGCGGCCTCGGGTGGTCAGGGCAAACCATTTACCGTCCGGGTGGCGAAGATTCTCGGGAATATTCTCTTCCAGGGTGTCATTGTCCACACCCTGAACCAGATCGCGCTCAACCAGCTCGTTCAGGCGGGAAATATCAACGGTCATCACCACATCGGCCGGGCTGTTGCGGCCCTCACGCTCCAAGCGTTCTGCAAGGCCCTGTTTGGCAAATACAACGTTGCTCTTGATGCCGGTTTCCTGCTCAAAAGCATTCAGCAGTGGCTCAAGCAGGTACGCCTGGCGGTAGGAGTAAATGTTGACCTCTCCGTCTGCGGAGGCTGCCATGGGCATGGCAGTCAGGGCGATTGCTGCGGTTGCAGCCAGTTTCATTCGCATAGTCCCATCCTTCTTTCGGGTAGTCCCGGTATTGATATGCCTGCAGTAGGGTTTACAAGCGTTTAAAAACGACAACTACTCTCATTTCTATTACCTGTATAGTCAATATCTCCGTTGGCATATTTTTCTGAAAATGGTGTTATGCTTCGGAAGACTATAAAAACTATGCAAAAAGTTGTGGAATCCTCAGATGGTTGGGAACGATCGAAGAGAGCACATACGCACCGCCATGAGCGCGAAGGTAAAGGTGGTGCATGCGGAACAGGGAGAATTCATATTCTCGACCCGCGATATTTCCGATGGCGGCGTCTTTATCGTCGTTGACACTGAGCCTTTCACGCCATCCCTTGGCGACAAGGTCACCGTACAGGTACAGGGCTTGCCCGTTCCGGCGCCGGTGCTTGAGATGGTGGTCGTGCGTAAAACCAATGACGGTTATGGCCTTCAGTTTGATCAAAATGGTGACTGATAGGCGGATTCAGGGCGTCTGCCATGGATAATGGCAGGGCCAATTCAATCGCCGTCAGGGATGTGTCAGTCAGATGATCTTTTCAGCCTTTTCCAGAGCTTACAAGCCAGTTATTGCAAGCCTGATGCTGTTGTTAACGTCGGGCTGTGCCAGCTACTACTCCCATTTCGCGATTTTTCCGGCGGAGAATTCGTCAGGGGAGCCCAGGCATGTGCGGCTGTCCTGGCAGAGCGCTGAATATCCTGGTTGGTGGATTGCGGGCGACAAGGCAACGTCTGTAAAAGTCGAAACTCAGTGCAGTGACCGTGTCTGGCGCCTCCGCGATGGCGATGATGCCGGTGATTGTGGCACGGGCATTCGCGCTTGCGGCGAACCGGGCAAGGACCGTCTTGCTAACACGGGCCAGCCGGCAACCGGCTCGAACCGGTGCATGTCTATCAATCCGGCGGATCAGGATGCTCGCGTCGCCAACTTGGGCGGGCAACTTGAGTTGCTCGTTTCCTGTACTCCGGCGGTTGTCACAGAGGGGCAGGGCGACGATACCCGGAATCTGGATTACTTGCGGGCGTCTTCTGTCCCCTACACCGTCTATGTTCGCAAGGCTCCGCGGGGTTCAATGCGAGCGCGGCTGCCCGAATTCGACGAATCCGTATGTGACGCAGAGTGACACTTTTTGACGTTGTTATGTGACTCTCATCACGTTGCTACATTTTGTTTCCTGTTGAAGATTAGCGTTACGCTTTGTCGCGTTTGGGTTACCTGACGATACGATATTGTAATTGTGTCTTCAGGTGGATCGGTCAGAATGGTAGCCATCGAAAAGTTTGTTTTGTGAGGTGGCCCGTGGGTGTCCAACAGAAAAAAGTCGCAGTACATGATCTGGAAGTGGGCATGTTCGTGTCTGATCTGGACAGGCCATGGCATCAGACTCCATTCCCGATTCAGGGTTTCCACATTCGCTCCCAGGACGACATTCGCGCACTGGTTTCCCACTGCAAGTGGGTAATGGTCGATGTGGCGGAAGCGCGGGAAGCAAAAGAGGTGAAAGGCGGCAGCAAGCCGGTTTTCGGTAAGGCTTTTAAAAAGCATGGTGGCGGGCGAGAGCAGCTTCGGTTGCCGCCGCTGAGTATTCGTGAGCCGGTAACCTACGAAACAGTTACCAGTCTCAAAAAGGAAATGAAAACATCCAAGCGCCTGCTGGATGACGTGGAAGTGGCGCTGGACCAGCTTTTCGAGACACTTCGTGCCGATGGCGTGCCGGACCTGAGGCCGATCGCCGCGATCACCAGCAAAATGGTGAGCAGCGTTGTTCGCCAGCCTGATGCCTTATTGTGGCTCAGTCGCACACGTGCCCATGACAGTTACCTTTACCGGCATGCCCTGAACACTTCCGTCTGGGCCCTGGTATGTGGTCGGCACCTGGGGTTGAACGAGGGGCTTCTTAATCACCTTGGCCTTGGATGCCTGTTGTCACAGGTTGGTAAAACCACGCTGCCACCGGAGTTGCTCGCCCGGGAGGGCCAACTGAGCGCCGAGGAGTATCTTTCCTACCGTGGCTACGTCAATCGCGGTGTTGCCATGCTGGAGAACAGCGGGCTCTCGCGGGCAGTGCTCAGTGTGGTTCAGGGTCATCGCGAGCGCCATAACGGCTCTGGTTTCCCGGAAGGTGTCCGCGGGGATCGCATTCCACTGTTGGCCAAAGTGGCCGGCATCGCGGAGTTTTTCGAATCTTTGATTGCGCCCCGCGCTCACACCGAGCCGATGACGCCAGCTAAAGCGGTCACGCTGCTCTATGAGATGCGCAATATCGAATTCCAGGAAGACCTGGTGGAGAATTTCATCCAGGCAATCGGTATCTATCCCACCGGTAGCCTCGTGGAACTCAGCGATGGCCAGCGGGGCATCGTGGTTTCACACTCGCCGGAACGCCGGCTCTGGCCCCGTGTCATGGTTATGACCGATGCGGCTGCAAGGCCGCTGAAAACTGCAAAGATCATCGATCTGGCCCGTTACAACGAAGGTAAGGAAGCAGCAGAAACGGTGCGAATTCGTGATTGCCTGCCTCATGGCACGGAAGGCCTGGATCCGTCCTATTTCGATGTAACCGGCGCAGAGTCACGCTGGAGTCTGTCGCGCCTGATCAGCGGATAATGACTCGCAACTGTTTGCGAACCCACCGATAGGTATCCTCCGGGCGGAAGCTGAGCAGAAGCTCTGATTCCCCGCCGGAGGGGCCGGCAACAAAATACTCCACTACTCCGCTTTGCCAGTCGGCCGAATTGATCTGGACATCCTGGGGACGAGTGCTGATTGCTTCGAGCTCTGCCAGGGCGAGTCCGCCCCCGATTTTTCGAACTGCAACCTGCTTCAGGGCTGTATCAGTGGCCGGATGACTGGCAACGTCCTCATCCAGGAAGTAACGGTTCGCGACGGTTGTGCTGATCGCCTTGAGTTCGCGCGTAAGATAGGTCTGGGCGTCTTCCGTGTCGATATCTTCCATGGTGCGCACGGCATTTTCGATCCGGTCCTTCTTGGCCTGCAGGTCTTCACTGTATTCAATGTCCGGATCGCGATCTTCGTCATTCTCCGGCCGCGGAGGGGCGTTGTCGATTTCCTCCTGGGTTGGCGGCTCCTCGCAGAGTTCATCGTCTTCCGGGTAGAAACAGATGGCGGCGAGCAGTTGGTTCGCTGGTGACAGGGGATCGGTGGCGGTGAATTCGGATTCGCTTACACTGAAGTCGATAGGTGCGGTCAACTCAGGGAGTGCAGCATTCAGCTGCGTAATAACCCGGTCGCGGATATCGATGCCATCCCCTTCGGCGACATTCTGGCTCCAGTTCAGGAGCATCAGAAAGCGGGAGAGGTTCATAAGCGTCGTGTTTTCCAGAACCTGTTGCTCGGTCAGTGTGTGGGTGCTCAGACCCTCATCATCCACCATTGGTGTTTGCAGCTCTGTGCGGGTGGTTTCAAAGAACTCGAGCAGCGTTACGTATTGCCGGGCCGGCACACCACTGACTAACGGCAGGTCGCCAACGCGGAAGGTGAGCGTTTCGCCGGGGTAGTAACGGAACTCACCTGCTGCGTTCGTGGTGCCCGATTGACTTGCCGTCTGGTAGGAAAGGCCATTAAAGCCGTTGAAGTTGAGCTGGCCTTTGCTGGTGTCGTCGCCAGAACCGCCGTCATCATCGAGGCAGCCAGAGAGGGCGAGGGCGCCCAGCAGGGTAAACGTTAGTCGGATGCGGTGAACGGATCTCATGGTTGGTCGTACATTCCCTTCGATTCAGCGCGCCCGCACTCAGGGTGCGGCAGCCCCTTTTGTAAGTTGTTATAACCGCATTATAGGGGCGGGGTTTGCCTCATATCGGGATTCCTGTCGCAGTTTCCGTTATTGGCCTGGAGACACCTGCTGGCCGATAAGGGCCTTGAAATCAGCAGCTTTGTCACAATAAATAGCATTCTAAATTCTGGCTGGCGGCCTGGGTCGCCCATTGCCGTTTTTCACCGAATCGGGATGATTTATGACCAATGCACTGGAAATCGAGAGCCTCACCAAGACCTACGGTGACGGGTTTCAGGCGCTCAAGGGGATTGATCTGCATGTCGCTGAGGGTGATTTCTTTGCTTTGCTGGGCCCCAACGGGGCTGGCAAATCCACTACCCTTGGCATTGTTTGCTCCCTGGTGAACAAGACAGCCGGCAAAGTGCGGGTGTTCGGATATGACACGGATACCCACCTCTCTGACGCCAAGCTGAACCTCGGCGTGGTACCCCAGGAGTTCAACTTCAACCAGTTCGAGAAAGTCTTCGATATCGTAACTACTCAGGCCGGCTATTATGGGATTCCGTTCAAGCAGGCCTCTGCGTCCGCCGAGAAGTACCTGAAAAAGCTCGGTCTCTGGGACAAGCGGAATACCCCGGCCCGGATGCTGTCCGGCGGCATGAAACGCCGCCTGATGATTGCCCGGGCCCTGGTCCACGAGCCAAAGCTGCTGATTCTGGACGAGCCGACCGCCGGTGTGGATATTGAACTCCGCCGTTCCATGTGGACCTTTCTGGAGGAGATTAACCGCCAGGGCACGACGATCATCCTGACAACCCATTACCTCGAGGAAGCGGAAGCCCTTTGCCGCAACATCGCCATTATCGACCATGGCAAGATCCTCAAACACACGAGCAAGAAAGCCTTGCTTCAGCAGTTGAGCGTCGAGACTTTCGTGCTGGACACAGAAAAGTCCCTGGATTCCGCGCCAGAGCTGAACGGTTTTCCGACACGCCTCGACGCCGAGGGCGCACTGGAGGTGGAAGTGGAAAAAGGTCAGGGGCTTAACCAGGTATTTGTGGAGCTTGAGCGGCTGGGCATCAAGGTTGTCAGCATGAGAACCAAAGCCAACCGGCTGGAGGAGCTGTTCATTCGCATGGTTGAGGAGAACGCCGCCGAATCCGCCAGGGCGGTGGAGGGTGCAGCATGACCCCGCATGCGATATTCACAGCCTTCAGCACCATTGTTGTCCGGGAGGTGCGCCGGTTTACCCGTATCTGGGCGCAGACCCTGTTGCCGCCTGCCGTCACCATGACCCTGTATTTCATTATCTTCGGTAACCTCATTGGCTCCAGGATCGGCGAAATGGGCGGTTTCGATTATATGTCGTTTATCGTGCCCGGGCTGATCATGATGGCAGTCATCACAAGCTCCTATGCCAACGTGGTGTCGTCGTTTTTCTCCATGAAGTTCCAGCGCAGCATTGAGGAGCTTCTGGTGTCTCCGGTTCCCAACTGGGTTATCCTTGCCGGGTATGTGACCGGAGGCATGGCGCGGGGGCTTGGTATCGGCCTGATTGTCACGTTGCTGTCACTGGTGTTCACCCGCTTGTCGATCCACAACCTGCCCATGATGGTTATTACGGTGTTCCTGACGTCCGCACTGTTCGCACTGGGCGGTTTCATCAATGCCATGCTGGCAACCAAGTTTGATGACATCTCCATCGTGCCCACATTCGTTCTCACGCCCCTGACTTATCTGGGCGGCGTGTTCTACAGTATCGATCTGCTTCCGGGGTTCTGGCAGGGCGTATCCATGGCCAATCCCATCCTGTACATGGTGAACGGCTTCCGATACGGAATTCTCGGCGTGTCAGACGTTAATCCGTTCGTTTCTCTTGGTATGATTCTGGCTTTCATCTCCGTGTTGGCATTCATCGCCCTCAGAATGCTCGAGCGTGGTAAAGGCATTCGCCACTGATTTCAGGAACCCCTATGGCACTCAATGATGCGCCGCTTGGCAAGACAAGCGATTACCCGGACAGCTACGACCCGGGCCTTTTGTTTCCCGTCGCGAGGGAGGAAAATCGCCGCCGTCTTGGGCTGGAAGACGGCCGCTGGCCATGGTTCGGCGAGGACCTGTGGCAGGCCTGGGAAATCTCCTGGCTGCGGCCAAATGGTGTGCCGGAAGTGGCCTGGGCAGAGATAGTCTTCCCAGCGGCTTCGCCTTCAATCATCGAATCCAAATCGCTGAAGCTGTACCTCAATTCGCTGAATCAGGTGGTGTACTCCTCCCGAGAGCAGGTGGCAGAGGTGATCACCCAGGATCTGTCCAGCGCTTGCGGCGGTGCGGTACAGGTTAATCTGTTGAGTGTGGACGAATCCGGAGAAGCGATTGGCCGCCCTGAAGGGTTCGAGTTGATTGATGACGAACCGGTCAGCGACGTGGTTTATGAGTATTCACCCGATTCTCTCAATGCCGGCAATGAGGTGGTGACCGAGCAGCTGTGTTCCCATCTGCTCAAGAGCAACTGCCCGGTGACGGGGCAGCCGGACTGGGCCACTTTGCTGGTAAGCTACACTGGCCCGAGGATCGACCGGGCTGGCTTGCTGCGATACGTCGTGAGCTTCCGGCAGAAACAGGATTTCCACGAGCATTGTGTGGAAACGGTGTTTACCGATCTGATGAGCCGATGCAACCCGGAGTCGTTGACTGTCGTTGCCCGATATACGCGGCGGGGCGGGTTGGATATCAACCCCTGGCGGAGCACAGAAACCGGCAAGGGCGCCGGGCCTCGGTTGATACGTCAGTAAGAAGAATTGAGTTGAGCGCAGGGACGCGCCTCAGGAAACATCCTCTTCCCGTCGCAGACGATCGGCGGCGTCTTCCAGGGCAGTCAGGATGGCCTGGCGTTCCTTCTCGGTAATCTTGTCTGAATCCAGATACATGGCAAAGCCACTGTGCTCGTGCTCAAGGAAGCTGCGGTTGGGGCCCATATCGCGCCGGAAATCCACCACCTCATAGATTGGCACCGGTCTGCCGAAACCTTTCACAGTAATTTCGCCCTTGTCCCGGCACATGATCTTGTCCTTGATCAGCGAGAAGGTCTCGTAGGAAACCAGTATTTCACCCGGTTCTGCCAGCGATTCAAGCCGGCTGGCAAGATTCACCTCCTTGCCGATGATGGTGTAGTCCATCCTGTTTTCCGCACCGAAGTTGCCTACGGTTGTGTAGCCGGTGCTGATCCCCATTCGAATTTCCAGCGGGGTCTTGATGCCCTGGCTGCGCCATTTCTGGCGCATGATCTTCATGTGCTTGCGCATCTCGATGGCCATGGAGACGCAGGCAAAAGCGTCCTCCCGCTGGCCCCGGCTGGTTGGGTCGCCAAAGAACACCATGATGGAGTCGCCAACGAATTTGTCGATGGTGCCGCCGTACTTCAGGGCCACTTCCGACATTTCGTTAAAGTAGTGATTCAGTAGTTCGGTCAGGGCTTCAGGCTCCATTTCCTCGGACAGCTCGGTGAAGCCCTTGATGTCAGAGAAGAACACCGCCAGCTTTTTCCGCTGGGTTTCCAGTCGCACATCCCGCTCGCCCGTGAAGATGGACTGCCAAACCTGAGGCGAAAGGTATTTGGAAAGTTTGTGTGAGAGCGCGATGGACTGCTCACGCTGATTCTGGATCTGGGTCTTTGCCAGCATGAGTGCGCGTGCCTGCTGGTGCGAGTAGTAGGCTGTGACACAGATATAAAGCCCGGTTGAGAGAATCGACACAATGCTGGTGAGCAGAGGCGAGTGTGGACCGTCCGCCGGCCCAAGGATAGCGACAGAACCAGCAATGGCTGCGGCCATGAAGACGGTGCCCATAAGCCACTGGCGGATGCCGCCGACAATCAGGCAGCTGAACATCAACATCAGCGCGACCGCCAGGGAGGGAATAACGATCAGCCCGATGCAGCCGATAAACGCGCCGCCGACAACACAATCGAAAATCAGCATCTTCTGTCGAATGCGTGGGGAATTTCTGAGGAACGTCCGACGGGTCAGGGCGTGGGCTATGTGGGGCCAGGTGAGCGCGCCGGCCACCAGCCAAAGCAGCCAATGGGCAAAGACACCTTGCAGAACACCGGTTACGATAATGGCGGCGGTTGAGGTATAGGCCAGGATCCGACCGTTGTAATCGGGCATTGGCGGAATGGCAATCGGGTTGCCCGATGCCTCAGACGCCAGGGATCTGCCTGCGGAGCTGCTGGCATTGCGCAAGTCTGCCGGAGCGCTCATCATTTCAGAAACGGATCCTGCCAATTAGCATGTCACGGAACATGACCCAGTCGCCCATCAGGCTGTACAGTGGGTACTTGAAAGTAGCGGGTCGGTTTTTCTCAAACTTGAAATGGCCTACCCAGGCAAAGCCATAGCCAATAACGGGCAGAGCCAGAAGCCACAAGAGCTTGCCTGACGTCAGGGCCCACAGGGCCACGATCAGAACCAGCAGGCTGCCGACAAAGTGCAGACGGCGACAGGTCACGTCGCTGTGTTCTTCAAGGTAGTAAGGATAGAATTCGGAAAAGCTGTTGAAGGTTTGCTGGTTGCTCATTGTGTTGCCACTCATCGTTGTACGACCGCGTCATTTATAATTGTTGGCAGACCCGACTACGACCAAAGGTTAACAGCATTACGTACAAGCCACAATTCACAGCCGGGAATTATGGTCGTACCGAATTTTTGAAATCCATCAGAACAGCGATCAGACAGCGAGCAGATATGATAGCAGTTACCGATTTCCTTCTTAGCCGTTCGTCAGAGCCCAGGCTGGAGTCGCCTGCACCGGACCCGGCAACCCTTGACCGTGCGTTTGCCTGCGCCGCTCGCGCTCCTGACCACGCGCTGCTGAGACCCTGGCGTTACCTGGTTATAGAGGGCGAAGGCCTTGAGGCGCTGGGCGAACTGTTTGCCGCCACCTGCGCCAATAACAGCGACGAGAAAGAGATCGAGAAGCTCAGGCGTGCACCTCTCAGGGCGCCAATGGTGATCGTGGGTATCGCATCGCCCAGAACGCATCCCAAAGTACCTGAAGTCGAGCAGTTGATGTCCGCCGCAGCCGGCATGAGTTTTATTGAGCTTGCCTTGCAGGATGCCGGTTACGGAGTGATGTGGAGAACGGGCGGTGTTGCCTACCATTCCTCGGTTCACGCCGGGCTGGGGCTGGAAGAGCATGAGCAGATCGTCGGCTTTCTCTACACCGGAACAGTCTCCGCCTCCAAACCGGCGGTTCCCAGGCCGGCGGTTGATGAATTTGTGAGTCACTGGCCCTGATACGCTGCCCGAATTCCCCCGGTCCTCGCCGGGGGAAGCAGCTTGCCGCTTTTTCCTGTCCGCTCCTTGTGTACTTTTCCCTGACAATTGATTTGCCACTGGCCAGGGCCCGCCAATACTGACTTTCCTGACAAATTTACGCTCCACCTGAATTCTGGCATCCAGCTTGCTTCAGCCCTCTCAAAGAGCACAGCCGGCAAAAACAGCTCGGCATACCAGTGCAGTTTTCGGGAGGCAACATGGCAATTACGTTTGATTCGGCTCTGGGCATTCATCAACACGCGGTTGAAGCGCGTGTTAAACGCGCCGAAGTTCTGGCAAACAACCTGGCGAACGCCGACACCCCGGGCTTCAAGGCGCAGGATCTGGATTTTCAGGCAATGATGCGGAAGGCTCAGGAGCAGGTCAGCGGATTCCAGATGGCCAAAACCCATGACGCGCATATGGATACCTCGCCATCGGCCTCGGAAAGCGATTTGATGTATCGGGTTCCCCATCAGCCGTCGGTTGACGGCAATACGGTAGACGCCCAGCAGGAGCAGACCCGTTTCATGCGCAACGCAATGGATTTCCAGGCCAGTTTCCAGTTTTTGAACAGCAAGTTCAGCGGTTTGACCAAAGCCCTCAAGGGCGAATAAGCCGCAGTCACAGGATTAGCGAAGGAGAATTCTCATGTCACTGGGCAGCATTTTTGACATCGCCGGTTCCGGCATGACCGCGCAATCACTGCGGCTGAACACAACCGCGTCGAACATCGCCAATGCGGAGACCGCAAGTTCCAGCACGGGCGAAACCTATCGGGCCCGAAAGCCGGTTTTCTCGGCCATTCAGCAGTCCATGATGAACCCCGGGCAGGGCGGTTTTCCGATGGCTGCCGATGAGGGGCCAGGCGCGGGTGTAAGAGTTGAGGGTATTGTTGAGAGCGATGCTGAACTGCAGATGCGTTACGAGCCCCATCACCCGGCGGCCAATGAAGACGGATATGTCTATTACCCCAACGTGAATGTGGTCGAAGAGATGGCGGACATGATGTCGTCGTCCAGAAGTTTCCAGATGAATGTGGATGTCATGAACACTGCCAAGTCCATGATGCAGCGCATTCTGACTCTTGGTCAGCAGTAACAGGGTGAGGAGCACAACATGACTGCAGTGAATGCAACAGATGCGTCGGATGTTCTGAGCCAGTACCAGCTGAAGCAGCAGAATGGCGGCCAGGGCACCAGCGAGCTGGGCCGGAATGAGTTTATGGAACTGATGCTGGCGCAGCTGAAAAACCAGAACCCGTTGGAGCCGCAGGACAACGGTGAATTCATCTCCCAGCTGGCGCAGTTCAGTTCGCTGGAGGAGATGCAGAATCTCTCCGGTACGGTTGAGGATGTGGTTGGGCAGTTCCGATCCACTCAGGCGCTCCAGGCGTCGGCCATGGTGGGCAAAACCGTGCTGGCGCCTTCCCAGATCGGGATCCTGGGTGCCGAAGGTGAAATTACCGGAACCATTGAAGTGCCCGCCTCCACGGGCGGCCTGCGCCTGTCCATCGAAGGACAGAACGGTGAGCGGGTACGGCAGATTGATATGGGCACTAGCCAGGCAGGTGTTGTGTCCTTCCGCTGGGATGGTCAGGACGGCAACGGCAATCCCTTGCCGCCGGGCCCCTACCGAATTGTGGCAGAAGCTTCCTATCCCGATGGGCCGCAGCAGCTGGGCACCATGGTGAGTGCCAATGTGGATAGCGTGTCACTGGGCCAGAGCGGCTCGATAACACTGAATCTTGCGGGCATGGGCTCTATTGCCCTGTCTGATGTGAAACAAATTAACTGAGACCGGTGAGACACCAAGGGGTGAACCATGGCATTTAATACAGGTTTGAGCGGCCTTCGTGCGGCATCGGTGGATCTGGACGTCACCGGCAACAACATTGCGAACGCCAGCACCGTTGGCTTCAAGGGCAGTAAGGCCCAGTTCGGCGATCTCTACGCCAGTGGCTTTTTGAGCGCCGGCACCAACCCGATCGGTGACGGTGTTCGGGTCCAGGACGTAAAGCAGTCTTTCGGCCAGGGCAATATCAGCTTCACGGACAATGGTCTGGATATGGCGATTGCGGGCGATGGTTTCTTTATCCTGAATAACGGCGGTGAAATTCGTTATTCCCGTGCAGGGCAGTTCGGCATTGATAAGGACGGCTTTGTAACGAACAACCAGAATATGCGGGTGCAGGGATACACCGCCGATGAAGACGGTAACCTTTCCGGTATTCGAGGCGATCTGCAGATTGAAACCGACAACCTGGCGCCACGCCGGACCACAAATCTCGTTTCAGATCTGAACCTGGATTCGCGGGAGCCCGTGCTTGAAACCCGGGTTCGGGACATCGGGCCAATTGCCGCAACGGATCTGCAGGGTGAGAGTTTTGATGTGCTTTATAACGATGGTACGCCGGACTTCAACGTAACCATCGGGGCTACAGCGACAGCCCGAGAGGCGGCCGCCGCAATTAACGATGCGCCTGGCCTCAGCGCGTCTGCCACCACGACCGTGACGTTTGATGGTGCCAATCAACTTGATGACACTTACATCTCGAACGCGGGCCCGGGTAATTTTGCATTCAGTCTGAGCATCAATGGCTCTCCGCTTGCCCTGGATACCAGCAATATCACATCGCTGCAGGATCTCGTCGACTCTATCAATAATTCCTCTGAGACCGCCATTTCAGCATCGATGGTGGATGACGGTTCGGGCAGCAATAATGTGCTGCGTGTGATTCATAACCAGGGCGAGACGCTGAGCTTTTCCTTCGATGACGACGGCGATCTCAGTAACGGGGGTGAAACCTCCGATACGGTTCTCGGTGACGTGAATGCGACGGCGGACAGAGTTGTTTCCGGCATTGATGATGCCTCCAATGGCGATTTTGAGACGGCATTTAATAGCTCTCCAATCCGGATAACCAATGAGTTCAACCCTCTGGATCAGCGGACCTACAACCACGCCACCTCTACCACCATCTACGACAGCCTGGGCAACTCCCACGAGTTCACCCAGTTCTTCGTAAAGGAGCCTTCTCCGGGCAGTGGTGTCGGTGTAAGTGAGTGGTCGGTTTACCTGCAGATTGATGGGGAAATGGTCGCTGGCACAGACACTACGCCCTATACGGCCCGTTTTGATCAGAACGGAAACCTGCAATCAATTGATGGTGACCCGGCCGGCGAGATCGTGATCACCGATTGGGTTCCTAAGGACGAGAACGGCCAGCCAAATGGGGCAGATGGTCCTCCTGCGGACCCAACCTCGGTGGTGACTCCGATTCCGGAACCGCCTACATCTTCCGCATTTGTATTGAACCTTGCTGACACTACTCAGTATGGGGCGGCATTCGGTGTAAACGATCAGCAGCAGAACGGTTACACAACGGGCCGTCTCTCAGGCCTGGACGTATCGGATCAGGGTGTTCTCTTCGCCCGATATACCAATGGCCAGTCACAGGCTCTCGGTCAGGTTGCTTTGGCTTCCTTCAATAACACAAACGGACTGTCGCCTGTGGGGGATACGTCCTGGGTCGAAACCTTCGAATCGGGCCAGCCAATCATCGGCGCCCCGGATACAGGGACTCTGGGCTCTATTAAAGCCAGCTCAGTGGAAGAATCCAACGTGGATCTCTCGGCCGAACTGGTCAACCTGATCATCGCCCAGCGAAACTATCAGGCCAACGCCAAGACCATCGAAACCTCCGATGCGGTCACCCAGACCATCATCAACCTCCGTTAATATCGCGATCTAGCGAACATGGCATGACTCCTGCAGGAAGACTGGAAACAGTCAAAATTCCGGCAGGAGTTTTCCCATGGACAAAGCCCTCTACATCGGTATGTCAGGCGCCAAGCAGAATATGCTGGCCCAGCAGGCCCATGCCAATAACCTGGCGAACGTCAGTACCACCGGCTTCAAGAAAGACTTCGCCCAGGCCCGCAGTATGCCTGTCTACGGGGAACATCATCCCACCCGCGCCTATGCCATGACAGAAAGACCCGGCACCGACCTTTCCGCCGGTGCGCTGATGGAAACCGGGCGCAAGCTGGATGTGGCGGTAGAAGGTGAGGGGTGGCTTGCCATCCAGAACGATCAGGGCGAGGAGGTCTTCACCCGCAGCGGCAGCCTTCAGGTGGATGTCAACGGCCTGGTGCGCCTGGCCAACGGCGAACTGGTGCTGGGCAATGGCGGGCCGGTGGCGCTTCCCCCGTTTGACAACGTCGAAATTGGCGCCGATGGCACCGTTTCAATTGTTCCTGTGGGTGGTCCACCGGACCAGCTGGTGGAAGTGGACCGGCTGAAACTGGTCAGCCCGCCCCCGGAAGCCCTGGAAAAAGGTCTCGATGGGCACATGCGCCGCAAGCCGGATCAGGCTGTGGATGGTCCGGAACCACCGGATGCAAACCAGCGGGTCGCTTCCGGATTCCTTGAAAGCTCCAACGTGAATGCGGTGGAAGAAATGATCTCGAACCTTCAGCTGTCCCGGCAATACGAGATGCAGGTGAAGGTCATGACCACCGCCAATGAGAATTCCGAAGCAACGGCACGGCTGTTGCAAAACCTTTAAGTAACGACTGAACACATTGGCCTGGCGGGCCTGAAGCGGCAAAAAATGGCCGCCTGACTGCCCGCCGGCAAGGAGTAAGCAGCATGCATCCAGCACTTTGGGTCAGCAAGACCGGGTTGAGCGCTCAGGACACCAACATGTCCACCATTTCCAACAACCTGGCGAACGTCAATACCACTGGCTTCAAGCGGGACAGGGCCGTGTTCCAGGACCTTCTGTACCAGATCAATCGGCAACCCGGTGGTCTGACAACCCAGAACTCTGAACTGCCCTCTGGTCTCCAGTTGGGTACGGGTGTGCGGGTTGTCGGCACCGCCAAGCAGTTCTCCCAGGGCAACCTGCAGATCACCGAGCAGCCCCTGGATATGGCCATCAACGGACGTGGTTTCCTCCAGGTTCAGTTGCCCGATGGGCAGATTGCCTACACCCGGGACGGTCAGTTCCAGCTCAACGCCAATGGGGACGTAGTCAACCCGGATGGCTACCCGCTGGAACCAGCCATCAACGTGCCGGAGAACGCCACCAACATAACCATTGGCAAGGATGGCACCGTCACGGCAGTAACGGATGATCAAGCCGCACCGGTCAACCTGGGCCAGATTACCCTGGTGGATTTCATCAATCCCCAGGGCCTGCAGGCTATCGGTAACAACCTGTTCAAGGCGACCAATGCCAGTGGCGATCCTGCCGAAGGTGAGCCCGGGCTGGCGGGGCTCGGCAGTATCGAGCAGGGTTCTGTGGAGTCGTCCAACGTTGAGGTGGTCGAGGAGCTGGTGAACATGATTACCACCCAGCGTGCCTACGAGATGAACTCGAAAGTGGTCTCCACAACCGACCAGATGCTCCAGTTCATTACTCAAAACATTGGCTAACGCCGCCAGAGGTGACGTCATGAAACTGATGACTTCAAACCGGACAACCCGAAGCGCCAGCACATTGGCGATGGTGCTGTTTCTGGTCCTGTTGCAGGGTTGCACGGCCATGAGCCGGCCCCGGGCAGTTCCGGATGACCCAGAGTTTGCACCGGTTCGCCCTCAGGCCATGATGCAACGGGACAGTGCCTCCGGTTCCATCTACCAGGTCTCACGGAACTACAACTTCTACGGCGATACCGTGGCGTTAAACGTGGGTGATGTGCTCACGGTGATCCTTGAAGAATCCACACGGGCCAGCAAGAACGCGGAAACCAGCATCACCAAGGACAATGAAGTCACGCTGCCAGAGCCGACCATCCTTGGTAAGAGCAATTTCGGGATCAATACCTCCCTGAATCACGAACGTGATTTCGAGGGCAGCGCTGAAGCAGACCAGAGCAACAGCCTTGCCGGCAGTATCACCGTCACCGTAACCGAAGTGCTGCCAAACGGTGTTCTGAGGATTCGTGGGGAAAAATGGCTGTCGCTGACGAATGGTGATGAATACATCCGCCTGACTGGCCTGGTTCGCCCCCAGGACATCCAACCTGACAACACAGTGGCGTCCAATCGGATTGCGGATGCCCGGTTTGCCTACGGCGGAACCGGTGATTTTGATCAGGCAAACCAGATGGGCTGGCTGGCGCGGTTCTTTAACAGTGAGTGGTGGCCTCTATGAGCTTTCGCCGTTTGATTGTCTGGGTGCTTGCTCTGGCTGTGGTTTCAGCCCCGGTTTTGGCGGACCGCCTGAAGGATCTGTCGCGGATCAAGGGTGTTCGCAATAACCAGCTGGTCGGCTATGGACTGGTTGTAGGCCTGGATGGCACTGGCGACAGTGCTCCGTTCACCAACCAGACCTTCCGCAACATGATGAACCAGTTCGGCGTTACCTTGCCGGAGGGGGTCAATCCAAGTCTCGCAAACGTGGCGGCAGTGACGGTTAGCGCGAATCTGCCTCCCTTTGCCAAGGCGGGCCAGGAAATTGATATCACCGTGTCTTCCATCGGCAACGCGGACAGTCTGCGTGGCGGCACCTTGCTGATGACACCGTTGAAGGGTGCTGATGGTCAGGTTTATGCCATGGCACAGGGCAGTCTGGTGGTTGGGGGCTTCGGTGCCCAGGGACAGGACGGTTCGCGGATCACCGTGAACGTTCCAAGCGTTGGCCGGATTCCCAATGGCGCCACTATTGAACGGGAGGTGGCTTCGCCGTTCAGCCAGGGTGACACCATTACTTTCCATCTCCTACGCCCGGATTTCACAACCGCACGCCGGGTAGTTGAGGCTATTAATGGCCGTCTCGGACCTGATATGGCGTATGCCCATGATGCCACATCGGTTTCCGTGCGCGCGCCGCGGGATCCTTCCCAGCGTGTCAGCTTCCTGTCGATCCTTGAAAACATCGAAGTGGATCCGGCCGAGGATGCGGCAAAAGTGGTGATTAACAGCCGCACCGGCACCATCGTGGTTGGCCAGAATGTTCAGGTTAGCCCGGCAGCGGTCACCCACGGCAACCTGACCGTGACGATTCAGGAAAATCCCAATGTGGAGCAGCCGAATCCTTTCGCCGGCGGTGACACCGCCATTGAGCAGGATTCCCAGATTGCCATTACTGAGGAACCGGCGCGGATGTTCAAGTTCGGTCCCGCCGTCACCCTGAACGAGATTGTACAGGCCGTGAATCAGGTGGGTGCGGCTCCGGGCGACGTTATGGCGGTACTCGAAGCCCTGAAGCAGGCTGGTGCGCTGCGCGCCGAGCTGATTGTTATCTAGGTGATGTGATGCAGGACTACAAGGTTCAACAGGCCCAGGTTTATACCGACTTCAACGGTCTCAATGCGTTGAAAGCCCAGGCTCGCACTGACAAAGAGTCAGCTCTGCGCGAAGTAGCGCGCCAGTTCGAGAGCCTGTTCCTGTCTGAAATGCTGAAGTCCATGCGTAAGGCCGGCGACGTCTTCTCCGAGGGCAACTACCTGAATAGCAATCAATCCGAGCTATACCGGGATATGTTCGACAGTCAGATGAGTCTGACCATGGCGGGAGGCAAGGGCAGTGGCCTTGCCGAGGCGCTCGTGCGCCAATTGAGCAAACAGATTCCGGGTATGGACAACGAGGGCGGCAAGCTTACTGGCCACAAGGCAAGTCTTGCGGATTACGATCGAAGCCTGCCTGCTCTGACTCCCCAATTGCCTGATAGCGTGCAGCAAGTGACTGCCGTTGCAGAGAAGGCAGCATCACCAGTGTCTGCCACGCCCTCGAACCTGCCAGAGCGGTTCGAGTCTCCGGAGCATTTCGTGACCGAGCTGTTACCGATGGCGGAGCGGGTTGCCCGTGACTCCGGCATTGATCCGAAGCTCATGGTGGCCCAGGCCGCCCTGGAAACCGGCTGGGGCCGGCACATGATTCGAGGGGAGCAGGGCGAACCCAGTTTTAACCTCTTCGGCATCAAGGCGGATAGCCGCTGGCAGGGCGATGCGGTATCCATAACCACTACGGAATACCGGGAGGGTTTGCCCATGAAAGAGCAGGCCAGCTTCCGAGCTTACACAGATTACGAATCCAGCTTCCGGGACTATGTCTCGTTCCTGGAATCCAACCCCAGATACCGGGAGGTGTTATCCGTCGCCGACCAGCCTGAAGTGTTTGCTGAGAAGCTCCAGGAAGCCGGCTACGCCACTGACCCCAACTACGGCAGCAAGATCCGCCAGATCATGAACCGTGATTCACTGATGACACTGTCCATGGGCAGTGACGGGATGAAGGAGTAAACCTTATGGCAGGGCTGATAGGTATTGGTCTGACCGGCATCCTTAGTCATCAGGCTGCGCTGAACACCACGGGCAATAATATAACCAACGCCAACACACCGGGTTATAGCCGTCAGGAAGTACTGTTCGAGACTCAGGAAGGCCAGCGGACCGGCGCGGGCACGATTGGCAGCGGTGTCAACATTGCCGACATTCGGCGCCTGGCCAATGAATATCTGGTGCAACAGGTCCGGGAAGACAGCACGCTTTTTGGAGAGCAGGAGGCCCTGAATTCCGAGCTGTCCAGGCTTGATAATTTGCTGGGTGGCGAGACCACCGGGCTCAGTACTGCGTTGAACAATTTCTTTGCCAGTCTTCAGAACGCTGCAGAGGATCCCACCTCTTTACCACAGCGCCAGCTGGTTCTGAGTGAGGCACAACAGGTTGTAAACCGGTTCCAGGCGCTCAACCAGGAGTTTATCCAGCAGCGGGAATCCATCAAGACCCAGATGCAGCAGGGTATAAAGGATGCCAACACGCTTCTGAAGAGCATTGCCGAACTGAATCTGGCGATTTCCGAATCACCCGGGATTGCCCAGGGACAAATGCCGAATGAACTGCTGGACAAGCGTGATGAGAAACTCCGCCAGCTGTCCGAACTTGTGAATATAAAGGTCAGTCCTGCGGATGGCAGCCAGGTCAACGTGTCTCTGTCCAATGGGCTGTCGCTCGTGGTTGGCAGCAATGCGGCGACTCTTGGTACCCGGGAGAACGCTGAAGATCCGACCCGCCTTGAGTTTACCCTGAGTAATGGCGGCCGGACGCTCAACATCGATGAACAGATCAGTGGTGGCAAACTTGGTGGCCTGCTGCGTTTCGATACTGAGGGATTGAAGCCCGCTTTTGATGAGTTGGGCCGGATTGCCATTGCGCTGTCTGACACTATGAATCAGCAGCATGAAATCGGTATGGATCTGGAGGGTGATCTTGGTGGCCGGTTTTTTACGGATATCAACTCTCTCGAAGCCCAGCGCAGCAGGGTTGTGGCGAATGGCAATAACGCTCTGGCAAGCACCGGGCAGCTAGCTGTAGAGATAACCGACAGCGCCGCTTTGCCTGCCGGGCGATGGACGTTGCAGTTCAGCGGCGATGGCCGGAATTTCGAATTGATTGATCAGGCGAGCGGCAAGACGGTCAACCAGGGCCGGCTGCCGGATCCTGTCCAGTCCGAAATCAGTATGCCCGGGTTCAACATCCGTGTTGAAGGGGGCACGTTCAGCGCCGGCGACAAATTCCTCATTCAACCCAGTCGCAATGCTGCTGAGAGTATCGGCCTGGTTGTCAGTCGTGAAGAGGATCTGGCCTTTGCCAGCCCCATTCGCGCGACCTCCAGCGACGATAATATCGGCACGGGCAAAATTGATCAGGGCCAGATGCTGGATGTCAGAAATCCGTTCACCAATTCGCTCTTGCCCGGTTTTCAGAACGCCGGTGAATTGGCAAATGGCCCTCTCACTGTCTCGTTCTCGGCAGGCGGTCCAACAGGCCTGCAATATGAGGTGACAGAAGCGCCACCCTCGGGACTTGTTGTCGCCAGTGGAAGTTATGATCCGCAGCAGATCAACACGCTGTTCGAGGAGGATCCTGCGGTCGCCGGGGCGCTGTATCAGGGGTTCCAGTTCCGTATGACGGGTGAACCCGCGGTTGGCGATACCTTCACGATTGAGTACAACTCGAACGGTGTTTCGGATAATCGCAACGCTGAGCTTCTCGCTGCCCTTGGCACGGCAAACACACTCAATGGTGGCAGCCAGAGTTTTGCCGAAGGATACGCCGGTCTGGTTGAGGATATCGGTGTCAAAACCCGCCAGAGCCAACTCGACGTGGACGCAGGCAGGACGCTTCTTGAGCAGTCCACCAACCAGCGGGAGTCTGTCTCGGGAGTCAACCTTGATGAGGAAGCCGGCCGCCTGATCCAGTATCAGGCCGCATACAATGCCTCGGCCCAGGTGATGTCGGTGGCCCAGGACCTTTTCAATACCCTGTTGCAGAGTTTCCGGTAACGGTTGAGGTGATGTGACATGATCAGAATTTCATCACAGCAGATTTTCTCGGGCGGTATTAACCGGCTTCAGGAACTCAATACCAGTCTGAACAACACCCAGCAGCAGATTTCGACTGGCCAGAGGGTGAACAAGCCTTCCGACGATCCGGTAGCTGCAGCGCGAATTCTGAAGCTGGATCAGGAGCTTTCCCGGGTTGAAACCTATCAGCGCAATGTTGATCTGGCCGAAAACCGGCTGAATCAGGAAGAAAGTGCATTGGAAAGCTCGATCGATGTGATTCAGCGGATCCGGGAATTGACCGTTCAGGCTGGCAATGGATCGCTGTCTGCCAACGACCGACGCTCGATTTCTTCCGAGCTCGAGGAACGCCTGGGGCAGCTGGCGAATATTGCCAACACCCGGGACGCGTCTGGTGAGTTCATCTTTAGCGGATTCCAGGGCTCGGTAAAGGCCTTTGAGCAAAATGAATTTGGTAGCTGGACCTATCAGGGCGATGAGGGGCAGAGGGTCCTGGAGATTGATGATGGCGTTACGGTTCCCATAAGCGACAATGGCAAAGATATCTTTGTGAGAGTGCCGGCTGCTGTAACTGGGGAAAATACATCGGTTACATCCGGTTCGTCCATTTCAGGTGTTTCGTTGGTCAATGAAGCGGATCTAAAGGCCGCTTTTCCCGGAACTTTCCCGGATGACATAACGATCCAGATAGATGATAACGGAGCAATAACTGCATCAAGTAGCAGTAATCCCTCTTTGCCAGTGACACCTAACGTCTATGTCAGTGGAGAGCCGTTTGAAGTTGCTGGCGTAGAAGCGACAATTACCGGTCCTTTGCCAACGGCTCCTTCTGTCGATAGTTACACGCTCAAGATAAACGAAAAGCAGTCGGTGTTCGGCACCATCGAAAACCTGATTGCCGGTCTTAACAGCATCGACAAGAGCAGTCCCGGGGGGCAGGCCGAGTATGATGACCTGATTGCCAATTCGCTGATCAATCTGGATAACGCTCAGGAGAGCATTCTGCTGAAGCAGACGGAGTTGGGTGGTCGGATGAACGCAGTTGAATCCACCAAGACCTTCCTTGAGGATTCGTCTGTTTACACCAATGAAATAAGGTCGCAGCTGCAGGACCTGGATTATGCCGAAGCGATCAGTAATCTGAGCTTCCAGAGCTTCGTGCTGCAGGCAGCCCAGCAGTCATTTGCTCAGGTTTCCCAGTTGTCGCTGTTCGACCGACTGTAAATAATTGAAGCCGCGGGCAGATCTGTCCGCTGGCTTATTGCTTTCGCGATTTAGCTCAGTATAATCCCCAACACTCTCCGATGGCGGCGTGGTGAAATTGGTAGACACGACGGATTCAAAATCCGTTGGGGTAAAACCCGTGGCGGTTCGAGTCCGCCCGCCGCTACCATCTTCTTTCCTTCGGCGTCGTTAACAGTCTTCCATGAATGTCTCCGATTTTCATTTTGACCTGCCGGACGAATTGATCGCCCGCTACCCGCTCAAAGATCGAAGCGCATCAAGGTTGCTTTGTCTGGATGGTCTTTCCGGCAAGCTTGATCATCGCGTTTTCAGTGAACTTCCTGATCTGCTTCAGCCCGGTGACCTGCTGGTGTTTAACAACACCCGGGTGATCCCTGCGCGCCTTTTCGGCAAAAAGGAAACGGGTGGGCAGGTAGAGGTGCTTGTCGAGCGGGTGACCGGGGAACATGAAATTGTTGCCCATGTCCGCGCCTCCAAGGCTTTGAAGGAAGGGCAAAAGGTTCTCCTTGAAGATGGCACCTGTCTGCGTATGTCAGGCCGCGATGAAGCACTGTTTCACCTGGTGTGTGAAAGCGAGGAACCGGTATTGGACGTGTTGGAGCGCATTGGGCATATGCCATTGCCGCCCTACGTTGACCGGCCGGACGAAGCCACAGACCGGGAACGCTATCAGACCGTTTACGCCCGGGAGGCCGGCGCCGTCGCAGCGCCGACGGCAGGGCTTCACTTCGATGAAAGCCTGCTTGAGAAGTTGGCCGCCTGCGGGATCGAAAGTACTTTCGTGACGCTGCACGTCGGGGCCGGAACCTTCCAGCCGGTTCGTGTGGACAGAATCGAAGATCACACCATGCACAGCGAGGTGGTCAATGTTCCCCAGGATGCCGTCGACGCCGTAGAGCGAACCCGCGCGAGGGGAGGGCGTGTGGTGGCTGTGGGCACCACGTCGGTTCGCTCACTTGAGTCTGCAAGTCGTGGCGGACGCTTGAGGGCGTTCACTGGTGAGACTGATATCTTTATTTACCCGGGCTATCGGTTCCAGACCGTTGATGCCCTGATAACCAATTTCCATTTGCCGGAATCCACCCTGATCATGCTGGTCAGCGCCTTCGCCGGCTATGACAATGTGATGGCGGCCTACCGGGAAGCGGTGAAGGAACGCTACCGCTTTTTCAGTTACGGCGATGCCATGTTCATTGCCGGACAGGAACCCAGCCGTGGCATGTTGCTGGGGGCGGCCGTGGAATCCAATGAATCCGGTACTGATAATGCCGGGGAGGCCTTGTGACGCAAACCTGTTTTATGTCGTTCGAAAAACTGGGCGAGGATGGGCGTGCCCGTCGTGGCCGGCTGACGTTCCCCCGGGGCACGGTTGAAACGCCCGCCTTCATGCCGGTTGGAACATACGGCACTGTGAAGGGCATGTTGCCCCGCGATATTCATGAGATCGGCGCAGAAATTATCCTCGGTAATACCTTTCACCTGATGCTCCGGCCAGGCACCGAAGTGGTCAAGGCCCATGGTGATCTTCATGATTTCACCCAATGGCAGGGGCCGATCCTGACCGACTCCGGCGGCTTTCAGGTATTCAGCCTGGGCGAGATGCGAAAGATTACCGAGGAAGGGGTTACCTTCCGTTCACCGGTCGATGGCTCTCCGGTGGAGCTGTCTCCGGAAATTGCCATACAGGTCCAGCGGGACCTTGGTTCTGACATCGTCATGATTTTTGACGAATGCACGCCTTACCCCGCCACCGAACGCCAGGCAAAAGACTCCATGGAGCTGTCACTGCGCTGGGCACAACGCAGCAAGGATGCCCATGAGGGGAATCCTGCAGCATTGTTCGGCATTGTCCAGGGTGGTATGTACGAAAACCTGCGGGACCGCTCTCTGGAGGGTCTTACAGACATTGGCTTCGATGGTTATGCCATAGGTGGCCTTTCGGTTGGCGAGCCAAAGGAAGACATGATCCGGATTCTGGATCACTTGCCACCGAAAATGCCTGAGGACAAACCACGTTACCTGATGGGCGTGGGCCGGCCGGAGGATATCGTGGAGGCCGTTCGGCGTGGCGTCGACATGTTCGACTGCGTGATGCCGACCCGCAATGCCCGAAACGGCTACCTGTTCACTTCCACCGGGATTGTAAAAATCCGCAACGCGCGGCATCGTCACGACACTGCCCCTCTGGATGAACGCTGTGACTGTTACACCTGCAAGAATTTTTCGAGAAGTTATCTGCATCATCTCGATAAATGTGGAGAAATGCTGGGTTCGCAGCTGAATACAATCCATAACCTTCGGTTTTACCAGAACCTGATGGCTGGATTGCGTGGGGCCATTGAAGCAGGTACATTGTCGGACTTTGTAACCGACTTCTATGCCCTGCGCGGAGAGACCGTTCCGCCTCTGGGCAATGTTTGATCTATTCGCTAAACCAACGGAGATATTCAATGAAATCTATTAAAATGCTCGTTGCCGGCCTTTTGGCTCTGATGCCTGCTTTTGCCATGGCGCAGGACCCGGCTGCACAGGGAATGGGTGTTATGGGCCAGGTCATCTTTTTTGCTGGCTTCATTCTGATTTTCTATTTCCTGATCTGGCGCCCGCAGTCCAAGCGAGCGAAAGAGCATAAGGCGCTGATGTCTGGCCTGAACAAGGGCGACGAGGTTGTGACCTCCGGTGGTGTTGCCGGCAAGATTACCAAGGTAACTGACGATTTTATCGTTGTGGAAGTTGCCGATAATGTCGAGATCAAGGTCCAGAAAGTAGCCGTGGCCGCGGCTCTGCCCAAGGGCACGCTCAAGGACATCTGAGCGGGGCCATTTAGCCGGCCATCCCTGGTGGCCGGTCTGAATCTTCCTGGCTGAAACACCAAGGCCGGCCATCAGGCCGGCTACAAGGGATCCCATGCTGAACAAGTATCCGCTTTGGAAAAACCTGGTTATCCTGGTCGCGCTCGTGATCGGGTTTATCTACGCTTTGCCCAACCTCTTCCCCGACGATTACGCCATTCAGATCACAGGCGCCCGGAGCAGCACAGAGGTGAATGCCGGTGTGCTCGAGAGGGCTGTCGATGTGCTGGAAAGCCAGGGTATCGAGGTGAAAAGCAGTACTCTTCAGGATCGGGATGCTCTGATCCGTCTCACCAACTCTGAAGACCAATTGCAGGCTCGCCCACTGGTGCAGGCTACGCTTGGCAACGAATACCTGGTTGCGCTGAACATGGCGGCTTCCACGCCGGGATGGCTGAAAAGCCTGGGTGCCGGCCCCATGAAGCTGGGCCTGGATCTTCGCGGCGGCGTTCACTTCCTCCTGGAAGTCGATATGGAGACCGCGGTAAGCCAGCGACTCGAAGCCATGTCCGGCCAGATCAAGCGAGAGCTGCGTGAAGAGCGGATCCGTTATCGTGGCGGGGATGTGGAAGACAGTCGTCAGATTGTTCTCAGCTTCCGCGACGAAGAATCCCGCACCGAAGCCTTCAACATGGTGCGTGACCAGTACAACGAATTCCTTCTGGATGAGCAGACCGAGGGTGATGAGTTCCTCCTGGTGTTGACCCTGTCTGAGGCGGAAGTAACGGCGATCCAGGACTACGCCCTGGAGCAGAACCTTACCACCATCCGTAATCGGGTGAATGAGCTTGGTGTGGCCGAGCCCCTGGTTCAACAGCAGGGCGCCGACCGCATTATCGTTGAGCTCCCCGGCGTGCAGGATACCGCGCAGGCCAAGCGTGTACTTGGGGCCACAGCAAACCTCGAGTTCCGCATGGAGGCCCGTCAGGACGCGCCGAGCAGCGAAACCGAAGAGTTCGGTTTCCGCGATCAACCACAGCGCACCGCCCGCCTTGAGCAGGAAGTCATTGCCACCGGTAATAATGTGGCCAATGCCCAGCAGGCCTTTGATGAGAACGGTCAGCCCCAGGTCAATATCACCATGGATTCCGTTGGTGGTGATCTGATGAATCGCGCCACCCGCAATGCGATTGGCCGCCGGATGGCCGTGCTGTTCATCGAATACCGTACGGAAACCGAAACCAGAATGGTTGACGGTGAGCCTCAGGAAGTTGAAAACCGCGTAGTAGAGAAGGGCATTATCAGCCTGGCTACTGTGCAGTCCGCGTTGGGAAGCAGCTTCCGTATTACCGGTCTTGATTCCATCCCGGAGGCGGCAGAACTCGCGTTGCTGCTGAGGGCCGGTGCGCTGGCGGCGCCAATGTACTTTGTTCAGGAAAGGACAATCGGCCCCAGCCTTGGTCAGAAGAATATTGATGCCGGCATGATGTCGGTGGCGCTGGGCTTCGGTCTGGTGCTGCTGTACATGCTTGTCTATTACCGTGGGTTCGGTGTTGTCGCGAACATTGCGCTAACCCTGAACCTGATGCTTCTGGTGGCGTGCATGTCGATTCTGTCGGCAACGCTGACCTTGCCGGGTATCGCCGGTATCGTTCTGACCGTGGGTATGGCGGTAGATGCCAACGTGCTTATCTTTGAGCGTATAAAGGAAGAGCTCAAATCCGGTGTGCCTCCCCAGACGGCTATCAATTCCGGTTATTCCCGAGCCTTCGTTTCCATTTTCGATGCCAACATCACCACCTTGCTGGTTGCCGTCATTCTGTTTGCCATGGGTTCCGGCCCGGTGAAAGGCTTTGCGGTTACCCTGTGCATCGGGATCCTCACGTCGATGTTCTCTGGCCTGATGGTCAGCCGCAGCATCGTGAACCTTATTTACGGCGGCCGCAGGGTCGAGAAGCTGTCGATCGGAGGAAAGCTCGCCAATGTCTGAAGATCAAAAGCAACCGTTTGATTTCATGGGCTTGCGGAAAATTGCTTCCGTAATCTCTATCTCGCTGATCGTTGTGTCCATTGCCCTCCTGGCCGTTCGTGGTCTGAACCTGGGGATGGACTTTACCGGCGGCACGTCCGTTGAATTTGAATATGCAGAGGCGCCGCAGCTCGATGAAATCCGGTCCAGGCTCGATGCCGCCGGCTATGAGCAGTTCTCTGTCCAGAACTTTGGAGCCGACACCACAGTGCTGGTGCGTATGGCCGAGGCTGACAACGATCAACTGGCCCCCGAGGTAACCCGAACCCTGAAAGAGGGTGGCGTGGAGTTGGAGCTCGTTAGTTCCGAGTTTGTGGGCTCCCAGGTTGGCGAGGAGCTCAAGGAAGATAGCGGCCTTGGCCTGCTGATTGCCCTGGCGGTCGTGCTCATCTATGTGGGAATGCGCTTCCAGTTCAAGTTCGGTATTGCCTCGGTGGTGCCCCTGGCTCACGATGTAATTATCGTTCTGGGTGTCTTTGCCCTGTTTCAGTGGACCTTTGATCTCACGGTGCTGGCGGCCCTGCTTGCTGTAATCGGCTACTCGCTGAACGACACCATCGTTGTAGCTGACCGTATCCGGGAAAATTTCCGCAAGATGCGCGTTGGTGAGCCCTGGGACATTATCAACGAATCGATTCATCAGACCATCGCCCGGACAATCAATACCTCCGGCACAACTCTTGTGGTGCTGTTCGCCCTGTATTTTCTGGGTGGTGAGGCGATCAACAACTTTGCCCTGGCACTGATTATCGGTGTGGTTGTTGGTACCTATTCTTCCATCTACGTGTCTGCCAACCTCCTGATGGTTATGGGCGTGTCCCGTGACGATCTGATCGTGCCGCCGAAAGAAGGTGCCGAAAACGAGGACGAGGAAGAGCAGCCGCCGGAATGGCTGAACAGGATGTAATTTGATCTGGTCCTGTCGTTTCGGGCATAAAAAAACCGCCACATGATGTTGGCGGTTTTTTTGTGTCCGGAAAAGCCTGGCGCTTTAGCGTGGCAGCCGGCCCCGGAACGGGTGCAGTACTTTCAGAACTTCCCGGAACAGTTTCGGGTTTGCCACTACCAGCTGGCGGGCATTGCCGGTAGACGGGTTGCCGGAGAAATCGCCGGTCAGTGCGCCGGATTCCATGGCGAGTGTGACGCCCAGATCCAGATCGGTCGCCTCGGGGCGGAAAATGATCGCCGCATCCATCAGGCCCGCTGAAACTCGGGCAATATCCAGGACCACACAGCCTGACGTGCGGAACATGCCAGAATCCCGTGCCAGTACCGCGGCCATTTCGCCCCAGAGCATTGGATCTTCGCTCTTACGGGCCTGGTCCAGCAGGTTGGTTGCAATCGCGGCATTTTCTGGCAGTTTGATTTCCGAAGCACGTACCCGGCGGCTATTCAATGCGGCGCCGTGGCCACGGCTGGCGGAATATTCCTCGCCGGTAACGGGGTTCACCAGCAGCAGGTTTTCGGTACGGTTATTCTTCTTCTGGGACAATGCCAGAGCAAACTCCGGAATGCCCCTCAGGAAATTCTCACGCCCCAGGACCGGGAAAATATGCCAGCTTTTCTCGCTGGTTCCCGCATTCGCTTCGTTCAATGGCGCGATGCTGTGGTCCTTGTAGGCCTTTTCGAGCTGCTCGGCAAAGTTATCGTAAATAGACTGCTCAACCCGCTCCAGCTGCCGACGGCGTTCTGAGTCGTCTTTACCGGTGGGTTCCTGGCGCTCGAAATGGGCTTTCAGATAATCGGACCCCTGACGCGCGACGCGCAGGGCCATTTTAATAGCTGGTTGCATCTGAGTGTTCATTATCCGGGTGTGTGAAGGCCGGGTATCATAGCAAAAGATCACCCCGCTTGTATGTTTTTTGACTCAGCAATAGCACGGATAATCAGAGGTTACGGGTTGTCCGGAGGGGCAGTGAGGCGGTGCTTTCTGCTATCATTGCCGCCCTGATCAACAACCTTGGGCCTGCTAGTAATGCACAAAAGCGCACTTCCACAGGAAGGGACAGAAACATTTCAGGATCAGATCCGGATTGTTCTGGTAGAAACATCTCATTCCGGCAACATCGGCGCTGTTGCCCGAGCCATGAAAAATATGGGGTTGGGCAATCTGTGGCTGGTTAACCCGTCTTCTTTTCCGGATGAGGCGTCCTACGCTCGCGCGGCGGGAGCGTTTGATGTGCTTGATAACGCTCATGTGGTGTCTTCGCTGGACGAGGCGCTTTCCGACTGCGTGCTGGTGATGGGGACAAGTGCCCGGGGAAGAAAGGTGCCATGGCCGGTTTGTGCGCCACCTGAGGCCGCAGCGGCCGCGGCAGGCCACGCAGAAAACGGCCCGGTGGCCCTGGTATTCGGAAGAGAGAATCATGGTCTGAGCAACGACGAGCTGCAGCGTTGCCACTACCACATTCATATCCCGTCCAACCCGGATTACAGTTCCCTGAATCTGGCCATGGCTGTTCAGGTGATGTGCTATGAATTGCGAATGTATTATCTGCGCAGCCTTGAAGGCGGTGAAGGGAGCCCATACCTAAAGTCGATGACCAGACCGGGGGACGAAGGCTGGGACGTGCCGCCGGCCAAAGTTCACGATGTCGAGGGCTTTTTCGGGCACCTCGAGCAGGTGCTGATTGATGTGGATTTTCATCGACGGGAGAACCCCAGGCAACTGATGACGCGCTTGCGGCGTCTGTTCCAGCGAGCCAGACTGGATCAGATGGAAATCAACATTCTCAGGGGTATTCTCACTGCTGTTCAGAAGGCAGCAGGTACGCAGAATAGCAGCAAATCAACCGAGGCCGGCACTGCGGCGACGGAACAGGATAATGGCCATGTTTGAGCGTTTGCGGGAAGACATTAACAGCGTGTTCCATCGGGATCCCGCCGCGAGGAACACCTTTGAGGTCCTGACCAACTACCCGGGCTTGCACGCACTGCTTTTTCATCGGTTTTCCCATTGGTTGTGGAGCCTCGGTCTGAAATGGCTTGCTCGGACCATCTCCACCATTGCCCGGTGGCTGACCGGCATCGAGATCCATCCGGGCGCGACCATCGGGCGCCGGTTTTTCATTGACCATGGCATGGGCGTGGTCATTGGCGAGACCACGGTTATAGGGGATGACGTTACCCTTTATCAAGGCGTTACCCTTGGCGGAACCAGCTGGAACAAAGGCAAGCGCCACCCCACGATTGGCAACAGCGTCGTTGTGGGTGCCGGCGCAAAGATTCTAGGGCCCTTTGAAGTGGGCGAGGGTGCCAAGATCGGGTCGAATTCCGTGGTTACGAAGGAAGTGCCCGCAGGCGCAACGGTGGTAGGTATTCCGGGCCGAGTCATCGTCAAGCGTAAAGGCGAGGATGATGCGCGCCGCAAGGAGATGGAAGAGCGCATGGGCTTCGACGCCTATGGTGTGACTGAGGAAATGCCAGACCCCGTTGCCAGAGCCATGCGCTCGCTGCTTGATCACATGCATGCGGTGGATGATCGCATCGAGAACATGTGCAAGGCATTGCGTAAGGTGAACAGTGAATACCAGAATGGCGAGCTGCCGCCGTTACAGGAAGAGGACTTTGATTGCGTCCGTGATGACGATGAGGTGCGCCGCTGAATACTTGACTGAAATGGTTGGTCAATTCATACTCTCTGCTGCGTTTTTGAGATTCAATCCCGTCACGGGGCTGACACTATGAAGTTGACCACCAAAGGCCGCTATGCCGTCACGGCAATGCTTGATCTGGCTCTGCATGGAGATCAGGGGCCGGTGAGTCTCGCTGATATTTCGGCCCGTCAGGAAATCTCACTGTCCTACCTGGAACAGCTTTTCTCCCGTCTCCGCCGCCAGAAACTGGTTGTCAGTATTCGCGGCCCCGGAGGAGGTTATAAACTCAGTCGTCCGGCGGCTGAGCTTTATATTGCCGAAGTTGTCGACGCCGTCAGCGAGTCGCTGGATACAACACGGTGTGGCAATAAAGGCGATTGCCAGAATGGCGAGAAATGCCTGACCCACCATCTCTGGTCTGATCTCAGCGATCAGATTCATCAGTTCCTGAGCGAGATAAGTCTCGGAGATCTGATGAGAAAACACGAAATTCGCCAGGTTGCGGACCGGCAGAACCGCCGTCAGTCTGACAACGGCTCAGAAACCATCAACACCGAACGCCTGTCTGATCAGGCGCCGGCCTGACACCAACAAGTTTCCGGATCCCATGAAAAAGCCCGTTTATATGGACTACGCGGCCACCACGCCCGTTGATCCTGCTGTCGCCGATGAAATGATGAAGTACCTCACGCTGGATGGCGTTTTCGGTAATCCTGCATCCCGGACGCACGCCTACGGTTGGCAAGCGGAAGCTGCTGTGGAAGCTGCACGCAAGCAGGTTGCCGGGCTGATTCACGCCGACCCCCGGGAAATCGTCTGGACGTCAGGCGCCACGGAATCGGATAACCTGGCGATCAAGGGCGCTGTGGCAGGCCGGCAGGGTGTTCATGTCATTACCTCGAAGATTGAGCACAAGGCTGTCGTCGATACCTGCAAGTGGCTGGAGCACCAGGGGATCGATGTTACCTGGCTGGATCCCGCAGCAGACGGGACCATCAGTTGTGAGCAGGTGTTGGATGCGTTGCAGGAAAATACCGTGCTTGTCAGCCTGATGCTGGTGAACAACGAGCTGGGAACGATCAACGATATTGCCGCTATTGGTGCCGAATTGCGTCAGCGTGGCGTTCTTTTCCATGTGGACGCCGCCCAGGCCGGCGGCAAGATGGCCATTGATGTTGGTTCCATGCCGGTAGATCTGTTAGCGCTCTCCGGGCACAAGGTGTATGGGCCGAAAGGGGTGGGCGCTCTCTACGTGAGGCGGTCCCCGGACGTGCAAATTGAAGCCCAGATCCATGGCGGTGGCCATGAACGGGGAATGCGCTCAGGAACCTTGCCGACCCACCAGATCGTGGGAATGGGAAAAGCGTTTTCACTGGCTCAATCCGGGCTTGAGGAAGAAATCGTTAAACTGGAGGCGCTCCGGAAGTCTTTTCTGGCGGGGCTTCAGTCTCTCGACGGTGTCAGTCTTAACGGCAGTGAAAGCAATCGCGTGCCCGGTATAGTGAATCTGTCCTTTGACGGCGTTGATGCCGAGTCCCTGATGCTGGGCCTTCGGGATCTGGCGGTCTCCTCCGGTTCGGCCTGCGCTTCGGCCACAGTAGAACCTTCTTATGTTTTGCGTGGTATTGGGCTGAGTGATGAGCAGGCCCATCGGGCGCTGCGTTTTTCCTTCGGCCGTTTCACCACCGAAGAGGACGTGGCCTTTGCCAGTTCGCAAATAGTTGATGTTGTTAGCCGCCTCCGCGCAGTGCGGTAGGAAGTTTGCCCCGGACTGCGTATAATCGCAGGCCAGAATTTTTACCATCCACAAACTGGAGAAAGACCATGGCAACTGAGCGCACGCTCTCGATTATCAAGCCCGACGCGGTAGCAAAAAACGTGATCGGCGAAATCTACAGCCGCTTTGAGAAAGCGGGACTGAACATTGTTGCTGCCAAGATGATGCACCTCACCCAGGAGCAGGCGGAAGGCTTCTACGCAGAGCACAAAGAGCGTCCGTTCTTTAACGATCTGGTTGCTTTCATGACCTCCGGTCCGGTGGTTGTCCAGGTTCTGGAAGGCGAGGGCGCCATCCTCAAGAACCGTGATCTGATGGGCGCGACCAACCCGAAGGAAGCCGATGCTGGCACCATCCGTGCCGATTTCGCCTCTTCCATCGACGCGAACGCCGTTCACGGCTCTGATTCCGCAGCTTCCGCAGAGCGCGAAATCGCCTATTTCTTCAATGACAACGAGATCTGCCCGCGGGGCTGATCGCGTTGATCGGAGGCGACCATCCGGTCGCCTCCGAATTGGTTATCTGATCGAGGTTATGAAATGACAGCGGCCGCTGAAAAAACCAATCTGCTGGGGATGCCGAAAGCCAAGCTCGAAGCTTTCTTTGAATCCCTGGGAGAGAAGCGTTTTCGTGCCACCCAGGTGTTGCAGTGGATACATCAGCGTGGCGCTGATGACTTCGATCAAATGACCAATATGAGCAAGGCGCTGCGGGAGAAGCTGAAGCAGGTTGCCGAGATCCGTGGTCCTGAGGTGGTTTACGACGAAACCTCCAAAGACGGCACCCGCAAATGGGTGATGCGCATGGACAACGGCAACAGTGTCGAGACCGTGCTGATACCAGACGGGGAGCGAGGCACGCTTTGCGTTTCCTCACAGATTGGTTGCAGTCTGGACTGCACCTTCTGCTCCACGGGCAAGCGTGGATTCAACCGTAATCTTACCGCGGCGGAAGTTATCGGCCAGGTGTGGGTCGCGCGCAAGGCCTTTATGCCTTTCGAGCCGGGTCCGGATCGACCGATAACCAACGTGGTCATGATGGGCATGGGCGAGCCCCTCCTCAATTTCGACAATGTCGTCGATGCCATGAACCTCATGATGGAAGATCTGGCCTACGGGATCTCCAAGCGTCGGGTTACTCTCAGCACATCCGGTGTTGTGCCGGCTCTGGACCGCCTGTCGGAAGTTACCGATGTTTCACTGGCCATTTCCCTGCATGCGCCGAATGATGAACTTCGTAACAAACTGGTTCCGTTGAATAAAAAGTACCCGATAGCCGAACTGCTGGCTGCGACCAAGCGCTACTTCGCCCGGTTGCCGGACAAGCGCAAGGCAACGATCGAATACACCGTGATCGAGGGGATGAACGATCAGCCAGAGCATGCCCGCGAGCTGGCAGTGCTTCTGAGGGATCTGCCGTGCAAGATCAACCTGATTCCCTTTAATCCGTTCCCGGAAAGCGATTTCCGGCGGCCAAGCATGAATGCGACCCGTCGCTTCCAGACGGTTCTGAACGAGGCCGGTTACATCACGACCATCCGAACCACCCGGGGAGACGACATTGATGCCGCGTGTGGTCAGCTGGTAGGGCGAGTCGAAGACAGGACCCGTCGGAGCCAGAGGTATATTCAGGTTCAGCAGGTAAATCCCTGAACCAGGAACGTCTTGCAGCCCAATCGAGGAAGGGGACACCCGTGATAACGACACCAGCAAACCGACGCTTTTCCATGTTAGTGGCCGTGCTGCTGACTGTGCTGGTTACAGGTTGCGTTACCACCACCGACAGTCGGTTTTCACGGGAAGCGGATAAGCAGGAAGCACTGGATAACTATGTCAAACTGGCTACAGCCTATATAGGACAGGGCAACCTCGAGCGTGCGCGTCATCACCTCGACAGGGCGTTGAAGCTCGATTCAGATGACCCTGGAGCCAGGGCCGCGATGGGTCTTGTTTACAACGCCGAGAGTGAACCCGAGCTTGCGGAGCGCAATTTCAAACAAGCTATTTCCGAGGATCCGGGCTATACCAGGGCGCGAGTCTACTACGGTGCTTTCCTGTTCGGCCAGAACCGGATGGAAGATGCGCGCGACCAGTTCCGCGCTGCATCAAGGGATACCGGTTACCAGGACCGGGGTTCGGTGTTCTTTAACCTTGGCATGACTCAGGAGCGGCTCGGAGAACTGGAGGCTGCCGCCACATCTTATCGCCGGGCGGTTGAGCTGACGCGGGGTGATGCCCGCTCCCTGCTGGCGCTTTCACGGGTGTCTGTTGAGACCGGTGACTACGACGATGCGGCCCGTTACTATTCGCGCCTGATTTCAATGATGCAGAGAAATCAGCGTCTGGTTCATTCACCGGAGAGTCTTCTTACCGGCATTCGTATTGCCCGCTATTACAGTGATGAAGACCAGGAAGCAAGCCTTGCACTTCAGCTCAGAAATAAATTTCCGGAGTCAGTCGAATACCAACAATATAAGGTGCTGATTTCTAATGGCAACTGAAGAAAATCCACAGCCAGCGATGAAGGACCCCGTAGGGCAGCAGCTACAGAAAGCAAGGGAAAAAGCCGGTTTGAGCACCGGAGATGTCGCCGCAGCGCAGCATCTGCGCCCCTCGGTGATCCAGGCGATCGAGTCGGGAGATTACAGCCAGATTGACAGTGAACTCTTTCTGAAAGGGTATGTCAGGGCTTATGCAAGACAGGTTGGGCTGGATGCGGATGCGGTAATCGCCGATCTGGATCAGGAGCTGGAGCCAATCCGGCAACAGCGGGAACAGGAGCAGGAAGCCAATCCTCTGGTTGATATTGAGCGCCGCAGACGTCGGAAACGCCAGCTGGCCAAGGCCCTGTTCTTTCTGGTCGTCCTGGGTATTGCCGGTTATCTGGCGTTTACCTTCCTGCTTCCTGAACAGGATGCCGCACCCTCGGGGGCGGTAACGGAGTCTGAGGCGTTGCCTGAGGAGGAAGAGCAGGGGGCAACTGAGCAGTTGACAGCGTCGGCTGAGCCAGAGCCAGAGCGTTCCGAGCCTCAGGCTGTAGCAACCGTTGAAGAGCCTGAGCCTGCAGTAGTGGAATCTGAGCCTGAGGTTGCAGAGCCCCAGGAGCCGTCGACAGAACAAGTTGAACTGGATGCTGGCGAGGCTCAGGCCACGGCAGACACTGCAGTCGTTGAAGACTCCGTTCAGGAGCCGGTCGACCCGGTGACCGAGCAGATTCCGGCGGTTGTTCAGACGCCGGATCCGGTTCTTGAAAATCCAAATGGCTTTTCTGAAGTGGCGGACACAGGCCGGCTTCAGATTCGCTTCAGCGACGATTGTTGGGTTCAGGTCAGTGATGCTGCGGGTAACCGGTTGGTGAATTCGCTTCAGCGGAACGGAGACCAGATCGATGTTGCCGGACCAGCGCCGCTCAGGGTTGTTATTGGTGCGGTCGATGCGGTCGAATCCATCCGTTTCCAGGGTGAGCCCGTGGATATCGGCGGCTACCGGGTTGTCAACAACCGGTCAGAATTTACCCTGACAATCTGAAACTTGATCAAATTTTCTACATCGGTCAGCAAGACATGAAACAGGATTCCCCGATTACCAGACGCAAATCCCGCCAGATCATGGTGGGCAATGTTCCTGTGGGTGGCGACGCGCCGATCGCGGTGCAGAGCATGACCAACACCAACACCTGTGACGTGGAGGCCACGGTTGGCCAGATCACGGCATTGCAGGAAGCGGGTGCGGACATCGTGCGGGTTTCTGTGCCTTCCATGGACGCTGCAGAGGCGTTCGGAAAGATTCGGGAGCGGGTATCCCTGCCACTGGTCGCCGACATCCATTTCGATTACAAGATCGCGCTCAGGGTGGCGGAGCTGGGTGTAGACTGCCTTCGTATCAATCCGGGCAATATCGGCCGCGATGATCGCGTCAGTGCTGTTATCAGCGCGGCGCGGGATGGCAACATTCCGATTCGGATCGGTGTAAACGCGGGTTCCCTGGAAAAGTCTCTTCAGCGTAAATACGGTGAACCCACGGCAGACGCGCTGGTGGAATCCGCCATGCGCCATATCGATATCCTCGACCGTCATGATTTCCAGGACTTCAAGGTCAGCCTGAAAGCCTCCGAGGTGTTCATGACCGTGGATGCCTACCGTAAGATCGCCCAGCAGATAGAACAGCCGCTCCATCTGGGGATTACCGAAGCCGGTGGCCTGCGCTCGGGCACCGTCAAGTCCTCCATTGGGCTGGGCATGCTTCTGATGGATGGCATCGGCGACACCATACGCGTATCACTGGCGGCGGATCCGGTGCAGGAAATCAAGGTGGGGTTCGATATTCTCAAGAGCCTTCGCCTGCGCAGCCGGGGCATCAATTTTATTGCCTGTCCGAGCTGTTCCCGCCAGAACTTCGATGTCATCCAGACCATGAATGACCTGGAAGCGCGGCTGGAGGATGTGAATGACTCCCTCGATGTGGCCATCATCGGATGCATCGTCAACGGCCCGGGTGAGGCCAAAGTTGCCGACCTCGGACTGACCGGTGGCAGCCCCAAGAATCTTTTCTATATGGCGGGCAAACCGAACCAGAAGCTGGACAATGCCACGTTGACCGATGATCTGGAGCGCCTGATTCGCGAGGAAGTGGCACGTCGCAAGGAACAGGAAGAATCGATCATTGCCCGTTCGGACAACTGATCGTTTCCATTCCCGGGCACAACCATCCAGACAGATTTAAGGGTTAACATTGGCAAAGATTCAGGCAATTCGCGGGATGAACGATATCCTGCCGGAGCAAACGCCCGTATGGCAGTTTGTGGAATCCACGGTACGCAGGGTGCTGTCCCAGTATGGCTACCAGGAAATCCGCATGCCGATCGTGGAACAGACCGACCTGTTCAAGCGGTCTATTGGTGAAGTCACCGACATTGTCGAAAAGGAAATGTACACCTTTGAAGACCGCAACGGTGACAGCCTGACTTTGCGTCCGGAGGGTACAGCTGGTTGTGTCCGGGCGGCCGAGGAACACGGTCTCCTGTTCAACCAGACCCGTCGACTCTGGTACACGGGCCCCATGTTCCGACATGAACGTCCGCAAAAGGGGCGCTATCGTCAGTTCCACCAGATCGGCGTGGAATGTTTCGGGATGACTGGTCCTGATATCGATGCCGAATTGCTGATCCTGACCGCGAGACTCTGGAAAGAGCTCGGACTTGCCGAGCATACCCGTCTGGAAATCAATTCCATTGGAACCTCCGAATCTCGACGGGTTTACCGGAAATCCCTTGTAGAGTATCTGAGCCAGTTCAAGTCAGACCTCGATGCAGACAGTCAGCGGCGCCTGGAGTCTAATCCCTTGCGGATCCTGGACAGCAAGGATCCTTCCACCCGCAAGATCCTGGAAAACGCGCCCAGCCTCGACGACTATCTTGATGAAGAATCCCGGGAGCATTTCGAGCGTCTGAAATCGTTGCTGGATGCTGCGGGCGTGGCGTATTCAGTTAACCCGGCGTTGGTTCGGGGCCTGGATTATTACGGCAAGACCGTCTTCGAATGGATAACCGACAGTCTCGGTGCCCAGGGTACTGTGTGCGCCGGTGGCCGATACGATGGCCTGGTGGAACAGCTGGGTGGCAAACCGACAGTCGCCGTAGGCTTTGCGATGGGTCTGGAGCGCCTTATCCTGCTGCTTGAAACGCTTGGGCTGGTCCCGGATTACGTGAACAGCAACGCCGATGTGTATGTGACGGCTATGGGAGACGGGGCGTTGGCGCCAGCGCTCATATTGGCTGAAAAACTGCGTGCAGCCTTGCCGGAGCGGGTTATCGTTTCTCACTGCGGGGGCGGCAGTTTTAAAAGCCAGATGAAGAAGGCTGACCGGAGTGGCGCCAGGTACGCAGTGATTCTGGGTGAGAATGAGGTGGCCAATGGAACTGCGGGACTGAAACCCTTGCGTGCTGATGAGCCTCAGACCGAAATTGCCCAGGACGAGTTGGCCGCTGCGCTGGCCACGGCGCTGGCAAACTGAATCTGATCAAATTTACTGATACAAAAGCAAAAATTCGACAACAGGAGTCCTCATGGCAGAGTTGCGCACCGAAGAAGAACAGATCCAGGCGATCAAGGACTGGTGGAAGAAGAACGGCAGTTCCCTGCTGATCGGCATTGGTGCGGCCCTGGCCATCGTGTTTGGCTGGCAGGCCTGGCAGAACCATCAGGCCCAGCAGCGCACCGAGGCAGCGAACCAGTTCGCCAACCTGCTGAATGCCTTCAGTGACCAGGCCGATGAAACCAGCGGCGAGACCGTCGCTTTCGTGGCGCAGACCCTGAGAGAAGATTATACAGACAGTGCCTATGCGGTTTACGGCAATCTGATCCTGGCACGCCAGCAATTGATGCAGGAAGGCAATGCCGAAGCTGCTGTTGATTCCCTGAAGTGGGCGCTGGACAAGACCGGCGAGCACGAAGCACTGGCGCTTGTGGTGCGCAATCGCCTGGCTCGCGCCCAGTTTTCCGCGGGCCAGTACGAAGAGGCGCTGGCCACCATCGATGGTGCCGGTAATGCCGACGCGTTTGCTGCCATGTACTCCGAGCTGCGCGGCGACATCCTGCTGGCGCAGGGCGACAAGGAGGGCGCTCGCGAAGCCTATCTTGCTGCCCGTGAACAGAGCCAACAGGGCCGCAGTGGCATTCTGGAACTGAAACTGGCTGACCTCGGTGTCGGGGAGGATGCCTGATGCCACTCCTCCGCGACAGGATTTCGAAACGCGGACTGCTGATGGGGCTGGCGCTTCTGGTGGCACTTTCCGGCTGTAGCACGACGGATACCTTCGAACAACCTGTTCCGGTTCCTGAAATTGAGGCGACAGCCGAATTCAAGAGAGTCTGGAGCATGTCCGTGGGCGACGGTCATGATGGCGATTTTCTCTACCTGGCACCCCTGAACACCGGCGATCTGATCTACGCTGCTTCGGCGGACGGGGAGCTGTACGCCGTGGCGTCGGATTCCGGCAAGGTTGTCTGGGAATCAGAATTTGAGGAGCGCATCTTCTCTGGTCTCGGCGGTGATGGGGAGAATCTCTACCTGACCACCGAGAACGCTGATCTGGTGGCGCTCTCCCGTGAAGATGGAACCGAAATCTGGCGCCAGCCACTGCCGACGGAAGTGTTGTCCGCACCTCAGTCCAATGGCTCTCTGGTTGTCGCCCAGACCACTGATGGCAAGGTTCTCGGGTTCAGCGCCGCCGATGGCGAAAAGTTATGGCAGTACGACGGTACCGTTCCGGTCCTTTCGATGCGGGCCGCCGCAGCCCCGCTGGTTGGTGGTGACGTGGTCATAGCTTCTTTTGCCAGCGGTAAACTGATTGCCCTGGCCGCAGGCTCGGGTCAACCGATGTGGCAGTATGAAGTGGGCCAGCCCCAGGGGCGCACCGAGCTGGAAAGGCTGGTCGATGTGGCGGGGCAACCCCTGGTCATTGAAACCGCCGTCATGGTGGTTGGTTACCAGGGTAAACTTGCCCTCGTTGATATTCGTACCGGGCAGGAAATCTGGAGCCGGAAAGCTTCCAGCCTCTATTCCCCGATGATTGGCGGCGGCGAGATCTATCTGGCCTCGGCCAATGGCGACATTGTTGCCCTGAGAGGCTCGGACCGTCGGGAAGTCTGGACCCAGGATCGTCTCGCCTGGCGCCAACTGACCCAGCCAATGGTTTACGAAGACTACCTGGTGGTAGGCGATTTCGAAGGCTACCTGCACGCCATTGACCGTGAGAACGGCAAGCTGGTCGGCCAGCTGGAGTTCGACGATGAGGGTATCCGCGTACCGGCACAGCGTCTTGCCAATGGTAACCTGCTGGTTTTTGGCAACAGCGGAAAGATGGCCGTATTCCAGGTTAAACCGCAGGATTGATCCCCAATTATGACCCCAGTTATTGCCCTTGTCGGACGCCCCAACGTTGGCAAATCGACATTGTTTAATCAGATGACCCGTTCCAGGGATGCCCTGGTTGCGGACTTCCCGGGGCTTACCCGTGACCGCAAATACGGTGAGGGCAGCTATGAGGGGCAGCGCTTCATCGTCATAGACACCGGTGGTCTTACCGGTGACGAGCAGGGCCTCGATCTTGAAATGGCGCGTCAGTCCATGCAGGCGGTGGAAGAAGCTGACGTTGTTCTGTTCCTGGTGGACGGTCGTGCCGGTCTGACCGCGGGCGATGAGCTTATTGCAGACAGTCTTCGCAGGTCCGGAAAGCAGGCTCATCTGGTTGTGAACAAGACCGATGGCCAGGATCCGGACATTGCGGCATCGGATTTCTACAGCCTCGGCTTTGAATCCACGTTCCTGATTGCCGCGTCCCACAACCGGGGTATCCGTTCGATGCTCGAGATCCTGCTGCCCTCCGAGGAGGAGCGGGAGGAAGAGGATCGAGCTGATCGTTACCCCGGCATCCGCATTGGCGTGGTCGGCAGGCCGAATGTGGGCAAGTCCACCCTGGTCAATCGGATGCTCGGTGAAGAACGCGTGGTGGTTTACGATATGCCGGGCACTACCCGGGATAGCGTTTATATTCCGTATGAGCGCCAGGGCAGTCAGTACACGTTGATTGACACCGCAGGTGTCCGCCGCCGCAAGAATGTCAGCGAAGTGGTGGAGAAATTCTCCATTATCAAAACGCTCCAGGCAATTGACGACGCCCATGTGGTTATCCTGGTCATTGACGCCCGGGAAGGCCTGGTGGATCAGGATCTCCACTTGATCGGGTTTGTTCTTGATGCCGGTCGCTCGTTGGTGATCGCCATCAACAAATGGGACGGCATGGACCCGGAAGACCGTGCCCGTGTAAAGGAGCAGGTGCAGCGTCGCCTCGACTTCCTGGATTACGCCGATAAGCACTATATTTCGGCGCTCCATGGGTCTGGCGTGGGTGTGATGTACGAGTCGGTGGAAGCCTGCTACGAGTCTGCCATGGCAAAATGGCCGACCAACCGCCTGACGGCCATTCTCCAGGATGCCATTGCCCAGCATCAGCCACCCATGGTGCACGGACGCCGAATCAAACTTCGTTACGCCCACCAGGGCGGGTCCAACCCGCCGGTCATTGTGGTTCACGGTAACCAGGTGGATTCACTGCCAGGGGCGTACAAGCGGTACCTTGAGAATACCTTCCGGAAGGTCCTGAAAGTGACTGGTTCACCAATTCGCTTTGAATTCAAATCGGGTGAAAACCCGTTTGCCGGTAAAGTGGATCGCCTGACCCCACGCCAGAAGGTGAAGAAGGACAACGACGAGAAGAAAGGCCGTCGTCCAAAGAAACAGCGCCAGAAGAGTCTCAAACGCTGATTTGGTGATCGGGCTCAGGGTTTATCCCTGGCCCGCTTCAGCGTTTTCAACCTGCTTTGCCTGAACCGCAGTCAAGGCGACGGTAAACACAATATCCTCCACCAGTGCGCCCCGGGACAGATCGTTGACCGGCTTTCGCAAACCCTGCAGCATTGGCCCGATACTGACCACATTGGCACTGCGCTGAACCGCCTTGTAGGTAGTGTTGCCGGTATTCAGATCCGGGAACACGAACACCGTGGCCTTGCCGGCTACCTTGCTGTCTGGCGCCTTGCTCCTTGCCACGCTCTCGATGGCAGCAGCATCGTACTGAAGCGGCCCGTCTATCAAAAGATCCGGTCTGCGCTCACGAGCTATCCTCGTGGCTTCTCTCACCTTGTCCACGTCCTGGCCACTGCCGGATTCCCCGGTGCTGTAGCTGATCATCGCGACCAGGGGCTCGATGCCGAAGGCTTCGGCGGATTCAGCGCTCTGGATAGCGATGTCTGCCAGTTCCTCGGCATTCGGATCCGGGTTGATGGCGCAGTCGCCGTAGACCACGACCTGTTGCGGAAGCAGCATGAAAAACACCGAAGAAACCACTTTTGCGTGGTCATGGGTCTTGATGAGCTGAAGGGCGGGGCGGACCGTGTTCGCGGTTGTGTGGATGGCACCTGAAACCAGCCCATCGGCTTCGTCCAGAGCCACCATCATGGTACCGAGAACGACGTTGTCCTCGAGCATCGCTTCGGCCATGTCCGGAGTGAGGCCTTTATGCTTGCGCAACTCGACCATCGGGTCGACATAACGCTCCCGCACTTCAGCCGGATCAATGATTTCGATATCTTCGGGCAGTTCCAGATCCTGGGAAGCCGCCACGCGCCTGATCTCAGCGGCATTTCCGATCAGGGCACACCGGGCCAGCTGGCGTTGATGACAGATGATAGCGGCCTGCACGGTTCGTGGCTCACTGCCTTCCGGCAGTACGATGCGCTTGTTTGCTGCCCTTGCGCGTTCCGACAGCTGATACCGGAAAGCGGGCGGGGACAGCCTGTTCTGTCGTGCCACTTTAAGGTGCTGCTGCAACCAATCGGTGTCTATCCGGGTGGCGACCACCTCCATCGCTTTTTCAATCCGGTTGGGGTCATCAACGGGAATGGCGGAAGACAGATTCGCCAGCATGTGAGCCGTCTCATAGGTATTGGCATCGGAGCCAAGCACCGGCAGCCCCGTTTCGAGTGCCCGGTGGCAGAGCTCGATCACACGCCGGTCAGGCATCAGACCGCCAGTGAGCATCAAACCAGCCAGTGGGACGCCGTTCAGGGCTGCGACAGCAGTGGTCACCACGATGTCTTCCCGATCACCCGGGGTGACCAGCAAAGTACCGGGCCTCAGGGTTTCGGTCATATTGCGAATGCTTCGGGCACACACGGATACCTTCTGGACCCGCCTGTCGTGCATCTGCCCCTCATTGAGAACCGGTAACCCCAGCTCTCTGGCTATGTCGGAGACGCGGGGTGCAAGCAGCTCGGGCTGCCAGGGAATCTCCGCAATCAGCCGAAAGCGGCCCTCACTGAACACTTTGCACTGTCCGCGGTAATCGATGGTAGACGGGGTATGGGGTTTGCTGTTGGACCTAGGTTCAAGGGCCGCGTGTTCTGGTTCTCCCACCTTGTTCAGGATGACGCCGATGACATCCGGGTCGCTTGGGTTGGCAAACAGGCGGGATGAAAAATCCAGTTCCTCATCCATTTGCCGGGCGTCCAGGTTTTTGGGCGTGCTCACCAGGATGACCTCGGAACCCAGATTGCGGGCGACCTCCACGTTCAGCCGCGCAATATAGGCTTCGCTGCGGTCTGGGACCAATCCCTCAATGATGACGACGTCCACGTCGCGCGCAACTTTCTGGTATTCGCCGACCACTGTCTCGAGCAGGTAATCGGATTTGCCCCTGTTGAGCAGTTGCTGCGCTTCCTTGAGCGCAATCGGATCTGGTGGATTCAGATGGCTGCTGGCCCTTACGAAAGAGACCGAGGTGTCCTGACCTGCGTTGTGCATGGATTCGGCATGGTGAACGGTCTGACAGAAAGGTTTGTAAAAGCCAACGCTCACGCCGACCCGTTCCAGGGCGCGCAGCAGGCCGAGGCAGACCGACGTGAGCCCTGAATCCATGGATGTCGGTGCGAGAAAGAGACTCTTTGCCATGATGGTAATCCTGATGATGCGTATGGGTCAGCCGGGCGTAAGAGCGCCGGCAAGCCGCGAGGCCTCCCGCGCAATAACCAGTTCCTCGTTGGTGGGGATGACCAACACGGGAAACCGGGAGTCGGCGCTTTCGATCCGACCGTCGCTGAATTCGCCTTGATGATTATTGAGGTCCGGGCTGAGTTCAAATCCCATGAGCTTGAGGTGGTGAATGGTTTCGGCCCGGATCCGGGCACTGTTTTCCCCGATGCCGCCAGTAAAGACGAGCGCGTCCAGATGGCTCAGGGAAGCCATCATGCCGCCAATGTAACGGGCCAGGCGGAAGCAGAACACATCAATGGCGATTTGAGATGGCTCATGGCCATGGTCTGCCAGCTCACAGAGCGAGCGCATGTCGTTGGTCTGGCCGGAAAGACCCAGCAGGCCGCTTTCCTGGTTCAGGACCCGGTGTACTTCGTCAGCGGCGATTCCCTTGCCGCGGAGAAAGTCGAACAGGCCCGGGTCGACATCCCCGCTTCGGGTTCCCATTACCAGGCCTTCCAGCGGCGTAAGGCCCATGCTGGTGTCCACACTGATCCCATCGCGGATGGCTGCAATACTGCACCCGTTACCAAGGTGGGCCGAAATGACCGAGATGGTTGCCGGTGTTTTCCCCAGCCGACAAGCAGCCTCGGATGCCATAAACGCATGACTGGTGCCGTGGAATCCGTACCGGCGAATTCCCCAATCGCGATACCAGGCTTCCGGCACCGCATAGAGATATGCTCTTTTGGGCAGTGTCTGGTGAAAGGCGGTGTCGAAAACCGCTGCCTGGGGCACGTCGGGAAACCGGGCCAGGGTTGCGCGAATACCGGACAGATTGACCGGATTGTGCAGGGGCGCAAGGCCCGCGCAGTCCTCAATGGCAGTGATGACATCGTTATCAATAAGCACGGCCTCACGGAAGGTCTCGCCGCCATGAACTACCCGGTGGCCAACGGCCGTCGGAGGCGACGCCATCAGTCCTTCATCCTGAAATACCGTAACCAGTGCATTGAGCGCCTGATCGTGACTGGCGCCTGGGTCCAGGGGAATGGCTTTGTCCAGGCCTTCAACATGGGCAAACGCATCGTTCTGGCCGAGGCGCTCGGCGAGGGCAGAAGCCAGCTTGTTATGTTGGCAATCGAACAGGGCGAGTTTCAGGGATGAGCTGCCGCAGTTCACGACAAGTACGGTGTCTTCCATGGGAGTGGGGTTCCAACGATTTCGAATCTATACCCGGTGATTGCTGGCCAGCCAGGCATCAAAATCCGGAGCTGGCAGAGGGCGACTGTAGAAGTATCCCTGTGAGAAGTCGCAACCTTCCTTTTTCAGGAAGTGGGTCTGGGCCTCTTCTTCCACCCCTTCTGCAATCACCCGCAGGCCCAGGCTATGGGCCATGTTGATGATGGCCCGGACCAGTGAGGCATCCTCGGGCTCTTTCATGACGTCCTGGACGAAGGACTTGTCAATTTTCAGCGTATCAAACGGGTAGCTCTTGAGATAGCTGAGTGCCGAGTAGCCTGTACCAAAATCGTCCACTGACAAGCGGATCCCGGCCTTGTCCAGTTGGCGCAGGATTTCGGCGGTCTCAATAGAGTTGTCCAGAATCAGTCGTTCGGTGATTTCAAGCTCCAACTGTTCCGGTGCCAGGCCGCTGGCAGCAAGGGCGTGCATCACGGCCTCGGTAAAGCCAGGATCCCGGAACTGGCGCGGGGAGACGTTCACGGAAATGCCAATGTCTTTGCCAGTGGCCTGTTTCCAGCCCACGGCGGCCCGACAGGCTTCCTCAAGAACCCATTCGCCGATCGGCGTTATCAGGCCGGTTTCCTCGGCCAGCGGAATGAATCGATCGGGCATCACCATGCCCATGGCCGGGTTATTCCAGCGCAACAAGGCCTCCACCGAGCAAAGCGTACCGGAATCGGTATTCACAATCGGCTGGAAATACAGTTCGAACTCCTTCAATTCCAGAGCCCTGCGCATGCTGGACTCCATCTTCAGGCGTTCGTGAGAGACTTCCGTCATCTCCGGCGCAAAGTGGGCAAAGGAGCTCTTGCCTTTGTGCTTGGCCTGGTACATGGCTGCGTCGGCGTGTTGCAAGAGTGTGCCACTGTTATCCGAGTCGGTCGGGAAAATCGCAATCCCGATGCTGGTCGTTACGAACACTTCCTGGCCATTGAGAATGTAGGGCGGAGAAAAGGTTTTCAGAATACGCTCTGCCACCTGGGATGACGCCTCCGGGCCGGTCAGGCCGGGCAAGATCACCAGAAACTCATCACCGCCCAGCCGGGCAACGGTACTGGTGCCGCGGAGGCAGCTGGAAATTCGACGGGCTGCTTCAATCAACAGGTTGTCGCCGGCATCGTGGCCGAGGGTGTCGTTTATGTGTTTGAAGTTGTCGAGATCGAGGAACATCACGCCCACGAGGGTGCTTTCCCGGCGCGCCTGGGCCAAAGCCAGCTTCAGGCGATCCAGGGCGAGCATCCGGTTGGGCAGGCCAGTGAGGATGTCGTAGTTGGCCTGGCGCAGCAGCTGCTGTTCATAGCGCTTGCGAATGCTGATGTCCTCGCCCAGGATCAGGTATCCGGTCGTACTGCCGGATTCGTCCTTGATCGGAGTGACGATCAGTTGCTCCCAGAAACGTTCGCCGTTTCGACGCACGCTGTTCACTTCACCCTGCCAGACACCGACCCGCTGTACCTGTAAGCGAATTGATTGCCATAGATGACGGCTTTCACGGTTTTCGATTTCGTTGTTTCCAAGCGCCCCGGGATGTTTTCCCACAATCGACGAGGCATCGTAGCCGGTCAGCTGAGTAAATTTCTGGTTTGCAAACTCGATGCGCCACTGCCGGTCACAAATTAGAACCGACGAAGGGCTTTGTTCGATGGCCTTGGAAAACTTCCGGATCTCCGCCGCATCTTTTTGCTGACGCTCCATATCCGCGTTGAGCCGTTCACGCATTTGATTAATCGCGTCCGTAACCCGGCCGAGCTCGTCGTTTCGGTTTGAGGGTGTGTTGGGCCTGTCCAGTGTCAGTGGCCTGGAAGTCGTTTTCAGGGAGAATTCCCGCGCGTAATTCGCCATGGTGGTCAGATGGCGTGCCACGAAGTACTGGAAGATCCAGATGATCAGGATGGAAACAAAAAACGTCTTGAGAAACTGGGTCAGGAGAATCACACCCACCTTCCGCTTGAGTTCATCGTAGACGCGGTCCAGATCGGCGGTCACCGTAAGCTCGCCCAGTTTGAACATTTCATCGCCCTGGTGAACCAGATTGAAGCTGTGGGAAGTGGTTTTCGCGTCCCGTGGGATCTCACCCATAACCAGCTCGGAGTCGGGTTCGATTCTCAGCCGAAGATGCACCACATCGGGCAAGCTCAGAATGCCTTCCATCTGGGTTTGCAGGAGCTTCTGGTCGAGGGCCCACAGACTGCGCGCAAGACTGGATGCATAGCCGGACTCAACCACCTGCATGCGATTGTCGATCTGGGATAGATCTTTTCGATAATCGGAGTAGATCTGAAGCGCGGAGGCCACCAGCGTAAAGGCGGAACTGAACAGAAGAATCCAGGCCAGCAGCCTGAAAGACAGGGGCGAGCCTGAGCGAAAACGTTGAAGACGCGTCGACAGTTTAGGCATGTATTGAACTTCAGCCACCCAGACCGGTTAGGAGATCGGACACTTCCTTTGATTCCGACTATAGCAGCAGTTTCTTTCAAATGCCTTGCAAATGCAGGAAAAATCGAAGGAAATGTGTTGTGGTTCAGTATTTATGCGTACATCGAGCCTGACAAATACGTTGACCTGGATCAATACCTTGCGGGCGTGCCGGGCGTAACCTGAGTTTAATCAAGTTAATTGCCGGAAGGAGAAGCAAAATGTATATGGACGCCGTTGTTATCGCGGGTATTGCGACTGTACTGCTGATGGTTGGCTTTTTCGTTGGTGTGGGCATCTTCGTGATGAAAGATCAGAAGGAGCACGGACACCAGGACAGAAAAGAAGGGAAGCACGGCCATAAACCGGTCTGACCGTGTCATGGGGAAACATTTGTTTCCCTGACACATCAAGGCAGAAAAATTGGCGTCCCCTAGGGGGTTCGAACCCCTGTTGCCGCCGTGAAAGGGCGGAGTCCTAGGCCACTAGACGAAGGGGACGCAACGTTTTCAACACCTTGCCTCGTCGAGGTGGCGCGTATATTAAGTAAGCCTCAGAGCAGTGTCAACGCCTTTTGTGAAAAAAAGTTCGTACTCTGTCTCATCGGGATGACCCCGGAGAGACGGATTGAGCAAGGGCCCGTTCGAGGTCTGGATACCGGAATTCAAACTTTTCCTGTGTAAGCCTCTCTGGAATCGCTTTTTGTCCGGTGAGCAGGAGGCGCGCCATTTCTCCCAGCGCAACCTTGAGTACCGGTGCGGGAGCCGGGAAAAGGGTGGGGCGATGCAAAACCTTCCCGAGAGTTCGGGTGAATTCTGCGTTGGTTGCCGGGTTAGGGCTCACCACATTGAATGGACCAGACGCGTTCGGGTTTTCCATCATCCAGATTAGGGCCCCGACGACGTCATCTCGGTGTATCCAGGGCATGTACTGTGTACCGCTTCCCAGGCGCCCGCCAAGTCCAAGTTTGAAGGGCAGTATCATTCGTTCCAGAAAACCACCGCCCGGGCCTGCTACCACTCCGGTCCTTGAGAAGCAGACCCTCACGCCATCGTCGGCGAGAGGTTTGGCGGCATTTTCCCAGTCGCGGCATAGGCGGTGAGTAAATTCATCATTTGGGCTGGTGTCTTCAGTGACGGTCGCGGCTCCCTGATCCCCGTAGAAGCCCACGGCTGATCCCGAGACCAACACCTTCGGCGCCCGCTCCCAACTGCGGATGACTTCAACCAGCGTTTCCGTTACACCGATACGGCTGTCCCGCAGTTCCTGCTTGCGAGTCTCAGACCAACGCTTGTCTGCGATGCCTTCACCGGCAAGATTGATAACGGCATCGTATCCCGGGTGGGAACGAAGCTGCTGGAGGTCGCTGACTGCTTCAACCCGACCGCAACTGGACTTCACCGTTTCCGGAGGTTGCCGGCTGAAAACCGTCAGCTCGTAGTCCCGTGCCAGTAATTCGCGACACAGAACATGACCTATAAACCCGGTGCCGCCGGTAATCAGAATCCTTTTCGACATTTTTGTTGCTCCTGTCGTCCAATGGCCGCATTTGTTTGCAAAAGCCCGACTCAGGCTGGCGTTTGTTCCAGTTGAAGCATAACAACATCCCGGATCGCCTGTCCCAACAGGGGATTTTCTCCGATTGGAGGCGCGAGTTGGATGGTTGCGCCATGCTCTTTCTCGAGGTCTTCAATCATCGCGGGAACGTCCTTGCGCAAGTGTCGCCCAGCAGCAAGGAACAGGGGGATGATGGTAAATTCGGTGGCTCCTTCCGCAACACCTTCTCCTACAACGGTGTCTATGGATGGTTCGGCGAGTTCCATGTAGGCAACGCGCGCGTTGTCGACAGAGACGAGGGTTGGAGCTGCAAGCTTTTCAAAGGTCTCACACCAGCGCTTGTCACTGCTTCCATGGGCCAACAGAATAATGCGGGGGCTGTTCATTGCCGCTCCTGAAGTAGTCAATTTTACGGGGCCTGTCGTAAGTCCGGGATGCCGGCCTCGGGTGGGGCTCGGTACTATCTCCGGCCTCCGGCAATATCTCCGGCACTATTTAAAGTAACAGGGTGACGCTGAATGTTCGATTGGAAAGAGATTCTGGATTTCTGGTTTGGCGAGTTGGACGAACATGGACTGCCGGACAGTGACCATCGGAACAAGTGGTTCCGATCGGATCGACGGTTCGACCAGGAAATCCGTCGGCGTTTCCTGTCGATGGTGCTTTTCGCCTCCGAGCAGGGTCTCGACCACTGGCGAAGTGAGGCCGGCGGGATACTCGCGGAGATCATTCTGCTCGATCAGTTTTCCCGGAATATATTCCGTGGCGGTGCCATGGCCTTCGATCAGGACCGACAGGCCCGAAAGCTTTGCCGGCAAGCGATGCAGAAGGGGCAGGATATGATGCTCGCACCGGTCCACAGGGCGTTTCTGTATATGCCCCTGCAGCATTCCGAGCTCAAGGAAGATCAGGATATGTCCGTGGAATGTTATGAACAGCTTGCACGGTCGACCCAGGGTATTCTTGCCGATTTCATGGGCAGTTTTCTGCAGTCCGCCCGGGATCATCGGGCCATAATCCAGCAGTACGGCCGTTTCCCCCACCGCAACAAGGCCCTGGGCAGGACCTCAACACCAGAGGAGCAGAATTATCTGGAAGGTGGGCGACGGTTCGGTCAGTAAGATGATCGCAGTTTCCTTAAAGTTTTGTATAAAAAACGTACATTCTGACGGGGTTGGCAATTTTCCCTGATAAAATGCGCAACACTGAATTGTGACAGGCCCGCAAGACAACGTTGGGCTTTCCATTAAGTTATCGGGGATATGTAATGCATAGAACGCGGCGATTTTCGACTGCAGGGCTGTTTTTGGCCGTGTGTGCTGCGCTACCTTTTTCATCGTTTGGCGCTTCGCTTGACGAGCAACTTCTTGATCGCCTCAGTGAAGTCGCGCCGAAAATAGACAAAGTGGTTCTCAAGACAGCGATCAATGCTTCCCGTTGCGCTGTGTCCAACGGCGTTCAAATGCCCGAGCGCCTGGCGGTTATCGATTTCTCCTTGCCCTCCAGTCAGGAGAGGCTGTGGATCTTTGACCTGGAGAAGGAAGAGTTGCTGTTGCGTGATCTTGTTGCACACGGCAAGAACTCCGGGAATTTTGAATCGACTGCTTTCTCCAACGTAGAGGGCAGCCATCAGTCCAGCATCGGCCTTTTCCAGGCCCGGGAATCCTACTTCGGAAAACACGGTTACTCGCTCAGGCTCGATGGTCTTGAGCCGGGGATCAATGATCTTGCCAGGCAGCGTGCCATCGTGATTCATGGCGCCGACTACGTGAATGATGACTGGGTCAGCAAATACGGCCGCATCGGGCGAAGCCACGGGTGCCCGGCCGTGGATAACCAGATCGTCAAACGGGTGGTAGACAACCTGAAGGGCGGGCAATTGGTGTTCAAGTACTATCCCGACCAGGAGTGGCTGCACAGTTCCGGGTTCCTGAAATGCGGCAACAAAACGCTGGCTGGAAAAAACCTGAAAAAAAGTGGTTGACGCCTTCGTCGGGATCCGTAGAATACGCCTCCGTTGTCGGTTACAGCCGATCAGCATTGCGGGAATAGCTCAGTTGGTAGAGCACAACCTTGCCAAGGTTGGGGTCGCGAGTTCGAATCTCGTTTCCCGCTCCAGATTCAAAAAACCCGGTTCTGAAAAGGACCGGGTTTTTTCGTTTTCGGGCACCGCCAAACTCGGCGCCAGGGTGTGTGGTCAGGTATACTCAGCAGCCTGTTGCGTATCCTGATTCTTTGGGGGAGGCTGCCCGTCATGAAGGTCCATTCGCTGTTCGTGTACCCCGTCAAATCCCTGTCTGGCATTGAAGTTTCCTGTTTCAATACCGATGGTTTCGGGCCTGTTGGGGATCGCCGGTGGATGATCGTCGATGATGATCGCCGGTTTGTTACCCAGAGAGAGCATCCGGAACTCGCCCGGGTAGGAACCCGTCTGGATGATGACCGGGTGGTCATTAGTATTCCCGATGAGGGCGAGTTTGCCCTGACTGCCACAGAGGAAGAGGTTCGGGTTCTGGTCTGGCGAGACTGGGTGAAGGCCCAGAGGGGTTTGTCGGATGCAAACGACGCCCTGAGCCGCTTCTGCGGCAAGCCCGTTCGCCTGGTCTTTATGCCGGACAGTTCCTTTCGCCGTGTTGATGCGGGCCGGGTTGATGAATATCGGCGGGTGGGCTTCGCTGACGGGTTCCCGTTTCTGGTGACCAATACCGCCTCCCTGGCAGAGCTGAATAACCGGCTCGACGCACCAGTAGAGATGCGCAGGTTCCGTCCTAACATAGTGGTTGAGGGTGCTGAGGCCTGGGAGGAAGACCGCTGGCAGAGCCTGAACATCGGCGCCAACCGCCTGAGTGTGGTCAAACCCTGTTCGCGCTGTGTCATGACCACCGTGGATCCCTCGACGGGCCAGAAGGATGCTGCCCTGCAACCACTCAGGACGCTCTCGGGCTATCGGAGAACCCAGGAGGGCGTCATCTTTGGCCAGAACGCCATTCACGAATCACCGGGCATTATTCGGGTGGGTGATCCCGTAACTGTCAATAAATCGGAGTAGAACCAAACGTGCCACTGTTAACGCTGGACTCAGTATCCCTGGCTTATGGAATGCATCCGTTGCTGGATCAGGCCTCCCTGGTCATTGATGCCGGCGAGCGCGTATGTTTGCTGGGGCGCAACGGCGAGGGAAAATCCACGCTGCTCAAGATTGTCAGTGGGGAAGTGGTACCCGACGGTGGCGTGGTGCGTCTCGACGACGGCGCTGTTCTGGCAGTACTTCCGCAGAACCTGCCTTCGGAAGACTCCCGTACCGCCTATGAAGTGGTCGCTGGCGCCTTTCCGGAAACGGGCCAGTTGCTCGCTGAATTCCATCAACTGTCCCAGCAGGCCGATGAGGCGAGTCTCGACCGGCTGATGCAGGTTCAAGAGCGCCTGGAGGCACTGGATGGCTGGCGCCTCGATCAGAAAGTTACCACCATTCTTGGACAGTACGGCGTCGACCCGGACCAGACACTGAATACCCTGTCCGGCGGTTGGCAGCGCCGGGTTTTGCTGGCCAAGGCGCTGGTTGCCGATCCGGACATACTGTTGCTGGATGAGCCCACAAACCATCTGGATGTACCCGCCATTGCCTGGCTGGAAGAGGCTCTTGGGCAATTCCGCGGCGCCATGTTGTTCGTCAGCCATGATCGTGCGTTTATCCGTCGTATGGCGACTCGGATTGTGGAGCTCGACCGGGGCAAGCTGGTGAGCTTTGCCGCCACCTATGATCGCTACCTCGATCTGAAAGAAAAGGCGCTGGAAGAAGAAGAGCGGCAGAATGCCTTATTCGACAAGCGTCTGAAGCAGGAAGAGGCCTGGATTCGGCAGGGTATCAAGGCCCGCAGGACCCGTAATATGGGGCGTGTTCGGGCCCTGAAAGCCATGCGCGAAGAACACCGCCAGCGCCGGGTTCGGGGTGGCACTGCGAGCTTTTCGGTGGAGGACGCGGCGCGTTCCGGCAAGCTGGTGGTCGAAACCAGGGACGCGGGCTTTGCCTATCCGGGTGGCAGCCCGGTAATCCGAGATATGAACCTTACCATTCTGCGAGGGGACAAGATTGGGCTCGTTGGCGAGAATGGCACGGGCAAGACCACCCTGGTGCGACTCCTGTTGGGAGATTTGGAACCAACCGAGGGTTCCATTCGTCTGGGAACCAATCTTCAGGTTGCCTACTTTGATCAGTTGCGAGGTGAGCTGGATCTGACAAGGAACGCACTGGATAACCTGTCCGAGGGTCGGGAGTTCATCGAAATCAACGGCCAGAGCAAGCATGTGCTCGGCTATTTGCAGGAGTTCCTCTTTACACCGGAACGTGCCAGATCGCCGGTAAGCGTCTTTTCCGGGGGGGAGCGCGCCCGGCTGCTGCTGGCGAAGCTGTTCAGCAAGCCCGCCAATATCCTGGTGCTTGATGAGCCCACCAACGATCTTGATGTGGAAACGCTGGAGTTGCTGGAGGAGCAGCTGGCGGAATTTGCCGGCACCGTGATTGTGATCAGTCACGACCGTGAGTTTCTTGATAATGTGATCACCGAAACGGTTTTCCTCGATGGATCGGGCAAAGTGCGTGAGTTCGTCGGTGGCTATACCGATTGGCGCCGACAGGGCGGTTGTTTCCCATCGGAAGCGACCGGCAATCGGCCGGACAAGCAGGATAAAACCGGTAAAAGCCCTGGCGATACCGGCAAGGCCGAATCACCGAAAGCTGCGGATGGCGTAAAAGCGGGAGAGCAGCCCCAGAAAAGCAAACCCGTTAAGCTGAGCTACAAGCTCAAACTGGAGCTCGAACAGTTGCCAGCGCAGATTGAGGCACTCGAGCAGGAAGTCGCCGGCCTGCAGGAAAGAATTTCCCAGGCTGATTTTTATTCAGGCCCACCGGATGAAGTCTCGGCCACTCTGGAAGCATTGACGGAAAAGGAAAGCCGTCTGGAGCAGGTCATTGAGCGGTGGATGGAGCTGGAAGAACAGGCAAACCAATGAACGTACACTACGATTTCAAATTTCAGGACGGCCGTACTGTAGAATTCAAAGTGACGGACAAACCGTCACGGCCCTCGGGCTCGCTGCCCTCATGGACAAAACTGGAGCATTGCCAGTGTAGCAACTGCCCGCTGAAAGCGTCGGAATCTCCTCACTGCCCGGCAGCAACAGAGATATTGCCTGTTGTAGAGGCCTTCCGGGATGAGGACGCCTATCAGAAGGTTGAAGTAAAGGTAACGGATGACCGCCGCAGCTATGTGAAGCAGACTGCCCTGGAGGAGGCGCTCCGTTCGCTGCTTGGATTGAAGATGGCGACCAGCGGGTGTCCGGTGCTGTCAGAGCTCAAGCCGATGGCTGTTCATCACCTGCCGTTTGCAAATACCGACGAATTCATCATGCGCAGTGTTTCCCACTACCTGTTGCAGCAGTATTTTGCGAAACGGAATCACCAGACCCCGGACTGGGAGCTGAAAGGGCTTGTGGAGAGGAATCAGCGGCTGCAACTGGTTAACCAGGCCCTGTGGCAGCGTATCCACTCGGTCTGCAAGGGAGACAGCAACCTGAAGGCGCTGCTGAACTTCTTTTCAATGGCCTCAAGCGTCAGCTTTTCGTTGGAAAGCCAGCTGCGCAAACTCGAGGCTAAGATGGGCGGGGAGGGAGCCTGATAACCGCTGTCCCATTGAGCCGGCCCGGGGTAAGACCCGGGCCTTCTATTTACGAACCGTTAGTGGATTCGAACTGCCAGAACATCGCATTCGGTTCCATGAAGGACCCCGTTGGCGGTTGAGCCCAGCAACAGCTGGAAACCCTTTCGCCCATGACTGCCGACGATCACCAGATCCACTTCCTGCTCCTTGGCGAGCCGGTGAATTTCTGATTCCGGGCGACCGACCGTCACTACCTGATTGTTCTTTGCGACGCCGTACTGATCCCCGTAGGTTCCCAACTGCTCGCGCGCCGCTTTGTCGAGCTGATCCTGCAGTTCCGTCAGGTCCATCGGGATGTCACCACCATAGGCATACCCGACCGGCTCAACCACGTGGACCAGCATCAGCTCGGCACCATGGGCTTCGCTCACGGCCTTTGCCTTGTCCAGCACCTGAGGCGCCTCTTCAGTGAGATCAATGGCAACAAGCATCTTTTTATAGGCAGACATCGTTTCGCTCCTTCGCACACGGGGTATTGTTCTGAGGATAGTACCTTAAATTCGGTCGGGAAAGTGTAGCGGGAAACTGACGGGTATCAAAAACAGAAGCGGAAAACTGCTTTTCTGGCAGGCAATTACGCCTGCCAGAAAACGGGGTAGGTGTTCAGGCGTTACCCTGAAGAAGTTCAATGGTTGTGGCCAGGCCCTTGAGGATGCCCTTGGAATACCGGTCGATCACAAAACCCACGTTGTTTTCGTTGTAGTTGATGTAGGATCCGCGAATGAATTGCCACTTGGATGAGATGTCGTCAATTACTGCTTTAAGTTCTTGTGTTCCCTCGCCCTTTTTGACCGAAGCCAGCAATTCGTCCAGCTCCCGGGCCTGCTCGTCCAGCGGGGTTTCGGTGGAAGAACCCTGGAAGGTCTGGGCAACCGAGGAGTTGGTCCTGACCGAGTACTTGGCCATCATCTGGGCCATCTTTACGGCAGCCGACCGGGCCGCTTCAACCCTCGGATTGGTGTCGGTCTGGGAGCTCTCCTGTGCCACCCGGTAAAGCTCGGTGGCTTTTTCGTTCATGGTCAGCGCCTGGTTGGCCATATCGGAGACGAGGCGCAGATCCGGATAACCCTGATTACGCACATCGTTGATATTGTCTCGCATCAGGTTCTTGAACTTGTCGAATTCCTGATTCAGCCCCTCCAGCTCCTCGGCCGACAGTACTCCCGAGTCGCTGCCAGCAACGGAGTTCATGGAGTCATTGGCCGAGTTGATGCCCTGTACGATCTCGTTCAGGGTGTCGGTGTCCCCGGTTCCACTGAAACGGTAGTACGCATCCAGAGCTACGTAATTGCTGACCCGGAAATTATGAAGATCGGAGAGAAATCCGTCGGCGCTATCCTGGGCGCGGGCGCCCATGGACGTCAGTGCAAGGAAAATAAATACGGCTACGAGGGAGCGTATCCGCGGGTTGGCGTCTTTCATCGGATGGGTCTCCGTAATGCGGTTTTATTATTGTGGACCAAAGTCGTAGATCGAAGGTAAAGTAACTGCGTCAGCCAATCAAGCAGTTTTGGCGGCGTTGTCGCCCGTAAATGTAAATAACTTTGAAATTTGCGTGACGAAGTTCCTAATTTCCCTGAGCAGTGGCTTCCAGTTCACTGAAACATAACAATTCCGCTCCAATTTCTTCGGTTGCCCCCGGCATTTTGGGGACTTTTGCAACCCTCCCGAAAGAAACAAATTGACAAACGCGCCGTTTTTTTTCATCGTGTGCCCTCACGATTCAAACGACTGTATGAATTTTTGGATCGGATGATCGGGCAGTGACCGAAATCTCGCTGCACAAACAGCCGCGCCGGTAAACCAAAAGCACCGCTCGGCTGGAAGCAGTTCCAAACACAGACTGGAGATCAGTTGATGATTTACGAAGGTAAAGCCATCACGGTTAAAGAGATCGAAGGCGGGATCGCTCAGTTGAACTTCGACTTGCAGGGCGAGTCAGTGAACAAGTTCAACCGTCTTACTATTGAAGAGCTCCGCGCCGCGACTGACGCACTTAAAGCGCAGAAGAACCTGAAGGGCCTGGTAGTGACCAGCTCCAAGGACAGCTTCATTGTTGGTGCCGATATTACCGAATTCACCGAGCTGTTTGCGGGCTCGGAAGAGGATCTGGTAGCCAACAACCTCAAGGCCAACGAAGTCTTCAACGCCGTTGAAGATCTGCCGTTCCCCACCGTTACCGCGATCAACGGTATGGCCCTGGGTGGCGGTTTCGAGATGTGTCTGGCGACCGACTACCGGGTGATGGACAAGAAGGCCAAGGTTGGTCTTCCGGAAGTGAAACTGGGCATCTTCCCTGGCTTCGGCGGTACCGTGCGTCTGTCCCGTCTGGTAGGCGTAGACAACGCCGTTGAGTGGATCAGTGGCGGCACCGAGAACCGTGCAGATGCGGCACTGAAAGTCGGCGCTGTGGATGCCGTGCTCGAGTCCGACAAGCTTGTGGATGCAGCGGTTGGCATTATCAACCAGTGCAACGAAGGCAAGCTGGATTACGAAGCTCGTCGCGAAGAGAAGAAGGGCAAGATCAAGCTTAATGCCATGGAAAGCATGATGGCATTCGAGATCTCCAAGGCATTCGTGGCCGGCAAGGCTGGCAAGAATTACCCGGCGCCGGTCGAGGCCATCAAGGTCATGCAGAAGCATGCCGGTATGACCCGTGACAAGGCAATCGAGGTAGAGGCCAAAGGCTTCGCCAAGATGGCCAAGACCAACGTTGCGGCTTGCCTGGTTGGCCTGTTCCTGAACGATCAGGAGCTCAAGAAGAAGGCCAAGGCCTGGGAAAAAGAAGCCAATGACGTGAACCTGGCCGCCGTACTCGGCGCCGGTATCATGGGTGGCGGCGTTGCGTTCCAGTCCGCCTTGAAAGGCACGCCGATCATCATGAAGGACATCAACCAGGACGGTATCGCCCTGGGCCTGAAGGAAGCCAAGAAGCTTCTGACCAAACGGGTCGAGAAGGGCAAGATGAAGCCCGATCAGATGGCTGACGTGCTTAACAGCATCACGCCGACCCTGAACTACGGTGACTTCAAGAATGTCGACCTGGTTGTAGAAGCCGTGGTTGAGAATCCGAAGGTGAAAGACGCGGTTCTTCGTGAAACCGAAGATGCGGTTCGTGAGGACACTATCCTGACCTCCAACACCTCGACGATTTCCATCGATCTGCTGGCGAAGAACCTGAAGCGTCCGGAAAACTTCTGCGGTATGCACTTCTTCAACCCGGTACACATGATGCCGCTGGTTGAGGTAATCCGTGGCGAAAAGACCAGTGATCGTGCGATCGCGACCACCGTGGCTTACGCCAAGGCCATGGGCAAGACCCCGATCGTTGTTAACGATTGCCCGGGCTTCCTGGTTAACCGCGTTCTGTTCCCGTACTTCGGCGGCTTTATCGGCCTGGTACGTGACGGTGCTGACTTCCAGCACGTTGACAAGGTTATGGAAAAGTTCGGCTGGCCCATGGGCCCTGCCTACCTGCTGGACGTTGTCGGCATGGATACCGGCAAGCACGCCGGTGAAGTGATGGCAGACGGCTTCCCGGACCGCATGAAGCACGAAGGTACAACCGCCATTGACGTGATGTTCGATAACAACCGTTACGGACAGAAGAACGACAAGGGCTTCTACAAGTATGAACTGGACCGCAAGGGCAAGCAGAAGAAGGTTGTCGACGAAGAGACCTACAAGCTGCTCGAGCCGGTTGTTCAGGGTAAGAACGAATTCAGCGAAGAAGACATCATCGCCCGTATGATGATTCCTCTGTGCCTGGAAACCGTTCGCTGCCTGGAAGACGGCATTGTCGAAGATCCGGCAGATGCTGATATGGGCCTGATTTTCGGTATCGGCTTCCCGCCGTTCCGTGGCGGTGCCCTGCGCTATATCGACGATATGGGTGTAGACAAGTTCGTCGAACTGGCAGACAAGTTTGCAGACCTTGGTCCTCTTTATCACCCGACCGAGAAGCTGCGTGAAATGGCCAAGACTGGCAAAAAGTTCTTTGGCTAACCCTGAACGAGATTTCCGAACGGAGAAAGATCTATGAGCCTTAATCCGAGAGACGTTGTCGTCGTCGATTGCGTGCGGACTCCGATGGGTCGTGCCAAAAACGGTTGTTTCCGGAACGTGCGTGCAGAGACCCTGTCCGCCAATCTGATCGAAGCACTGTTTGAGCGCAACCCGAAGCTCGACCCGAAAGAAGTTGAAGATGTTATTTGGGGCTGTGTAAACCAGACCAAGGAGCAGGGCTTCAACGTGGCGCGTCAGATTTCCCTGCTGACCCGCATTCCCCACGAGTCTGCTGCTCAGACCGTGAACCGTCTGTGTGGTTCGGCCATGAGTGCGATCCATACTGCCGCGCAGGCCATCATGACCGGTAACGGTGATGTGTTCTTCGTGGGTGGTGTCGAGCACATGGGGCACGTACCCATGACCGAAGGCTTCGACCACAATCCGGCGGCCTCCAAGTACTCCGCAAAGGCGTCCAACATGATGGGCTTGACTGCGGAAATGCTGGCCAAGATGCACGGGATTACCCGTGAGCAGCAGGACGAGTTCGGTGCTCGCTCCCACCGTTTGGCCCATGAAGCGACCGTAGAAGGCCGTTTCAAGAACGAAATCGTGCCGATTGAAGGTCACGATGAGAATGGCTTCAAGGTGCTGATTGAGCAGGACGAGACTATTCGTCCGGAGACCACGGCTGAATCCCTGAGCCAGCTGAAGCCGGCCTTCGATCCGAAGAACGGTACTGTGACTGCCGGGACTTCCTCCCAGCTGACCGACGGTGCCGCCGCCATGGTACTGATGTCCGCAGAACGGGCTGAGGCCCTGGGACTTAAGCCGATTGCCAAGATTCGCAGCATGGCCGTTGCCGGCTGTGATCCCGCAATCATGGGCTATGGTCCGGTGCCTGCCACCAAAAAGGCGCTCAAGCGCGCAGGCCTGAAAGTTGAAGATATCGACTTCTGGGAACTGAACGAGGCCTTTGCCGGACAGTCGCTTCCTGTTCTCAAGGACCTGAAGCTGCTGGGCGTTATGGAAGAGAAGGTGAACCTGAACGGCGGCGCGATTGCCCTTGGCCATCCGCTGGGCTGCTCTGGTGCACGTATCTCCACAACCCTGCTGAATGTGATGCAGGCCAAAGGCGGTAAACTTGGTGTTTCCACCATGTGTATCGGTCTGGGCCAGGGCATCGCGACGGTCTGGGAGCGTCTGTAACCCGTTAAGGAGGTTGCAGTACGCGGTTTCAGAAGGCCCGGCAAATGCCGGGCCTTTCTGTTTCAATCGGCGGCCTGAACCGGGTTCCCGAATGTGAAAAAAAGCAGGATTGAAACCAAAGAATGGGTTGTCTTGCTATTCTTGACCCTGTAAAACAGTGAGCCTATACAGATTGGCGGCGTATGAGTGTTTTCTAGCCGACTGATTTTACAGCGAGTTTACGGTTTGCTGATTAATTGACCGATTTATCGCCAAGGATACAGAACTCCGATATGGGTAAAAGTCTCGTAATTGTCGAGTCACCAGCGAAAGCGAAGACCATCAACAAGTACCTGGGCTCTGACTTCATCGTCAAATCGAGCGTCGGGCATATTCGTGATCTTCCCGTCAGTGGCAGCGGATCCCAAACCGATCCCAAGGAGCGTGCCAAGCAGGCTGCGCTCACCCGGAAGATGAGCCCGGAAGAAAAGGCGGTGCATAAAAAGCGCAAGGCCCGTGAGCAGCTGGTCGCCCGGATGGGCGTCGACCCGGATCAGGACTGGAGTGCGCGTTACGAGATCCTTCCCGGCAAGGAGAAGGTGGTCAGCGAACTCAAGCGTCTCGCCAAATCAGCAGACCATATCTATCTGGCAACGGATTTGGACCGCGAAGGGGAGGCCATCGCCTGGCACCTTCAGCAGACGATCGGTGGCGAGCCCGAGAAATACCGACGTGTAGTGTTCAACGAAATCACCAAACGTGCCATTCAGGAAGCCTTCAAGGATCCCGGGAATCTTGACAATAACCGGGTGAATGCTCAGCAGGCCCGACGTTTCCTGGATCGGGTTGTAGGCTACATGGTGTCGCCCCTGCTTTGGGCCAAGATTGCCCGGGGCCTGTCTGCCGGTCGGGTGCAGTCAGTCGCCGTACGGCTGATTGTTGAGAGGGAACGGGAGATCCGGAAGTTTGTTCCGGAGGAGTTCTGGCAATTACACGCCGATCTCGCGTCCGCCAAGGCAGATCAGCCGGTCCGCTTTGAAGTAACCCGCCATGACGACAAGCCTTATCGCCCGGTCAACGAGCAGCAGAGCAGCGAGCACGTCAGCCGCCTCAAGGCGGGTACGTTCAAGGTTGCCAAGCGGGAAGACAAACCAACCCGTTCCCGCCCGTCGGCTCCGTTTATTACCTCCACGCTGCAGCAGGCGGCGAGTAACCGCATGGGCTTCAGTGTCAAAAAGACCATGATGCTTGCCCAGCGTCTATATGAAGCTGGCTTTATTACCTATATGCGTACTGACTCCACCAACCTGAGTCAGGATGCGATCAACAGTTGCCGCACCTATATTCAGAAGCAGTTTGGCGATAAATACCTGCCGGAAAAGCCCCGGGTTTACGGTAGTAAAGAGGGCGCCCAGGAAGCCCACGAAGCCATCCGGCCAACGGAAGTCAGTCGCCGGCCCTCGGATATCAGTGGCCTGGAGAAAGACGCGGAGAAGCTCTACGACCTGATCTGGCGCCAGTTCATTGCCTGCCAGATGTCCGATGCGGAGTTCCTCAGCACCTCGATAGTCGTTGCTAACGGCGATTATGAGCTGCGCACCCGGGGCCGGATTATCAAGTTCGACGGTTTCCTGAAAGCCGCGCCCCAGGCGGCCAAGAAAGATGAAGACATCGCCCTGCCTGATATTCAGGTAGATGAAGTGCTGGACCTGAAAAAACTCGACCCGAGCCAGCACTTTACCAAGCCTGCGCCCAGGTACACCGAGGCGAGCCTGGTCAAAGAGCTAGAAAAGCAGGGCATTGGCCGTCCCTCGACCTATGCGTCGATTATTTCCACGATTCAGGATCGCGGCTATGTCAGGCTGCAGAACCGCCGCTTCTATGCCGAGAAGATGGGCGAGATTGTGACCGAGCGCCTGTCAGAATCTTTCCCGAATCTGATGGACTTCGATTTCACCGCGAAGATGGAAGATGAGCTCGACGAGATTGCCGAAGGGGATGTCGAGTGGAAGAAAGTCCTGAATGATTTTTACGGCCGTTTCAAGCAGCAACTGGAAACGGCAGAAAGTGGTGAAGACGGCGGCATGCGTGCCAACACGCCCACCGAGACTGATATTCCGTGTCCGAGCTGCGGTCGGAATATGCAGATTCGTGTGGCCAGTACGGGTGTATTCCTGGGCTGCTCCGGTTACTCATTACCACCGAAGGAGCGTTGCAAGACCACCATCAATCTCGTGTCCGGCGACGAAGTGGTCAGCGCTGACGATGACGTGGAAGGCGAGGGCGAAACCCGGCTGCTGCGCAAGAAGCGCCGCTGCCCCAAGTGTGGCACCGCCATGGACAGTTACCTGGTGGACGAAACCCGCAAGCTGCATGTTTGCGGTAACAATCCGGACTGCTCTGGCTACGAGGTAGAAAAGGGCACGTTCCGCATCAAGGGCTACGATGGTCCGACCCTGGAGTGCGACAAGTGCGGCTCTGAGATGCAGCTGAAGACGGGGCGGTTTGGAAAGTATTTCGGTTGTACCAATGCCGAGTGCAAGAACACCCGTAAGCTGCTCAAAAATGGCGAGCCAGCTCCGCCCAAGATGGATCCGGTACCCATGCCGGAGCTTCAGTGCCAGAAGGTGGATGACACTTACGTTCTTCGTGATGGGGCGTCCGGGTTGTTTCTGGCCGCCAGCAAGTTCCCGAAAAATCGGGAAACGCGACCACCTCTGGTGATGGAGATCAAACCACACCGGAAGGAAATTGATCCGAAGTATGATTACCTGATGGATGCGCCCGAGCGTGATCCTGAAGGCAATCCGACGGTGATTCGCTACAGCCGCAAGACCAAGGAGCAGTACGTCATGTCCGAGAAGGAAGGCAAGGCGACGGGCTGGTCCGCGTGGTATGTGAACGGAAAGTGGCAGCCGCAGGACAAGAAAAAGTAGTGCCTGTGGATTCGGGGCCGGGTGAGAGCTTTCATCCGGCCCCAGCTTCAGAGACTTACCGGAACTTCCTGAGTCTCTGGATTAAAGAGGATGTATCCCAGCGTTTGCCCCCCATGGACTGCACATCCGCGTAGAACTGATCCACCAGAGCGGTGACTGGCAGAGACGCGTTCACTTTTCGTGCCTCTTCCAGGCAAATCCCCAGGTCCTTACGCATCCAGTCAACCGCGAAGCCGTGTTCGAATTCACCCGCAATCATCGTTGCCGAGCGGTTTTCCATTTGCCAGGACTGGGCTGCCCCTTTCGAAATCACATCCACCACTTTTGCCACATCCAGCTCAGCCTGCTCGGCAAAGTGCAGCGCCTCTGAAAGGCCCTGTACAAGACCGGCAATGGCGATCTGGTTAACCATCTTGGTTTTCTGGCCACTGCCAGCTGGGCCCATTCGGTTGAGTGCGCGCGCATAGTGCTCCATAACCGGCTCGGCTTTCGCATAGTCCTGTTCCGAGCCGCCGCACATGATGGTCAGCTTGCCGTTTTCAGCGCCTTGCTGGCCGCCGGATACAGGCGCGTCCACAAATCCCATGTTGTTTTTACTGGCAGCCTTAGCAAGATACTCGGCAATGCCGGCAGAAGCCGTGGTGTGGTCGACCAGAACTGCACCTTCGGAGGCATTGGCGAGGATGCCTTCATCGCCTTCGTAAACTGCTTTAAGATCGATATCCGCACCAACGCAGGTGAGTACTATATCCGCGCCCTTCACGGCCTCGGCAATGGAGGTGCAGCTGGTTCCCCCGTATTCGCTTGCCCATTGCTCGGCTTTGGCGCTGGTTCGGTTCCAGACCCTGACGTTGAGCCCGGCCTTGGCCAGGTGCCCGGCCATTGGATAGCCCATTACGCCGAGGCCGATAAACGCTGCTGTAGTCATTGCTTTCTCCTCTTATGTTTTTGTCGGGTTAACTTAGCACAGAAGGTCGGGGCGGCACGCAATAAAAAAGGCCGCTGAATCAGCGGCCTTTCCATGCGTTGCCCGAGAAATCAGGCTTATTTCGCCGGATAATCCCGGGAATCCGAGCCAGTGTAAAGCTGGCGCGGACGGCCGATGCGATAGTCGCCGCTGACCATTTCGTTCCAGTGCGAGAACCAGCCGATGGTCCGCGACAGGGCGAAGATAACCGTGAACATCGAAGTCGGGATTCCGATGGCCTTGAGGATGAGTCCGGAGTAGAAATCGACGTTCGGGTAAAGCTTGCGCTTTACGAAGTACTCGTCTTCCAGCGCGATTTTTTCCAGGCGCTGGGCGATCTTCAGCAGCGGGTCGTTTTCCAGGCCTAGCTCGGTCAGAACCTCGTGAGCGGTTTCTGCCATCACCTTGGCGCGCGGGTCGAAGTTCTTGTAAACCCGATGTCCGAAGCCCATCAGACGGAACGGATCGTCTTTGTCCTTGGCCTTGGCGATGAATTTCTCGATGTTGGATTCGTCTCCGATTTCGGCCAGCATGTCCAGAACCGCTTCGTTGGCGCCGCCGTGGGCAGGGCCCCACAGAGCCGCGATGCCGGAGGCAATGCAGGCGTAGGGGTTGGCGCCGGTAGAGCCGGCCAGGCGCACCGTCGACGTTGAGGCATTCTGTTCATGATCCGCGTGCAGGATGAAAATCTTGTCCATGGCCTTGGCCAGGATCGGGTTCGGCTTGTACTCCTCGCAAGGAACGCCAAACATCATCTGCAGGAAGTTCTCGGAGTAAGAAAGGTCATTACGCGGATAAATGAAAGGTTGTCCAATGGCATACTTGTAACACCAGGCGGCAATGGTCGGCATTTTTGCAATCAGGCGGTGAGCGGTAATTTCCCGCTGCTCCTGGCTGGCTACGTCCATCTCGCCGTGGTAGAAGGCGGACAGGGCGCCGACCACACCACACATGATGGCCATCGGGTGTGCATCACGACGGAAACCCTGGAAGAAGTTCCGCATCTGGTCGTGCAGCATGGTGTGGTTTTTGATGGTCTCGTGGAACTTCTGGTTCTCCTCGGCGCTTGGAAGTTCGCCGTGAAGCAGGAGATAGCAGACTTCAAGGTAGTCGGAGTGTTCCGCGAGCTGTTCGATCGGGTAGCCGCGGTGCAGGAGAACGCCATTTGCACCGTCGATGTAGGTTATGGCCGATTCGCAGGCTGCGGTCGATACGAATCCGGGGTCGTATGTAAAAACGCCTTCCTGGACTAGGCCTCGTACGTCGATAACGTCAGGGCCGACGGTGCCGGAATAAATCGGTAGCTCAATGGACTTGTCCCCCACCGAGAGCGTGGCTTTCCTGTCGGTCATGGTGCTCTCCTATTTATCAGCTTTGAAAGCTTTATCTACAGTTATGGATGCGCTAGAAGGCGCGTATTATCGCAAAACTGGCGGCAAAATATAGGGCGTTGGCTTTTTTTGTCAATGGAAGAGTCGGGAAAACCCAGAATTTGACATTCGCTGTAAATCAGGGATATCCCGAATAACAACGGATTGGGGATGGAAAAGGATTTGTCAATCATCCTTATAGCTGGCTTAACCCCCTGAAATACGCGGCTTGAGCGACGTTGCAGGTTTGTAATTGGTTAGGGTACTCCTTATAATCCCTAGCCCGGAATTGGGGATAAACCTTCTCCCGCTGCCTGTAAATAGTGGTTTGCCGGTGAGGTTATCTCCCTTCTGAGCCAATCGTGTGCCGGTTTCGTATCTGCACGCCGATCCTTACATACCAACCATCCGCACCCGGTTTTCCGGTCCCGCGGAACCAAGAGAGAGTGTGAGAGCGCTGTGAATAGCAAACGACCAGTAAATCTCGATCTCGGCAAGTTTCATTTTCCGCTGCCAGCCATTACGTCCATATTGCACCGTATCAGCGGCATCATCATTTTTGTTGGTGTTGCGTTCCTGCTTTACGGGCTTCAGCTTTCCCTGTCGGGGGAAGAGGGTTTCAGTCGTGTCAATGAACTGCTGGACAGCTTCCTTGCCAAGCTGATTATCTGGGGCATCTTGTCTGCTCTGTTGTACCACCTGGTTGCGGGTATCAAGCACCTGTTCATGGATATGGGCATTGGTGAAGAGCTCGAGAGCGGCCGCCTCGCCTCGAAGATCACGATTGTGGTTTCCGTCATTCTCATCGTTCTGGCAGGAGTCTGGGTATGGTAAACAGCGTCACGAACCTGGGTCGCAGTGGTGTCTATGACTGGCTGATCCAGAGGGTAACCGCCTACGTACTTGCTTTGTATACAATTTTCCTGCTCGGCTTTCTGTTGACCTCCGACGTCAACTACGAAACCTGGAGTGCGCTTTTCGACCAGACCTGGTTCCGTATCTTTACCCTGATGGCACTGCTTTCAATCGGTGCTCACGCTTGGGTGGGGCTCTGGACGGTGACGACCGACTATATCAAGGCCATGGGTCCCAGGTTTATCGTGCAGGCGGCTTGTGGGCTGACCATGTTCGTCTATGTGGTTTGGGGCATTCAGATTCTTTGGGGGCTTTAATCGATGGCTAATATCAAGACCATGTCCTTTGACGCAATTGTTATCGGCGGCGGCGGTTCCGGCATGCGTGCCGCGCTCCAGTTGACCGAGTCCGGCGTCAATACCGCGTGTATCACCAAGGTTTTCCCGACGCGGTCTCATACGGTCTCTGCCCAAGGTGGCATCACCTGTGCGATCGCCAGTGCTGATCCGAATGACGACTGGCGCTGGCACATGTATGACACGGTTAAAGGCTCGGACTACATTGCCGACCAGGATGCCGTCGAGTACATGTGTTCCGTTGGTCCTCAGGCGGTATTCGAGCTTGAGCACATGGGTCTTCCGTTCTCGCGCACCGAGCAGGGCCGTATCTATCAGCGTCCGTTTGGTGGTCAGTCCAAAGGCCCTGATAACCCGACTCAGGCAGCACGTACCTGTGCCGCTGCTGACCGTACCGGTCACGCCCTGCTTCACACTCTGTACCAGGCCAACATCAAGGGCGGAACCACCTTCCTTAACGAGTGGTACGCGGTAGATCTCGTCAAGAACAGTAAGGATGAGGTCGTTGGTGTGGTTGCCATTGAGGTTGAGACCGGCGAAGTCGCCTACATCAAATCCAAAGCGACCGTTCTTGCTACCGGTGGCGCGGGACGTATTTACGCCTCCACAACCAACGCGCTGATTAACACCGGCGACGGTATCGGTATGGCACTGCGTGCCGGTTTCCCGATGCAGGACATGGAAATGTGGCAGTTCCACCCGACCGGCATTTACGGAGCGGGAACGCTGGTGACCGAAGGTTGTCGGGGTGAGGGTGGCTACCTGATCAACGCCGAGGGTGAGCGTTTCATGGAGCGCTATGCGCCGAACGCGAAAGACCTGGCGGGCCGTGACGTTGTCGCCCGGGCAATGGTGATCGAGATTCTGGAAGGTCGTGGCTGCGGTCCGGATAAGGACCACGTTCTGCTGAAGCTGGATCATCTGGGTGAAGAGACCCTGAACCTGCGCCTGCCGGGCATCTGTGAGCTGTCCCGCACCTTTGCGCATGTGGATCCTGTCAAAGAGCCGATCCCGGTCGTGCCTACCTGTCACTACATGATGGGCGGCATTCCGACCAACGTTGGTGGTCAGGCGTTGACCCAGGATGAAAACGGAAAAGACAAGCCAATCCCCGGGCTGTTCGCCTGTGGCGAGGCAGCGTGTGTATCGGTACACGGCGCCAACCGTCTGGGTGGTAACTCTCTGCTGGACCTGGTGGTGTTTGGTCGCGCAGCTGGCCTGCACATTGAAGAGCAGCTTCGCGGCGGCTTCGAGGTAGACGGTGCCAGTGAGGACGATATCAAGCGTGCCATGGCGCGGCTTGACCGCCTGAACAACGCAACCGAGGGCGAGAGCGTTGCAGAGGTCCGCAAGGATCTGCAGAACTGCATGCAGTTGTACTTCGGCGTGTTCCGTGACGGCAAGAGCATGGAAGAGGGTCTCAAGAAGCTGGAAGCGATTGGTGAGCGTGTTCGCAACACCAAGCTGGCCGATACCAGCAACGCCTTCAACACCGCCCGTATCGAAGCGCTCGAGCTGGATAACCTCTACGAGGTTGCCCTGGCTACAGCGGTTTCCGCCTTTGAGCGGAAGGAAAGTCGCGGCGCTCATGCCCGGAACGACTACACCGAGCGTGATGATGAGAACTGGCTGAAGCACTCCATGTTCTTCCCGCTGGAAAAGCGTGTGGGCAAGCGTGATGTGAACTTTGCACCGAAGACGGTGGACAAGTTCGAGCCGAAGGTCCGGACTTACTAAGGGGGACTCCGAAAATGTTAGTAAGCCTTTATCGTTATAACCCGGAGACTGACAACGCGCCTTACATGCAGGACGTGGATGTTGATATTCCGGAAGGCAAGGATCTCATGGTTCTTGATGTGCTGAACCTGATCAAGGAGCGGGATCCTTCAATGGCCTACCGTCGTTCCTGCCGGGAGGGCGTGTGTGGCTCTGATGGCATGAACATGAACGGCAAGAACGGCCTGGCGTGTATTACGCCGGTCTCCCAGGTGGTGAAGGGCGACAAGCTGGTGCTGCGTCCGCTGCCGGGTCTGCCGGTTATTCGTGATCTGGTTGTAGATATGAGTCTTTTCTACAAGCAGTACGAAAAGGTCATGCCTTACCTGATTAACGACAAGCCTGCTCCCGCGATCGAGCGGCTGCAGTCTCCGGAAGACCGCCAGAAGCTGGATGGCCTGTACGAGTGTATTCTCTGTGCCTGCTGTTCCACGTCCTGTCCGTCGTTCTGGTGGAACCCGGACAAGTTTATCGGTCCTGCTGGCCTGCTTCAGGCTTACCGTTTCCTGGCGGACAGCCGGGATACAGCCCAGGACGAGCGACTTGCCGGCCTTGATGACCCGTTCAGTGTATTCCGCTGCCGGGGCATTATGAACTGTGTCAGTGTCTGCCCGAAAGGTCTGAACCCCACAAGGGCTATCGGCCACATTCGGAATCTTCTGCTGCAAAGGGCGACTTAAGCAGCAGGATTTGCGACAGACGCTATACTGTTCTGATCAGGTTAGTACCCGGAAGGCCTCGCAAGTTTGCGGGGCCTTCAACCAAAGGCTTATAGTCAAAAGTCTTACCCGGGTGCACACTACGCAAGCCGTGGCGGGAACTTATAAAGTTTTCTCCCTGTTTTGCTGAGTACAAAAACCACCGGGGAATGGAAAACATCCATGTCGGGTGTGGTGGCCAAAGTCGATCCCGTAAAAACCCGTATTGACTGAGATATACCCCTGGCCGACCATATCGGGCTCCCCGCACCAGCCCAAGGTGAGCTATTCAAGATGCACGAAAGCATAATGGAGCAGTTATGGCAGACTTCCCACCTTCAGGGTGGAAATCTCGCCTATGTTGAACAGCTTTTTGAAACCTACCTGACAGACCCCAATGCCGTTCCCGAAGAGTGGCGCAGCTATTTCGACAAACTCCCCAGTGTCGATGGCTACAAAGGCCGTGACATTGTCCACTCTTCCATCCGCGAACAGTTCGAACACATCTCCCGTAACCAGCGCTTTCTCGCCAGTGGCGGCGTTCCCGCCAGTGCGACGTCGGATGCGGACAAAAAACAGATTCGCGTTCTCCAGCTGATTAACGCCTACCGCTTCCGCGGCCATCAGGAAGCGAAGCTGGACCCGCTCGGTGTTTGGCAACGTCCCAAGGTTGAAGACCTCGATCCCGAATTCCATGAACTGTCCGACTCTGACCGTGACCTCGAGTTCCAGACCGGCTCACTGAACCTCGGCTCCGAGACCATGAAGCTCGGAGATATTGTCGATGGTTTGCGCCAGACCTACTGCGAAAGCATTGGCGCTGAATACATGCACGTTGTCGATACCCGCATCAAGCGCTGGTTCCAGCAACGCATGGAGCCGGTTCGTTCACGTCCCGCATACGAGGACAACACCCGTAAGCACATCCTTGAGCGACTGACGGCTGCCGAAGGTCTCGAAAAGTACCTGGGTTCCCGTTATCCGGGTGTGAAACGCTTTGGTCTTGAGGGTGGCGAAAGTCTCATTCCCTGTCTGGACGAGCTGATCCAGCGTGCCGGTTCCTACGGCGCCAAGGAAATCGTTCTGGGTATGGCGCACCGTGGTCGCCTGAACGTCCTGGTCAACACTCTGGGCAAGAATCCGAGAGAACTCTTCGACGAGTTTGAAGGCAAGAAACTGGCCGATTCCGGTTCAGGTGACGTGAAGTACCACCAGGGCTTCTCATCCAACGTGATGACACCAGGTGGCGAAGTGCACCTGGCGATGGCTTTCAACCCGTCGCACCTGGAAATCGTTTCGCCGGTGGTTGAAGGCTCCGTTCGGGCCCGCCAGACCCGTCGCAACGACGAGGATGGCAGCAAGGTAGTGCCAATCATCATGCACGGTGACGCGGCGTTTGCCGGCCAGGGCGTTGTGATGGAAACCTTCCAGATGTCCCAGACCCGTGGGTTTGGCGTTGGTGGCACCATTCATATTGTTATCAACAACCAGGTTGGTTTCACCACCAGCAAGCAGGAAGATGCGCGGTCCACGGAGTACTGCACCGACGTGGCCAAGATGATTCAGGCGCCAATCCTGCATGTGAATGCGGACGACCCTGAAGCGGTCATGTTCGTGACCCAGATGGCCATGGACTACCGCAACGAATTCAAGAACGACGTGGTGATCGATCTGGTCTGCTATCGTCGTCGTGGTCACAACGAGGCGGATGAGCCGGCCGCAACCCAGCCGGTCATGTACGAGAAGATCCGTAAGCTGAAGACCACTCGCAACCTGTACGTTGACCAACTGGTGGAAGCCGGTGTTATCACCGAGGAAGAAGCCAAGCAGATGGAGAACGACTACCGTGACGCCCTGGACAATGGCGAGCACGTGGTCAAATCCCTGGTCAAGGAGCCCAACAAGGAGCTCTACGTAGACTGGACACCGTACCTGGGCCACGAGTGGACGGCCAAGTGCAAGTCCAGCGTTGCGCTGAAGACCATCCAGAAGCTGGGCAAGAAACTGACCTCGGTCCCTGAAGGTTTCAGTATCCAGCGCCAGGTCTCCAAGATTGTGTCCGACCGCGAGAAAATGACCGCCGGCGCCCTGCCGATCAACTGGGGCTACGGTGAAGTCATGGCCTATGCGACGTTGCTCAACGAAGGGCATCCGATCCGCATTACCGGCCAGGATGTTGGCCGCGGCACCTTCTCGCATCGCCACGCGGTTCTGCACAACCAGAAAGACGGCTCGACTCATATTGCCCTTGAGCAATTGTCGGAAGACCAGCCGAAATTCGAAATTTACGACTCGCTGCTCTCGGAAGAAGCCGTTATGGCGTTCGAGTACGGTTATGCGACCACGGCGCCTGATGGCCTTGTGGTCTGGGAAGCACAGTTTGGCGACTTCGCCAACGGTGCCCAGGTCGTGATCGATCAGTTCCTGACCAGTGGTGAGCACAAGTGGGGGCGCCTCTGTGGCCTGACCCTGCTGCTGCCTCATGGCTACGAAGGGCAGGGGCCGGAGCATAGCTCTGCACGCCTCGAGCGTTTCCTGCAGCTGAGCGCCGAACATAATATCCAGGTCTGCGTGCCGACCACGCCGTCGCAGGTATTCCATATGCTGCGTCGCCAGGTGAAGCGCCCGCTGCGCAAGCCTCTGGTTGCCATCACGCCCAAGAGTCTGCTGCGGCACAAGGAAGCGACGTCCGATCTTGACGATCTGACCACCGGTACCTTCAAGACCGTGCTGCCTGAGAAAGAGCCGTCCGATCCGAAGAAAGTCACCCGTCTGATCCTGTGTTCCGGCAAGGTCTATTTTGATCTGCTCGAGAAGAAGAAGTCGGACGAGCGTGAAGACGTCGCCATTGTCCGGATCGAACAGCTGTATCCTTTCCCCGGAGACGACCTTGACGAGCTCCTGAGCGAGTACACCAAGCTCAAGCACGTTGTCTGGTGTCAGGAAGAGCCGATGAACCAGGGTGCCTGGTATTGCAGCCAGCATCACATGCGTAATGCGCTGCACCGCCTGAATCCCAAGCTGTACCTTCAGTATGCCGGTCGTGACGCTTCGGCTGCTCCTGCCTGTGGCCATATGTCGGTCCACATTGAAGAGCAGAAGAAACTGGTTAACGACGCGTTTGAAATTTGACGAGCTACCGAACTAAGGATCTGTAATGTCAACTGAGATTAAAGCCCCCGTTTTCCCGGAGTCGGTCGCGGAAGGTACTGTCGCGACCTGGCACAAACAGCCGGGTGAAGCCTGCTCCCGTGACGAGCTGATTGTCGATATCGAGACCGACAAGGTCGTTCTTGAGGTGGTTGCGCCTGCTGACGGCGTGATCGAAGAAATCATCAAGAACGAAGGCGATACCGTTGAAAGTGGTGAGGTAGTCGGCAAGTTCAAGGAAGGTGCCAAGGGCGAGGCCAAGCCTGCCGAGGGCAAGAAAGAAGAGGCCAAGGAAGAGGCTCCGAAAGAAGAGGCCAAGAGTGAAGCCGCTTCCGGCGAAGCGATTCTGAGCCCGGCAGCGCGTAAGCTGGCCGAGGAAAACAACGTTGATCCGAACAGCATCCAGGGTACCGGCAAAGATGGCCGTGTAACCAAGGAAGACGTTCAGAACCACGTGGACAGCGCCAAGTCCTCCGGTGGTGCTTCCGCGCCCCAGCCTGCGGCGGGTATGCCGGAAGTGAACGTCAGCCAGGGCGAACGTCCAGAGAAGCGCGTGCCGATGACCCGCCTGCGTGCGAGCATCGCCAAGCGTCTGGTCAACGCGCAGCAGAGCGCAGCCATGCTGACCACCTTCAACGAGGTGAACATGGCGCCGATCATGGAACTGCGCAAGCAGTACCAGGAGAGCTTTGTAAAGCGTCATGGTATCAAGCTTGGTTTCATGTCCTTCTTCACCAAGGCGGCCACCGAAGCCCTGAAGCGGTTCCCCGCGGTGAACGCGTCCATTGATGGTAACGACATGGTTTACCACGGTTACCAGGATATCGGCGTGGCCGTATCCACGGATCGTGGTCTGGTCGTTCCGGTACTCCGCGATTCCGACGCCATGGGCCTGGCCGACATCGAGAAGAAGATCGTTGAATACGGCACCAAGGCGAAAGAGGGCAAGCTGGCCATTGAAGACATGACCGGTGGTACCTTTACGATTACCAACGGCGGCATCTTCGGCTCGCTGATTTCCACACCGATCCTGAACCCGCCACAGACTGCAATCCTGGGCATGCACAAGATTCAGGAGCGTCCGATGGCCGTGAACGGCAAGGTGGAAATTCTGCCGATGATGTACCTGGCGCTTTCTTACGACCACCGAATGATTGATGGCAAGGAAGCGGTGCAGTTCCTCGTTGCCATCAAGGAAATGCTTGAAGACCCGGCACGTATTCTGCTGGACGTCTGAGTCGACTTTAAACGTATCGGAAAACGGGATTAACTATGTCTGATAAATACGACGTCATTGTTATTGGTGCGGGCCCGGGCGGCTATGTTGCTGCCATCAAGGCTGCCCAGCTGGGTCTCAAGACCGCGTGTGTCGAATCCTGGACCGCCGAAGACGGCAAGGCGCAGGTACTTGGCGGTACCTGCCTGAACGTGGGCTGTATTCCCTCCAAGGCACTGCTGGAGATTTCCCACAAGTTCGAGGAAACCACCCACGATTACGAGATGCAGGGCATCATCGCCAAGGATGTCAAGATGGACATCGGCAAGATGATGGAGCGCAAGGCTGGTATCGTGAAGCAGCTGACCGGCGGTATCGCCGGCCTGTTCAAGTCCAACGGCGTTACCTCCATCCACGGCCACGGCAAGTTGCTGGCCAACCGCAAAGTGGAAGTAACTGACAAGGACGGCAAGTCCAAGACCTACGAAGCCGAAAACATCATTCTGGCCACTGGCTCCAAGCCGATCCAGATTCCGCCTGCGCCGTTCGATGGCGAGTACATCGTGGATTCCGAGGGAGCCCTCGAGTTCACCGAAGTGCCCAAGCGTCTGGGTGTGATCGGTGCCGGTGTTATCGGCCTGGAGCTTGGCAGCGTCTGGGCACGTCTGGGCTCCGAGGTGACGGTCCTTGAAGCGGTGGATACCTTCCTGCCGGCGGTGGATCAGCAGGTTGCCAAGGACGCACTCAAGCAGTTCCAGAAGCAGGGCCTGAACATCGTCATGGGTGCTCGCATGACCGGCGCTGAAGTCAAACGCAAGCTGGTCAACGTTACCTATGAAGATTCCAAAGGCAAGCAAGAAGCCAAGTTTGACAAGCTGATTGTTGCCGTTGGACGTCGTCCGTACACCGATAACCTGCTTTCCGAGGATTCCGGTGTGCAGATGGACGAGCGCGGTTTCATCTTCGTGGATGACAACTGCAAGACCGAGGCGCCGGGTGTCTGGGCTATCGGTGACGTGGTCCGTGGCCCAATGCTGGCCCACAAGGCGTCCGAAGAGGGCATCATGGTTGCCGAGCGCATTGCCGGGCACAAGCCCCAGGTCAACTACGACTGCATCCCCAACGTGATCTACACCTCGCCGGAAGTTGCCTGGGTTGGCAAAACCGAAGAGCAGATGAAGGCAGAAGGTGAAGAGTACAACGTAGGTACCTTCCCGTTTGCGGCCAACGGTCGTGCGATGGCTGCAAACTCGGCGTCCGGTCTGGTCAAGATCATTGCCGACGCAAAAACTGACCGCATTGTCGGTTTCCATGTAGTTGGTCCCCAGGCCTCTGAAATCGTTGCCCAGGGCGTAATCGCCATGGAATTCGGTTCCAGCGCCGAAGATCTGGCCCTGACCTGCTTTGCACATCCGACTCTGTCCGAGTCCGTGCACGAAGCAGCTCTGGCCGTCGGTGGTGGCGCGATTCATATCGCCAACCGCCGCAAGAAGAAGTAACGCAAACCAGGAATTTTTTAATTCGGGACATTAACTATGAATTTGCATGAATATCAGGGCAAGCAGCTTTTCGCTGAATATGGCCTGCCCGTATCCAAAGGCATTGCCTGTGATACTCCCAAGGAAGCAGTAGCAGCTGCTGACGAAATCGGCGGTGATGGCTGGGTAGTGAAGGCCCAGGTGCACGCAGGCGGCCGTGGTAAGGCTGGTGGCGTTAAGCTGGTCAAAAGCAAAGACGAGATCCGTGAGTTTGCCGAAAAGTGGTTGGGCAAGAACCTGGTAACCTACCAGACTGATGAAAATGGCCAGCCGGTCAGCAAGATTCTGGTTGAATCCCTCACCGACATCGACCAGGAACTGTACCTGGGCGCGGTCGTTGACCGTGGCACCCGTCGCATCGTGTTCATGGCCTCCACCGAGGGCGGTGTTGAGATCGAGAAGGTTGCCGAAGAGACCCCCGAGAAGATCCTGAAAGCCGAAATCGACCCGCTGGTTGGCGCTCAGCCGTACCAGGGCCGTGAGTTGGCCTTCAAGCTGGGCCTGGAAGGCAAGCAGATCGGTCAGTTCACCAAGATTTTCATTGGCCTGGCCAAGCTGTTCGAAGAGTGCGACCTCGCGCTGGTAGAGATCAACCCGCTGGTTATCACCCCGGCCGGTGACCTGCATTGCCTCGACGCCAAAGTTGGTGTTGACGGTAACGCCCTGTATCGCCAGAAGAAGATCCACGAGATGCACGATCCCTCCCAGGAAGATTCCCGGGAAGCGGAAGCGGCCAAGTGGGAGCTCAACTATGTGGCCCTGGAAGGCAACATTGGCTGCATGGTCAACGGTGCTGGTCTGGCAATGGGCACCATGGATATCATCAAGCTTTCTGGTGGCCAGCCTGCCAACTTCCTGGACGTTGGTGGCGGTGCAACCAAGGAGCGTGTTTCCGAAGCATTCAAGATCATCCTGTCTGACTCCAACGTCAAGGCGGTTCTGGTCAACATCTTCGGCGGTATCGTTCGCTGCGACATGATTGCAGAAGGCATCATCGGTGCCGTTAAGGAAGTCGGCGTCAAGGTTCCTGTTGTGGTTCGCCTTGAAGGCAACAACGCGGAGAAGGGTACTCAGGTACTCGCCGATAGCGGCCTGAACATCATTGCCGCTACCAGTCTGTCGAATGCGGCAGAGCAAGTTGTTAAAGCCGCAGGGGGTAAATAATGAGCATCCTGATTAACAAAGACACCAAGGTTATCTGTCAGGGCTTTACCGGCGCACAGGGCACCTTCCACTCAGAGCAGGCAATTGCCTACGGCACCAAGATGGTTGGCGGCGTTAGCCCCGGCAAGGGTGGCACTGAGCACCTCGGCCTTCCGGTGTTCAACACCGTTCGTGACGCCGTTGAAGCAACCGGCGCAGAGGCGACCGTTATCTACGTACCGGCGCCTTTCTGTAAAGACGCTATTATCGAAGCCGCGGATGCCGGCATTCAGCTGATCGTCTGTATCACTGAAGGTATCCCGACCATCGATATGCTGTACGCTAAGGAATACGTGGATCGCAAGGGCGTTCGCATGATTGGTCCCAACTGCCCGGGTGTTATCACTCCGGACGAGTGTAAGATCGGCATCATGCCTGGCCACATCCACAAGAAGGGCAAGGTTGGTATCGTGTCCCGCTCAGGTACCCTGACTTACGAAGCGGTCAAGCAGACCACCGACTTCGGCTACGGTCAGTCCACCTGTATCGGTATCGGTGGCGACCCGATCCCGGGCTCCAACTTCATCGACATTCTGGCCCTGCTGCAGGAAGATCCTGAGACTGAAGCCATTGTGATGATTGGTGAGATCGGCGGTACCGCCGAAGAAGAAGCCGCGGCCTACATCAAGCAGAACGTCACCAAGCCGGTGGTTTCCTACATCGCTGGTGTTACTGCGCCTCCGGGCAAGCGCATGGGCCACGCTGGCGCCATCATCTCCGGTGGTAAGGGTACTGCAGACGAGAAGTTTGCCGCCCTGGAAGACGCTGGCGTTCGCACCGTCCGCAGTCTGGCCGAGATCGGCCAGGCCCTGAAGGAAGTCACTGGCTGGTAAGCTGGCCTTCTTTGAGCAAAAACCCCCGTTTCTGCCCTGCAGAGCGGGGGTTTTTTATTTATAATGCCGGGTCGCCTGAACTATGATGGCGGTTCCAATATCAAATAAGGAGTTCGTGCTTTGAGTTCTGTAGATTCCCAGCAAAGGGTTTTGTCCGGCATGCGTCCGACCGGCAAGCTTCACCTTGGCCACTACCACGGTGTGCTGAAAAACTGGGTTAAACTCCAGCATGAATTCGAATGCTTTTTCTTTGTGGCGGACTGGCACGCCCTGACCACCAACTATGACGACCCCTCCGGCATTGAGCAGAGCGTCTGGGACATGGTCATTGACTGGCTGGCGGCCGGTGTGAACCCGGGTTCGTCCACCATGTTTATTCAGTCACAGGTACCCGAGCACGCAGAATTGCACCTGTTGCTGTCGATGATTACGCCTCTCGGTTGGCTGGAACGTGTGCCGACCTTCAAGGACCAGCAGGAGAAGCTGCGGGAGAAGGATCTGGCGACCTACGGATTTCTGGGTTACCCGTTGCTTCAGAGTGCAGACATTCTGGTTTACCGGGCAGGGAAGGTACCGGTCGGTGCCGATCAGGTGTCCCATGTTGAAATCACCCGGGAGATCGCCCGTCGCTTCAACCATATATACGGTCGTGAGCCCGGATTCGAGGAGCAGGCAGAAGGCGCCATCGTGAAGATGGGCAAGAAAAACGCCAAGCTGTACCGCAATTTAAAGAAGCGCTACCAGGAAGAGGGCGACATGGACGCCCTGGAAACTGCTCGTGCGCTGTTGAAAGAACAGCAGAACATCTCCCTGGGCGATCGCGAGCGTCTGTACGGCTACATCGAGGGTGGTGGCAAGGTGATTCTGCCAGAGCCGCAGCCGCTGTTGACACCGGAGTCCAAGTTGCCGGGTCTGGATGGGCAGAAAATGTCCAAGTCCTACAACAACTATATTGGACTGCGGGAGGAGCCGGACAGCGTTGCCCAGAAGGTCCGCACCATGCAGACCGATCCCCAGCGAGTCCGGCGTACGGATCCGGGTGAACCCGAGAAATGCCCGGTGTGGGGGATGCACAAGATCTATTCGGACGCGGACACCCAGGAGTGGGTACAGACCGGTTGTCGCAGTGCCGGCATTGGCTGCCTTGATTGCAAGAAGCCGTTGATTGACGCGATTGTCGAAGAGCAGCGTCCGCTCCACGAGCGCGCGCGTGAGTATGAGGGCAACCCGGACTTGGTTCATTCCATTCTCCAGGAAGGTCGCGAACACGCCCGCGATGCTGCCAGAGATACCCTTGAGGAAGTCCGGGCGGCCATGGGGCTTCATTACCGCTGAATCCGCAGGAATCGGTCCCGCGGGCACAGAGCCGCGGGACCGATCCGGAGAGAAAGGTTATGACCGAAGAATCCACCGATCAGGCGACGCCGGAAGCTCAGGACGCCGGCCCGGAGCAATCGCCCCTGGCGCTGGTGTCCGGCAAGCCGGTGGTGGATCTTCCCAAGGACCTGTACATTCCGCCGGATGCCCTGGCGGTCTTCCTTGAAGCGTTTGAAGGCCCGCTGGACCTTCTGCTGTACCTCATACGTCGCCAGAACATGAACATACTGGACATCGACGTCAGCGAGATTACCCGGCAATACATGGATTACATCGGCGCCGTCGAGGCCATGCGCTTTGAACTGGCTGCCGAATACCTGGTGATGGCGGCCACCCTGGCGGAAATCAAATCGCGGATGCTGTTACCTCGCCAGGAAAGCGACGATGAAGAAGAGGTCGATCCTCGTGCCGAACTGATTCGTCGGCTTCAGCAGTACGAACGGTTCAAGCAGGCCGCCGAGGATATCGACGAACTGCCGCGGCTGGAGCGGGATAACTTCGCAGCCTCGGCCGCCCTGCCCAGGATGCCGTCAAGTCAGCCCCATCCCGATGTGGATCTGAGGGAGATGCTGCTGGCCCTTCAGGGTGTTTTACAGCGCGCAGACCTGTTCACCAGTCACCATGTTGAGCGTGAGAAGCTGTCCACCCGTGAACGCATGTCGGCAATCCTTTCGGTGCTTCAGGATGACCATTTTGTGACCTTTGAGAGCCTGTTCACGGTCGAAGAGGGGCGGCTGGGGGTTGTTGTAACCTTCCTGGCGACGCTTGAGCTGGTCAAGGAGCAGTTGATCGAGGTGGTTCAGGCGGAAGTTCTCGGGCCGATTCATGTTCGCGCCAGGGCGGCAAGTTAGGGCCCCTGGAAGTCGGAAGCACGGAAATACGGATCAGACACCATGAACGAAGAGCACCTGCTGAGAATCCAGGCAATTGCCGAGGCCGCCCTGCTGGCGGCGGGCAAACCGCTGTCTCTTGACCAGCTGCGGGAATTGTTCAGTGAAGGGGAGCGGCCGGCGCGACAGGTCATGGAGCACGTCATGGTGCTTCTTGAAGCGGCCTGTGAAGGGCGAGGCTTCGAGCTGAAAAAGGTCGCCAGTGGCTACCGACTCCAGGTGCGTGAGGAGTATGCGCCCTGGGTGGGTCGACTGTTCGAGGAAAAGCCCCAGCGTTATTCACGGGCCTTGCTGGAGACCCTGGCACTGATTGCTTACCGACAGCCCATCACCCGGGGTGAAATCGAGGACATCCGGGGTGTTACGGTAAGCAGCAATATCATTCGTACACTGCTTGAGCGAGAGTGGGTGCGCGTCGTTGGGCATCGGGATGTCCCGGGGCGGCCGGCCATGTACGCGACCACGAAACAATTCCTGGATTACTTTAATCTCACGGGCCTGGACCAGCTACCGCCCCTGAATGAAGTCCGCGATCTTGAAGAAATCGGCCGGGAAATTGAGAAGAACATGCAGGGTGAGATCGAGTTCGAATCCACGACTGCCGAGAACGACGACGAATCTTCGAGCCAGACACTTCACTGACGCCATTCGGGTGTCAGTCAGAAACTAAGGATTGATTACATGGCGGCAGAACGCCCCAACAAACCAGCCAGACCCGCCCGTGACACAGCCAGTCAGGGCGGCCCTGAGCGTATTCAGAAATTGCTCGCCCGGGCGGGTGTTGGTTCGCGCCGGGAAATCGAGGGCTGGATGGAAGCCGGTCGTCTCCTGGTCAATGGACAACCGGTGGCACCAGGGCAGAAGGCGTCCGTTGAGGACCGTTTCGAGCTCGATGGCAAACGACTGGAAGTGTCCGGCGCGGCTGAAGTGATGCGCCGGGTGCTGATTTATAACAAGCCCGAGGGCGAGGTCACTACCCGAAAAGACCCTGAGGGCAGACCGACGGTGTTTGATCGTTTGCCACGTCTTAAAGAGCATCGGTGGATTTCCATTGGCCGGCTTGATATCAACACCACTGGCCTGGTGCTTTTTACCACAGACGGAGAGTTGGCAAACCGGCTGATGCATCCTTCCAACCAGATTGACCGGGAATATGCGGTACGTATCTTTGGGGAAGTGGACGACGCCATGATCGAGCGACTGCTTCAGGGCGTTCTCCTGGAAGATGGCATGGCCAAGTTCACCGATATCTCTCCGGCCGGTGGCAGCGGTATGAATCGCTGGTTCCACGTTACCCTGCTGGAAGGGCGCAATCGGGAAGTGCGTCGCCTGTGGGAATCCCAGGGCGTTCGCGTCAGTCGGCTGAAACGCGTGCGTTACGGGCCGATCTTCCTGCCAAGCAGGCTGACCGTGGGAAAATGGGAAGAGCTGGATCAGCGGGCGGTAGATACCCTCAGTCGAACCGTTGGTCTCGAGTCGGTCGAGATTCCCCAGAAAACGCCAAACGAAAAGGCAGCCCACGATCGCCAGAGGCGCAAGAGCCCTGGCCGGTCCGGAAAGAAAACTCCTGGGAATAAATGGGCGGTCAGCGACACCAAGCCCGCCAGGCCCGCCGGGCGTGCTCCCAGGCCAGAGAGAGCCCGAAGCAAGACGCCGCGGGGTTAAGCGTCACGAAATGGTGGCAAACACCCGGGTGCAGTTACGACCCTGGTGTTTGGCACGATAGAGCGCTTCGTCAGCCCTGGCCAGCCAGGCCTGCGGGGCTTCCTGGGGCAGAAACGTAGCAACGCCGCAGCTGGTTGTGACTTTCAGCTCCTTTTCTCCGCCATCCACCCGGATTGCCGCGATCGCTTTGCGAACCCGCTCCGCCACATCTTTTGCATCCTGCTCCGAGGTATGCGGCAGCAGGATGGCAAATTCCTCGCCACCAAAGCGATACACTGAATCAGATGTGCGGATGGACTTCTCGATTTTCGCCGCCGCGATCTGAAGGATATGGTCGCCTACCACGTGACCATGTGTGTCGTTGATCGTTTTGAAATGATCCAGGTCGCAGAGCACAAGTGAATATGGTTCGCCATGTCTTTCCGACAACAGGCTGGAGCGCTGAAGCGCGTCATCCAGGGCGCGTTTGTTGGGAATGCTGGTCAGGGAATCGGTCAGAGACGCCTGCTCAATGGCGACGTACTGGCAGGCGTTACGAATCGGACAAATGGCAGCGCCCAGAATTATCTCGATGCCTTCAAGCTCCTGTTCGGTGAACCTCTGACGGCGTTGCAGCACAAGAGTCCCGTAATTGACGCCCTCAAGGCTCAGACGATACTCGCAGCGGTGCGGGCCGCCCATTCCGGTGGCATAGACGAAATCCTGTTTACCGATCCGGTGGCGGTAGTTGAGGGAACTGAACGGGATAATGGCGACCAGTTCTTCGGCCAGGATGGCCAACTGTTGCTCCAGCGACAGGGTAGTCGAGAGCCGTCGTGTCAGTCTTGCGAGCACATCCGGCGTATTGGTCCAGTCCTGATGTGCCTGACGCAGCGCAGCCAGTTTCTGGGGCTGGGAAGGAGACTGATGGATCGACGGTATGTTTTTCACTACGGTTCACTCTGTCGCAGAAATTTACAGTGCTTTCGGGGTCAAAAGCAGAAACCGTGCCTACTTAAAAAATAACAACAAAAACAGATGCTAATGAACTATTTTTCACTCAATTTATGATTTTTCCGCGGTAGTTCAGGAATTGCTGTCAAAAAACCGGCAGTGATTTGCCGGGATGCGTTCCTGACCGCTCAAAATGTCAGACAAGGGGTGGGGCTATAGATTCCCTGTGGTAAACTTCTGCGTTTGAAATCGTGCCGTCTTCAGGAATGAGTGACCAACTTTATGAGGTTTCAGGCCCCGGAAAGTCTGTCTGAACAAATTGCCCAGCATCTGGGGCAAAGAATCATCACGCGAGATCTCAAACCCGGCGAACGCATTCAGGAACTGAAAGTGTCGGGTGAACTGAATGTCAGCCGAGGCTCTGTGCGGGAAGCGCTACTTATTCTGGAGCGCCGCCATCTGATCGAAATTTTCCCGAGGCGGGGCGCGGTTGTCTCCAGCCTGACGCCGGAGAGCGTCAACAGCCTCTATGATATCTACATCGATCTTCTCTGTATGCTCGGACGAAAGGTACTTGAACGTTGGTCCGGCAAAGAGCTTGGCGGTGTCATGGGGCAGGTCCGTGAACTGCAGGCGGTCATTGACGCCCTCAACGCCACCAGCGCAGACGCTGCCGAGCAGGTCATCGACGCCGGATTCGGGGTAATGCGCTACGCCTACGGGCTGGTTGAGAACCCTTTTCTTGAGGAGACTCTCGAGAACTTCCGGCCGGCCATCAGCCGAACCTATTTTGTGGCGCTGGAGCACTTCCGGGAAGAAATTGGGGAAACCGCGACCTTCTTCCGGCAGTTGGCCGAGGCTGCCGTTGATGACGACGCGGAACGATTGCAAGCGGTCATACAGGCCTTTGGCGAACACCAGCGGCAGCAGGTGTTGACGATTCTCCGGCAGGAGGCGAGCGCCTGATATGCGTCTGAAGTCCATCAAACTGGCTGGCTTCAAATCCTTCGTTGATCCAACCACCGTGCCGTTCCCATCGAACATGACAGCCGTGGTCGGGCCAAATGGGTGTGGCAAGTCCAACATCATCGACGCGGTGCGCTGGGTGATGGGGGAAAGCTCCGCCAAGTACCTGCGCGGCGAGTCCATGACAGACGTTATCTTCAACGGCTCCAGCGCAAGAAAGCCGGTAGGTCAGGCCTCCATAGAACTGGTGTTCGATAACAGCGATGGTTCGGCCCCGGGTGAATTTGCGAAATTCAACGAAATCTCTGTTCGCCGCCGGGTTTCTCGCGAAGGGCAATCCGAATACTTCCTGAACGGCTCCAAGTGCCGGCGTCGGGACATTACCGATCTGTTCCTGGGGACTGGCCTTGGCCCGCGGAGCTACGCCATTATCGAGCAGGGCATGATCTCCCGCCTGATCGAGGCAAAACCGGAAGAGCTCCGGATCTACATTGAGGAAGCGGCCGGCATCTCAAAATACAAGGAACGTCGCCGGGAAACGGAGAATCGCATCCGTCGGACCCAGGAAAATCTGGAACGGCTGACCGACCTCAGGGAGGAGCTGGGCCGACAACTGCAGCACCTGGAGCGCCAGGCGGCAGCGGCGGAAAAGTACAAGGCTTACAAGCAGGAAGAGCGCCAGAAGAAAGCCGAACTGACGGTACTGCGCTGGCAATCCCTCGACAATGACCTGCAGGCCTGGCGGGGCAAGATCCGGGACACCGAGCTTGAGCTCGAAAAATACCTGACCGAACGCGTCAGCCTTGAGACCTCTCTCGAATCCCTCCGGGACAATCATCAGGAACGGACCGAACATTTCAATCGGGCCCAGGCACGCTATTACGAGGCCGGCGCGGATATCGCCCGTATCGAACAGAGTCTTGAGCACCAGCGCGAACGGAGCCGGCAGATGGCCGCGGAACTGGATCAGGCCATGGCCAACCAGCGCGAACTGGCCAGGGAACTGGAGCAAGACGAGGACAAGCTGGCGGGTATCCAGGAAGAGCTGGACATGATGGAGCCCGAACAGGAAGCGTTGGCGATACGCTCTGAAGAGTCGGGCGAGAAACTGCAGCAGGCCGAAGACGCCATGAGCGACTGGCAGCACCAATGGGAAGATTTCAGCGCCCGCTCGTCGGATGCCCGGCGCCAGGCCGAGTTGGCCCAGTCCAGGATTCGCTCGCTCGAAGACGCCATTGAGCAACTGCTCACTCGGCAACGCAAACTGCAGGATGAGCAGGAATTGCTGGAAGGCCAGATGGATCGGGCGGAACTTGAGGAGCTGCTGGAACAGCAAGAAACACTGGAGCTTAAACGGGAAGAAGCGGCTGAGCGCATTGCGGCGATCCAGGATGAGCTCTACGACGCCCGGCAGCATCAGCGTGACGCCGAGCAGGCCGTCTCGGAGGAGCGCCAACGGGTCCAGAGCCTTCGCGCCTCTCTTGAGTCTCAGCAGGCGCTTCTGGATGAACAGATGGGGGCCGGAGATGATGTCCTGCAATCCTGGCTTTCCCGGAACGATTTGGGCGATATGCCCCGGGTAGCCAGCCAGCTCGATATTGCCGATGGCTGGGAGTTTGCGGTTGAACAGGTTATCGGGCGTTTTACCCAGGGCCTGTGTCTTCCCGACATCGACCAGCTCTCCTCGGCGATGAGAGAAGCGCCAAGGGGCCTGGCACTCGTTGAAGCCGGGGCGTCTGGTAATGCTGGAACAACGGGCCTGGCGGCCAAGGTTTCCGGTGTGCCCGGAATTGCCTCGTTGCTTCACGGCATTGACGCGGTGGAAACCGTTTCCGATGCCATGGGTATGCGAGCCGGCCTCCAGCAAGGGCAGAGCCTGATGACCCCGGAAGGCGTCTGGGTGTCCCGGGATTGGGTATTGATGCCGGACTCCGACGCAGGCCAGGTCGGGGTGATTGAACGACAAAAGAAAGTTACCGAATTGGCTTCGCAACTGACAGAGGCTGAGGAAGCACTGGAGGCGGCCAGCGAGAAACTGGACGAATTGCACGAGCGTGCAGAGCGCTCCGAATCTGCCCGGGATGAGGCCCAGGCCCGTTTGAGCGAGGCAGACCGCGAGCTGAGCTCGCTGTCGTCCAGGGTCAGCGGCCTGCGAGCCCGAGCCGAACAGATTGACGCCCGTCTGCAGAGAATCCGGGACGATATCGAGGATGTCTCTGAAAACCTGGAGGGCCAGAAAGAGAGCCTGCAGGAGGCCCGGGAAGAATGGCAACTGGCGCTGGCGTCCAGTGAAGACAGCGATGAAGAAAAAGAACGGCTTCTCGAGCAGCGGGACAGCCTGCGCGAGAACCTCGACAGTCTGCGCCAGGAGGCCCGGCATGACCGTGACCACGCGCATCAGTTGCAGCTGCAGCTCCAGACTCTGCATAGTCAGCGGGACGGTCTGAGGCAGACGATTGACCGGATGCAGTTGCAGAAAGAGCGTATCGATGAGCGACTGGAGATTCTGAGGGAATCCCGGGAAAGCGCCGAGGAACCCATTGAAGATCTGCAGATGCAGCTTGAAGGCCTGCTGGATCGCCGATTGGCGGAAGAGGAGAAGCTGGGCGCGGCGCGCGACGCCCTGGAAGAGATCGACCGTGAGGTCCGGGAGAAAGAGCAGGGCCGAAGCGGCACCGATCACCGCATCCAGGAAGTCCGGTCCAGGCTGGAACAGTTGAAGATGGAATCCCAGGCCCTGGAAATCCGCTCTGGCAATCATATCGAGCAGCTCAAGGAGCTGGACGTAAAACTCCAGGACATTCTGTCGCAGTTGCCTGAAGGTGCGAATGAGAAAGACTGGGCTGACGAGCTGGAGCGCATCGGCAACCGGATACAACGATTGGGCGCCATCAACCTCGCGGCTATCGAGGAGTACCAGGTACAAAGCGAGCGCAAGACCTACCTGGATTCCCAGCACGAAGATCTGATGGAAGCCCTGGAAACACTCGACAATGCGATCCGGAAGATCGACCGGGAGACCCGTCAACGCTTCAAAGAAACCTTTGATCAGGTGAACGGCGGCCTCCAGGCGCTCTTCCCGAAGGTGTTTGGAGGTGGTAATGCCTATCTGGAGCTTACCGGCGAGGATCTTCTGGAAACCGGCGTTGCGATCATGGCCCGGCCACCTGGCAAGAAGAACAGTACCATCCATCTGTTGTCAGGTGGTGAAAAGGCCCTCACGGCGATCGCTTTGGTGTTCTCGATTTTCCAGCTGAACCCGGCACCCTTCTGTATGCTGGATGAGGTGGATGCACCGTTGGATGATGCCAACGTGGGTCGCTATGCCAACATGGTCAAGGAGATGTCGAAGCAGGTTCAGTTCATCTACATTACCCACAACAAGATTGCGATGGAGATGGCGGATCAGTTGATGGGGGTCACCATGCATGAACCGGGATGTTCGCGGCTGGTATCGGTGGACGTGGACGAAGCCGAAGCTCTCGCGGAGGCTTGAGGCTGTTCAGAAATCGGGCAACCATGACAAAAACGCCATCTGGCCCGGGTGTGCGTTGTATTCATTACGGGCTTTTCTTAGAGTAGCAACGTTACGGGATCTGCAAACAGGACAGCAGCACTATGTCACTTAGGGAATGGTTAATTGCCATCGGTACCCTGGTTATAATCGGCATTGTCATTGATGGCGTGCGCCGGATGCGGCGCGCCCGGAAGGAATCCATGGCGATTTCATCCGGTATGGGCGCCGACGAGCTGGAGGATTCGCCACTCGACGACGAGTACAACCCCGAGTTGCCCAATGGCGGAGCAAGAACCATTTCCCGCGATACCCTCGAAGAACGGGGCTATGTGAAGCGCGAAAAGCCCAGCCGATTCGGTTCTCCGAAACCCAAGCCGACCCGTCCTGTCACTGCCGCTGCCAAATCGGAGCAGCCCGAATCGTCAGAACCGGATCCACAAACGGAAACCGAACCGACGGCTGAGCGCTACGAAGAGTCCGTTGAGTCGGAGCCCGATTTCGGACTTTCCAGTCAGGAGCCTGAGGAAACCGAGCTCGAATCCGGCTGGGGCGCCATTGAAGACGAGGCGGAAGCCGTCCCGCCAACGGTCACGACCGAAGTGGAAGAGGACACTGCGCGGCGTGAGCCCTCCCGACCGTCGGCCGGTCAACCTCTGGCGGGCGCGAATCGCCCCGAGGCCAGAGAAGTGATTGTCATCAACGTGTTGGCGAAGAGCGACGAGGACTTCAAGGGGCCGGCGTTGAAGAAGCTGTTCGAAGCGTGCGGTCTGGAGCACGGAGACATGGACATATACCATCGCCATGAAGAATCCGATACCACTAGTCCCGTTCAGTTCAGTGTTGCCAACGCCGTGGAACCCGGCACATTCAAACCCGGGGATATGCCGGCCCTCACCACGCCCGGGATCAGCTTTTTCATGAGTATGCCGGGGCCCACCAATGCGCTGCAGGCATTCGACTTCATGCTCGAAACCGCCCAGGCAGTGGTACGTAACCTTGGCGGGGAACTGAAAGACGAGCGCCGAAGCGTGATGACCCCGCAAACTATCGAGCACTGCCGCCAGAGAATCCGCGAGTTCGAGCGTAAGCAACGTTCCCAGAAAGTGTGAAACCAGGCGGTAACAGATGGCCCGATGCCCGGTTCGCTCCGGGCATTTTTTTGAGAAACGAGAGTGCCAGTCCATGAGCAAAGCCACGCCCGATATTACCCAGCGTGTAGAAGAACTCCGTTCGGTTATTGATGATCACAACTACCGGTATTACGTGCTGGACGATCCCCGTATTCCCGATGCGGAATACGACAGGCTGTTCCGTGAGCTGCAGACCCTGGAAGCCGATTATCCGGAGCTGGCCTCAGATACCTCGCCCACCCGGCGGGTTGGCAGTGCCGCGGAAACCAGTTTTGAGGAGGTGGTTCACCGGCTGCCTATGCTGTCGCTCGACAACGCCTTCAATGAGGATGAACTGCGGGAATTCGATCGGAGGGTGAGGGACCGGCTGGGCATCAGCGAAGATGTGGAATACGTGTGCGAACCCAAACTCGATGGGCTGGCGGTCAGTCTGCACTACGAGAATGGCGCCCTCACCACTGCCGCCACCCGGGGTGATGGTTACTCCGGAGAGGACATCACCGCCAATATCCGAACGATTCCTTCGGTGCCATTGAAGCTGCGGGGCGAAGATGTGCCGGATCTTGTAGAGATCCGTGGCGAAGTTTACATGCCCAAGGACGGTTTCGAGCAACTGAATCGTCGACTGGCCGAGCGCGGGGAGAAAACCTTCGTAAACCCCCGGAACGCGGCGGCTGGCAGTCTCAGGCAGAAAAAGTCCACGGTCACGGCGAAGCGTCCGCTGGAAATGTGCGCCTACAGTGTTGCCGTGACGGACGAGAGCCTGTTGCCCGATACCCAGTGGGATGGCCTCCAGCGCGTTCAGAGTTGGGGTTTCCGGATCAATCCCGAGATGCGCAAGGCGAAAGGCGTGGAGGAGTGCCTTGAGGCCTACAGCGAGCTAATGGCCAAGCGGGACACGCTGCCATATGAAATTGACGGCATAGTGTTCAAGGTGAACCGCCTTGACCAGCAAAATGCCCTGGGTTATGTCTCGAGGGCGCCGCGCTGGGCGATTGCCCACAAGTTCCCGGCGCAGGAAGAGCTCACCGTTATTGAGGATGTGGAGTTCCAGGTGGGGCGAACGGGTGCCGTTACCCCGGTGGCCCGTCTCAAGCCTGTGTTTGTCGGTGGCGTGACCGTCAGCAACGCCACTCTCCACAACATGGACGAAATCCGCCGGCTCGATGTTCGCATCGGCGATACCGTGTTTATCCGTCGCGCCGGTGATGTGATACCCCAGGTGGTCAAGGTGGTTCCCGAAAAGCGTCCGTCGGGCGCCAGGGAAGTGAAATTGCCTGCCCATTGCCCGGTCTGCGATTCCGACGTTATCCAGATTGAAGGGGAAGCGGTAGCCCGATGCTCTGGCGGCCTGTTCTGTCCGGCTCAGCGCAAGGAAGCCATCCGTCACTATGCTTCCCGGAAAGCCCTGGACATTGAAGGGCTGGGTGACAAATGGATCGACATCATGGTTGATCAGGGCATGGTAAAAACCGTGGCCGACCTTTATCACCTGACCACCGATGATCTGGTCAAACTTGAGCGGATGGGGGAGAAGTCGGCCGCCAACCTGGTCGCTGCCATCGATAAAGCCAGAAAACCCGTTCTATGGCGTTTTCTATACGCGCTTGGGATTCGCGAGGTGGGGGAGGCCACCGCCAAGGGCCTGGCTTCGCACTTCGGGACTCTCGAGGCCATTGCCGCCGCCGATGAAGAAAGCCTGCAGTCAGTTCCCGATGTCGGGCCGATTGTCGCTGGTCATATCCGCAGCTTCTTCGAACAGACCCATAACCGGGAAACCCTGGATGCGCTGCGGGACGCCGGCGTGGAATGGCAGGAAGAGCAGATCCAGAAAGGGGATAAGCCCCTGAAAGGCCAGACCTGGGTGCTGACGGGCACGCTCTCCGGAATGACTCGTGACGAAGCCAAAGAAAAGCTGGAGTCTCTGGGAGCCAAGGTGGCCGGAAGCGTCTCCAAAAAGACCGCCTGCGTGGTAGCGGGCGAGGCCGCGGGTTCCAAGCTGGCGAAGGCCGAACAGTTGGAGGTTCCTGTCCTGGATGAGGCGGGCCTGGTTGCTCTGCTGCAGGAACATGGCGTGGATGCGGGCTAACCGAATCTGAGAACTCGCGCAGATCCCCTGCGTAACAAATTGGCTACCATGGCGTTGTTCTGTAACGGTGTGTAAACCGCCCGGTGTTTCTGCTTCACCCGGCGGTCGCTACCACAATAACAACGATTGAAACGGATTTTTCCATGGGCGCCGATTTATACTCCCGCATTCATCCCGTTCGCCAACTTGTCTTTCTGGCCCTGCTTTCGCTCGGGCTCTCTGGCTGCAAGACGGAAAAAGATCCCGATCAGCCCACAATTCTCGGCGTGCCCCCGGTGTTTGCCTATCTCGGCGTTGAGTACTCCTACAACTTCGGGGCTTACGGTGGCGAGGACATCCTTGACTATTCCCTGACCAACGCGCCGTCCTGGCTGGCGCTCGAAGACACCAGTAACAAAGCCCGGCAGGGCATCATAATGCGTGGCGTTCCTGGGCTTACAGGTGGTAGCAGGGGAGAGGCAGACCTGGGCAAAACTGAAGATATCAACCTGGTAACAACCGATGGCCGCATGGCGGGCGCCCAACCGTTTGATATCGATGTTAAATACAACGTGATGTCCCTGGATGCCGAGCCGTTCACGGAGGGCGAAAGCCCGGAGATTCCGGCAAGCAATCGCGAACAATGCGCCTTGCCGGATCTGGAGACCGGCGGTGAGCACAGTTTTACCATTAATCTCTACAACGACGACGGCTCGGTCTCCGGCACCAAAGATCTGACACTTCCGACGCGCCGCGTTTTCGTCAAGGTAATCCTCGATCAACCGTCGGTTACCCGGGTTGCGGTCGCCTTTGAGCTGCTGTCCGATTATGACGCCTCCAGCTGCGACGTCGGATTCTCGCCTCCACACCAGAATTGCGATTACAGTGCCTCCAACGCTGGTGATGCCATTCTGGGCAAGGACATCGTTGGATTGGGCAGTAACAGTCCGGTTTCGCTGGACGAAATCGGTGAGAATGAACTCGACTACATCGACTATGAGCTCGATGACCAGGGCTTCTATACCCGGGGTGTCATCACCCTTGAGCCAGGTATTACCGAGTGTTATCTGCCGCTGGAAGTGGTCGAGGACAGTTTTGCTGAGCCGGTTGAATCCCTCAGGCTCGCTCTCACCGAAGTGCGCTCCGGTCTGGCGGGCCTCGGAAGCGGTAACGGTGGCGTCGTCACCAATCTTTCGATTCAGGATAACGAGCCCGTCCTGTCCCTCGAAACGGTAAAAGGTGGGGGCAGGGATACCCTGAACGTGGGTGATGTGCGCGAGTATGTTGCCAAGCTTTCCGGCGACAGAGACCGGGATATTTTTGCCAAACTCAGCCATACCGAAGACTCTACGGCCAGGCTTGATTCCGAGTTCGTTATCGAGCGGTTGGAAGGCGGTAACTGGGTTGAGAACGACGAGCTGGTTTTCCCCGAGGGAACCGACGAAGTGCCATTCCGGATCCGGGTGCCCGCGGGCAGCTACGCCAATCCGGCCTTCAGTGACCGATTCATATTGCTTGGTATCAATGAGAGCTTTCAGGCTGGCCGCGAGGACTACGCCCGGGCTGCATCTGACAACCTGCTCCGTATCAGCCTCAACGAGCTGACAACGCCCCTCGCGCTGAACGGCGGTAATGGCTTTGTTGCCACGGACCTTGCCATGGGGCACGACGGCAGGCTGTTTGTCGCGGGCTTCGACACTCAGGATAACAATAGGGTACTGGTGCGGATTTTCGACCAGCGCGGTGCCCAGTTACAGCAGTTGGCCATTTCCTCTGCCGGTGACAGCCTGATTTCGCCAAAACCGGTCATTAACGTGGTACAGCGTAAGGTGACCGAGGGTGGCACCAGAGTAGACCGATTTGAATTTGTCGTCGCGTACAGCACCGATCAACCGGTCGCGGGCACCACCGCACTCGGTGGCAAGGATGTTGTAACCTCCCTGTATTGGTTTGATTCCGCCTCCAACGGTGGCGAATACGTTCCAACCTGGAAGACCCGGACCGGGACGGATGCCGACGATCAGGTGCGCTGGGCCGGAATAAACCGGGACACCGGCTATGTGGTGTTGGCAGGTGAAACCGATGGTGTTTTTGATCAGCAGCAGGCAGCGGGCGGTACGGACAGCTTTTTGCAGCGTATTGATACGGAGCTTGACGGCAATACCCAGCAGCCCGCGGTGGCCTGGACCCGCCAGGTGGGGTCGGCTGCCGATGACAGCGTCGCAGGCGGCAGTATCGAGTCTATCAGCCCCGGGTTATTTGGTTCCGCGGCGGGCTCTGTGGAAGGCGTTCCGGTAATAGGAGGCATTGATGCTTTCTTCTACACCGCGTCCAGTGCAACCAGCGAGCTCAGTGTCAAACAGGTGGGTACTGCCGGGGATGAACCGGTCTCCAATGGCCTGTTCCAGGGCAGCACGCTCTGGCTGATAGGTGCCAGTGACGGAGCGTACTCTGTGCTGGAGCAGGAGGAAGAGGACCCTGAATTGGAGCGGGAGCTGCTTTCCAGTACGGCAGGGTTCCTTCTGGGTTACTCCTCCTCAGGCCTCGTGAGTCGTGCCTTTTCCCTGAATGATGAGAACGACCAGGCTACTGAAACACTTCAGGGCCTGACCGGTTTCGATGGTGACTTGGTTGTTGCAGGGTCCACGGACGGAGATTTTGCCAGTGAAGGCGTTGTGTCGGGTATGGAGCAGGGCATCGTTGCCCGGGTATCGCTGGTTCCGGAAGCGGAGACTGAGGGTGAAGACACCGGGTTCAGAAACGACTGGCGCTATCAGCTTGCCGTGGACAACTCGGAAATCCTCGCTCTGACGAATTACCGGGAGGATGAGATCGTCGCGCTCAGCAGAACCGGCAGTGACTGGTACGTGCTCCTGTTCAGCCCCGAGGGTCAGCTGTTGACGCCACTGAACTAGCTGGCCGGGGGCGCTAAACTGTCCCCTCGTGTCGCCCAGAGCTGGCGTATAGCTTGAGGTAGTCTGTACTGGTTACGATGCCCGCGGCTGCGCCACTGGCGTCTACCACCAGTGCGGCATTGAGCTGATGGGCCAGCATCAGCCTGGCGAGTTGGTGGGCATCGGTTTCGGGAGAGGCCGTCAGAAAGGCGGGAAGCTCAATGTGAACCAGGCTCTGGGTCATGGCATTGGCGTCGTGTTCGTGCAGCCAACCAAGGAGCCAGCGCAGATCAACAAGGCCAGCCACGTTGTTTTCCGCCATGATCACCAGGTGATGAACCTGATGCTCATCCATCACTGACAGCGCTTCGGAAATGGTTGCTGAAGCCTGCACCGAGTAAAGTGCCGGTGATGAAATACGGGATACGGGCAGGTAAGCGCGGTCTTCGCGACGCTCGCCGGCTGCCGCTGCCCCATATTCTTCCAAAGCCTTGTACCGACCGGCATTAGCCGCCTGCTGAAACTCTGCGTCTGTTGCCTCGCTCCTGCCGGGATTGATCGCCTTGGTTTCTGCCAGCTCCGTGACATCGCCCACGGGCCTTGCCCGGAATGTCTCCGGTAGCCGGGTGCCGACCGGTCGGCCGGGTTCGCTGACATAAATGGACATGGGCTCTCTCCGTGACTATGCCACTCTTTCCACGGTTAACGGCAGTCTGACCGGAAACTTCAGAGGTAGTTTATTACGAAACCGCCATATCAGTCTGGTACAGACGCCGTGTTTCCAGCCGTCTGACCAGGTTCGCCGGGAGGCAGGCAGGCTGCCCGGTCAGTTGGTCCGCCAGATACTCGGCCAGCAGCGGAGCGTAGGTCAGGCCTTTGCTGCCGAGGCCGGTGAAGAGAAAGAGACCATCCAGAGAAGCGCTTTCGCCATCGTATACCGGGCCGGCGACGGGCTGGTAATCGTGGGTGGTGCATCGAAAGGCGACCCGGCCGTCCAGATCCGCGCCACCGGGTTTTTCGCTTGTGGAAGAAAACAGGGACGGCAGCATTGAGCCGAGTTCCTGCAAGTTTTCGTTATGGCTTTCGATCGTCGGCAACGGGTTGTTGTCGCGAAGATCAAAGGTGGCTCCAGTCACGGCGATCTCACCGAGCGTCGGATTCAGGTACCGGTTACCACAGATAACGGCCTTGGGGCTGATAATGGCTGGTGCCGGAAGGTGTGAAACCTGGCCCCGTATTGCTTTCAGGCGAAAGCGTCCCTCTGTCGGAATGAGTTCCGGGCTGAGATGACCTGAGCAGATGGCCACCCGGTCGGCCACGATGGGCGATCCGTCTTCCATGAATATGTGCCATTGCCCGTTGCAGGGCCGGAGCCCGCTAACGGTAGTACCGAAGGCGGTCGATATCAGCGGGTGGTCAGTCAGTGTTTTGCAGAGGTTTCCCGGCTCCAGCCAGCCACTGCCGGGAAACCAGAGACCGCCTGTTTGCGTCGGAACGCCGGCAAGTTCGCTGGCCTGAGCCCGGTTCACCGGCCATAGAATATCCCCGGGGTATTCGTTGCGATCGAGAAATTTCGCCTGTCGGGCCTCTTCCTGGGGGCTGTGGGCCAATTGCAGCAGCCCAGTCGGATGCCAGTACTGGTTGCGCCAGTTGTTGTAAAAGCGCTGGGCAAAGGTCAGGGCCGTGAGGGCCAGTTCGGTCTGGTCGTTGAACTCAACTCCCAGTTTTACGTAAAGTGCGCCCTGGGCGTTTCCGGACGCGCCATTTCCCGGCCCATGGGAATCAACGAGTGTGACGGGCAAACCCCGCTCTGCAAGGTTTCGTGCCAGCGTACAGCCTGCAATGCCCGCTCCAATGATGGCGATGGTCCCGTGTTGTTCGGGTTCAGCCCGGGCCGACGCCTCAAGCACTCCCTTCAGCATTTCCCGCTTGCGGCCGTATCCGGAGGTTTTCTCCATGTGGAATCCGGCTTCGAGGAAAGCCCGACGGATCCGACCGACGGAAGTGAAGGTAGCCAGCGTTGTGCCCGGCTTGCTATGCGCGCGAACCAGGCGGATGGTGTTCTCCAGCCACATGTCCGGATTGCGGGCCGGAGCAAAGCCGTCCAGAAACCAGGCGTCGGCTTTAAAATCCAGGGCTTCCCAGGCGTCATTGATGTCGCCGAAAAACAACGTCAGTCGAACCCGCCCTCCGTCGAGAACCAGTCGGTGAACCCCTCGCACCAGAGGTGGGTAATGCAGAAGCAGTTCGTCAGCGAGCACCTTTAACTCGGGCCACAAGGCGAGGGAGCGGGTCAGGTCTTCCCGAGTGAGTGGGAAACGTTCCACCGAGACAAAATGCAGGGTAGCAGCATGGGTTGGCGCATGGTGGCGCCAGGCCTGCCAGGCTGCCAGAAAGTTCAGGCCGGTTCCGAAACCGCTTTCGGCAATAGCAAAGCTCCCGCCCCGGGGAATCTGCGAGAAGCGCTCCGGCAACTGGTTATGCTGCAGAAAAACGTGGCGGGTTTCCTCCAGGCCGTTGTCCCGGCTGAAGTAAACATCGCCAAACCGCTTTGATTCCGGGACCCCGTCGTGCCAGACCAGTTCAGCTGGCTCGATCGCAGGGGGCTGCAATGGCCGGTTCACGGTGTCAGCCTTCGGATTCAACCACGGTGACGGTTTCGATGGTCACAGGTTCCACCGGCACGTCGGCCATGCCCTGTTTCCGGGTGGTCTGTTTGCGGGCGATGGCATCGACAACACCCATGCCCTGGGTGACCTTGCCAAAAACCGCATAGCCCGGGCCGCGGACGCCGGCATTCAGAAACCCGTTGTCCGTAAGATTGATAAAGAACTGTGACGTTGCAGAATCGGGCGCACTGGTTCGCGCCATGGCAATGGTTCCACGAAGGTTCGGCAGGGTTTTTGTGGCTTCATTGCGGATCGGGGCGCGGGTCGATTTCCGGGACAGCTCCTCGGTAAACCCGCCGCCCTGGATCATGAATCCGGGGATAACGCGGTGAAAAATGGTGCCGTCGAAGAAACCTTCCCGGGCGTACTGCAGGAAATTGGCAACCGTATCCGGGGCGACATCCGGTCGCAGCTGGAGCTCGATTACGCCCTCGCTGGTCACCATGCGAACCATTGGTAGTGGCTCGTTGGCGGGCTGCTCATTGCTCTGGGCCATTGCCCAGGAGGCCGGCACCAGCAAGGCGAGAGCCATCATCAGTACGGGTGTCACAGTTTTCAGGGGTTTTACCAAGTTTGTCATTTGCAACCGCTCTCTTTGTTATGCGCAGGCGTTTTAGCTGCGACAATTCAGCGAATTCTGTTATCAGGTGCCAGATCTTACCAGAAGGGGATGGTAAAACGGTGACTGTATCCACGCACATTGCGCTGTGATCGTCTAACATTCCGGGTATCGGAAATCATGGATCACATTGGCCGGGCCGGGTTGTACGGTTTTCACTGTTCAAGAGGAGACACTGGGTGAGAATCCGTCAGGGATTTGAAGAAAAGTCACGCCTCGGGCGGCTGCTTGTTAATCGCGGCTACCTGTCCGAGAAACAACTGGATGAGGGCCTGAAGCTCCAGCGCGAAACCGGACAGCGCCTGGGTGAGGTGTTCATCCAGGCTGGCTGGATCAGCGAAAAAGAACTTCACCGGGTCCTAAAGCACCAGTCCCGGTATCGCAACGCTGCGGCGCTCGTCACAGCGGTAACGCTGCCATTCCAGCCCCTGGTCACCTTTGCGGCGAGCAATTCGGCCGAAGCGTCCCAGGCATCGCTGGAGGCTGGTGAATTGTATGAGCGCGGTAACCTCGCTCCACTGAGCGAGACCGAGCTGGCGGCCGTCTCAGGTCAGGGAGACCCGAACCTGCTGGAGCGTATCGGTATTGTACGCGATATGGTTGAGAATCCGGCGGGTGACGGCGAACAGGGCGCAGACGGATCCCCAGATGTCATCGAGGGGCTGAAACTTACCGCCAATATTTTTGTACCGGTCCTCAACTTTCTCGACTCGGACCTGACAATTTCCGGTGTCCACTACCGCGACGGTGAGCCTCGCTATCGGATTAGGGATGATGGCGCCTTGATGCTTGCATTCCCCGAGCGCATCGAGGAAATCCGCATGGACAATATCCGGGTCAGCGGTAGCCAGGGTACCTCAATGGGTAACGTGAGTATCCACGACATCCGTTTCCATCCGGACTCCCAGATGACAATCTATACCCGATGAAGTAAAAAGCGTTGCTTGCCAGGGCCCTGCTCAGGCGCTGGCAAGCACTGTGCTGCTGGAAACTGTGGTCTGCTGCCCCTGGGCACCGTACAGCTTTTGCTGACCGGTGGCGCCACGGAATATGTCGGTGAGCCGTGACAGGCGTTTTTGCAGATGGCTGATCACCCGACCGTTGGTCTGGTTCAGCGTCTGACAGGCCCGGAGTTTCTGGTCCGCTTCCTGCCAGAGCTGGAACAGCTCAGAAAAACCGGCGCTGCGGATAAAGCGGGAAGGCTCGCCGCTTTCCGGGCGGTATCCCATCTGGACCAATGTCCGGATTTTCTGTTTGGCGCGTTCGCGAACGGCACCCAGAAGCTCGTTTTTCTCTTTGGTCAGAGTTTCCAGCTGGCGGAGGTCAGAACTGGCAAGGCATGTCTTTTCTTTTTCGAGAATATCAGCCAGCGTCTCCAGCTGACTGACATCCTGGGAAAGAAGGGTCTTCAGATCATCGATTGCGGCCATGGTTTACTCACCCGAAAATGCTTTCATCCATCTCAAGCATTTTCTGGGCCAGTTTCTCGGCGTCAATCTTGTAGGTTCCGTTCTCCAGGGCGGAGCGGATCTGTTCGATGCGGTCGTCATCCATTTCCGGATAATCGCCAAGCTTCTGTTCAAGCTGTTTGAGATTCTTGGCCTGATTGCTCAGGCTGACGTTCTCGCCCCGGGCACCCTGGGCCTGGGTTTTCGCCTGTTCGTTGGTCGCCGGCTGGGTATTCTGGGTGCCGGCGCTCTTGTCGGCCGTGGTTCTCTGGGTGTTGACCTGGCCGGGGCCAATTCCATTTAAGTCAACTGACATATCTGTACCTGCTTGCCTGTCGCGCCACGTGAATGCAGCGCTTACTCGAGTTTATGTCTTCTTAACGGCGGGGCCGCGAAAACCTTTAGTAATTTTCAGTAGTTTTTTCGTCTCTTTTTTTCTACCGGGTTTCCGGCAGGGATTTGCCGCACCGGCAAGCTCATGCCGAGGCGGGCTTACATCGGGATTTCGACATGACCTGGCGCAACAACGCTGGCCTTGATCGTGCGGGAGGATCGCAGATTCTCAACCAGAACCTGTTCGCCAACCCCTGCGCTGGCAAGGGCCTTCCCGCGCGAACGCACTGAGAATCCGCCCGTTTTGGCGGTGATGATAACATGGTCGCCCCGTTCCACGGCATTTGGCGCAGAGAGCATATCCGGCGTGATCAGCGAGCCTGCGTTGACCGACCGGCGCACTTCCATGCCAATGGCCTGTTTCGCGTCGGTAATGACGCCGCGCCGGGAGGCATTGATTTCAACGGACTGCTTGGCGAGGAGGCCTTCGGTTACCCGTTCTCCCCGTGTCAGCGGTCTTGCCGCCACAAGGGCCGGCCCGTGGATGGAAACGGGAGCCGTCACAAACATCCGCCAGGGCCTTGATCCTTCGCAGGCCACCTGCATCGAAGGGCTGGTGCTTTTCCAGGGATCTCCACTGAATTCGACACTCAAGGGCTTCTCGCATTCCGCGAGTGCAAGTCGGTCGTCGATGGAGCCCGGTTCAAAGGATACGGTGTAGCCTTCTGCGGCCTGTTCTCTGGCAAAGCCGTCAAGAAATTCCAGTGTCGCCTGGCGAATCTGTTCAGCGGTTGTGTCAGCCAGCAGCGGGGCGCTCAAGCAAGACATTAGCAGTATCAGAGCGAATTTGGTGGTGCGCATACGTAGCAGTTTGTCCTATGCTGTCAACAACAAGGCAGAAAAGCCCGAATCAGGCTAAGGATTCGATGGCAGTGGCCGTTAAACGGGCTAATCCGCCGCTGATATGACGGCTTTCCGTCAATCACGCTATTATTCAGTGACCAGCAAGATATATGCCGTTGTAATTCCGGCAGGCCAGGAGAATCGAAATGGCAGGGGTATTGGACAGTGTTAACCAGCGAACCCAGTTGGTAGGGCAGAATCGCCTGGAGCTCCTTCTTTTCCGCTTAAGGGGGAGGCAGATCTATGGGATCAACGTCTTCAAGGTGAAAGAAGTACTGCAGTGTCCGAAACTGTCGTCACTGCCCAACAGTCGGCCTGTTGTTCGTGGCGTCGCTCACAGCCGCGGTGAGACCATCCCCATCATTGACCTGAGCATGGCCATTGGCTTGCCCGGCATTCCCCAGGAAGAGCTGGCTACCAGCTTTGTCATCATTACCGAGTACAATCGCAAGACACAGGGTTTCCTGGTCACCGGCGTCGACCGGATCATGAACATGAACTGGGAAGACATTCTGCCTCCGCCCAAGGGAGCAGGGCGCGATGTGTACCTTACCGCTGTTACCAAAATTGATGATAAGCTGGTCGAAATCATTGATGTAGAGAAGATTCTTGCAGAAGTTTCTCCGCTTGGTGAGGATGTCACCGAGGCGGTTCTGAGCAAGAGTGCCGAGCGCGTCCCGGGGCATCTCCCGGTGCTGGTCGTGGACGACTCCTCAGTGGCCCGCCGGCAGATCGAGCGCTGCCTGACGGCCATCGGGATGGAAGTCATCACAAAGAACGACGGCAAGCAGGCGTTCGAATACCTGAAGGAGGTGACTTCTGACGGTTCAAAGGCGCGGGATCATTTCTCTTTGATTATCTCCGATGTCGAGATGCCGGAAATGGATGGTTATACCCTGGTCACCAAGGTGAAAGGTGACCCGGCCCTTGCAGACATGTTTGTCATGCTCCACACCTCCCTCAGTGGTGTGTTCAATCAGGCGATGGTGAAGAAGGTCGGGGCCGACGACTTTATGGCAAAGTTCAGTCCGGACGAGCTGGCGGAGCGGGTAATGGAGATCATCGACCAGGGTTGATGGCGCCGCTCGAAGATTCACTCAGAACAGAGATCCAATGAAAGCGGAAATAACGCCACAGGAATATGAAGCCTTCAAATCGTTCCTGCAGGATGCCTGTGGGATTTTACTCGGCGAGAACAAACAGTACCTGGTAAAAAGCAGGCTGCGCAGGATTCTCGAAGAGAACAGTCTGAATACCCTGGGTGAACTCCTTGATCGCCTCAAGCGTCCCGGGCGGGGCGGCCTGAAGGAGGTGGTCATCGATGCGATGACCACCAATGAAACCCTGTGGTTCCGCGACAATCACCCTTTCCGGATTCTCCAGGAAAAACTGCTTCCCGAGTTCGCTGAGCGCAAAACCGCCCAACCCCTTCGTATCTGGTCGGCGGCCTGCTCAACAGGTCAGGAACCCTACTCCATCGCCATGATCGTGGAAGAATTCCGGCGTGCGAGGCCCGGGAAGCTTCGCGACGTGAAAATCACGGCCACGGATATCTCCAAAAGCGTTCTGGAAGTCGCCCGCAAGGGTGAATACGAGATGATCGCCATTGGCCGGGGCCTGTCACCGGAGCGACAAAAGCAGTTCTTCACCCCGTCCCTGAACGGCGGCTGGCAAATCAAGCCGCAAATCCGGAGTATGGTGGAGTTCAAGGAATTGAACCTGCTTGAGCGCTACATGCTCGGCAAGTTCGACATCGTGATGTGCCGGAATGTTTTGATCTATTTTTCCGCAGATCTCAAGAAGGACATCCTTACCCGGATGCACGCCACCCTGAATCCCGGCGGCTACCTTGTTCTGGGTGCCTCCGAATCGCTGAACGGTTTGCCTCACCTCTACGAGATGGTGCAGTGCCATCCCGGAATCATCTACAGGAAAAAGTAGCCCATGCCCCTTAATGTCTGGGTCCTGGTTGCTGCCCAGGCGCTCGCCATGTGCACCGCGCCTTTTATTGTGTTTATCGGCAGCATCCAGGGACGATTGCTGGCTCCGGCGCCTGAATATGCAACGCTGCCCGTCGGTCTGGTGGTGGTCGGTACTGTACTGGCCATCAAACCGGCAACCTGGTTGATGGAACGCATGGGGCGCAAGCGCGTGATGCTGCTCGGTGCGGTCATGGGCATCGTCGCCGGTCTTCTCGGAGCGTTGGCCTCCTGGTCTGGTCTTTTTTCACTGCTGTGTCTGGCGGCTGTGGTCGGTGGTACCGGCCTTGCGGTTGTTCACCAATACCGGTTTGCCGCCATGGAATCCGTGGCACCGGGTATGGCCGGCTCTGCCGCCGCCCGTGTGCTGCTGGGTGGTCTGGTTGCGGCCTGGCTCGGGCCGGAAGTGGCAGGGCTGGGAAGCGGCGCAGCCGAGCAGTATCCATTTCTGATCAGTTGGGTTGGGCTCGCCGTGGTTCAGGCCGCAGCCCTGTTGATTCTTGGCGCTGGCTACCGGGCCGGCGCCGAGCGTGTTCAGGAATCAAAACCCGGCGGCGGGCGCCCCCTGCGGGAAATTCTCGGCAACCCACTGGTCTGGGCTGCCATCAGTGCGGCCGCCATTGGCTATGCGGTGATGAGTTTCATAATGACAGCAACGCCGCTGAGTATGACCGAGATGGCCGGGCATGATCTGGATGACGCCAAGCGCGTGATCCAGCTTCATATCATGGCCATGTATTTACCCTCGCTGATCAGCGGCTGGCTGACCCGTGTCGTGGGCATACCGCTGATGATGGCTGCGGGATTGCTGGCGTATTTGGGCTGCATCGGCCTGGCGGCCAGTGGCGTTAGTTTTCATCATTATCTTTCAGCCCTTCTGTTACTGGGTGTCGGTTGGAATTTTCTTTTTGTTGGCGGCACAACGCTGCTGCCCCGGGGGTACCGGGATGCCGAACGTTTCCGGGTTCAGGGTCTGAACGACATGATGGTCTTTGGCTCCCAGGCCACCGCTGCGCTGTCTGCCGGCGCTATTCTGAGCTGGCTGGGGTGGGGCGGCCTGGTTATGGTTGCAGTGCCATTCCTCATAATTCACGGATTGTTGATGACTCTGTGGCTGTTGCGCGAACGAGCGCCCGAAGCCGCCGTCAAAGGGAGAGAATAATGCTGATAGATTTCGAGGGTATGGATCCGAAGGACGCCTACCACATCCTGACCCAGACGGTTATCCCCCGACCGGTGGCCTGGGTGCTGAGTGAAAATCCGGACGGCGACTTCAATCTGGCGCCGTTCTCTTTTTTCACGCCTATTACCAGCAATCCACCCCTGCTGATGATTTCGGTTGGTAAAAAGCCGGCGGAGGGTGTTTCCAAGGACACCCGGGTCAACATTGAGGCAAGAACGCATTTTGTGGTTCACATCGCCCATCGGGATCTCGCAGAGGCAGTTACGGAATCCTCACGAACGCTGCCCCATGGCGAATCGGAGCTCAAAAATCTTGATCTGGAGCTGGTGGATTTCGAGGGTACAGGCTTGCCCCGGCTCAAGGACTGTCACGTCGCCTTTGCCTGCGAGCTTTATGACATCAAGGAAATTGGTGCAGCGCCGCAGTCGCTGGTATTCGGGAAGGTTACCCGGGTCTGGGTATCGGATGCTGCGGCCCGTTACGATGACAAGAACCGTCTGACCTTCGACGGCGCTGCGATTGATCCCATTGGCCGCCTGGGTGGGAGCGAATATGTCACCTTCGGTGAGATTCTCAAAATTCCGCGGCCCTCCTGACGCTGACAGGGCAGATCCATGGAACAGTTGAATCTTCGCCACCTGTATTATTTCTGGGTAATCAGTAGGGAAGGGTCGATCGCGCGCGCCAGCGAGGTCCTGGAGCTGGCTCCGCAGACGCTCAGCGGTCAGTTGGCGACGTTTGAGGCGTCGGTGGGTGGTCGCCTGTTTTCCCGGGAGAGACGCAAGCTTATTCTCACGGACCTTGGCCGGCTGATTCTCGGCTACGCCGATGATATTTTCGCCCTGACTGGCGAGCTTGCTGAGACCCTCCGGCTTGATCCTTCCGAGCGTCCCTTGACCCTGCGCGCCGGCGTATCGGCTTCCATTCACAAATTGATTGCCTATTACCTGCTGCAACCGGCCATGGCAGGTGAGCGCTCCGTTCAGCTTGAATGCCAGACGGGCCGGACCGAGGACCTGGTGCTGAGCCTGAAACGCAAGGAGCTGGACCTTGTGCTGACTGACCGCATGCCGAAACTGCAAGAAGATGGCAACCTCACAGTGCATCCCCTTTCGGGGTCCAGCATGAGTCTCTATGCCGCACCGAAGCTCGCGAAAAAGCTGAGGAAAGGGTTTCCGGAATCCCTCAATGGGCAGCCGCTGCTGGCCAACGCCACCGACGCCCCTTACTTCGAGCGGTTGATGAACTGGTTCTCCCTGAACGGGGTCCGCATGAAACTCGTTGCCCGTGTCGACGATAGCGCCCTGATCAAAGTTTTTGGCAGCCAGGGCTATGGCGTTTTTGCCGCACCAACATCAATCCGTGAGGAGGTGTGTCGTCAGTATGAGGTAGAGCAGATTGCCTCAATCGATGAGGTAATGGATGAGTTGTTTGCCATCACCCGGGGCCGAAAAACTGCCCACGAAGGTGTTAGGGCGATCGTTGAGGCGCATGCTGACAGCAGAGAAGCCTAAGTACATCGAAAATGTCGAAGTTAAAAGCTCACAAAAGCTTATTTTATCGATTCCTGTTCCTGTCCATGATGGAGTTGTGAAAGGCAGCAACCCGAAGAGGAGCAGCAGCTATGAAAACCATCCACAAATTCCGTCTGGAACCGGGCAAGGAGCCGACCACGCTCACGCTCAAAGAGGGTTACAGGGTGGTGCGCAGCGAATACATCGTGCCCCACAAGGCCGTTTACCTTTGGGTAGAGCAGCCCCTGAGCGTGACCACACCGACCCTGGATCGCCAGTTCCGTGTCGCTTTCTCGGGTGAACCCGTGCCAGACAGTTTCGAGTATGTCGACACCGCTCTGGATCCATTTGGCCCTGAGGCGTATCACGTGTTTGCGGTCCCTGCGGACGAAGAGGCACTCTTCAGCCCGATGTCAGAGGGCGCAAGCAACGACGCATTCAGCAGGCACAACTGGCAACGCACAGCGATCTCTTAGCCTCTTCAGGGCCCTCCGGGGCCCTTTTTTAATGCGCTTCGATCGGTAGATGACCGGTTTTTACCCAGATAATCGTTTCCTCATCCACGAACGGGTGGTGCTGACTCATATGCGGGCTGCGAATCCAGGTGCCGGCGGGGTAGCGCCCATGCTCGTCACAGAATTCTCCGGACAGCACAAAAATTTCCTCACCGCCGAAGTGTCGATGGGGCTGAAAGATCTCCTTGGCCGGCCACTTCACCAGGGCGACGTGCTCGTGCTCGAACTCGTGTAGAGGCATTACCTCTAGCCCTCCGATACCCGGGAGCCACGGAGTATTGCGGGTGTCGATGCGCACCGTCGATTGGTCACGCTCATTGAACTGATGAAGTTTGACCAAGAGGGTGCAACCTTCCTTGCTGAACGGGGCGTGTCCGCTGCCGGGCGGATTGCGCAAATAGGTGCCGGCCGGATAGTCCCCGGTCTCGTCGGAAAAGACGCCTTCCAGCACCAGGATCTCCTCGCCCAGGGGGTGCTCGTGTCGCTTGAAGGAGGCTCCGGGCTCGTATCGGACGACGCTGGTGGCATGCCCACGTTCGGCCTCCTCACGGGCCAGGGGCTTTCTCAGAACACCTCCGGCGGGGCTGGGAACCCAATCCTCCTCGGTGGTGCGAACGACAACCTTCCTGGAAAAGTCCATATTGAGCATTGTGAACCTCGAAACCACCTGTGACTGAAGCGATTGTCTACGAATGCGGCCGCACAGTGGATGCCTCTATTTGATCAGGGCCTGGATGTTCCGGAACTGCGGATGCTTGCAATGGCGCATCCATTCGAACGCCACCATTTCAAGCGTTACGATCCTGGCGCCGCTCTCGCTGAGGCGGTCCAGCGCAACATCGCGATCAAACTCGTTACGGGACCCGGTCGCATCCGCCACCACCCAGACCTTGTAACCCGCATCAATCAGGCTCAGAGCGGTCTGCATCATACAGACATGGGTCTCGCAACCGCCTATGACAATGTGCTGTCGGCCCTCGGGTAGCTGATCAACGAGACCATCCGGGCAGGCATCAAAATGGTGCTTGGCCAGAGTCGTGTTACACAGTTCCCGAATGGCTTCAACGTTATGCCCAAGCTTGTCAGGCAATTGCTCGGTTCCCAACACAGGAACCTCCATAAGCCCGGCAATGGTGGCCAGAACGATGCACCGGTCCACCACTTCATCACCGTGGCTGATGGCGGGCATCAGCTTCTCCTGAACATCGATGAGCACCAGTGTCGATTGCTCGGCTTTCATCAGCATTTTTATTATCTCCCGATTGCTTTGATGATTCCTGTCGGCATTGTGTTAACGATAGCCCTGAATCTGTTCAACCGGTAAACACAAAACCGCCCAGGCAGTAATTTTTTCGACGATTTTCCGCCAGGGAGTTGCCAACCGCCCATAAAACCATTAAAGTTTGCGCCCTCAAATGAGCGACGACGTCGCTGATTTGAAACAGTTTATTGGAGAGGTGGCCGAGTGGCTGAAGGCGCACGCCTGGAAAGTGTGTAAACGTTAATAGCGTTTCGAGGGTTCGAATCCCTCCCTCTCCGCCAATACAAAACCCCAGCAGAAATGCTGGGGTTTTTTATTGGCTGATCGGCAGGGTAGAAAGAACCCTCGCGGGTTCGACCGAAGCCTGCAAAGCAGGCTGAGGAACGTCGGAGCAAAGCGACGACGGCCCCGAAGGGGTGAGGGCCAAAGGCCCGAATAATCCCTCCCTTTTTGCCATACCAAAGCGCTAATTTTCACTCAGAAAATCAGCCTTTCATTCTCTCGCTGATAGCGTTTAGTACCGGTACCGGTTGATCAGTTTCTTGAGCCAGAATGTGCTCATGATAGGGTGGATACCCGCGGACCGTGAATGTTTGCTAAGGTCGCAAAGCGAACATTCAGATCCGATTCCGAAGTCCTCCTTTTGAGGCTAGGGTGTGTCACGCGTATCGGGGGAAGTCCACTATGATTATCTTCCGCTGAAGCGTCAAAGGGTTGACCAGCACAATCAACGCCGATAGTATCCTTCGAAAGGTATAGGGTTCCCTGCGGTTGGTGTTAGTGTCTCATCAAACAAAAGCCCTCCTCTGAAAAGCAACATTCTCTTGCTCCTCAGATTCACTTGTTCTCGTTTCTATTTTGCTCAGGCACTCCAGCTTTCAACAATGCTGGGAGCATCACAATGAGAATGAGAAATGTCTAACGTCGTTCGTTATTTACCCACTAAGAAGTTTCATATTCTGCCGCTGCGCGGACTTTCCCCTGAAGAACTCAAGAATTCAGCAAAGAACTGTTTGAGAGATCGCGAAAAAATCAAACACAATTCGTTGCTCAACCTCGTAGTCAAAGAGCTCGGCTTTAAAGGCGGGTTTTCGGAATATCGCGAAATTTACTCTGATTCCATAAAGCCTTTCATGGAGCATAACGGCCTGCATTTCAGGGCTGATCTGTTGCATCCAGCCGGAAAGCCCGCCGACGCAATGGTCCCGCTTAAACTAACAGTCGAGCAGGTTTGCGGGCGGCTATTTCAATCGGGGTCGCCTCTTCCCAAAAAGCTATTTACCGGTCATAACTTTGACTATCACGCTCATTATGATGATGGAAAATGGACGTTCAATAGGACTATGTATCGCCAATTCGGCGGGATCCCGTCAATTGGCTCTACCAGATTTTATGAGTTAATAGGGAAGGCAAAGCAAGGTCCCGACTCTAATTTTGGCGACTCCTCTAGGCGAACCAGGGATATGGTAGTCAGTGGTTTCTATTTTGAGTGCATTTATCCGAGCTTTAATCTGCTAGGAGACTTTCTAGTAGAGCCAGCCTCGGATAACAGCTCTTTACCAAAGCTGTATTGTCCTCAAAGTTATGATCCTGATTGCTTCGCGGAGGAATACCAAGGAACAGTTAAACTGGCGGACCTTTTTCGCGAAGAAATAGAAAGTAGCGAACGAGGCTGGGTCGAAGTCATTCCATTTAATGATCGCTTGGTGTTTCTTAAAGGAGCAGATGGAAAGTACGATTTTGTCGTTCCAGGCCTACGCTCAGCGGCCTTCGAGCATCAGATTTACGACCCGTTTCTAAAGAGATCAGATGTTCCCGCACAGATGAATGAAGCTTATCATTTCCTGCGCTGGTACTATTTCGAATTCAGCGGATGGCGTGAGCAGGCCGAGCATCTCGCTGAGCAAGATTATTATGCCGGTGGCGGCTCGCTAGCTGACTATCCGGGCGAACTTGAAATACTTCGAGCCTCCCTCTTAAAGCGCAAACTTTATCATCCGCCCTCAGCACGATCAGAAGTAAAAAAAGACTGCCCTCTGGCCTTTAATATCGTCCAGCTCGACGGCAAACGTCTTTACGTCTCCAATCTCGTTCCCATTTCAGAGCTCGCTAAGTTTTCAAACCAGAGGTCCGACTATTTCAGCGCGCGGGAACGCCTGGAAAATGCATTCAAGATGGACAGGCTTGTCAGTATGAATGTGGACCAACTCGAAGCCCCGGCAACCGTGACATGGTTTGATGCTTGTGCTTACGCAAAGTACTTTGAAGACGTCTATCAGCTTCCTGTAAGACTGCTGAAAATCGCTGAGTATTTAGAACTTCGCAGTCCAACTTCTGGACGAGTGCCAAGGGGCTTAGCGGGTGCACCTGACTCAAGGTCCAACGAGCTTTTGGAGTTTTTTGACGAATCATCCGGCCGGAATTACGGTGCGCACCCTCCCTATATGAATGAGACATCTTTCCAGAATCTACAGTGTAGGTTTAGAAATCAACCCGAGCTCGTTAGCAATCAACAAGGGCTACATTTTGTGAATTCGGACAACTTCGCAGAGTGGCTATATGAAAACCCGAACGGAAAAATGGCAGCAGCCGTCCGTTCGAAATCTCTAGTTTCTATCTATGGATCAGATTCATTGAATCGAGATCTTGTTCCAGCCAGTAGCACCGGAAAAGCCAAACACATAAAAATAGGCTTCCGCCTTTGTTTTGAAGCAGACCACTGATGCAAGGACGACGACAATGAAAAGTAAAACTTTTGCAGTACTTGTTGACGGCGAAAACATTAGCCCTAAGGACTTTAAAGGGGTCGTCCGGGAAGTAGAGAAAAATGGTGACGTAGCTATACAGAGGGTTTACGCCGATTGGACTCAGCCTCACAGGGCGGGCTGGAAAGAAATTCTACATGAGACTGGTGCCCGCCCCGTGCACCAGTTCAACTATGGTGTCAATGGCCATTTATTTTGACCCACCTTTGGCCAATAAAATTGACCCACCTTTCATAGTCTAGCTTGTAACTTT